>CAXTMF010000009.1:31900-135345 GCA_964245435.1 uncultured Acidobacteriaceae bacterium
TGGAGGTGCCACCGGGGACAGAGGCGATACCGCCCCAGGGATTCTTGGAGGTGCCACCGGGGACAGAGGCGATACCGCCCCAGGGATTCTTGGAGGTGCCGCCGGGGACAGCAGCGATGCCGCCCCAAGTATTGCGGCCGGTGCCGGGGCCGGCGGCAGCAGGCACAGCGTGAGCGAGGGCGGGTGCGGACAGGACGACAACCGAAAGTGCTACGGCGAACTGCTTGACGATCTTCATGAGACTGCTCTCCTCGCGCTTGCAGCGCTAAAGGCAGCCTAGACAATAGGTAACGTGACCGAAAAGACTTATTCTGAGGTCCTGCAGCTAAGGGCAATGATTTTCAGCCCGTCATAGTCGATTTGAAGTACTAAAGGGTGGCATCACCTTAAGTTCGTCACGCACGAGTATGGCTATCGGATGCTCTGGTCTCCCATACTGCAATTACCCAGGTAACGCCCCGACGGAGATCGACTCTTCCGGAGACTTTTGGCCAAGTTAGAGGTTGGGTAAGTCCGCGAGCCAATGAAGCAGGCAGAGGAAGGGCGCTTGTGCCACCTGCACTCGTGCTTGTGATACCAGCACTTATGGGAGAAGGAGAGCGCCTTAAGGATCTTCCGTAGTTCCTGCGGCTGCATGAGAACCCGCTTGGTTTCGAGGCAGTGCCCGCGCACCTCTTGGGCCGACCTACGCCTGAACGCGGGAAGCTAGCGGTTACGCACAGAGGCGTGGCTCTCGCGTCCCGCGGAATCGCAGGTCTCGAACTTTCAAGACCAGCGCTAGTCTTTCCTCAGGTGCGCCCGATTACCTGAGCCACCGTGGCCCCAATGGCGGCGGGTGACTCAACGACATGGATGCCGGCTGCACGCAACGACGACATCTTCTCAGCCGCCGTACCCTGGCCGCCCGAGATGATGGCTCCAGCGTGACCCATGCGTCGCCCGGGGGGCGCCGTCTGCCCGGCGATGAAGCCCACCACCGGCTTCCGCACATGCTCCTTCACATAAGCCGCCGCGGTCTCTTCGGCTGTGCCGCCGATCTCACCGATCAGAATGATCGCCTCGGTCTCCGGATCCTCGTTGAGCAGCTTGAGCGCGTCAGTATGGGTCGTGCCGATCACCGGGTCGCCGCCGATGCCGATCGCCGTCGACTGGCCGATGCTGCGCTGCGTGAGCTGGTAGACCGCTTCATAGGTCAGTGTCCCGGAGCGGGAGACAATGCCGACCGAGCCCTCCTTGTGGATGCGCCCGGGCATGATGCCGATCTTTGCCTTACCAGGCGAGATCACACCGGGACAGTTCGGGCCGATCAGCACGGAGCGCGAGTGCTGGAGCACACTCCAAACTCCCACCATGTCTTTGGTTGCAATTCCTTCGGTGATGCAGATGATCAATGGCAGCTCGGCAGCGTTTGCTTCCAGGATGGCATCGGTGGCGAACGGCGGCGGAACGAAGATCACTGTCGCGTTCGCGCCAGTTTCACGCACTGCCTCCTCGACCGTATCGAACACCGGCCAGCCCTCGTGCGTGGTGCCGCCTTTGCCCGGTGTCACACCTCCAACAACCTTGGTGCCATACTCGGCGCAACCTTTGGCGTGAAAGGTGCCCTCCCTGCCGGTAATGCCCTGCACGATCAGCCGTGTGTTCTTGTCGACCAATACCGCCATGTGCTCAATCCTCCACCTGCCGGCGCGCGAGCTGCGCAGCTAGGTCGTTGAAGTCCCGCGCTGTGTAGGTGTAGTCGGCCGTAGGCTCTGGGTCCTCGGTCGACCGGTAGATAAAAGCTGTGCGTATGCCGTGGCTTGCTGCCGCCTGCAGATCGTTATTGTGCGCTGCTACCAGCAGAACTGCCTCAGCCGGCGCTTCCAGCAGCCGCAACGCGCCCAAGTACATCGCCGGAGCAGGTTTGTAGATCCCGAACTGGTCGGCGCCCAAGATTACGTCCCAGGGCAGCCCGCCGTGCCGGGCCATATCAACCAGCTGCCGGGTGGTGCCGTTAGAAAACGCACCAAGGATGTAGCTCTCCTTGAGCGTGTGCAAACCTCCGACAGTGTCCGGCCAGCCGGAAAGCAGGCGCCAGCCCTGCACCATGCGATCGCGGTCGGCATCCCGCAAGGTGTTCAGGCCGTACTTCGGCAGCAGCGAGTCAAGTGTCTCCCGATGCAGTTCATCGAAGCCGGCCCACAGGCGTTTCCCATCGCGCACCGGTGCGATCGCTGGCTGGTAAAGAGAACGCCACTCGGTCGCAAGCGCCTCCCAGTCAGCCTTCAGACCAAGCTCCTGGCTGAGTCCGGCACAATAGCGCGTGAGCGATCCTCGCCAGTCCACGGTCGTGCCGAAGGTATCGAAGAGCAATATCTCCATCGAGTTCTGCCTGCTGTGCACCTCAGCGTGCTCCTCTTGGGTGTGCCGCAATGTCTCTCTCATGTAACGACGCCCTTTAATTGGTGGATGCGCAGTCGCAGCAGTTCTGTCGCGGCTCTGTCGGAAGAGAGTGAAGGGGAGCCAAGCGGTATAAAGCGCATCCAGGCGGCGAAGAGCGCTTCCCAGGCTCGCTGCGTGAGAGCAAGGCCAGCCTTGTCCGGGTCAGGCGCACCGAGGTCGCCGTTTAGGCGATCCGGCGGTTCCGCAGCCTTTTCCGCGGTGGCGGAGGCTTCCTTCAACTGTTGCTCGGCGCGTGCCCGGTCTGCGGCACTGGCCGCAGGGAGGTCGCCTGCAGCAAAGCGATGCAAATTGATGACAAGCTGTTCGCGGAGCCGACCCTGGTCCAACGCTTCGAAGCCGGCAGAGCCGGAGCCGCCGCCAGTGTCTTCACCTGCGCTGCGCGCTTTCTCAAACGCTCTTTCTGCTGCCTCCAGCGCTGATAGTTGTTCCCGCGCCTTCTCCGGCATCCTTGCTGCCAGTGCTTCCAGCTTGCGTGCCCGGCCGACGTCGGCAAAGCTCTGCTGCAGTTCCTCGCAGTAGGCATCCATTGCGCCACTCATCTGCTCATCGCAAACGTCGAATCGAGTTCTCGCGGGCAGCTTGCCATCGCGCGGGGCTTCAAGCCGGCCAACCCGCTGTTCCGTGTTCTGGCCGCCCTCCCGGTCGGCCTCGCAAGCGAAGCGGATCGCCAGGCTGTAATCCTGCGGAACAGCATCGCCGTTGGCATAGAGCATGGCGAGAGTCCCAGAGCCGGTCAGAAACGGATGGTTTGACTCGGTCCGGTGCAGGTACGCGCACAACAAAGCCTGCTGGTACGCGGGCGCTCGGCCGAAGCCGTAGTAAAGGTGGTTCTCGTCACAGCAAGGCCTGGCTGTCGACTGGCCATGAGCCGCCCGTTCCTGCAGGGCCGCCGCTTCCGGGGGGAGCGGCGCAGCAAGGGTCGTTTTGCAAGGGGTCTCCCAGTTACTGTCTTCAAAGAGCTGGTTATCGGGCGATTGTGCGAGCACGCCGGCACTCCAGGTAAGGCTTGCGCACGCAAAACTCGTCAGCCACCATCGCCCTTCTGCTGCTTGGCCGGGCATCAGGCTCCAGCATGTGCAGCCGCCGCGACCACCTTCTCGGCCGCATCCTGCATGGTCTCCCCGACCTGGAACGCAAGGCCTGAATCGGCCAGGATCTGCCGTCCTTCCTCGACGTTTGTACCTTCCAGCCGCAGCACGATCGGTATCTTCACGTCGAGATTGCGAGCTGCCTGCACGACACCCTGAGCCAGCGTGTCGACGCGCAAAATGCCTCCAAAGATGTTGATGAAAACAGCCCGCACATTCGGGTCCGAAAGCAGGATCTGAAACGCGTTCTCGATCTGCTGCTGGTTCGCGCCACCGCCTACATCAAGGAAGTTCGCGGGCGAGCCGCCAGCGTACTGGATGATATCCATCGTCGCCATTGCAAGACCCGCGCCGTTGACCATGCAGGCGATGTTGCCGTCGAGCTTGATGTAGTTGAGCGCGTATTTCGACGCCTCCACCTCGAGCGGGTCTTCCTCCGCCAGGTCGCGTAGCTCTTTCAGCTCCTTGTGGCGGAACATGGCATTGTCGTCGAAGGTCAGCTTGCAGTCGAGCGCCAGCAGCTTTGCATCCTTTGCTTCCGGCGAGCTCGGCCTAGTCGTAATGAACGGGTTGATCTCGAGCAGGGAAGCGTCTGTTGCAAGAAAGACGTCATACAACCCGCGCATGAACTTCACCGCAGGCTGCAGCAGCGACGCATCGAGTCCAAGTGCGAACGCCAGCTCCCTCGCCTGATACGGCTGAAAGCCGACTGCCGGGTCGATCGTGACTTTGTGGATCGCATCCGGGTCTTTCGCCGCGACCTCCTCGATCTCCATACCGCCGGCCTGCGAAGCCATAAACACGAGCCGCGACTGCGCCCGATCGAGCACAATGCCGAGATACAGCTCGCGGTCGATTGCGGCAGTTTCCTCAATCAGCAGACGCTGTACCTTCTGCCCGACCGGGCCAGTCTGGTGCGTGACCAACTGCATGCCCAGGATCTGCGAAGCGTACTGTTCGGCCTCCTCCAGCGTGCGCGCCACCTTGACGCCACCGCCTTTGCCCCGGCCGCCGGCGTGGATCTGCGCCTTCACGACAACGCCGGTCGCCCCGCCCAGCATAAGCCGCTTCGCAACATCGACTGCTTCTTCCAGCGTGTTCGCTACCTCGCCCTGCGGCACGGGTACGCCGTGCTCGCGCAGGATTGTCTTGGCCTGGTACTCGTGGATTTTCATAAATGGGTGTGTCCGCCATCCCGTCCGCGCGAACTTGACCATCTTACAGGCGGCCCGGAAGCCTTGTCAGGCGACTCCTCCCAATCGAAAAATCGACCAGCGACGCCCACGGGTGGCGTGAGCAGCTTGAACGCTTTTCGATCAGGGTCCTGTCTGCTCTGCGAACGCGACGCTCTTTTTAAATCCTAAAAACTTAGTTGACATCTGCCGTGCTGTGCGCCTAGTGTCCTAATTGTCTAGGAGGAATGGCGGTGAAGAAAGCGAAAGAAGCCGGCTTGACCAAGCTGGAGCTCAGGATCATGCAGGTGATCTGGCGCGTCGGCAGCAGCAGCGTCAGTGCTGTGCAGGAGCAGCTTGACCCGCCTCTTGCCTATACCACTGTCCAGACCATGCTTAACATCCTGGAGCGCAAAGGAAAGCTGAAACGGGAGCTCCGTGGCCGCGCTTATATCTACGCCGCCGTCGTAACCGAGGCCAAGGCATCGGGCCAGGGCCTGCGGGATCTGGTCGACCGCATGTTCGGGGGCTCCTCGGAGGCACTTGTGATGAGCCTGTTGAAGAGTCGGCAGATTGATGCAAAACGGCTGGCGGAGCTGAGCGAGCGTTTCGACCGCGAGGAGAAGAACTTATGAGAAGTTCCGAGCACTTCCTGCTCTCGTACCTCCTAAACTCCGTTTGGCAGCTTCCGCTCCTTTTCTCCGTCGCGTGGCTCGCAGCGCGAGCACTTCGTCCAGCGGGCGTTGCCGCAGAGCATCGCGTGTGGGTGAGCGCCGGGCTGCTCGAGAGTCTGCTGCCGGCCTGCTGTCTCCTGCCGTGGGAGCAGTTGCGGCTGCCTGCCGGCTGGTTGCACGGCGCAGGTGGGCAGGCACAGGTCACGGTCATGGTGGGTCCGGGCATCGTCCTGCACTCCCTGCGCCTGCCGGCGCAGCTTTCCCCGGTAATCGCTTTGGGCTACAGCACGGTCTGCGTCTACTTCGCCGCGCGTTTCCTCTGGAGGGGTTGCAGTCTCATCAGAATGCGCCACGAGGCGAAAGTCCTTCGCCTGACCGGCGAGTCTGCCCGGGCCTGGGCTCGCTGCTCTCGCTATTTCGATATCCGGGATGCTGCCGCTGGCAGGTCCTCTCGGGTTTTCGGACCGGTCACGGTTGGCATCCGGCACAAGATGGTCCTGCTGCCAGAAGGCTTCGACGCCGATTCACCTGACCTGCCCGCAGTGCTCGCGCATGAGTTTGCACATATGCGCCGGAACGACTTCGCAAAGAACCTCTTCTATGAGCTGCTTCTGCTGCCGGTCAGCTATCACCCGCTGTGCTGGCTCACACGGAGGCAGATGAACGAAAGCCGCGAGATGGTTTGCGACCAGATGGCGGCTGAACTGAGTGGACGGCGTCCCTACGCGCGTTCGCTCCTGCGGCTGGCGTCGCTGCTGGTCGAGCAAACGCCCACCACTGCCCCTCACGCCATCGGCTTGCTCGATGCCAACACGCTCGAAAGGAGACTTATGAAGCTGTCTGAGAAAGCTGGGAAGATGCGCGGCGTTCGGCTGATAGTGGTTGCCGGCGCTTGCGCTTTAAGTGGAGTAGCGACCTGTGCTTCAGCCGTCGCATTGCGTATGCATCCAAATGGGTCTGCTGGGCTGGTCGAAGCGGGGTCACCGGAGACGGCTGCTCCGCGGAAGATCGCCGTCTCAAACACGGTGATGGCCGGCAACATCCTCTCGAAGGTTGCACCGAAGTATCCGGAAGCAGCCAAGAAGGCCGGGATCCAGGGCACAGTCGTGCTCGCCGCAGTGATCAGCAAGGAAGGTACTGTCGACGACCTCCAGGCCGTTTCCGGACCTGCGGACCTGCGCCAGTCCGCGCTCGATGCCGTGCGGCAGTGGACCTACAAGCCCTACCTCTTGAACGGGGAGCCGGTCGAAGTGCAGACCACGGTCAATGTGACCTACTCGCTCGCGAAGTAGAGTTCTGCTGCACCCGGGCGAGCAGGCTCGTACTTGCACTCGGGCCTGCTGCGCCGGCCGCGTAATAGGAACCGGGAGCAGGCTTATGCAGCGGCTGCTGCTGCCCGTGCCTGCTCCAGCGTGAGGGTCTTGCGCATGCTCTCGGCCAGCATCGCCATGGCTGCATCCTTGCCGCAACCGAAAACCGCACGCACCGCATTGCCCTGCATGTAGTAGGCCAGGAACTGCGGTCCGCTCGCATCATCGCCGTCTTTGCCCCCAAGCGATCCGTCGACCTGCAGCTCGTCCCAGCTATCCGCATGGCCCACGTAGCCGAAGCGCTTGCCAAAGTGCGCCGTCCAGAAGAACGGGACGCCGTGGAAGCTTTCATCGATCGGGGTGGCATGCGCGCCCGGCTTGCGCAGCATGGCGGTTGCCGCGGTGCGGCCATGCTGCTCGGCAAGCCGCCAGTGCTCAATGCGGGTGCCGTTCACCGCAGCGATATCGCCCGCAACCCAGAGCTTGCTCGCGGCTTTGAGCGTTTCGCTTACCGGCACCCCGCCGTCCTCTTCGAGCTGTAGTCCATGCTCAAAGTCGGTTGCCGGGCGTACGCCGACCGCAACGATTACGAGCGCCGCTGGCAGAGTCTTGCCGCTCTTCAGCGTGACTGCATCCGCAGTGATTTCGCGGACCTCCACGCCAAGCTTCAGAGTCACCCCTTTCGACTGGTGCAACCCCACGATCGCCTGTGCCGGCGTTTCGCCGAACTTCTTGCTGAACGGCTGCGGCGAACGGCAGACGAGCGTCGCCTTGAGTCCGCGTCCGGTGAGCGCCGAGGCCGCCTCAAAAGCGATAAAGCTGTCGCCGATCAACACGACCGGTTTGCCTTCCGGCTTCTCGCCGATAATCTTCGCAATCGCATCGACATCTCCGGTGTGCCGGATGGTACGGACGTGCGGCAGTTCCTCGCCGGGGATGCCGAGCTTCTGCGGCTTGCCGCCCGGCGCGAGCAAGGCTGCGTCGAAGTGGAGCTCCTTGCCGTCACTCAGGCGAAGCGTGCCTGCCTCGCCGTCGAGCGCCTCAACGCGCGTGGCAATCCTCTCCATCTCGAGAGCCTTCTGCTCCTCGGCTGACCAGAGCGGGAGCGAGTCGAGCGGTTTCTTGCCGGCCAGCGCCATCTTGCTCAGGGCAGTGCGGTCAACAGGCTCGACAGCAACCGGATCGATGACGGTGATGCGGCCGGCGAAGCCACCCTGGCGCAGGGTGCATACCGCTGCAGTGGCTGCGGCGCCCCCTCCGACCGTCACGATGTGCTGGTCGCGCGTATGTTCCGCCTCGACGGCCTCGTCCGGGATGGGGTGGCCGTGGCTGGCCAGCGACGGCTGATTCAGCGGCTCCGGATCGACCAGGATGCTCTCGCCTTCAATCTGCACGGTGTAGTTGCGGAGCGAGCGCAGCGGCGGCGGCTCGATTACTGTTCCGGGCGGGTCGCTGGCCAGGTCATTACTTAACTGAAATGTGCCCATATGCCATGGGCAAATAAGCCGCCCGTTGCAGATCGCGCCTTTCTCGAGCGGTGCGCCGGCATGCGGGCACTTTGCCTCGACCGCGTACACCGAGCCTTCCGGCTCGTGAATCAGCAGGATCTCGACCTCTCCAATTTTGACGGCTTTCTTGCTGCCAACAGGCAGCTCGCTCAGCAGCAACACACTCTCCAGCGGCATCGGTACCCCTTCCCTCGCCGTCAGATGCATGCGGAGGGCCGGCTGGGCTCGGCTACGATAGCCGAGTGCAGGCAGAAGAGTTTCGCGCGCTGGTAAAGGGTGTTGTGGAGGATGGGCGAACCCTGAGCCGCGTGGAGGCGTCCGCCGTGCTGGCGATGCTGCTCGGGAGCACGCCGGGTGCAACCGGGCTGCGGGCTGGCATTGCACCCGACCCGCTCGTCAACAGGTCGGATGAGCTTCCTGCCGTGCTTGCCTTGCCCCTGGCGGCGCTGCTGGCCGCGATGGCCCAACGCGGCGAAACAGCAGAGGAGCTCTGCGGTTTCGCGGAGGCTATACGCGCGGCTGCCACGCTCATCCCGCTTACCGGAAATGAGCGTGCCCGGCTGGTTGACACCTGCGGCACAGGCGGCGATGCCCTCGACACACTCAACATCTCGACCGCCGCAGGCTTGGTCGCGGCCGGCGCGGGAGCCATGGTCGCGAAGCACGGCAACCGCGCCGTGACCTCGCGCTGCGGTTCGGCCGATGTGCTGGATGCGCTAGGGGTTCCAGTGGCGCTTGCCCCGGCTGACGCGGCCGAGTGCCTGCGCGTGACAGGTTTCGTCTTCATGCTCGCGACCGGTCTGCACCCAGCCATGCGCCGCGTTGCGCCGGTGCGCCGCGCCATGCGGTTTCGCACCATCTTCAACCTCGCCGGCCCATTGGCCAACCCGGCGGGTGCGGCAGCACAGGTGATCGGGGTCTATGCGGAAAACCGGATGCCGGTCGTCGCCGAGGCACTCCGGCTGCTCGGCGTGCGGCACGCCTGGGTGGTGCACGGCCGCGTTGAAGGTGCAGCGCACGGGCTCGACGAGCTGACAGTGACCGGGGCCAGTGCTTACATGTCGGTGCAGAACGATCGCATGAAGGGCGGCCTGCTTGAGCCGGCCTCGGTCGGCCTGCAACGCGCCCCGGTCGAGGCGCTGCGCGGCGGCGCGACTGCGCAGGAGAGTGCGGCGATCCTCGAGGCTGTGCTGCTCGGCCAGGATAGAAGCGCACGCCGCGATGTTGTGCTTTTGAACGCCGCGGCTGCGCTGCTGGTGAGCGGGCTCGCGGCGACGATCGAAGAAGGGCTTGCACGGGCCGGCGCCGCTGTAAAGAGTGGTGATGCGATGCGGGTTCTGGAGCGGCTGCGCGCCTTTCGCCCGAATGCGTCCTCCCGCAAGGTGTAATTGCGTCATCCTGAGGAGCCGCAGGCAGGCGTTTGCGACCTCCTCACGACCAGCGCATCTCAACCTGCTGGAATACCCGGACAGGAGACGACCGACAGAATGCCCCGATATGGCTATCGCGAGCTGGAGCCGCCGCGCGAAGCAAAGGAAGTGTACGAACGATGGCTCGCTTTTTTGGATCGCGAGATCGGCAAGCACACCCGGCCGGCGCTGCGTCAGGAGCTGGTGCTCGACAACCTGCACCAGCTCCTGCTCGGCAGCCCCAAAGGCGGCCGGTTAAACTTCAACCTCAATAGTGAGTTGCCGTTCAATGTGCTTCAACTCTCGCTCGACCCGAAGAACATCACGCTCGAGCCGGAGTACTACGGCGATGTCGACGAGGAGAAATACGCTGAGCGCAAGCCGCTTATTTACTTCTGGCAGATGTTCGACCGCTCGCCGATCGCGCTCAACCACTGGCTTGGCTTCCGTTTTCGCGCCATGCTCGGCAAGTACATTTTCAAGCACATCGGCAAGAACGTGAAGATCTTCCATGGCGTCGAGTTCTCGTTCGGGTACAACCTGACGATTGAGGACGACTGCGTGATCCACCGCTATGCCATCCTCGATGACCGTGGCGAGATCGTCCTTAAGAAAGGCACATCCGTCTCGGATTTCGCTGCGATCTACTCGCACGCACACGATCCTGTTGACGGCTCGATCGTCGAAAACCGCAAAACTGAGATCGGACCCCACGCGCGGCTGACGTACCACACCGCCATCATGGCCGGGGTAAGTGTCGGAGAAGACGCGACCGTGGGCGCGATGGGTGTCGCAACCCGTCCGGTTGAGGATCACTCCATCGTCGGCGGTGTCCCCGCAAAAGAGATCAAGAAAAAAGACCAGGCGAAGCGTTTTGAGGACGCCGACGGAGCTGCTGATGAGAAAGAAGGCAAAGAGGAGCAGCACGGCAGCGAGTGATCGCGCGAGGGCGGAGTAGCTGACGGGGTATCCTAACGTTGGCCTTGGCGCGTCGGTCCGCATGAGACATGAGTCAGCAAGAAATCGTTCTAAAAATCTTCGAGTTTGTGCTCCTCCTGTTCTCGCTGTCTCTCCACGAAGCGGCGCATGCCTGGACAGCCTCCCGCTTGGGCGACCAGACCGCACGCATGCTGGGCCGGGTCACTCTCAATCCGGCCAAGCATATCGACCCGGTCGGCACCGTACTGCTGCCGCTGGCAATGCTTTTCCTGGGCCCTTACGGCGGACGCTTCCTGATCGGCTGGGCCCGGCCGACGCCGGTCAACACGCGCAACTTCAAAAAGTTCGTGCAGGGTGACGTACTCACCACCCTGGCAGGGCCGGCAAGCAACCTGCTGATCTCTGCCGTGTGCACCGTCGTGCTGATCGTACTTGCCAAAGCATCGCCGATGGCCGCGGGCCTGGTACGCGGACTCGCCTACGGCGGCTTCGACCCAAGCATGATCGACGCTGCGCCAGCCCTGTTCCCGGCGGTCATCCTGCTCTACATGGCGCTGACGCTCAATCTCTTTCTTGCCTTCTTCAATCTGCTGCCGCTGCCGCCGCTCGACGGCTCGCACCTGATCCGGCACCTGTTGCCAACGGGTTTGCTGCGTATCTACGACCAACTCGGCATCATCAGCCTGCTGCTCATGTTCATCTTCGGCGGCCGCCTGGTGAACCTGTTTGTCGCGCCCACTCTGGAGCTGGTCAACCGGATCCTGGTTTCGGTCTAGGCCGGTACACCTCGCCGGGAAGCGTAGCCCGTCGCCCGTACAATAGGGCTTCTACTCCAGCCTTTTTGAGGTTCCGTGTCCGACGCCGCCCCGCTCCAGCCCTCCTCGCATACTGCCCCGACCGGCCAGCGACGCGTGCTCTCCGGCATGCGCCCTACCGGCAAGCTGCACCTGGGCAACTATATGGGCGCGCTACACAACTGGATCCGGCTGCAGCATGAGTACGAGTGCTTTTTCTTCATCGCTGACTGGCACGCACTGACAACCGACTACGCCGACCCGCGGGCGATCCCGCAGAACACCCGCGACATGGCAATGGACTGGCTGGCAGCCGGTCTCGATCCACAGCAGTGCACCATCTTTGTGCAAAGCAAAGTTCACCAGCATGCCGAGCTGCACCTTGCGCTTTCCATGATCACGCCGCTGGGCTGGCTTGAGCGCGTTCCCTCCTACAAGGACCAGCAGGAGCAGCTGACCGAGAAGGACCTGAACATGTATGGCTTTCTTGGCTATCCGCTGCTGCAGTCTGCTGACATTCTGCTGTATGGCACGCCCGGTGGTTCGCTGCACGTCCCGGTCGGCGCGGACCAGGTTGCGCATGTTGAGCTGACGCGCGAAGTAGCGCGGCGCTTTAATTTCTTTTACCCGAAGGACGCCAGATCTCTGCCTCCTGTAGAAGTAAGCAATCGAGATGAACTCTATGAAAAGTATGGGAAGATAGCCGATCTCATCGATCTTGGTAGCTTGTCACGAAGCTTCCCAGACAGTGCCGCCTATGAAGAGTACTTTCGGAGTGGTCAGCAGCTGCTTGTCGAGCCGCAAGCTCTGCTAACCCCCACCCCAAAGCTCCCCGGCACCGATGGCCGCAAGATGTCGAAGAGCTATGGCAACTACATCCTGCTCTCCGACCCAGAGCCGGAGATTCGGCGCAAGCTCAAGCCCATGGTCACCGACCCGGCCCGCGTGCGGCGCTCCGACCCAGGAGACCCCGATAAGTGCCCGGTCGGCGATCTGCACAAGGTTTTCTCCTCGCAGGAGACGCTCGCCAGGGTGTACGGCGGCTGCACGACCGCCGGCATCGGCTGCGTCGAGTGCAAGACCTGGCTGGCGGATGCTCTTGTCGAGGCGCTTGCCCCCATCCAGGAGCGGCGCGCGCACTACCAGTCGCGTCCGGAGCTGGTGACGGAGATCCTGGCCGCCGGCAATGTCTGCGCCGCCGATGCGGCCGAGCGGACGATGGTGCAGGTGCGTCAGGCGATGGGGCTGGCCGGTTGAGCAACGAGGTAGAGCTTCGTCCCGCGCCGGAGAAGCCCGCGTCCTCTGCCGCGTCCGCAACACCCTCACAGACAAGTCACCTTGAGCAAAGGCCGACGCCGGAGGCGCTCCGCTCCGCTCAGGATGACCCTGAGGGCAGTCAGTTTGCGGATGGAGGCAGCTCTGCACCTTCCTTTGTGAAAAGCCGGGCCTCTGCTGCCATGCCGGTTCCTGCAAAGCAAAGCCTCCCAGCTGCCCCGACCGCACCGTCCCGGACCAAACCCCGCCCCGGCGCAGCCGCCGAGCATCTGTTCCCCTTCTCGGTCACGGTCGGCCAGGTCTACGACGGCCCGCTCGATCTCCTGCTTGACCTCATCCGCAAACAGGACATCGACATTCGCGACATCCCGATCGCCCGCATCACGGCGCAGTTCCTTCTCTACGTCGAGGGCATGCAGGCCTCCGAGGTCGATAACGCGGGTGAGTTTATCTACACCGCATCGCTGCTGATCCACATCAAGAGCCGGATGCTGCTGCCGCGTGCTTCGGCGGAAGAAGCAGGCGAAGCAGCCGAAGACCCGCGGCGGGAGCTCGTCGAGCGCCTGCTGGAGCATGAGCGCTTCAAACGCGCCGCCGAGATGCTGCTGCAGAAGCAACAGATTGAAGCCGCAACCTGGACTCGGCCTCAGCGCAACAGCTTTCTGACCGAGCAAACGCGCCTGGAGGACTTGGCTGGGGAGATCGCCGCCGACGTACCCGACCTGGTGCGCGTTTTCCGCGACGTGCTCGATCGGCTGCGCACCCGGCCCGTGCTGGACGTCGACGAGGACGCCGTCACTGTCGCGCAGATGATCGATTACGTGCGCCGACGCTTGCTGATGGAAGACAAGCCCGTTGCGCTCTCGCGCCTGCTCGCCGGCACCCGATCCGAGCGCGCCGTCATCTCCATGTTTCTGGCGCTGCTCGAGATGGTGCGGCTGCAGGCAGTCCTGCTGCGTCAGGACGCGAACTTTGCCGAAGTGTTCATCAAGAAACACGCCGGCTTCGAGTCACTGATGGAAAAGCAGGCGGCTCTGCCTGAAGACGACTAGAAGTAGCAGGGTCGCTCCCAGGTAAGCCTACCGCGGAGCATTCACTCAATATTCATCTCGGGCGTGCGCTTCGTTGATGCAAGCCGCTTTCTCGATTGGTAGTGTCGCTGATACATCCATCGAGGTTCTATGAGCCAGACGACTGTTCCGCTTTCCCCGCAGCAAACCGGCGGCCCCTCCGCCCCTGATCCACGCGCCCTGCTCAGCAGCAAAATGGATCAGGGCCCCGGCAAAGTCGGGATGGTGGTGTTCTTACTCGTGCTGCTCGGCGGCATGGGGTACGCAGCCGGGCAGATCATCCACGATCTGGCGCGATCGCCGCAGCCGACCATCTGGCCGTATGTGCTCCTAGGCGTGGCACTTCTCATCGCGCTTGGATTCGAGTTTGTCAACGGTTTCCACGACACCGCCAACGCCGTCGCGACCGTCATCTACACCCACACGCTTGAGCCGCATATCGCTGTCGTCTACTCCGGCATGTGGAACCTCATCGGCGTCCTTACCTCCTCAGGCGGCGTCGCCTACACAATCGTTTCACTGCTGCCCGTAGAGCTCATTCTCCGGGTCGGATCCGGCGCTGGCTTTGCGATGATCTTTTCGCTTCTGCTGGCGGCCATCATCTGGAACCTGGGTACCTGGTTCCTGGGCCTGCCGGTTTCCAGCTCGCACTCGCTTATCGGCTCCATCCTCGGCGTCGGCATCACGAACCAGCTCATCCAGGGCAAGAGCGGCACCAGCGGCGTCGACTGGTCCACTGCGCTCGGCGTCTTCAAGGCACTCATCTTCTCGCCGCTGGTTGGCTTCGGCGGCGCGTTCCTGCTCCTTCTGCTGCTTAAGGCGCTCATCAAGCAGCCCGCCCTCTACAAAGCGCCTGAGGGCGACCAACCCCCGCCGTTCTGGATCCGCTGCCTGCTGATCCTTACCTGCACGGGCGTCTCCTTCGGCCACGGTTCAAACGACGGCCAAAAGGGCATGGGCCTCATCATGCTCATCCTCATCGGCACCGTCCCGACCGCCTATGCGCTGAACCATGCGATGGGCTACAGCCAGGTGCAGACCTTCTCGGCCATCAGCGAGCAGGCGCAGCGAGTATTCGCCGCACACGTGCCGGCTGGCGCCACGCCGCAGCCCCCGACTACTGAGGCAGCGCCCGCGTTGCCCGGTACGGCGGCTCTCTCGCAGCTGCAGGAGTCGGATCGCACCGCCCTTCTGGATTACATACGCGACAAGAAGTTCACGCCCGCGACCATGGTTGGCTTGGAACAGATGTCGGGCCAGATCGAGCAGGAGCTGCTCTCCTACAAGTCGCTGGCGAATGTGCCTCCTTCGCAGCAGCGCAACGTCCGCAACGACATGTACCTGCAAGGAGAAGCGCTCCGGGTCGCGTTCAAGGACAAAACGCAGGTCTTTTCCGCGCAGGAAAAGCCGATTCTGGCCAATTACAAGTCGCAGCTCGATAAGAGCACCAAATTCATCCCGACCTGGGTGAAGGTTGCGGTTGCGCTGGCGCTCGGGCTCGGCACTATGGTGGGCTGGAAGCGCATCGTCATCACGGTCGGCGAGAAGATCGGCAAGACCCACCTGACCTATGGCCAGGGCGCCTCGGCTGAGCTGATCGCTGCCACTACCATCATCCTGGCCGACCAGTATTCGCTGCCGGTCTCAACAACACACGTCCTCTCCTCTGCTGTCGCCGGCACCATGGCGGCAAACGGCAGCGGGCTGCAGATGGCGACGATCCGCAACATCGCCCTTGCGTGGGTCGTGACCCTGCCGGCTGCTGCATTGTTGGCCGGCATACTGTTCTGGGCGTTCCGGCTATTCCTGCACTAGCGCAATGAGTCAGCACAGGCCGGCGGCGCTTCGGCTTCGTAGCCCAGGCACATACTTGGGTACGATAGTCCGGAGCGCCGCTTCCCATTTGCGGCGATCCATATCGTGATCTGGGCGGCGCATGGGTGTGCGGGGCAAGATAGAAGCAGTCATTTACGCGGCTGAGGAGCCGGTGACGCTGGCGCAGCTGGCCGCGTTGTTCGGCGAAGAGGCGCTCGCCGAACTTGCTGCCGGCGAGCTGAGCGGCGTGATGAGTGGGCCGGGCGCTGAAATACCGAGTCTTGCCGGCGAGACAGCGGGCAACGAGAACGAGCCCGCAATGCCGCAAACAGCGGAAGACTCGACGGAAGCCGGATCTTCACGCGTATCAGCCGACACATCTCAGGCGGCTCAGGAGCCTGTTGCGGCAGCAGCGCCTCTGATCGGGCAGCAAGCCTCCGCAACCCACTCTGTTTCGGAGCAAAGCGAGCCATACCTCGCGTACGGCGAGCCCGTTCTCTTCGGCGACCCGGACGCGGACAAGCGTGCTGCACGTCTCCGCGACAGGGCTGCACGCGACCGCATCGCCGCTATCCTGCGCGAGCTGGTCGCTGACTACGACGCGGTTGAGCGCGGCATGGAACTGCGCGAGATCGCCGGAGGCTACCAGGTCGCTACGCGGCCGGAGTATCACGATGCCGTGCGGGCGTTTGCGAAAAGCCTCAAGCCACCGATGAAGCTGACCTTGCAGGCGCTTGAAACACTTGCCGTGATCGCCTACAAACAACCCGTGACAGCACCCGAGATCGCTGAGATTCGCGGAGTCGACTCGGGCGGCGTGCTCGGGTCGCTCATCACCCGCAAGCTGGTGACGACAGCCGGCCGCAAGCAGGTGGTCGGGCGTCCGATTCTCTACAAAACCACGCGCGAGTTTCTCCTTCGCTTTGGCCTGAAAGACATCGCGGAGCTGCCTTCCATGGAGGAGTTCGAGAAGATGGCTGGTGAGCTCGAGAGCATGAGTGAGGAGCCCGAGGCGGATCCTCAAGCCAGCAGCGGGTTCGCCGACAGCTCGACAAACATGGCAGAAAGCGAAGGGAAGTAAATGGCGGAAGAACGGCTCCAGAAGATCATCGCTGCCGCAGGCGTCACCTCCCGGCGCAAGGCCGAGGAGATGATCCAGCAGGGGCTCGTGCAGGTCAACGGCAAGCTGGTCACCGAGCTTGGCACCAAGGCCGATCTCGAACGCGACCACATCCGGGTCAATGGCAAGCTGCTGCAGGGTGCAGAGCGTCACCGCTATTACATGCTCAACAAGCCGCGGGGTTACGTTACGACAGTCTCTGATCCGGAGGGTCGTCCGACCGTGATGCAGTTCTTCGAACGGGTCAAGAATCTGGGCCGCGTGTACCCGGTCGGACGACTCGATTATCTGTCAGAGGGTCTGCTGCTGATGACCAACGACGGTGAGCTCGCAAACCTGCTTACCAAGGCCTCCACGCAGATCGAAAAAACATATCTGGTGAAGGTGAGCGGGAGACCGCCGGAAGAGGCGATTGAGCAGCTGCGCACGGGCGTCATGATCGAAAAGGGCCGCTACGGTGCGCGCGAAGGGCGAGTACGTACCGCGCCGGCGGAGATCAAGCTTCTCAAGGACGCGGAGAACCCCTGGTACGAGATGGTGCTGATTGAAGGCCGAAATCGCGAGCTGCGAAAGATGTTTGAGGAAGTCGGCCATCATGTTGAAAAGATCCGGCGTGTCGGCTTCGGGCCGCTGATCCTGAACATGCCGCCGGGCGAGATGCGTGAGCTGGACGAGCGCGAGGTGCTGCTGCTGCAGCGAGCTACCCGGCGCAGGCCCGCGAAGAAGGCGGCGCTGCAGGAAGCTGCAAGGAGCGAAGTCGCCCCAAGGGCGCCGCGAGTTGCCGGAGCCGCTTCCGCACAGCTCCTGCCGGCGAAACAGGTTCGTGCGGAAAAAACGTCCGGGTCCGCGTCCCAAGTAAGGGCCGGCCTCCCGCGCACGCGAAGCTCCTCGCCCCCGCGGTCCAAGCGTATCCCGAAGAGGTGAGTGCGAGCCGCCTCAGGCGTCCTGAACACGCGCTTTTTCGCGCCGTAGAGACCTGCGCTATGTCACCAAACAACTACACAACGTCTTCGGTACCTCTTACGCGTCAGTCACAGCAGAAGCTGCATTTTGAAAGGTGTTCCTGATGGCGGAAAGGGCGACAAGAAAGACTCCCGGTGCTGGCCAGGGTTTGAACCGGTTCCGGGCAAGGGTGAGCACGAGCAGGGCAGCTGCCGGCCCAAGGCAGCGTCAAAGAACAACGGCAAGACTCCGGACCGGGAGCGCTCGCGTAAGGAGCAGGTTGCCAAAGGCGGCGAACGGGCGAAGCAGGCAAAAGCCAAAAGTCCAAACGCCAGCGAGCGGAGGAGCGTGAGCAAAACGGCCGCGAAAAAGACGGCTGCGAAAAAGTTCGCCACAAAGAAAAGTGCCGCAAAGAAGACGACCTCTACAAAAGCTACCGCGAAGAAGAACACGGCCGGGCGCGCAGCTAAGAAGACGGCTCGGAAAACCCCTACCAAGGCCGCTGCGAGCAAGACCTCAACGAAGACCGCCGCTCGAAAAAAGTCGGATCAGAAGGCAGCCTGATTTCTCCCCGAATGGGTCAGAAAAGTGGCTCTTCCTTGCGTCTTCGACCAGGGCTGTTCCGTAATCTTGCGTGAGGAATCGGCCTATGCGACAGGTTTCCAGACTCATCTGCGCCTGCCTGCTCTTTTCCGCCACTGCACTCAGCGCGGAGAGCAAGAACCCGAACGACTATCCACTCCGCATACACATCTATGGCCGCAGCGAAACGACCTTCTACCACAACCGGGTTGAAGACGAAGCGAAAGGCGATGGCCGGGCGAATCTGTTCGAGAATGGTGAGCCGCGAGGGGTAGACTTCAGCTTCGACTGCTCAGACAAGCTAAGGGGTTCGTTCGGGTATGAGACGTATCCGGCGAAATGGAAGAAAGCTGGGCGTGAGCTGACGGTGCTGCTGCCGGTCTTCGGAAAGACGGGCAGCTACTTCACCTGCGATCTGAAAACCGACGTGAAGGATTTCGCCTACTACTCGCATGATGGCAGGATGGGTTCGGAGCCGGCTGCGCAATTTAAGAGCTGGATGGTGAAACATGACTATGACCCGGAGCACGGCAAGACGATGCCTGTGAATCTGCAGACTCAGGCACCAGCACCGGCACCGCCAGGTACCCCGCCGGCGGCGGCCGGCAGCGCCCCGCAGTAGCTTCGGGCCCGAGCTGTCCAGTGAAAAGCCGCCTGGCAGCAAAACACCCGGCCTGTTTTCAGGCACACTAACGCAGAGTGGCCGGCGTCTCAGCCGGTCGATCCCTGATCCCAAGGAACGAACGGAGTGTTGGGTGAACGTTGGTGAGCGTGCGAAGTTTCGGCTGTTTATCCCAGAGATGCACGAGTTCGGGGGCTATGAACGGATCTTCGTCGAGATGGCAGCCTGGATGCGAAGCCGCGGCGTTGACTTCGAGGTAGTCTCCTTCCAGTCGGATCTTGATTTCACCCCATACGGCCAGGTGGATGTCCGGCAGATCCTGCCGGGTGGTGGCTCCCTGCTCACCAAGGCGCTTGCTTTCCGGCGATGGGCGCAGTCACTCGAAAGCGGAACTCCTCCACCGATCCTGGTAAGCCTGCAGACTGCGCGCTACGCCGCCTACTCCGGGCTCCCTCGGTACACGCTGCGCATCGCGGATACTCCCTCGCTCCTGAGCGAGTTTCCGGAAAAACGGACTGTGAAGACGATGTTGTCGAAGCGGGCCGAAGCGCGCGGACTGCGGCGGGCCTCGGGCATCTCTACCGACGCGAACTACCAGGTCCAGGAGTTTCAGCGAACCTGGGGTGTGACAGCGGCCGTTCACCGCATTGGAACCCGGCCGGTCTCTGAAACATTTCGCCGCAAATTCCCGGTCAAGGGTCCAGTGCATGTGCTTTCCGTGTGCCGCGTGGAGCGCAGCAAGCGTATCGAATGGATTCTCACGGCGGCAGCGCGCATCCGCGATGCCGTAGCGGGGGCGAGCGCTGCCTCTACCGTGCACGTCGATGTAGCGGGAAAAGGTTCGTATCTCCCGGCATTAAAGGCCATGGCGGAATCTCTGGGGATAGCGGACCTGGTGACCTTTCACGGCTTCGTGAGCGACGCAACTCTGGAGAGGCTCCTCGAACAAAGTCACCTGTTTGCCATGCCGGCGCGGCAGGGCTACGGGATCCCGGCGCTCGAAGCCATGGGGCATGGTTCGCCCGTGGTGCTCGATGTGGACTCCGGCGTGAGCGATATTCTGGGCAGCGAACCCTGGGCTTACGTAAGCGCAGGTACCGAAAACTCGTTTGCCGAGCAGCTGACGGAGGCCGTGCGAGACATTCGCGCCGGCAGGTTCGACACGCTTGCAGCCCCTACGCTCCCGACCTGGGATGGCTTCTTCCGCGAACTCACGGCCTTCGGCGGATGGTCGATCCCGTGACGTTGTAGCGACCTGAAAAGTGGCTCAACACATGCTTTTCAGAGCAGTGTTAATTCGCTAAGCTTGCGACAGGATGGCGTTCCCGATCAAGGTGTGCGCGGTATGTGGGGAAGAGTTTGAGCTGAAGCCGGACAAGCCAGGCTTTGCGAATCGCTGCCCGGAATGCAGCAGCGAAGATGCAGCTGGCCGGCGACGAAGGGCAGCATGGATGCGGACGAGCGTCGGGCGTCTGCAGAGGTAAATGCGGCCCGTCGCGGTGCCATCCGCGATCTCCTGTACCGCAAGGACAGCTGAGCGGACGGGCAGCCGCAGATGCGGGCCTGGCTCCGTCTGTCTATCCCATCCCGCCTACCAGCTGATTAAAGTCGCGTCCGGCTGCGGCCAAAGAGCAAGTACAGTATCACCACGAGCAGGATCAGACTGAGGCCGCCGCCGCCGTAGTAGCCGACGCCCGGGCCCATGTAGTAGCCGCCGCCCCCGAAGAGTAGCAGAAGAACGATCAGGATGATGATAAGTTGCATGCGCGGCAGTGTAGCATAGCCACCTGAATGCGTGTTATTCGCCTGAACGCGCCGCCGCCAGACGCGTCATGGCTTCACTACTTCGATCAACCCCTGCCCGCTACCCTCCCAGGCCTTTGCTCCCTGCTGAAGCAGCTTTCCTGAGGCATCATCCCAGTGAAGGGTTGTGATCTCATGCGTGCCTTCTTCATAGGCATAAGTCGTGCCATCATCGTTGTACAGCGTGAATGATGCATCGGCGCCGGGGTAGACACGGATTGTCTCGAGTGACTGCCGGTCGCGCGTGGACTCAACGGGTGCGCCAAGAGGCAGGATCGATCCGGCACGTACGAAGAGCGGGATCTGGTCGATAGGCGCCTGGACGGTGATGGTCTGTCCGCCGTGGTAGCGCTCGCCAGTCCAGTAGTTGTACCAGTCGCCCGGCTGCGGCCGGGAACCGGCGGCTGCCGGCTGGCCCGTCGCGGGCGCACTGCTCGCCGTTGTAACCGCGGAGCCCGCTGGCAGGTAGACCTCACGGGATGTTTGGCCTTGCTCGGTCACGGGCGCGACCAGCAGGGAAGGCCCAAACATGTACTCCGTGGTCGAGACACGCTCGTCGTTTACATGTGGCGCATCGGCTTCACCGGGGAAATCCATCCAGAGGGCGCGCATGATCGGAGCCCCGGTCTGGTGCGTGTTCCAGCCAAGCGAGTAGAGGTAGGGCATCAGGCTATAACGCAAGCGCAGGAACTTCTCGAGGATCGGCTCTGCCTGCGGACCGTAACTCCAAACCTCGTTATAGTTGCGCGTCCCGTGGGTGCGCATGGTGGGGGTAAACACGCCCATGGCGTACCAGCGCGCATAAAGCTCGGGATAATCGTCGTTGTGGCCGACATTTGCACGGGCGCCTTCGGGCGAAATCAGCGGCGGGCGCGCGGGCGTGTGCTGCTGGGGCAGGTACTGCCAACCGCCGATATCGGAGCCGACGTACGGGATGCCGGAAGCGGCATCGTTCAACAGGGTCGGGATCTGCCGCCGGTACGTGTCCCAGGTTGGCGAGATATCGGAGGTCCAGACCAGGACAGAGTTGCGTTGAATACCGGTGTAGGCGTCGCGGGACAAGGTAAGAGCGCGGCGGGTCTTTGCCGGCGCCTGGGCGGCGAAAGGCGGCAGCTTTGGGTCTGCGGGCGAGAGATCAGCTGCATTTGCCGACGCGGCTTGCGCCGGGTAATCGCCACGGAACCCGTTGTAGATCGCAGCGGTGTGGAGGAGCGGATAAACATTGAAGTATTCCGCGCCTGGGCCGATACGGAGGTAAGCGCCATCCGGCGGCAGGTCGGGCTCGGTTTCGTCGGCCCAGAAGTAGTCAAAGCCGCGGCCGGCGATGTTGTCGTGGATGAGCTGCCACCACCAGCGGGCCGCGTCGGGATTGGTTGTGTCGATATCCGAGCCGGCTTTGTCGTAAGGCAGCCCATTGACGGGTTCGCCAGGTGTGGGTTCGTCGGCCGTCTTCGGGATTGTGTCGGCGTACTGCTCGAAGTAATGGTGGCTCACCAGGTAGTCGTAGTAACGAGAGCCGGGGGCGAAGCGCGGCCAGACCGAGATCATGGACTCGATATTTTCCGCATGCAGTTCGCGGTTCATCGCTGCCGGGTCAGGCCAGTCGAGCGGTTTGAAGTCATACTGGCCCATCTTTGTGTAGTAAAACCAGTCCACCACGACGATATCGAGCGGGAGATGCCGGTCGCGGTAGCCCTTGGCTACAGCATGCACCTCGGCCTGCGTCGAGTAGCGCTGCTTGCACTGAATCAGGCCGTAGGCGGCTTTCGGCAGCATGGGTGTTGCGCCGGTGAGCAGCCGGTAGCCTGCATAGATCTCGTCCGTTGTACGACCGGCAATCACGAAGAACGACACGCGCCGGCCAAGCGTCGAGATCCAGCGGGTGTGGCCGTCAAAGGCAGGCTCAACCGTGGTCGAGGATGGGTTATCCCAAAGGATGCCGTAGCCCTTTGTGGTCACGAGGAACGGAACGCACCAGCTGGGCGAGCCGGCCGCGAGGTAGTTGGCTGCACAGGTGACAGGCCGCTGCCGGTGGTCGAGTGTCCCTTCCTGGTTCTGACCCAGGCCGTAGAAGTGTTCCTCGCCAGGGCCCGGCTCCTGGCTCGTGTCCGGCTCGCGGAAGCTCGCGCCGACGGTGTAGAGCGGCAGATCCTCCGGCTTGATGCCGCGCAGGTTCTTGAGCGTGTCGTCTTTCTGGTTAGGCGCGGCCATCTGCCAGCCATCCATCTCGGTGATCGGCGTGCCATCCGGCAGCGTGAAACGGATATCGATGCCGGCGGTCGAGCCGGAGAAGAAGGCAGCCGTGTCAGGCAGCTTCTCGTTCGCGCCAGGACTGCGCCTGCGTCCTGGCTCGACCGTGACCGTCATGCGAGAGCTCCCATACACATCCGCACCGCGGGCATCAGTCGAGTGGCGCCAGTCGTGGCTATCGCCGGCGGCGACAAAACCCGGCCCGGGAGCTGCAGACGCTTCTTTCGCGATGGTCGAAAGGGTGACGCGGACGATGTTCGGTGCATACGGCTCGATGAGAACGGCCTGCCCATTGCGGTCGAGCGGCGCTTGGGCACTCGAGGCGGCCGCTTGCCCGAATGCGACAGGAGCAAGGCTGGTGAAGGCGAGCAGCAGCCCGGCAAAGGTGATGCGGATCATCGAAACCTCAAGTATGGACGGAGTTGGCCAACGACGCGACGATACAGCAGCAGTGAGGAAGCGAGCGAGTGGCATCGTTCGGCCGATATCCCATGGCATGCAGCGTAATTACCGGCCGCTCTTCACGGCAGGATCACCCCACAGGACGCCCCGGCCGTTGGTGCCAAGGTAAACGCGTCCGAAAAGCCGCGGATCGCCGGTGATCTGCTCGACCCACGCAAAGCGGTGATCCGGATCGTCGATACGCTGCCAGCTCCCGCCGTTGTCAAGCGAGCGATATATCCCTCCGCCACGGGACTGCCCGGGTTTCGGAGGAGCAGCCTCCGGCGTGCCGGAGAGTGCTCCGGCCAGATAGATGGCGGGCGTGATTGTTCGGGCCGGTCCGGAGCCCGCGCCAGAGCTTCCCTTGCCGAAGCCGACCGCGTAGGCTGCGGCGACGCTGGCGGTCGGGTTCCACGCGGAGATGGTCTCGCCCGACGGGATTTCGGCGTGGAACAAGCCCGTCCCACTCGCAATCCACAGCATGGCAGGGCTCTGCGCGGGGATGCGCAACTGTCCCGCTTTCGGGGCCGAGCGGCTGGCGGGCGTAGCCGTCCCATCCGCTGCGATCGAGAAAAGCTCACCCGCATCTGGGTTATAGACCCAGAAGCTCTCCGGTTTGCGCGCATCCGCAAGAACCTGCAGAGGCAATCGGTCGCCGGCCGTCTTCGACGCAAGTGCCGCGGTGAGCGTACGCCAGTGTGCGCCGGCGTCGCTCGAAAGCGCGAGCGGGCCGCTGCGCACCGCCCAGAGCAGCAGCCGGCCGTCAGCGGAGATCGCTGCCTCTCCGCCGCGTTCGCCACCAGGGGGCTCCGCGGCGAAGGGGGTCCAGTGCAGCCCGCCGTCGTGCGAGACAGCACCGTGCGGGCCGGGGTTCCAGCTGCGGCCTACCCGAACCATCTCCTGCGGATGCTGGGCGGCCAGCGCGAGCGCGTCGCAGTTGGAGAGCTCAGGATTCTTCATAGCGCCGCCCGCCGGCGAGTGGGTGAAGTCATCGTTGCGGAAGCAGCCAATATCGCCGAGCCCTACATACAGATGGGGTCCGGCCTCGCCGGGCAGAAGAGGGCTAAGCAGCGTCAGGTCGGCTGTTTCCTCAAGTCCCGGCGCGCCGACGGACCAGTGGGTACGCTCGCCCGGTGTTGCGGGGCCGCGAACATCGTGGGACTCCCAGATGGTCTCGCCGGTGCCGTAGAGGATATGAGCCGGATCAAATGGGTCGATCATGGCGGCACCGATCCAGTGGCCGAAGGGTGGGGTCGCGGCATTGTGGCGCAGATATGGTGCCAGCGCGTCATCGCGGGTGGCGCCCTCGCGCAGAGAGACCCAGTGTTCGCCGGCATCGGTGGAGCGGAAGATCGTGTCGCCGGGGTGCCAGCGGTCGATGGTGGAGGCGAGCAGGATGTGCGGATCGGCCGGGTCGACGGTCACGACTCCATAGCCGAAGCCCTGGCCGCCCGCGCCCGTTTTGGCGCTGCTGGAGCTATCCTGCGGACCGCCAGGGCCGGGCTTTTCGGGCGTGATGTTCCGCCACCGGCCCGTGCGGGGCGAGTAGGCCCAAACTGCGCCGTTACCTGTGCCATTCGGCCCGGGATTGTCGGTGTAGCTCAGATACAGCGTGCCGTCCGAGGCGAAGACGCCGTGATTTGGAAAAAGGCCTGTCGGGCCGCCTGGCACAGGCTTCCAGCTGCGGCCGGCATCTTGGGAACGTAGAAGGTTCTCGACCGGATCGGCGACACCGGCGAACAGCACCGGCGTCGGCTGGCCCTTGACGCCGCTGGTGCGATCGAAGGCCGTAAAGGTGACGCCCAGCTTGTTGAAAGGCGTTGCCGGAAAGGTGCGGACGCGGTTCCAGCTGGCGCCGCTGTCCGCGGAGCGCCAGAGTCCGTCGAGCCTGGTGCCGAGTACGAGGATCTGTGGGTGGTTGGGATCGACCTGCAGGCGCTCGCCCTCGAAGCGCCCATCCTCATTGCCGCCCAGCTTGAACGGCAAGCGCGTGATGCTGAAGTGGCGGCCCTGGTCGGTGGAACGCAGGATCGCACCCGTCGGCGTTCGAGGATTCGTGTAGGTGCCGGCAGCCAGGTAGAGCTTTTTCGGGTCCGTCGGGTCGACGGCCAGACTTTCGACACCGAGCAGGTTGCGCTCGGCAAACGACAGCCAGTCCTGGAGGGGCGACCAGCGGCTAAGTGCTGCATCCCAGCGGTACGCCCCACCAATGTCGGTGCGCACATAGTAGAGGCCGCGCTCGGAAGGGTGCGCGACGAAGCCGGTGATGAAGCCGCCCGCGACGATCGTCACGTTCTGCCAGGTGTATGCGGCCGTGTTCTCTTCGGCCTGGGTAGGCAAGCCGATCGTAAGCAGCAACGCTGCGCAGAAGCAGAGTATCGGGCTAAACGATCGCGAAAGTGCTCTGGATTTCACGCGTTTGAGAGTATCCGATCCCTCGCCGGGTCACCATGCCCCGCCCCAGGGCTTTCACTCCTGCCGCGCTGCCCCCTCGCAGCACTCGCCTACCGCAGCCCGCGTCAGCGACTCTGCCGCGTAAGTGGTCGCTGCGCCATGACCTCAGAGCTGGTGCCGCACCCCGGCTTCGTTGGCGACGTGGCCCATCTGGTCCTCGAAACTGCCAGCCATAGCGTTCTCAGCATCGGCACTGCGCAGGGTGAGCGGGAGGATGCGACCCTTGACGTCTTCCATCAGGAGGGCAAGGCCGGCGTAAAACGAGGAAGCTGTTACGATCAGGCCCAAAACGGCGGCCGTCACCGCGACCGGACCCTTGAAGCCGAACTCCACTGCAGCTGCTGCACCGGTACGAAGAAAAGCGAAGCAGATAATAATGGCCAGCAACGGCTTACCTTTGATCGTCACAGCGAAGATGATGCCCAGACAGAGAACCAGGTTGATGAGCAGCACGCCTGTTGTGGGACTGGCCCCAGGCCCGAAGCCGTAGAGCTGGACGCCCTGCGCCACCCACGAAGCAGCAAAGATGCCCATTGCGGTCGCGGCGCCAGTATCGCGGGATAGAAACGCCATCCAGCAGGCGATGGACTCAAGCGGGGCAACAAAGGCGAGCAGCGTAACAGCCAGCAGCTTGGTCTCGCTCTCCGGAATCCAGTGAAGCAGAAAGGCGCTATAGAGGGCATTGCCGATGGCGAAGGAAAAACAACCGATCGGGAGAGCGCTGGCATAGGGTTTAACAACAATTCTGACGTGGGCGGCTGCTTCCCGGGAGTCCATAACCAATAAGACGTGCGGGATGACCTCTGCGACGAGGACCCTTGGGAATCTCTTTTGCTGGGAGTCGCAGGTTGCAGGGACCGCGGGGCCGGCAGCCTTGGCTGGTCTGCGTCAGCTTCGCCGGCGATTGCGGGCGCGGGCCCGGGCGAAGGAGCTGATCGCGAAGTACAGAAAAACGAACGAGAAAGCCGCGTAGACGAGGAAGTGAGTGTGCTCGGGTCCCGTGCGATAGCTCCTGCGTAGCGTCCAAAGGTGCTGCGCAAAGAGCACAGCAAAAAGCGCGAAGAAAGCGCCGGTGATCTCAAGCCAGAGAATGCTGCTGGCATGGGCAAAGGGGTTCCACAGGGCGCGGCCGAAAGCGCGGCCGCCGCGAGTGGCGTTGCGGGTGTGGCGGCCGAGGCTCTGGCCGGTGCGGATGCGCGCCTCGGTAGCCGCCTGCCGCTCGGCAGGGGTGGGCGGCGATGGCGGCGGCGGCACGATTCGCTGCGAGGCCAGGCGTACGCCGATGCCGAGCGCACGCCCGAGAAGACCGGGACGCATACGCACAGTGTACCCACCTGCTACCTTCAGCTGGGTTGAGGCGGTCGCGGCTCGGCTTAGCTGCGATGGGAGCTAGAGCAATCCTCCAAGCTGGTCGGCGCGGAGGTTTCTACGGCGTGATCCAGGGTCTACTGAGGACGGCGGAAGACATTCGTTTTGGTGCAACAGGTCATCTTTGGGAAAAGACTTGCCCTCCCTGTGGCTCCGTCTTGCTGTACCCGGCCATCAAACGTAAGGTAAAGCGAACAGCGCCGGGCTGCCCAGGGCCAGGACGCAAGCAGAAAAGCAGTCCGGCTATGGCGACAAGCCAGAACTCGGGAGCGAGCGAAGACAGGGAAGCGAAGCCGCGTAGCAGGGATCTTCAGTAGTGATGGCAGTCGTGATGAACCGATGGCACGGCCTGCTGAAGGTGAGCGCGGACAGAGTGAAGTTCGAAGACCGCGTCGGCAGTTCGCCGGGAAGGCATGGGGTGAAGCATTTGAATCGAGATTTGCGCAAACTGGTCCAGCAACTGGGCGAAGCGATTCACGAGAGTGTCTCGGAGAGCGAGCAGATAGCAGGAGTGGTGCAGGACATCCGGCGGCAGGGCTTTGATGTGCTGCTTATGCTGGAAGCCACCATTGGCCTGAACGAGGTAGTCGAGCAGCCAGCTGCCGGGCTCGACTTGGGGGAAGGAGGCCGGACCGGCGCGGAATTTACCGCGCAGGATGTAAGCTTCCTCCGTTCGCTCCGGATCGCCATCGAAGGCGACCAAGGTGAGGGCGGCGATACGGACCGAGAAGCCGGTTCCGAGTAATTCGGGACAAGTCTAAACACAGCTTCGGGCGGCTTTGAAGACGCAGCGAAGGCAGTAAGAGCATGTACTCGGTCCGGTACAGGCGCACAGTTGCGATGGGTAGTCGAAGCGGGCAACAGCAGAAGGGACGGGCATGAAAGACACACTCGGCGTATTGCTTGCCGGCGGGGCTGGCGAGCGGCTGTTTCCTTTGACACGCGACCGCGCGAAGCCGGCCGTACCTTTCGGCGGCCACTACCGCATCATCGACATCACTCTGTCGAATTGCATCAACTCGGACCTGCGCCGGGTGTACATCCTGACCCAGTACAAGGCACTCTCGCTCAACCGGCATATTCGCGAGGGCTGGTCCGGGGCGGTGGCGCAGGAACTGGGCGAGTTTATCGAGATCCTGCCACCGATGCAGCGCGTCGGCAAGAACTGGTACCAGGGGACTGCGGACGCGGTCTACCAGAACATCTACTCGATCGGCGCGGAGCGGCCCAGATACGTCATCATCCTTTCGGGCGACCACATCTACAAGATGGATTATGGCAAGATGCTGCAGCAGCACCGCGACTCGGATGCGGACGTGACGCTGGCAGTGCTGCCGATCCGGCCGGACGAGGTTTCCCGCTTCGGCGTGGTGGAAGTGGACCGGCAGGGTGAGGTCACGGGCTTCCTTGAGAAGCCGAAGTCGACCCATCTGCGTTCCCCGTGGAACCCGGAGATGGTCGATGCCTCTATGGGCATTTACATCTTCAACACTGATGTGCTCCTACCCGCGCTGATGCGCGACGCCGAGCGAGAGGACTCGAAGCACGATTTCGGCCACAACATCCTGCCGGACATTCTGGGCAAGTACAAGATGGTGGCGTACAACTTCGTTGACGAGAACCGGAAGGAGCTCTACTGGCGCGACGTGGGCACGCTGGATGCCTATTACGACGCCAACATGGACGTAGCAAGCGTGAACCCGGTCTTCAACCTGTATGACCATGAGTGGCCGATGCGGACCCGGGTTCGTCAGTATCCGCCGGCGAAGTTTGTGTACGGACAGGCAGGCCACGACGGCTCGGCGGTGAACTCCGTCATCTCGGCCGGCTGCATCATCTCGGGTGCCTGTGTCTTAACCTCGCTCTTCTCGCAGGATGTACGGGTGAACTCGTATTCCACAGTCGAATCGAGCATCGTGTTCTCCCACGTGAATATTGGACGCAACTGTCGGATTCGCCGGGCCATCATCGATCGGGACGTGAATCTGCCCGAAGGTACGGTGATCGGCTATGACCGGGAACACGACCGGAAGCGCTTTTTTGTTACGGAATCCGGGCTGACCGTGGTGGCGCGCGACTCCTCGCTGTACGAAAACGCGATACATCCGGTCATGCTGGGAGAGCAGGGCTAGCCTCGCGTACTTTTTCGATCGCTTCTGCGTCTGAAGCATAGGCAGAGGAGCGCGATGCGAGAGAGAGCAAGCAGCGGCTGGGGCCGATACAGATCGCACATCTACGCCGGCTGCTCGGCTATCGTCCTTATCTTCCTGTTAGCCAGCCTGGCAGGTTGCGGCAAGTTCTTTCAGCCTGCGAGCACCGGGACGACAACGGGCAGTGGCTCGGGGAGCGGCAGCGGTTCTGGTTCTGGCCTCAATACGGTCTATGTCGCCAATAGCAGTCCATCGCTGAACAACGTGGCAGCGCTCTCGCTTAGCGGTGGCACATTCACCAACCTGCCCAACTCACCTTCCCTCTCGCTCGGGACGGGGATCTCTCCGAGTACGCTGGCCATCAACCCGGCCGGTACACTGCTGTGGGCGGGCAGCGTGCTTGGGGGTATCTATGTCTATGTCATCAATAGTGATGGCTCTCTGGCACTGGGCAACAGTAATACGGCAGTCGAGTCAGACCTGTCTGTGAACGCGATGACGGTCGATCCCTCAGGCAATTATTTGCTCGTGGCGACCAGCACGCTTTCGGGCCTGGGCACGGGCGAGGGTACGGCGCCGCAGATCAGCCTCTACAGCATCGACCAGAGCAATGGGACGCTAACCTCAATCAGTACGCTGGCGATCGATGGGACAGCCACGCAGATCGCCTTTGCGCCGAATGGGACGCAGGCGTTCGTGTCCTTGGGAACGGCAGGTGTGGATTCGCTTACGTTCTCCTCAAGCAGCGGAGCTTTGGCCAAGGTAAATGTCACGAATCCCCCTCCGATTGGCAATGCATCATCCGACAGGGCAGTGACCGTTGATCCGTCGAGCAAGTATGTCCTCGTCGCCGAAACCGGCACGAGCGGCGTGCGGGTGTTCAGCATCAATCCGGACGTTTCCTTGACGGAGCTGCCCGGCTCGCCATATGCAACGGCACTCGGCCCGAGTGCGGTACTGGTTGACAGCACCGGGTCCTATGTGTACGTCGCAAATCTGACGCCGGGCACTATCTCTGCCTTCTCGTTCTCGAGCACCGGCGCGCTGACTGAGCTGGCCGGCTCACCTTACGCGACCGGCACAACGACCGGTTCGGGACCGGTCTCGCTGGCCGAGGACAGCAGCCATAGCTACCTGCTGGTGGCGAATTCGGGCGGGCTGCCGGATCTGCAGGCGTTCACGATTGGAGCTGCCGGCAGTGCCACGCCGGGTGGGCTGACGATGGCCGGTTCCGCGAACACAGGTGCCGGTATCTCGCCCGCGGTGGCCGCGAGCGTGGCCGCGACGCCGTAGCGGCTCCCTTGCAACTGCCCTGCTATGCTGGGGCGGACCGTGCGCAACCCTCCCTCCTTCCTCAAGATCATGCCGCTCCTGGTAGCCGGCTTCGTTGTTGCCGGCTGCAGCCACCTGCACCTCCCAGGAGGCAGTGCCAGCAGCCGGGGGTATGTGTACGTGATTTCGAAAGGCACTTACATCCGCGACCGGCTGGCTGCGGTTTCGAACCACGTGGAGGACATCCATAACGGCGAGCGGCTCACAGTGGTTGAGCACGAGCGCCGGTTCTACAAGGTGCGCACGCCGGACGGAAAGGTCGGTTGGCTCGAAGAGCACGCGGTTATCGATCAGGCCGAGTACGACAAGTTCATAGCGCTCGCCCAAGGCCACGCTAAGGATCCGGTGCTGGCCACAGGGGTGCTGCGGGACGATATCTTTCTGCACCTGACACCCGGCCGCAAGACGGAGCACCTGTACCTGCTACCCGCCAACGACAAGCTCACGCTGATGCGGCGGGCTTCCGTGCCAAAGCCGCTGCCGCCGCAGGCATTACTGCAGCCGAAGGCGCCGCACCCGAAAAGAGAACGGCCGGTGCGGCCGGCGATTGTGAAAAAAGAGGAGAGCGGATCCACCGTCTTCGCGGTTGCGCCTCCGCACCCTGACAAGTACACCGCGCCCGACCTGGACCCGGATGCCGCGTGGATGGCAAACCCCATGGAGGACTGGTGGCTGGTGCGGGACGCAAGCGGCCGGGTGGGCTGGGTGCTGGCGCGGGCTTTGGACGTAGACGTGCCGGATGAGGTGGCGCAGTACTCTGAGGGCCGGCACATCATTGGCGCATACCTGCTGAACACGGTCTACGATAACGGCGAGCCGCCCGCGAAGCATATTGGCCCTGAGGAGCAGGAACGGATCGAGAAGCGTGCCGCGGCGAAGGCGGCGTTTGCGCGCAAGCACCCGGCGGAGGCAGCGGCTGAAGAAGCAGCGGAACCGAAGCCGCCGCCGCCCGTGCCTCACCAGGTAGGCCAGTACGTTACCGTAACGACCGAGTACAAGGACGGGCTGCCGTTCGACTGGGACCAGGTGCGGGTTTTTATCTGGAACGCGAAGCGACACCGCTATGAAACCGCGTACAGGCTGCGCGAACAGCAGGGCTACCTACCCGTCATCTTGGGCAAGGAGAAGATTGACAAGATGGGTGAGGAGCCGACCTTCACGATCCAGACGACCCCGGACGGCGATGTGACACAGGATGAGGACGGCAGCTTCCACGCGAAGACGATCATGAGGACGCAGTACCGGCTGGAAGGCGGCATCGTGCGGCGGGATACGCCGCTGCCGCCTCGGCCAGGAGAGTCGGACACGGCTGGGACAAAGCCGGCTGGGCGGCAGCGGTCGCAGCCGGGCGCGGTCCGGCGACGGCCAGCAGGAGACCGGCGTGCGCGGTAGCTTTCGGGACCGAAGAAACAGTTATGCGAGCGTCTTCAATCCCCGCGAAGGGATGTGAGACTCGATGGAGCGGCCACTCGTATTCGAGTCATTGGAGGACTTGGCGCTTTCTGCGAGCGTCTCGAGCGGTCAAGTAGTTTTTGCTGTGCGTTGGTACGAAAGTTTGGCATGCTATAGCTAATGGGTGAGTCAGGGACTTTCTGCCCTCTGGCCGCCCGGGTTCCGGTTCTTGTTACACAAAAAAGCGATGATGCGGCACGCCGGGTAAGCTGTCCAGGCCCGGTATCCGTCTCTTCTACTCTTTCCGGAGAGGTTCCCACCGGAAATGATCGTTTTTCCAACTTGTATAAAGAGGCGCGCCAGGTGGGTCTGGTATCGCCAGGAGATCGGCACATGGACAACAAGCCGGCACAAAACATCCAGGACACGTTCCTGAATACGGTCCGTAAGGACAAGACGCCGATCACGATTTACCTGGTTTCGGGTGTTAAGCTCACCGGAAAAATTCGCTCCTTCGACAAGTACTCGGTTCTTCTTGAGAACAACAGCCAGGAGCAGCTGATCTTCAAGCACGCCATCTCGACGGTGGTGAGCACGCGCTCCGTGCTGCATACAGAGCCTCATCGGCCGGCGGCACACGGGACGGGGCTGGGTGCAGGGCTGGGCAGCGGCCTGGGTGCGGGCAATGCGGCCTCGCCTACAGAACATGCTCAGGGCGCATAAAGGAGCCCTGTACGGCACATACGCCTGAAGAGCCGGGCCAGAGTTCGCCCGAACGTGTGGAGGAAGCTGGGGGAGAGGGACGCAGCGCGTCCCCTCTCGAGCGCTCTCCAGACGCGGGTTTTCCTGTGGCTGCAAAAGGAACGTCTGCGGGATTGCGCCTCGGCCGGGAAGGCGAGCAGCGGGCTGGGCATCGGCCCGGGCGGCAAAGCGGCGACACAAATGGCCGACGCGCCGAGCGCGCGTTTCTGGTCTACCCCCACTTCACAGGTCTGACCTCCGCGCAGGGTCGAGGCGCGTCGAAGGCCAGCTCAAGCGTGCGGGAGGCAGCACGGGATGCGGCGCTGCTGCGGAGCGAACCCCAGCCGCTGCTCGAGCATGCGCTGCCCGGAGCAGACGAGACAGCGGAGTTCCGAGAGTTGGCTGTCTCGGCAGGAGCAATGATTGCCGGTGACCTTCAGCAGCGGCGTGCGCGGCCCGATCCTGCAACGCTGATCGGCTCCGGCAAGGTCGAGGAGCTCGCCGGTGCGGCTGCTTCGGCGAAAGCTTCTATCATCCTGGTCGACTACGATCTAAGCCCGACCCAGCTGAGGAATCTAGAGGACGCGCTGCCCTGCCCGGTCATCGATCGAACGCAGCTGATCCTGGATATCTTTGCCAGCCGTGCACGCACCCGGGAGGGCCAGCTGCAGGTGGAGCTGGCACAGCTCGAGTACATGCTGCCCCGGCTTGCAGGTCGAGGCCGCGCGATGAGCCAGCTTGGCGGCGGCATCGGGACGCGAGGTCCGGGCGAAACGCAGCTCGAAACCGACCGTCGTCGCATCGGCAAGCGCCTCGTGATCCTCCGGCGGGAGCTGGAGCGGGTGCGCCGGGTCCGCCACCAGCAGCGGTCGCGGCGCGAGTCGACTCCGGTGCCGACAGTCGCGCTGGTCGGCTATACCAACGCAGGCAAGAGCACGCTGTTCAACCTGCTAACCGGCGCCGGTGTGCTCGAAAGCGCGCGGATGTTTGCGACGCTTGACCCAAAGCTGCGCGCGCTCGAATTGCCGTCGCGGCGCAAGGCGCTGCTTTCCGATACCGTGGGATTTATCCGCAATCTGCCAACGACGCTCGTGAGCGCCTTCCGAGCGACACTCGAAGAGGTAGAAAAGGCAGAGGTGCTGCTCCACGTTCGGGATGCGGCCGATCCCTTGAGCGAGGAACATAAGCTCGAGGTCGAAAAAGTACTGGGCGAGCTCGATGTGCTGGCTAAGCCGCGGATCGAGGTGCTCAACAAGTTCGACCTGCTCCCCGAGCACGAGCGGGCCGGGTTGCTGGCAGCTGGCGCGGTTGGGGTTTCGGCGCTCGCCGGCACCGGCGTTGAGCGCCTGCTTGTGGCCATCGACGCCGCGCTGACGGCTGATCCGCTTGAGGAAGCCGAGATGTGGGTGCCGCAGAGCGAAGGAGACACGCTGGCCGCGTTGGAGCGTGGCGGGTCGGTGCTGGAGCGCCGCTTCGAGAGCCGCAGCGGGCCGCCGATTGGCAGCGCGGAAGAGACTCCGCGGGATGGGATGCTGCTGCGGGTGCTCGCGCCCCGGTCACTGTTGGGCCGCTGGCGACGGTACCGGGTCTAGCCTGCCTGGTCACTGCACTCAGGCCTCCTGAATCGGTCGCATGAGGGTGCCTGTATACATGCTTGTGTACCCACTCTCATTCCACGCCAAGGCCATGACGCAGACTGTAACCAAAGCAAGCAGGCTGCCGCCCGTCTGGCTGATGGGCCTCACGAATGCCACTTTCGGCATGTATGGCGGGTTTGCTGCCGTCACGTTACCGCAGATGCTTGCTGCCGAAGGCATTCCAGGTGGGCGCATCGCAGCAATTACCGCGACTGTGCTTTCGCCGGGCTTCTGGGCGTTTCTTCTGGCGCCGATGCTGGATGTGCGGTTCAGCCGTCGGGCTTACGCGCTGGTCTTTACCGTTGTCGCTGCTGCGGCGATGGCCTTCACGGTCGCTCATCGCGGTCAGCCCGCGTTGATGCAGGCTGCCATGATCCTGGGCTACACGGCTGCCTGCCTGGTGCAGTCAGCGGTAGGCGGCTGGGTGGGAAGCCTGATCGGCAAGGAGCAGGATAGCGGACTGGGTGCTTGGTTTGCTGTAGCCAACCTGGGTGCAGGAGGAGTGATGATGCTGGTAGCAGGGCAGCTGATTACACGGCTGCGGCCTATGCTAGCTGGTGGGCTGCTGGCCGCGTTCCTGCTGATCCCGCTGCTGACGTATCTCGCGATCCCGGCACCCCCTGCAGACCGTCGGCTGGCGCGTGACACGTTCCGGCAACTGTTCGCGCAGATCGCTGCGCTCGCGAGGCGCCGCGAGGTGCTTCTCGCGCTGATGCTCTTCGTGCTGCCGGCTTCTTCGTTCACGCTAACCAATGTGTTGGGCGGCATAGCCGGCGATTTCCGAGCGAGCGAGCGACTGGTGAGCGTTTTGGCCGGGGTCGGCTCGGCTGCGGCCGGGGTGGTCGGGAGCCTGCTGCTCCCGCCGCTCGCAAAGAAGCTGCCGCTGATGCCTTTGTATCTCGCGATCGGGACGGCAGGGGCCTTCTTTACGTTGTTGCTTCTGCTCCTTCCGCATGCGCCGTGGAGCTTCGCGGTCGCGATCACTGGGGAGAACCTGTTCCAGGCGCTGGCGTTTGCGACAGCGAACGCGATCAGCTTCGAGACCATCGGTCGTGGAAACCCAGTGGCAGCGACGCAGTTCTCCGTACTGATCGCAGCGGTCAACCTGCCCATCACTTACATGGGCTTCGTAGACGGGCGCGCTTACACTGCCGGCGGGGTGCGGGGTAGCTTCGCGCTTGACGCGGGCGTGAGCCTGGCGGTGTGTCTCCTGCTGGCCTGGGCGGTTGCAACGCTCGGCCGGACGCGGGCACGGCAGCCGGCCGCTGCTGCCTGAACATGTACGATCGAAGCACGTCATGGAAACTCTGGCTTCGCCTGTCAACGCTCCCAAGCGAGTGAGCTGGCAGCGCTCCCTGTTGCTTGTTCTTCTGGTCGCCGGGGCTATCCACCTGGCGTGCATTGTTTCTCCCCCTTCGCTGATGGACGATGTAGACGCGGTGCAGGCGCAGATTCCGCGTAATATGCTTACCTCGGGCGATTGGGTCACGGCGCGGCTGGATGGGGTGATCTACCTCGAGAAGTCGCCGCTGATGTATTGGCTGATCGCCTTGTTCTACAAGGCGCTTGGCGTGCACGACTGGGTGGCCCGTATCCCGATTGCACTCTCCTCGATCGGCCTTGCGTGGATCACGGCCGCCTTCGGTCGCTGGGCGTTCGGTGCACGGGCCGGCCTGTACGCAGGGCTTGCAGTGGGCAGCTCGATTGGTCTGTTTCTGTTTACGCGCATCCTGATTCCGGACAATATGCTGACGCTCACCATCGCGCTGACGATGTGGGCGTTTTTGCGTGTTCTGGACGAGGAGGAAAAGCGCCCGAGGCTTTGGGCGTATCTTTTTTTCGCGAGCATTGCCGTAAGTCTCCTGCTCAAAAGCCTGGTCGGGATCGTCTTCCCGCTCGGCGCGGCTTTTGTATATCTCGCGCTGACCCGTCAGCTGTTCTCGCGCCAAGTCTGGGCAAGATTTTACCCGCTGACCGGTGCGCTGCTGCTGCTGGTGATCGCGGTGCCCTGGCACCTGCTTGCGACCTTGCGCAACCGGCCCTATTTTGCCTGGACGATGCACAGCGGTCCCGGTCAATGGCACGGCTTTCTGTGGTTCTACTTTATCAACGAGCAGTTGCTGCGCTTTTTAAACCTGCGCTTTCCGCCGGACTACAGCACTGTGCCGCGGGTGTACTTCTGGCTCTTCAACCTGATCTGGCTGTTCCCCTGGAGTGTGTATCTCCCGGCGGCCATCAAGCTGAACTACAAGCCAATTAACCGCGCGGGCCGCACGCGTCTGCTTGCCCTCTGCTGGACGGGGTTTCTGCTGGTGTTTTTCACCTTCTCGAGCACGCAGGAGTACTACTCGATGCCGTGCTATCCGGCGCTGGCGCTGCTGATCGGCTCAGCAATGGCGACGGACGACAACAAGACTCGTGCCTGGCTCCGCGGTGGAACGCGAGTGTTAACCGCGATCACGGCGGTTTGCGCGATCACCTGTCTGGCAATCCTCTTTTACGTGCGGCACACGCCGTCGCCGGGCGATATCTCGGACGCGCTGAGTCATCAGGCGACCTACAAGCTCTCGCTCGGCCACATGCAGGACCTGACGCTTGATTCTTTTGCTTATTTAAGGCTGCCGCTAGTACTGGCCGCGATCGCATTCGGCCTGGGTGCGATCGGGACGGTGCTGGGCACGCGCGGCAGTCGATCGCGCGAAAGCACCGGCGCCTTTCTGTCTGCGGCGCTGATGATGGTCGTCTTTTTCCAGGCAGCGCGGCTGGCCATGGTCACCTTTGACCCGTATCTCTCTTCCCGTCCGCTGGCCCGCGTCATCCTGGCCGGACCGCCAGGCCGGATCGTCGTTGATACGCAGTACTGGCTGCTCTCCTCGATCGCGTTCTACACCAATCGGCCTGAGCTGCTGCTGAACGGACGTTGGAACAACCTCGAATATGGCTCGAATGCGCCTGGCGCACCCGATGTCTTTATCAATGATCCCCGCTTCGCCGAGCTTTGGCGGAGTCCCGAGCGGTTCTATTTGGTAACGAAAGAGAAGAACACGCCTCGTCTCCAGAGGCTGGTTGGGCATGGGTCGCTGATCCTGCTGGCGCGGTCGGGCGGCAAGCTTCTGTTTACCAACGAGCCAACGAGCTCAGCGCAGTAGGCGCTCATTCAGAGATGGTGGCGGAGATGGCAGGCATCGAGAGTTCGACGTCTGCCGTTACCTTTCGCTCTGTGAAGAAAGCCGGTTTAGAGCGAGGCAGGGCGGCTTGCCGGCCAACTGGCAGTGGCCGCGCCCTGGTTGGCGAGGCAGTTGCGATGAGTAGCCGGGCAACGGCGGGAACACTGAAGCTATGCGAAACAAAAGGCGACCAGGACAGATTCCGCGATCTGAAATGATTGCGGATCGCCGGGCAACTTTTGGATTGGCCGGGTTGGCGCGTGAGATGGAGAGCGTAGCGGGACCTCAGGTCAGAAACCTCGGCGAGACCCGAAGCGGCTCTCCTCGAGCCCTGACGGCAAGTGGGCGAGGATCGCGGAGCAACGGAACATCCCCGCTTGCAAGGTCGGCAAAGGCACGCTCTGGCCTCCCGGACAGGTCGCCTTCGTATGTGTCGCTGTGATATCTATAGTGAACGAGTGAACGCGGGCAGATGAGCGCAAAGCGCGGTTGATGGGCTCGCCCGGACCCGCCGCTCTATCCGCGTCGGCCATTGTTGGTCACCAGCGTCTCCCGCACCTCTCGCTTTCAAAGTTTCGCAGTGTACCGAGTAAACGCTCTCTGCCATGGATGAAATCTTCCACCAACTCGGTGACCTGTTTCTCGGTTCGATCCCGACGATGATCCTGTTTCTCCTGCTTCTCGCCTGCTACACGGCGCTGGTGCACCGGCCACTGAGCCGCACGCTGGCCGAACGGCGCGAGCGGACCACAGGCGCCATTGAGCGGGCGCACGCTTCGATCGCCGTCGCCGAGGCCAAGACCCAGGAGTACGAAGCTAAACTGCGGGCGGCTCGGGTCGAAATTCAGCAGAACCGCGAGAAGCAGATTGCCGGCTGGAATGCCGTGCGAGATCAGGCGGTCAGCGAGGCGCGGGCAGCGGCGTCCGCGCGGGTGCGTGCAGCGCGGGCAGCGCTTGCGGCTGAGTCTGAGCAGACCCGTGCGGGCATGAGTGGGGCGATCGACCAGCTGGCTGGACAGATTGTTGCGACGGTTCTTCCACGGGCTGCTGCCGCGAACGAAGAGGTTCGTTCCTGATGGCTCGCCGAAGCGGCTTTCTCCTTGCCCTGAGCTGTTTGCTGGCGCTCGTGCCAGCTCCTGGGGCCGTGCACGCCCAGGCGCAGCCTCAGTCTCAGACGGAAGCGCAGCCCAGAGACCACGGGCAGCGGTCCATCATCACCGGCACCCGCCAAACCTCAATGGATGCGCCAGACACCAACGGCGATCTCGAGACGTACACGCACTCGCCGGTTGTGCAGGCGGTGGCGAAGCGGCTTGGGCTGACGACAAACCAGGCTTCACGTTACTTCGAAGATTTCAATTCCGGCGTGCTGATCGCGGTGGTGCTCTACTTTGCGCTCAAGTACCTGCCGGGGCGGCTCAAAGCCAAGCGGCGGGAGATCGAGGACAGCCTGGTGCGTGCACGGCAGGCCACGGTCGACGCCGAGGCGCGGCTAAAGCGGATTGAAAGCCGGCTGGCAGCGCTGGGCGGCGAAGTGGATGCGCTTCGCCGGGAAGCTGAAGAAGCTAGTCGCGCCGAGGAAACGCGGATCCATGCGTCTCTTGAAGAGGAGCGGCAGCGAATTGTGCGTTCTGCCGAAGCCGAGGTGCAGGCGGCCCAGGCTGCTGCGGAGCGCGGACTGAAGCGTTATGCGGCCGGCCTTGCCGTGGACCGGGCTGCAGGACGGCTGCGGGTGACGCCGGAAGCAGACCGGGCGCTCGTCGATGATTTCCTTGCGGGCCTCGAAGCCAAGCTGGCACGCGAGTCAGGCGCCCCAAACAATGGTGCGGAAACAGGCTCTGCGTCGAATCCTGTTTCAAGGGCGGCTTTTGACGGCGGTTCCAGCCAGCGAGGGCAGGGCTGATGGCCGGCGCAGGCGGATCCGGCAAGGACGGTGGGCAGTTCGCGGGCAGGTACGCCCAGGCGCTGCTCGATGTGCTCGAGTCTACCCACGCGGACGCTGAGACGGCGGACCGGGAGCTGGGTGATTTCGCGGAGGTATGGCGCGATAGTCCCGAGCTGCGCAGCGTTTTCCTTACTCCCTCATATGCTTCCACCCAGAAGGTCGTTTTGCTTGACAAGTTGAACGAGCGGCTCCAGATGAGTCAGACCGTGCGCAACTTTGTGGCAGTCATTCTGAACCACGAGCGTATGGAGGCGTTTGAAGCAATTCTGGCGGAGTTTCGCCGGCTTTTGCGGGGCGAGCTTGCGATCGACAAGGTGGAGTGGACCAGTGCGCGGGCGTTGACCGATGCCGAACGGCACGCGGTCGAAGCAAGGATCCACGAGCTGACCGGCCGCCGGGTAGAGGCGACCTTCCGCGAGGATCCGGCGCTGCTGGGCGGAGCCCGGCTGCAGATTGGCTCAACTGTGTACGACGGCAGTGTTCGCGGGCGGCTGGATGGCCTGCGGGAGCAGCTGGCGCAGGGCTAGGGCGTGTGCAGCGCCTCCGGAGCGGGGCTGGGTAAGCCATTTTTAACTTCGCCGCGCGGAGGACCATCTCTTCGGGCTCAGGATCAGTTCCAGAGCCAGCAACCGTCAGATGGGATGTTACAGGTGGAATGCTAGAGCTGGACCAGGAAGGCAGACAGGCAACAAATGGCAAAGATCAGCGCAGATGAGATAACCAGCCTGCTGCGGCAGGAGATTGAGAACTACGACACCCGGATGCAGGTCGACGAGGTAGGCACGGTCATCTCGGTCGGCGATGGGATTGCGCGGGTACACGGGCTCGACAAGGTCATGGCGGGCGAGATCGTCCAGTTCCCGCACGAGATCGAGGGGCTCGCGCTGTCGCTCGAAGAAGAGCAGGTCGGCGTGGTGCTGATGGGCGAAGGTTCGGAGATCCGCGAGGGCGACCAGGTCAAGCGGACCGGGCGCATCATGAGCGTGCCGGTTGGTGAGGCGATGGTGGGCCGCGTCGTGAATGCGCTGGGCCAGCCGATCGACGACAAGGGTCCGATCGAGACGACCGAGACCTACCCGGTCGAGCGCCTTGCGCCGGGTGTGATCGATCGCCAGCCGGTCAAGGAGCCGATGCTGACCGGCATCAAGGCCATCGATGCCATGATCCCGATCGGCCGCGGCCAGCGCGAGCTGATCATCGGTGACCGCCAGACGGGCAAAACCGCCGTAGTCATTGATACGATCCTGAACAATGCGAAGAACAACCTGATCTGCATCTACTGCGCAGTCGGGCAGAAGCGCTCTTCGATCTCGCAAGTTGTGCAGACGCTGACCGAGCGCGGCGCCATGGACTATACGATCGTAGTCGCGGCCTCGGCCTCCGAGCCAGCGCCGTTGCTCTTCCTGGCTCCGTTTGCGGCGACCGCGATGGGCGAGTACTTCCGCGACAATGGCAAGCACGCGCTGGTGATCTATGACGATCTTTCCAAGCACGCCGTCGCGTACCGTGAGCTGAGCCTGCTGCTGCGCCGTCCGCCAGGTCGCGAGGCGTATCCGGGTGATGTGTTTTACCTCCACTCCCGGCTGCTGGAGCGCTCGGCGAAACTGAACAAGGAAAAGGGCGGCGGCTCGCTCACAGCATTGCCGGTCATTGAAACGCAGGCCGGGGACGTTTCCGCATATATCCCGACCAATGTGATTTCGATTACGGACGGGCAGATCTTCCTCGAGACGGATCTGTTCAACTCCGGCATCCGGCCGGCAGTTAACGTTGGCCTCTCGGTCTCCCGCGTCGGTTTTTCGGCTGCGTACAAGTCAGTCAAGCAGGTCGGCTCCACGCTGAAGCTCGATCTGGCGCAGTATCGAGAGCTGGCCGCCTTCGCGCAGTTCGGCTCGGACCTGGACAAGGTGACGCAGAACCAGCTGAACCGGGGTAAGCGTCTTACGGAGCTGCTGAAGCAACAGCAGTTCCAGCCGCTGACCGCGGAGCATATGGTGGCGGTGCTCTTTGCCGGAACGCAGGGGCTGCTTGACGACGTGAAGGTCGAGGATATTCAGGTCTGGGAAGCTGGCTTCCACAAGTACCTCGATGCTTCGCAGCAGGCGCTTCTAAAGGATCTGGCGGAGAAGCGCGCGCTGGACGATGATCTGCGCAACCGGCTCAAGTCCGCCGTCAATGAGTACAAGAAGAACTTTGTCGCTGAGCATGGCAGGGCCGAGGGCAAGGATGCCGTGGTGCCGCTGAGCGAGGACGAAAAGAGAAAGGCAGCCGAGAAGACCCCGGCCGGCTCGCAGCCGGGTGCGGCGACGACAGCCGGCGGTGGTGCCGGGCCGCAGCAGGCCAACCAGAAAGGTGCCGAGCAGACACAGGGAGCGGCGCGGTAGGCTGGGAGGTGGAGATGGGTCTTGCGGAGAAAACTTCCGTGGTGGGCGATGTTCGCAGATTGTTGCAGGACATTGTCACTCCCGCCATCAAGGCGCTCGCCATGGAGATGAGCATATTAGGGAGCACCTGGCTTTGATCGAAGAGCAGTTGCGGCGTATGGATCAGAAGCTGGATGACCGTTTCGAACGCATCATGCATGCGCTAGGTGTGCGCAAGAACGTGCACAAGGATGTACAGGAGCTCAAGGAGTTCCGCATCCGGATGGAAGAGCGGCAGAAGCTGAGCGCTTAAGCGCTTGTGCGGTGAGGAAACGTAAGTGGCGAATGTACTCGATCTGCGGCGACGGATTCGAAGCGTGAAGAACACGCGCCAGATCACCAAAGCCATGAAGATGGTGGCCGCGGCGAAGCTGCGTCGGGCGCAGGAGCGGATGACCGAGGCGCGACCGTATGCCGTGATGCTGGCTACTGTGCTGGCCTCGCTGCGCCGCAGGCTGGATGCGGTCGATCCGGCGACAAATGTGGCCCGGAGTCCGCTGCTTGAGGTCCGGCCGGAGAAGAACATCCTCCTCGTGGTGATCTCGGGCGACAAAGGCTTTGCCGGCGCGTTTTCGACCAACATTACCCGCGCTTCCATGCGCTTTCTCGCTGAGCAGAAGCAGGCCGACGGCGAGCGGCGCGTGGACGTAGAAGCAGTCGGCCGCAAAGGGCGGGATTACTTCCGTCGCAACTATCCGACAGCCGAGCTCCCGGAGCGAGCGCACCTGGACCAAGCGCATCTGGACACTCAAGGCGGCTCGGCCGGTGCAGGGGATCAGACTGGGCAGACCGGCAGTCCGGAGGGAAGTGGCACCCGGACCACACGGCCCGCTGACAGTGGCGCTGGACGGGAAGCCGAACGGGAGAGCGTGCCGGCCGAGCGGACCCGCAAGGGCGACGTTGAGTTTGTGGCCGATGAGCAGGCCGGCGCGATCGTGCTGGATCGGTTGCGCTTTGATGATGTGCGCGCGGTAGGCGAAGAGATTGTGGCGCGCTACGCCGAGGGCGAAGTGGATGCGGTGTATCTCTGCTACAACCAGTTCCGGTCGGTGATCTCGCAGCGGGTGGTCGTCGAACGGGTTCTGCCGCTGATCGCAGGCAGGGCAAGCGAGATTGAGGCGCCCAAGGTAGCGCAAAGCGAAGAGCAGTCCCAGGAGGAGCGCCAGAAAGCAGCCGAGGCCGCGCTTTCGGCAGGCTTGTCGCTCCGCGACGACGAGCAGGAGGCGATCCGTGCGCAACACGAGGACGAGTCCAAGCGTTTCGGGACCGCAGAGGTGGACTACCTGTACGACCAGCCCGCCCCGGAGGTGTATCGGGCGCTACTGCCGCGCTATGTTTCGGCGCTGCTGTACTACGCGATGCTTGAATCGGTAGCGAGCGAGCATGCGGCGCGTATGACGGCGATGGACGCGGCGACAAGCAACGCCTCCGACATGATCGACGCGCTGACGCTGACGATGAACCGGGTACGGCAGGCCGCAATCACCAAGGAGATTATCGAGATTGTGAGCGGGGCGTCGGCGGTTTAAGGCAGCCCCGTCCTCAACCGAGAACGGAAGGTTTGAACTTGCCCAGGATGACCCATCAGGCTGTACTTTGCGTACCATGGTGTCGGGGCAAGACGTAGAGCGCGAGCAGCAGCACCTAGTTTTCAAGAGAGCCCACACGGTCCTCCGAAAGAAAATCATGGCAGAGACGATAGAGCAAAGAGAACAGACCGAGCAGCAAAAGTTCACCGCCGAAAACCTCGAGCGGGGCAAGAACAACTTCGGGCAGGTCGTGCAGATCTCGGGCCCCGCGGTCGATGTGCAGTTTGAGGAGTCGCGCATGCCGTCGATCTTTCAGGCATTGCGCGTGACCTCGGAAGGCTTCGACGTCCCGAGCCCGATCAACGTGGTGCTCGAGGTACAGCAGCATATCGGCGATGGCCGGGTACGCTGCGTCGCGATGGAAGCGACCGAGGGCATGGTGCGCGGCATGAAGGTCATCGACACTGGCGCGCCAATCATGGTGCCGGTTGGCCGCGAGACCCTGGGACGCATCCTGAATGTGATTGGCGAGCCCGTCGATGAACTCGGCCCGGTGAACGCGAAAACGCACCTGCCGATTCACCGGCCGGCGCCCTCCTTTGAGGAGCAGTCGACGCAGGAGGAGATGTTTGAGACCGGCGTCAAGGTCATCGACCTGATTCAGCCGTTCGTCAAGGGGGGCAAGATCGGCCTCTTCGGCGGCGCTGGCGTCGGAAAGACGGTCATCATCCAGGAGTTGATCAACAACGTTGCGCAGAAACATGGCGGCTTTTCAGTCTTCGCCGGCGTGGGCGAGCGTACCCGCGAGGGCAATGATCTCTGGCTCGAGTTCCAGGAAGCCGGCGTCATCGATATCAAGAACCTCCCGAACTCGAAAGCGGCGCTGATCTACGGGCAGATGACGGAGCCGCCCGGCGCGCGCCTGCGTGTCGCGCTCTCGGCGCTGACGATCGCAGAAAACTTCCGCGATGAAGAGGGCGCTGACACGCTCCTGTTCATTGACAACATCTTCCGGTTCACCCAGGCTGGCTCCGAGGTTTCGACGCTGCTCGGCCGCATGCCCTCCGCCGTCGGATACCAGCCGAATCTCTCGACCGAGATGGGCGAGCTGCAGGAGCGGATTACCTCGACCAAGAAGGGCTCCGTGACCTCCGTCCAGGCGGTGTACGTGCCAGCCGATGACTACACCGACCCGGCGCCGGCGACCACCTTCGCTCACCTCGATGCGACGACTGTACTTTCGCGGCCGCTCTCCGAGCTGGGCATCTATCCAGCGGTCGACCCGCTGGCATCGAGCTCGCGCATCCTCATCCCGCGCGTGGTCGGGCAGGAGCACTACGACGTCGCGCAAGGTGTGAAGCGGATCCTGCAGCGCTACAAGGACCTCCAGGACATCATCGCTATCCTTGGCATCGACGAGCTCTCCGAAGAGGACCGCCTGACGGTGAACCGTGCGCGCAAGGTGCAGAAGTTCCTCTCGCAGCCGTTCCACGTGGCCGAGCAGTTCACCGGCATTCCCGGCTCGTACTGCAAGGTCGCTGACACGGTGCGCTCCTTCAAGGAAGTCATCGAGGGCAAGCATGACGATGTGCCCGAGCAGGCGTTCTATCTCAAGGGGACCATCGAGGACGTGCTGGAAGCAGCCGAAAAGCTGAAAGGGCAGAACTGACGCCGATGGCCGAGACAAGCAGCACACAGTTCGAGCAGAACCGGCTGAAGGTGCGGGTTGTCACCCCGGAGCACATTCTTGTAGATACGGATGCGACCACGGTCACCCTGCCAGGGCAGGCTGGCGTGCTCGCGGTGCTGCCCGGCGCGGCGCCGCTGTTGACGGCGATCGGCGCGGGCGAGCTTGTGGTCGGTGGCGGCAGCGGAGGCGACAAGAAGTACATTGTCGCGCGCGGTTTCGCCGAGGTGCTGCCGGACCGGGTCACGGTTCTCGTCGAGTACGCTGAGACACCAGAGAAGGTCGATAAGAGCGCGGCAGAGCGGCAGCTGCAGGATGGGCAGAGGCAGGTGCAGGAGGCCGGGCAGGATCCTGACCGGTATAACGCCGCGCGCCTCCTTGTGCTTGAGGCCGAGGCGAAGCTGGGGCGGGCGGGGCAGTAGACCGTCCCCATCCACTATGTGTCCGAGCAGAAGATCTTCAGAAAGCTCGAGCTCGTAGATCTCGGGTCCCGCCTCCCACTTTGGGCGGAAATCCATGACAAGCATGCGCTCGGAGCCTCCTGTGAGGAGCGACACGGCGCCCCCGGCGTGTAGAGTGATCGGGTGTCTGCCGGAGTCCATTTTGTAGCCAGCGCGCGAAGCGACGCCGGCAGGGTGCGCGCGAACAATCAGGATGCCTGGAGCTACTCGGCGGAAGCCGGGGTCTTTGTGGTGTGCGACGGGATCGGTGGAGCTGCCGGGGGCGAGATTGCCAGCCAGGCTGCGGCTGAAGCCTTTGTAGAGGCGCTGGCAGGACTCGCCGCAGCGCAGCGCACCGCGAATGCCGTGGCGCAGGCAGTTTGCACGGCTAACCGGCGGGTGCTGGCGCGGGCTGGGCACGAGCCCGCGCTGCGCGGCATGGGTACGACGCTGGTCGGCCTGGTGCTCGGCGCACATCGGGAAGAGGTTGGCCGGTCTGCGGATGATCCTGGCAGAGGCAGCGCGATCCTCGCCCATGTCGGCGATAGCCGGGCCTACGTATGGCGTGCAGGGGTGCTCACCTGCTGCACGAAGGACCACTCGCTGGTCGCCGAACAGCTGCGGATGGGTGTGCTGACCAGTGAGGAGGCCGAGCGCTCGCCGATGCGCAACGTGATTACGCGTTCGGTCGGGTCGAGGCGGGCTGTAGCTCCAGAGATACAGCCGCTCGCGCTTGAGCCGGGTGACACGGTGCTGCTTTGTACGGACGGATTGACGCGTGAGCTGCCGGACGCGGCGATTGCTGTTCTGCTCCAGCGCGGAGCGATGCTGCCGCTGAGCGAACGCAATGAGTCCCTGGTGGAGGCGGCCCTGCGAGCCGGCGGCCGGGACAACGTGACCTCGCTGCTGATCGAGGTTCGGTAGTGCCCGAAACGCCAGACCGCATGCGCGGCTCGCGGCCACTTCGTGGCGGGTTTGGTTGCGAATGGCATTGCGGGCGATTGCGGTCCTGCGCTACTTGGCGAGGATCTCGCCGGAACGGCAGCCATTGGCGAGGTGTGTCCTCTCGCCGCACAGGGGAGCGATAGAGCTCATACGAGGCGCTCAGCGGAGTATTCTTACCCAATGGTGCGGATGACAGTGCTCGCGAGCGGCTCGCGGGGCAATGCGACCATGGTGACGGGTGGGCGGACCAGAGTGCTGGTGGACGCCGGGCTGAGCTGTCGCGAGCTGGTGAAGCGCATGCTGCAGGCGGGCGAGGATCCGCATCAGCTGGATGCGATCCTGATCACGCATGAGCACCAGGACCATGTGCAGGGCTTGTCCGTGCTGGCCCGGAAGCTTGCGATTCCGGTGTACTTCACCGAGGCGACTCACCGGGCATGGATGCGCTGGATGGTACCGCAGAAGCGAATGAGCTATGCCGACTGGCTCGCGGGGCGCAAGGCCGAGGCCGCGCGCAAAGCGGCTGAAGCAACGGCAGGCGGCGTGGAGCCGGACCCTCAGGCAGCAAACCCGTTCTATCGCGAAGCCGGATTGCAGGAGTGCGCAGACGAAGCGGAGGCGTTCGCTGGGGAAATTACCGGAAAGCCGGTCACGGAGGCACCCGCGCTCGACCCGACGGCACTGCCCTCGGTCGAGTACTTCCGTGCCGGCAAGCCGTTCTCGATCGGCGATTTGCAGGTGACGGCATTTACCATCCCGCACGATGCGGCCGACCCGGTCGGCTTTGTGCTCGAGGGCGAAGGGGTGCGGGTTGGGCTTGCGACCGATCTCGGGTACATGCCGGCGAACGTGAGCCAGCAGCTGCGTGGCTGTGACGTACTGATGCTCGAGTCCAACCACGATCTGGAGATGCTGCGCGACGGGCCATATCCCTGGTCGGTCAAGCAGCGGGTGATGTCGCGTGTGGGACATCTGTCGAATACGGCAGCAGCAGAGTTTTTGGAGCGTGGCTACGACGGCCAGGCGGCGTATGTCGTGCTCGCTCACCTGTCGGAAAGCAACAACCTGCCGGAGCTGGCGCGGATCGCTGCCGAGTGGGCGATGCGGGATCGAATGAAGCTGTTGGCGAACCGGCTGGTCATTGCCCAGCAGCATGAGCCGACCGAATCGATATGCCTTTGAAGCGAGTCTAAATACTTAGAGCCAGAGCAGTTACGGGGCTTGCGGCTCGCCAGTACGGCTCGACACGCTTAGAATGGAAACGTAAACTTCTTATATACCTCCGGATGCATGTTGCGGATCGAGCTTGTGGGTGTGGTCGAACCTCACTGAATGCTAAACGCGAGACTCTTTGCGGACCCTGCTGCAACGAGCGCATCGCATCTGGAGAGAGGATTGGGTATGAGCAAATGCATTGATCCCGCAGTCGGGGACATCCTTTCGTCCTGGCGTTACGACATCTCCGGTTCATCACCGGCAGTGCGTGGCGATCTGGAAGAGCACCTGGTTGAGTGCCGGCAGTGCCGCACCCGACAGCGTGTGCACCGGACGATTGATGTCACGCTGATTGGGGTCGCGACGCTGTCGATTCTCGCATTTCTGCTGGCGATCGCCGTCATCCATCACCTTGAGCCGCTGCGTACGTGGGCGATCGCGCTCCATATGCGCCAGATCAACTTTCCCCTGACGCTGGAAGACCTGGCGGTTACGGGGCTGCTCCTTTCAGTCCTGGCCTGGCTGCTGGTCGCCATGATGACGCCCGCGCCGACATTTTTGAGCGAAGTAGCGATCGCGCAGGCTCGCGAAATCCGCAATCGGGCGCCACGCAAGATATAGCCTTATTTGCCGGGCTTTGATCATCCGCGCAATCTGCTTGAGCCTCCGCGGCCGCGGAGGCTTTCTCCGTTTGTGCGCGCTTGGCCAGGCTAGCTCCCGATTGTCGTGGAACTTTCGCGCATGATCCTGCGTGTGACCGGGGTATTGGTCCTGCTGCGTGGCCGCTCCATGCCCGGCAGGCGCTGGCTTGGGCTGAAGTATCTATGCCGCTCACGATAGGGGCGGCCTCAGCCGCCTTCAGCGCCGGGGCCGGCCAGCAGGTGCCGGCGGCGAAGCCTCCGGCTGAGCAGGAGAGTTCGCGTTCTGGCCGGACTGCGATACGGCCGGTGCGCCGTCCGGCAGGCTGCTGACCATGCTGGGCGCGGGTGCGGCAGCAGCCTTCGGGCGACCGGAATCGAACGAGCCGGTGAGAGAGCGGACTTCGCTGATGCTGTTCCGGGCGCACCAGTGTTCCAGCTCCCCGGCGATGCGCTCCACCGCGCGCGGGTCAGCGTAGGAAGCAGTGCCGACCTCCACCGCAGCTGCTCCAGCGATCAGGAACTCGGCCGCGTCCTCACCGGTGGCGATGCCGCCGGCGCCGAGGATCGGAATCTTGACGACTTCGGCTGCCTCCCAAACCATGCGGACTGCGATTGGCTTGATGGCCGGTCCGGACAGGCCGCCGGTGACGTTCGCGATGTTCGGCTTGCGAGTGCGGATGTCGATCGAAAGCGAGAGAAAGGTATTGATCAGGGTAAGGCCGTCGGCGCCCGAGTCCTCCGCAGCACGTGCCATGGCCGCAATGGATGTCACATTGGGCGAGAGCTTGACGAAGATGGGACGTTCGCTGGCTTTCTTGGTTTTCGCGACGAGTTCTGCAAGCAGGCCGGCGTCTGCGCCGAAGACCATGCCGCCATGGGCAGTGTTCGGGCAGGAGGCATTGATCTCGTAAGCAGCAATGCCGTCGGCGCTGTTAAGCGCGTGGATGACGGCCAGGTAGTCCTCGATGGTGTAACCGAAAACGTTGCAGAAGATGGTGCAGGGCGGCGGATTCTGGCTGAACGCGCGGAGCCGCTGCGTGAGAAACGCGTCGACTCCCATGTTCTGGAGACCGATCGCGTTAATCATGCCGGAAGCAGTCTCGATGAGGCGCGGGGCGCGATTGCCTGGCATCGGCTCGCGCGAGAGGCCCTTGGTTACGAAGCCACCGATGCGGTCGAGCCGGACGATATCCTCAAACTCGGCCCCATAGCCGAAGGTGCCGCTGGCACCGAGCACGGGGTTCTGCAGCCGGATACCGGCGACCGTGACGTGCATGTCCGGCTTCATGGCTGAGGCGGTCCTGCCGGCACAGCTGGATGCGTGCTGCTGGGAGAGTCTGTCGCAGGTGAGACCGGTGCAGTGGGTGGCGTCGTACCCGTTGTGTCTGCTGCTGCCTTGGCTCCTCTGTGGTTCCGGGTACGGCGCGGCGCCACAGGTTCCTTTGGATAGGCGAACTCGGGAGTGGGTCGCAGAGCCTGCGTCAGAACGTGGCCGACAGCAGCTGAGGGCCGGTTAATCCCGAGCAGCGAGGCGAGGGTGACGGCGAGATCCACTGGCTCCACCGTGCTGCGATAGGTGCCGGGCAGGAATGGGGCGCCGTATAAGCCGAGCGGCACGTGGCGGTCGTAGGACCAGGGCGAGAAATGCGTTGTACCGCCGGCGCCATAACCCTCCATCTGGTAGGCGATCGGGAAGACAGCGACATACCATCCGCCGTTCGGGCTGTAGCTGTGGGCCATCAGGTGGCCAAATTCCGTCGGCGGCAGTTCTCCGGCGGCAAGCTGCTGGCGAGTGTAGGTGCGAAAAAGCTGCGGGTTGGGAGCAGGCCGCAGCGGGGCATTGACCACAATGCTCGTGGTAGTCGGAGGGACGGAGCCGGAGCCTTGTGCTGCGGCGCTCGCCGGGTTGCCAGTGGAAGTCTGAGGCAGGCTGCCGCCCGGCGTGCTACCCGGTGCGCCCGCCTGGCTGCTGGTAGCATCGGCGGCTTTTCCCGGCTCGGGTGCAGGGGCTGCGAGCGAGGTGAACGCGGGTCCCATCGCCGCCTTGACGGCGTCCTCAGCCTCCTGCTCGTTGATGCCGGCTCGCTCGAACTCAGGCTGATTGAGCGACAGGTAAGGCAGCTCCTGGTGTGCGAGCACGTACTCGACGTTCTCGCCGGGCGAAAACTTGGCGTTCATGGCGCGATTGAGGTCGGCGGTCAGTTTAGGTGTGCTGATGTAAGCGCCGGGCAGGCCCAGCCCTGCGGAGACTGCCGGGGTAGGCGCGATGCCGTGGTCAGCCGAGAGAGCGATCCAGACGTTCGCGAGGCCGCCGGGAACATGGGTGTCGAGCCAGGTCGCGAAGGCGTCGAGATCGTGGTCGAGCCCGAGGACCATGGCGTGCTCTTCGGGCGAGTCCGGCCCATGCTGGTGGCCTTCGAGGTCATTGGGCGAAAGTGAGATGGTGATGAGGTCGGGAGCAGCATGGGTGCCGAGAGCTTCGCCTGCGATGAGGGCCTCAGAAAAGGCAAGTTCGTAGCCGTTGGCGGCGTCGGTTGAGCCGACCTGCTGGTAGAAGTTGGTGAGCTGCGGGACGTTGGCGGCGGTCGCAGCCTCCGTAATCGCGGGCCCGCTGTCAAAATCGAGCGCCCACTGCGGCAAGGCATCCATGTAGTACGACGAGGTAAGAAAGCGGCCAGTCGCGGCGTCGATCCAGAAGGCGCCATTCGCGCTCGCCCCGGCGGGCAGAATGGCGGCGCGGTCCTTCAGTGAAACGCCATAAACCTCCGAAACGCCGCCGGTCGCCAGGCGCAACTCGTCACCGAGGGTGGAGGCAAGCAGGTTGCGCGGCGAGGCTCCGGGAATTGCATGGGAGTTAGCCGGGGCAGGGCTGGAAGACGTCTGCGCCGCCGATGCGCCGCTCGACGGAGGCACGCTGTTGGCCTCTTCCTGCTCGACGCCGACAGGTGTGCTGGCTGCGCCCGTTTGCGTTTCGGTCTGGCTTTGTGGGCCGACGAGGGTGTAGCGGGCGTCCTCGACGGAGGAAACCGGATGCTGCTTGGAGCGGGTCAGGTCCCACCACTCGTTGGAGTTGATGCCGTGGCCGTCCGAGTAAGCGCCGGTGCCGAGGGTCGCGTGGCCCGGCGCGGTCTTGGTGTTGGCATAGCCGTAGTAGCACTCCGGGAAATAAGCTCCCCGGTCCAGGAAGAGGCGAAAGCCGCGGCCTTTGAACTCGGAGCGGTAGCGCTGGAGGTAGTCAGCGCGAAACTGGTCGATGACCAGCAGGACGATGAGTTTCGGGTGGCCATCATAGGCAGTTGCCTGTGTTTCGGGAGCCGCGCTCACGAGCAGCAGCGCGGACAGCAGGAGAGCACTGGTGGAGTGGAAGCGCTTGCGCATCGCTGGGAGGACCTTCCGTTCGGCCGCTGGCGGCGTCTCCCTATGGTAAAGGGTGGGGTGGAGTACTCGGGAGAGCGCTGCGCGCCTGGGAGCATGCTGTAGTGAAGAACTCTGGAGACGGGGATGCCATCGTGCTTTCTCGATAGAAGATGACGTGGTTTTCGTGCTCGCTTCGCCGAAGCCCTGCGCGAATGTGCATGCAAGAGCGCCCCAGTTGTGGGGAAGGAGACAGAGTAGCAAGTGCTGTTTGCAACTTGTCCAGGTGATGGTGCGCCTGATACTCACCCCACGTTCTCGCTCGGTGTATGAACGAACGGAGTTGAGATCGGCTCAGCTTTCGGGCTGAAGCGGACGCCTGGCGATGGCTAACCTCCCTTGCAGCGGGTTCAGAGACCGGTTCTAAAATAAGGCTTTGCACAGGGGCGCCTGGAAGGATGGTTCCCAAAAGGCTGGATGGGGCTTGGCGACCAAGCTACCGAAGAGAGAGAATAATTCTCGTGCAGTAGAGATTACGGTCTCGACAGGAGTGAGCGGATGGCAGAGACAAACGGAAGCAAGCAGCAGAACGGCAATGGCCATGCAAACGGGAATAGCCACACCAACACGGCCGGCCACCAGAACGACGGCCTTACAGGCCAGACCCTGACCACCCGGCAGGGCCACCCGGTATCGGACAACCAGAACCTGCGCACGGTCGGTAATCGTGGACCGGCAACGCTGGAGAACTACCATTTCCTCGAGAAACTCACGCACTTTGATCGCGAGCGTGTCCCGGAGCGCGTCGTGCACGCGCGTGGCGCCGCGGCTCATGGCTACTTCGAGCCGACTGGCAAGGTTGGGGACGAGCCGGTCGCGAAGTACACTCGCGCCAAGCTCTTTCAGGTTGCGGGCAAGCAGACCCCGATCTTTACCCGTTTCTCGACCGTTGTACACGGTGGGCATTCCCCGGAAACTTTGCGCGACCCACGCGGCTTCGCGGTGAAGTTCTACACCGAAGACGGCAACTGGGATCTGGTTGGCAACAACCTGAAGGTGTTCTTCATCCGCGATGCGACCAAGTTCCCGGATATGGTGCATGCCTTCAAGCCCGATCCGCTGACCAACCGTCAGATGATGGACCGCTTCTACGACTTCCTGGCCAACACGCCCGAGTCGACGAACATGTTCACCTATTTATTCTCGCCCTGGGGTATCCCGGCGGCTTATCGCTTCATGCAGGGCTCGGGTGTGAACACCTACAAGTGGGTCAACGCCGAGGGCAACGCTGTTCTGGTCAAGTACCACTTCGAGCCGAAGCAGGGCATCAAGAACCTCCTGCAGGATGAGGCGGACGCGATCCAGGCGACCAACTTCAACCATGCGACCCAAGACCTTTATGACGCCATTGAGCGCGGCGAGTTCCCGGAGTGGGACATGTTCGTGCAGATTCTGTCAGATGATGAGCACCCGGAACTGGACTTCGACCCGCTGGACGCCACCAAGATCTGGCCGCAGCAGGATTTCCCATTCCTCCACATCGGCAAGATCGTGTTGAATCGCAACCCCACGAACTACTTCGCCGAGACCGAGCAGGTTGCTTTCGGGACGGGCGTGCTGGTGGATGGACTGGATTTCTCGGATGACAAGCTGCTGGTCGGTCGGACGTTCTCTTATTCCGACACGCAGCGTTACCGGGTCGGCACCAACTACCTGCAGCTTCCCATCAACCGGCCAATCGGCTGCCCCGTATTTACGGGCCAGCGCGATGGTCAGATGGCGTTCGAGGTCAACACGGCGCCGGGGCAGAACCCGCGCATCAACTACGAGCCTTCCAGCATGAACGGGCTCAAGGAAGCTGCGCCCGCAGGTAAGCCGTACGAGCCCGAGTACTCGGGCCGCCTGGTACGCGCGAAGATCGACCGCGAGAACAACTTCAAGCAGGCAGGCGATGTGTGGCGGGAGTTCGACGAAACGTATCGCGCGGAACTGGTGAAGAACCTGTCCGGCAATCTGGCGATCTGCATCCCTGAAGTGCAGGAGAAGCTGCTGAGCTACATGGACCAGGCGGATGCCGAGTACGGCCGCCGGGTACGTGACGCGCTGCAGGCGATCCAGAGGGAGCAGGGTGGCGCGACCAAGCAGGAGGAGCATGCCGGAGCCGAGGAGATGGCAATGGCCGGCAGCCACGACGGAAAGGTTTACTGAAATACTCTGTCAGGCTGGGCTAGAAGCCTGTCGGGTGTTTAAACAAAAGAAGGGCCAACCTACGGGCTGGCCCTTTCTGTTTCCCTTGCGTAACGCCTACGCTGAGGCGTGCTTGGCGGCGTCAGGGGAGCGTGGTGCCGGGAAGACGAGCAGCGTGACGCCGAGCGCCACCACGATGCCGAGCGCCACCTCGAGGAAGCGCGAGACGGCTGCCTGTGCCGGTCCAGCATCAAGCTGCACCAGGACGACAATGGTGAGTGCGACAGCGGCGAGGCGTCCGGCCTTCTCGAACTCAAGTGCGCTGCAAAGAAATATGCAGGCACCCACCGCCAGCCCGTAAACCAGTACATGCCCGTGCCAGGCGTAGAAGTAGCCCAGCCCAGGAAAGCGCCGATCGCGGTGCCGATGAGGCGGTCGCGGCAGGAGGTGAGAGTCACTGCACTGTTAGATCCCATGACGACAATGGCCGAGATCGCGGCCCAGTAGCTATGCACCAGGCCGAACAGATGCCCCAGCAGAAGACAGAGGGTTGCTGCCAGGCCAGCCTTGAAGGCGTCGATCGCTTCCTGCCGGAAGTTCCTTCGGTGCCACCAGCCGGGCAGAGCGGCTCCGGTCTGTGGTGACTCATTCGCTTCCTGAGACATTGTCTCCTCGCAGGCTCAGATGCGATCCCGTCTGCGGCGCACGGCTGAGGGCGCGACGGGCAGGTTGCGCTCGCGCCGTGGCAACGGTCCGCTCGGGCAGACCCCAGGAGAGGAGCGAGCGCCTTGCTGCCGTTGCGCTTGTAAGATAAGCGCTGTATGCACGACCTGGGTTTGTTACGCGGCAATCTGCCGCTGGTGGAGGAGCGTCTGCGCGCGCGGGGGCTGGATCCAGCGGTGGTTCTAGGCGATTTTCATCGCCTTGATGCGCACCGTCGAGAACGCATTACCGAAGCCGAGAAGCTGAAAGCAGAGCGCAACCAGCTCAGCGATGAGGTTGCCCGGGCGCGGCGTGCCGGGACTGATGCCGGGCCGATCATGGACGAAGTTCGGCGGCTGAAGGCTGAGGGCGAAGCACTGGAGCAGGCCGCTGCAGGAGCGGAGGAGCAGCTTCGCTCGGTGCTGGCGGCGCTGCCGAACCTGCCGGCCGCTGATGTGCCTGCGGGCGCGGATGAGCACGCGAATGTCGAGCTGAAGCGCTGGGGGACGCCGCAGAAGTTCGACTTCGCGCCGAAGCCGCACCACGAGCTGGGTGAAGCGCTGGGCGTGCTCGATCTTGGGCGGGCCGCAAAGCTCTCTGGAGCGCGCTTCGCCGTGTACCGGGGCGCTGGCGCCCGGCTGGAGCGCGCGCTGGGCCAGTGGATGCTGGACGTGCAGACGCGCGAGCACGGCTACACGGAGATCGCGCCGCCGCTGTTGGTCAACAGCCGCTCGCTCTTCGGGACCGGGCAGCTGCCGAAGTTTGCCGAGGACCTGTTTCGTGCGGCAGACGCGGAGGGGTTTGAGACGGGAGTGCTTCGTGAGAACGACCACTGGCTGATTCCGACGGCTGAGGTGCCGCTGACGAATCTGCTGCGGGATGAGATTGTCGACTCCGCGGAGCTGCCGATGTCCGTCGCGGCGCTGACGCCGTGTTTCCGGTCGGAGGCGGGCTCCTACGGACGCGATGTGCGCGGTGTAATCCGGCAGCACCAGTTCGGCAAGGTGGAGCTGGTGAAGTTTGCCCGGCCGGAGGGGAGCGAAGCGGCGCATGAGCACATGACGCGCGATGCGGAGACGATCCTGGAACGGCTGGAGCTGCCGTACCGGCGCATGCTGCTCTGCGCCGGCGATATGGGCTTTTCCGCGGCAAAGACCTTTGACCTAGAGGTGTGGCTGCCAGGCCAGAGTGACGGACAGGGTGCCTACCGGGAGATCTCATCCGTGTCGAACTGCGAGGGATTCCAAGCGCGCCGGGCTAACATCCGGTTCCGCAATGCAAAGGGTAAGGCGGAGCACCTGCATACGTTGAATGGCTCCGGGCTCGCGGTTGGCCGTGCGTGGGTGGCGGTGATGGAGAACTATCAGCAGGCGGACGGGTCTGTACGGGTGCCGGAGGTGTTGCGGCCGTATATGGGCGGGCTTGAGGTGATTAGTCCTGCTGTGGCAAAGTCATAAGCGTTCGCCGGCGATCCGGTTCGCTTGCCATGTCAGGAGCTGTCCTTACCCACCTGTGACTCCCGCTGCGTACAACCGCTTCTCGTCGGTAGAGAGCAGACCTGACCGGCTTGTTCTCTTCGCTTTTAGGCTGCGCTAATGGACGCGTGAGGACGATCGCATCTCACCTCTTGCCCGTCTACCGATCAGGAACAGCAAGAGCAGCCTGCACAGGAGCTACCATCCATGCCGATCTTTGACGCCCGTTCGATCCCAGCTGAGGTGAGCAGCGGCACGAAGGATCCGGATGTTGCGGAGTTTCTCAAAACAGGGCCGGTGCTGGGCGCCCATAAGCCGATCCATGAGCAACGCGTCGAACACAACGCTTTTATCGACAAAGTGAAACCGCCTATCGGGCGAATGGAACACCTTGTCCTGGACGGGCCGTATGGCAGCCTTCCGGTGCGCGTGTATCACCCGTCGCAGCCGGGCGCAGGAGCAGGCAGCGCTCTGGTGTACATCCATGGAGGCGGCTTCATCGTCGGCACGCTGGACCAGTTCGACACGGCAATGCGCCTGTTCGCCGAGGGTAGCGGGGCGCAGATCTACAGCGTGGACTACAAGCTGGCTCCTGAGTACCAGTGGCCCACGCAGATGGAAGAGGCGGAGTTCGTTGTCCGCTGGTTGTTTGAGCATGCAGCTGAACGGGGAGTCGATCCCGAACGCATCGGGCTGGGTGGGGACTCGGCGGGCGGCAACATCACTTGCACAGTCTGCCTGAAGCTGCGCGATGAAGGCGGTCCGAAGCTCGCATTGCAGATGCCGATCTACCCGGAGGCCGAGATGCCGTTCTTTACCCGCGCCGGGGTTGAGAACAGGTCCGGCGGCTATGTGGATACAGCTGGCGTGCTGCTCTTTGTCTGGTGCCTGGTTCCCCAAGGCGTCGACTACTCACAGCCGTACATCACGCCAATGAACGCGGAGAGCCATGCCGCGCTGCCGAAGGCGCTTCTCGTTACCGCGGGGTTTGATATGCTTCGCGACGTTGCGCATAAGTACGCACAGAAGCTGGCCAGGGACGGCAACGAGATAACCTATGTCCACTACCCGGACCTGACGCATGCTTTTATCCAGATGACGGCGCACTCAAGGCAATGTCTGGAAGCGACGCAAGAGGTGGCGAGGCTTCTCGGAGAAGGTCTGCGTAAATCCTGAGATCGAAGGGCCGCCCTCAGCAGGACGCAAGCTTTGACATATCTGCTACCAGGTAGCTGCACGCCGCGCAAGCACTTTGGCTCTCGAAGGAAAAGCATTGGGACTGATCAGGAACTACATCTTCTGGAAATACGAGCGGGGCAGCCTGCACTACGACGTGATGGTGACGCTGATTCTGCTCTTCATCTTTGTCACGCCTCACGTATTCAATTACCGGGACCATCCGGTGGCCGACCATCTTTCGCCGAGCGACGTGCTGGTGCGGCCAACACAGACCGGCGCCATCTACGAGGTGCCGGCCGACCAGGTGCATCCAGCTACAGGCGTGCTTGCCAGGCAGATGGAGGCACCGCTCGAAGCAGCCATCGCGCCCGTCTCCGGGCCAGTCATGATCGACCGTTGGGAGCCGCTTCGGGATGAGAGCGGTAGGGTGACCGCGTACAAGGTGTGGGCGCACCGGTGAGCAGCAGGGCAGAGATCACTAGTGCTTGCGAGCGATGATAGAAGTTTGAAACGGGTGCTGTCGCACAGGCAAGGCGTTGCTATGAAGGAGATTTGGATGAAGCCGTCAAATGCTGACAAAGGGAAGCTGAGGAGAACTGCTGCCGGGCTTGGCGTGTGTGTGTCGATCATGCTGGGCACGGTCGCGGTCAAGGCGCAGATGGCTCAACCCCGTTCGCAGATCGCTCATAACCAGACAGCCATCGCGGATGCGCAGCTGAGCAAGGTGCTGGGGCAGCTGGATGCTGCTTCGGCGCGCTTCCAGAGCGCGAGCGCCAGCTTCACCTGGGACCAGCTGACCGCGGTCGTGCAGGACCACGATATCCAGAAGGGCACCATTGCCTTTCGGCGCGGCGGAAAGGGGATAGCGATGGTCGCCCATGTGCTTACCGAGGATGGTAAGTCGGCACCGAAGGATGTTCTGTTCTCGAATGGCCAGCTCGAGCTCTACCAGCCGGAGATCAAGCAGGAAACGATCCTGCAGGCCGGCACCTACCGCGGAATCTTTGAGAGCTATCTTGTGCTGGGCTTTGGCGGCAGTGGGCAGGACCTGAGGGCAAACTGGAATGTGACTTATGAGGGAACCGAGACGATGGACGGGGTGTCTGTGGCGAAGCTGGGTCTCTCGCCGAAGAACCCGACCGGCAAGGAGATGTTTTCGCGAATTGATATCTGGATTGACCCCACGACGGCTGCTTCGCACAAGCAAATTTTCTATGCCGCGAGCGGAGACAATCGGACTGCGGTCTATCAGGACATCAAACTGAACAGCACGCCGGAAAGCGCGTTCACGAAGCTAAAGATTCCATCGGGCGTGCAGGTCGTCCGGAAGTAGGGCCCTCCGCATGCCGCGCCAGTGCGCAAAAGCGATCCCACCAAGCACGAAGATCATCGGAAAGCACTCAAGCGTGTAGCGCGGCTCCGGGGCTTCAATGGTCCAGAGCAGGGCGCATCGCAGCAGGGTGAACGAGATAAAGATGCCGAGCATCGGCGGACGCCGGCCGGTTGCCCACCGGCGGCAGCCGAGGAGCGCGAGCGTGAGATACACAATGTCGAGCACACCGTAGGCCCAGGCGAGGATCGTGTCCGGACCCTCGGCCGCGTAGTTCCACCAGCGCAAATCAATGTTGAAGAGCTCGACCCGGGGACGAAGCCACATATCGGCAAGCCGCAGTAGAGGCATACCGAGGTAGTAGCGGACCGGGTGCGCAGCAATGCGCTCGTCGGCGAGCGATCCGAAGCGGGCATCGAGCGCGGGCGTGATGGTGGTGGTGCGATTGTAGTCGGCCAGCAGCTCCGCAGTGGCGCGCAGTTGTTGTGGCGAGTCAAAGGCGCGGTTTGGCAGCTCGTCGACGCCGATCGGCTGGTCGTCTGCGGCCCAGTACACCTCGGAGGTGCAGACGAGGTCCGCGCAGATGGTCTTGGTCCAGCGCTGGAAGCCCGGATTGGTCGGCTCGCCGGGGTCGGTCGCGTAGCGCGGCGCGAGCGGCTCAAAGACGTGAAAGGTGCGCCAGTTGCGCGCGGTCCAGGGAACGAAGGCGAGCAGGGAAACAAGCGCAGCGATTGCAGCGAGCGTGAACGTGCGGCGTAGCTGCCTACGCCGGTAGCCATGGACGAGCAGCGCGGCCAGCAGGGTGGCGCCGAGCAGAGCACCGTCAGGGCGGAGCAGGGCGGCGGCGGTCCACGCGAGGGCCGCGAGCGCAAGCCAGTGGTGGCGGAAAGACAGCTCTGCATCACGGCTCAGAAACGCGGGTCCTCCGATTGCCCTTTCTGCAGGAGCCTTGCTCAGGATGAGCCGATTTCCTGCGCTTGAGGGAGCAAGCGCTGGCTGCGGCCACCAAGGACGCGCGTCGAGGCCTAACGCACGGGCGAAAGCAAAAAGGCTAACGGTGATGGAGAAGAGCTCCAGGGTCTCGGTCAGCGGCGCTGCCGTATAGCAGGCAGTGAAGGGGCAGAGCGCGGCAAGCCAGAGCGTCGCGGAGGCTGCGCGTCGCGCCGTCGCAATCGGCGGCTGGATCAGCTCGGAGGCACTAGGATCCGCGGCTGCGGCAGGCGCTTGGGCGGCGGCTGCGAAGGCGAGCCAGCCGGCCAACTGTGCCAGCAGCCAGCAGCCAGCAAGGTCGATCACGACCTGAAGGTAGAGCACGGGGTGAAAGTGGCCAACCCCGGCAGAAAGGCCAAAGACGCGGAAACAGGCAGCGAGAAAAAGCGGGTAGCCGGGCAGACGGATCAGCGTGGGCGCATCCGCCGTAAAGCCGTAAACGCCATGCTGGAGCAGGTTCCCCGCAATGTCGCCGTAAAGCAGCGGATCGCCGGAGAGATCAGGGTTATGGTGCACGAAAAAGAGGCGGAGCAGCAGGCCGAGAAATAAGGGGAGTAGAGGCGAGGCGGGCCGGAACGCGGCAGAAGCGGAGGCCCGGATCCGGAACGGGCGCCGAGCAGGCCGCATGTGCGGGTGGGCAGGTTGCACTGCTGAGGATGATACTGCGGATGGTTGGATCAAGAACGTATGCCCGGGCCGGATCATTCACGCTGCCAAGCAGCGGAGGCGTTCCAGGCGTTATAGTCTTGCAGCCTCCAGGCCGCGGCGACCATGCCCCACCCACTTGGGGAACACTCATCGCAGGCAAGCGGTTAAGCTAGGGGTACGCACATGAAGCCTGTCTTCTACGATCCAGGGCGCAAACGCTGGAAGCGTCTCCGCCGGGTACTGGACATTGGCGCTGTGGTCTCGACCGTGGTGCTGGTGCTGTTTGCTGTAGGCGTGCTGCGCAAGCAGTCGATGACGGGGCTTTCGACGCCGGATGGCCGGCATAATTTCCGGGCGTATGTGCCTGCGGCGGGTACGAAGCTGAAAGGCGCCCGCCCGGCGAGGCGCAAGACCCGACGCCTGCCCTCCGACATCACCATGAACCAGGATGAAGGTTTGCGTGCGGCGTTTTACCAGCCGAGCGATGCGGAAGGGTATGCCTCGCTAAAGGCGCACATCCACCAGGTCGATATCCTATTTCCGGACTGGCTCCACGTGTTCAGCCCCAATGGTGAGCTCGAGGCTGTGACCAGCCTGTACCCCGCGCACTTCTACGACGTAGTGGACAAGCAGGGCGTGCATGGAGTTGATGAGGAGAACAAGATCGATCACGTAATTTCCGCCGCCAAGGAAGATACGGCGGTGGTGCCAATGTTGAACAACTACAACACCGTCGCAAATACCTGGAATGGCGATGCGGTGGCACTTATTCTTAGGAATCCTTTCGCGCGGGAGCGGCTGCACATCGAGCTGGACAAGTTTCTCTCGGCGAATCCGAAGTATCGCGGTCTCTGTATGGATCTGGAAGAAATCCCGGACGGCTCCATGAAGCTGTATGCAGAGTGGCTGCACGAGCTGCACCAGGATTTCTCGGCCAAAGGATTGAAGCTTTATGTAAATGTGCCGGCCGAAGCGGATGCGGGCGTTCTCCGCGAGATGGGCGCGGCAACGGACGGCGTGATCCTGATGAACTACGACCAGCACGAGAACAGCTCGGAGCCTGGACCAGTGGCCGCGCAAGACTGGTTTGAGGGAAATCTGACGCGGGCGATGAAGGTCATTCCACGGACGAAGCTGATCTGTGCGATCGGCAATTACGGGTATGACTGGCAGCAGCCGCTGATCACGGAAGGCAAGCGGAAAGGTCAGCTCAAGTCGACCAAAGTCGAAGGCGTCGACGATGTAACGGTGCAGGAGGCGTGGGGGCTGGCCGATGATGCGAATGCAACGGTAAGCCTGAACGGCGATGAGCTGAACCCGCATTTTGACTACGACGATGAAGACGCGCACATACGGCATCAGGTCTGGTTTCTGGACGGCGTTACGGCCCTGAACGAGATGCGTGCGGCGCGGCAGATGAAGCTGCGCACCTTTGCGCTATGGAAGCTGGGCTCGGAGGATGGTTCGCTGTGGTCCGTGTGGGATCACCCGTCGGACGGTGCAGCGCCAGACCATCTCAAGGCTGTGCCGCCGGGTACGGGCGTGGAGACCACGGGCGAAGGTGACATCCTGCGGATTACGGCGACGCCGAAGAGTGGATCGCGGCAGGTGTTCCTCGACTCGGACCGCTTTACGGTTACGGACGAGCGGATGGTCGACCTGCCGCAGCCCTTTGTACTGCACTACTTCGGCTACCAGCCGAAGAAGGTAGCGCTAAGCTTTGACGACGGGCCAGACCCCACATGGACGCCGCGGGTACTTGACGTACTCAAGAAGTACAACGTGCATGCCGCTTTCATGGTGATCGGTGAGGCGGCGCAGAGCAATATCGGCCTGCTGAAACGCTATGTGCGCGAAGGACACGAGATCGGCAACCATACCTTCACGCACCCCGATATCTCCGAAGTCTCGGAGCGGCAGGTTCGCCTGGAACTGAACCTCACCGAGCGGCTGTTCGGCGCGGAGCTAGGCGTGCAGCCGCTCTACTTCCGGCCACCCTACTCGATCGACCAGGATCCGGACACCAACGACCAGGCCGCGCCTGCTTACGCCATTCAGCAGATGGGCTACACCATCGTCGGCGACAAAATTGATACGGACGACTGGGCGGAGCACCCGAAGAAGACGCCGCAGCAGATCGTCGATCATGTGCTGGAGCAGCTGAACACCATGAAAGATCGCCAGGACTTCCGGGGATCGATCATCCTGATGCACGATGGCGGCGGCGACCGCAGCGTGACTGTGGCTACGCTGCCGCTGCTGATCACCACACTCCGCGCGCGTGGCTACCAGTTTGTGCCCGTGAGTGAGCTGATGGGCAAAACGCGTGCCGAGGTAATGCCGCCGCTCTCGCCCAGGCTGTGGTTCCAGGCGCGCGTGGACCAGGCAGCATTCTTTCTTTTTTCGTCCATTGTGCACATGGTCGTGTGGATCTTCGTGCTGGGCGATATCCTGATGAGCGGCCGGCTGGTTCTGATCGGTGTGTGCGCGCTGATCGACCGCTTCCGAAAACGCAAAACGCCGCCAGGCCTGTACGAGCCGCAGATCGCAGTGCTCGTGCCGGCCTACAACGAAGAGACCGTGATTGTGCGTACGGTTCGCTCGGTGCTGCGGTCGGACTACCCGCGTCTGCGTGTCATCGTGATCGATGACGGATCGAAGGATGCGACATACCAGGTGGTGCGCGAGGCCTACCGAGCGGAGATCGCTTCCGGCCGGGTGACCGTGCTGACCAAGCCGAACGCCGGCAAAGCCGAAGCGCTGAATTACGCAATCAACGAGATCCATGAGGAGCTCTATATCGGCATCGACGCCGATACCGTGATCGCGCCGGATGCGATCTCGAAGCTGGTGTGCCATTTCGCCGACCCGCGTGTGGGCGCGGTCGCGGGCAATGCTAAAGTTGGTAACCGGGTCAACCTGTGGACCCGCTGGCAGGCGCTTGAGTACATCACGAGCCAGAACTTTGAGCGGCGTGCGCTGGACCTCTTCGACGTCGTAACGGTGGTTCCGGGCGCGATTGGTGCGTGGCGCACGGACGCCGTGCGACACGGCGGCTGCTACCCGGTAAACACGGTAGCCGAGGATGCTGACCTGACCATGAACCTGCTCGAACAGAACTACAAGGTGATCTACGAGGACCGTGCGCTTGCCTTTACCGAAGCGCCGGTGACCGCAAAGGGGTTGATGCGGCAACGCTTTCGCTGGTCCTTCGGCATTCTCCAGGCAGTGTTCAAGCACAAGCAGGCAATCCGGACAAATCGCGCCATGGGGCTGTTTGCACTGCCGAACATCCTGATTTTTCAGATTCTGCTGCCGCTGGTTTCGCCCTTCATCGACCTGATGTTTGTCGCCGGACTGCTTGGCTATCTGTGGCAGCGGTACTTCCACCCCGAGGCGGCAAGCGCGAGCAACCTCGAGAAGCTGCTCGTATACTTCGTTACCTTCCTGGTGATCGACTTCGTCACCTCTGCGCTTGCTTTCTCGCTCGAACGGCGTCACCCAAGCAGCAAGGGCGACGGCCTGCTGCTCTTTCACATCTGGCTGCAGCGCTTCTCGTACCGGCAGCTGTTTTCGCTGGTGCTTTTCAAGACGCTCAAGCGTGCCATCGACGGCCGGCCGTTCAACTGGGACAAGCTGGAGCGCACGGCCAAGATGTCGAAGCAGACGGAGAGCATCACGGCGGGGGACTGACGATGCCCTTGCGGTTCCGTGCCGCCTGGGTCGCGGCTGTGACGTTGTGGGTGGTGGCGGCTGCCACATCAGAGGGACAGCAATCGCTGCCCGGGCCGGCACCCTCCGCAGATTCATCTACGGTTCCAACGGCCATCACTGGTGCGCTCGGGATCGCGCCAGCTCTGGCGCGGCTCCAGCAACTCGCGCAGACCGGGAAGGCAGGCTCGGCTCCTGCGCTTGCGTTGCGCGAACAGGTGGTGGAGCAGGTCCTGTTGGCATCTTTCGATGTGGACGAGACGCTTGGCCGGATCGATGCAGAGGCAGCGCACGCCAACGATATTCGCTACCTGGTGGTAGCCGAGAAGGAGCGTCGGGATGCGGCTTTCAACCTGGCAACTTTTGCTATCGGTGGGGCACTGGCGACGGCAGGTTCCGCGATGGAGCTGACCAGGGGTTTGAACCATGCCGGCAACGCGGTGAGCGCTGCCGGAGGAGCCACGGCACTTACGCTTTCAGCGCTGCAGTTCGAGGGCAGCAAGGGCAAACGGGTGTTTCGTTCGCCCTACAACATGCTGGCCGAGATCCTGGGTCAGCAGCCGAATGGCGAGAGCCACTATCCTGCGCTTGTGACCGCGTACCTTCTTGCCCCGACCAGCGGAGACGGGCAGATACCGGACGAGCAGCCGCCGGAGATCTCGCTTGTAGCTGCCTGGCACCGACTCAAGCGGCTGCAGCAGGGTACGGGCAGCAAGGGCGCCAGCCTGCAGGCGGTCACGAGCGATCCGGCACAAGGGCTGAAGCTGACGGGCGACGAGCTGGCGGACCGGGAAGCCATGTTGCGCGACCTGCACGGGGCTGTAGCGCTGCTGAAGGTGGAGCTCAGGGATGTCCTGCGGAGCCTGCCGGCTGCGCCGGTCGCTGAGGCGACGCCCGAGGAATAAAGGTCGCATGCCCGGGTCTGGCGGGCTTTCACGAGCGCTGGTAGTGGAAGACGATCTCCTGTTTACTCGCAACCGCAATGCCGTCCTTTGTAGCCGGTGCGAAGGTCCAGGTTTGGAGGGTGGCGAGCACAGCTTTGTCGACCGCATCTCCAAGCCCCTGCACGAGCGATGCGGAAGCGATATGGCCCTGCGCGTCGATCAGGACTTCAATGATGACGTTGCCGTCAGTGCCATGGGGCAGGGATGAGAGATCGGGTTGCGGGTCAGGAAAGTACCGCATCAGCGCTACCGATACATCACCATCGCCGAGTGGACTGTCACCGGACTGTGCCGGGCTGTTGGAAGGTTTCTCCGGCGCCTTGGAAGCTGCTTTGCGCAGCCTCGCGAGGCTTATCGACTTATCGCTGTGGCGGGTCGGCGGAGCGACTTCCTGCGCTGCCGGAGCAGCAATCCCGCCGGGGTCATACACGAGGGCCTCTACCGTGCCGGTATGCGTACCCATCGGCCGAACGCGGACTGGCGGGGCAATGCTTGGACCCAAAGCCAGCCACAGCAGGAGCGCCGCATGTGCGGCCGCGGAGACAAGCAGGCCTTTGCGCGTGGTGATCTGCTCTGTCACGGCATCAGTGTAGACCCGGAGCCTGTGTGCCGCGAAGGCGCGGGTGCCTGAGACACCCGGGGAGGGTGCATCGTCGTCCCAGGCTGACTCGGGTCGCGTCCGAGGCTGGCGAAGACCTGCGGTACTCTGGCCAAATGTCGGCTTCGTACTCGCGCACCCTGCGACTCTCCTGTCTGCTTACCCTTCTGTCGGCTCTCCCGCTTGAAACGTACGTTGCGCACGGCCAGACCGTCGCGGCTACGCTGCCCACAACGGCTGCGGAGGCAAGCCGGATGCGCGGCGCGTACGGGCCTTATCGCGCGAACAACGATCTGCTCTCGTACAAGCTGCATGTCCGGGTGGACCCGGCGGAGAAGTCGATTCGCGGGGATAACCAGATTCGCTTCCGGATGCTCGAGGAGGGATCGCGCATCCAGATCGACCTGTACCCTGACCTGACTGTCGAGAAGATCACGATGGGCGGCCAGGAGCTGAAGTACACGCGCGAGGCTGGTGCGGTGTTTGTGGATTTTGCGGAGCCACTGCATGCGGGCGAGGAGTACACACTCGACTTTTTCTACTCGGGGCACCCGAAGGCGACAGGGCGGTTCGGTGGCATGACCTTCGGCAAAGACCCGGCGGGCAATCCCTGGGTGGTGACCTCGTGCGAGGACGACGGCTCGAGCATTTGGTGGCCGAGCAAGGATCAGTGGCGGGATGAGCCGCAGGATGGGATGGAGATCTCGGTCGAGGTGCCGACCGGGCTGACGGACGCTTCCAACGGGAAGTTTGTAAGCCGGACCGAGCTGCCGGACGGCTACACGCGCTGGGACTGGCAGGTTCACTATCCGATCAACAGCTATGACGTGTCGCTGAATATCGGCAAATACGCGCATTGGTCAGACACATACAGCGGGGTACCGGTCGACTTTTACGCGCTGCCCGCAGACCTGGACAAAGCAAAGGCACAGTTCGCGCAGGCAAAGGGTATGCTGGACGCTTTCCAGCACTATCTCGGCGAGTATCCATTTATCAAGGATGGTTACAAGTTGATCCAGGTGCCATATACCGGCATGGAGCACCAGAGCGCCGTGACTTATGGCAATCACTTTACGAACGGCTACTATGGGCGCGACTGGACCGGCGTGGGCATCAGTCTTCGCTTCGACTTCATCATCATTCACGAGAGCGGGCACGAGTGGTTCGGGAATGCCATCACGGCGCGCGATGTCGCGGATATGTGGATCCACGAAGGCTTCGACACATATGCCGAAAGCTTGTACGTGGAGTATCAGTACGGCAAATCAGATTCGCTGAAGTATGTGAATGGCTTCAAGTCGCACGTGATCGGCAAGCAGCCGATCCTCACCGAACGCGGTGTAAACAAGCAGCCAGATGAAGATCAGTATTTCAAGTCCGCACTCTTTCTGAACACGCTGCGCAGCGTGGTCGACGACGACCAGAAGTGGTTTGCGCTGCTGCACGACTACTACCAGGAGTTCAAGTACCGGACGATACTGACCGAGGATGTTGTTGCGTTTTTTAACGCACACACGGGCCTTGATCTGACCCCGGAGTTCGACCAGTATCTGCGGCACGTATCGCTGCCGACGCTTGAATTGTCCTTTGATCCGGCGGTCGGGCGCGTGAGTTACCGGTGGAAGGTCGATGTGGATCCGTTCCGGATGCCGGTGCGGGTAGGCGGCCCAGCGCACTGGCAGCTGATTACGCCGACCACGGACTGGCAGGTATTGCCGGGAACAGTGACGGCGGACTCCTTTAAGAACAGCTTCGCAGTGGCTACCGACCTCTACTATGTGAATGTTGCGAAGGAGACGGCAGGAGCAACCGCCTCAAACGAGTAAGCCGCGGGCAGCGGTACACTGGCCTTACCATGTTGACCCCAGCACAGAGCACGCAGATTCAGCCCCGGACGCCGAAAGGTCCGTTCCGGAACGAGCCGTTTACCGACTTTTCGCATGGCCGGCACGCACACGAGATGAAGGCCGCGCTCCAGTGGGTGAGCGATCAGCTGGGCCGCGAGTATCCCTTGGTCATTGGCGGCGAACGCATTATGACGGCTGCCAAGTTCGAGTCGCGCAATCCGGCTCGGCCCACGGAGGTGATCGGGATCCATCAGGCAGGCGGCGCGGCCGAGGCGGCCGATGCAGTCCAGGGCGCGTTGATGGCTTTCGAGGGCTGGCGCTACGCGACGCTTGGGGATCGGACGTCGCTGCTGCTGCGCACTGCGGAGCTCATTCAGGCGCGCAAGTTCGAGTTTTGTGCGTGGCTGGTGTATGAGGTTGGCAAAAACTGGGCCGAAGCCGACGCCGATGTTGCCGAGTGCATTGATTTTCTGGACTTCTATGCGCGTGAGGCGCTTCGCCTGTCCGGATCGGAGACACCGATCCAGCTGCCCGGAGAGCGCGATGAGTTGACCTATATCCCACTTGGGGTGGGCGCAATTATTCCGCCGTGGAACTTCCCCCTGGCGATCATGGCAGGGATGACAGCAGCCGCGATTGTGACCGGAAATACCGTTGTTGTGAAGCCCTCGCCGGACGCGCCGACGATTGCCGCGCGCTTTCTGGATGTATTGGAGGAAGCCGGCATGCCGCCCGGCGTTGTCAACCTGCTGCAGGGCGACGGACCGAACTGCGGCAACGCACTGGTCGAGCACCCGAAAGTCCGCTTCGTTGCATTCACAGGTTCGCGCCCGGTCGGCCTTGAGATCCACGAGAAAGCAGCGAAGCCGCGTGCAGGCCAGATCTGGATCAAGCGCACGATCCTCGAGTTAGGCGGCAAGGACGCGATTATCGTGACCGCGGACGCCAACGTGGACGAGGCTGTCGATGGCGTGCTCGCGGCAGCGTTCGGCTTCAGCGGGCAGAAGTGCTCGGCCGGCTCGCGCGCGATCGTCGAGGACTCGATCTACGAGACCTTTATCGACAAGATTCGCGAAGGAGTCGAGGCGATCTCAGTCGCAGATCCCGCGGAGAACCCGCGCATGGGTCCGGTGATCAACGAAGCGGCACGAACCCGCATCCTGAACTACATCGAAGCAGGCAAGGCCGAAGGCCGTCTGGTTGCCGGCGGACATGCGGTAGAGCTAGGTGACGGCGGAGGCTACTACATCGCACCCACAGTCTTCTCCGATGTGCCGCCAAAGGCGCGCATTGCGCAGGAGGAGATCTTCGGACCAGTGTTGGCGATCCTGCGGGCGCACAACTTCGATGAGGCTCTTGAGATCGCCAACGGGACGGAGTTCGGACTCACCGGTGCGGTGTACTCGCAGTCACCCGAGCTGCTCGATCGTGCCAGGCGCGAGTTTCACGTCGGCAACCTGTACCTGAATCGCAAATGCACCGGCGCAATGGTGGGTGCGCATCCGTTCGGCGGCTTCAATATGTCGGGCACCGACTCAAAGGCCGGCGGGCCGGATTACCTGTTGCATTTCACGCAGGGCAAGACCGTGGCGGAGCGGCTGACACGGTAAACCAGGCCTTTTGGGGCGCGCGACAGCCGTGCGGATAGCGCGATCGACTCAGCCAGGCGGCCGTGTTCCATTGAACGGCGCCGGTATGGCGCCGTTTGCCGCCTGTTCTTGCCGTCTAGTTCGCCTGCATGATGAGGTTGCCCGCTGCCGCGGCAGCCTCAGCCAGGATACGGTGATGGATGGTGAACAGGGCCAGTTCGAGCCGGTCCGAGACCCCGGTCTTGTCGTAGACACCGCGCAGGTAGTTCTTGATGACCTGTTCGGTGGTGCCGAGCCGCATCGCAATCTCCTTGTTCTTGCAGCCCTGCACGATCAATGCGACGATCTTCATCTCTTTCGGAGTGAGCCGGTCGCGGACACGTGCGCCTACCAGATCCTCGTCGGGCACCGCCGGCGCATTGGAGGCCGAGTGGATGGCGCGCTCTCCGCGTCCAACCCTGCGAACACAGTCCACCAGTGTCGGGCCGGTGATGGAGCGGAAGAACAGGCCATGCACATGCGCCGCAAGATAGGGTTGGGGCGGCTCGTTGTTCTCGAGAATAGCGATGCCGCGGCTCCCGAGTGAGCAGATCTGCTGCATAAGCTGATTTGGGTCCTGCTTGAGAGTGGAGCCGAACAGCACGGTGACACCACGGAAGGTCACCAGCGCATTCTGGAGCCGCTCTACATCCGGGCACTGCGCGATGATGCGGAAGTCGTCTTCCATGGAGAGAACCTTCGCGGTGCCTGTCCGGAAGATAGCCTGGTTATCGGCGAGGATTACTTTGTTCATTGTTTGATCCTTGTAGCCTCAATGACAGTCATGCTGCGCCGTGGTCGTACCAGGCGCTTCATTCTTGTTCGGTGCGGGATGTTGATGCCCGCAGAAAGCTTCGGCTCACAGAACCCGGGGGAAGGGGTGTTTCAATTTGGGACACTCTGACCAGAAGGTACCGATCGTTGCCGGATCCCGCTCTGGCCTTGCTGGTGCCGCATGTGCTTATTGGTGACGCCAGAGTACCCTGATTTGGATTCTTTGCAAGAAGAAATTTCCATGTTTTTTGCGGCTACAACCTTTGTGCGAGCAACACTTCAGGCGCTTTCTAGCTAGCTCGTGTAATAAGTGCCTACTTAGCGCGTCAGTCCTACCTGGCTTATGGTCGCTGGTTGGGCAGTACAATCACTTAGTCATGCCCAAGCCAGTCATTCTCGCTGTCGATGACGATATCAGCGTGCTTGAAGCGGTTGTTCAGGACCTACGCCGCCAATATGGGGAGCGCTACCGCATCTTGCGCGCCGGTTCGGGACAGGCGGCGCTTGATACGTGCGAGCAGCTCCACAAACGTGGCGATGCCATGGCGCTGATTGTTTCAGATCAGCGCATGCCGGGAATGACTGGCGTCGCACTGCTGGAGAAGGTGCAGGAGATCTACCCGGATGCAAAGCGCACATTACTCACGGCTTATGCCGACACAGAAGCCGCGATCCAGGCGATCAACTCGGCACGCATTCACTACTATTTGACCAAGCCCTGGGATCCGCCGGAAGAGCGGTTATACCCGGTACTGAACGACCTGCTGGAGGCATGGGGTTCCGGCTACAAGCCTCGGTACGAGGGCCTGCATGTTGTGGGCCTACGTTGGTCAGCCCGCGACCACCAGGTGCGTGACTTTCTGAGCCGGAACCAGATTCCCTTCAAGTGGCTTGATCCGGAACATACCGAGCAAGCCGGGACGATGTTAGCCCAGTACGGTCTGGATGATACTAAGCTGCCTGCCGTGCTGTTTCCGGATGGTTCTTCGATGGCAGAACCAACGATCCCGGAGCTTGCCTCGAAAGTGGGATTGCGTACCGAAGCGAAGAGCGACTTTTATGATCTCGTCATCGTGGGCGGTGGGCCGGCCGGCCTTGCGGCTGCGGTTTACGGTAGCTCCGAAGGGCTCAGGACGTTGCTGGTCGAGCCGGAAGCGCCAGGCGGCCAGGCCGGGTCGAGCTCCCGGATTGAGAATTACCTGGGCTTTCCGGCTGGCGTAAGCGGGGAGGACCTAGCACGGAGAGCGATCACGCAGGCCACCCGGTTCGGCACGGAGTTCATCACGCAACGTGCGAGGAGCATTACCAGCAAGGATCAGTATCACCACATCGGGCTGGGAGATGGCCGCGAGGTGAGTTGTCGGGTTGTGCTGCTCTCGACCGGGGTGCACTGGCGCCGGCTGGATGTGCCCGGTACAGACAGGCTGCTGGGCGCGGGAGTGTACTACGGAGCGGCTCTGAGCGAGGCCTCGACCTGTTCGAACGAGGAGATCTTCATCGTCGGCGGCGCGAACTCCGCCGGGCAGGCAGCGGTGCACTTTGCCAAGTACGCCCGCAAAGTAACAATGCTGGTACGTGCCCCGTCCTTGAAGGCGAGCATGTCGAAATACTTAATCGATCAGATTGCTGCCACATCCAACATCGAGGTTGAGACGGGCGCCACGGTGCAGGAGGTTTCCGGCGAAGCGCAACTGGAGTGCATAGCGGTCAGCAAGCACGGGCAGACAACACAACGCCCCAGTTCCTCGCTATTCATCTTTATCGGCGCGGCTCCGAAAACAGATTGGCTCCCGGAGTGCGTCTTACGCGACGATCGCGGGTTTGTACTGGCAGGACCGGATTTACGGCGCAATGGGAAGCTGCCTGGTTTCTGGAGTGAGGAGCGGGACCCATACCTGCTCGAAACAAGTTTGCCGGGCATCTTTGTCGCCGGCGACGTGCGGTACGGTTCGGTGAAGCGAGTGGCCTCCTCAGTGGGGGAGGGGTCGATAGCAGTGCAGTTCATGCACCAATACCTGGCTCAGTTCTAATAAGGGATCCGGGAAAGCAAGGGCATGGAAAGGCGCGGCCCGGCGAGAGCCAGGCCGTCGATATGGCGGATGGAAAACCAGTTGCCTGTAGGTGTAGTCAGCGTTCCGGCGGAGCCGGATGAGCAGCTGCTTAAAGAGCTGCATGAAGCTCCGACTTTGCGCCGGCTCGGCGCAGAAGACCTGCCGCTTCTTCGCGGTACAGAACGATTCTTCATGTCGAGCGGTTCGGTGTGGACCTACTCGGGCGCCGGCAGTTATGCATTCTGGGTGTTGCTGACGGGCGAGATCTCGATCAGCAAGCTGGAAGGCAAACGCCCCACTCATATTGCCGGTTACAAGGCACGAGAGACCTTCGGGGAGACTCCGATGCTGCTCGGGCCGCGTTCTTTCTCAGTCCAGGTTGTGGCTGTCGAAGACTGCCGCCTTCTCCGCATCCCTGAAGATAACTTCTGGAAGCTACTCGCGAACTCTCCCCAGGTACGGGAGAGTATCCTCGCCGACCATACGCGCCGCTATGAAACCTACCAAGCGATGGCACTGCACCGGGAGAAGCTGATATCGCTAGGCACGCTGGCTGCTGGATTGATGCATGAGCTCAACAATCCTGGCTCGGCGGCCCGGCGGGCAGCCTCGCAGCTCAGGGAGAACATGTCGCGGCTGCAACAGATCTCGCTTCGCCTGACCCGGACCGAGTTCACGCCGGAGCAAAGCGAGTGCCTGGCTGCATTGCAGGAGCAGATTCTGCAGCTGGAAAGGCCCGCGAGCTACTCGGCACTGGACCAGGCAGACCGGGAAGAAGCACTGTCCGATTGGCTGGAGACGAAGGGGGTAGAAGACCCGTGGCATCTGGCGCCAACAATGGTCAGCGCGGGCTGGTCGCGGGATCACGTGGCGTGCGCAGGGAGTCTGTTTCCCCCGCGTATCTTTTCCGATGCCTTGAATTACCTGGGCGCACTGATGAGCAGCATGGGCCATGTCGTCACCATTGAGGAAAGCATTGCGCGGGTCACAGACCTGGTCACCGCGGTGAAGAAGTACGCTTACGACGACAAGAACAAACTACAGCAGGTTGATGTACGCGACAGCCTCCTGAGTACATTAACCATTCTGAGCCACAAGTTTCGACAAAAAGGTATCCAGGTAGAGCGGTCGCTGCCGCCGGCCGAGACCAAGATCTCGTGTGTGGGTGCTGGACTGGCACAGGTGTGGACCAATCTGCTCGACAACGCCATCGATGCGGCGCCCGAGAACGGCAGGATTGGGGTGCGGCTCTGGACGGAAGGCAACGCGGTATTTGTCGGCATCCGTGACAACGGGCAGGGTATCCCGCGGGAGCATCAGGAACATATCTTCGAGCCGTTCTACACGACCAAAGAGGCCGGTGTTGGCACCGGGCTGGGGCTCGACATCGCCCACCGGATTGTCGTCGGCAACTTTCACGGGAGTATCGAGTTCACCTCCGCGAAGGATGGCACTGAGTTTGTCGTTCGTTTGCCGATCGAAGAGAGAACGGCCGCGCAGAATGAAAGCTGCTCCGTCGCCATCGGCTAGTCAACTGCAGGCTGGTCTGAGCGAACACTCCGACCGGAGACCGATCTTTTGAGTCGAGCCTCGTCCGTCTTGCTACCCTCCCTTGGTCGCATGCAGTTGCGGTGATCCTCGAAACGATGAAGCAGGGAGTGCGGCTAACGTTGCGCTCCCGGCACGCCTCGAGAAACGGCCTTAGCGGGCGTAGTGAGGGACCATGGCTGCTCCGAGAAGCCCAGAGTCGCTACCGAGAAGAGCCGGAAGCACATTGGTTCTGCCTGGAGTAAATGCCATCTGATCTTCCGGCATGGTAAGCCGGTAAACGTAGCTGGCGCGCTCAAGTTCGCGGAAGAGTGCCGGGGCAAACAGATGCCACGCCGCGGATGCGCCGCCTCCAATGACATAGAGCGGTACGTTCAGCGTGTTAACAAGTCCGGCAAGCGAGAGTCCTAAAGCCCGTCCGACAGTGTCGTATACGACCAGCGCGCCTTCATCGCCCTCTTCTGCAAAGCGAGCGACATCACGGGCTGTAACCGGGGCGCCTCGGTCGATGAGGTCGCGGGTACGCGGAGATCGACCCTCGTAAGCTGTCTCCCTTGCCATGCGGGCGATGCCGGTAGCGGAGGCGAACAGCTCCAGGCAGCCGCGATTGCCACAAGGGCAGGCAATGCCATCGGGCCACACGGAAACGTGGCCTGCCTCTCCGGCCATGCCGCGGAAGCCGTGCCAGATAACGCCGTTAAAGACGAGCCCGTTTCCGACGCCGGTGCCAAGAGTGAGCATGCAAAGCGAGTCGGCGTTGTACTTCTCACCGGTACCGGCGTGTGTTTCTGCAAGAGCGGCAGCATTGGCGTCGCTCTCGATAATGACGGGCAGGTTAAGCCGTCGTTCAAGTTCGGTTTTGAGCTCGAGCGAGTGGAAGCCGGGTAGGTTGGGCGGCTCAAGCAGGCGACCCTCTGGTAGCTCAATCGGACCGGGGCTGCCGACTCCGATGCCTTCCAGGTTGGCTGAGCCGCCGCATTCATCGATGACCTGCCGGATAGCCGAAGCCATATCGGAGAGAACAGCGGCAGGGCCATCTGCGACGCGGGTAGGGATGTTAACGGATGCAAGCCGTTTCCACTCGGAGGAATGGGAGTAGCCGGCGATACGGAGGTTGGTGCCGCCCATGTCTACGCCGACGGTGAACTTCGCCATGGAGGTTACGTAATCCTTGGGAGAGATAGCTAGCCACAGGCAGGGTACTATGCCGATTGCCGGGGAGTGGATTGGTGGACGGAGACGTTGGCGCCGTAAGTACCGTGTGTGTTGAGCGCTGGTTCGCCAGAGCTTCTACGCGTGCGTGCCCGCAACAGATACATAGAGGGGTAGATAAGTAAAGTGCTGCTACTGCTTTTCCGCGTCCAGCTTACCGCAGGCGGACGGCTAGTATGTGTCGCGAATGATGTTTTCCGGCTCCTCGCCATTAAGCATGTGCTCTAACTGACGGCCAATAAACTGATAGACGCGATCGAGAAACTGCGGCGTCGAGCCCGCGATATGCGGCGTGAGCAGCAGATTGGGTGCGTGCCAGAGCGGGTGGTCGGGCGGCAGCGGTTCAGGATCGGTGACGTCGAGGGCGGCGCGAACTGTATGCGCCTGGAGCGCTGCGACCAAAGCATCGGTATCGATGATGCCGCCGCGCGCTGCGTTGATCAGAAAAGCGCCGCGACGCATAAGCTCGAGCTCCGGCCGTCCGATGAGATGGTGCGTCTCCGGCGTGAGTGGGGTAATCAGGACAACGATGTCGGCCTCAGGCAGCAGGGCATGGAGGTCTGTGATGCCGTGAACCTGCCGTTGCTGCGGGTCGGTGCCAGCGTCGCGCGCGCTGCGGGCCACTCGGAGAATACGACTAGGCCCGAAAGGTAGTAGGCGCGCCTCGATCGCTTTGCCGATGGATCCGTAGCCGACGATCAGCACGGTCTTGCCGGGAAGTTCTTCTACAAGAATCGGGGTTCCAGAGCCGTGTGGGCTGCCATAAGTCTGCTCCCAGTAGCGCTCACTGGTTTCCCCATCCACCCACTTGCTGTCCCGACGCAGATCGCCGTAGAAGGGCAGCCACTTGAGGGAGGCGAGGATGGCGGTTACGGCCCATTCGGCTGTAGAGCTGTCGTGAACGCCCTTCGCGTTGCAGAGAATGACGCCGGCCGGCAGGAGGGGCTGAATCGTCTCAACACCCGCCGAGATGGTCTGGATGTAGCGCGTGTGCACACGGGGAAGTACAGTTGCCGCCTGCTTCCCGAATCCGGGAGCGACCAGGAGGTCGACCTCAATGGGCTGGTTGCCCTCGATCTCATAGCGGACTACCTCGATGCCGGCAGGGAAATAACGGAGCAGGGCTTCATCGATAGACGCGGCTATGCCGACGCGCAGCTGTTTATGAGGTTCTTTCATGCTGGCTGGCTAATCTTTCTGGTGGAAGACTGCGTTGTTGATGTCGGGCCAGAACTCCTGGAAGACATACGTGCCGCCGTCTATGATGACGTTCTGTAACCAGCGCTGGCCGGTTTTTGTCCAGGTCTTCTCGCCACTTGGGTAATACAGATACGATACGCCCGAGGCTGCGCCTGCTCCGACGATCTCGGAGAAGTTGAACGTCTCGCCGCCGTAATCGCTGCGTGTGATGAGGGTGCGATCAAAGGCGTAGATGGCGCGATGAATCAGGCCCCCGCGGCCGAGCGTGTAATAGCGCGAGTCCTCGTGGGTGGCCGCCGGAACGATCGCCTGCACCCAGAAATTCTCGTCCGTCTGGTCGGCGAAGGTGTGCCAGAAGTATCGCCCATAACCCGCAGCGCCCTGGTGAAACTCGGGCGTGGAGTTCTCCTCCTGATCGACGCCGGCAAGGATAGCCGAAAACAGGAAAGAGGAGTAGTCAAAGCTCTGCTGGAAGGTGGAGCTGAACTTCTCCTTCACGCTCTGTGGGGGTAGCTTTGTATCTGCTGAAACAGCGCGGAAATTGGGCACCACGAAGAGGATGCGCTTGGTCTGCTTGGGCTCGCCGCCATTGTCTGGGTTGACGGGGCCGCTGGGTGTGTTCTGGGTCGGCGTGGTCTGTTGCTCGGTAGTATGCGCGTTGTCCTGCGACGCAGCAAGCATGGCGGAAGGAGCATCCGGCATTGCATTGACGTCTGTGTCCCCATCCAACTGCTGCGCATGGGCAGCGGCAGTTATCACAAAGGCCGCACTAAGGATAGCCAGAAAGCGAAATGCAGCAGCGCAAACGCCGCGCGAAGATGGAGGAGGGCGCAAAATCATGCTCCTTGGATTCACAAAGTATCGTATTGGGTGCTGATAGTCGTTCGTCCCTGCCTTGGACGAGCGCGTGGAGGGGGAAGACGCTTTTTCTAGCTGAAAAGCTTACGCAGCGCGGCCAGCCCTGCCTCAATGACCGGGATGGGCACCGAGTATCCAAGGCGCAGGTACCCCTCACCATGCGGCCCGAAGACGGAGCCCGGGATCGTGGCGAGATGAGCACGGTCAAGCAGCAGTGCGGCGGCTTCGCGACTGGTCGGGGCAAGGCGGCCAGACTCTGGAAACGCGTAGAAAGCACCTTGCGGCAGCAGACAGGGAAGCCCGAGCTCATTGAGGCCGGAGACGAGCAGATCGCGCCGCGCGCGGTACTCTTCCCGGCGTGCGTCGAGCACGCTCTGCGGCGTGCGTAGCGCCTCAACCGCAGCCCACTGGATTGGCGTCGACACACCATTTGTGGAGTAAAGAACGAGTTTGCGCAGAGCTGTCATCCAGGGCTCAGTGGCAACGACATAACCGACACGCCAGCCGGTCATGGCATAGCTCTTCGAGAGCGTGTACGTAGTGATGGTGCGCTCGTGCATGCCGGGCAGTGAAGCGATCGAGACATGCTCCCCCGCTTTCCCGGGCAGGTCGCCGTACACCAGATCCTCATAGGCCTCGTCCGCTATGACAATCAGGTCGTGCTCGGTCGCGAATGCAGCTACTGCTGCAGCGTGAGCGCGGTTGAAAACGACCCCGGAGGGATTTTGCGGGGTGTTGTAGTAGATGGCGCGAGTGCGGCCAGTCAACGAGCGCGCTAGGGTTGCGGTGAGACCTTTGGCAAGTGCCTGCGCGGTCGGTACGAGCACAGGCACGGCCTCGGCGACGGCGATCATGTCGCGGATCGGCGTCCAGTATGGGGAGAGGACGAGCACTTCATCACCGGGGTCGAGCGTGGCCTGGAAGGCGATGAAGAGCGCGTGTGCTCCGCCTGCAGTCACGAGAACCTCGTCGATCCCAGCCGGGATCCTATTGCGAGAAGCAAGCTTGGCGGCCAGCAGCTCGCGAAGCGGCTGGATGCCGGACGAGGGCGCATAGCGCGTGTGGTTGTCCGTGAGCGCATGGATGGCTGCGTATTTGATCGGTTCGGGCGTTTCAAAGAAAGGCTCACCACCATGGAAGGCATGTACAGGCAGGCCGGCTTCTCGCAGCTCAAGGACCTTGTTGCGGATGTGGACGATATCCGAAAAGCCGACGTCGTCGAGGCGCTTTGAAACCCGGAGCTGTTTGGCGACGTGCAAACTGCTCTGTGCCATGAGTGCGACCTTTCGCGTTGTGTCGCGGGCTGAGTGCTAGCCTAAGCGGGTATGCGGCTTTGGATGGTATGGGCGGTACTGGCGGTGATCTGGAGCTTGCAGGCGACCGCGGCTGCTCTTGTGCACAATCAACGCTACGCGATCACCATGTACGCGATGTCGGTGTTTTTCGCCATCGTAGGCGCCATCGTGCGCAAACGTACGCCTGCCTCCCCTGTTGCAGCTTCCGCATCACCGGACTCTAACACCCGGAAAGCCCGCGCCAACTCCCGCTCGAAGTCTCGCCTGAACGCCCGATAGCCGGCGCTCGGACCGCAGCTCTGCTCTACGCCTCAGGATGACCTCTTCTGCGAAGTAATTCCCGGGTAGCTACGTTGCAATGAGCCCGGTGTAGACGGCCATGCCTGCTACAGCATCGATACCGGCTTCATCAAGCACATCGATTTCTGCCTGGTCGCGGATGCCGCCGGCCACGATGAGCCGCCGGCTGGTAAGGGCGCGCAGACGCCGGGCGACGGCAAGTGGAAAGCCCTGGAGGGTGCCCTCGGTATCGACGTGCGTGTAGAGGAAGCCGCCGCAGAACGGCTCAAGGGCGCGCACCGCGTCGTCCGGGGTGAGCGTGGTTTCATCGCGCCAGCCACGAATGGCGATGCGGCCGTTCTTTGTGTCGATGCTGGCGAAGAACTGCTCTGGACCGACCGCCGCGGCGATCTCTGCTGCGAGCCTCGTGTCGGGCCCCTCTGGCGGGAACAGTACGGAGCCGAAGATGACGCGGCGAACACCGACATCGAGCAGTTCGCGGGCCTGCGATGCCGTGCGTAAGCCGCCGCCGACCTGCACCGGCAGCTCGCGGGCGATGCGCTCAATCAGAGCGCGATTGTTGCCGACGCACTTGGCAGCATCAAGGTCGATGAGTTGTACGAGTGGGTAAGCGCGAAAGCGATCGATCCAGTAATCGAAGTCGTCGGAGGCGATGCGGAGCTCTTCGCCCTGGACGAGCTGCACGATCCGGCCGCCCATCAGATCAATGGCCGGGATCAGCATGGCAGCCTCACCGGGATGCCGCTTTTCGCAAGCTCCTGCTTGAGCGCTCGCGCGTCGGAAACGCCGAAATGAAAAATGCTGGCCGCCAGGGCTGCGTCGGCGCAGCCTCCGCCGTTCCCCTGCCGAAAAACATCGGCGAAGTGCTGTGCTGTGCCCGCTCCGCCCGAAGCGATGACGGGTATCTGCACGGCCAAAGAGACCAAGGCGGTAAGCGCGCAGTCGAAGCCGGCGCGGGTGCCATCGGCGTCCATGCTGGTCAGCAGGATCTCGCCCGCGCCGCGCTGCTCAGCTTCGCGCGCCCACTCGACGGCGTTGCGCCCGGTCGGCTTGCGGCCGCCGCTCGCGTACACCTCGGCTTCGGCGGGAGGGCGAGCGCCACGCCGGGCATCGATGGCGACGATCACGGCCTGCGCGCCGAAGCGCCGGCCGACCGTTCCAATCAGTGACGGGTCGGCGAGTGCGGCCGAGTTGATTGACACCTTGTCTGCGCCGGCGTCGAAGACTGCCGTCGCGTCGTCACCCGAGCGGATGCCGCCACCGACAGTGAAGGGCACGAAGAGCCTCGCTGCCGTTCTTTTCACCGTATCGAGCAACGTGCCACGGCCCTCGTGAGTAGCTGTGATGTCGAGCAGCACGATCTCGTCGGCACCAGCCTCGGCGTGGCGCGCGGCGAGCGCTGCCGGGTCGCCCGCGTCGATCAAGTCCTCAAATTGCACGCCTTTGACAACGCGGCCGGCGTTGACGTCGAGGCATGCGATAACGCGCCGCGCTAACATCGCCAGTTCACGAAGTTTTCGAGCACCTTGAGCCCAATTGCGCCGGACATCTCCGGGTGAAATTGCACGCCCATAACATTTTCGTGTTCGACAGCGGCGGCGAAGTTATTAATGTAGCGACAAAGAGCGGCCATCGGATTGTGATACGTCTTGGCTGCTGGTTGAGGTACATACAAACAGCTTGTGGGCACGAGGTAGGAGTGCGTGAAGTAGACCATCGACTGTTGCGCGACACCGGCAAGCAGCTTGGTTGGCGAAGGTTCAGTACGCGTGATAATCGCGTCCCATCCGACGTGAGGAACTTTTCTGCTTTCGAGCGGAAAGCGCTTGTCTCCGGTCGATGGAAAGCGCTTACAGCGGCCCTTGAAGTGACCCAAGCCCGGCTGCTCCGGCGCTTCCTCGCTGCCATCGAGTAGCCATTGCATACCGACGCAGATGCCAAGGAAGGGAGTACCACGCGCAATCGCGATCTTGATCGCCGATGTCATTCCCGTTTCATCCAGGCGGCGTGTCGCGGAGAAATGGCCGACACCGGGCAGGATGATACGGTCCGCTCGCCAAAGAACGTCGGGGTCTTCGGTTACGACCGCATCTCCCGCTACGGTAGTGATTGCCTTCATGGCAGAAGTTAAATTACCCGCCTTGTAGTCGACGACCGCGATCACAGCAGCCCCTTGGTCGAGGGAAGCATCTCGCCTAGCTGCTTGTCGCGCGAGCAGGCGACACGCAGGGCGCGCGCAAACGCCTTGAAGATCGCTTCAAGCTTGTGGTGGTTGGAGCGGCCATACATCGTCTTCAGGTGCACATTGGCGCGCGCGCCGCGGGCGAAGCCGTCGAAGAAGTCTTCCACCAGCTCGCTCTGCAGGTCGCCGACGAGCTTTGTATCAACCTTGGTCTTGATCTTGCAGGCGACGCGGCCGCTCATGTCCAGCGCAGCGATTGCAAGCGTCTCGTCCATGGGCATGAGGAAGTAGCCGGCGCGCATGATACCGCGTTTGTCGCCGAGCGCCCGGTCGAACGCCTCGCCGAGCGCGATGCCTACATCTTCGACGGTGTGGTGCTGGTCGACGTCGAGGTCACCCTTGCAGGTGAGCTCGAGATCAAAGGCACCGTGCCGGGTAAACAGCTCGAGCATGTGGTCGAAAAAGCGGATACCGGTCGAGATGGTGTAGCGGCCACCGCCTTCAATGGTGAGACGAAGGGAGATTTTCGTTTCTGTCGTATCGCGCTCAAAAGCGACCTGCCTTGTAGGCGCGACCGGCAGGGCGGGGGCCTCTTCCACTCCAGCTGACGTTGCCTTTGCATGCGAACTCGCAAGGTCCTCTGGTGCAGCTTGCTTCCGCGTCCGAGTTGAAGCAGGGGCGCGCTTTGCCGGGCTTCTCTCCGCTGGCGCGACAGGCGCTGCGTTGTGCGGAGCTGGTTCTGCTGTTCGTTCCTGTGTTGCGGTTGTCGGCGTGCCTGCTGCCTCGTTCAATCCCAGACCCTCACGCACCATGGTAGCTCCCCAGCGCGGCGCAGACACTCCGCAGCGCGTCGTGGCTCATGCGCATCTGCTCGCGGATGCCGATGGTGACCCGCACACAGCCGTCGCAGCCGGGGTCGGCGGAGCGATCGCGCACCAGCACACCTGCCTGGTGCATGGCGCGGGTGAACTCACGGTGTTGCGGACCGATTTCGAGCAGGACGAAGTTGGCCTCGGACGGCCAGGTGCGGATGCCAAGCTCTTCCGCGACCGCGTAGAACTCCTGCCGAGCGGCCTTGACCTCGCCGACATACCAGTTGAGGTATTCCGTGTCTTCAAGCGCCGCAGGCAGGCAGGCAAGCGCCAGGGCGTTGACACTGTAGGGTGAGATAACCCGCCGCAGCCAGTGCATGATCGCGGGCGAAGCGGCAAGCAGGCCGAGCCGCAGGCCGGCGAGGCCGTAGGCCTTGGAGAAGGTGCGCGCAACAACCAGGTTTGGGTACTGCTCCTGGCCTGCAAGTGAGCCTGACTCTGCCCCGAGACAGTCGATGACGCTTTCGCCGAAGAAGTGGAAGTATGCTTCATCGGCCAGCACGATCGCGTGCGGCGCATGAGCGGCGATGGATAGAACCTGCTCACGGGTGAGCGCGGCACCGGTCGGGCTGTTCGGATTAGCGAGCGCGATGAGGCGCGTGCGCGGAGTAATGGCGGCCAGGACCTGCTCGTAGGGAAAGGCGAAATGGGATCGCTGCGCCTGCACGGGCACAACAGTGGCGCCGGTTGCTGAAGCATAGACCTCATACATGGAGTAGGTCGGAACCGGGAGTAGCATTTCGTCACCCTGGTCCAGGTAGGTCGATGCAAGAACATGGATTGCTTCGTCGACACCGTTGGTCAATAGCAACTGCACCGGTTGCAGATGTAGATGTCGGGCAACGAGTGCCTCGACCGGTGCGCGCTCCGGGTAGCGCGTCAGGGCACCGGCGGTGATCGCTGCAAGTGCCCCGCGGACCCGGGGAGAACAGGCTAGCGTGTTCTCGTTGAAGTCGAGCCTCAAACCATCGCGGTCGCCCAGCGGCGGGTGGTACTCTTTCATGCCGCGCACAAGCGCGCGTGGCTCGGGCGCAGTGCGCAGCCTGCTTTGCGCCTGTTCTGCAAGCGACCCAAGCGGCAGCTGCTTGGCCTCGCTCACGCGCCCACTTCCTCAGTTTTCAGCCGTACACGGACTGCTTCAGCATGGCCGGTCAGACCTTCGGCCTCGGCGATGCGCATAGCGGCCGGCCCGAGCGACGCCAGTCCTTCGGGCGCGTACTGCTGTACCGTGATGAGCTTGAGGTAGTCGTAAACCGAGAGGCCGCCGCGCAGACGTGCCTCGCCGCCGGTAGGCAGCGTATGATTCGGGCCGGAAACGTAGTCTCCCATCGGCTGCGGCGACCAGCGGCCGATGAAGACCGATCCGGCGTGACGTACCCACGCGAGATCCTCGGCTGAATCAATGGTGAGGTGCTCGCCAGCAAGCTGGTTGGTAAGCGCGCGGGACTCTTCGAGCGATCCGGCGACAATCGCAACGCCGTTGCGGTCGAGCGAGAGGGCGGCGATAGGGTTGCCGCGGGACTGCTGCCTGGCTTCGGCGACGACGCGGCGGGCCAGTTCGGCGTTGGTAGTGACAAAAACGGCGACCGCATCCGGGTCGTGTTCCGACTGCGCGACCAGATCGGCCGCAATCTCGTTCGGCTTGCCGGTCTCACTGGTCACGACGATCTCGGTCGGGCCGGCGAGCATGTCGATACCTGCGTCGAAGGCTACGAGCTTCTTGGCTGCGGTCACGTACGCATTGCCGGGGCCAACGATCTTATCGACACGCGCAATGGACTCTGTGCCGTAGGCCAGCGCAGCCACGCCCTGCGCGCCGCCGGTGCGGTAGAACTCCGTGATGCCGAGCAGTGCAGCTGCCGCCAGCACCTCTTCGGCAGGCCGGGGTGAGATGGCGACGATGCGTCCCACCCCGGCGACCTGGGCCGGAATCGCCGTCATCAGCAGAGTCGACGGCAAGGGATGGCGCCCGCTGGGCACATAGCAGCCGACCGAGTCGATCGGACGTACGCGCTGGCCGACCGTGAGGCCTGGGCACGGCTCAAAATCCCAGTCGCTCGGCATCTGGCGCTCGGCAAAGGCACGAATATTGGCGGCAGCCTGCTCCAGCGCGTCCCGCATCGTAGTCGGGATTGCGGCGAGCGCGGCCTGCATTTGCGAAGGGTCAATCCGGAGAGCTGCTTTCGGGTCGAGCCCGTCGAGTTTCGCAGACCAGGAACGGAGCGCACGGTCGCCGCCTCGTCGGACGGCGTTGACGATCCGCTCCGCAGTAGGCAGGACCCGAGGGTCAATGGTGGCGCTGCGTGCCACCAGCTCCGCGACGCGGGCCCGGCCGCGTCTGCCACCCAGGCCTGTGGTGCGAACGATCTCCATGGTGCTCCTTGCGAGTCAAAAGCCAAACCGCCTGCGTGGCCACGGCCTGTTCGTGGCATAGCCCTAACGTGGCGTGTGTATCGAAACTACAAAACGACTTTGTTCAAGGGGTACTCGACAATACCCGTCGCACCCGCGGCTTTGAGCTTCGGGATAACGTCGCGTACGACGCCTTCTTCCAGAATGGTGTTGATAGCGGACCAGCCGCCGTTGCTGAGCGGCGAGACCGTCGGCGCATTGAGCGCGGGCAGTACAGCGAGCACGGCGACGAGATGCTCGTCGGGCACATTGAGCAGCAGTCCGACCTGGCCCTGCGCATCGATCGCGCCGCGCAGCATCAGTGCGAGCGTCTCGACCTTGGCACGTTTCCACGAGTCCGTGTGGCTCTCGCTGTTCACAATCAGGTGCGTCTCGCTCTCCATCACGGTGTCGATGATGCGAAGGCGGTTGGCGCGCAGGCTGGAGCCGGTTTCGGTCACCTCGACAATGGCGTCGGCTAGCATGGGCGGCTTGACTTCTGTCGCACCCCAGGAGAACTCAACCGTAACTGGTACGGCTTTCGAGGCGAAGTAGCGCCTGGTGACTTCGACCAGCTCGGTCGCGATCGTCTTGCCGGCCAGGTCTTCAGCACGCTGCCAGGGCGAGTCTTCCGGCACTGCCAGCACCCACTTGACCCGTTGCCGGCTCTGCTTCGCGTAGACCAGGGAGCAGACGCTCTCAACGGCCAGCCCGCTCTCTACGACCCAGTCGATGCCGGTAAGCCCGGCGTCGAGCACGCCCGAGTGCACGTAGCGCGCCATCTCCTGCGCGCGGATCAGCATGCACTCAATCTCGACATCATCAATTTGGGGGAAGTAAGAGCGGCCGTTCGCATAGATCTTCCAGCCCGCCTTGGCGAACAGGTCGATGGTCGCGTCCTGGAGCGACCCCTTGGGAATGCCGAGGCGAAGTTTCCTGCTCTTCGCGGGAGTTGCGCTAGCCATCATGGTCAGCGGGTCTCCGCGGCTTGGACCGGCTCAGCCCCGATAGCAAGCGGGCGTGTAAAGCAGCTGACCGTACCCTCATGACAGACCAGCCCGTCGCCCTCGACCTCGACGCGGAAAAGCAGCGTGTCCTGGTCGCAGTCAGTTGAAGCCGAAAGAATGCGGAGGCGATTGCCGCTGGTCTCGCCTTTTGCCCATAGCTTCTGGCGGGTCCGGCTCCAAAAGGTCACGTAGCCGGTTTCCTCCGTGCGGCGGTAGCTTTCCTCGTTGAGGAAGCCGACCATCAGCACCTCCCCGGAAGCTGCATCCTGCACGATACCTGGCACAAGGCCTTCCATCTTGCCGAAATCGATCAACAACTGCGCCATCTGGTCCTTTCAGGATATGGAGGATGCAAGAAAAAGCCCGCTTCCGCTGTGGTTCCTCGTGCGGACGGGTCGGCTAGTGCCGTCAAGAACCTGGGAGTGATCCGGTCCATGCCATCCGCTTGCTCGCCTGCTCGATCGCCTAAAGGTTCCCACCAGAGGCCGCGACCGCCGGAGCAGCGCATTGCAGGTGATGAGAAGTGGGATGGTGACGATGGAAGCGTATCGTCTTTCACGCTAAAGAGGCCGGCCTGGAGTGTCAAGGCTTTGCTACGCAGCAGCAGCGGCGTGGGTTAGGATCACTCTGGCCTGTTTGCAGCACAGGCTGTGCCACCGTCTAACCGGCAGCGAGGTCCCCCACCGCTTGTGAACCAGTTTCGCGCCGCACCCAACCAGCTGACGTTTCTGCGCCTGTGCCTGATTCCTTTTCTGCTGCTGGCGGTACTTGAAGGGCGTTTCCGCGTGGCGTTCGCGATGCTGGTGATCGCGGGTATCTCGGACGGGCTGGATGGTTTGCTGGCGCGCTGGCTGCGGCAACGCACCCGTCTAGGGCAGTACCTGGATCCAGTTGCAGACAAGCTGCTGCTCTCCTCGCTCTTCCTGACCCTGCACCACGTGGGTTTGGTATCGAGGCGGGTGACGCTGCTCGTTTTCGCGCGCGACCTGGGGATCCTGATTGTCGGCGCGATCCTCTTCGCGGCGCTCGGACTCCGGAACTTTCGTCCCAGCATGTTCGGGAAGGCGAACACGCTGGTGCAGATCGTCGCAGTGGTGACGGTGCTGGTAGCGCAGTTTGCGCCCTGGACAGCGATCGTATGGGTGCGTCACTGGTCGCTGATCGGCACAGGAACGCTCGCCTGCGTGTCGGGCTTCGACTACGCAATGAAGATGGCGGCGCGGCTGAGCGCGACCGCTCCCGAGACGCCGGAGCTGATCGACTGAGCCGGCCAATCCAATCGCCTCTCAGAAGTTCAAGCGAGGTATCCGCCTGCCGGCCCTTGCTGCTTAGTTGCGGCCGATCCTCGATCCTGGATTTGGGAGAGGACCTTGGCGTGGCAGCTCCGGCGGGTCTAGGAGACCTAGTCCGCCTCCATATCCTCCGACCTCACTTCCAATCCTGACTTCTCTTCTATTTCCATATCCCGGAACTCATCGGAGTCGAAAACCTCTCCGCAGTCCAGGCACTCTACGAACTCGACGTCATCCTGGCGGGAAACAACGCGCACTCTCGGGTGTTTGCAAGCGGTTGGCATGGTGGGCTTGAGCAGGCTGGCTTAGCCTGACAGCGAAGATTGTAGCGCCGGTCGCCTATGGTTCCAAGACCAGATGGTGGAGAAGAGGTTGTGTTTCGGCTCACTTTCATCCGAAGAACGAGGCAGGGCGGCAGGTGAACTCGCCGTCAGAATCGTTGAACCCTGTGTTCCGGGAAGGTTCGATAATAATTATCGAAAAGTGGCGGAAGTCGACCTCTGAGCGTTGCGACCCGCAGCAGGCGCGACCTATACTCGGTGAAGATGCTCAGGCTGACAAAGAAAGCGGATTATGGGCTGATGGCGTTGAAATATCTCGCTGAGCACCCGCAGTCGGCCGCGCTGAGCGCGAAGGATATAGCGGAGGCTTACCACATACCGCCGCAGCTCCTTGCCAAAATCCTGCAACGCCTGGCCAAGGTCGGGCTGGTCCGATCGACAGCAGGCATGAACGGCGGATACGCCTTGCAGCGGGACGCCTCCAGCATTACGGTGTTCGAGGTGATTCGCGCCGTAGATGGACCCCTATTTTTGACTGCATGCAGCAGTGGCGCACGGCCCTGCGACCTTACCGACAGCTGCACCATCAAAGAACCGATGGCCCGTGTGAATGAATCCATCATGGAGCTGCTGAAAGGCATTCGGATCGGCGACCTGGTGGAGGCTGACCCGCAACGGGCGACAAGAGAGGCTCGACCGCTTGTATCGATTCAGATGTAGCGGGTCTGGACCTGCTACAGAGATCTGGCCAGCTGCCGGCCATGAAAGACCTGAGAGCGGCTGAAACAACAAGACTTGAGAGATCCGTCTTTTTCTGAAGTTCCCGGGAGAGCTATACCGATGAGCACAGCAACGCAGATGCAGGAAAACCCACCGCTGAACGCGCCGGAAGGCGACCAGATTGTCCCGGCCGTGACCGGCGAGGCAGGAACGGCGCCGCACGGTGTCAAGCTACCGATCTATATGGACAACCATGCGACCACGCCGATGGATCCGCGGGTTCTGGAGGCGATGGTTCCATACTTCACGGGCAAGTTCGGCAATGCGGCCAGCCGGAACCACGGCTTTGGCTGGGAAGCGGAACATGGTGTGGAGGGTGCGCGCGAGCAGATTGCGAAGCTGATCGGCGCGACTGCAAAGGAAATCATCTTTACTTCCGGCGCGACCGAGTCAAACAATCTGGCGATCAAAGGGATTGCGGAGATGTACCGGGAGCGCGGCAACCACATCATTACGCAGGTGAGTGAGCACAAGGCAGTGCTCGATACCTGCAAACGGATGGAGAAGGCCGGCTACCGGGTGACCTACCTGCCCGTCCAGGGTGACGGGCTGGTCGACCTGGAGCAGTTGAAGGCTGCAATGACCGACAAGACCATCCTGGTCTCGATCATGTGGGCCAACAACGAGATCGGCGTCATCCAGCCGGTACGTGAAATCGGAGCACTCTGTCATGAGCGCGGCATCATCTTCCACACCGATGGCGTGCAGGTCTTCGGCAAGATCCCGGTCAATGTAGTCGCGGACAATGTGGACGTAATGTCCTTTACCGCGCACAAGATCTATGGCCCGAAAGGTGTGGGCGCCTTGTATGTCCGCCGGCGCAATCCGCGGGTTCAGATTTCAGAGCAAATCAACGGCGGTGGCCATGAGCGTGGTATGCGCTCGGGCACACTGAACGTGCCGGGGATCGTTGGTTTTGGCAAGGCAGCTGAGATTGCCGGGCAGGAAATGGCGGCCGAGGCAGAGCGGCAGCTTGCACTCCGCGAGCGTCTACGGCAAAGGCTTGAGGGCGCGCTCGATTACGTGCACATCAACGGAACGATGGAGCCGGGAAAGCGCCTGCCGGGCAACCTCAATATGAGCTTCGTCTATGTTGAGGGCGAGAGCCTGCTAATGGGAATCAACGATATAGCGGTTTCCAGTGGCTCGGCCTGCACCTCGGCGACGCTGGAGCCATCGTATGTCTTGAAGGCGCTCGGGCTCGGTGATGATGTGGCGCACTCCTCGATCCGCTTCGGGCTGGGCCGGTTTAATTCCGAGGCGGAAGTGGATTATGTTGCCGATAAGCTCATCAACGTGGTGCAGAAGCTGCGCGAGCTGTCGCCTTTATATGAGATGGTCAAGGAAGGGATTGATCTGACCAAGATCGAGTGGGCGGCGCACTAAGGAGCCTCATTGAATGAGGCTTCCGCAGAATCTGAATAGGCGCTGGCTATGCATAGCGGGTTTGGTTCCACTACTGCTGAATGTAATTTCCGATACGATCTTTCACAGCAATCACAAAGCGGGCTTTATCTGTGTGATCTCAGGTCTCATCTTCACAGTGTTGACGATTTTCTTAGCTGCACGGATTGACTGGCAGGATCCGTTGCCAAACCGGGTTTGGAAGGATTTCCGTCTGCAGTGACTTCATAACGAGAAAGAACACGGTATACGACAATCGGTCGCTGTGAAGTAGAGAGGTCGGCATGGCGCGTGCTAACTGGCGATGGTGGCTTCGGTTCAGCTTAGGCTACCTTTTGATTGGCGTAGTTTTCCTGCCGGCAATGCATCATTTCTGGTGGGATCGTCATCCAGGCAGCCAGTCACGCTTTGTCTGGTACATGGTCGGGCTTATGTTCTCTGTGGCGGTTGCGTTTCTTATAAGGTTTTACGTCAAGGAATACTGGTCATTGTTTTTCAACAGTTCGCAGGAGGAGCAACATGGCATACAGCGATAAGGTAGTTGATCACTACAGCAATCCACGCAACGTGGGCACGCTTGATAAGGCATCATCTGAGGTTGGCACTGGCCTCGTTGGCGCGCCGGAGTGCGGCGATGTCATGCGCCTGCAGATTAAGGTCAATCCTGAGACGCAGGTGATCGAGGAAGCAAAGTTCAAGACCTTCGGCTGCGGTTCAGCAATCGCCTCGAGCTCGCTTGCGACCGAGTGGGTCAAAGGCAAGACGGTTGCGGAGGCGCTCACGATTTCAAACACCGATATTGTGAAGGAGCTGGCGCTGCCGCCGGTGAAGATTCATTGCTCGGTGCTGGCGGAGGATGCCATTCGCGCGGCGATCGGGGACTGGAAGGCGAAGAACGGTGTGGCGGAGCATGAAGCTGCTGCGCAGCCAGTCGTCACGGCTTAAGCACCCTTCCGCATGGAAAGGCCGGCTTGGCAGAGAGCAATCTCTGGAGAAGGCCGACCGAACGACCGCAAGAAAGTACAGATGAGCACACTTCCGGCAGTCCTCCAACCCGACAACATGACGCCGAATCAGAAAGGCGTTCAGGTGACAGAACGCGCACTGCAACGTATCCGCGCTGCCATGGCGAAGGAGGGTGTATCGCCCGAGCAGGGTGGCCTACGTCTTGGCATCCAGGGTGGAGGCTGCTCGGGGCTCTCATACAACATTCGGTTCGACTCGCAGCCGAGGGAGCGCGACCGAGTATATGAGTTCTCCGGGGTGCGAATCTTCGTCGATCCGAAGTCTTTTCTGTACCTGCACGGAATGGTGCTCGACTACGAGGAGACGCTGATGCGGCAGGGCTTCAACTTCATCAATCCACACTCGACCAAGTCGTGCGGCTGCGGCTCTTCCTTCTCGGCGTAGATCGTGTCTGATCCGCAACCTGCGTCGGCAATCCAGTCTGCGCCCAACGGCGCGGATTACTTTTCTGTGTTCGAGCTGCCCCGGAAGCTTGCTCTGGGTGAAAAGGCATTGGGAACGTCGTTTTACCGGAGAAGTCGCGAGGTGCACCCGGATCGGTTTGCGCGCGCGACGCCGGAGAAACAACGATGGTCACTCGAACAGACTTCGCTCCTGAACGATGCCTACCGGACACTCAAAGATCCAATTGCACGTACCGAGTATCTGCTCCGGCTTGAGGGTGTGACACTCCCAGATGAGCGGTCCACGGCCAAACCTCCGGCTGATCTGCTGGAGGAGGTCTTCGAGTTGAATATGCAGCTCGAAGAAATGCGCATGAACGCGCAGACCGGAGATGACGACCCGCAGCTTCGGGCTGATCTCCAGCAGGCTCAAGCTCAGTTCGAGGAGCAGTTTGCTTCGATCGATGCGGCGCTCCAGAGCGAGTGGTCCTCATGGGATGAGGCAGTGGATAGCGCCGATGCAGACGCGCAGAAACGAAGCGCAGACGCAATGGCAGCATTGCTCGACAAACGGCGCTATGTTCGCAATCTTGTACGCGACGTACACGAAGCGCTCGGAAGCTAGACTAGGAATGGTATGGCCACGGAAAGTAAGACCCTGATTGAGATCGGCGGCTCAGTTTTGCACGACAGGAGCGATAGCTCGGGCGAGCGAATCGTCGGCATTGATCTGGGTACGACCAACTCGCTGGTCGCGTTCATGCAGGGTGAGCAGCCGGTTGTCATCCCGGGCGAGGACGGCACGAATCTCGTCCCGTCGGTTGTTGCATTTCCCGCTTCGGGCGAGAAACGTGTAGTTGTGGGTTACCCGGCCCACCGGTACCTGGCTGAGTCGGCTGACCGCGTCGTCTACTCGGCTAAGCGGTTGATGGGTCGCGGGCTTGAGGATGTGCAGGAAGAGCTGAGGCTATTCCCATTTCGGCTGGCGACAGACATCTCCCCGGGCGAGGTGATTCGCCTTGCAATCGGCGACCAGGAGTACACGCCACCCGAGATCGGCGCGCAGGTGTTGCGGCAGCTGAAGCGCAACGCGGAGCGGTACTTCGGCGCGCCCGTGACAAAGGCCGTTGTAACAGTGCCGGCGTACTTCAACGACGCGCAGCGGCAGGCGACCAAGGACGCGGGCCGCATGGCCGGTCTTGACGTGCTACGGCTGGTGAATGAGCCGACTGCTGCGGCTCTTGCTTATGGACTCGACAGGCGCAAGGAAGGCATGGTCGCTGTCTACGACTTTGGCGGCGGAACCTTTGATATCTCGATCCTGAAACTTCAGGACGGTATCTTCGAGGTAGTCGCAACTGGTGGCGACACGCACCTGGGCGGCGACGACATAGACAACCTGCTGCTCGCGATCGCGCTTGAGGATATCGCCGGGGCAAACGGGATGGATCTCCGCGAGAATGCGGAAGCGGTGCAATCTGTGCGCAAAGCTGTAACAGATGCCAAGATCGCGCTGTCGACCGAGCAGGAGACCCGCATCGTCGTTGAGCTGCCTGGAAATGAACTGTATGCGCGCGTGCTTACCCGGGACCAGTTCGATGAACTGATCCGGCCGACCCTCGAGCGGACACTCGCGCCGGTGCGGCAGGCGCTCGCCGACGCGAAGCTCACACCGGCGGAGATCGACGAAGTCGTCATGGTGGGCGGTTCGACGCGCATCCCTCTGGTGAAGCAGCGCGTCGCAGAGCTGTTCGATCTGCATGCGCGTGGGCGTACGCTCCACACTGAATTGAACCCGGATGAGGTGGTCGCACTCGGCGCGGCTGTACAGGCCAGCATCCTTGGTGGCGGTTCTGCGACCACGGCGGACATGCTGCTACTTGACGTCACCCCACTCTCGCTGGGGATTGAGGCGCTGGGCGGCGTTGTGGCGAAGATCATTCAGCGCAACTCCACAATTCCGGCGAGCGAGACCGAGCACTTCACCACAGGTGTGGACGGGCAGCTAAACGTCGCGATTCACGTGGTGCAAGGCGAGCGGGAGCTCGCAAAGGATTGCCGCTCGCTGGCGCGTTTCGACCTGAAAGGCATTCCGCCGATGGCTGCCGGCCTACCCCGCATCGAGGTTCGCTTCCTGATCGACGCGAATGGCATCCTCCATGTCTCGGCGCGGGAGCAGCGCTCCGGCAAGGAAGCGGAGATCGAGGTGAAGCCGACCTACGGGCTTACGGATGAGCAGGTTGAGTCGATGATTCTGGATTCGTTCGACAACGCCGAAGCTGACTTTGAGCAGCGGCAGCTGATTGAGGCGCGCGTCGAGGCGGAGGACATCCTGGCCAAGGTAGAGAAGGCGCGCACGCACCCGGCCTGGCAGCAGCTGAGCTTTGAGGAGCGGACGGAGATCGGCTTGGTAGCCGATGAGCTACACATCTTCAAGGCAGGTGAGGATCGCATCGCGATCCGGGGCAGCATCGAAGCACTGGACCGCGCAACCCGTCGATTAGCCGACCTGATGATGGACCAGACTGTAACTTCTGCGCTGGGTGGAGAGACGATGACCTCGGCCGGGGAGAAGCTGGGCGAGGGACCAACCGCGCCACATCCTTTTGCCAAAGCGGAGATCGAGTAGCATACGGGCATGAGCGAAAATCTTTCGATTGTCGGGGATGTTCGGAAAGCGCGGCAGGATTTTCTGGCGCTTGAGTCCGGCGGCCCGAAGGCGCAGCTGGAAGCCCTCTCGGATGACCAGAACCGCTTGCTGACGCGCTGCGGACAGTTTCAAAGCGCAAAGTGACGCTGCCAGGAGATGGGATCACGCCTCCTGCGCAAGATCAGGAACGTCGAGGAAAAGCATTTGATCCGTATTCAGCTCGCTGAGGCGAACCTCGAGCTGGAGGAAAAACCCGGCTTGCCGAGAGCGCACTATGGGAGATGACCCTGAACGCGAGAAAGCGCAGTCAGTTTGACAGAAGGTCACGCAATGAATCAGCAGGAAGAGAAGCAATCCGACCTAGCGCAGCCGCCAGCGGAGAACATGGTGCGCGTGACCTTTGAGCCGGAAGGAAAGACGGTCGAATTTACGTTCGGCACGATGCCGTACGATCACCACGGCCTGCCCATGTCGTTCCTCGACGTGGCAGAAAACTATGGCGTCTTTTTAGACCATGCGTGCGGCGGCGTATGCGCCTGCACGACCTGTCACCTGCACGTTCGGCAGGGTGAACCGGGATTGAATGAAGCGAGCGAGGAAGAACTGGATCGCTTGGAAAAGGCGCCAGGGCTCGAACTGAACTCGCGCCTGGGTTGCCAGGCGGTGATCACGCAACCGGGCAGCTACGTCGTGGAGATTCCGAGCTGGAATAAAAACTATGTCTCGGAAGGCAAACCGCTGGCGATGGGAACACCCGTTGGCGGGGAGGACTAGGGAGAACCTGATGGCGCAGGAGTTGATGTGGGCGGATGCTGAAGAGATCGGCATCCAGCTGCAGGAGAAACACCCTGAACTCGATCCAATCAAGCTGCGTTTTACCGAGCTGCACGCCTTGGTGACGAAGCTGGAGGGTTTTGCGGACGACCCGGGAAAGTCGACCGAAGGCAAACTGGAAGCAATTCAAATGGCCTGGTACGAGGAGCATCAGGAAGCGAATACATAGTTTTCGGCCTGGATGGGCTCAATCAGGCTTGCTCATTCCAACCAAAAGCGTCGCGAAACAATGCAAACTCGCCCCGGCGTGCCGGTGCTCCGGGCTGCATATAAAGAGAAACGACATCGAAGCGGCTCACCGTGTTCTCCGGAACTTGCCGCAGGTAGTGGCGGGCTAGCCGGCGGAGAGAGCGCCGTTTGTCACGATCTATGGCAGCTTCAGCCGCGGCTACCGCCTTACTGGAGCGGGTTTTTACTTCGACAAAACACAGTGTCTCGCCTTCCCAGCCGACAAGGTCCAGATCACCCGGTGCGCGGCCGGAGTGCCAGCCCCGGGCAGTGATCGTGTAGCCAAGGCCGCGCAGGTAGAAGAGGGCAGCTTCCTCGCCCGCCCGGCCTGTGAGCAGATGCTGTGGTGGTCGGTTGGTGCGCCGCGATGATGGCAGACTGTCGAGCATAGCGAAGACGGTCTGCCACCCGGCGATGCGTTGTTTCGATAAAAGCGGAGCCATTCTGCCGGGAGTGTAGGGGTTTGCGGTTGTACCTGACAGATTACCGAGGTTTGATCGAGCGCCTTGCCTGCCAGTTGCCAATGACGCGTGACGGCCGAGGCTGTCTGCACTCAGCATGACGAGTCGTTAGGACTCGCTCGCGACCTTCTGTTCCACGTAGTTCTGGATGTGCTCGTAGACGTGATCCGGGAACTCGAGATCCTTGTAGACGTTGCAGGCGTCCGGGTCCTCAGGATTCGGGCAGATGGGAAACTCCTGTTCCTTCTGCCATGCAAGGATCCGCTCGCGCTTCGGCGGGTTGTAATCGCGTCCCTGAACCTGCCGGATCAACAGCGCTGCCTTCTCCTCGGAGAAATCCTGGTCCTTGACCAGCATTGCAAGGAGCTCCTCTTCATCGAGGAAGTGGCGTGCCACCATGGCAAAGGTGAGCCGGCCGTAATGGCCAATGTCCTTGCCTTCTTCGAGCGATTCGATCAGGTGCGCCATCATGCCGTTCTTTTTGAGTTCTTCCATCTCTGAGCTCCTTTGCTCTCCTGCGTATTCGCTTTATCTTCTCCTCTAGGATGCAGGAGCTCTCGCCGTTGTTGGCCTCGCTCCAAAACGGAATCAGCCCGCATGGAAGCGGGCTGACCGGGTAGAGCTTCCACACGCGGCCAGTTAACTGGTAGGCCGAGGCTTGGTGGCCAAGAACTGCGCCGGTACAGGCTGCCCGCTCTGATCGGTAAGCTGCGGGTTGAGTTGTTCGCTGTCCTTCAGCGTGCTGCTGCTCACAATGTGAATCAGGTTATCGCCGCTGGTGCTGACAAAGAAATCGACCGCATCGAGGCTGAAGATGCCAGCGACCGGAGCCAGTGCGCCCGAGGCAAGCTGCACATTCGAAAGCGTTCCAGCAGTGCCGGCCGTGGCCGACGGGACGTAGACCGGCAGCAGGCCGGAACCGGTCGTTGCTGTGTAGGTGACGAAAGCCTTGGAGGAGTCCGGCGCGGCAAGCACCTGGTCGATCTGCGTGGGCGTGATGCCAGTCAGCGCAAGCTGCTGGAGCGTAGTGCTGATTGCTAATGCTCCGGGTCCAGGGCCGTCAGCGGTGTTCGGACACGGCCCGATCGGCGCTATGAGCCGGGTGGCATCGCTCGTCGGGCTGTGCTCCACGTCGAAGAGCGTCGTTGTATTCGCGCCGAGAATGTGGGCACCATCATCAGTCGCCGCGATATGGTCGGAAGCGTCGCCGGTGACCGTGGTGGCCAACGGGTTGTAGGTGACCGGGTTGGTCGTCGTGTCCGGGCAGAAGGAGCGTGCTATCGCCGGGTTGCCGCTCGCAAACACCGCGACTGAAGGGACAGTCAGGGCGATATCGGGCGAGCAGAATGGGTTGGCATTGGTGTTGTTGAGCGCGCAGCTGGTCGTCGGGTTGGCGCTCGTGAGTGGGTACTGGCTCCAGCCGCTTGCGACATTATGCACATACAGTGTGTTCGGGCCGATGACGTAGACGTTCTTGCCGTCAGGCGAGTAAACCGCGTGGGTGGCAAGCCCACCGGTGCTGATGACGGAGGCTGCGGTCGTGGATGGCTGGCTGGAGCCGGTCGTCGTAGTGGTCACGGCAGGCGTGTAGAGATAGATGATCTGCCGGAGCTGGTCTGCGATAGCGACCTGGTTATTCGTGGGTGAGACGGCCAGCACCACACCGGGGACGGTTGTGTCCTGCACCCCGGGGGCATTTGTGGCGGCGCTGTACACCATCAGTTCGCGGTACGAGCCGAAGTAGAGGCTGGTACCCGTTGGATCGAGGATCATTGAGTTTGGCGGGTATGGCAGCAGGATCGGCGCGGCGGCCGTGCCGAGGCTCAGGTCAAACGGGGTGAACTGCTGCGAGTTCGGCGAGGCTGCCCAGAGCAGCTCGTTGTTGACTCCCGGCGAGATGACAGTGAGCGGGTTAGCGACGATCGGCAGGCCGGTGCCGAAGGTGCCAAGCACATTCAGCGGTGCCGGATTGCAGCTGAGCCCGGTTGAGGTGCTGGCCGTGGCCGCGGAGGTGGTCGAGACGGTTGTTGCCGGCGGAGCTCCCGGCTGGCAGATGCCGGTGATGGTCGCGGTTCCGGGGAAGGTGCTCGACACGGTGCCTGTACTGTTGACGGCGATCTGCTGCGGCAGCGTCGAGGTGAAATCGGGGCCAGTACCGGCTGCGGGGGTGATGACGACCGGCGTCTCACCCGAGCCCGGCGGGACCGATGACGTGATGACGGCAGAGATGGTTTGCGGATTACCGCCCGTGATGGTGACTGGGCCGTTCGCGCTCTGCGAACCATCGCTGCCAACCAGCGACAGGGAGATACTGGCTGGTGGGCAGGTATAGAAGTAGCCGGCTGCAGAGCTGGTGCCTACCGAGTTCTGACTGGTACCGGCGATCGTTGCGGTAATAACGGTGCCACCAGGTTGGTTCGCCGTAGTTGTGCCGTTGGTGCCGAGCGGAGTGCCGGCCAAGCTGTTCACGCTCGTGTTGTTAATCGTTACGATGTTGGGCGTCTGGGCGGTAAACGTGATTGTTCCTACATTGTTGGCCGTACCCGCCGTTGTGCCGGACAAAATTGGCACGCCATCGGAGCCAAAAACCTGGGTTTCTGAGGCGAGATTAGGCCCCGGTTGCTCGTATGGGACACAGTTGTTTGGTGCCGTGATTGAGATTGCCGCGACCTGCGGGTGCACGTAGACGGTTACCGGGTTGCTGGCAACGCCGCCGATGCTGGCAGTGATCGTCGCGCTGCCAGCCATCGCCGGGGGCGTGCAGATCGTGAAGTCAGGCACGCCGCCTGGGCTGAGACGGTTCCAGGTGCCGCCGCAAACCGACCCTGTCGGGCTGATATCGGCTAATTGCAAATTCGAGCTGCCGTAGGTGGCGGCGCCGGTAGTTAGCGTTGTGCCCTTGCAGCTGGTGGCGACAGGCGCCAATACCTGAGTGTACTGCCCGTAGGAAAGCGAGATGCCAACATTGGCCTGCGATGCCGGAATACGGACGGCATAGATGTCAGTGACCTTGGGCCCGTAGCCGGCGTTGTTGCAGTAGGCGCTGACGTTGGTGACACAGCCTGTCGTAGAAAGGCCAAGCGGAAGCGCGAACAAAAGCAGAGCGACAAGGGTGAAAAACCGCTGCATGAAACCTCCCCGCCTGCCGGAAATGGAGCGCAGACGGTTATTGCCACTCGTTTCTCAGCTGGGATCGTACGGGAGAAGAGCGGTTGCGATTGAAGTTTACAGCACCGGCGATGCGGCCGGCAGCGCACGGTTGCTTTGCCGGTGTGAACGAAGGTGGCTCGCCCGCCATCTTCCAACCGTGTGTCAGCCCGCCCAGGCTTCTGTACGAAGCGGTGACGAAGCAGGCAGTCGGAAAGCAACCGGTCTTTGCCCTCTGGCGGGTGAGAAGCACACCCTTCGGCTCAGCTGCGCTTCACTCAGATGACCCGGCTCTTAAGCAGGATCACAGTCCCCCTTTTTGCCTACTCTTTCTTGCCTCCCTCGCCTGCAACATTGCTGAACTGCGCGATGAATGCAGCATCGTTACTGCAGGTACCTGTTAAACCAGCGAATGGACCGTTCGATGACGTCGCGCTGGTGGTCGGGGTCGACAAAGCCGTGCCCCTCATTCGGGTAAACAACCAGGGTGGTGGGGACACTTTCGGCGCGGAGGGCATGCCAGAACTCGAAGCTCTGCGGGGCTGGACACTCGCCATCCCGGTCGCCCACGACGACCAGCGTCGGCGTCGTTACCTTGTCGATGTAGTTGATCGCCGAGCTTTTGGCGTAGACGGCCGGATCCTTGTAGACGGTGGCGCCAAAAAATGGCGTCATCCACTGGTCGATCGAGTTCTCGCCGTAGTAGGAAAGCCAGTCGGAGATGCCCGCGCCGGCGACCGCGGCTTTGAAGCGGTGGGTCTGGGTGACGCCGAACATGGTCATGAAGCCACCATAGCTCCAGCCGGTAAGGCCGAGACGTTTGTCGTCGATGGCCGGAATCTGCTTCTCGACTGCATCGACGCCAGCAAGGATGTCCCGGAGATCGCCGTAGCCGAAATCCTTGCGATTGGCCCGCGTAAATGCCTCCCCTTGCCCATAGGAGCCACGCGGGTTGACCTGGAGTACGAAGTAACCTGAGGCAGCCAACGGCGCAGCGCCGAAGCCGGCAGACGGCCAGCGCGGAGTGACAGCCGAGGATGGTCCGCCGTGAACCAGAACGATGAGTCCGTACTTCTTTGCCGGGTCGTACTGCGCCGGGTAGAGCAGCCAGCCCTGGACGTGGAAGTTGTCGCTGGTCCACTCGAGCGACTCGGCTTTGCCCCAGGTTGGCTTTTCGCTTTCATTCAGGTGCGTGACTGGAGCAAGGGGCGCGCTGGCCGATGAGGTCAGCGGGCCGGCGTAGACCTCGGGTGCGTTCGAGAAGCCCGAAGCAGACCAGGCCGCGACTGAACCGTCGCGCGAGACCGCGAATGAGCCGGCGAGGCGGCCGTCGGCGATCGAGTAGGGCAGCGTTCGCAAGGCGTGGTCGTGAAACTCGTTCGTCGTGAGAACCCGCGTGCCGCCCGGAGCCTTGAAGTCCGGTGAGAAGGTAAAGCTCAGCTCATCGATGTGCTCCGACCCGCCCGCGATCTCGGTCGCGAGCAGCCTGCCGCTCGGTAGAAAGTGAATCCACTGGATGGTTGTGGCCGCGCCGGGTGTCCAGTCATGCGGCGGTGCACTGCCATCGGCAGGAAGCAGGTACAGATCGCCACCGGTTGCACCCTGGTCGCTCATCAGGCCACCGATGAAGGCGATCGCTCGGCCGTCAGGAGACCAACGTGGCACGGCGATTTGCAGCCCGTGCAGCGGGCCTTCGACTGTATTGGGGTCGAGAACGACCTTTGGCGTGGCTCCCGCCGCAACCGGCTGCGTGTAGAGCTTGGCAATCCACCAGTTGTTCTCACCCGGCGGCGCAGCGGCAACATAGGCAATCTGCTGCGAGTCGGGCGAGAAGGAAAACTCGTACGCGTGTAGCGTGGCGGGGCTGACCTGCTGCAGGTTTCCGGACTGTGTGTTGATGGTGGCCACGCGCTGGATCTCGAGTCCCTCGACGCCGATTTCGCCGGATGGCGGCTTCATGGCGGCGAGCGCTCCGGAGGGCCGGGTCGCGCCTTCGACGTAGAGCAACCCGAGCGAGTGGCCATCCGGTGCGAACTCGAGCGATTTGGCAAAACCGTGCAAAGTGGCAAGGACGCGAGCTTTGGCGCCCGGCTCGGCCGTCGTCACAAGCACCTCGGCGGTGTCCCCGCAGTCGGCCAGCACGGCCAGGTGCGTGTTGTCGGGCGACCAGCTCAGCGAAGACACCTGGGATCTACCCGTAGCGCAGAGCGCGACCGGGTGGCTCGTCGCGGCCGCGTTCGATGCTGCGGGACCGGGGACGGGAGCGACGGTCAGCTGCCCTGCCAGGACCATGGCGAGCGTTCTTCCGTCCGGCGAGAGCGCGACGGCCCCGACGCGTTTGGTCTGGCTCAGCTGCTGGAGCAGCTTGCCGGTATCGGAGCCGGCTCCCTGTGCGCCGGGAGGCACGGATTGGGCGAGGATGGCGGGGACAAGAGCGGCGGTCAGCAGGGGAAGGGCAAGAAGACGAAAACACATGGCGTGAATGGTAGCAGTCACTGTGTCCAGCTGCCGTGCCAATGCAACGCCGCCGCGACGAGGTTTGGAAGCTTCTCGACGGCTTTCCGTAGATTGCGTTTCCTGGTGAGCTGCGTAGCCGCAAGACTGCCTGTCCTGCATCGATGGCTCGGATTGACGAGCCGCAACCGTCTTGCTACTCTAAAAAGGTTCTGCCAAGCTTCAATCTTCCGCATGCTGTAGCGGTCCGGGCTGGCGGTCTAAGATCCTCATCTGGAATCAGCAGTGATTTGCTTCCAGCGCCCTTCCTGAATGAGTTGTTGTAAGGCCCGCATTCGGATTGGCTTTCATACGTGCCTGCGACACCCGCTACCTTGGCGGGCTATGCGGGCCAGGACTCGCGATACGGAACGCAGGCTTTCGCGGTAGCAGATCCGGGTTCATCGGCCGGGAATGCACCCGAGACGCATGGTCACCGTCGGAGTCGTCCGCTGAAGTGGTTGGATGGTTTAGGCAGGACCCTGTGGGTTGGGGTAGGGTGTGGACGGCGCGAGCCGTCAGAAGTCTTTGCGCGGGGCGCAGCGCGGCTTCTCGCGTCGAACCCGCTAGAGCAGATATGTGCAATGCCGCGCGCGTGATGCGCCGGACTGGGAACGAGAAGGAGTTTCAAGCTTTGCCTACATTCAGTCAGCTGGTTCGCAAGGGGCGCACTGCGCCGCGGTACAAAACGGCTTCCCCTGCGCTGCAGGGCTCGCCGCAGCGTCGTGGCGTCTGCACGCGTGTTTATACCCAGACCCCGAAGAAGCCGAACTCGGCTTTGCGCAAGGTAGCGCGTGTTCGGCTGACCAATGGGATAGAGGTTACGACGTACATCCCCGGCATTGGCCACAATCTGCAGGAGCACTCCATTGTGCTGATCCGTGGTGGCCGTGTGAAGGATCTGCCGGGTGTTCGGTACCACGTGGTGCGCGGCACGCTTGACTCGGTCGGCGTAGCCAACCGGAAGCAGTCGCGGTCGAAGTATGGGGCAAAGCGCGCCAAGGGCGGCGCGGCTGCACCTGCAAAAAAGAAGTAGGTCGCAGAGAAGTAGATTGCAGAAAAAAGGTTAGGGATTAGGAACGATGCCTAGAAAAGGTCATGTAGCCAAGCGGGAAGTCGCGCCGGACCCGGTGTACCAGTCAAGCCTTGTCACAAAGTTTGTGAACTCGATGATGTGGGGCGGCAAGAAGTCGACCGCGCAGGGAATCTTCTACACCGCCATGGCGAACCTGGAAGCCAAGGGCGGCGGTGATGATGCGCTGAAGCTTTTCAAGAAAGCGGTCGAGAACTGCAAGCCATTGCTCGAAGTGAAGAGCCGGCGTGTGGGCGGCGCGAACTACCAGGTGCCGATCGAAGTGAACCCGGAGCGTCGGACCTCGCTCGCGATTCGCTGGCTGGTGGGCTACGGCCGGGCTCGCGGCGAAAAAGGCATGATCGATAAGCTGACCAATGAGCTGCTGGACGCGGCAAACGGGCGCGGCGCGGCGATGAAGAAGAAAGAAGATGTGCACCGTATGGCGGAAGCGAACAAGGCGTTTGCACATTACCGCTGGTAAGCACGAAGTGACGTAACCGGCGCAGCCGTTGTTTGCGCCGGAACCCGAACGTACCACTCCACACGAAGTACAAGAGAGACACCATGGCTCGCCAAGTACCGCTCAATCGTTGCCGGAACATCGGAATCATGGCGCATATCGACGCCGGGAAGACCACGACGACTGAGCGCATTCTGTTCTACACCGGCATCACCCATCGTATCGGCGAAGTGCATGAAGGTACCGCCACGATGGACTACATGGAGCAGGAGCAGGAGCGGGGCATTACCATCACCTCTGCTGCGACGACCTGCACCTGGAACAACATCCGTATCAACATCATTGACACGCCCGGCCACGTCGATTTTACGGCCGAGGTGGAGCGTTCACTGCGTGTACTCGACGGCGCTGTTGCGCTGTTTGACTCGGTCTCGGGTGTTCAGCCGCAGTCCGAAACCGTATGGCGGCAGGGAGACAAGTACAAGGTTCCACGGATCTGCTTTGTCAATAAAATGGACAAAGCGGGCGCGGACTTCGAATACGTCATCGACACGATCCGGAAGCGGCTTGGCGCAAAACCGGTCGCGATCCAGATCCCTATCGGCGCAGAAGCCAAGTTCAAGGGCGTCATCGATCTGATCGAGATGCGCGCGATCGTCTGGCATGATGAGACGATGGGTGCTAAGTACTCGGTTGAGGAGATCCCGGCAGACCTGGTCAAGAAGGCGGAAGCCTACCGGATGCAGCTGATCGAGTCCGTAGCGGAGCATGATGACACGATGCTGGGTCAGTTCCTCGAAGGCGAGATCCCTACTGCGGCCGAACTGAAAGTCGGGTTGCGCAAAGCAACGATCGGGATGCATGTTTTCCCAGTGCTTTGTGGCTCAAGCTTCAAGAACAAGGGCGTGCAGACCCTGCTCGATGCAGTGGTCGACTACCTGCCGAGCCCGCTCGATCTGGCGGATGTCACGGGTATTGATCCCTCGGATATCTCGCACACACTGACGCGACCGACTACCGATGACGCTCCTTTAGCCGCGCTCGCGTTCAAGATGATCAACGACCCGTTCGGCAAGCTCGCCTTTATCCGGGTTTACTCGGGCAGCTTGAAGACAGGCGACACGATCGAGAACCCGCGTACTGGCAAGACAGAGCGTGTTGGCCGACTAGTCAAGATGCACGCCAATAAGCGCGAGGACATTACGGAGATCCTGGCTGGCGACATCTGCGCGTGCGTGGGCCTGAAAGACATCAAGACTGGAGACACACTCTCGTCGCCTGCGGAGCCTATTGCGCTCGGCGCAATCGATTTCCCGGAGACGGTGATTTCAGTTGCGATTGAACCGAAGACCAAGGCAGACCAGGAAAAGATGGGTGTCGCGCTGGCGAAGCTGGCAGACGAGGACCCGACTTTCAAGGTGCGGACCGACGTCGAGAGTGGCCAGACGATCATCTCGGGAATGGGCGAACTGCATCTCGAGATCCTGGTCGACCGCATGAAGCGCGAGCACAAGGTCGAGGCGAACGTCGGCGAACCGCGGGTAGCGTTTCGGGAGACGATTCGAAAGATTGCTGAGGCCGAAGGCAAGTACATCCGGCAGACCGGCGGTTCGGGGAACTATGGCCATGTCAAGATTCGTCTGGAGCCGGGCGAGCCTGGAACAGGTTTCGAGTTTCTGGACCAGATCAAGGGCGGCGTGGTGCCAAAGGAGTACATCAAGCCGACCGAACAGGGGATTCGTGAAGCACTCACAGGCGGCATCCTGGCCGGCTACGAGATGGTCGACTTCAAAGCTGTGCTTTATGACGGCAGCTATCATGACGTGGACTCGAACGAAATGGCTTTCAAAATTGCCGGATCAATGGCGTTTAAGGAAGCCGCACGCAAGGCGAGCCCGGTACTTCTTGAGCCAATGATGGCGGTCGAGGTGACAGTGCCCGAAGAACATATGGGCACGATCATCGGCGACATCAACTCGCGACGTGGCCGGATTGAGGGCATGGAACACGTCGGCGGATCGCAGGTGGTCAAGGCGATGGTGCCGCTCAAGGAGATGTTCGGGTACGTGAACGATATCCGGTCCTCCACGCAGGGCCGCGCTAGCTACTCGATGCAGTTTGCCCGTTACGAGGAAGCGCCCCGGATGATCTCGGAAGAGATCATCGGGCGCAATGCCGGGGAGAACAGCGGCGGCCGCAGGTAGGTGATTCTTTCGCGGGCGCTGTCGGCCGTGCAAGGGAACAGTTCAGTTTCAGAGCCAGAGGAGAGTTATGGGCAAGGAAAAGTTTGACCGCAGCAAGCCGCACGTCAATGTAGGGACGATTG
>CAXTMF010000010.1:0-85015 GCA_964245435.1 uncultured Acidobacteriaceae bacterium
AAGTCGGCTTGTGGGAAGTAGGGCAGATGCGGGCCTATATGTTCTCACATGCTGACGATCTCCAATCACTTTTCAGGGGCCAGGTCCTAGCATGCCCGCGAGTTCGCGGCGAAGGAAGCGAACTACGATTGAGGAAAGGCCAGCCGACAGCGAGTTGGCGAGAGGGCCAAGTGTGCCGGGGCAGGCGCAGTGGCACCTGTACTGGATGGAGCAGCGGGGAGGAGTAATCGGGACACCGAGCGCGTGAGCGGAGGGGCGGCCGCGGGAGTGGATATCCGCGAGGCAGCTCCGGATCGCTCCAGATCGCTCCAGGGTAGCTTTGGAGGCACCCAGAGGCGTGGCGCTGCTACCGAAAGCGTATCGAGGGTACGCTGCTGGGTCTCCAGGCACGGTAAGATCAAGCCGCGCCCACTCACCTGGAGATCCCGTTGCTTTACTGGCTGCTCTACCAAAAGCTGTTCCCGTACGTTTCGCCTTTCCGCATCTTCCGTTATCTGACATTTCGCACGGCGTTTGCTTCGCTGACGGCGCTGCTGATCGGGCTGTTTATCGGTCCGTATGTGATCGAGAAATTGCGGGAGTTCCAGATCAGCCAGTACATTCGCGAGGATGGGCCGCAGGCGCACCAGAAAAAGGCGGGCACGCCGACGATGGGCGGCGTGCTGATCTGCATCTCGATCCTGCTGCCGACGCTGTTGTGGGCAGACCTGTCGAACCCGTTTATCTGGCTGGTGATGCTGGCGACGCTGGGCTTTGGGGGGATCGGTTTCGCGGATGACTACATCAAGGTAGTGCACCGGCGGAACCTGGGGCTGACGGCGCGGGCGAAGATGGGCTACCAGATCCTGGTGTCGACCGGCGTGGCGGTCGCGCTGGTGGCGATGCAGACGCAGGGGAGCTACTCGACGCAGCTGGTGGTACCGTTTTTCAAGCGCATTCACCCGGGGCTGACGATCCCGGCGCTGCTGGGGGTGCCGCACCTAGCGCTGCTGGGCTTTCTGCCATTCATCCTCTTCACCGTGCTGGTGATTGTGTTCTCGAGCAACGCGGTGAATTTGACGGACGGGCTGGACGGGCTCGCGATCGGGTGCACGATTGTGGCGGCGGCGGCACTGACGGTACTGACCTATGTGAGCGGCCACGTTGTCTTTGCGGATTACCTGGAGATCCAGCGCAACTCGCTGGTGAGCGAGCTGACGATCTTCTGCGGGTCGATGGTGGGGGCGAGCATCGGCTTCCTCTGGTATAACGCGCACCCGGCAGAGGTGTTTATGGGCGATGTGGGTTCGCTCGCGCTGGGCGGGGCGATCGGCACGGTAGCGGTGGCGCTGAAGCAGGAGCTGCTGCTGCCGTTTATCGGCGGCATCTTTGTGCTGGAAGCGATCTCGGTGATTCTGCAGGTGGGCTCGTACAAGCTGCGCAAGAAGCGCATTTTCAAGATGGCGCCGCTGCACCACCACTTTGAGCTGCAGGGGTGGTCGGAGTCGAAGGTGATCGCGCGGTTCTGGATTGGTTCGCTGGTGTTTGCGCTGTTTGCGCTGACAACGCTGAAGCTGAGGTAAAGCGGGCAGTTGACGAGTTACCATCGCAGACGGGAGAGTCCATGGCGACGGTCACGCACATTGCCGTAAGCGAGTATCTCCGCACCGGAGATGAGCCGGATGCTGATTACGTCGATGGGGTGATTGAGGAGCGTCCGGCGGGAGAGTTCAACCAGGGCAGCTGGCAGGCCGCCATCCAGCTTTGGTTTCAGTTGCATCGCGAAGAGTGGGATGTCTGGGTGATCGCCGAGCTACGGATCCAGGTGAGCACGACCCGCTTCCGCGTGGCGGATGTGACAATTGTGGATCGCAGTTTACCCAAGGAGCAGATCCTCACGCGGCCTCCTATCGCGGTGTTTGAGGTGCTTTCTCCCGAGGACCGGGTACCGCGCATAGTCGACAAACTGCAGGATTACGAGCGCATGGGGATCCAAAACATCTTCGTCGCGGACCCGCAAGACGGGTCGGTGTGGCGCTTCGGGCGGGGGGAGCTTGCGCCGAGTGAGTCCGGACCGCTTGTGGCAAGCCCATGCGTGCTGAATTGGGAACAGATCCGAAAGTATGTCGCCGGGGAGTAGATGGAGCTGAAGGGCAAGCGCGTACTGGTCGTTGGGCTGGGCCGTTCGGGGCTGGCGGCGGCGCTGTTTCTGCGCCGGCGTGGGGCGCAGGTTACGGTCTCGGATGTGCGCTCAGCCGAGGCGCTCGGTAAAGAGATCCCGATGCTGCTCGAAGAGGGAATCGCGGTCGAGGCGGGCGGGCATGGCCTCTTAACCTTTCGCCGGCAGGACCTGCTGGTAGTGAGCCCAGGGGTGCCGCTGGACACGCCGGAGATCCGTCAGGTACGCGCTTTTGGGCAGACGGTTCTGGGTGAGGTGGAGCTGGCTTCGCGTTTCCTGAAAGGCAGGACGCTGGCCATTACCGGCTCAAATGGTAAAACGACGACGACGACGCTTTGCGGGGCAATTCTCGAAGCTTCGAGTGTGCCGACCTTTGTCGGCGGCAACATCGGTATCCCAGTCGTGGCGCTGACGGAGCAGTCCGCGGAGGATGGCTGGAATGTTTTGGAGATGTCGTCTTTCCAGCTGGAGACAATTGAGACGTTTCGGCCGCGGATCGCGGTGCTGCTGAATGTGACGCCGGACCACCTGGACCGGCACGGCTCGTTTGAAAATTACCGGGAGGCGAAAGAGCAGATCTTTGTGAACCAGCAGGCGGACGACTACCTCGTACTGAACGCGGATGACCCAGTGACGCAGGGGGCCGCAGCGCGGGCTCGGGGGCAGGTGTTCTGGTTCAGCCGGACGCGCGTGGTGCGGCAGGGCGCGTTTGTGCTGAACGGCGTGGTCATGTTCCGGGCGAGCGAGCAGGGCACGGCCGAGCCGGTGCTGCCGGTCGCGGCGATTCCGCTGAAGGGCGAGCACAACCTGGAGAATGTACTGGCAGCGGTAGCGGCGTGCCGGCTGGCGGGTGTACCGGCCGAGGTGATCCACGAAACGGTGAGCCGGTTTCGGGCGGTGGAGCACCGGCTGGAGTTTGTGGCGCAGGTGGCCGGGGTGGATTACTACAACGACTCGAAGGCGACCAATGTCGATGCTGCGGCGAAGGCGGTCGCATCGTTTGACCAGGGGGTGCACCTGATCCTGGGCGGCAAGGATAAGGACTCCGACTACCGGACGCTGGCACCGGTGCTGGCCGGCCGGGTGCGGGCGGTGTACCTGATCGGCGCAGCGGCGGAGAAGATCGAGCTGCACCTCCGTTCCGCGGGCGGGATCCCGATGCGGCGTTCCGGCACGCTTGCTGGGGCGGTAGAGCAGGCGGCTGGGGCGGCAGTGCCAGGCGATACGGTGCTGCTGGCGCCGGCGTGCTCTTCGTTTGATCAGTTTCGGGATTATGAGCAGCGGGGGGAACGCTTCAAGGAGCTGGTGCGGGAGCTGGCGATGACGCAGGAGCGAGCGGCGGATCCGCAGGGCGCGTGGCAGCGGGTGTAGCGGGCGTGGGCCGGTGGGTGAAAACTGCAGATCCTTCGACTCCCCTGCGCTTCACTCAGGATGACCCTGTTTTTCGGGTTGGGCCATGTTCAGCGGGGATCGCGGGCCGATCGCGATCCGTTTTGCTCAGAGTGATCTCGCAGCCGGGCGGGAGAACGTAGCGGATGGCGAAGCGCGTTGGCGTTGACAAGTGGATTTTCTGCATCACGCTGGCGCTGGTGGTCGCGGGACTGCTGATGATCTTTTCGGCATCGGCCGTGATGGCGAGCGCGCGGTTCGGATCGCCGTACAGCTTTGTGATCCGTCAGGCAGCGTACGCGCTTGCGGGGCTCCTGGCGATGTGGGCGTTGATGCATGTGGATTATCGCAAGCTCAACAACCCGACGGTGGTCTTTCCGGCGGTAGCGGTCACGATCATTCTCCTGGTCGGGGCGTTTTTTGGGCATGATTCGCATGGGGCGCACCGGTGGATCAAGGTCGGGCCGATGCAGTTTCAGCCGTCGGAGCTGGCGAAGCCGGCGCTGGTGCTGTTTCTCGCCTGGTGGCTGCAGGACCGGATGAGCCGGATCGAGAACGTGCGGGGGACGATCCTGCCGGCGGCGATTCCGAGCCTCTTGTTCATCCTTCTGATCGTCAAGGAGCCGGACCTGGGGACGGCGATGGTGTGCGCGGCGGTGACGGCGCTGCTGCTGTACCTGGCCGGGATGAACTTCAAGTATCTCTGGTACGCGGCGCTTGCTTCGGTGGTGCCGCTGTATTTCCTGCTGTTCCGGGTCAAGTTCCGGCGGGACCGGATTTTTGCGTTCCTGAACCCGGACGCGGATCCGCTCGGCAAGGGATTCCACATCATTCAGTCGCTGATCGCGGTCGGCACCGGCGGGTTCCATGGGGTGGGATACATGGAGGGCCGGCAGAAGCTGTTTTACCTGCCGGAACCGCATACCGATTACATCTTTGCGAACGTGGCGGAGGAGCTGGGGCTGATCGGGGCGATCTGCATTCTCGCGTTGTTTGTCGCTTTCGGCTATCGGGGCATTCGCGCGGCGATCCTGTCGACCGACCCGTTTGCGCGATTTCTGGCTTTCGGGATTACGTCCACGGTGCTGATCCAGGCATTTTTCAATATCAGCGTGGTAATCGCGCTTCTGCCGACCAAGGGCATCACGCTGCCGTTTGTTTCCTATGGCGGCACGTCGTTGTTCATTACCTTGGCTTCGGTGGGGGTGCTGCTGAATATCACGCGGGAGCTCGAGTGAGCGAACCGGTCGCGCATCGTGGGTCGATTCGGGTGCTGATTGCCGGTGGGGGAACGGGCGGGCACATCATTCCGGCGCTGGCGATTGCCCATGCGCTGCGGGCCGGCGAGGGCGGGGCAGAACTGCTCTTCCTGGGTACGCCGCGCGGGCTGGAATCGAGGCTGGTGCCCGAGGCTGGATACCGTCTGGAGCTGATCGAGGTGGGGCAGCTGAAAGGTGTGTCGCTCGCCACGCGCGCGCGGACCCTCCTCGACCTGCCGCGGGCGTTGCTGCGGGCTCGCGAGTTGCTGCAAAGCTTTCGGCCGGATGTGGTGATAGGCGTGGGCGGGTACGCCTCAGGTCCGGCAATGGCGGCAGCCGTGCTTGGCGGGGTGCCGACGCTGGCATTTGAGCCGAACGCGGCACCGGGGCTGGCGAACCGGCTGGTCGGCCGGTGGGTCTCAGCAGCTGCAGTCAACTTTGGACCGGCTGCGCGGTTCTTCCGCAATGCCGAGGTGACGGGTATACCGGTGCGGCAGGCATTTTTCGCGCTGCCGGTGCGTCCGACGGGCGCTGCGCCCCACCTGCTGGTGTTTGGCGGCAGCCAGGGTGCGCGGGTGCTGAACCGAACGTTGCCGGCGATCGTGAAGCCGCTGCTGGAGGCGGTACCGGGGCTGACAGTGCTGCACCAGGCCGGCGGGCGCGCTGCCGAGGAGACCCGGGCGGCGTTCGCGGCGAGCGGTGCCGGTCCGGAGCGGTGGCAGGTAAGCGCGTTTCTGGACGATATGCCGACGCGGTTCGGGGCGGCGAATCTGGTGCTGGCGCGATCCGGCGCGAGCACTGTCGCGGAGCTTTGCGCTGCCGGCAAGCCGTCGGTTCTCGTGCCGTTTCCACTGGCTGCAGACGATCACCAGCGGCGCAACGCTGAGGTGCTGGCCGAAGCCGGCGCGGCTCAGGTGATGCTGGAGGCGGAGCTGACGCCGGAAAAATTGCTCGGAGTTGTTACCATTCTGCTGCGTAGTCCTGAGCGGCTGGCGAGCATGGGCCGGGAGGCGGAAAAGCTGGCTCGAAGGGATGCGGCGGAGCAGATTGCAGGGCGAGTACGAAGCCTAGCACGCTGATCGGCTGGAAGGCTGGCTCGTGGAAGCATGGGAGCACTAGAAAGGGCTGCGCAGGTTGCGCAGCCCTTTGTGCCTGCAGGACAGCTTGCTGAGCCGCCACTTCGATTAGCGGTGTCCGCCGCCACCGCCGTGGAAGCCGCCACCGCCACCACCGCCGTGGAAGCCGCCTCCGCCTACGCTGCCGCCATGGAAGCCGCCTCCACCGAAGCTGCCGGTGCTGCCACCGTGGAAGCCACCAGCTGCCGCTGTCGAGCCGCCATGGAAGCCGCTTGCGCCCGAGTATCCGCCACCATGGTAGGCTCCACCGTTGAAGCCGCTACCGTGGTAGGCGTTGCCCCCGCCGTAGCCTGCGCCGTGATAGTTGTTGAATCCGGCACCGCCACGGTAGCCGTTATAGCCGCCGTAGCCGGCCCGTCCGTAGCCGTAGCCGCCGTGATAGCCATACCCGCCGTAGCCGAAGCCGCGACCGAAGCCTCCGTACCCATACCCGATGCGGCCGAATCCATAACCCCAGCCGTAGCCGCCGTAGCCGTGAAACCAGGGGCCAGCCCCGATGAACAGGCCGCCCAGGAACCAGTCCGCGCCGTAGTAGCCGTAGGGCGCGCAGGCATAGGGATAGTAGCCGTAGTAGCCGTAGGCGCAGACCGGAGCCGCATCGACGTAACCGTAGGCCGGGTAATCGACTACCGGACCGATGCCGATGCCGACGGCAACTTGTGCGTCAGCGGCGCGAGGCGCGAGAGACAGGGGCACTGCCAGCAAAGCAGCAAATCCAACAGCACGTACGATGCTTTTCATTCTGTTCCTCCTCATCCGTCAGAGAGCCACGTGCGCCTCACGTTGCGGATGTCGCCCGGCGTCGCTTTCCCTGCGGAAGGCCGGACTTGTCTGTTAGAACACGGTTCGCCCGATCTAGTTGCGCTGCCTTCTCTCGAGTTTGGCGGCGGATGATGAGACATCTTGCTGCGTGATCTCTGAGTGAGAGTGCAGATCTCTCGACTTCGCCGCGTCCGAGAATGAACCCGTCCAGCAACGGTGCCGGTTGCACATACGTGAAGCAGCCTCTCTCGACTTATGGTGACGCTCTGAAGGACCGCTCCTGCTTTTTCGCTCCAAGATCGCTTCTGACGCTTTGTCGCTTGCTCCTCCGTGACGATGCTTTTCTCAGAAGCTGCAAACTGTTCCAGCTTGCGCATGTCAGGACCCACATGAGGACTCCGCGGGAGTGCGGTAAGCTGCAGGAACGGCATGTTCGTCAAGGCGCAGCGCGTTCACTTCATCGGCATCGGCGGGATCGGCATGAGCGGGATTGCCGAGATTCTGTTGACGCTGGGATACCCGGTCTCGGGCTCTGATCTGCGTTCAAGCGCCGGCACCGGCCGGCTGCAGATGCTGGGCGCGAGCGTGTTTGAAGGGCATGCGGCGGCAAACGTCGTAGGTTCGAGCGTGGTGGTGGCCAGCTCGGCGATCGATGAGCGCAACCCGGAGATCGCCGAGGCGCGCAGGCGCAAGATTCCAGTGATTCAGCGGGCTGAGATGCTGGCCGAGCTGATGCGGTTAAAGTACGGCATTGCCATCGCCGGTATGCACGGCAAAACGACGACGACCTCCATGATCGCAGGCGTGCTGGGTGCGGGCGGGCTGGACCCGACGCTGGTGGTAGGCGGCCGGGTGGATACGCTCGGCTCCAACGCGCGGCTCGGGACTTCGCAGTACCTTGTGGCCGAGGCGGACGAGAGCGACCGGTCGTTCCTGAAGCTTTCGCCGATCCTCGCGGTGGTGACAAACCTGGACCGCGAACACATGGACTGCTACCGCGACATGGCAGATGTCGAAGACGCGTTTGTCGAGTTTATGGACCGGGTGCCGTTTTACGGAGCGGTGGTGGCCTGCTGCGACAATGCGCGGTTGGCCGGGCTGCTTCCGCGGGTGCGGCGCCGGGTGTTTACGTATGGAACCAGTCCGCGAGCGGACTATGTGGTGCGAACGCTGCCGTACCAGCCGGCCCAAAAAACAGGTGATGAGATGCCGGTACGGTCGCGGTTCGAGATTGCGGCCGATGGGCTGGTAATGGGGCCGTTCGACCTGCTGGTGCCGGGATTGCACAATGTGCTGAATGCGGCGGCAGCAGTGGCGATCGGGCACCAGCTCGAGATTGCGCCGGATGCGATCGTCGCTGGCTTGCGGCAGTTCCGCGGGGTGGACCGGCGGTTCCAGAACAAGGGCTGCGTACGCGGCGTCACCGTTGTGGACGACTACGGGCACCATCCGACGGAGATCCAGGCAACGCTGCGGGCGGCGCAGGAGTGCCATTACCGGCGCATCCACGTGATCTTTCAGCCGCACCGGTACACGCGGACGCGAGATCTGATGCCGGAGTTCGCGCAGGCCTTTGCCGGCGCGGCGACGGTTGAAGTGCTGGATATTTACCCGGCAAGCGAGCCGCCGATCGCGGGTGTGGACGCGGAAGCGCTGGTGGCGGCCGCGGCACAGCCGGGGATGCAGTATGCGTGCTCATTTGCAGAGGCGGCGGAAAGGGCTACCGGAAGCGCCGAGGATGGTGACCTGATCCTGACGCTGGGCGCGGGCAATGTGGCGCAGGTTGCGCCGCTGGTGTTGGAGGCACTGGGCGCGCGGGTCTCGGTAGGGGCGGGGTAAGAGCCCGACCGCCTGCTCGGCTGCCTCACTCGTCGGGGGAGGGGTATACCGTTCTGGAGCCGCGACCGCGAGCCGTTACCAGGGTGGGTCGTCCGGCACGGTTTTTCCTCATGGCGGCGGCTGGAGGCTCGGGCCGGCCGGGCTATAGTCAGGGTGGCGACTCTCACGACCTGGCTCGGGCGTGGCAAAACTGAACTCAACGACAAGCCGGCAGCCTTCCGCTCTCGCAGACGATTTCGTTGATGCGGACGACGAGGCTTTCCTCCGTCCCGTAGCAGCGCCTGCACAGCAGGGGCGCGCGGGCAGGGGTGCGGGCGCGCGGGCTGAGAGATCCCGGGTGCTCAACCGCGATCCTGCGGAGGAGGCTGAAGCTTTCCTGCGGGCGCGACGCCGTGTGGACCCGCGGCAGAGCCGGCTGCGCACGCTGCTGCACTCGCGGCTAGGACGCGTGCTGCTGGCGATTGCTCTGATCGCGGTCTTTGTCGCACTGGGTGCCGCAGCCTGGGCGGTTCGCTCGTTCCTTCAGCATGATCCGCACTTTCGTATCGATTCATCCACCTCCATTGAAGCCAGTGGCAACAACGAGCTGAGCCGGGAGGAGATTGTGGATGTGTTTGGCTCGGACATTGGCCGGAATGTGTTTTTTGTGCCGCTCCTCAAGCGGCAGGCTGCGCTGGAAGCGCTGCCGTGGGTGCGGCACGCGACCGTGATGCGGCTGCTGCCGAAGGCTCTGCGGGTGACAATCGAGGAACGGGTGCCGGTAGCGTTTGTGCGGGTCGGGCGGCAGATCGAGCTGGTGGACGGTGATGGGGTGCTGCTGAGCATGGCTCCGGCGACCCTTGCCGCGCGACACTACTCGTTTCCAGTGGTGGTAGGGCTCGACCCGAACGGCCCGCCCGAAGCCCGGGCTGCACGGATGCGGCTGTTCCAGACCTTTGAGGCAGCGCTGGACGCGGGCGGCGGGAAGGTGACTTCGCAGCTGAGCGAGGTGGATGTGGCCGACCTGGATGATGTGCGGGCAGTGGTGCCGGCGCAGGGGACGGATATGCTGCTGCACTTCGGCAACAGCGATTTTCTCGAGCGCTGGCGCTCATACCAGGAGCACCTGCCCGAGTGGCGGCAGCAGTACCCGAACCTGAGCGCGGTGGACCTGCGCTATGACCGGCAGGTGGTGCTGAAGATGGCTGATGCGGCGCAGGCGGATGAAACTGCTGAAGAGAAAGCTCAGGCTGCGGCTGAGGTCAAGCCGGCCGTAGCTGCCTCGAACCCAAGTCATCACGCGCCGGCGACGGCGCACGCGGGCGTCGCCAGGGCTGAGAGCCGGGGTTTCGCGAAGCCGAGAAACGCTGCCTCAGCGCATGCCGCAAAGCCGGGGCGCACCTGGTATACGGAAACGCGCACGGGGCCGCATCACGCGATCCAGTGGGTGCCGCACACGCTTCCTCCAAGTAGCGGGGCTACCAGTGGAGGTGCCCGATGACCCCGCGCCAGGAGGGTGTGCTTGCGGTGCTCGATGTAGGGAGCGCGAAGACGCGGATGCTGGTGGCCGAGCTGCACGAGGGCTCACTGCGGTACCGGGGCCACGCGGTAGCGCCGAGCGCAGGGGTGAGGCGTGGGGTGATCGCCGAGCTGAAGCCGGTGACGGAGGCAATCAACCAGGCTTCCGTGATGGCAGAAGCCGCAGCGCAGGTGGTGATCGAGCAGTGCGTGGCCGGCATCGGCGGCTCACATGTGCGCGGGGTGAACTCGCAGGGCGGCATCGCGCTCGGCTCGGCGGCAAAGATGCGAGAGATTACGCGGGAGGATGTGCGGGCAGCCGCAGACCGGGCACGGGCGATCTCGCTGCCGGGGGATCGCGAGGTGCTGCATCTGCTGCCCCGGCATTTTCTGCTGGATGAGGTGCCGGGGATTCATGATCCGGTGGGGATGGTCGGCCATCAGCTGGAGGTTTCGCTGCACCTGGTGACGAGCTCGGCCTCGGCGCACCAAAGCCTGGTGACCTGCGCGAACAAGGCCGGGCTGCAGGTGACAGAGACGGTGTACGAGGCGCTTGCCGGCGCGGAGAGCTCGCTTTCGGCCGATGAACGGGAGCTGGGCGTGTGCCTGATCGATATCGGCGCGGGCTCGACGGAGCTGATCGTGTACTTCGAGGGCGCGGTGGTGTACACGGCGGCGATCCCTGTCGGAGGCGACCACTTTACCAACGACCTGGCGATGGGGCTGCACCTGAATATTCCGCAGGCCGAGTCGCTGAAGTGCGAGTACGGGCACGCGGTCGTAACGTCGGTTTCGCAGTCGAGCGAGATCGAGTGGCACGGGGAGGGTCCGGCACCGGGTTTTGGCATGACGGGGGGCAGTATCCGACAGCGGGCGCTGGCGGAGATCCTGGAGCCGCGGGCCCGGGAGCTGTTTTCGCTCGTCCGCGAAAGCCTGCGCACCGGCGCCGTGCTGGAGGCGCTCGGCTCCGGCTGTGTACTGGTGGGCGGTGGCGCAAAGCTGGCTGGGTTGCTGGATACGGCGGAGAGCATTTTGCGGGTGCCGGCGCGGGTAGGCACGCCGGTACCGCTTTCAAGGATGCCGGGCGAGCTGCAGCAGCCGGAGTACTCGGTGCTGGTGGGGCTGATGCTGTATGCGCACCGGACCGGACAGTTGCGGGCGGAGCAGGAAGGGACGCTGCGGGCGAAGCTGCGGACGATGTTTGCCGGAAGTATCTAAGAGTCGGGCCAGAGTTGAAGCCGGACGGAGCGAAGGCAGGAAGCCGATCGCGGTTCATAAAGAGTTCGGAAGGAGCAGAGCATGAACGAAGGGGAAGCAATGCGAATCCAGTACCACGATGAGGTTCCAACAGGCGCGAAGATCAAGGTGATCGGCGTGGGCGGCGGCGGCGGCAATGCGGTGAACCGGATGATTTCCGCGCGGGTGGAGGGCGTTGAGTTCATTGCGGCGAACACGGATGTGCAGGCCCTGCAGCTTTCATCGGCGCCGGTGAAACTGCAGCTGGGCGTAAAGCTGACAAGTGGGCTGGGCGCGGGTGCGAACCCGGATGTGGGACGGCGGGCGGCGCTTGAGGACTCGGAGAAGATTATTGAGGCGCTTGAAGGCGCCGATATGGTCTTTGTGACGGCGGGCATGGGCGGCGGTACCGGTACGGGCGCCGCGCCGGTAATCGCTTCGCTGGCCAGCGAGATGGGTGCACTGACGGTCGCGGTGGTGACCCGTCCGTTCGGCTTTGAGGGCAAGCGCCGGATGGCACAGGCCGAGCGCGGAATGCAGGAGCTGTTGGACGCGGTCGATACGATGATCGTGATCCCGAACGAGAAGCTGCTTGCGGTCGCGCAGGATGCGGGCTTCTTCGAATCCTTTCGCGTGGCGGACGATGTGCTGCGGCAGGGGGTGCAGGGGATCTCGGACATTATTACGATCCCGGGCATCATCAACCGCGATTTTGCGGACGTAAAGACGACGATGGAGGGGATGGGCTACGCGGTGATGGGTACGGCGCAGCGCTCGGGCGAGAACCGGGCGATTGCGGCCGCGCAGGCCGCTATGGCGTCGCCGCTGCTGGAGGATGGCGCGATTGACGGGGCACGCGGGATCCTGATCAACATCTCGGGGTCAAGCTCGCTGAAGCTGAGCGAGGTAAACGCGGCCTCGACGCTGATCCAGAGCGCGGCGCACGAGGACGCCAACATCATTTTTGGAGCGGTACTCGACGAGATGATGGGTGACGACGTGAAGATCACGGTGATTGCGACCGGGTTCCGGCAGTCGGGTGCGGGCCAGCGGGAGCGGGCAACTGTCGAAAATGTGGCTGCGAAGCCAGCGGCATCATTGTCGCCAGCATTGACGGGCGCGGCCGGGAAGCCGCGGTTTGCGAGTGAGATGGAGGATGAGCAGGCGGGTGCTACAAACGCTGCGGCCAGCCGGGGGACAGCTACCGCCGCGAAGCCTGCGGACAACTTCTTCGATCAAGGAAGTTTCCTGCCTCGGTCGGAGCCAGTGCAGGCGTTTATTGAGGAAGCGGGGCCCGCGGCATCCGTGCGGCCTGCTGAACCGTTTCTTACTCAGGGGGAGGGCACCTTCGAGGAGGATGCTCTCGAGATCCCGGCTTATCTGCGACGCGGAGGTAACTAGCGGGGCACGCTTCCCCTTCCAGGGGTAAGAAGCTTTGCTAGAGTGGGGTATCGCAAGTCAATGGGAATCGCCTGTTGGAAATGACGATTGGCTAAACCGAATCGTCATTCGACAAGGCGGTCGCGCTCGACGGGTTGGCAGTGGCGCACTCGCCGAGGCATGGCTGGTTTTCTGGCTTCGAGGCGCGCCTCGCAGCAGATTTGAGAGCTAATACATGAGACGTTTTCTGCCGACTTTCGCCCTTGTCGCTCTTCTTCTGCTGCCACTGGGCGGTTTTGCGGCTTCGCCCAGCTCCCGCCGCCATCACGCCCGGTCGACGGCGCATGTGGTGGAAAGCTCGCGTGGCCGTCGCCAGCTAGCGTCGCTTGAGCATAGCCGCCGCGTCGTTGCCGGACGTGAAGGCAGCCACCAGGGCGCACGGCTCGTGTACGCCTCAGCAACAACGACGCGCCTGGTGCGCGGCCGGCATGGCCGCTATATGCGCGTGCCAGTGCGGCGTCACTACGGCGAGGTTTTTACTGCTGACTCCTTCACCAACACGGATATCACGCAGGGTGACGTGACGACGGGCGAGGACCCGGTCGTTCGTCAGGCTGCGGTCGACGCACTTGGCAACATGTATGGCACCGTAGTCGCGATTAATCCGGACAACGGACGCATTCTGGCAATGGTGAACCAGAAGCTGGCGCTCTCAAGCGGCGCGGAGCCGTGCTCGACGATCAAGGTTTCGGTCGCGCTGGCCGCGTTGTCTGAGGGCATCATCACCAAGGACACCCAGGTGAACCTGGGCGGCCACTACTCGCTCGACCTGACCGACGCGCTGGCGCGCTCCGTGAACCCGTACTTCGAGGTGCTCGGACGCCGGCTGGGTTTTGAGCGCGTCCGGCACTACGCAAATGAATTTGGCCTTGGCGAGCTGGCCGGCTACAACATCCCGAATGAGCAACTGGGCGTGTATCCGTCGCAGCCGCTGCCCGACTCGCAGGGCGGTGTAGGACGGATGTGCTCCTTCGGCGAGGGTGTCTCGATGACGCCGCTACAGCTGGGCGCGCTGGTTTCAGCAATCGCGAACGGTGGCACGCTCTACTACCTGCAGCACCCGACGAGCGAGCAGGCGATTGCGAACTACCAGCCGCGGATCAAGCGCACGCTGGATATCAAGAACCTGGTTCCCGAGATCGAGCCGGGCATGGCAGGCGCCGTGGACTGGGGTACGGCGCGTTCGCTACGCGCCTCCTTCAACCAGTTCCCGGTAATGGGCAAAACCGGCACCTGCTCGAACAACGGCACACGCTTCGGCTGGTTCGCGAGCTTTGCCGATACCCAGCAGTACGGACGCATCGTGACGGTGATCTTCCTCGAAGGTGGCCGGCCGACCTTTGGTCCGAAGGCTGCCGAGCTGACCGGCTACTTCTATAAGAATCTGTGGGATCACAGCTACTTCGCTTCACGTGAGAACAGCGCGCTGCCGGGGCAGTCGGGCACCACTCTGCGGTAGTCTCCTTACTCGTCACAATCCTTGAAGCGCATCCTAACTCACGGAACCTGAACGGCCTCCTGTCTCCTGGAGGCCGTTCACGTTCCAGGGGTGAGTGAGCGCATGAAGATTCTGACCGCAGCCGAGATGCGGGAGACCGACCGGCTGACCATTGAGAAGTATGGCCTCTCCTCGCTGCAGCTGGCCACGCATGCCGGCGGGGCGGTGGCGCGTTTCGTGGAGGCCGAGTTCCCGGGCGCGCGCAGGATCGTGGTGATCTGCGGCAAGGGCAACAACGGCGGGGATGGCCTTGTAGCGGCAGCCGCGCTGGTGGACGCCGGGCGGGAGCCGCATGTGCTGCTGCTGGGCAGCCGGGATGAACTCAAAGGTGATCCGGCGGAACTGTTCCGGAAGTCGCAGCCGAGGGTACCGCTGACTGAGATCCTTGTGGAAGGGGATCTCCAGCTGCCGGCGGTGGCGAAGCTGTTTGTCGAGGCTGACCTGATCCTGGATGCGATGGTGGGGACCGGCTTCAAGCCCCCGCTGCGTGGGCTTGCCGAGGCGGTACGCGAGCTGCTTGCGCCGATGCCGACGTCGGTGGTTGCAGTCGATCTGCCCTCCGGCTGGGACGCAGATTCGCTGGAGTACGAGCAGGCCGGCGCAGTACGCACCGATGCCGTCATCACGTTTACAGCGCCGAAGCTAGCGCACGCTTTTGGCAACCTGACCGGCTCAGCGACTAAACCGATTGTGATCGCAGGGATCGGCTCGCCAGAGGACGCAATTGTGTCAGCGCAGAAGCTGCGTTGGACCGGGGCGGCCAAGCGCATCACCGAGCGGCCGCGCCGGGCGGACGACAACAAAGGCCGTCATGGGCATGTGGTGCTGTTTGCCGGGAGTCACGGCAAGGCGGGCGCGCCGTCTATGGCTGCGCTCGCCGGGCTTCGTGCCGGGGCAGGGCTGGTGACGGCTGCGGTGCCGGCCTCCGTGCTGAACAATGTTGCGCTGGTAGCGCCGGAGCTGATGACGAACGCGCTGCCTGAGGATGCGCAGGGGGGGCTGGACACGAGCTTTTTCGGCGGGCCGCTGGACGCGCTGCTGAAGAAGAAGACCGTGATTGCTGCAGGGCCTGGCCTGGGCGAGAGTGAGAGTGCCGCTGCGCTGGTGCATACGCTGCTGGAGCGCGCCGAGGTGCCGCTGGTGCTGGATGCGGACGCGCTCAACATCCTCTCGAAGGACATGGGTAGGCTGCGCGAGCGGACGGGGCGCAGGGCGCAGCGGGTGGTGCTGACGCCGCACCCGGGCGAGATGGCGCGGCTTGCCGGGATCTCGATCCCGGAGGTGCAGAAGGAACGGGTCGGGCTGGCTCGCCGGTTTGCGGCCGAGTACCACGTCACACTGGTGCTGAAAGGCTGGCGCACGCTGGTAGCTCACCCGGATGGCATGGTCGCTGTGAACACGACCGGTAACCCGGGCCTGGCGAAAGGCGGCTCGGGTGACATGCTGACCGGAATTGTCGCGGCCCTGGTCGCGCAATACCCGGAGGAGCTGGAGAAGGCGGTCGAGGCGGCGGTGTATCTGCATGGGCTGGCGGCCGATCTCGCGGTGCGTGCGCAGGACGAACATACGCTGCTGGTAACGGATGTCATTGCTTCCTTATGGAAGGCATTTCGTTACCGTGCCGACCCAGGAGCAGGGTATGTTTGGTGGGAGGGGATGCCGAGATGACAGAAGAGCTGGCGACGCGAAAGCTGGAGTTCCATACGCAGGATGCGGCCGAGACGATCGCCATTGGAGCTCAGCTGCTGGATTCGCTCGCGTTGCCGACTTTGCTGATCCTGACCGGAACCCTTGGCGCTGGCAAAACGACGCTGGTGAAGGGTTTTGCCGAAGCACTGCATGCCGCACAGGCGGATGAGGTGACGAGCCCCACCTTTACGCTGGTGCACGAGTACGAGGGCGAGCGGAACGGCAAGCCGGTGCTGCTTTACCACCTGGACCTGTACCGGCTCGAAAACGAGCGGCAGGTAGAGCAGCTTGGCATCGACGAGCTGATGGAAGAGGACGCAATCGTGCTGGTGGAGTGGGGCGAGAAGTTCCCCTCGATTGTGCGCCGGGCGTCGGGTGAGATCGTGATGGAAGCTGCGGGCGGGGATCAGCGAACGATCACGGTGACGCTGCGGTAGGAGTCAGCGCTTATGGTCGCAGGCGTGATTCTTCTGAGTCTCTCGCTGCGACCGGCACCCGTGCCTGATCGTGAGCAACATCGCGCACGGTCCGGATCGTCACACGATTGGCGCGATACTCCTGGAGGAAGTGCCGCAGGTATACGGGAACCACCAGCTTTTTCCTGTTGGGATCATGATTCTGCATGATGGCAGGTATGAGCGCGAACTCCAGGGCAATGGCTCCTATGTCTGGCGGTGGATTTTCTGGAACGGTGGGAAGCAGATTGCCGCAGGCACGAGCCTCCTGCGTTCCGGCCAGGATTATTCGCTGATCGATGTAGCAACAGGCAGGCTGATCGATCAAATCGCGCCCGGCCAGGATCCGCGCGCGGAAGACTGGGACAGTCTATCCCTTCACGCGGGAGCCATGCCGGGGCCTGCGGAGAAGACGCGCATGGACTGCCGCTTCGCGCGCCGAACTCCCATCATGCTTCGCATCAGTGATGCCTCAAAGAGGTGATACTGCACGCAGCCCAGTCGGCGCGCTCCGTCCGGAGATGTCGCGGCTTACTGCCCGTGTGACTCCGGCAGAGTGTAGTCCAGCGTATATGAATGCTGGCCGTTCGCGACCTGGATCGTGAAGGTACCGGCGATGCCGGCCAGCTCCCCCGTCCCTGAACCTGGCGTGACAGTAACCTCGAGCTTCTGGCCGCCGCCGCTCATCGTTGCGAACTGCTGGAGCGCAAACGATCCTTTTTTGCCGTCGAGCTTGCCGGTCACTGTCTCAATGGCAACGTAGCCGGCTTCGCCTGTCTTCGGATCACCAGCTGCGATCATTTCGCCGGCGGATGTGCCCTCCAGGCTGCCCTGGAAGTGCTTCTCCATCGAGAAGCGCTTCCAGCCATCTGTTGCTGTGGCCGCGCTGGGCTGCAGTTTGACGGTGAAGCTGCCGGCTGCGTGGTGGGGCATGGATTTCTCCTTCGATTGTGCGTTGGCTGCAACGGACGCGGATGTCCGACGAAACAGGCGGTGGCGAGTAGCAGGCCGTGTCTCAGCATAGCCGGCAGTGTACGCGGCTCTGCCGAGACACGGCTATGTGTAACGCGTGACGGTGAGGCCGCGTTCTGCCCGCTGATACGCGCTGCGAGCAGACCTTTCGCCTCAAAGCTCCGATTGCCGCACTTGCGGCCATGCTTCTCAGGTGTGGTTTGAAGCAGGTTTTCGCTCTGCTCAGAATGTCGGCCACGCCTGAGCGCAGGTACTACGCCGGGCGGTAGACACCCTCAGGCCGCGTTGCCGCTGTCGTCCGTTGTCCAGACCTCGTCCGGGAAGGCGAGAAAGATCGCAACCCACTGCGCGGTACCTGAGCCCATGCCGAAGCCGGGCACGGAAAAGACGAGGAGGCCGTCCTGCCAGATGCCGTTGTCTTCGCTGCGGTCGTTCGCGGGATTGCCCTGGTTCATGTGGATGTCGTGGATGCCGTTGCCGGAAGTGTAGAGCGAGCCGAAAGCGTAGATCACGCCGTTCTCGTCGGCGACGGCCTGGTTTAGATACTGAACCACCTTGTTCTTCAGATTTTCGGATCCGGTCTTTCCAGGCAGAGGCAGGGTGGTCATGCCGGCGCGGGTGATGAGCGGCTCACCGCTAGCGCGGCTGCGCACGTAGTCGATCGCCGGGTTGCCGTTCTTTCCGGCGAGTGAGGTGACGCCCATCGGAAGCGCCTCGAGGGTAGCCTGGTCGGGCGGCGTCCAGTTTTCGTCGAGTGCGTAGAGGACCTCGGCGCTTGTGCCGTGACCGGTGTCGGACTCGACGTTGACTGCGATCTGGTATTGCGTGCCGTTTGCGGTGAGCTCGATGAGGTAGTGAGGGCGGGAGTTGTCGGAGATGGATCCAGAGAGTGGGGTGCCTTTAAGGACGCTGTATCGATTGATGGGCATAAATCTTAGTCTCTCGGATTTGGATGAGAGTTATGTTGCAGCGGGCGGTCTGCGTCGCCGGTGGTACTCCCGGAGTGCGAGGGCTTACTCCGCGCGCAGCGCGTCGACCGGATCGATCCTGGTCGCCCGGCGAGCAGGCAGCGCTGCGGCAAGACCTGCCACCCAGCATCGCTGCAGCAGCCAGACCGAACGCCGGGACCGCCCCGGAGCCGACGTCCGGGAAGATGCGCTGCAGCGTGAACTCTGCAGCCAAGGTCATGGTGACACCCAGAACCAGGCCCGCACTTACCGGCAGCAGCGCATAGCCGACTACGAAGCAAGCATGGAAGCCGCGCAGGACGCCACTGCAGGGCGTTCCGAGGAGAGATGGGGAATCGGCTGCGCTCCTTGAGCGAACGGGGGGTGCCGCCTTGGGGTATCTGCGTTCGTGATGCGAACCGGAGCCAGGTCGACCGGCTCAGCGGTTCTTGTTGCGCCGGTTTCTCCCAATCGATGAGCGTTGCTGCTTTTCCGGTGTAAGCCCCTACGATGCCAAAAGAAACGACGCTTCCGAAAGCCCCATCGCGTTATTATCATCGGCTCACTGTGACGAATCTCACGCGTATTCTTCATCTCTCGCGAACGTTGTGCCTCGCTGCAAGCTGCACGGCGGCTCTTTCGGCCGCAGCGCAGGTCGGAGCTGAAACCGAGTACCACTTCTCCTTCCCGGACAGGGTGCACCACGTAATGCAGGTGGAAGCTGTTTTCCATGGCGTACCGCAGCAAGCGTTGCACGTGCAGATGAGCCGGTCGTCGCCGGGCCGGTATGCGGCTTTTGAGTTCGTCTCGAACGTATTTGAAGAGCGCTTTACAGACGGCAGTGGCAAGCCGCTTACCACGACGAGAACCGATCCGCGTTCCTGGACCGTTACGAGCGATGACGGAACGGTGCATGTACGCTACAAGCTTTTTGGCGACAAGGTAGATGGCACGTTCCTGGCGGTTGACACGACCCATGCGCACATCAACTTCCCGGCAACAATCCTGTGGGCGGAAGGCTTTGACGATCGTCCGGTGCGCGTCACGTTCGACCTGCCCCAGGGCTCTGACTGGAAGATTGCAACACAGCTCTACGCCACGCCGGATGCGCAGACGTTTACCGCGCCCAACCTGCAGTACCTGATGGACAGCCCTGCAGAGTTGAGTCACTTCGTCATGCGGGTCTTCCAAGTGCCGCCACTGCGACCCGGAGGCAAAACACAGACGATCCGCGTCGTGGCTCACGCGCAGGCGACTGGTGCGGAGTTCGACACGTATGTCGCCGGCGTGCAGAAGCTGGTGCGCGAGGAGCAGGCTGTTTTTGGCGAGCTGCCGGAGTACGAGCCCGGAAGTTACACATTCCTCCTGGATGCGCTGCCATGGGATGACCGTGACGGAATGGAGCATCGCAACAGCACCGTGATTACGGGGCAGAGATTGAGTCTGGGCGGCGCGGCGCATGAGTACTTCCACAACTGCAATGTGAAGCGGATTCGCCCGGAAGGGCTGGAGCCCTTCAATTTTCGCGATGTGGATATGTCCAGTGAGATGTTTTTCGCTGAGGGTTTCACGCAGTACTACGGCACTCTCTGCATGATTCGCAGCGGCATCACCGCTGGAGGGGATCTCCGCGCCTTCGCCGGCGATATCGGATATGTCTTAGACACGCCTGGCAGCAGTTATCGATCAGCGATGGAGATGAGCCGTCTTGCGCCGCTGGTCGATGGAAGCAGCATGGACGACTTCCCGAAATACTGGACGAACGACTTCGTCTCCTACTACTCGTATGGGGATGTAATCGCTTTGGGACTCGACCTTACGCTACGTGCCCGCTCGGACTCGCGGATCACGCTGGACGATCTGATGCGGGCGATGTGGACCAACTACGGCAAGCCGGGAGGACCGGCACCGGGCCTTGTTGGCAGACCGTACACCATGGCGGATGTGCAGGAAGAGTTAGCTGTTGTCACTGGAGATCCGGCCTTTGCGGCTGATTTTGTCAAACGTTATATTGCGGGGACTGAGAAGATCGACTACGCGCCGCTGCTGCTCCGCGCGGGCTTCCTGTTGCGCAAACAAGCGGGTCCGGGTTCGTTGGGATACTTGCGGCTGGAAAAGGGTGACAACGGCGTGCGCGTGGCTGACTCCACGCTCATTGACTCTCCTGTTTACCGTGCTGGAGTGGATCGCGATGACGTGCTTGTTTCCGTTGCGGGTGTCGCGCTGGCTGCTCCCGACGATCTCGCGAAGGCGCTTGCTGCTCGCAAAGCCGGGGAGAGCGTTGAGATTGTGTTTCGGCGGCGTGGGGAGGAAGTTCGCTCCGAAGCGACGCTCGCGGAACCGATGGAGCTGGAGCTAGTACCGGTAGAGACTATGGGTGGTGTGCTCTCGCCGGAGCAGAAGCGATTTCGCGAAGCTTGGCTGGGGAGCAAGGCCCGGTAAGGGGTACGGCTGCGCTTGAGAAACAGATGAACCGATCACTCTCTGGACATTGCTTCGTCATGGCTTTCTTACTTTGGTCCTCGTTCTTTATTGGCACGAAAGCAGCCATTGGCCAGATAGCGCAATCTTTTGTTCAAGCGGAAACCGTTGTGACGCCCCTTGCTGATGAGGACATTGACGGGCCATGTCACTATCTCCTTCGCATCCCGAGAGCGAGCGAGCAAGTCCGGGGCGTCTGGCTCATCTTTGATCGGGGACGCGATCTTCACGATCTTGCCTCGGATCCTGACGTGCTTACCTTTGCGCGCCGTTTCAACCTAGCTCTTCTTCTGCAAAGCCACTGCCCAGGGAAGCGCACAGCTGATCATGGAGACATGAACATGGACCCTGCGGAAGGCCTCGGTCCGGCGCTTCTGCGGGCTCTTGACCAGTTTGCCAGAGAGACCGGGCATGCGGAGTTATCTAAGGCAAAGCTGATCCTCCTGGGTTTCTCTGGTGCGGGTCCACTCAGCGGAAGGCTGATCGGAGACTACCCCGGCAGAGTCCTCGCAGGAATCCTCTCTGCACCAGGTCACTACGCACCTCAGGGCATCGACACAGTCCGCCTTGATCACGATGCGCAGCAGATTCCAGAGCTCATCCTTGCCGGTGGTGCCGACGATAGAACAGGGACGCGTCTGCCTTTTGAATACTTCGCAAGATATCGACGGCTCGGCGCGCCTTGGACCTTTGTCGTGCAGAACTGGTCTCCGCACTGCTGCACGGCCAATGCAAAAGCCCTTATGCTCGACTGGCTTTCGGCGGTTCTCGCACGGAGATTGCCAAGCCGAGCAGGTCTACCTTTACGGGACATAGCCCAGAAAGGCGATTGGCTCGGCTTTATCCGCATCGAGCCGACGGCGATCAGAGACGCTTTCGGTTTCGACACCTTCAATGTGAGCAGCGCCGCGATTCGCCGCGCAAAGGCAAGTGGTGAAACGCCGACGCAAGATGCGTCATGGCTCCCGAATGGATCAGTGGCGAAGGAGTGGCGTTCTTTTGTGGCACAAGAACGTCATCCCATCCTCCCTCTACGCTGAGCAGAGTGGCAGCGCCGTCATGAACCATAGAAGACCCTGAGATGCGACTCGAATGAACGATCGCGCTTTAAAGAAGCGACTGCTTCTATGGCCGACAATCCCTAAAAACCCATTACGTTGTAACCGGCATCGACATAGGTGACCTCGCCGGTTACGCCGGTGGAAAGGTCGGAGGCGAGATAAACGGCGGCGCCGGCGACCTCGGACTGCTCGACGTTGCGGCCGAGCGGGGCGCGCTCGGCGTGGCCCTTGAGCATGCTGGCGAGATCGCCAATGCCGCGGGCGGCGAGCGTTTTGATAGGGCCAGCGGAGATCGCGTTGACGCGGATGTTCTGCGAGCCGAGGCTTCCCGCGAGATAGCGGACCGTGGCTTCGAGCGCAGCCTTCGCGACGCCCATCACGTTGTAATTGGGGAAGACCTTTTCGGCGCCGTAGTAGGTGAGCGTCATAATGGAACCGCCCTCGGTCATAAGCGGCGCAGCGGCGCGGGCGAGCGCGATGAGCGAGTAAACGCTGATGTCGTGCGCGACGCGGAAGCCCTCGCGTGAGGTCTGGAGAAAGTCGCTCTTCAGCTCCTCAGCCGGGGCAAAGGCGATGGAGTGAACGAGGATGTGCAGGGTGCCGTAGCGCTCTTTGAGTTCCGTAAAAGAGCGCTCGATTTCGGCGTCGCTGGTGACGTCACACTGGAAGCTCGAGGCGTTAGAGAGGCCCTCAATCAATGTTTCGGCCTCGGACTTGAGGCGCTCGTTCTGGTAGCCGATCGCGAGGGTACAGCCGGCTTCGGCGAGCTTTTGCGCGATGGCGTAGGCGATGGAGCGCTTGTTGGCGACGCCGAAGACGACCGCGACGCGGCCCTCAAGGTTCAACATACGGTGTTTCCTTTCGTTCGTGCCGGTCCGCGTAGGGAGCAGCTTCGAAAGCATAGCAGTCGGGCTTGAAGTCCTACACGCGCTAGTGCTTGTAGGCGTGAGAAAGGTGTCGGTGGAGGCAACGGATCGTGGCGTGGGCTACCCGCAAGCAGTCCTTGCGACCTGGTTTCTTTCTGACTTCTGCGTGAGACCTTGCAAGATCGGACCGGTGGAGCGGACCCGCAGATCCTTCGGATCCGCTGCGCTTCGCTCAGGATGACCCTGATGTATCTAGCCTCCGAGGTCGACGAGTTGGACGGCATCGATGGGTTCGCCGAGGAAGCGGCTCCCGAGGGCACGGAAGCGCTCGACGCCGTCGGTGGAGAAAAAACGGATGGGTGGGGCGGTCTCGCCTGGAGGCAGCGGGTCGGCGGAGCCGTGAAGCGCGCGGGCGACCTGCTCGGCGGTGACTTCGGCCGAATCGATAACGACCGTGCTGGCCGAGATCGCGCTGGGCGCGAGTGCTTCAAAGGGCTCACGCAGAAGAGGGTAGTGGGTGCAGCCCAGAACAAGTGCGTCGGGCTGTAGGCCGGCTGCGCGGGCGGATGTGGCCGCTTCCTGGAGGTAGATCGAGAGCACCTCGCGGGTCACGGGGTGCGTAGTCCATCCCTCTTCGACAAGGGGGACGAGCAGGGGGCAGGCGACCTCGACGGCGCGGAGGCCGCGCTGCCGACAGGCTGCTTCGTAGGCGTGGCTCCCGACGGTGGCGGTGGTGGCGAGCACGCAGACGTCTCCGGTGCGGGAGGCATGCGCGGCAGCGTCTGCTCCGGTCTCGATGACGCCGAGGACTGGTATGGGAGCTGCCGCGGAGCGCAGTTCGGGCATGGCGAGCGCAGAAGCGGTATTGCAGGCGATGACGAGGTATTGCGCGCCCTGCTCGATGAGGTATCGGGCGCTCTCGACGGCGTAGCGGGCGACCGTGGCTTGCGACTTGGAGCCGTACGGCAGTCGCGCGGTATCGCCGAGGTAAAGGTAGTGCGCGGCGGGCAGGCGATGGCGCAGAGCGCGCAGTACGGTGAGACCACCAACGCCGGAGTCAAAGACGCCGATGACCGGTATAGCGGTGTTTGGAGTTGGTGTGTTCACGGCTGCCTCGGATCGCGGGCGGGAGATCGAGTCGTGAAGGCTTCGCCCGGGGTGATCTGCGCGGCGCCGGCCAGGTACGTGCGGCTCAGGTCGGCGTGGCCGGCGAGGGTGGGGCGCGGTTCGCCGTCGACGAGGAAATGAACCTCGGTGACAGAGGGCAGATTGGCGTGCAGGGTCGCGATCATGGAGAGCAGCGTGAGGCTTTCGGGCTCGATCCCGGATGGGTGAGTATGGACGAAGTTCGGCGTCAGATCGATCACGGCGAGCTGGCCCGGGCCGCCGGGTACGGGGCTGAGATAGACCTCGTCGACGCCCTCGACGCCGGGCGCCGCAGGTTTGAGCGGATGCTGCGATCCCGGCGCGCTGTACTCGGCGAGGAGCTTTTCGAGCACGACACGGGCGCGGGTGTTTGGATCCTGAGGCAGCACAAATGGAACGGAGCGCTCGAGGAGAGCGCCGGTGTCGTCATTAGCGAGATAGAGGATGAGCGGTTGCGGAACGGAGCCGGCTGCGGCGTCGGCAAGTGGGATGACGGAAGCGCGTAGCTGGAAGTGGGCGTCGACACGTTCCCGATAGCGAACAAGGAAGATGCTCATGGCGAGCACGGCAGCGAGCAGTGCCCAGAAGAGGGCCCATTCGCTGCGGGAGATGAGCGCCGGAGCGCGGCCGGAGCCGGGCACGCGGAAGCTGCCGCGTTGGCGGCTGGCTGCTCGTGCGGGCGATGCGTGAGGGCCGGGCCCCTGTTTGGTGGCAGTCGTGCTAGTCGATGGGGGGCGGAAGGCTCGCGTTCCCCTGGGGTCGCCCGTCGGAGATGGTGATGGCTTGAACGGCGGCTCGTTCTCGCGGCGCGGCCGTGTGCCGGTGGAGGCAGATGCTTCTACTTGCTTCGCTCGCTCAGGATGACCCACTCCGCGGACGGGTGCCGGGCGGGGTGGCGAAGGTGCGTTCGGTTTCGCACGCGCGGGAACAGGAGCAGGCTGCGGTGACCGTGAGGCTTCTTTTAGAGGCTTCTCTGGGACAGTCTTCTCGGGTGCCGCTGGTTTTGCCGGCACCGGTGTGGACCAGGCGCGACGGCGGGGCGGTTCCCCGTCCTGCGGTGGCCGCGGGCTCACTGGATTGCTCCTGCGTTTGCCGCATGGGTGTGGGCGGCCTGCCACTCGCCGCGCCACTGCAGCAGTGCGGCAGCGAGTGCATCGACCAGTCGGGACTGGTACGCGGTATCGGATAGCTCGGCCGGCCCTTCCCGCGAGCCGGAGCGCACCGGATGAAAGGGAGCGAGCTCGACAGCGACGGCGGGGCAGCGCATTGCGTCCATCTCGTTCATGCGAGTGCGGCCGAGGGTATAGGGGAGGCCGGCGCTCTCGACGGCGGCGGCGATCGCGGAGGCAAGCTCAAGACTGTCCGTTACGAACGGTGCGCCAGCGGCTGCCCAGGGAACGAGCCCGGCAGACGCGGGAGTACGGCCGAGCGAGGAGGTGTAGATATGAACGCCAGAGCCGCTGGCGGTCGCGTGGAGCACGAGGCAGGCGGCAGCCCCAGAGTGATTGGCTTCGGCGGCACGGGTTTCCGGGGTGACTGCGCCGTCGCTCTCGCGCGTGGTGACCACGCGCATGCCGCGGGCGGCGAGTGCGGAGCGGAGATGGACGGAGAGCGTCAGCACGAGATCTTTCTCAAGCAGCTGCGGGGCCAGGATGGTTCCGGTTTCCGGTCCCCCATGCGCGGCGTCGAGGAAGACGGTAAATGGCTGGTCCGGACTGGGTCCCGAGATGGCTAAAGCCGGAGCGGTGGCGAACGGAGTCAGACAGAGAGCGATTGCCGTCGTGACGAGGGCGGCGCCGAGCCGTTTCGGATCGAAACACGCCCTCAGCGAGTATTCTCCGTTGCGGCTGTCCCGGATGGCTGGACGGGCTGAGTCGCCGGGGCGGCTTCGTTCGCGTCGTCGAGCGCATAAATGGTGAGTCCGCTGAGCAGCTTTGGGTAGAAGTCAGTGGACTTCTGCGGCATAACCTCGCCGGCAAAGGTGTTTTCGCGCAGCTGCGCCAGCGTGACCGGGTTGACCAGGAAGGCGAGCTGCGCTTCGCCGCGGAGCACGGGCGCGACCGCATCGACGATCTCACGGGCGTAGCTGACGTGCTCGCCGGCGCGGACCGCATCGGCGCTGATGCTGAGAAGCTTCGCCAGAACAGCCTCGTGCAGCACGACCATGTCGAGCTGGCGCTTGCGCTCGGGGAGATCCGGGACGGCGCGGTCGCGGGCGCTGCGGTCCATCGTGAGGGCCAGCACGCGATCGGCGGCGACGGCGAGCATGACGGTCGCACCCGGGCCGGCGCTTGCGGTAGCGTCGCGCAGTGCGTCGCGCAGGCCGTCGGCGTTATGCGCTTCGATAGGGAGTGCGCGAACGGTAGGAAAGAGACTGGCGGCAGCCTCGGCGAATCCTTCGCTCGAAAAGTTTGGGAGGCCGCCCACAATGCGATGGGTGGGCAGGATGGCGACGCCGGGGCTGTCCATGTTGACGAGGGTCATCATGACGGCTGACTCGGGGTAGGCGGGCTCAAGCGTGCCGCCCTGGGCCGGTTGCCAGTCGTAACCCTGCTCCGGGTCGGTCCGCTCTGCGCGCCTTACGACCTGAGCCCGCTCCTCCGCGTAGGCAAGCGCGGTCTCATAGCGGTGGTGGCCGTCGGCGATGATGAGCTTCTTGTCGCCCAGCGCACCCTGCACGATGTTGATCGTGGCGGGATCGCTGATGGTCCAGACGCGATGCAGCACGCCGAACTCGTCGAGCAGTTCGATGTCGGGCACGGGCGCGCCGCGGCCGGCAGCAGGAAAGATGAGTGATTCGACCGAGCGCGCCGGATCGGAGTAGAGCATAAAGATCTGGCCAAAGTGGGCGCGGGTGGCGCGCAGGAGATTGAGCCGGTCGGTACGTGCGCGGGTGTGGGTCTGCTCGTGCCGGAAGACGATGCCTTCCGAGTAGGGCGAGACGGCGCCGAGCGCGATCAGGCCGCGGCGTTCGACCTCAGCACTCGAGCCGCCAAGCGGACTGCTCCCCGGACCGCTTCCATGGGGCAGCCGGAAGCGCTGCGAGTAGGCGAAGAGGCAGGGTTCGGCCTCCTGCGCGAGAACCCCGCTTACACGCCATTCATGGAAGTCCCGTGAGGCCCGGGTGTAGACGTCGTCAGCTCCGGGCTCATCGAACAGCTCAGGAAGCCCAAGAATAATGCGAACGAGGTTGTACGGGCTGCGCGCGTAGTAGCTGGCCTGCATCGAGGGCGTGATCTTGTCATAGGGCTGGGTAACACAGTCCTCGACCCGCACTAACGATGGATTGTAACGGAGAGCGCGGAAGGGAAAGATACGGGCCATGGGAAAGAGTCACTGTCTCAGCGCGCGCAGAACTGGCCCGCGTTCGATCGATTGTAGACCAGCGGCTGGCGCCGGTAAGACGGCAGTGCGCCGGGAGGGCACATCGACGTTACCCAGGCGGTACTTGCATCCTGAGTTTGCCTGCTTGAATATGAAAGCCCCCGCGCCGCTGGCGGGGGACGAGAGTATCGCGTAGGAAGGTGGAGAGAGGTAGCAGGATGCCGGCCGCTCGAAACAGCTCGATTTGCTCAATTTCGCTTAGAACTGGTCGGAGATCCGGTCGCAGGCCCGAGTCTCCACACAGAGAGGTATACCTGTTCCTCGCAATGCTGCTGGCTCTTTTTTCCGCCGGCTCCGCGATGCAGGCGCAGACGGCCGACCCGCTGAACCAGGTGCATGTGCAGCCGCCGCCAGTCGGGGGCGCGACAGCGAATACCGCGGCGCCACCGCCAGATAGCAGGAACGAGAAGTCGGACGAAAAAAGCGGCAGGAGCCTGCGTGTGGATGTAAACCTCACGCTGATTCCGCTGACGGTGACCGATCCGATGAACCGGCTCGTGACAGGACTGGACCGGAACAACTTCTTTATCTACGAGAAGGGTGTCGGCCAGGAGCAGCTCCAGACGATTAAAACCTTTTCGACTGAGGACGCGCCGGTTTCGCTAGGTATCATCCTGGACCTGAGCGGCTCGATGACGAACAAGTTCAACCGTTCGCGGCAGTCGGTGAAGGCGTTTTTGAAAACGGCGAACCCGCAGGACGAGTTCTTCGTGGTGGGCTTCAATGACCGGCCGGAGCTGATCGAGGACTTCACCTCGAACATTGACGACGTTGACGCACGCCTGGCGATGGTGAAGCCGGGCAAGCGGACCGCCTTGCTCGATGCTATTTACTACGGCGTGAACAAGATGAAGGACGCGAAGTACCCGCGCAAGGCGTTGCTCGTCGTTTCCGACGGTGGCGATAACCGCTCCCGGTATACCGAGAACGAGGTGCGCGCCATTGTGCGGGAGTCGGACGTGCAGATTTACTCGATCGGCATCTTTGACGAATATGCGCCGACGACCGAAGAGAGACTGGGACCGCTGCTGCTGAACGATCTATGCGAGGACACTGGCGGACGGCTGTTTCGCGTCAATGATTTGAGCGACATGGCGGACGTTGCGGCGAAAATCAGTGACGAGCTGCGGGATGAGTATGTGCTGGGTTATCGCTCAACGGACAACAAGCGGGATGGCAAGTGGCGTAAAGTGAAGGTACGGCTTGAACCACCTCCTGGCCTGCCGCCGCTCACAGTACATGCCCGCTCCGGCTACTATGCTCCAGTGCAGTAACAAATTCGTTGCTCTGCTGATGCTTGGCGCGCTGCTCGCGCTTCCGGGCGGCGTGCGTGCCCAGAGCTCGCAGCCGCCGCAGACAAGCGGTGCCTACGCGCCTGAAACGCAGCTGCCGCTCGATGTGGAGCGCGACCCGGTACGGTCCCCCGATCAGGCTGACAATGCCGCAGTCAAACCGGGCGCACTGAGCGACAACTCAAATGCGGGCCGGCAGGCCTCGGATGTTGACAGGGCGGATGGCCGCTACACCCTGCGGCGCGATGTGCAGGAAGTGGTCCTGAATGCGACGGTGCTCGACGATCAGGGCCACCTGGTAAATGATTTAACCAAGGACGATTTTCACGTCTTTGAGGATGGCGTGCCGCAGACAATCGCCTCCTTTCAGCACACGGACCTGCCGGTGTCCATGGGTATCCTGGTGGACAGCTCGGGCTCGATGCGCTCAAAGCGCGGCGCGGTCAACGCGGCGGCACTCGACCTGATCCGCTCTTCGAACCCGCAGGACGAGGCATTCATCGTTAATTTCTCGGATGAGGCGTTCATCGACCAGGAGTTTACCAACGACCTGAACAAGCTGCGCGACGGGCTGGCGCACTCAGACGCGAAGGGTGGGACGGCGCTTTACGACGCGACCGTTGCCTCGGCCGATGAGCTGGCGAAGGGCGCGAAGCGGCCAAAGCAGGTCATTCTGATCATTACGGATGGCGAGGACAATGCGTCGGGGCTCACGCTGGAGCAGACGATACGGCGCATCCAGGATCTGCAGGGTCCCATTGTTTACTGCATCGGACTCCTGTTCGGCGACGACAGCGGCGGCCGCGAGTCGCGCACCGCAAAACGAGCACTGCAGCTGATGGCGCAGGAAACGGGCGGGATCGCTTACTTTCCGCGCTCGCTGAATGACGTGGATGCCGTAGCGGACGAGGTCGCTCGCGATATCCGGTCGCAGTACACGGTGGGTTATCACGCGACCAAGCCGGCTTCGCTCGGGGGCTACCGCCAGGTCAAAGTGCTGGCGCACGCAAATGGCGGCAAGAAAAACCTGGTCGTACGTACGCGCAGTGGTTATTACCCGAAGTCGGCGACAGCGGATGAGAACGGTGCGCCGGATAACATCAGCAAAGGTTCACAGTAGAGGATCCGGGATGCCGTCGTGCGCAGAGCAGAGTTTTGAAGGAGTGACATCAGAGCAACTTCGCTCGTTTCTGGCCCGGGCCGAGCAGTTCGGATTGGCCGGCCTGGCCGACCAGGGCGAGAGCGGCGAAGCGACGCGAAACGGCTTCACCGTTCGCTGGAGCCTGGACTCGCGGGTGCAGACTCTCACGGTGCAGTGCACCCGGTCGCCGGCGTTCGTGCCGTGCTCCTTTATCGATGGAAAGATCCGGGAAGCGATGGCGTTTGCCATGCGAGAAAGCCGGAGCGCGGGCGCGACGGAGCAGGCGTAAGCGATGGAGGCTGCCGCCGAGATTGCTTCCGGGGTGACCCCCGCGGTGGCTGCCGAGACGAGTGGTCTGCGGGTCGCCGGCAGCATCCTTGAGCTGATCGGTGCGACGCCGTTGCTCGAAATGCGTCGGCTTGGTCTCCGCCCGGGCGAAAAGACAACCCGGGCTGCCCTCTTTGCCAAGCTCGAGTACTTAAACCCCGGAGGCAGCGTCAAGGATCGCGCGGCGCTGGGCATCGTGCTGGACGGCGAGCGCCGTGGAGCATTACGCGCAGGCATGACGATCGTAGAGGCAACGGCAGGAAACACAGGTGTGGGACTCGCGTTGGCCGGGATCAACCGCGGGTACAAGGTCGTACTGTACGTGCCGGAGGGCTTCGCAGAAGAGAAATGCACGCTGATGCGTGCTTTTGGGGCGACAGTGGTGCGAACGCCCGAGCAGGATGGGATTCGCGGCGCGATCCGGGCGGCAGATGCATGGATCGCCGGCAGGGACGGCTTTTTCATAGCCGGCCAGTTCAGCAACCAGGCGAACCCGGCGTTTCACCACGAGACAACTGCGCGTGAGCTGTGGGAGCAGATGGAGGGCCGCGTAGATGCTTTTGTCGCAGGCGTCGGCACGGGCGGGACGTTCACCGGGGTGTCCAGGTTTTTGAAGGAGCAGGATCCGCGGGTGCTGACGGTTGCAGTCGAGACCGAGGGTTCAGTGCTGCGGGGCGGTACGCCGGGGCGGCACCGGGTTGAGGGCATCGGGGTCTCGTTTGTGCCGGAGACCTTTGATGGCGCGGCCGCGGATGAGATTGTGCGCGTGACCGACGATGACGCCTTCGCGATGGTGCGGCGGCTTGCGGCGGAGGAAGGTGTGCTCGCCGGCTCGAGTGCTGGCGCGGCGGTGTTCGCGGCGCTAGAGATGGCCCGGCGGATCGGGCCGGGCAAACGCATAGCGACGATCGTGCCGGACTCGGCAGAGCGGTACCTATCGAAGGGGATTTTTGAGGGTGGGGAGCTGGCCAGCGACGATTAGGGGAGTGATCCGTCTGGATTGACTGCAAGAGTTCCGGCAGGAGTAGACTATCGCACATGACGGACTGGCAACTTTATCTTTCAGCAGGCCTTCCCACGGCGACCGGCCTGGTAACGATTGCCGTTGCTATAGTCCTCAATGGGAGGATGGAAGCTAGGCTCGATGCTTTCCGTACCGAGGTGGAAGCTAAGTTTACATCCCTGCGCGGAGAATTGATTGCTCGGATCGACCGGATCTCCGATGATCAAAAACAGTTTTACATGATCCTGGGAGAGCACAAAGGTAAAATCGAATCGACTGCAAAGCGATAGGAGAGTCAGTGTTCTGAGGTATGAACCGCGAGGCGTTCTCATTGCTCTGGAGACATTTCAGGTGCTCTTTCTCTGGGTGCATGACTGGTTGCCGCTTGGGCAGTTAAATGATGTGTCCGCTGTGCGGCAGGCCGACCCGCTGAACCGGTTGGTTGTGGTCACCCTCGTGCAGAGTCTGCCCTGGACTTTTGGGTTGGTGCTGAGTGTGCGAGACTTTGGGCGGCCGTGGCCGCCTTCCCTTGTTGCATGGCTTTGGATCAGCTACATTCTTCTGTTTCTCGGGCAGCTCCGTGCCTGGTGGGTCCCGTACCTCTTGAAGCCTGAACCGGCGCGGGCGGAGCGCTACCGAAAGATGTTCGGTCGCACGCACACGTTTCTGCCTCAGCGTAACGGGATGGTGCCGAACACGGCGCACGTTGCGCTGCATATTGCCACACTGGCCACGCTTATCCTGCTAGCCATTCCGCCGGGCCGCTGAGTTGACGCGGGTGCGCTGCTACCCTTAAGAGATGGCAGGCTTCGCAACCAGGGCAATCCACGACGGGCAGCCGTCTGACCCGCTGACCGGTGCGGTGAATGTTCCGATCTATCTCTCCTCGACCTACGCGCAGGAAGAGATTGGCAAGCACAAGGGCTGGGAGTACTCGCGGGTGTCGAACCCGACGCGGGATGCACTCGAGGCGAACCTTGCGTCGCTCGAAGGCGGTACAAGCGCGCATGTGTTTGGGAGCGGCATGGCCGCGATCTCGGCGCTGGTGACGATGCTCAAGACGGGCGACCACGTGGTGTGCGGCGAGAACGTATACGGGGGCACGCCGAGGCTGTTCAATGGCATCGTCACGGGCTATGGTATTGAGTTCAGCTACGTAGATACGTCCGACCCGGAAGCGCTTCGTGCGGCGCTGCGGCCGAACACCCGGCTGGTGCATGTAGAGACGCCGACGAATCCGCTGATGACCCTGACGGATATCCGCGCCGCAGCTGATGTCTGCCACAAGGATGGTCCGGAGGGCTGCGAGCTGTCGGTCGATAACACGTTCATGTCGCCGTACTTCCAGCAGCCTATTGCGCACGGCGCTGACCTGGTGATGCACTCGACGACCAAGTATCTGAACGGGCACTCGGATGGGCTGGGCGGCGTGCTGGTTGGTACGAAGCCGGAGCATCGTGAGCGCTTCAACTACATCCAGAAGTGCACGGGCGGCATCCTGTCGCCGTTTGAAGCGTGGCTGGTGTTGCGCGGGGTCAAGACGCTGGCCGTGCGCATGCGGGAGCACGACCGGAACGGCCGGGCAATCGCGGCGCTGCTTGCCGGGCATCCGGCGATTGAGCAGGTCTGGTATCCGGGGCTGCCGACGCACCCGCAGCACGAACTCGCGGTGCGGCAAATGTCGGGCTTTGGCGGGATGATCGCGTTTGAGCTGGGCTCGCTGGAACGTGCGAACCAGATGCTACGACGGCTAAAGACCTGCACGATCGCGGAGTCGCTGGGCGGGGTGGAAACGCTGATTTCGCATCCGGCGACGATGACCCACGCAGCGATCGGCGCGGAGGCACGAGCGCAGCTGGGCATTACCGACGGCATGCTGCGCATCTCGGTTGGCATTGAGGATCTAGCTGATCTCGAAGAGGATGTGCGGCAAGCGCTGGAAGGGCTGTAGGGTGGCGCTTCTTTGGCAGTTGCACCGAAAAGTACCACGCCGGAAGACTCGCAATTGAGACCAGGGATCGTCGTGCTTCGTGTAGCGAGGGGCTGCTTCGTCGCTGGTGCGTGAGAAAAGCAGGTCCTTCGTCGCTCTGTTCCTCAGGAGGAGATTCCTCCGTGAGATGCGGGCGAACTCCGTATACGTCAGAGTGACAGCGGATCAGGCGTTGAGGGGCGACCGGCAATATGCAACCACAGGAGTTACAGGCTGTGAACAAGCAACCGAGGCGGCGAAAGATCCTGTACGTTGCGCCCCTGGCTGAGGGCAACACATCGCTGTACCGGCTGGAGGCGTTTCGGCGGCTGGATCAGGAGATGATCCCGTTTGCGGTCGACGCATATGAGCCACGCTCGCGCTACATGGCGGCGTTGCGCTACCGCCTGCCGGTGGGTCCGCTGATTGCGAAGGTAAACACCGCGCTACAACTGGCGGCGCGTGAGCACCGGCCGGACGTGGTCTGGTTTGACAAGCCGGTGCATTTTCACGCGGGTACGGTTGAGCTGGTGAAGAAGCTTGGCGCGACGACGGTCTGCTACAACCAGGACAACCCGTTCGGGCCGCGGAACGACGGCTGCTGGATGCAGTTCCTCAAGGTCTACCGGCTGTTTGACCTGCACTGCTTATTCCGCAACGTAGACGTGAAACGCTACGCGGAGTGGGGGCTGCCTGCGCTCAAGATCGCGCTCTCCTATGATCCGCTGCAGCACTTCCCGCCGCCGGCTGGCTGGAGTGACGCGGATCGCGACCGCGAGCTGGCCTACACTGGCTCGCCGCTCGAGCACCGGCCGGAGTTTCTGCGAGCGCTTGGCGAGAAGCACGGGTTGCCGGTCTCGGTTGCGGGGCCGCGCTGGGACAAGGCGTGGCCGGAGGCGCTACAGCGAAGGTTTGTTTTTGGCGGCATGATGCGAGGGCCGGAGTACCGGCGGGCGATGTGGCGCTCGAAGATCAACATGGCCTTCGTGACAAAGATGAACGAGGAGGATGTCGCGCACAAATCATTTGAGATTACGGCGTGTGCGCAGTTTCTGCTGGCGGAGCGCTCGCCGGGCCACTTGGAGGCGTTCGAGGAGGATCGCGAAGCGGTCTTTTATGGCTCGGAGCAGGAGTGCGCGGAGAAGGCGCGTTACTTCCTCCAGCATGCGGATGAGCGCGAAAAGATCGCAGCCGCGGGCAGGGCACGGGCTGAGCGCTCGGGGTACAGCAACGATGCGCAGCTCGCGAAGGTGCTGCGCTACCTAGACCGAGAGCAGTCCGAGCCGGCGGAAGCCATTGCGGGTGGGCGGCCGGTATGAGCGACCCGGGCGGTGAAGGCCCGGTGCTTGCCCTGGACAGTTGCGGAGTGGAGACTACGCTGGCTCTGGGGCGTCTTGCCGGCACGCGGCTGGAGATGTTGCGGGAACGAAGCCTCGCCGCACGCACCGCAGGCTCGTTGCTGACGCGCGAACTGCGGGAGATGCTGGAGGGCCTGAAGCCGACACAGCTGAGCGCGATTGTGGTGGTGCGCGGCCCGGGCAGCTTCACCGGTATGCGGATCGGTTTGAGCGCGGCCAAGGCGCTTTCGGAGGCCTGCGCGGTGCCCCTTGTTGGTGTCTCGCGGCTGGCGGTGCTGGCAGGGACGAGCGGCGCAGGGCATGTAGCGTTGTATGCCGGCCGGGGCAACATATATTTGCGCAGTGTGGGTATTGCACCAGGTACGGAGGAGCAGCTGCTGACCGCGGACCAGGCTCGGGGTGCAACCGCGGCCGGAGCGCGGCAGCTGGCCGCCTGCGAGGAGAAGGTTCTTCTGCTTCTGCCGGAAGCACGGCGAGTTGCCGAGCCCACGGCAGCCAATGCCATGCAGCACGCCCTGCCTCGCCTGCTGGCAGGGCAGTGGGATGATGCGGCAACGTTGGACGCGCTGTATCTGTGGCGGGAAGAGCAGATGCTTGGGCAGCAGGATCGCGCTTTGTGACTGGACCGGAGAGCACGCCGCTGGCTGTGACTGTACGCGCAATGGCTGGTGAAGACTGCGAGGCGGTCCTTGCAATTGCCGCGGCGGTGCCGACCGCTCCGCACTGGCCGCCGAGCGAGTATGTGCGAATGCTGGCTGTGATCGGTGCGCAGCCGGACCGGCGTGGAGCCTGGGTCGCGATGCTGGACGGCATGGTGTGCGGGTTTGCCATGGCAAGCCAGGCCGCGGGTACGGCTGAGCTGGAGGCTGTGGTGACCTCGCCGCAGTACCGACGCAAGGGCGCCGGCTCTGGTTTGCTGCAGGCGGTGATTGCCTGGAGCCGGCGTAGCGGGGCGAAGCGGCTGCAGCTGGAGGCGCGCCTCTCCAATCTGGAGGCACTGCGCCTGTACGAGCGGCTCCAGTTCGCGCGCGACGGCATGCGGGCCCGCTACTACCGCAATCCGGAGGAGGACGCGGTGCTGATGAGCCTCCACCTGTGAAGCTGAGCAGTTGCGGGCAGGGAAGAGCGTGCACGAGGGATCTGTCTCGCTGAGGCGAAGAGGGAGCAGCTTCTCTGCAGCGGAGCGAAAGCAGGTGCTTCACCGCTTCGCTCTTCAGGATGGCGCTCACTAAGCGTGGGAGAGAACTTTGCCTGTGTCCTCTCAGAGTCGCGAAAGGCACATGCGGGGTACGATACCCGGCCCTGGAAAGACGGGCGCGCTGTTGCTTCGCCCTCTATAATCACAACGATGGTTCGCGACGGATATCTCTACGGCATCTCGCTGATTCTTGTTGCGGTTGTGGTCGTGGTGCTGACCCACACGTGGTGGTGGGCGGTGCTGCCGCTCGGGCTGGCGGCATTCTTTCTCTGGTTCTTTCGCGACCCGGAGCGGCTGATCCCGCAGGGCGAGGGCCTGGTGGTTTCCCCGGCCGATGGCAAGGTGACCAGCGTGGAGACGATCGTAACTCCGGCCGGTGAGCGTACCCGTATCTCCATCTTTCTGAGTGTCTTCAACGTGCACGTAAACCGCGCGCCAGTTGCGGGTGTGGTGCGAGAGGTGCGCTACCAGAAGGGCGCCTTCGTGAACGCCATGGATGCGGCTTCTGCGGACCGGAACGAACAGAATATCTGCGTCGTGGAAGCCGAAGACGGATATGAGGTCATCTTCAAGCAGATTGCCGGACTACTTGCACGGCGGATCGTCTTTCGCCACACGCGTGGTGACAGATTCGTGCGTGGCCAGCGCGTGGGACTCATAAAATTCGGCTCGCGGACGGACCTGATCCTGCCGGCAGGAGTGGAGATGCGCATCCAGGCAGGCGCCGTGGTGAAAGGCGGCTCGACCGTGCTGGCCTATCTCGCTCCGCAGGCGCGACACAGGCCGGCGGAGACAGCGACCGAGGTTCTGGAGCATACGCGGTGAGCGAGCAACCCCGGCTCGCGCCTGTCGCGCTGGGGTCTGCCGGGCCAGCCCGGAGGACACGCCGTGGTTCGCGTGGCATGTACCTGCTGCCCTCGCTTTTCACGGCTGGTAACATCGCCGCCGGGTACTACGCGATTACACAAAGTCTGCAGGGTTCACTTCTGGAGCCGCAGCACTTCAACTACGCCGCGCTGGCAATCGGCTTCGCGATCCCTTTCGATACAATCGACGGCCGCATCGCGCGGATGACCAATACGACGAGCGAGTTCGGCAAAGAGCTTGACTCACTAGCGGACGTGATTACGTTCGGAGTCGCGCCTTCATTGCTTGCATACTGCTGGGGCTTTCAAGCGCTGCCGTTGGGTATGAGCAGCGGGATGCGGCACAAACTCATCGAGTTCGGTGCACTGCTCTGCTTCCTGTTTCTACTGTGCGGCGCGGCGCGTCTTGCGCGATTCAACTCGACGGGCACGCCGGTGCCGAAGAACCCGGGCCGGCCCGGCCGCAAATACTTCGTGGGCATGCCGATCCCAGCCGCTGCCGGCGCGGTTGCCGCAGTGGTGCATTTCTTCAGCGGCATCCCGGTCGCGATCTCGTGGGTGGCGTTGCTGTGGGGCGCGTATGTCGCGGCGATCGGGCTGTTGATGGTCAGCACCTGGCGCTTCTGGAGCGGCAAAGAGATCAATCTCGCGAACACGCACCCGTTCCGCGGCATCGTGCTGATGGGCGGCTTTCTTTATGCGCTGGTTTTCTTTTCACAGTACGTGCTGGCCGCAATCGCGCTCATCTACATGTTCTCCGGTGTGCTCGCAAGGCTGCTCTACTCATGGCAGCGCAAGTCCGCACGTCAGAGCCACGCCTGAGACAGGTAGCAGCGGCAAGCATCTGCGTGGTTTCTCCATCGCGATGGCGGCTAGCGGGTGCAAATGTTTCGAGTAAAGGAAGGTATGTCGGATAGAGTACGGATCGCGATAGTGGGTGCAGCCACCTTGCATGGCAAGGAGCTGACTGAAGCGCTCGAGGACAGTGCGTTTCTCTCGGCGGAGCTGCTGCTGATGGATGAGGAAGAGGGACTCGGGCAGATCGAGGCGGTCGGCGACGAGGTTACGATCATTCAGAAGATCGACTCAGATTCGTTTGCGCACGTGGACTATGTTTTCTTTGCCGGGTCAGCGGCGCAGGCAGCCAGCCATTGGCGTGCCGCGGCCGCTTCGCACGCGAGCATCATTGATCTTTCCAGCGCGCTCGAGAGCGAGCCTGGTGTGCTGGTCGCTTCGCCCTGGGTGCGCGACGCGATCGACAACCCGGCAACGCCGGCGCCAGACCTGCACACACCTGCGCTGGTTCCCGCGCACATAGCGGCAACTTCGCTGGCGCTCATGATGGCGCGCCTGCAGGATGTCGCGCGGGTGCGCAGCGCCTGGGCTACGGTGCTGGAGCCTGCGAGCGAACATGGCCGCGCCGCGGTCGATGAGCTGCACCAGCAGACAGTTTCACTGCTGAACTTCCAAAGCATGCCGAAGGAGGTCTTCGATATGCAGGTGGCGTTCAATCTCACGCCGGCGCTTGGTGAGGCAGCGAAGATCGACCTGCTCGCAACTGAAGCGCGGGTGCGGCGCCACTACGCGCTGCTTTCCGGCGGTCGGCTGCCGCAGACGAACGTGCAGCTCCTGCAGGCGCCGGCGTTTCACGGCTACGCCATCTCTGTTGGTGTCGAACTGGAGCGTGCGGTGGCGCTGGAACACCTGGAAGCGGCGCTGGCCGGCGACCACACGGATGTGGTGATCGGCGAGAGCGACCCGCCCAGCAACCTGAGCAGTGCCGGTCAGGAGGATGTGCTGCTGCGCGTACGTCAGGCCGATGCGAACGAGGCACTCTCGACACGTTTTTGGATCTGGGCGACCTTCGACAACCTGAAGCTCGCTGCGCTGAATGCGATTGCGTGCGCGGCGGAGCTGGGGCGACTGCGGCCGCAGGGCAAGGTGCAGTAGAGTCATACCGGCCCACCGCGGCTGAGTAGGCAAGGGATAGGTCAACCCCCTTGCAGCTACGCAGTGTGTAACCGTCTGTGTGGCCGGCTCGCCGACCACACGGATGCGTCACCTTACGCTGAAGTTGGTCGTTCCGGCACCGACCTCGATGGTTCTGCCTTTTACCGAGGCTCCATCTTCCTGCACTTGCCCGACAGCATCCGCGGGCAGCTCCACGGTCGCGGCGGTATTCGCGGGCAGGCTCACGGTGAGCTGTAGGCCACTACCAGTGCGCGTCCAGTCGGTAGCCACCTTGCCGTATGGCGAGTCGTATTCGCTGTGCGCATGGGTGAGCCGAGTATCGGTGTGTGGCGCGATGATGAGGTGGTGGAAGCCCGGACCGCTCGCGTCGGTATCGATGCCGGAAACTCGACGGTAGACCCATGCCATGACGGACCCGAAGGCGTAATGGTTATAGGAGTTCATGCTGGGGTCGCCGGTGTCGCCATTCCAGCGTTCCCACCAGGTTGTTGCGCCCTTGCTGACCATGTAGCCCCACGAGGGATAGGTGTCGTTGAGCAGCAGACGGAAAGCGACGTCACTCCGGCCCTGTGAGTCGAGCACGAAGAGGAGAAACGGCGTTCCGAGAAAGCCTGTCGTCAGGTGATTGCCATGCTTCTCGATATCGGCGACGAGGTTGGCTGTGAGTGCGCTGCGCTGCTCCGGCCTGGCCATGCCGGTGTAAAGCGTGAGCACGTAGGCGGTCTGCGTTGCTCCTTCCACCGTGCCATCTGCGTGCACATAGGCTTTCATGTACGCTTTGCGGATTTTGTCGTAACTTTGCCCATAGCGTTTCGCAGCCTCCACCCGGTCGGTGGCGCTGGCCATGGCCTGCATCTGTTGAGCGATCAGGGCCCAGTATGCTGTGGCTACCAGCTCCTTTGGCGTGTGCGGATCGGGGGCCAGCCAGTCAGCGTAGTCCGGCCCCAGATCTTTCTGACGCAGGCCGTCAGGATTCTCTGCCGCGATGAAGCGCATCCAGCGCTCCATCGCGTCCCAGTTGCGGTCGATGACGCCTCGGTCGCCATATTGCATCCACGTGGCATAGGGCACCAGCACACCGGCATCGCCCCAGCCGGGAGCTCCTGTATCTTCCGACCCGACGAGCAGCAGGTTAGGGGAGATATTGGAGAAGACGCCGCGATTGTCCTGCGCGTCCGTTACATCGTTCATGAACTTGTGCGTGAACGCATCGATGTCGAAGTTGTATGAGCCGGTGCGCCAGAACACCCCCGCGTCGCCCATCCAGCCCATGCGTTCATCACGCTGCGGGCAGTCTGTCGGGACTGAGATGAAGTTACCGCGCTGGCCCCAGAGACCCAGCTCAAACATGCTGTTGAGCAGCGCGCTGGAGCTATTGAAACGCATGGAAGGCTCGCTCGGCAGGCTGTTCTCTACCTCGCCGCGTATCGTGTCTGCCCCTGCTGTCGCTGGCAGGCCTTCTACCTGCACATAACGGAAGCCGTGAAAGGTGAATGCCGGGGTCCACTCCTCGACACCATCGCCTCGTAGCGTGTATTCATCGGTCGCGTCAGCGTTGCGCAGGTTCTCGGTATACACGCTGCCATCGGGCTTCAGACGTTCCGCAAAGTGGAGCCGCACGGTAGTGCCGCGTGCTCCGCGAACCCGCAGACGCACGACGCCTACCATGTTCTGTCCCATGTCGAAGAGCCTGGTGCCTGGCTCGACACCGGCGACATCGATGGTGCGCATCGAGATCGGCTCCAGTGTCTGCGAAACGTGAGGCGGAGCATCGGGCTGGGCGCTGATGAGCACGTCGGAGGGGATGGAGCCCTCGTTGACCGGGGTCCAGGTTATGACCTGCTTGAAGCGCACGGTGGTCCATCCAACCATCGCGCGGCGTGCGTCGTAGCTTTCGCCTCCGTAGATCTCAGCGGAGCTGGTCGCATCCCGGACGCCCTTCCAGCTATCGTCGGTGACAATAGTCTGTTCCGTGCCATCCTCTCGTGTGATGACCATCTGCGCGCGAAGCATATCGGGACCGTGAAACTCCCGCACGCCGGCCCATAGCAGCGGGCTGCCATGCCAGCCCCCACCGAGTTGCACACCGAACGCATTCTGCCCGGACTGCACTTGCTCCGTGACGTCATAGGTCTGGTAGAGCACGCGCTTGCGGAAGTCGGTAAAGCCCGGTGTGAGTTCGTTCTCACCCACGCGCTGGCCGTTCAAAAAGGCCCGGTAGCTGCCTATCGCGGTGATGTAGAGCCGAGCCGAGCGGATCCGCCCACTGACGGCAAAGGTCTTGCGCAGCAGCGATACCTCGGTCGAGATGCGGTCGGGAGCTGCTTCCAGCTCCTCCCGGTCTGACCCGGTGTTGACGCGTAGAGCACTGAGAGGGCCGACGACCTGCGCTGGCTGCCAGGCCGCATCGGAGCCTGATCGCGCGCTCCAGGAGGCATCACTGACGATCTCCTGGTCGCGCTCGCCGGCTGGACGCAGTTCCAGCACTGCCGCGAAGCCGTTCGGTACGGTCTTGGGCGCGTTAGCGCCTCGTGCAGTCGTTCGCACGATGATCTCGTTGTCTCCACTTGCGCCCGGTCCCGCGTGTAGCTGCGCACGCAGGTCTTCCCTGTCAAAAGCGCCCCACTCCTCCTTGTGCCCGGTCTGCTGGCCGTTTACCTCTGTCGTGAAGCTGCCGCCTGTCAGGCAGTGCAGGATAGCCGACTCCGGTGCTGCATCCAGGTGAAGGATGTAGCGGAACTCCGCAGGCTGCTTGCTCTGGACGTGCTCTGCATCGCCGCCCGGCAGCCATAGCCACCGCATCTGCGCCAGCTCCCGGGTCTCGGTCCTGTCGGTCCACGAAATCCAATGCGCCTTCCACGCGCTCTGCGCGAGGAGCCCTGTCTCCCACCAGGCAGCCTCCGTGGAAAGCTCCTGTTTGCCAGCAGCATCCCAGGTTCGCACACGCCAGAAGTAACGCTCGCCACCGGTGAGCGAGGGACCCTTGTACGCGATGCCGATGGATTCGTTCGACGCGATCCGGCCACTGTCCCAGATGTCCGGTTTGCTCGCCGCCAGCAGTGATGGATCACTCGCTACCTCGATCCGATACGCGGCCTGGGTCCAGTTCTTTGCAGTATCGTCGCTTCGCCAGGAGAGCGATGGGTTTGGAGTGTCGATCCCGAGGGGGTCGACCCGGGAGTCCACGCGCAAGCTGACCGGCTCTGCTGACAGCCGGAGGCCGGTCGCCATAATTAACAGCAGGGCCTGCGTGCAAAGCATGCGCGATGTCCGACCGGCGATGCGACCCGCGTTTTTCATTCCTTCTCCTGGGAGCGTGTCATCGCAAGCCGCACGGATTGCGCGCCCGTTGCGCCCTGTTTGCGGAGAGCAGCTAGATCGTAATGGAATGGCGGCACGGGAGGCATCTGCTCCGAACTCGAGCGTCGGGAACGGCACTCCTATCCGTTGGGGTACAGGTTTCTCGTGCTCTCGCGCCACTCCCGGTGCTGCGCGAGGATGAAGTCGTCCGTCATGCCCGCGATATAGTCGGCGACCACGCGTGGCGCCTGCTCGCTGCCGCCGAGGCCCTCGATACGGCTCGTGTAGGTGGCCGGCAACAGCTCAGGCGTGCGCACCCAGGCGTCAAACAACTCGCGTATCACGCGCTCAGCCATGGCATGGTCCCGCTTGAGGGCGTCCGAGCCGTAGAGGTGTGTGTGGAGGTAGCCTTTGGCGCTCAGCCTTGCTGCTTCTATCGCGGGCGAGAACGCGACGAGCCTGCTGCCGGCTGCACGCACGCCGGCAAGCGTCGTGATCTGCGCTGCATGGACGCGCCGCGTAGTCTCCTCGAGCAGATCGCCGACCAGCTCGTTGAGCATGCGCTTGAGGGCTTCGTTAAAGATGAGTTTTTCGCTTGAGCCGGCGTGGTCGCAGGCCAGAGCGGCGTGGAAGCGCTCCAGGAGCTCGATGCCAGAGCGAACATGCGCGAGGTCGAGCAGGCCGGCCTCCATGCCGTCATCGAGGTCGGCCGTGAGATAAGCGATCTCGTCCGCGAGATCAATCAATTGCGCCTCAAGCGATGGCTGCTGGTCGAGCAGGTAATGGGCGAGTTGCGGCTGCTCCTCCGCGGTGTAGTCACGCGAGTGTTTGATGATGCCTTCGCGCACCGCGAGCGTTAGGTTGAGACCGGGAAAGCCGGCGTAGCGCAACTCAAAGTGTTCGACGATACGCAACGCGTGCAGGTTGTGGTCGAAACGCAGCCCATACTGCTGTAGCGCCTGGTCGAGCGCGCGTTCGCCGGCATGGCCGAAAGGCGGATGGCCGATGTCGTGGACCAGCGCGAGTGCTTCGGTCAGCGTCTGATTCAGTCCGAGTGCGCCGGCGATGGTGCGCGCGATCTGCGCGACCTCCATCGTGTGCGTCAGGCGCGAGCGGAAGTGATCAGACGGCTCACCTGCTGCGCCTCCGCGCGAGAAGACCTGCGTTTTGCCGGCAAGCCGTCGAAACGCTCGCGCATGGATGATGCGGGCGCGGTCGCGCTCGAAGGGAGATCGATAAGCGTGCTCCGGCTCGGGGTACTCTCGCGCAGTGAGCAAGTCTCGCGAGTCATCGGCGACAGCGCAGGAGGCGAGCGAAGAAGGCATGATCACTTAAGAGTAACGCGCAAGCCGGAAGAGCAGGCAGCCTTGAAAGCAGAGCTGCGAACAAAGCAAGGAGAGGGGTCGGCTTCGCGAACGAGCGTCTTTTCAGATCGTCAGCGGGTGACGCTACGCTACTGGTGCTTGTCGTCCTTGTCGTTCGGTTGCGCCGGCATCTCCTTGGCCAGCCGCACCCGGGCCGAATCAAGCTTTTTCTGTAGCCGTGGGCCTTCGCCTGGTTCTGCGTCTGCGGGGTCGGTGCGGGAGAATAGTCGCAGCGACTCTTCCCACTGCGAGGCAGCCTGCTTGAGCCGATCGGTTTTCTCGTAGAGATCCCCGAGATGTTCATGCACGGTCGGATCCTGCGTACTGCGCTGGCTGGCCTTCAGCAGGTTGTTCTCAGCCAGCGCATACTGGCCGAGCTTGAAGTAGGTCCACCCGAGCGAGTCGAGGCTGGCGTAATTCTGCGGGTCAAGTTTGACGGCCTTCTGAATCATCGCCAGCGCATCATTTAGGCGCGTACCGCGGTCGGCGAGCATGTAGCCGTAGTCGTTAAGCACGGTGGAGTTGTTGGGGTCGAGCGCGAGAGCCTTCTTGTAACTATCGTCGGCTGCGTCGAAATGCTTCTGGCGGTCTTCGAGCACTGCGCGCTGCAGATAAACGGTGAGCTTCTCGTCAGGGTTGTTGCTCTGCTGCTCTGCCTTGTCGAGCGCGTCGCTTGCGTCTTTCCACTTCTTGGCGCGCATGTCCATCTGTGCAAGCGACAGATACACTTCTCGGTCTTGCGGAGTGTTGTTCAGCAGGCTCCTGGCCATGCTCACGCCTTCGTCGTACTTGCCGGTCGAGGCGAGCTGGCTTGCGAGCGCGAGCTTCAGATTGCGATTCTTCGGGTACTTGGCGGTCGCCTGCTCGAGCGTCGCTGTGGCCTTGTCGTACTGGTGCGCCTCGCGGTAAACATCGACCTCGGCACCGTAGGCGTTCAGCGGGTAGTCTCCGCCGAGCGGCAGGAGCTTGTTGTAGGTTGTGACCGCGTCGTCGGTGCGGCCTTCATCCTGATACACGCTGGCCAGGTGCTCGACAAAGAGCGCGTAGTTATTCTTCTCTGCTGTGGAGTAGTCGCCGGTAGTGTGCTCGGCATCGGCGACCATCTTGGTCAGCAGGTGTTCGGCATCCGGGTACTGGCCCTGCTGCTCGTACACAAGCGCTTCGTTGTAGCGGATCTCCAGCGAATCGGAGGCCAGTGGAGCAGCCTTCTTGAGGTTGGCGAGAGCTTCATCCAGGCGGCCTTCGTCGCGTTCGATCTCGGCGGCATGCAGGTAGGCTGAGGCGTCGGTCGGGTCCCCGTCGATCACATCGTTATAGGCAGCCAGCGCGGGCTTGTCCTGGCCGTCACGATGCAGAGCATCAGCGAGCGCACGTTCCACGTCCAGGTTGTCAGGCTCCAGGGCAAGCGACTTCTGGTAGGCAGCGATGGCGCGCTTGGTTTCTTTCGCCTGGTCGTAGCTAGCACCCAGCGCGTACTCGGTCTTAGCGGTCTGGTCGGCCTCCGGCAGTGCACTCAGTACCTGGATGGCCCCGCGCAGATTGTTCTGCTCGGTGTCGACGCGCGCCATGTTCAGCACTACCTCTTCCGAGTGCGGGTCGATTTTCTGCGCGGCTGCGAACTGTTCCTGGGCGCGCGCTGAGTCCTTGGCAAACGAGTAAAGCTGGCCGAGCAGCAGGTGGTCTTCAATGTTGTTCGGCTCTAGTGCGACGATGCGGGTGTACTCGGCGATTGCGAGCTGAAGCATCTGGCTCTGGCCCGTGCTCTGCGCATCGCCGAGCGAGCGCAGGTAGATGCGGCCAAGCAGTTTGTGCGCATCAAGCGAGTTGGGATCGCGAGCAATCTGCGCTTGCGCGGCCTGGATGGCTTCCTTGACACGGCCGGTGCGAAAATACAGTTCAGCGAGGCCGTTGCTCAGATCAGGCGAGTTCGGGTCGGCGGCGAGGGCCGCCTGGTACTCCTCGATAGCTTTGTTCGCCAGCTCCGGCTGACCGCCAGAAACTGCCTGCTCCTCATACCCATGAGCCAGCATGGCGTGATAGTAGGCATCGGCCTGCGTAGAGGAGGGCGAGGCAGGAGCAGCCTTTTGAGCAGGAGTGGTCTGCGCCTGAACGGTGATCGCGGCGAGCAGCAACCCGGAAGCAGACGCGAGCAGGGCTGCGGAGCGGGCGGGGTGGAGCCGCGGGATCAAACGGGTTTTTGGATTCATGGCGGTGGGGCAACGGCCTTTCAGCCGCCCGATGCCTCGGCAGCTTGCTGAATCAGACGATTGTAAATGGCAATGGGATTCTCCCGCCGGAAAGGAAGTTACCGGCCTATGAAGAGGAAGCTGGCGTCGGGGGAGCCGTGGTCCCGAGAAGCAGGTCTTCGCTACGCTCAGGAAGAACGCTCGTCGGACGCTCCGGATGTCTAGGCAGGCGCTCAGGATGGATGTCTCGGGCGCTCCAGGCCGCGCCCGATGGAACGTGGCCGGGGCTGGGCAGCCTAATGCCGGAAGTGGCGGACGCCGGTAAAAAGCATGGCCAGGCTGAGCCGGTTGGCGGCTTTGATCACCTCCGGATCGCGGACCGACCCACCGGGCTGAATGACAGCGGTCGCGCCGGCATTGGCGACCACTTCCAGGCCGTCCGCGAAGGGAAAGAAGGCGTCAGAAGCCGCAACGGTGCCGGCAAGCGGCAGCGTGGCTTTCTGGGCTCCGAAGGTGGCTGCATCGACCCGGCTCATCTGGCCGGCACCGATCCCGACCGTTTGCCCATCCCGGGCGTAGATGATTGCGTTTGATTTCACGTGCTTCGCGACGCGCCATGCGAAAAGCAGGGCAAGACGCTCCTCATCTGTTGGCTGCCGGGTGGAGACGACCCGCAGCCCGGTGATCTCGGCCGGGGACTCCCGGTCGGCATCCTGGACGAGCAGGCCGCCGGAGATGTGTTTGAGGACCTGGCCGCCGGCGGCGTTCTCGATTTCGAGCAGACGGAGGTTCTTTTTGGAGGCAAAGCGTTCGCGGGCTCCCGCTGTGTAACCGGGCGCCACAATAGCCTCGACGAAGAGCTTTGCAATCTCCTCGGCCGCAGCTTCGTCGATCACGGTATTAGCGCCGATGACGCCGCCGAAGGCCGAAACGGGATCGGCCGCCAGGGCTTTCTCGTAGGCCTCCAGAACAGTGGCGCCGGTCGCAGCACCGCACGGGTTGGTATGTTTTACGATGGCGACCATGGCCGGCGTGCGCGGCGTATGCAGCTCGTTGAGCTGAAGGGAAGCTGCCGGAACGAACTCCCGCGCCAGCTCCCAGCAGGCGTCCAGGTCGACCAGGTTGTTGTAGGAGAGCTCCTTGCCTTGTAGCTGGAGCGCGCCCGCGATGCCGCGACGGCTGCCGTCAGCGTACAGAGCGGCGCGCTGGTGCGGGTTCTCGCCGTAGCGGAGCGAAGCCGTGCGGGGAAGCACGATGCGCAGGGTCTCCGGCAGGCTCCGCCCGTTCTCCTGCTCCGGCAGCGCCGGTGTCTCCGGCTGTGGCGGCTCGGCGGACCTGGCTGGCACCGCTTCTTCTGCGGCTTCACCGGAGTGCGGCGGGGCGGACGGTTTCGGACCATCAGCGATGCGGTCGAGCGTGTTGGCGATCGCGACATCGTAGGCCGCGGTCGTGGCAAAAGCCTCTCGTGCCAGCCGCCAGCGAGTCGCCCGGCTGAGCTGACCACCATTCTGTGCGAGCTCCTCCAGGAGCGGCTCGTACTCGGCGGTGGAGCAGACGACGGCCACGTCTTCAAAGTTTTTGGCCGCGGATCGCAGCATGGACGGGCCGCCGATATCGATCTTTTCGATGAGGTCGCCAAACGGAACGCCGGCCTGCGCGGCTGTCTTCTCAAAGGCGTAGAGGTTAACAATGACCATGTCGATCGGCTCGATGCCGTGCGCCGCGACGGCTTCGCGGTGCTGGGCATTGGCCCGGACGTGGAGGATCCCGCCGTGGACCTTGGGGTGCAAGGTTTTGATGCGGCCGTCGAGCATCTCGGGAAAGCCGGTGAGATCGTCGATCTCCCTTACGGTCAGGCCACCCTCGCGGAGGGCGCGCACCGTGCCTCCGGTCGAGACCAGCTCAATGCCATACCCGGCGAGTCCGCGGGCAAACGAAACGAGCCCGTTCTTGTCTGTGACGCTTACGAGCGCTCGCCGCACCGGCTTCCTACCGTTCAAAGCAGACTCCTGAAGCAAGACGAAGGTGTGAGGTGAAAGTCTGATTGTACGAAGTCGATCCCTGCTTGTCACAGCAGGAAGCTCTCGGCCGGTAGCCGCAAAACAACAGAGTACGGGAGTGATTTGCGGGGCGGTCTCGCAGCCGGTACGGTAGAGGAGCATGGCCGACGAGCCCAGGGCCGAGATCGTCCCCAATGAAACCCGCATTCGCGTGAACGGGATACCTATTGATGCGGCCGGCACGGCTGGCTCCGATGCAAGGCTGGGCGCGAGCGAACCGTCGTATGGCAGCGGCTACGCTGAGCTGCTTACACCGCCAAATGCTCCGCCGCCCGCCCCACCCCGGCGTACTTCGACCAGCTGGGCGGCCGCGCCGGCTACGTATGTACTGCTAGGCATCAACTGCGCCGTTTTCCTGGGCATGGTGTTGACCGGGGTTTCCGCAATAGCGCCGCAGCCGGAGCAGCTCCTGCACTGGGGCGCCGACTACGGAGCATACGTTCTGGTGCTGGGCGAATGGTGGCGTCTCGTCACGGCGATGTTCGTACACGTGGGCTTCCTGCACCTGGCTACCAATATGTGGTGCCTCTGGAATCTCGGTTTGTTGGGTGAGCCACTGCTCGGGGCGTCGGGCCTTGTGGCTGCTTACCTGTTGACCGGTTTCGCCGGGAACCTGCTCAGCATCGCAACGCATCCGGGACTGCAGGACGGCGGCGCTGGAGGGGTAGTTGGTGCAGGGGCCTCAGGTGCCATCTTCGGCCTGGCCGGCGTGCTGATCATACTGCTTAACTCGAAGTACCTGCCACTGCCGCTGCCGGAGCGCAAGGCTCTTCGCCGGAGTGTGATCTGGTTCGCGGTGCTCAACTTTGTGCTCGCGGCCGGGATCGATGTGAGCCATTTCTCGCTGCGGATCGACAACAGCGCCCACCTGGGCGGCTTTCTCACGGGGCTGCTACTGGCGCTGCCGATGGTACCGCGCATCGGCGCACCGGGTGAGCTGTTTCGCAGGCGCCGGAACCTGGCGGTTGTCGGGGAAGCGCTGTTGCTGCTTCTGCTCTGCGCAGGGGTGCGGGCGTTCTATCTGGGGTGATGCAAAAGTGACCGCATATTCAACGCCGCCGGTTTCGCTAACCGGCGATCTAGATGCTTTCGCGCGGGTCAGCACAAGCCATCCCAGACGGCTTGCACTGGGACGACTTCTGGAGACTCATCCAACGCTTCAACCTTGATGAAGAAGAACTTCGAATGCTTGCGTAGCTACTCTCGACCTGTTGTGCCATAGTGCGAAGGTGGGGGAATGATTCCTTGAATCTGTTCTATGAAGTCCGCGACATCCTTTTCTACAAGGTCCGGCCGTTCTTCAAAGAGGTGGTGTGTACCGCCGACCACCACAACTCTGCGGCTGCGAGTTGAAAGAGATTTCAGGTTTTCCTGCATGTCGTTCCAGTTGTTCTGAGCTGCCAGTAGATTCTTCGTCTGTACCCTCCTTGGCAGTGGGCCTAGCGGATCACGCGAGAAAACCAGGATAGGGATCGAGCCTAGAGAATGAGAACGCTCAACCTCAGCGCTTGATTGATCGAAGTTAGCAGGCTCAGCCGAGAGCATGGCGAAGTGAAGTCGACAGATGTCCTCGTCCCTCATTGTATGGAAGGCTGCGTCGGGATCCCCGTTGTGAGGAGAGCACATGCCGAGCAGCCGTGCTCCCCCAGCAATCATGGCGAAATGGTAGAGCCAGGAAGGTGGGCTCCATGAAGTGGTTCGGCTTGCCGACTTACGATCTTGGTATGGGCTCGAAGAGTCTACTAAGATCAGTCCCGCGATCTCAGATGGATAGAGTTCCGCGTAATCCCGACTGTAGACTCCGGCAATTGAGTGACCCATGAGCACTATTGGACCCTGGACTCCCGCCTGGTGGAGCAGCTGGTGCAGCTCATTTGCAATATGGTCCGCATCCCGCGGACTGGACGGAGCATCGCTCCATCCGTACCCGGCGCGATCATAAGAGCACACCCTGGTTGTTCTCGAAAGAACAGGCTGCAGTTGACCCCAGATGACCGAATCATCCCCTACACCGGAGTCCAGGACCAGGGTCGGGGAGCCGCTGCCAGTGCACTGAATGTACATCCGATGCCCGTTCACCAACTCGAATCTTCCAGCTGGTGGGTGTTTAGCCCAGAAGGAATGAGTCGCGATACTGTTATATGCGCTCCAGAAAGCCACGAAGCTCACAACGAGCATGACTATGCATGTCGATAGAGCCGTGAAGATTGCCTTGCCACGGAGGCCACTTGGCTCTCCGGAAAGAAGGACCAGGGAGCGAACGCATATAGCATCGATCGCCAGTGCAATCAGCACAAGCAGAATAGGCATCAGGGTATAGTCGAAATCCATTTACCACCCCTTTGGCTGACATCTCCGCACAGACGGCTTCCCGGGTTCTACTGGTGCACCACCCTAGAAGCATCCTCCATCCGCAGCTGAGCTTTTGTCGCCAAAGAGTGCTCGCGCCGAACCGTAGTTGACCGTCGCGCGCGATGATGACGGCTTCTGATCGATGCCGGAACGCTCCTCTTGCAAGTTAACTGGTCTGATTCAACGCACAAGCGTTTGATCTTCAACGTTGGTGCGGCAACCCGAGAAATGACTTATTGGCCTTGCGCTCCATCGAGCGTCCAACCCGTACAGCGCTTTGAGGAGGTTGCTGCTTCCGTGGTCAGCAATCAGCCCTGACCGTCTCAGACGGTCGCCGGCGCGGTTGTGGTCGCGAACTTTTTCACCATCGCCAGCAGCAGCTTCTTGTCGCTGTCGTTCAGGTTGGAGGAGTAGCGTCGGATCTGTGTCAGAAAGCGCAGTTCGTCGTCGGAGATTTTGGGAGCAGCCGGCTCCCGCTCTGCAGGGTGCTCTGCGAAGAAATGCGCCAGGGGTAACTCAAGCGCGTGCGCGATTTTTGTCAGAGTTTCGAGCGATGGGACAGTGTGCCCATTTTCTACGCGGGAGAGGTAGCAGCGCAGCAGCCCGGTGCGCTTCTCGATATCACCTTGCGACAGTCCACGCTGAAGCCGAAAGCCACGAATCGTTGCACCAATCTTCATCTTCTGGTCAGTCACTCGCTTTCCGGATTCCGGGGGTTGATTGCCTTGGCCTTCCGCCGGTGACTGTAGAGTTAACACGCGATACGCCTTCCGGTCGATGCGGAAATTACTGACATGACTCGACAGTAACTCCCGAGTTATAAATCGGAAGTGCAAGGGTTCATGAGGCTGCGGCCAATGACCGCCTGCACATGTTCAAGAATCTTCCGCGAGAGATGGAGCTATTTCAGTGAGCACTATCGCTTTCAATCCCTTTAAGAAGGCATCGTCAGAAAGGCGCAGGGCCGAGTCCTACACATGAAGCATGGTGACCGGTAGTGAGCGATGTTGATGCCATCAAACTTAAACGCGGCACGACGGCAGCCTTCCAGCGTACGGGGAGCTGCCTGCATCTGAGTGTCCTGTCGCTATCGGCAGCCACTGTCCGGGCTACTCATCACCAGGCCTTCGGCAGAACAGGCAATCAGCATACGTGACCTGCTTTGGGTGGTCGCCGCGGAGAGGGATGGTATGGCTGAGAGTGCATCGGTTCAGGTAAACAAGGTCATTAAGGCGTCGAAAGAGCTACCTCATTTGTCGGTGGTTCTGTTCAACGAGGTCATGCGGACCCGTGTGCTGACGATTGGTGCTGCGGTCGCGTTTTTCCTGCTGATGTCCCTAGTACCACTCTTGATGGTCGCCTCAGCGCTGCTAAGCGCGCTGCCTATCAAGAACCTGTTCCAGCAGCTGCTCGACATGATGGCGATGCTGGTGCCGCCGGACGCTATGGTGCTGGTGAAGACAGTCCTGGCCTCGATTTTGACCAAACACCCCGCCAGCATTCTGTCTATCGGCATTCTCAGCTATATCTGGGCTGCTTCTGGCTCCTTCTCCTCACTGATCGAAGCATTGAATATCGCCTATGACGTGCCTGAGGCACGGGCGTGGTGGCGGGACCGCCTGCAAGCGCTCCTGCTGACCTTTGTCTGCGGCGGCCTCGCCATCGCATCCCTGCTGCTGGTCTTAGCCGGACCGTTTCTGATCCACATCCTGCAGTACATCATTCCCGTACCGTCGATATTCGCGATCCTCTGGCCGCCAGTCCGCGTCTCGCTCACTTTCGCAACCTTCGTCACGAGCGTAATGCTGCTCTACTACCTGGGGCCAAACCGCCGGGTAACGTTCCGCTCGGCGCTGCCCGGCGCGGCCTTTGCGGTCGGTACATGGTTCCTGGGCTCGCTGGGGCTCGACTTCTATATCGGCCACTTCTCAAACTACAGCGCCACCTACGGCTCGCTTGGAGCGATCATCATCCTGATGCTCTGGCTTTATCTCACCTCGGTTTCGATTCTCGTGGGGGCTGAGCTCAATGCGGAGCTGTGGAAGCGGAAGCACCTGGACGCAAACGGGAAGCGAATTGACGTTGGAAATGCCGCGGCACCCGCACCCCGGTTGGGAGCACAGCCGCACACACCAGACGCCGCATAGCTACGCTTCCCCCCTACTGCGTCACCGCATGAAGAGGCCGCCGTTAACGTCCAGCGTATGCCCTGTGATGTAGCCGGAAGCCGGCGAGCAGAGGAATGCTACCGCGTCAGCGACCTCCTGCTCCGTCCCAGGCCGACCGAGCGGCACCACGCTGAGATTGGCCTGCTTCTGAGCATCCGTCAGGACCTCTGTCATAGCGGTCTCGATGTAGCCGGGGGCGACCGCGTTGACAGTGATGGCCCTGGAGGCGAGCTCGCGTGCCAAGGAGCGGGTAAAGCCGAGCAGCGCAGCCTTGCTCGCCGCGTAATTCACCTGCCCTGCCTGGCCGGTCTGCGCCACTACGCTACTGACAGAGACAATCCGGCCCCAGCGCGCTTTGACCATGGCCGGCAACAGCGCCCTCGTCACCAGGAAGGTGCCGGTCAGGTTTGTGTTCAGCACGTCATCCCAATCGGCCCGCTTCATACGCATCATCAGGCCGTCGCGCGTGATACCAGCGTTATTGATCAGGATGTCAATGGTCCCATGTGCAGCCAAAGCCGCCCGAGTTACCTCCTGAATGGAGCTTTCGGCAGCAACATCCAGCGTGTAGGCCGTGGCTTGCCCTCCCGCGGCTGCGATGTGTTGGACCAACTCGGCCAGCTTGTCAGCATTGCGGGCAGCGATGGCAAGCCGGGCGCCCTGGGCGGCAAGGGTCAGGGCGATAGCGCGGCCTATGCCTTGGGAGGCTCCGGTGACAAGGGCGGTTCTGCCGGCAAGAGGAAGATGGGGAGTTTGCGGCAGGGAAGTTGCAGTTGCGGTCACGACGGGAACTCGCTTTCTCTAATCATCAAGAGGCGTCCAGTCCACGAACGGCATTGCCGTGCAGAGAAGCCGCAGAGCTGTAGTCGGGAACTGCGAGCCATTCGACTTCGCTGGGGAGGACCCCTCCTGCAAAAATAGCCTATGCCGGAGATCGGAAGAAAAAGAGCACGGGCTCGCGCCCGGTGCAGGCCCTGCTAGCAGTGGCGGACCGACGCTACCGGGCTGCCGGCTGCTGCAGGCTGCGCGTTGCGCATGGCTCGGCTGAGGCTTGCGCGCTCAGTTGCCCACACATAGACGAGCAGCTCGCGGGAGAAATGAAGGACCGGCGCGGTATCGGGCAAGGTGAAGCCGTGTGCGGCCGGGATCTCGTTCAGCTCGAATTCGGCCTCGGCGCGCTCGAGCGGCCAGGGAAGGTGATGAATGTCGCCGCGGAGCAAGTTGCCGCTTTTGTCGCTCGTGTACAAGGCATACCGGGAGGTAAGGAAGTGCTCCAAAGGTCCTTGCGACACCACGCCCAAGCCGCGATAACATGCGCGAAAGCGGGCCCGGTGCGGGGCAAGCAGGCGCCGGCTGTGGTAGCGGATCTGCCTGGTTGGACCGGTCTCGGCGCTGTACTGCATCCCCATCCGCGCCCAGAAATACGGCAGGTGGAAGAGGGTGCGCGCGACCGCGACAGCCAGGGGGTTGCTCGCATCGAGTGAGTAAAAGTAGACGCCGGTGCGGTTGGTGCCACGCTCGCGAACGTAGGTGCGCAAGTTGAGCTCAGGAAATGCGCTGGCGCCAGGAACGCTGAACAGGCCGTGGAGGCGGATCCGGTCCATGCCGAACGGGACGATGCCAAGCCAGCCGGAGCCGTCGAAGATATCAGCATTGAGGCCCGGAGGTAACGTCTGCTCGATCGCCTCAGCGGGTAAAGGCCAGTGCGCGAAGAGCAGGTCGTTCCATCGCTGCTGCATCGCCCATGGCCGGCGTGGCAGGGGAAGCGGCCGGTGATCGATGGTTTCCAGGACACTTTTGCCAGCACTGGTCTGCTGACCCGCGGGAGGGGGTTCGTGGACGATTTCGAGGATTTGGGATTCGCGAGACATGCGGCTTCATATTTTCTACCACCCCTGGCCGGAGCGCCTGTATCGACCTGCGGCGCCTGACGAACCGTGCCCGGGTATGCTGGACTGCGATGGACGAGACGGCGGACGGGATCAACAAGGCAGAAGCGGCAGAACGCTCCGGGAGCACCACGAGCGCAGGATCGGACTCCCAGGGGTCGAAGACGGATGTATACGCTGTGCACGGCGCTGATCCGGAAGTGCTGGCATACGCGATGGCCAGATACTCCCGGTCTTCGGTCTCGCTCAAGGAGTCGGTCCGGGAGATCAGCGCGCAACGCGCCGAGCAGTTCCTCAACACTTTTTACTTCCAGTATGGGCACCGGTCGATCGCCGACCTGGCGCACCTGGCGTTTGCGGTAGAGCGGCTTTCGCTGCTCGCGGCGATCGTGCTGGTGGACGAGCAGCGCTGGGACGGGCAGGAACGTTCGACCCGGTACCAGGATTTCGAGAAGAGCGGCTGGTATACGCCTGGCTTCGCAGAAGGGACGGATTGCGCGGTCTACAACGGGGCCGTGGAGGCGCTGCTCGGGAGCTATCGCGAGATTTCGGACGGGGTTTTTGCGCAGCTGAAGGACGCGACCGCACGCCCGGCGGAGATGAAGCCGGATGCCTTTGACCGAACACTGCGTGCGCGGGCGTTTGACGTTGCGCGATACCTGCTGCCGCTCGCAGCCAATACCTCGTTGGGGCAGATGGTAAATGCGCGCACGCTGGAGGGCCAGGTGTCGCGGCTGCTCTCGCATCCGCTGGCAGAAGTGCGCGAGTTGGGTGAGCAGCTGCGCAAGGCTGCATCCGGCGAAGCCTGGAACCCACACGCGAGTGAGGTGGAGCGTGCCGCTGCCGCGCTGGCAGCTACGCCGGGCGGCGAGGAGACTGGTGCATTTTTACGGCGCGAGGTGCGGGTAGCGCCAACGCTGGTGAAGTATGCCGAGCCGAACCGGTATGCGATCGAAACGCGCGCCCTGATGGCCGAGGCTGCCGCCGCGCTGATGGGCTCAACGCCGATTGCCGAAGCGCCGCTGGTCGATTTGATTGAAGATGAGGATTCCGGCCCCGACGCGCTCGAGGTGGATCTCGCAACGAGCCTGTTGTACCCGGCCTGCCATTACCCGTACCGGCAGTTGCGCGGGCACGTGAGTGCGCTGAACGCGGCGAAGCGCGACGAAATTCTCGACCTGGGCCTGCGGGAACGTGGACGTCATGACGAGCTGCTGCGGGAGCTGGGAGCCGGCTATCGCATGCGTTTCGACATTCTGATGGATATTGGCGGCTTCCGCGACATGCATCGGCACCGGCGGTGTGGGCAGTTGTTGCAGGGTTTCACCGGCCTCCATGGTTGGGAAACACCGGACGGCTTGGGAACGCTGCAGCCGGTATTTAGTAAAGCCATGGAAGCGGCCCAGACAGCCGCTCGGCAGCTGGAAACAGCAAAGGCGTTGGCGGATCGAGCTCCGGGCTGGGCTGGTACGCCCGGCGAGGCAGCGGCGCAGTACCTCCTGCCGCTGGCGACGCGGACGCGCGCCCTGTTCCGGATGGATTTTGCCCAGGCGCTCTATATCGCGGAGTTACGCTCGGCGCCGCAGGGGCATATCTCTTACCGGCGGGTGGCCTGGGAGATGTACCAGACGGTGGCGCGTCGACATCCTGCGCTCGCACGGCACTTTCGGGTGACGGATATCAACGCTCCGGTAGACCTGCTCAAGCGCTGAACACTAGGCAAATATGGAACAAACCGGATGAATCCGTGACCTTGGTGTTTGCGTTTTCTTCGCCTTTTGCACAGGCCGAATGCTAGTCTAACGACAGTCTCTGTATCCATTGCGGACACTCTTTCTTCAGCTCGGCAATCAGAGCTGGTGATGGGTACAGGCGCACTTTTTGGGGGAAACCAGCGTGGCAGAGGATCGGTCCCGGGCAATCGAAGCGGCACTTTCTCAGTTGGACAAGCAGTTCGGCAAGGGTTCGGTCATGCGTCTGGGCAGCAAGGACAAGATGGAGGTCTCGGCCATCTCGACCGGTTCAATCTCCTTCGACGCGGCGCTTGGCGTGGGCGGTGTTCCGCGTGGCCGGGTGATTGAGATCTTCGGTCCGGAGTCCTCCGGCAAGACGACCATCACGCTCCAGATCATCGCGGAAGCGCAAAAGCTGGGCGGCCTGGCCGCGTTTGTGGATGCCGAGCACGCGCTTGACCCTCAGTATGCGAGGCGGTTGGGCGTGGACATCGACAATCTGCTGGTCTCGCAGCCGGACTACGGCGAGCAGGCGCTCGAAATTACCGAGGCGCTGGTACGTTCGAACGCGGTCGACGTGCTGGTGGTCGACTCGGTCGCGGCACTTGTTCCGAAGGCCGAACTGGACGGCGAGATGGGCGATTCGCACATGGGTCTGCAGGCCCGGCTGATGTCGCAGGCGCTCCGCAAGCTTACCGGGACGGTTTCGAAATCGCGGACCTGCCTGATATTCATCAACCAGATCCGCGAGAAGATCGGCGTTATGTTCGGCAACCCGGAGACGACGACCGGCGGCCGCGCACTCAAGTTTTACTCCTCGGTACGCGTCGATATCCGCAGGATTGCCGCCGTCAAGGAAGGCGACCAGGTCGTCGGTTCACGCACCAAGGTCAAGATCGTAAAAAATAAGGTCGCTGCGCCATTCCGGGAGGCCGAGTTCGACATTCTGTATGGCGAAGGCATTTCGCGGGAGGGTGATGTGCTGGATCTTGCGGTGACGCACAATGTCGTCGACAAGTCTGGCGCCTGGTACAGTTACTCGGGCGAGCGTATCGGGCAGGGCCGGGAGAATGTACGGCAGTTTCTGAAAGACAACAGGGATGTCTTTGCGCGGATTGACGGGGCGGTGCGACAGAAGCTCGGCATCGCCGGCGCAGCAGTCGCGGCGGAGATTCCGCCGGTGCCGCTGGATGGTCCGGCAATGGCGCAGGAAGTGATCAGGCCGGCGAGGCGTCAGTAACTGAACCGCTCATAGTCTAAGCGTGTGCAGGATGGTAAGCTGCGTCCGGGCGGAGCGCTGCAAGCCTGGTCTGTGCCGGTAAGCCGAAGGCGTAACCGGTTCAGCCTTTCTGGGGCTACCCCAGGGGATTGTCAGGAACTGGCATCGCATCGCGTGAGCGGCAGTGCGCTCCAACGCACATAGGCTCACGCAAGGTCAGACTCGTTGGAGCGTTCCGCTGCCCTCCATCCGTCCTAATGCCGTCCTGGTCTCCGCACTCGCGCGGGCGATGGTCGCTGGAGATTCTTCCGGCACCGAACAGATAGCGGAGCGGTGCCAGCGGACTCTCGGACGCCCTTGGCCGTGGCTCATGCCATTGGCGCAGCGATACCGGAAAACGTTCGCCGGGAAGACAAGACCTAGATTAAGCGAGGTCGTGCTCTTTCTCCGCAACGACAGAGGCCTGAGCCGGGCATGGCAGAAGCACGCACACGAGCTTGCCATCGCTACGTGGCTGCCGCAGCCCGACTCGATGCAGCCGCTTGTGCCGTTCGCAGGGCTGAATCTTCCTGCGCTCACCAGCCTCGGCGAGCTGGCAGCCTGGCTGGCGCTTGAGCCGGCGGAGCTCGCCTGGTTTACCGACCGGAAAGGCCTCACGGGCCGAGCGCGAGAGGTGCAATTACAGCACTACACGGTGCACCTCCAGCCAAAACGCTCCGGTGGAGTGCGGGTGGTCGAAGCACCGAAGCTGCGCCTGAAACAGATGCAGCGCACAATCTTGCATAAGATTCTGGACAGAGTGCCAGCGCACGGCGCGGCCCACGGCTTTGTGCGCGGGCGATCGGTAGCGACCTTTGCCGAAAAGCATGCCGGGCAGCTTCTTGTCGTGCGCATCGATCTTGCGGCTTTCTTTCCTTCCATCCGGGCGGCGCGAGTGGAAGCACTTTTCCGCTCGCTAGGCTACCCGGAGCTCGTGGCTCAAGCGTTGACCGGGCTCTGCACAACGGCTTCTCCGCGGCTCCCTTGGCAAGGCATCGAGTGGAAGCCCGAAGAGTTGTCGGAGCTACGCCGGCTCTATGCACGACCGCACCTGCCGCAGGGCGCCGCGACCTCGCCAGCGCTGGCGAACCTGAGCCTGTACCGGGCCGACTGCCGGCTAAGCGCGCTGGCAGCGTCCGTGGATGCGCATTACACGCGCTACGCCGACGATCTCGCATTCTCCGGCGGAGCCCGGTTTGCGCGAGCTGCCTCGCGGTTCTGCACTGAGGCCGCCGCGATCCTTGCCGAAGAGGGTTACAGTGCAGCACCGGAAGACGCGCCTGATGCGCCGGGCGAAACGGCAGCACCTCGCGGGTCTCACGGTGAATGAGCATGTGAATGTGCCGCGCACGGAGTTTGATTTGTTCAAGGCGCTGCTGCATAACTGTGTCCGCGAAGGGCCGGAGAGTCAGAACCGGGCAGGATACCCGGACTTCCGCACGCATCTTCTGGGGCGGCTCAGCTATTTCGCGATGATCCATCCCGAAAGGGCAGCAAAGCTGCGCCGCGAATTTGAACGGATCCCCTGGCCTCGAGTGTGATTGCCAGTCTTGCATCGAGCATTGGTCCGCGTTCGACGAAAGGTCAGCATATTGCATGAACGGCGCAACAGCCGGTGGGCGGACAGTTCTCTCCTTGACAATCTACCTATTGAAGTCGGAAGCTGTAGAACGTCTGGGAGGAGTATGTCACCTGTTCAAAGAACAGAGCTTCTGCAGGGCACGCTTGACATGTTGATTTTGAAGATCGTGGCGCTTGGCCCCGTCCACGGCTATGGTATCTCGCAGCGCATTCAGCAGATCTCCAAAGAGGTTTTGCAGGTGCAGCAGGGCTCCCTGTATCCAGCGCTACACAGGCTCGAGAAGCGGGCATGGATTGAGGCGGAGTGGGGCGAGTCAGAGAGCGGCAGACAGGCAAAGTTCTACAAGCTATCTCCGCTGGGGCGCAAACAGCTGGCGATGGAGAAGGCAAGCTGGCGCCGCCTTTCCGATGCGGTAACGTTAATCCTCGAAACCGCACGTTAAGGAGCGCTCATGAGCCGGCAGAAGGGCAGACCTCGATTCGCTGTGAAGGAAGAGTGTTTCGAACAGGAAGTCTCGTTTCACGTGGAAGAGATGACCCGGGCAAACATAGCGACGGGAATGACTCCGGGCGAAGCACGCCGCCGAGCCCAGATTGATTTCGGACGCACGGAGCAGATCAAGCAGCGCCTGCGAGAGGTGCACTCCTTCGCGCTGCTTGAGAGCCTCCAGGCAAACCTGCGCGCCGCCGTACGGTTCATACGCCGCTCTCCCACTTTTGCCACAAGCATCGTTCTGACACTGGCGCTAGGCATCGGCGTTAACAGTGCCGTGTTTTCCGCGATCGATGCCATCCTGCTGCGGCCACTATCCTTCCCTCATGGAGATGAGCTGGTCGCCCTTGAGCAGCATGATCTCCGGAGCAAGAGTGCGTTGACGCTCGTAGCGACGCAGCGGCTGGAGGACTGGAACCGACTTACGTCCAGCTTCCAGTCCGTCAGCGGCTACTACACCGGCGTGGCTTCGTTCACCTCCGGCGCGCTGCCGGAGAAGGTTTCGATGGCCTTTGTGGCTCCTCGCTTCCTCCAGCTTTGGCAGGTTGCGCCGGAGCTTGGGCGCGACTTCACACGCGAGGAGTGGCACTTCGGTGGGCCCTTGGCTGTGCTTGTCAGCGATCGCTTCTGGCGGGCTCACCTGAACGGCGACCCAGGCATTATCGGCAAAACGCTACGCCTGGGAAGCACTTCCTATCTCGTCACTGGCGTTATGCCCGCATCCTTTCTATTCCCCGTTCGCGACGTCGATCTGTGGACTCCAAACCCGGTAGATGCGCCCTACTCGCAGAGTCGGGAGTCGACCTGGTTCACTGTGATCGGGCGTCTCAAGCCCGGCGTGACGCTCAGCCAGGCTCGTGCGGACCTCGGGAGGGTGCAAGGTGCGCTCGGCAGAGAGTTCCCGAAGTCGGATGGCAGCCTCTCCGTTGGGATAAAGCCGCTCAAGTCTATCGTTGTTGGTCGTGTCGGCAGCTCACTGTGGCTGCTGTACGGGTCCGTGTCCCTCCTGCTGCTGATCGCCTGCACGAATATCGCGGCGCTGCTGCTGGCCCGTACGGCGGAACGCGAACACGAGATAGCCATCCGCTACTCGCTGGGCGGTTCGCGTTCTGCCATTGTCGGCCAGCTGCTGACGGAGGTGTTCTTACTGGCGCTGACCGGTTCACTGCTTGGGCTGCTTCTTGCGGCCGGATCGGCTCATGCTTTCTCGCTCTTTTCGAAAGACCTTCCTCGTCTGGCAGAGATCCGCCTGAACTGGCGCGTTGCCGGCTATGCGCTTGGCTGCGCCCTGGCGGCCACCTTCGCTTGTGGACTGATCCCGGCGCTGCGCGGTTCGCGGATGCATCTCGCCTCGACAATGGCCACCGGCAGCCGCACGCAGGTTTCGGGCCGCAACGCATGGCAGTGGAGCCTTGTCGGCGTGCAGGTTTCGCTTGCTGTCGCGTTGCTGATCGGCGCAGGCCTGCTGCTGCGAAGTTTTGAGGCTCTTGCCCGCGTAAACCTGGGTTTTGATCCAGGCCACGTGCTTACTCTCAAGATCAGCGGCAGCTGGGGTGAGACCGCGGACATGGGTCGGCTCCTGCAGCGGATCGACCGAACACTGGAAGGATTGCGCAGCGTACCCGGCGTAGAGGCGGCTGCTACCTCGGGCACGATTCCAGGAAACGCCTCCGACTATCCAACGGAGGTGAAGATCAGTGAGGGACCCAAGGAGGTTGGTCGCATCCTTCTCGCGGACGCTCATTTCGTCTCCGCCGGTTACTTTGCGACTGTTCATATTCCTGTACTTCAGGGTGTGGCTTGCCAGGCGGGGCTGATGAACGGAGTCCTTGTTAACCGCAGTTTTGTTCAGAAATACCTTTCCGGGCGCTCCGCTCTTGGGTATCACATTGAAGATGCGGCGGCCGGATCCCTCATCAAGCCGCAGGAGATCCTTGGTGTCACAGGGGACGCGCGCGAGCAGGGGATCGACGTTCCTGCCCAGCCGACTCTCTACTGGTGTTACAGCGCGCCCAGCCCCGATCCCAATTACCTGGTGCGAACACATGGTGATCCTTCAGTCATGGTGAACGCATTGCGCGAAAAGATCCACCAACTCGAACCGACGCGATCCGTCTCCGATGTCATGCCGCTGGAGGATCACCTCGACGATCGATTTGCAGAGAATCGTCTTCGTACCATCCTTCTTAGTCTGTTCGCGCTGACAGCCATTTCGCTCGTCAGCATCGGGCTTTACGGAACCATCAGCTACCTGGGCCGCACACGCCGGCGCGAGATCGGCGTGAGATTGGCGCTGGGCGCTCTGCCCCGACAGATCATCGCCCGTTTCCTGCTGCAGGGGCTCCGTGTGACCCTGACCGGATGCACTGTCGGTTTGCTGCTTGGCGTGGCGATGGGCCGTTTCCTGCTCGCCATGCTGTACGAGATCTCGCCGATCGATCCGGCGACCTATGCCGGCGTTCTATCGTTGACCGTAATCATTGCAATCACGGCCACTCTGTTTCCAGCGATTCGCGCCGTTCGGGTCAATCCAAACGAGATCCTGCGCGAGGAGTAACGCCGAAGTCGGGCAACGACGTCCGGGAGAATCACGGGAGCTTAGACGTCATTGCCCAGGTGGAAGATCGGCTCTACGCCATTTGCGCTGCCAAGCAGAGCCACCTGCTCGCGCTGCTCAAGCGGTTTGAAGCTTTGCGCGACGTCCATCGCCAAACGGAAGTAGCGCTCCTCGCCGGGCGGTAGCGCGGCGGTGACGGGGTGGCCGAGGGTCCAGCGCAAACCGAGCGAGGCCTCTTGTGGATAGGCCGCGGGCTGATACCAGCACTTCGGTTCGGGGTGGTTCTGCTTCTGGTCGGCTGCCCAGACAGTCTTGGCCATGCCCTTCAGCGCCAACGCGCCAACGCCCTTCTCCTGAGCCTTCTTCAGGATCTGCGGGCCGAAATTAGCCTGCGAAAAGAGCACATAGTTAACCGGGAAGAGCACTGTGTCGAAGGGGTAGCGGTCCATCGCGGCCATCGCCGTCTCGGCGGAGTGCACCGAGAAGCCGATGTAGCGGATCTTGCCTTCCTTCTTCGCGGCCTCGATGGTTTCCATCGCGCCGCCCGGGCCGAGGACCGTGTCCAAATCGGTCATCTTGGTAAGCGCGTGGAACTGATACAGGTCCACGTGGTCGGTTCTGAGCAGCCGCAGCGAGTTTTCAAGGTCTGCGCGCGCATCATCCTTGTGGCGGCCGTCGGTCTTGCATGCCAGAAAGCAGTTCTTGCGGTAGGGCGCAAGCGCCGGACCCAGACGCTCCTGCGCATTGCCGTAGCTGGGCGCAACGTCAAAGTAGTTCACGCCGCGGTCGACGGCTTCGGCGACTATGTTGTTCGATTCGCCGGTGTCGGCGTTCATCACCACGATGCCGCCGAAGCCGATGATGGAAAGATGCTCGCCGGTCTTGCCGAGTGGGCGGCGTGCGATCGGCTGGCCGGGTGTGGCCGCGGAAGCGAACCGGGTGCCGGCGGCGGCAGCGGCGGTGAATGCACTCTGCTTCAGGAAGTCACGGCGTTCCATGGATAAACCTCGCGGAAGGAAATCAGCGGAGGCGGGAAACAATGCGTGACCTGCTCGCTGAAAAGGCGCAAACAGTGGGATGCAGGGTGACGTAAGGAGAGTCGATGTAAGTCCTGAGCAGCACACGCGGGCCTGCCAGGCATTGTGGGAAAACAGATCCTCGACTTCGTTTCGCTTGGGAAGCCGCTCTGGAGGGGGAGGGCTTGAGGATCGCTGGCGACCGGCCGCCCTGCTACACTCGACGCCGTGCATACCGTAACCGCGATCTATCCCGGCTCGTTTGACCCTGTGACCAATGGCCACCTGGACCTTGTTGCGCGGGGAGCGAAGCTGGTGGACCGACTGATTGTCGCGGTGCTCCGTAATTCGGCGAAGAACCCGCTGTTTCCAGTGGCGGAGCGGGTCGAGATGTTGCGCGAGGGCACGGCGGAGTTTCCCAATGTGGAGATCGCAACCTTTGAGGGCCTGCTGGTTGACTTCGCGCGCGAGCAGGGCGCGCACGCGGTGCTGCGCGGCATACGTGCTATCTCCGACTACGAGTACGAGCTGCAGATGGCGCACATGAATCGCCGCTTGAACCCAGGTGTGGAGACGATCTTTCTCATGCCGGACGCGAAGTACTCCTACGTTAGCTCGCGGCTGGTCAAGGAGGTGTTCCGACTCGGCGGTTCCGTCGAAGGACTGGTGCCGCCACTTGTCATCGAGCGGCTGCGGCAGCGGTCCACTCTCGGCAACGAGCATGGAGAAAGTGCCGGCAAGGCACAGAACGACCGGCTTCTTCGATCGCAGGAGGGAGAGCGCGACACCGGAGAGCAGAAGGGTTAAACGGTTCTACGCCGGTTCCTCGGTTTCTGTCCCGCGGAGCTTCAGCATGTCGAGCATGGGTGTGGTGATCATGGTGGTAACGAGTGCCATGACGACCAGCATTGTGAACAACGTCGGCGTAAATGCGCCGACGTTGTAGGCGATATTAAGCACCACCAGCTCCACCAGGCCACGGGTGTTGAGCAGTGCGCCCAGAGCAAAGGCAGCTTTCCAGTTCTGCCCGGACCAGCGCGCGGCGATTACCGCCCCGCCGACCTTGCCGAAGATCGCGCCGAGCAGCACGATGCCTGCCCAGAGCCATGTGCCACTGTCGTCGAGCAGATCAAGCCGGGTACGCAGGCCGGTGAGCGCGAAGAAGAGCGGCAGCAGGAGCACGGAGGTGATCATGTCGAGCCGGGCGCGAATGGCCTGCTGCCAGTGCTCGACACGCGGGAAGCAAACGCCCGCGATAAAGGCGCCGAAGAGCGGGTGAACCCCAGCCCAGTCTGTCAGGGCTGCGGAGGCAAAGGCGTATGCGACGCTGATGCCCAGCAGACCGATGCTGAGATCGGGATTGTTGCGCCGCTTGACGATGCGGGTTGCGAGCGGACGCACCACGCCGAGCATGAACAGCAGGTATGCCGCGAGGAGGCCGAGATGCAGGGCCAGCTTGCCCGAGGTGCCGGTGACGTCAATCAGCGTAAGCGCAATGGCAAGCAGCAGCCACGCAACCACGTCGTCAACCGCCGCGCAGAGGATGGCGGTAGTGCCGAGCGGCGTGTTCATGAGCTTTCTCTCTTCCAAAATCCGCGCGAGCACGGGGAAAGCCGTAATGCTCATGCTGATGCCCAGGAAGAGCACGAATGGAACGCTGCCGACGCCGTGCGGGGCGAAGCGGGTACGCAGCGAGTGCGCCAGCAGGATGGCGGCGATGAAGGGAACGACGATGCTGGTGCCACTGGCGGCGAGTGCCGTGAAGCGCTGCCGGATCAGCTGCCGGTCATCGAGCTCCATGCCGACGATGAACAGAAACAGAACCAATCCGACGGTCGAGAGCTCTTGCATCGCGCCGAGCGAGGCTTTCGGGAAGAGATGCTGGCTAAGCGTAGGCGACAACCGGCCCAGAACAGAGGGCCCCAGCAGGATGCCACCGATGATTTCGCCGATCACTCGCGACTGACCAACCTTGCGTGCGAGCCATGCGCACGCAAGTGTTACCACGATGACCACCGCAATCTGGGCTAACAGCAAAGTGACTTCGGCGCCCTGCATCCCGCAAACCTTTCTTCGGTACAAGTGCAGGCCGGCTGAGCTGCCGGTCCCGCCACGTCTTGTTTACCACGGGGCCGGGGCCGAGCAGGATGGCATCGGACGGAAACCCGATTACTGAACCCGACCTGAGCGGCACTGTTGCTGCAGCTGTGTGTGGACCACCGAGTTCGGTGACCAGCATCTGCACTGCGCTGGCCTGCAACGCCGGATGTGCACGGCCGACATGCGGCTTGCAGGGTTTGGCTCCCGAACCTATTTGCAACTCTTGAGCTAAACAGCAGATGCAATGTCCGCGGCGCGAAGGATGCAAATACATCTCGGTTGTTGCGTTAACGACCTGACTACACCGCTTGTTCGCGGGCTCCGGCCAGCGCGCCATATGGTGCACGACTCAGCGAAGAAAGCTGGTGTCCGAGGCGGCCCATGATTTCGTCAAGCGTTTGGATACGCGACATAGCTAAGGCCCAGCTCTAGTCTGGCGATTCGTCCGGACCGGGCCCGCTGCAAGCTATCCGGGCTCTGTCCTTCTTTCAGGGCCCTCAAGTTTCCAGAGCATCTGGCGAAGGAAGCCTGCCGCGAGGCTGGCATCGCACTCGGAGAGCTGAAGCCGCCGGATAAGGGTGCGCAGCTGGCGAGTGCGCATTGATGGACCCATGCCGGGGTACCCGCTTGCGCTGAGCGCCTGCTCTAGCAGCCCGGTAACGCGCTCGAGCGCGGCGGCATCGGCGGGCTCGCCCTGCTCGGCAGTGCGCGGGAAGTTCTGGGGCAGGTGGGGGTACACGCCAGGGCGGAGCAGTCGAGGCGTCTGCGCGGTCGTTTGTGGGAGCACCTGGGAGATTGCGGGAGCTGCGGCTGCCTGGTCCGCCTCGGCGCCGGCTTCAACGTTCGGCCCGATGCGCGCGAGTTCGTAGAGGCAGAGCGCAGCCGCCTGGCCCAGGTTCATGGATGGGTGTTCGTCGCGGGTCGGGATGCGAAGGAGCAGGTGGCAGTGGCTCATGTCGTCGTTTGAGAGCCCAAACTTCTCGGAGCCGAAAAGCAGCGCCACCTTCTCGCCGCGCTCGAGGGCAGCGCGGATGCGCACAGCGCCATGCTCCAGGCGCTCAAGGGGCTGCAGGTGAGGCCGCGGCGACTCGCCGGGCGACTGGCTGCCCAGCGCGCCACTGGTACCGACGACCAGCTGCGCATCCCGTACGGCTTCGGCAGTCGTGGGGTAGTCGCGTGCGCCGCGCAGCAGGGCCGCCGAAGGCCCAACAGCCGAGCTTGCGGAGCGAAAATCCTTGTAGAAGATGTTGGCGACGCGTAGATCGTGCGCACCGAAGTTGCTCATGGCGCGCGCAACCGCGCCGATGTTCAGCGTGTTTCGCGGCGAGACAAGGACGACTGCGAGACGGTCGAGCTGCCTGGTCTCGAGAGAGGCGGGGGAGGTAATGTACATGGAGGATGACAGGGCGGTCTCTATTTTAGCCGCCTCTCGCGACTGGACCCCGCTGGGAGCGGACAAGCGACAGCTCAGAGCGTGGGTCACCGTTGCGCATCCACATGGCGATCTGCGAAGACGGATTCTCAGGCCTGAGTATTGCGAGCCTCTTGCACGGCCGGTGCGGAAGCTTGTCGCGCTCTGTCGCCCGCCGATCCCGGGCCATAGTTGGCCCGCTCCTCGTCAGCTGGCGACAGCAGTCCCGCTCGCCTCCACCACGGTGAGGCGCCGCTCCAAATCTGCGATGTCCACCAAGGGATAGCCGAGCTTGCGCCATCCATCAAAGCCGCCCAGCAGTGGCCGTACCCGTGACACGCCCATTTTGCGGATCGTCAGTGCCATCTTCACCGCTGTTTCCTCGTTTGGGCAGGTGCAGAACAGCACCACATCCCGGTCGCGCGGGATACTTGCATTCAGCTCCACCAGTCGATCCGGCGTCATCACCACAGCTCCGGGTAGCGTTCGCGGGTCGGGCAGGTAATCGAGTGGGTGTCGCAGGTCGACAAGGTACACAGAGTCGCCGCGCTCCAGCATTGTAAACAGAGCTTCCGGCGAAAGCCGGTCGGTGCGGATCTCTTCAAGTGAACGCCGCTGCCTCACGATTCGGCTGACTACAAATGCGAGCAACAGCAACAGAAAGACGGCGAGAGCAAAGTGTGCGAACCATGCCAGCGTATGCGGGTGCAGTTTGAGCAGGTCACCGAAGAAGCGCCCGCCCACCACAAACGCTAGCGCCCATAGCATCACTCCTCCAGCATCGCAGAGCAGGAAGAGGCGAAAGCGCATACCGGACTGCCCGGCGATCGCTCCCGCCATTGTGTTGAGCGCGGGCAGGAACTTCGAGAGCAGCAGCGTGCTCGCGCCGTGCTTGCTGAAGTAGCCCTCCGTCTTCCGCACGCAGGTGTTGCGCTCGGGAGTAAACCGGCATAGCAGCCGTATCACAGCATGACCATAGCGCTTGCCCAGGAAGTACCAGAAGATATCACTGACCATTGATCCGAAAAGGATCGAACCTAGGACCGGAACCAACGAGAGCTTGTGCGTGGCTGTAAGCGTTCCGGCCATCAGCAGCAGGGGCGCGGACGGTATAGGTACCCCCACCTGCTCGGTAAACACCCACAGGAAAAGCACTAAGTACGCGTGTGCGAGAAAGATGTGGGTGAATGGCATGGCGGCAAGAGCTCCCCTCTGGATTGCAGGGAGGATCTGGAGCATCTGCAGTATAGATGTACAGGACCGACACTTGGACGCTAAAAGCGACCACATGCTCGCGCTGCTGCTTACCGGCTCGCGCCAAAGGGGGAAGGTTTTTACGGCAGACACCCTTGCCAGCTTCGAAGTGTAGGAGCGGCACTTTGCGGAGCTGCCGCTCTCCCGAAATTAGTCCTTCACACGCACCTTCGGCTCAACCGACAAACCAGGCCGCAGAGCGTGATCCGAGTCCTCGCTCCGGTCTTTGAGGTCGATACGTACCGGTACGCGCTGCACTACCTTGACGTAGTTGCCCGTGGCGTTCTCTGGTGGGAACAGACTCAGCACCGAGCCGGTCGCGCCGCCAATTTGCGTCACGACACCATCGTACTTGCGGCCGCCGTATGCGTCGACCGATATGGTCACCGGCTGGCCGCCCCGCATATGAAAGAGCTGCGTCTCCTTGAAGTTGGCGGTGATCCAAGTGTCGTTCAAGGAGACCAGCGTGGTCATGTTCTGTCCGGTTGAGACGTTCTGGCCCACTTCAACGCTCTTGCTCGTCACGATTCCATCCACCGGAGCCACGATGCGGCAGTAGCTCAGGTTCAGGCGAGCCTGCGCCAACGCCGCGCGGTTCTGCTCTACCTGGGCTGCAGCTTGGCTCGTCCGTGCTTTCTGGATCCGGATCTGTTCCGGAGCTGTTTTCGCGTTCTCCAGCTGCGCTTTGGTCTGGATGACCCGGTCCCGGGCCATGCCCACTGCCGACTCTGAAGCCGCAGCCGTTTGCCTGGCCTGCGCCAGCGCGGCTTCGTCAGCCTTCGCCGTGGCAACTGCCTGATCAAACTGCTGTTTGGAGATTACGTCGCGCTGCACTAGCGGCGTATACCGCTCCACGTCAAGCTTGGCCTTGATGTAATTGGCGTCGGCCTGCGCGATCGCTGCGCGATTCGCTTCGAGCTGCTGCTGAGCCTGCGTCACGGCAGTATTCGACTGCTCCAGTGTGGAAGCGATCGCGGCCAGGTTCGTGGTTACGCTGACGCTCGTGACCGGAATGTTGACCGTGTTCGATTCCAGGTTCGCCTCAGCCGCCGAAAGATTTGCCTCATCCTGCTCCACCGCAGTCTGGTAGTCCTTCGGGTCTAGCTCAACGAGCACATCGCCCGCCTTGACCAGTTGGTTCTCCTGGACTGGCACATTGATCACGTTGCCGTTGATACGCGAGGAAATCTGGATGAGATGGCCGTTCACCTGGGCATCGTCCGTGTCTTCGTAGAAGGTCGAGTGCCAGTAGAACAGCAGCACACCCACGAGAAGGATCGCGACCACAAGGATGATGATGAATCGGCGCCGGGACTTTGCGCGCGGCTGGTTCTTCGCATCCGCCTGCGGATCGCCTTTGGCTCCATCCTCCCCGGACTGCTTGCGGGCTGCCTCTGTATCCGGTGTCTGTTCTGCCACTTACTTGCCTCCCACGTACTGCTTCAGGTTGGTGCTTGCAACACCAAGCGCCCGCGCCAGCGATAGCTTGGCTACATTGTGTTGGTAGAGGCTCGCTATGTACTGATCGTCGGCCTGCGCGACTTGCTGCTGAGCCTGCGAAACCGCCAGGTTATCGGAAACGCCGGCGGCAAACTGTTGCTGGGCCTCGCTTAGTGCCTCCGCGGCCAGTTGCGCGTTACTTTGGGCGACGGAGACCTGCTTCTGCGCGGCCTCGATGTCGAGAATGCTGCCCCGCACATCCTGCGAAATCTGCCCGCGCAGGTTGCTCAGCTGCGCACGCTTCTGCTCCAGCTGCGACTCGGCCTGGCTTTCGTCGCCACGGATACGCGCTTCCTCAAACACGGGTACATCGAGTGACCCGGTCGCATCACCCGTTCCGTGCGACTTCCGTACATTGGTCCCTATATCTCCGTAATCGCCCGTAAAGGACACCGTTGGATACCGCTCAGCTTTAGTCGCACCCTTGACCAGGTCAGCGCCCTTCAGCTGCTCAGCAAAGCCTTGCAGGTCCTTCCGCTGTGCGAGCGCCTGCGCAACTGCCGTGTCGGGATCGATCCCGTCCAGCTGTGCGTATGGGGCCGAGTCGGTCAGGGAGAATAGCTGTGCCACATTTAATCCGATCACACGGGCCAGCGCGAGCTTGTCCTTGTCGCGTGTCGCCTGCGCCTGAATCAGATTCTGCTGCTGCGTCTGGTAGTCCACCTGCGCACGCAGCTCATCGAGCAAGGGTGAGGTCCCGGCGATATGCTGCTGGTGTGCCTGATCGAAAGAGACCTTCGAGGTAGCTACCTGCTGCTCGGTTGAGAGCACCCGCGCTTCATCTGCAATTACCAGCAGGTACGCATTGCCGACGCTCAGTACCACCTCATTGCGCGCATCCTCGATAGAAAGCTGGGTCGACGCAAAATTGTGCTTGGAAGCCAGATAGTTTCGCAGGTTGGCGACATTGATCAAACTCCAATCAAGTGTCGCCCGGAAGTCCTGGTAGCCGTAGGGGCCAATGATCGCCGGAAAGCCCGGGATCCGCAGACCCTCTGCTTGCAGGTCCGTCTCAGCGATCGCGTCTTTAATGTTTGCATTGACCGTTGGCAGTAGGTTCTGCAACTGGCCCAGCTGGGTGGAGTGCGCTGAGATTCGATTGGTCGTCGTCAGGATGAGGCCCAGATTGTGACGCAGCCCCCGTGCGACAGCGTCGTCGAGGGAAAGCGATAAAGTGCCCGGAACCAGCGGCTCGTCGGCCACGCTCCCCTGATAGCTGTCCGCCGTCACCTGCTGCTGATTCAGCTGTAGCGGTGAAGGTAGATTCGTAATCGTACCGGTACTCGCTGTGCCCAGCTGCCCCAGCAGCGTAAGCGGGCTCAGGGCAAAACCCGCGGCGGCAGCAAGCCAGTACCTAGCAGCCGACAAGCGGCTCTTCCCTCCTTGGTGCACACACACTCCCAGTTGCGTATCTCGTCGCGTATCTTTCGCGATCGCAGAATCACCCGCGCCCTTTAGATGCGGCACCCTCTGCAAAGATGAAACTTTGTTACCGGAGCTGCTTACTCCGCCCCGCTCAGGCCGGCAATGGCTCTGTTGCGGGAGCATGCGCCAGTGAATTCGCCAGCGAGCATAGCGCCTGCCGGAAGATCTCTCCAACGTGCTGCGGCGTCCATTCACCGGCCTGCTCACCGCCCGCTTCACGCAGCAAGTCGGCAGCGGCCGCATTGCCCTGACCGAGGACTGCTCGCTGCACAAAAATTGCCCTCTGCGCTAGTGGCAACTCATCCAGCCAGGTCCGCAGACCCCGACGCAGCTCCGGCTTGCCCTGCTGCTCCAGCCAGCTACGCAGCTGCACTGGAGTAATCCCGGCTGCCTGCAGGTCGTCATCCTGGATGCAGGGCTGGTACCCGGCCGCGGCTGCGCTCTGCGAAGAGAAGGCAGCCGGCTCAGCGGCCGAAAGTTCCGTAAGCGCGCCGCGCACAACGCGCGCGCGCGCCTGCTCCTTGGCTGCTTCGGGGTCGAGGCATGGATCGATCTCCATCGTCGCCAGCGAGCGTTCAATCAGCTCCAGCGCCTGCGCCTCGTCTCCTACCAGCAGCGAAGCGAGCTGGAATAACTCCACCGCCATTCCGCGCACGGTTCCACTTCCCTCGCACCCGTCCTGCTCTGCGCCTGTCTTCACTGCGCTCGTCGCCATTGCCTGCCTCCAAAGCTTCTAGACTCCATCTTCCCCCCAGCCCGCCAGCGGGTCAACCTCTGCCGGTACAAGCCCCTTGCAGGCGGTCGCGGACGAAAGCTCCTCCACGGCCGGGGAGATGCCTCTTTAAGTCTCGGCGAACGCTCTCCCTTTATCCTCACACCCCGATCCGCCCATATACGATGAGGTGTTGCGCCACTGCTCAGAGGCGGCATCCCCTATGGACGAAGCACTTCGCAATCTCTTCATTGCTCGCGACAGCTCCTGGCTCAACTTCAACCGACGCGTGCTTGAGGAAGCACAGGACAGCACCAACCCGCTGCTTGAGCGCGTTAAATTCCTCGCCATCACTGCGTCCAATCTCGACGAGTTCATCGAGGTCCGCATCGCCGGTATGTTGCAGCGCATCGAGGAGGGCCTTGGTGAACCCGGGCCCGACGGCATGACGGCGCAGGGCCTGCTCGATGAGATCAATGCCGATATGCACGACTTCGTTGCCGAGCAGTACAGCTGCTGGAACAACGAGCTGCACCCTGCGCTCTGCGCCGAGGGCATCCGGGTGCTGCAGTGGGCAGACCTCACGGCGGAAGCAAAGAAAGCCGCCGCTGAGCTTTATCAACGTGATGTCGACCCACTTCTTACCCCGATCACCATCGACCCGCGTCACCCGTTTCCGCGCGTGCTCAATAAGGCGCTCTGCGTCGCACTGCTGCTGCGCCGCAAGCGCAAAGGCGCGAACTCGGCGGTACTCGGCGTTGTGACGGTGCCTCGCGCGCTGCCCCGCTTCGTTCGCCTGCCTCAGGTAGCTGGCTCCAGAACAGAGGACTTTCTGTTCCTCCATGACCTGATCGAACACCAGGCTGCCGGCATGTACCGCGGCTACGAGATCGTCTCGACCGCTGCCTTTCGCGTCACCCGCAACTCCAACCTCTACTTTGAGGAAGAAGAATCCCGTTCGCTGCTGGAGGCTGTCCGCTCGGAGCTCCACAACCGCCGCAAAGGCGATGCGGTGCGCCTCGAAATCGAACAGGACGCGCACCCCGAGATCATTGAACGGCTCGGCTCGAACTTCGAGCTCGATGAATCACAGATCTTCCGCACCGCCGGCCCGGTCAACCTGTCCCGGCTGATGACGCTCTATGGCGAGGTCGACCGTCCCGATCTCAAATACCCGGCCTTCACTGGCCGCGAGTTGCGGCTGCATCGCAAGTCCGTCGATCTTTTCGACGAGCTGCGCCACCACGACATCCTGCTGCATCACCCGTACGACTCCTACGAGGCTGTCGTCGGATTTATCGAGGCTGCGGCCGCTGACCCCCGCGTCATCTCGATGAAGCAGACTCTCTACCGGACCAGCGACAACTCCCCTATCTTTCGCGCGCTTACGGAAGCTGCTCAGTCCAAGGAGGTCACAGTTGTCGTCGAGCTCACCGCGCGCTTCGATGAAGCTTCCAACATCCGCTGGGCTCGCAACCTGGAAGATGCCGGCGTCCAGGTTTTCCACGGTATCGTCGGCCTCAAAACCCATTGCAAGCTCGCGCTCGTGGTACGCCGGGACGACGACGGCGTCATGCGTCGCTACGCCCACCTCGGTACGGGTAACTACAACCCGGTAACAGCCCGCTTCTACACCGATGTCAGCCTGCTTACCTCCGACCCGGCGATTACCGCAAGTGTTCACTCGGTCTTTAACTATCTCACCGCGCACTCCGAATCGGACGACTACGCGCCGCTGCTTGTCGCCCCATTGACTCTCGCGCAAAGCACGATTCGGCTGATCCAACGCGAAACCGAGCACGCCCGTGCCGGCCGGCCCGCGCGCATCGTCGCCAAGATGAACTCGCTGCTCGAACAAAGCGTCATCGAGGCGCTCTATGCCGCTTCGCAGGCCGGCGTGGAGATCGACCTCATCATTCGTGGCATCTGCTCGCTGCGCCCTGGCCTCCCCGGCGTGAGCGAACGCATTCGCGTTCGATCCGTCGTCGGTCGTTACCTGGAGCACTCCCGCATCTTTTACTTCCTCAACCATGGCCCGGATGGCAGTCAGGAGGAGATTTACTGCGGCTCGGTCGACTGGATGCCCCGGAACCTCTTCGAGCGCTGCGAAGTCGCCTTTCCCATCAAGGATCCCGCGCTTCGCAATCGCCTGCGATCCGAGATCCTGGCGGCCTACCTGGCCGACACGGCGAAGTCGCGCCTGTTGCGCCCCGATGGCCGTTACACAAAGGTCAGCAACACTGCGGAAGGGGAGGCATTGCCGCCGTTCAATGTCCAGGAGTTCCTGATGGCGGTTGCCGAAGGGCGCGCCTCGGCTAACATCATCCCCCAGGGCAACCTTGACCTGGTGGCACCGATCCCTCCTGCACGGCCTGATAATCCCGCCGTCTCCGCGCCCGATGAAGAGGAAGACGCTTCGGCCGCCACTGTCCCTGTAGCGATCATCGAGGGCAAAAAGACACGCAAGCGGCGGCTCCTCAAAGGCGACGCGTAAGTTGGTTTCAATCCCGCTGCAGCCGCCGTGCTACTGTCTAAAAGCGGAGTGGCGGCCGAGCCAGTAGGCCATCGCTGGTCTGCTCCAACTTCGTCTCCGGATCTATCTGCATGCACATACTTGTTACCGGCGCCGCCGGCTTCCTGGGATCTCATCTGATTGATCGTCTGCTCGCCGAGGGACACTCTGTCCTTGGTGTCGATAACCTCTCGACCGGCTCGCTTGCCAACCTGAGCCATCTGGCACGGGAGCCTCGCTTCTCGCTTGAAGAGCAGGACATCTGCAAGCCTTTCGACTTCGGCCCCGTCGACTACGTCTTCAATTTCGCGTCGCCGGCCAGCCCTGTCAATTACCACCAGCTCGGTATCGAAACACTTGACGTGGGCTCCTCCGGCACCCGCAATGCCCTTGACGTAGCACGCCGCTACAACGCCAGGTTCCTGCACGCCTCCACCTCCGAGTGCTATGGCGACCCCCAGGTGCATCCGCAGACGGAGGAGTACTGGGGCAACGTCAACCCGGTCGGACCACGATCGGTTTACGACGAGGCCAAGCGGTTCTCTGAGGCACTGGTGACCGCCTACAACCGCTACTACCAGGTCGACACGCGACTGGTGCGCATCTTCAATACTTATGGACCGCGGCTCGGGCGCGATGATGGTCGCGTCATCTCCAACTTCCTCACCCAGGCATTCCGCGAGGAGCCGCTCACCGTCTACGGCGACGGTTCGCAGACCCGCTCTTTCTGTTACGTCTCCGATGAGATCGATGGGATCGTGCGCCTCGCACATGCGAGCGAGTCGACCCCGGTCAACATCGGCAATCCGGTCGAGTGGACCATACTCGAGTGTGCCGAAACTGTACGCCGCGTCACCGGCTCCGCCTCGAAAATTGTTTTCAAGCCACTGCCTCAGGATGACCCGATGCAGCGCAAACCGGACATTTCGAAAGCCCAGCAGCTCCTCGGCTGGGAGCCAAAGATCAGCCTTGAGCAGGGTCTCCGGCTTTCGCTCGAGTACTTCCGCAGCGTTGCTAACGCGAACCAGCGGGCCGACGGTCAGCTGGCTGGTGGAGCCACTACGCCCGAACCGGTGTCACCGGCGTAAACGTGTCCGCGTGAACAACGCGCAGCGGAGTCGAAGGACCTGCATCTCTTTCCACAGCGAGCAGCTCGGCTTGGGCGGGATCGCGCCCGCTGATAACGGTCAACCAACCTGACGCGAATGGATCTTGGCACCAATCTCGTCAACTTCTCCCTGCGCCGCACCGGCTCCAGCCTGCTTCTGGCCGCCGAGCCTGTTCCGGGCGGCTCTCAGGCCTTCGCCATGCACGGGGTGCAGCTACTCCGTTTTCGCTACGAGGGCGATGTGCTGCAGCTGTTCGAGCGAGCCGGTATCGGCCGATGGTCTTCCTTTCCGCCCGACCATATCCAGGCCACCGTCACACGCAGCCAGCTCTACCAGATGGGCTTTCGGGGCAACTACTAACTCCGTAGTTAACGGCAACGAGCAGTCAACAAGGCAACGCACTCCTGCAAACGAGGATCAAGCCGGAAAGGATCGGCCCTCTTTGCACAATGACTTCCAGCCATCTTCGTTGCATCAGCTTCTATGTACAAGCAGACTTCACTCTGAAGCTTAAGCTTCTTTGTGCGATGCGAAACGGTTTGAACAAGCTTAAAGCAGCTTCTAGATGCCCTAGTCAAATAGAAGTGTCTGATTGTAAATATTCCCCTATGTTATTCATTAAGCGCTGATTAGTAGTATTTTCAGCTGATGCCGGGCCAGTTCTCCCGTGTTAAAGATGTGTGAAAAGGCCAAGCCAGCGGTTGCGAGCCGGCAAGAGGCTTGGCTAGCGTGTTTGAAAGCGGTGGGCTGTTCACGGACCCGCCAACGAAGAGGTGTCAGAAGAACCTCCTTCCAGATGATCGACTTCACTGCCTGGTTTTGCCCTCGTACTTGCTCTCAAAACCGCCACAGGAGAAGTAAATGCGTCTACAGCGAGTCATTCCCTTTGTCACCCTGGCCGCAGCGATCGCTTGCGGTTCCGCCTCCGCTCTCAACGACGGCTCCAGCTACAAATCAAGCAACATCAGCCTGAATGAGGCTCGCCACGTGAGTTCCACTCCGCAGACCACCGCGCTGGCTGCGATGGCAGTGACTGCATACATGGCCTACATGGGTTACCAGGGAACCGCCGGCCAGAATGTTGCCGCTCCGGGCGCCATCGGTGGCGGTGCTGGCGCCGGTTCCGGTGCCGGCTGCGTGGGCAGCCCGAAGTGCGACTCGCCCACTAGCCTCCGCGACGCCAATTTCTAACTTCTGAGTAGGTTGTGAGCCCGCCGGTACGCGCTCCGGCGGGCTCTGCTTCCCCCTCCGGCTCGAGTGTTCATTCGGCAACGCTGGAGCCGGCGCTCAGCCGGAGCGTCAGCTCGAACTCCACCGCACTACAAACTACTGGTAGAGCATGGGTGACCGTCATGCCTTCACACGATCCTCTGACGACTCACGCGAGTCAAGTGGCCGCAATCCCCCCAGGAAAGGGCATGGCTCCAGCCAACGTGGTCTGGTGGACCGCGGCGACAACGCTGGCCTGCGCTCTCCTGTTCCACTTCACCATGATCATCTGCAACATTCTTCCGACGTCGCCGCTCAAGTTGCAGTACGGCCAGTTTGCGTCGCGCTACGTGACGCCCTACTTTACACAGAACTGGATGTTTTTCGCTCCGACACCGGTCAACCGCACCATCGCGCTGATCGCACGCGGCCGATACCTCGACCCTGCGACCGGATCAACCATAGAAACATCATGGGCCGACGTCTCCTCGCCGCTGGTCGCCGAGGTGCGTCACTCGCGCTTCTCCGCACTTGCCCTGCTGCAACTGGGGCTTTCCAACACTGTGCAGCAATATGTGAATGCGCTCGGCAGTGATGACAGGTCAGCAAAGCTGGATCCAGCCAAACAGCAACGCTTTATCCAATCGCCGGTCCCATCGGAGGTAGACGCGGCGGATGAAACAACCTTGTCGCGCATCGCTATGGCCTCACTCAAAGTGCAGTATCCGGCGCGCAACTTCTCCTCGATCCAGCTCGGCGTGCTTATCCGAGAGTTCCCACGCTTCTCGCAGCGCCAGGAACCTGACTCTGCCAGTAAAAACTCAGTCTTGCTGCACGAATGGCAGCCTGCGATGCAGGTACCCGCCTTCTGCTGCACTGCTGCCGGCTCCCCGCCCGCTGCACTCAATACCGGAGGATCGAGGTGACTACCATGCTGCAAGCCTGGCTATCCGAGCTTCAAAGTTCCCTCTCGACGCCGCGTCGGCTCATCGGGCTCGCACTGTTACGCATCTGTCTTGCTTCGGTCGCGCTTATCAGCGAGCTCGCTCACATCCGTGAGTACAACTTCCTCTGGGGCGACAACGGCATGGTCCCCTGGGGAACCTTTATGCAGCAGATGCACGAGGAGCATAGCTTCTCTGTCTACGCGCTCACGCCGCTGCCCTGGGCCCATGCTCTGCTGTACGGTCTCGGGATCATGGCGACAGCATCGCTGCTCATCGGCTGGCATACGCGCATCAGCGCTTTCCTCTTCGCAGTGTTCACCTGGTCACTCTACGAGCGGAACTTCCTGCTTCTCGATGGTGGCGATAACCTTACGTACCTGCTCATGTTTTGGCTCATCTTTACCGATTCCGGAGCCCGGCTTTCAATAGATGCCGAAAAACGCTCGACGAAAACACTTCACCCTCTAGCAGCGCTGCTCCACAACACCGCGCTCATGGCGATGATCGCGGAGGTCATGCTGCTCTACACGACGTCGGCCCTGGCGAAGCTGAGCGGAACCATGTGGCAGAATGGCACGGCCATTTACTACGTTCTGCGAACCGGTGAGTTCAACCTTTCGCAAATGACGCCTTACCTGTGGCACTCGGCGACTGTAGTCACCCTGCTCACATACGCCACCATGGCTTTCCAGCTGCTTTGGCCCACTCTCATCTGGACTCGTCGCTGGAAGCTACCGGTCGCTTTTGGAGCACTCCTGCTCCATAGCTCCATCGGCTACTTCATGGGACTGATGTGGTTTTCCATGGTGATGATCGGTGCCGAAGCGATCATGTTCTCCGATGGGGACTTCGCTCGCTATGGCGACAGGCTACGGGATCTTTGGCTTTACCTGCAGACCACTCGACGGCAATTCAGCTCCGGCAGGACGCCATCGCCAGCGGCTTCGCCACGGGGCGATTCGGTTCCGGCAGTTCATTAGGAGGGTCGAGGGACGCACAGCATCACCTGGCAGTGCACCCACCCTAAGCCTCTTTAAACTCCAGCTCGAGGCTACCCACCTGGCCTATCACGCTAACACCCTCAAGCGAATCCACAATATAGTCTGCAACGGCCAGCTGCTCGCGCGTGTGCGAAAAAAGGGTCGCCACAACGATGCAACCGGCCGCCTTGCCAGCCGCGCAGCCGGCAGGGGCGTCCTCAAAGACGATGCAGCGCCCGGGCGCAAACCCCAGCAGTGACGCCCCGCGCAGATACGGCTCCGGGTGCGGCTTGCCATGGTCGACCATGTCGGCCGAGATAAATCGCTCCGGCGGCCGCAGCCCAGCATGCTCCATGCGCACTCGCGCCAGGCGCTCAGTCGCCGAAGTACACACGGTCCAGCTGCCCTCAGGCAAGCTCTGTAGCAGCTCTGGTACCCCGGGCAGTACCGCGATGTCTTCCTTGTCGTCGATCTCGATCTGCTCGATGATCGCGAGCTCCGCGTTGTCGTCCAGGTCGGGCCGCAGCAGGCGGATCGTCTCAATCGCGCGCTTGCCGTGCGCGGTCAGCATCGCCTTTGCGCCATCGACCCCGCGCATTTCGCCCCACCTGGTCCAGGAGCGCTCCACGGAGCCGAGCGACGAGACCAGAATGCCGTCCATATCGAACAAGATGCCGCTCGCTGTAAACCTCATTCGCTCCCCTTCGTGTTCGGTCACAACGCGTTCCCACCCAATAGGAATGGCCAGGCGAGAGAAACAGCCGCTCTTAAGCGGTCGCACGCCTCGCAGGCCGCTTGGCCGTGGTTCTTAGGCCAGCTGCGCGAACCACTCCTTCATCCGTTTCGCGCCTTCTTCCACTGCCTCGTGCGAGACCGCATAGGAGAGCCGGATGTGCTCGTCGGTGCCGAATGCCTCACCCGGCACAGCTACCACGCGCGCTTCCGTCAGCAGCCGCTTTGAGAGCTCCATCGCCGTCGATGGGCGGCCCGGCTTACCAAGGTACTTCGACACATTTGGGTATACGTAGAACGCGCCCTCGGGCTTCGTGCAGGTCATGTCCGGAATCTCCGCCAGGCGCGCCAGGATGCGATCCCGCAGCTTGACGTAGTCCGCGCGCATCTCGGCGACGCACTCCTGCGAGCTCGACAACGCGACTGCTGAAGCTTTCTGTACGAATGAGGCAGCATTCGACGTCGATTGCGACTGCAACTTGCTCATTGCCGCGATGATCGGCTTCGGCCCGAGCGCAAAACCGGCACGCCAGCCCGTCATAGCGTAGGTCTTCGAGAGCGAGCCGAGGACCAGCGTGTACTCCCGCGCACGCCTGCCCTCAGCAGTATCGGCTGCCCCCACCGAGGCGCCCGAGCAAATCTGCCCGTCGTACTGCAAGTAAACGTAGCACTCATCCGTCATCACGTAGATACCTCGCTCGGCCGCCACCTGCACGATGCGGAACAAATCATCTTTGGCAATGACCGAACCCGCTGGATTGGAGGGGGTGTTGAGCAGGATGGCCTTGGTGCGTGGCGTGATGGCGGCCTCGATCGCCTCGGCAGTTACGCGGAAGTCTTCGGCCTCGCTCGTCTCCACAAAGACAGGGGTTGCGCCTGCGTACTGGATGATGTCCTTGTATGAAACCCAGAACGGCACCGGCACGATGACCTCGTCGCCGTGATCGACCAGTACCTGGATCGCGTTGAAGATGGCGAGCTTGCCGCCGGTCGTAAACACAGCTTCATCGGCGGCGTAGTTGGTACCGAAATCGGCTGCATGCCGCGCCGCGATCGCGTTTCGCACATCAGGAATGCCAGGAACCGCTGTGTACCGCGTGAAGTTGCCTTCGATCGCCGCGATCGCAGCGTCCTTGATGTGTTTCGGCGTGGAGAAGTGCGGTTCACCCGCCCCGAAATCCACCAGGTTGATGCCTTCGGCCTTGAGCCGCGCCGCCTCAGCGGTGACGGCCATGGTCGCCGAAACTTCTATGCGGTTGATGCGGTCGGAGAACAGCTTACGGGCGGCGGGCGTGGCGGTGGCAGTGGCGCTCATACCCTAGTTTTTCACGAGTTTCGCCAGACGCGTAGTGGCCCTCACTTGAAAAGGCGTGCGCGGCTGTCATGCCGTTCTCGAACCAGCACCAAGCTCCGGACGCTCATACTGGAGCCGGCATGAACGCGGCCGGTTGAATTGAGAAAGAAATGATTTAAAAAGGTGGAAAAAGTAGCAGGCGAGGAGCATAGTACTCCGGAAGTCTGCAAACGAGGCTGAAGCCTCGGAAAACGAAGCGGACAGCAGCAACGCCCGCCTCCGCAAGGATGTGGAGGAGGCCCTGTACGAGTGCGCGCTCGCGCGAGACTGCCCCGGCCCTGCCTTGGTCTTGCAACCCGCAATTGGTCTTGCAACCCGCAATATGACCTGCCACGTGGAGTGGCCTAGGAGACTCTCGCATGCGCATGAAGCTGCCGCTTATTCTTGCTTCTTTCTCAGTCCTTTCCTCGCTCGCCTTCACAGCCTCCGCCCACGCCGCGACGGCGTGCTTTTCGCCCTGGTCAGCCAGCACGGCCTATACCGGCGGGCAAACCGCCAGTCTCAACGGCACCAACTACACCGCCAACTGGTGGACCCAGGGCAATAGCCCAGCCACCAGCAGCGGTCCCAGCGGCAGCGGTCAGCCCTGGATGGTTGACGGCAGCTGCAGCGGCTCTACCTCGCCCACCCCTCCAACGACACCGCCCTCCAACCCGCCCGCCGGCTCAACGACGCACCTCTTCGCGCCCTACGTTGATATGAGCCTCACCGTCGATGAGGGACTGGTCGCAGAGCAACAGCAGGCCGGCTTTAAGGCCATCACGCTCGCTTTCCTCGACGCAACCAACGGCTGCTCCGTAGGCTGGGGCGGCCTCGGCGGCACGCTGCCAACCGACACACTGCCGAACGGCAACACTGTGCTGAGCGTCGTCCAGTCGCTCCAGGCCGCGGGCGTGCAGGTCATCCTTTCCTTTGGCGGCGCAAACGGGCAGGAGCCGGCGCTCAACTGCTCCAGTGCCTCACAGCTGCAGGCGCTGTACCAGTCCGCGATCAACCGCTACAACGTCAAAATGCTCGACTTTGACATCGAAGGCGGCGCGGTCTCGAACCAGGCCTCCATCACCCTACGCGATCAGGCGCTCGTTGGGCTGAAAGCCGCGAATCCGGGGCTCGTCATCTCGTACACGCTGCCGGTATTGCCAACTGGTCTGGTCTCGACCGGCGTCAACATCCTCAACAGCGCCAAAGCCGATGGCCTGGCGCTCGACGTGGTCAACGTCATGGCGATGGACTACGGCTCAGGCTCCGATAACAATGGCGCCATGGGCACCGACGCCATCGACGCAGCCGAGGCGACCGAAGGGCAGCTCCAGGCCGCCGGGCTTACCTCGACGACGATCGGCATCACCCCCATGATCGGCGTCAACGACACCAACACCGAGATCTTCAGCCTCAGCGACGCGCAAACACTGCTGAACTTCGCGAACTCCACCAGCTACGTCACACGGCTGGCCATGTGGTCGTTTGCGCGGGACAACGGAGGCTGCGCAGGCCAGAGCTACGCCTCACCTACCTGCAGCGGTGTTTCACAGTCCAGCTTTCAGTTCACCTCCAACTTCGATACTTACTAGCCCCCCCCCCCGCAAGAGGGATTGCCGGAAGGGTCGTCTCGACGACGGACCCTTCCGCACAACAACAAGGCTCGATGAACTGAGCGCCCGGTCCTTCTTTTCGCTCGTGCTTCTTCACAAAGTCGTTCGCGTACGTGGAGGTTGTCTCCCCGAGTCTGTTCAGCTTTCAGAAACAGGGGAACGTCATAAGTGAACTTCATTCGCTGTCAAGAGCGATGCATCCAGGCTTCTCCCGCCGCGAGTCATGCCGGCTTCGCTTGCCGCCGCACAAGCCCGTCAGTCGGCTACCAATGCATTTACAATCCTCGGCAGGACTAGGCCTTCGAGAGGCAGAAGCCGCCCTCGCTTGCACCCCGATACTCCTCCAGTCGAAGCGTCGCTTGTGGGCTGCTCTTCCAACCGGGCCGTGGGGGTTGTGCTAACGTGGCCTGCAGTAGCGCCCTGACGATGGTGCAACCCTGCCACCGTTCGAGGCACCTTTGGGCAGTTCCGCAGCGAAGAGACTCCTTGAGATGAGCTGGACTGAAAGTTACCACTGCGACGTGTGCAGCAAGGCCAAGAGCGACACCGGCGGCGACTGGTGGCTTGCCTGGATGGGAACCACAGCAGGCGAGCCCGGCTCTGAAGGTGAACCGATGTTGAAGATGACGGGCTGGAATCATGCGCTTTCGCATGCGGCCGAGGTGCGGCACCTGTGCGGCGCCCGCTGCGCGCAGACACTGCTGGATCGCTGGATGAGCCACAGCGGCGCCTGAGCTGCTCCTCGGCGGGCGTTGATTGAGCACGAGTTTACTTGTGCTCCCGTGATTACCCTCCGGCTGCCTTTCTCTGAGACGAAGGCTCGACCGAAATCCCTTGCAGGTCCGTTACAGCAATCCGGTTCGACTGTCGCGGCATCGACCTGTGCTGTAAAGCGGTCTCAGCGCTAGTCGCAGGAGAAGCGCTTGTACGGCGCTAGAATCGGGAAGCCGCTTTTACTTGGACGGCGGGGAGAGTTGAGTGCCTTACCAGGATTTGCGGGAGTGGATTAGGGCGATAGATCGCGCGGGCGAGCTGAAGCGCGTGCGCGAAGAAGTAGATCCGATTCTTGAGATCGCGGAAATCACCGATCGCGCCAGCAAAGCAGGCAAGCGCGGCGGCAAACCAGGCGGCCCGGCACTGCTTTTTGAGAAAGTGAAGGGTTACCCGGGCGCACGCGTGCTGATGAACCAGTTCGGCTCGGAAGACCGTATGAAGCTTGCGCTGGATGTGGACTCGCTCGACGAGATTGCCGGGCGCATCCGGGCACTACTGGAGACCAAGTCGCCCGAAGGGCTTATGGGCAAGCTGAAGCTCCTGCCTATGCTGGCGGACATCGGCAAGTTCTTCCCGAAAACAGTATCGGCGAAGCAGGCGGCGTGCAAGGAAGTTGTAAAGATAGGCGCCCGCGGTGACCGGATCGACGTGCTTGAATTTCCGGTGTTGCAGTGCTGGCCAATGGACGGCGGCAGGTATATCACGCTGCCGCTGGTGATCACGCGGGACCCAAAGACTGGCAAGCGCAATATGGGCATGTACCGGGTCCAGGTATACGACGGGCAGACGACCGGGATGCATTGGCAACGCCAGAAAAATGCGGCCGAGCAGCTGCGGGACCGCATGCGTGCGCAGGCCGGCGACCTGGCCGCGCAGGTAGCCGCGATGGCACGGACGGCTGGCGGTACGGTCGCTGCCGCGACGGGGAAGTACCAAGTCTTACACGAGAAATCTGGCGCACCCAGGGGTTCTGTCGAGGGGGATTTAGGCACACCGTCAGTTGCATATACAAAGCAGGTCGCTGACCGGCTGGAGGTTGCGGTTGCGATCGGCACGGATCCGGCGACTACCTTTTCCGCGATCGTGCCGGCGCCGCCCGAGGTCGAGGAGTATATCGTCGCGGGCTTCCTGCGGCAGAAGCCGCTGGAGCTGGTGAAGTGCGAGACGGTCGACCTCGAAGTTCCGGCGCACGCCGAGATCATCCTGGAAGGCTTTGTGAAGCTGGACGAGCTGCGAACAGAAGGCCCGTTCGGCGATCACACCGGCTTTTACACGATGGAGGACGAGTACCCGGTCTTCCATATCACTGCGATCACGCACCGCAAAGCCCCGATCTACGCTGCAACCATCGTCGGCAAGCCCCCGATGGAGGACGCCTGGATGGGCAAGGCGGTTGAACGCATCTTTCTGCCGCTGATGAAGCTGACGCTGCCGGAGATTGTCAACATCAATCTGCCGGCCGAGGGTGTCTTTCATAACCTCATGATTGTGTCTATCCGCAAGAGCTACGCCGGGCACGCGCGAAAGGTGATGAACGGCATCTGGGCGCTGGGTCAGGCGATGTTTACGAAGTGCATCGTAGTGGTGGATGAGGACTGCGACGTGCAGGACCTCGGCGAGGTGGTTCTGCGGACCGCGAACAACATTGACCCGGAGCGGGATATCCAGTTCACGCTTGGGCCGGTGGACTCCCTTGACCATGCGTCACGGCTGCCGGATCTCGGATCGAAGATGGGCATCGATGCAACGCAGAAATGGGCAGCGGAGGGGTTCAACCGTGTGTGGCCGCCGATGATCGCGATGGATGCCGCCACGAAGTCGCGCGTGGACGGGATCTGGAAGAAGCTCGGGATCGACTAAGGATCTGGATGCTTAGTCACAAACTGCCGAGATTACACACCCACGAAGTGGCCGCTACCACGCAGGAATCCTTTTTACTCAGCCTGCTTTAGCTCAATCTTGACAAGGTTGTGGACCCAGCGCGCAGGCTTTTGGTCTTCCTCGACAATCAGCTTTAGCGGCCCTTCCTTGGTGTCGAGCGGCTTGCCGTCGAGCGTGTCGGCGACGATGACGGCCCCAGGATGGAAGTCCGGCTCAATCTCGGCGAGCGCGAGGACTGCATGGTAGTTGTCACTGCCAGTGGCCACGATGTAGTCCGAGAGCACCTTGCCCTTTACGGCTGCCGGCTCAGGCGCGCCGACCTTTTCCAGCAGCTCGATCAATGGCACGCCGGAGTAGGTCTCATGAGCGCCGGAGTGGCCGTTTTTCACCGTAAGAGTAACGTGGTGCATCGATTTAAGCGCGTCAGTAGAGAAAGTTGTTTGCTGGCCCGGTCCAGAGAGAGCGAGTGAAGTCGCTGCCCCTTGAGCGTGAGCAAGATACACCGCGTTGAAGGTTGCAGACAAGAGAAGGAGTGGCAAGGCTGACTGAGGTATCGAACGATACATTTTGACCTCTCCGCGAATTCATTCGGCTCTTCGACACCGCGCCTCGGCGCTCTGCCCGCACAGGTATACTAGCTATATGTCGATCGTTCGCAACATCAAGGGTATCGCCAAGGGCATGAGCATCACGTTCGGGGAAATGTTTGAGCCAACCGAAGTGGAGAACTACCCGGATGGCCCGGGGCCGAATCGCGGTGCGATGCTGCAGGAGCGGTTCCGCGGCGCGCATGTGCTGCAGCGCGACGAAAATGGCTTGGAAAAGTGTGTCGCCTGCTTCCTGTGCGCGGCGGCCTGCCCCGCGAACTGCATCTACATTGAGGCTGCGGAGAATACGGCCGAGAAGCGTATCTCCAGTGCGGAGCGTTACGCCAAGGTTTACAACATCGACTACAACCGTTGTATCTTCTGCGGCTACTGCGTGGAAGCCTGCCCGACGGATGCCATCACTCACGGGCACGGCTTCGAGTTAGCCAGCCTGAACGCAACGACGCTGGTGATGCGGAAAGAAGACATGCTTGTGCCGAACATCGGTCTACCGGGCGTAGCCTCAAGCGGGGCAGACTCGGTCAAGTAAGCTACGGTCTTTTGGGAAAGCGGGGGGCGAGCGGGCCCCGCAGGGTTATTGCGCCGGGCTGCGCAAGAGCGGGGGGTTGGGAGGGAGGG
>CAXTMF010000010.1:85025-131091 GCA_964245435.1 uncultured Acidobacteriaceae bacterium
GGGGGTCGCCCCAGGGGGGCCAGAGGGGGCAAATTCCGCGGGGGTGTTTGGGACCCGGGGGGCCCTGGGGGCCCCCGCTTCTTATTGCCGAGAGCATCCAACAGAGCGGGGGTTACGATGGCAGAGGTACGGGTGTTTGCGCGTGCAAGAGCAAAGGCCGGCAAGGAGCAGGATCTTCGGGAGCAACTGCTGGAGCTGGTCAAGGCGAGCCGGACCGAGGATGGCGTCGACTTCTACGAGCTTTTCGAGACAACCGATGGCGGCGAGTTCCTGTTCAGTGAGCAGTATGGCAGCCCAGAGGAGTTCGAGGCACATAAGAGCTCGGAACACTTTAAGGCTGCGGGCGAAGCGATGGGTCCGCTGCTGGATGGTGAGCTGCAGATCTGGGTTGTGGACCCCGTAGAACCTGTACTGTAAGCGATCTGTGGCAGGTCCGTGCTGGTGCTACTCGGCGATGCAACCATGTCCAACCAGATAGAATGATCCTGGGCGCCGGAAACGGCGTCCCTCCTTCCTATGGCATCTTTCCTTCAGCTTCTACGTGAGCGCGTCCTTGTCTATGACGGCGCGATGGGCACTAACATTCAGTTGCACGCGCCCACCGTGGATGATTACTGGGGCAAGGAAGGCTGCAATGAGCTGCTGGTGCTGTCGCGGCCGGACATCATCCGCTCGATCCATGCGAGCTTTTTTGAGGCGGGCTGCGACATCGTGGAAACCAACAGCTTTGGTTCGACTCGCGTGGTGTTGGACGAGTACGACTTGGGCGAGCGCACGCATGAGCTAAACGTTGCAGCGGCAAGGCTGGCGCACGAGGTAGCTGCACAGTTTTCGACGCCCGAGCGGCCACGATTCGTCGCGGGTTCCATTGGGCCGACGACCAAGCTGCCCTCGCTCGCGCACATCGGCTACGACGTGATGGCGGCAATGTACCGCGAGCAGGCTGTGGCGTTGATCGAGGGCGGCGTAGATCTGCTGCTGATTGAAACCTGTCAGGATCTGCTGCAGGCGAAGATTGCCCTCGCTGCCTGCCGAGACGCGATGCGCGCGCAAGGCAAAGACCTGCCATTGCAGATGCAGGTGACGCTCGAAGCCACTGGCACAATGCTGCTGGGCTCGGAGATCGGTGCGGCACTTGCGGTTGTGGAGTGTTTTGAGCCGGACGTCATCGGGCTTAATTGCGCCACCGGGCCAGCCGAGATGAACGACGCTGTTCGCTTCCTGTGCCAGAACTCGGAGAGGCCGATCAGCGTGCTGCCGAACGCCGGGCTGCCGCAGAACGAGGGTGGCGTAGCGGTCTACAAGCTGACGCCTCAGGAACTGGCGGCGTATCACCGGCGCTTTGTTACCGAGTATGGTGTGCAGGTAGTAGGTGGCTGTTGTGGCACGACGCCTGAACATCTGCGGGCGGTTGTGGAAGCGGTGAAGGATGCTCTACCTGCAAGCCGCACTGTGAGGCCGCAGGGCGTGGTCGCCAGCGCTTTCTCGGCGACACCGCTTGAGGTAGACGGTCAGCCTGTGATCGTCGCGGAAGAGATGAACACGACGACGCGGGTCGCACACTTCCGCGACATGGTGCGTGGAGGAGACTACGACGGCATTCTCGCTATGGCAAAGCGGCTGGCGAGCGAAGGGTCACAGGTTCTGGACCTTTGCTGCGCGGTCGTAGGAGAAGACGAGAAGGCGTACATGAACGGCGTGCTTGAGAAGATGGCTACGCGCGTTACTGCGCCTATCATGATCGATTCAACGGAGGCTGACGTCGTTGAGGAAGCTTTGAAGCGTGTGCCCGGCAAGCCGCTGATCAACTCCATCAACCTTGAGGACGGTGAGAAGAGAACGAGCAAGGTGCTGCCGATGGCAAAGCGCTATGGTGCAGCAGTAGTCGCGCTGACCATCGACGAAGAAGGCATGGCGCTGACCGCGGAGAAGAAAGTTGCAATAGCGAAGAGGATCTATTCGCTCGCGACTAAGCAATACGGGATGCGCGGGGAGGACCTGCTCTTTGACCCACTGACTCTGCCTATCTCGACCGGGCAGGAGGACTACCGCGACGCGGGTATGCAGACGCTTGAAGCGATCAAACGCATCAAGCAGGAGCTGCCGCGTGCCAAAACAATCCTGGGAGTCAGCAATATCTCCTTTGGCCTGAATGCTTATGCGCGGCGCGTGCTCAACAGCGTATTCCTGAAGGAAGCAGTCGATCGCGGGCTGGACGCCGCAATTGTCAATTACGCAAAGATCTACCCACTCTACAAGATACCCGAGCGCGAAGTGGAGCTCGCGCGCAAGCTCATCTTCCAGGACACCTCCGAAGGCGATCCGTTGCAGGGATACATGGCCCACTTCACCGGAATCGACCCCAGCGCGACAGAAGACGAAGCAGCGGTGGAGAGCCTGCCTCTGGAAGACAAGCTGAAGCAGCTGATTATCCGCGGCGAGCGCACGCTGGGGCAGGGAGCGGAGAAGCAATCGCTGGAAGAGGTAATCGACATAGCATTGGTCATGTATACCCCCTTGGAGCTGATTAACACTGTTTTGCTGGACGGCATGAAGACTGTTGGCGACCTGTTTGGCGCGCGCAAGATGCAGCTGCCTTCGGTGCTCGATTCGGCCGCGGTCATGAAGGCCGCCGTTGCCTATCTTGAGCCGAAGATGGAGCGCGTGGAGGGGACGCAGAAGGGAACGATCGTGCTCGCGACGGTCAAGGGTGATGTGCACGACATCGGCAAGAACCTGGTTGACATCATCCTCTCAAACAATGGCTACAAGGTAGTTAACCTGGGCATCAAGCAGCCTGCAGATGCGATCATCCGCGCAGCGCAGGAGCACAAGGCCGATGCGATCGGACTGAGCGGGTTGCTGGTGAAATCGACGCTGGAGATGAAGTATGTCATCCAGGATCTTCAACGGCTTCAGATGACCACGCCCGTCATCTGCGGCGGCGCGGCGCTGACACGCAAGTACGTGGAGCAGGATCTTCGGCAGGAGTACTCGGCAGCAGTTTTCTATGCGGAAGATGCGTTTGCGGGGCTGCACGTTATGAGCGATCTGACGACTGAGGATGGAGCGCGAGAGCGGCGAATCGAGGAAGGAAGCACGGTCAAGGTGTTTCCCGTAGCACCCCACATTGCCGCGGCACAGCAGCTGCCGGTGAGCAGCGGCCCGATCGTGCGCTCTCGCTGGGTCATTCCTGAGGAGCAGACGCCGGTGCCGACCTTCTACGGAACGCGCGTCTGCAAGGATTTCGATCTGGACCTCATCTTCAGCTACGTTAACGAGACGGCGCTGTTCAAGAACCAGTGGCAGCTCAAGACAGCCTCGGCCAGCGACTACCTGCGCCTGGTCGAGGAGAAATACCGGCCGATTCTGCGCAGCCTGAAAAGCGAGATCAAAGAGAAAGGCTGGTTCTGGCCCAAGCTGGTGTACGGCTTCTTCCCAGCCCAATCTGACGGTAACGACGTGGTGGTATACGAGCCGGAGAATGCAGGGGCAAGCGTACCGCGAGAGCGGTTGCGTATCCAATTTCCGCGTCAGCGGGAGGGCCGCATGCTTTCGATTGCCGACTTCTTTCATCCAAAGGACTCCGGCCGGATGGATGTGATCGGTTTCTCGGTCGTAACCATTGGCGACCGCGCGAGCGAAGAGACGAAGAAGCTGTTCGACGCGGGCGACTTTACACGCTACCTCTATGTGCATGGGCTCGGCGTCGAGACGGCTGAAGCGCTGGCCGAGTACGCACACAAACTGATTCGCGAAGAGCTTGGGATCGCTGAGGACGATGCACCGGAGGTGCGCGATCTGTTTCACCAGAAGTACCGCGGGTCACGCTATTCGTTTGGCTATCCGGCGTGCCCGAATCTTGAGGATCAGACGAAGATCTTCGAACTGCTTCAGCCGGAGGAGACGATCGGCGTGCGACTGACCGAGGGTTTCCACCTGGAGCCGGAGCAAAGCACTAACGCGATGATTGTGCATCACCCCCAGGCCAAGTACTTCGTGGTGTGAGTTTTGCACAGAGTATTCCGTGCTTTCGGGATACTGGTAAGAGATGGGCGCGCCGCCGGCGCGCCCTTTTTCATGCGCGGAGGAAAGAGAGTTGACGCCAGAGGAGTTTCTCGAGAAAGCAGCGGCCGCGGCGCGTGCTGCCGGACACATATTCCCGGACCATGCAGCCTGTGAGGCGGCGCTTGAGTCGGCCTGGGGCCGCAGCATGCTTGCGGAGAAGGCAAACAACCTGTTCGGTCAAAAACAGTCTCACCCGCCTGCGGGCGCGTCGCTTTCTATGCCGACGCGCGAGTTTCTGCACGGAAGCTGGGTGATGGTGCAGGCGGAGTGGATGATGTTTCCGAACTGGGCGGCATGCTTCGCGGCGCGAATGACGGTACTTCGACAACTCGAGAATGCATACCCGCACTATCGCGCGGCACTCTCTGCCGCAACCGGTGAGCAGTTCGTTGCAGAACTTTCCAAGAGCTGGTCCACTGATCCTGAGCGCGCCGAAAAGGTGCTGAGCGTGTATCGTGAGCACTTCGCCAGGCGCGCAGCGGTTCTGCAGAGCGCATGATGCAAGCTGCTCGCCTTTAAACGGGCTGCGGCTGAGCCTTCTTGACCGGCTGCTGCTTCACCTCCTGCCGCAGTGCCGCCTCGCGGATCGGTTTCTCGTGCAGCAGCAGTTCGGTCGCCTGCAGGTGTGGGTTCGCATGGAACCAGCGCTTGCAGGCCTCATCCTGCAGCAAATTAAGGAGCGCCATCAGAGACATGCCCTGGTGGTGAGCCATCCACTCGCGCACAAGGCGCGGGCGCTCACGGCCCTGCATGTAGTCAATCGCTTCGTAGAGGCCATAAGCGCCGCCCCAGCCTGATTTCGACATGGCGTGAAGGTTATGTAGTGCTTCTGTGCGACTGATGCCGAGCGCAAGGAAGCTCGAGTAGGGTGAAACAATCGGTCCGGCGGTCGCGTCCCACTTGAGCGCGATCTGCGGAATACCAAAGGCTTTGTAGTGGTAGTGACCTGCGTCGTCGACCTCGGCGTAGCCTGACTCCGAGATGCCCCATGGCAGCCGAAGCTGCTTGGCGAAAGCCCGCTGTACCTCGACGATACCCGAGAGAGTGCGCGCCATCAGCGTGTCCGGGTAAGAGCGCATCCAGAGCGAAGGCATCAGGTACTCGAACATGGTGCCGGTCCAGGAAAGCAGCACGGCATGGCCATAGGCCATCGTGTGGGTACGGCCCATTTTGAACCAGCTGGTCTGTTCGAGATCACCCTTGGCGACTGAGATGAAGGCCGCGATGCGTGCTTCCGAGGCGAGCATGTCGTAGCAGGCCGAGTGAAGCTCGTGCTTCGGCACATCGTAGCCGATTGAAAGCATCTGCCGGTCTTTGTCGACTAGGAAACCGAAGTCCATCTCCGTCGCAAGACGGAAGGCCTCTTCGGAGCAGCGCTCGATCGCGCGAGCAAGCGTCCGCAGCTGGCCGGCAGCAGACGGCAGCAGCTCGCGAAGCTGCTGGATGAGCGTGAGATTTGCAGGTGTGCCAGCGGGAGCTTCAGCGATCAGACGGAGCTTCTCGTCCAGTCTCCATGCAAACTCTGACGCGACGCTCAGTACAGGGTGGGCAGCCTTGTCTGCAAGGCCAAGCTCAGGGAGCGCGCGCAGCGGTGCGAACTGCGGCAGCAGCCACGGCTCATATGTTTCGGCAAGCCTGGATATGGCTCGAAGCCGAGTGGCATGTTCGGAGCGCCACCAGTCTGCTTCGTGGGCAGTCGTTGCGCTCGCATCCGGCGTATCAGGTGCGGCGCGATTTATCACCCATTGCACGGCAGCATCTGGTGAGTCCTCATAGGAGGGCGCGTGCGCATCCGTCATGCCGGCGGCCGAGAATTGGTCGCGCAACCCGTTGAAGAGCCGGCGATCAATGAGCGGGCGCGACAGCAACTCGGCTGCTCCCATACGCAGCGTGTAAAGCGAGGCGGCAAAGTTACCGCTGTCGACGGAGGAAACAGTGATCGGCTGGAGCGGCTCGAGTGTGTGCGTGTCGTACCAGTTGTATAAGTGCCCGCGCTCCTTCGGCAGCAACGCGAAGGTGGCGAAGGATGCGGCGGTGAGCTCCGCGAACTCGGGCACCGTGAGCCAGCCAAACTCGACTGCAGCCTGGCGCGCATTGAGCAGCAGACCCAGGTTTGTTGGTGAAACGCGTGCCGCTTCGAAAAGACCCTGCTCTTCGACGTTGTCGGGGATGAGGTAATGATGCTGGGCGCCGCCGAACTGATAGAAGTAGCGCCAGATACGTAGTGCGTGCTCTCGCAGAAAAGCTGTATCGCGAGCATCAAGCGCAGCAGTCTCTTCTCGGGGTGGCCGGTTCAACCATGCGGTGATGAGGCTGGCTGCGCCCCATAACAGCAGCACAGGCAACGCGATTGGCAGCGATCTCGGGTGAGTCCAGAAGACAAGAAGCGCTACCACGAGGGCGAAGAGCGGTGACGCGGTGAGATAGCGGTCCACCGGCGTGACGCGTTTGCCGGCCTCGGCCTCGGCAGCGGTCTCCCACTCCAGCAGTCGCTGGCCTGTGATAAAGCGTCGGATCAGTGCACGCAGAATCGCGTCGAGTGAGAGGAAAGTGGAATGGGGAAGGAAGACGACGTTGAGCAGCGTGATAAATGCAGCCTGCGCCGTGCCGGTGATGGCTTCGCCGACCGCGCCAACCTGATCCGAGACTGCCGCACGACCCAGCGAGAAAAGGAACTGAACGATCGTCGGCAGAAACATCAGCAGAAGGGTGATCAGCGTCCAGTAGAGTGGGCCCCCGTCGAGGCCGAGCCAGCCTGCGATGAGCAGCAGCATGGTGAATGGCTCGACCAGCGAGCGTCGCAGGTTATCGAAGATCTTCCAGCGCGAGATGGTGGAGATGGGATTTCGGACGAGCTTGCGCGACTCATCGGGAACGTTGGCGAACAGCCATTGCGCGATCTGCCAGTCGCCGCGAACCCAGCGATGCTTGCGCCGGGTGTAAGCCGAGTAGTGTGACGGGTAATCGTCGACCACTTCAACATCGGTAGCGAGCCCGGCGCGCGCGTACGCGCCCTCGATCAGATCGTGCGAGAGAAGCGCGTTACGCGGGAAGCGACGGTCCAGCACGGCGTGAAGTGTCGAGACCTCATAGATGCCTTTGCCGGTGAAGATGCCCTCGCCGTAAAGATCCTGGTAAACGTCCGAAACAGCGCGTGTGTAGATGTCGAAGCCGGTCTGCCCGGAGAACAGCGCTGCCAGGCGTGAGCGTGAAGCAGACTGCACACTGACGCCAACACGTGGCTGCAGGATGCCGTAGCCGGCGGTGACGATGCGCCGCTCGGGATCGATGACAGCGCGGTTGAGCGGATGCGCCATCGCGCCGATCATCGCGGCTGCAGTGCCGCGCGGCAACTGCGTATCCGAATCGAGCGTGATGATATAGCGCACGCTACGCACCTGGTCGACACCTCCCGCTTTCACGGGAAACGCGTCGAAGGCACCCTCGAGGTACTTGTTCAGGTCAAGGAGCTTACCGCGTTTGCGTTCCCAGCCCATCCACACACCCTGGCGCGAATTGAAGATGCGGTGACGATGAAAGAGCGCGAAGCTTCCACCATTTGCCCCGCTGTAGCGCTGGTTCAACGTGTCGATGAGCTTGATGGCGAGGTCGACGAGCGAATCCGAGTCGTTCTCGCGCGGCCGCGTGACGGCATCAGGCAGATCGGTGATGAGCGCGAAATGTAGGTGAGGGTCGCGGTTGGCAAGATAGCGAACCTCAAGTTCCGCCACCAGCTCCCGCAGCTGCTTTTCATTCAGCAGCAGGGTCGGTACGGCAACCAGCGTGGCGCAGTCGGCAGGAATGCCGCGTTTGCGGAAGTCCAGCTTTGCCAACGAGCGCGCCTCGAAAAGGGCCGTGACCGTGTTGTTGACGAGGTCGACGACACCCTGCGTTACCGGCAAAATGAGGAGCAGAAAAGGCAGCACCAACGCCAGGAAGGTATGCGAAGCAGGCACTATCGGCACGATCAGTGCGGCAATGAGCAGAACCGAAAGGACTTCGATCGGTGCGATGTAGAAGAGATCGGCATCCTGACGGGCGGCCACGCGCACGCGCTCAGCCAGTGGCGGCCGGTAACCGATGGCATGGGAGAGATCTGCGATGCCGCCGTCAACCAGGTAGTAGCCGACGTGCGACTCGCGCAGGTACACACGCGGGTTTTCCATCGTGCGCTCGCCGGCAAGCCGGGCCTGCCGGAGTGCCTCGCGGGCAACCTCGATTTCGGTAGCATCGGCGTATCGCGCCAGCTCGGCAATGCGTTTCCGGTAGGCTTCGCGGCTGTCAAAGTCCATGCGCGGGTAGGCTCCGGCCGGGTCTTCGCGAAGCACCGCGTCGAAGGCGAGCATGGGTTCACCCACGATCGTCCAGTCGGCGTAGCCCAGCTCGCGAAGGCTCTTGACGCAACGCTGGATGACCGGGTTAAGCCCTGGAGGCGCCCCGGCTGCGAGCACGGCTTCGCCCTCGCTGACAGCGCGCTCAGCCAGGATGAACTTCATGATGGAAGAAAGCGACCAGATCTCCTGCAGCTCCAATGGTTCGAGCTTTTGTACCTCGTCGATATAAACAGGGAGAGCTTTCGCGTCCCAGCCATAGCCGGTGCCCTGGAAGTAGCCGGTCGCAACGGCAAGAACACGCGGCAGGCCGGAGTTTTCACCCCCGCTGTCGGGCGAGAGTCGCGGCAGGCGGTCGAGCACACGCTTACCCCCTGCGACTTCATTGATCGCGGAACGCAGCAGGCGCGGGTTTTCGCGGAGCACCAGAAGCGGATCGGTCGCGCCGGTAATTCCATCAGGCTCAGGAAGTACATCCAGCTTCTGCACCAGGGCGTTCAGCGCCGAGCGAGCCGCTTCCGCGCGATTGCGGAGGCCACTTGGACCGCGGGGGTTGCGGCTGGCATTCCAGCTATGTGCGTCGGCGCGGGCCTGCGCGCGCAGGCTGTCTTCCTGCCACACGAAAGCCGCTGGCGCGGTCTGAGGCTGTCCGGACTGTGTTGAGAGGCTGCCGGTCGAAGTGGAATCTGTCACGCACCTGCTCCAGGAAAGTAACAAAATGGGGAAGATTCAGCGGTAGCTGGCCGCCTGCATCTCGAACATCTCCGCATAGCGGCCGCCGAGCGCCATCAGACGCGCGTGGTCGCCCTCCTCCACCAGCTGGCCGCCGGCCAGCACGACGATGCGATCAGCCATGCGCACAGTTGAAAAGCGGTGCGAGATGAGCAGCGCCATCTTGCCCAGCGTCAGCTCCGCGAAACGCTCAAAAACCTCCAGCTCCGACCGTGCATCGAGCGCCGCCGTGGGCTCGTCAAGAATCAACAACTGCGCGTCACGAAGGTACGCCCGAGCCAGTGCTATACGTTGCCACTCGCCGCCCGAGAGGTCAACGCCGTTCTCGAAGCGGCGGCCCAGCATCTGGTCATACCCGGAGCCAAGCTTGCGCACAACACTGGCTGCGAGCGATTTCTCGGCCGCTGCTTCAATCTCGTCCTCAGTATGCGGCAACTCAACCCGGCCCACGGCGATGTTGTCACGTACCGTCATGTCGTACTGCATGAAATCCTGGAAGATGACGCCCATTTCCTGGTGGAGATCGTCGAGAGCGTACTCCCGCAGATCGATGCCGTCGAGCAGGATCTCGCCCTCGGTTGGGTCGTAGAGCCGGGTGATGAGCTTGACGACGGTTGTTTTTCCCTGGCCGTTCTCACCGATCAGCGCGATACGCTCGCCCGGGCGAAGGAAGAAGTTGAAGTTCTTGAGCACGCGACGCGTGGTCCCGGGATAGGCGAAGGAAACGTTGCGGAACTCGAAGCCGCGCTGGATCGGGCGCGGGACCTTGCGCCCATCCGGCTTGGAAACAACGGTGGGCTTCATCTCGAAGAATCCAATCAGATCGGTAAGAAAGAGCGCCTGATCGGCGATGCCGGAAGCAATGGAAAACACCTGCTGCAGATTGGTTTGCGCCTGCTGCACTGAGCCCGTGATGAAGACAAAATCCTGCAAACTGTAGTGACCGGTGACCGCGCGCCAGATGACGTAAACATAGGAAGAGTAGTAGCCGCCGATGCCGATAATCGCGAACAGGCCGCCCCAGAAGAGGCGACGCTTTGAGAGCGCGATGTTTTCTTCGTAGATACCCAGTGAAAGCCGCGCAAAACGGTCTGTGAAGTAGTCGCTCAGGTTGAAAAGCTTCAGCTCCTTCGCCGACTCTTTGGAGCCGCCAACCTGCCGAATATAGTCCATCTCGCGTTTCGCGGGGGTTTGGCGAAAGTTCTTGGCGTAGCCAAGAAAGGCAAAGTGTGTCTCTCCGAGAAAAGACGGCACGACCGCGACCAGAAGGAGCAAGATCAGCAGTGGCGCTTTGATGACCAGCACGGCAGAGAAGAAAAGCGTCGTGAGGATCTGCTGGAAAAGCCGCCCCATCATCTGGATCATGGCCAGCCGGTCTGTGGCCTGCACCCGAGCTCGTTCCAGGCGGTCGTAGTACTCGGGATTCTCGTAGGTGGTAAGGTCGAGCTGCGCTGCCTGCCGCATGACGCGGATCGAAACGTAATGCGTGTAGCGGTCGGCGAGCAGCGAGTCGGTATAGTCGATCAGCCGCTGAAAGATGCCGGTGAAGATAACGATCGCTACCTCGAGGGCAACAATCCACCAGAACCACGATGGGGTGCCGTGGCCACCGATCGCCTGTTGCACGCCGCTGATGATGCGCGCGGCCACGTAGCCGCCAGCGACTGGAGCGCCCGCAACGACGACGCGCAGGATCAAACCCCAGGTGACGACCGGCGGACCCGACTCCCACAGAATGCCCAGGACTGGCGGAACGTTACGCAGCGCCTCGATGCGCTCACCCCAGGCGCTTGTCGTCTTCACGGTTGCTTCTGCCATTCGGCGCTATCGGCTCGCAGTCACGGAAAGTTGCTAGGCAGCCTGGCGGATCGGCTGCCTGCGGTTTCATCGCTCGGATGCCGTACCTCCGTAAACCGTTGTGAGACGGCGGTTCCGGGAGTAGGGAGCGGCAGCCAGGCTCCCGGCTGCCGCGCTCCTCTTCCTAGACTGGAGTCAGGCCGCCAGTCGCGCCGTAGATCTCGCCCGTGACGAAACTCGCGTCGTCGCTGGCGAGAAAGACGTAGACAGCTCCAAGTTCAACCGGTTGCGCCGGGCGCTCGAAGACAGTCTTGCTGCCAAACTGCTCCACTTTCTCCGCATCCATGGTGGCCGGGATCAGCGGTGTCCAGACCGGGCCTGGAGCGACGCCGTTGACCCGGATGCCCTTGGACCCGAGCAGCTTGGCAAGCCCTTTTGTCAGGTTCAAGATCGCGGCCTTGGTTGCCGCATAGACAAAGATGTTGGGACTCGGATCCAGCGCTTGAATGGAGGTGGTGTTGAGGATGACGCCGCCCGGCTTGAGGTGTTTTTCAGCAGCTTGGCAAAACGCGAAGGTGGCGCCGACATTGATGGTGAATGCGGCGGCGAACTCCTCACCCGGGACGTCCTCGAGCTTGGCGTATGTCCGCTGGTAGGCAGCATTGTTGACCAGGATATCGAGCTTGCCGAACTGGCTCACAACCTCTTCAACAACAGCACGTGCGCGTTCCGGCCTGCTCAGGTCGACCTGGATGCTGTGCGCTTTGCGGCCCTGCTGCTCGACTGCCTCTGTGGTCAGCTTGGCATCCTCTTCTTCCTCGGGCAGGTAGGTAAAGGCGACATCCGCGCCCTCCTTCGCGAAAAGAATGGCTACGGATCGGCCGATGCCGCTATCCGCGCCGGTAATGAGCGCGACACGATCGGTGAGGCGATTCCGGCCGGTGTAGCTTTCGAGGCCGCTGTCAGGGCGAGGATTGATCTGCTGCTCAACGCCGGGCGCTGGCTGCTTTTGCTTCTCAAACGGTGGCTTGGGACCGAAAGTAAGTGGATCGCGTGCCATGATCTCTCCTGAACTTCTGCTGCGATTCTGCTGCGGACGCTGGTTCCTGCTGCGGCCTGCCGGACGGGACATGTGTGGAGGCCGTATATAAGGAGAGGCGTACGAAGCGGATTGGGGTTGCGTACCGCACCCGTAACGCGACATTGTGAATAGATGGTGCATCCAAACCGGCTTACCGCAGACTGGGGCTTTCTGCCAGCTCAAGACAGCATCAGCGTTAGTTTTCAATAGAGCCTTGAATAAGCCGGCGTGCAGGGTATAGTTAGCATCTAAGTAGAAGCCCGGTGAGCTGGTCCAGTTCGTCGCCAGGCGGTATGTAGGCCTGTCGTGCTAGCAGCAGTGAGCGTCGCATCCGGAAAGGACGGAGCTGGACATTTTGGCAGGACAACAAACGCAGGCAGACCAGCACGACGATCTGCGAACCCGGCTCCGCAACGCTGGACCATGGTTCCACAATATCCGGGTTCATGGCGAGCAGACCGCGCCGGAGCACTTCCTCGGCGACTATCCATCCGTCAAGTGGCAGTCTCTGGCTGAAGCTCTGCCCCAGGACCTGGCCGGCAAGTCCGTCCTCGATATCGGTTGCAATGCGGGTTTCTACAGTATCGAGCTCAAGCGCCGCAATGCCGGCCGCGTGCTTGGCGTGGATACCGAAGAGCTTTACCTGACACAGGCACGCCTGGTGCGGGATGAACTCGGTCTTGAGATCGAGTATCAGCGCTGCTCCGCCTATGACGTGCCACTGCTTCCGGGCCAGTTCGACATCGTCTTGTTTATGGGACTCTTCTACCACCTGCGCTATCCGATGTACGCGCTCGACCGCATCGTGCAAAAAATCAAGCCTGGAGGGCTTCTCGTCTTCCAGACGCTTTTCCGTCCGCACGCCGTGGTGAAGTCAAGACAGCCAGTGCAAGAAGATTACGCTTTCTGGGCTGAAGGACCTTTTAGCGATCCTGGTTTTCCACAATTGCGCTTTTTTGAGAACAGTTTCGCCGGCGACCGGACAAACTGGTGGATTCCGAACTGCCAGGCGGTGGAGGCGATGCTGCGCTCGGCCGGGTTGCGCATTGATGCGCGTCCGGAGGAAGAGACGTGGCTTTGTACGCCGTCTGCGGTCGAGCGGCACGGCGTGTATCTGCAGGAGCTGGAGTTTGCGGGAAAGCTTTGGTAGCGGCAGGGAAGGATAGGACTCGATGGTAGAAGCAGTCATGCTCTGGAACGAACCGAATAATCTGTCGCACTGGAACTTTCACCTTGACCCCGAGTGGAGATCCTTCGCCGCGATGGTGCGGTCGTCCTCCCGCGCCATTCGCGCGGTCAACCCCGAGCTCAAGATCGTGCTGGGCGGAGTTTCCTCGTGTGATTGGCGATGGATTGAGCTGATGCGGAGCTACGGCGCGCTTGATGAGATCGACGTCGTTGCTGTGCACGGTTTTCCTCTGGATTGGAATCACTGGCATGTGAACGAGTGGCCGGATCGCATCCGGGAAACAAGGGCTGCCTCGGGGCTGCCTGTTTGGGTATCCGAGGTCGGTGCGTCATCTTTTGGCGCTGAAGAGGTTGCAGCCTTCGGGCTGGAGCGTATGACCGGCCTGCTGGAAGGAGTGACGGATCGGGTGCACTGGTACAGCCTGTACGATCTGCCGCCCAGCTGGGAAGCGACGACGCGGCACAAGGAAGCAGAAGGCTCCTCGTACTACCGTCATTACTACATGGGCCTGCTTCGGCATGACGGCACACCGAAGCAGAGTGCGGCGCTCTTTCCGGCATTGGTTGAACGCAACCCGGCGCTGGGGCTCTGCCAGTGGTTCCACTTCGAGGATCCGCGCCTTGATGCCGCCGTCGAGTGGATGGAGCGGCTTGGCGTGCGGTATGTGAGAACCGGGGTGAGTTGGGCCGACTGGTTCCGACCAGATGCAGAGGCATGGCTCGACCGGCAGATGAGCGCGCTCGCTCCTTTCGAGACCACGATGACGCTGTGCTTCACGCCGGACCACCTTGGGGTGGAGCAGCACTGGGCGAGCCCGCCTAGGAATATTGAAGATTTCACTGATTTCGCGCGCTGGGCGGTGAGCCGCTACGCTGCCCCGCAGGCAGCACAGAAGCAGGAGCTCGACTCGATTGCGGTTGCGCTCTAATTGATCCGGTTTGTTTCAGGAAAGGCGGGACAGGTATGCAGCCAACACGAAGCAGAACCATTCTGATCACCGGCGGGGCCGGATTCGTCGGCTCGCACCTTGCAGATGGCCTCCTGCGGAAGGGGCACTCGGTTCGAGTGCTCGACAATCTGACACCGCAGGTCCACGGCCGCAGACTGCCCACCTATCTCTCACCCGAGGTAGAGGTGGTGTACGGCGACGTGCGCGACCGTGCCGCGGTGCAGCAGGCGATTGAAGGTGTGGACGCGATCTACCACTTTGCGGCGGCGATCGGTGTGGGTCAGTCCATGTATGAGATTCAGCGCTACATGGATGTGAACACGGGAGGCACAGCCCAGCTGCTGCAGGTGCTGCTCGACTCAAAGCAACCGGTCCAGAAGCTGGTTGTAGCCTCGTCCATGTCGATCTATGGTGAGGGCGCTTACACCTGCGAAGAGTGCGGGCCAGTCGCGCCGCCGATCCGGGGCAACTCACAGCTGCGTGCGGGCGAGTGGGACCCAAAGTGTGCCGCGTGCGGTGGCGCTCTGACGCCGCGCGCTACGGCCGAGGATAAGCCGAGCGAGGTAACAAGCATCTACGCGCTCTCGAAACGGGACCAGGAAGAGCTTTGCCTGACCTACGGCCGCGTCTACGACCTGCCGGTCGTCGCTCTGCGCTTCTTCAACATCTACGGCACACGTCAGGCGCTCTCGAACCCGTATACGGGTGTAGCCGCCATCTTTGCCGCACGCCTGCTCAACGGGCAGCCGCCGCTGGTGTTTGAGGACGGTGAGCAACAGCGCGACTTCGTGAACGTCCATGACATCGTCCGCGCGAACATCCTGGCGCTGGAGCGCGAGGAAGCCAATGGACAGGTCATCAACGTCGGCTCCGGCCAGCCGATCTCCATTAGCCATGTGGCGGAGTTGCTCGCCGGCTCACTCGGGAAGGAGCTGCCGCACCAGCTCACGCAGCGCTACCGCTCCGGCGACATTCGCCACTGCTACGCAGATCTGACAAAAGCGCGCAAACTGCTTGGCTACGAGCCCAGTGTGACGCACGAGCAGGGCTTTGCCGAGCTGGTCGAGTGGCTCCGCGCGCAGCAGGCCGAAGACAAAGCGGAGACCATGCTCCAGGAGCTGAACGCGTATGGCTTGTCGGCCTGAGCCGGTTTCGGAGTTACGGGGAACAGGGGCAACACGCTCCACTTACGAGGAGGCATTTTGAAGAGGGGGACCGAACGCCGCGTTCTGATCACCGGAGGTGCCGGATTTATTGGGAGCAATCTGGCGGCGCATCTTCTGCATCACAGCTCCGCGCATGTCACGGTGCTTGATAGCCTGGCACGCCCGGGGGTAGAGCAGAACCTGCTGTGGCTCCGCTCGCTTGCTGCTGCAGGACGCCTGAGCTTTGTGCATGGTGATGTCAGGGAGCGTGCCCTGGTTCGCGAAGCAGCCGAGGGCGCGACAGAGATCTACCACTTCGCCGCGCAGGTAGCCGTAACCAGCTCGATCACGGACCCGCTTGCAGACTGCTACACCAACGTCCTGGGAACGCTGCACGTGCTGGAGGCCGCGCGCGCTGCAAGGACGAAGCCTCTGGTCCTGTACACGTCGACGAACAAGGTCTACGGCGGACTTACGGATGTTCCTGTACAGAAGGTTGGCGACGCCTACCGCTTCGCTGCGGAAGATTTCCAGGGTATTGCCGAGACCCACCCACTCGATTTCCACTCGCCTTACGGCTGTTCCAAGGGTGCTGCCGATCAGTATGTGCACGACTATGCCCGCATCTATGGAGTCCCGACCGTGGTTTTCCGCATGAGCTGCATTGCAGGCCCGCGGCAGCTGGGGACGGAGGACCAGGGCTGGGTGGCGCACTTCCTCTACTCCATGCTGGAAGGTGAGTCCATCACGATCTACGGCGATGGCTGCCAGGTGCGCGATCTCCTCCATGTACACGACCTGGTGCACGCGATGGAGCACGTCGCGCAGCGGAGGGGCGACACCGCCGGTAAGGTGTACAACGTAGGTGGCGGCCTGCACCAGGCACTCTCCGTGCGCCAGGCAATCGCCATGATCGAGCAACAGACTGGCGCGTGCGCGCGTATCTCCTACGCAGAAGCCCGCCCCGGCGATCAGCAGATTTATATCAGCGATACCACCAGGCTAAGTGAGCACACCGGCTGGAAGGTCGAGCGGACCCTCAAAACGATCTTTGCTGACATAGCTTCCTTCTGGGCAAGCGATCTGCAGGGGCGGCGCAGCCGCACCGACGTCACGCCGGAGCCGGAGATGGCAGTGAGCGAGCAGGGGTCTATAGCATGAAGAGCTGCAGGAACTATCTTCTGGTAAACCCGCGCTGGAGCTTCGAAGGTTCCACATACTTCGGCTGCCGCGATCCACATCTGCCACTGGAGCTGTTGCATGCTCGCGAGGAGCTCCGCAAAGCCGGTCAGCAGGTGATGCTGATCGATGCACAGATGGAAGCTTTGTCGCCCGGCGAGGTGAGCGAGCGAATGCACGCGGAGGCGTTTGCGCCGGACTTCGTTGTGATCCCGACCGCGCCGTCTTACCTGTTCTGGCGCTGCCCTCCGCCCGAGCTGCGCGTGCCGCAGGAGTGGGTACGTGCCCTGCGGGCCAATCTGAAGCGCGATGCGAAGTTCGTGCTCATCGGTCCGCATGGCTCGGTGACGCCGGCCGCCACGCTGCGCAAGACCGGGGCGGAGATCGTGCTGCGCGGTGAGCATGATCAAATATTGCCGCTGCTCGCAACCCAGTCCTGGAACTCGGTTGCCGGCTGCTGCTGGCAGGATGGTGACGGTATCCACCTGAGCGACGGGCTTGGCGTGACGGCAATGGAGCAGCTTGGCCCGATTGATTTGAGCGACTACCCGGTTGAGCTTCACACGCACAAGCATCATGTCTTCGAGCACGTCGAGGGTTTGGGAGCCGAGCTCGAGTATGCTCGCGGCTGCCCCTGGTCATGCTCCTTCTGCAATAAGACACTCTTTCGCAACAAGTATCGTGAGCGGCCGGTGGCTTCCGTGCTGGCGGAGATCGATGCTCTCCTTGCGCGCGGGGTGACCTACATCTATTTCATTGACGAGATCTTCGGCGTCGGGAAGAACGTGCGTGGTTTGCTTGAAGAGATCGCAAAGCGACCGGTAAAGATCGGCTTTCAGACTCGCATCGATCTTTGGGATGAAGACGGCTTCGATCTCCTCGGCCGAGCACATGCAATCTCGATCGAGTGCGGCATCGAATCGATCACCGTCGAAGGCCGTAAAGAACTAAACAAGAACTGCCGGCTTTCAACCGAGCGCATTGCCGAACTGCTTGCCTATGGGAGGCAGCGTATCCCGTGGGTGCAGGCCAACCTGATCCGAACTGCGCAGGATGACTCATCCGCAGTGGCGGCATGGCAGGCGGAGCTAAAGGCGCAAGGCGTCTGGGTCTCCGATCCGGTACCGATCTTCCCTTTTCCCGGATCGCCCTTGTACGTTGAGACTTTTGGCGCGGCCCCGGACGATGAAGCCTGGGAACGCGCGCACCGTTACTACCTCAGCCTCTTTGCGGACAAAGGCTTCAGCGATATCCAGGAAGAGGCGCCTGTCGCGCTTGAGGAGCTGGAATGCACGTCCTTCTAACCACGGATGCGGTGGGCGGCGTGTGGACGTACACAGAAGAGCTAAGCGCCGGGCTGGTGCGGAACGGCCACGAGGTCACACTCGTCACGCTCGGTCAGGCTCTGGATGCGGGGCAGCGCGCCTGGGTGAGTGCGCTGCAGTCTCCGCGTTTTCGGTGCATCGAAACAGAGTACCGGCTGGAGTGGATGGATGATGCCGGCGACGATCTGCGCCGGTCCGACGAGCTGCTACGACAGCTGGCTGCGGAGCTGCAACCGGATGTCTTGCACACCAACCAGTTTGCCTACGGAGAGCTGGCCGACACACTGCCGGTCTTGCTGACCGGACACAGCGACGTGCTGAGCTGGTGGCAGGCCGTCCATGGCGAAGGCGCCCCGGATACTGGGCGACTTCGTGCATATGCCGCGTTGGTACGTGCAGGCCTGCAGGCGGCAACACAGCTTGCCGCACCGACCGAGTGGATGGCGCGAGAACTGCGCGAACAGTACGGCATTGATCGGCACATCGAAGTTATCCCAAACGGGCGCTCGCCGGAGCTGTTTCTGCCAAATGAGCCAAAGCTGTTGCAGGCGATTACGGTAGGCCGCGCCTGGGACCCTGGCAAGCACGTCTCGCTGCTCGAAGAGCTGGACGTCCCAATGCCACTCTGGATCGCTGGCGAAGCGCGTTCGCCGGTTTCTCACAGCTTTCCTTCGCAGCCGCCGCCGTCCTCCACCGTTCGTGGGGTTGCATACCTGGGCAAGCAGAGCTCGGCGCAACTACGGGAGCTTTATAGCCGGACCGCAATCTACGTGGCCACCTCCTGCTACGAGCCGTTTGGCCTGGCTCCGCTGGAGGCTGCGCTGAGCGGGTGCGCACTGGTGCTGAGTGACCTGCCGACGCTGCGGGAGATCTGGGCGGATGCTGCACTCTTCTATCCTATGCGTGACGCCCACGCGCTGGAAGACACACTGCACCGCCTTGCCGGCGATCCAGCGCTTACAGAAGATCTGGGTGCCCGAGCGCTCGCGCATGCGCGTCAGCAGTACACGGCAGATGAAATGGTGGCGCATCACGAGGCCGTCTATGCGGCGCTCTCGCGGGTAAACGGCACGCCGCAGGTGACCGGGCCGTGAGCCGACGTATCGTTTACCTTACGCACTCCATCCGCTCTGACTGGAACAATGGCAACGCACACTTTCTTCGCGGTCTGCTGCGCGGGCTTCATGCGCTCAGGCACACAGTCACCAGCTTTGAGCACGTGGCAAGCTGGTCTTACACCAACCTGCTCCTGGAGGGAGAGCGCGGCCATCGATCTCTCGCGCAGTTTTCCGCAACCTACGCGGAGTTGGACACGCGCGTCTATCGCGACCTCGATGACGAATGTTTGTCTCAGGCCTTGCGCGAAGCAGAGATCGTCATCGTGCATGAATGGACAGAGCGTGCGACGATCGACCGCGTTTTCTCGCTGCGAGAGCAGTGCGGCTTTCGCGCGCTCTTTCATGACACGCACCACCGCGCATCGTCGAGCCCGGAGCAGCTCGCACGTTTCCGCCTGGCGGAGTTCGACGGCGTGCTGGTGTTTGGAGAGGTGTTGCGGCGTGTGTACCGCGAGCGTTGGGGTGCCGAGCGGGTGTGGACGCTGCACGAGGCGGCTGACACAGCTGTCTTCCATCCGCACACGGAAGTTACGCCGGAGCGCGATTTGGTGTGGATCGGCAACTGGGGGGACGGCGAGCGTACAGAGGAGTTGCGCAGCTTCCTCTTGGAACCCGCACGAACGTTGCGTGCAGAGCGCGCCGGCAGCAATCTCGTGTTTGGCGTACGGTACCCCCCGGAGGGTCTTGCCGCGCTCGCCGGGGCCGGCATCAGCTACGGAGGCTACCTGGCGAATCTTGATGCGCCGGTTGCGTTTGCCGCTGCACGATGCACAGTGCACGTGCCGCGGCGGCAGTATGTGCGCGAGCTGCCGGGTATCCCGACCATTCGTGTTTTTGAGGCGCTCGCCTGCGGGATCCCGCTTGTCTCTGCGCCCTGGTCCGATGCGGAACAGTTCTTCTGCCCGCAGGACTTTCTCTGGGCGTGCAACAGCGACCAGATGATCGACGGGCTTCGAGAGCTGCTGCAGGATGATGCAGCGCGTGCGCAGCGGGCTGCTCACGGGCTGGCCACCGTGCGCGCCAGGCATACGACGATGCACCGTGCAGAGCAGCTCTCCGCCATCTTCGACGAGGTACTCCGGTGAAGATCCTTGCCTTTGGTTCTTCGCTGCTCTCGTCGTATTGGAACGGCGCAGCTACCTACTATCGCGGCATGTACAAGTACCTCCATACGCTCGGCTACTCGATCATCTATGCCGAGCCTGACGCATTCGATCGCCAAAGCCATCGAGATTACGACGCCGTTCCCTACGCTCGCTCCATCGTGTACCAGCCGGGCAAGTGGGAATCGGTGCTGCGGGAGTTTGCGCCTGCCGCGGATCTGCTCGTAAAGCATTCGGGGGTCGGCGTGGATGATGCAGCTCTCGAAGCAGCGCTGCCAAACTATCGAGCGTCCGGCGCGCTTGCCTGCATCTGGGACGTGGACGCGCCCGCGACGCTTGCCCGCACGGAGAACGACGCGAACGATCCATTCCGTGCCGATATTCCGCGCTACGACGCGGTGCTGACTTATGGTGGCGGCCCTGAGGTCGTCGCCCGCTATGTGGCGCTCGGCGCGCCGCTATGTGAGCCGATCTATAACGGGCTCGACCCGGATACGCATCACCCCGTTGCCGCGCAGCCTCAATACGGCGCAGACCTGGTCTTCCTGGGCAACCGCCTCCCTGATCGTGAGCGGCGTGTGGAGGAGCTCTTTCTCCGTGCTGCCGCGCTCGCGCCGGAGCTGTGCTTCCTGCTGGGAGGCGAAGGCTGGGGCGGTAAAGCAATGCCGGTAAATGTGCGCTGGCTCGGCCATGTGCCCACCGGCGAGCACAACGCGGTGAACTGTTCGGCGCGCATGGTGCTCAACATCAATCGCGACTCCATGGCGCAGGTTGGCTTCTCTCCGCCGACACGCGTGTTTGAAGTTGCCGGCAGCGGCGCCTGTCTGCTTTGTGATGCTTGGCCGGGAGTGGAAACCTTTTTCACTCCGGATCAAGAGATCCTGGTTGTGCGCAGCGCGGAGGAGATTGTCTCGAGGCTGCGCAGCTACTCGGCAGAGCAGGCGCGGCAGTGCGGGGAGGCGCTGCGTCGCCGAGCGCTGCGCGAGCATACCTATGCACAGCGCGCCGGGCAGGCCGACGCAGTCCTGCGACAGCTGTGGGCCGCGAAGAGGCGCGCGCCCAGGAGGCATGCTTGAAGATCAGCATCCTCGGTCTGACCATTACATCGGCGTGGGGCAACGGGCACGCCACCACCTACCGCTCGTTGTGCCAGGCGCTCTTTGCGCGCGGTCACAGCATCCGTTTTCTCGAGAAGGACGTCAGCTGGTACGCGGGCTCGCGTGATCTTCCACACCCTGAATTTTGCGAGCTCACGCTCTACTCCGAGTGGCCGCAGGCAAACGAATGGATGCGGGACTCCGGCACCGAAAGCGATCTGATCATCATCGGCTCCTACTTTCCCGACGGCATGGAAGCGGCCCGGTACTTCTTTCAGCATGCCCGCTGCCCGGTGTTCTTCTATGACATAGATACCCCGGTCACGCTCGATCGTTTGAAGAGCACTGGCGAGACCGAGGCGCTTTGCGCTGCGGATATCCCTCGCTACGACGCATACCTCAGCTTCACAGGTGGCCCCATTCTTGATGAGCTGCAGGACCGCTTCGGAGCGCAGCGAGCCTTTCCGCTGTACTGCTCGGTCGACCCGGATGCGCATCAGCCGCAGCCGGTCGAGCCGCGCTTCGCGTGCTTGCTGAGCTATCTTGGCACCTATTCGGCAGACCGGCAGGCCAAGCTCGACGCGCTTTTCGTCGCCGCTGCGACTGCGTTGCCAGAGACGCGCTTCCTGCTGGCGGGCGCGCAGTACCCCGAAACACTCTCCTGGCCGGACAATGTGTGGCGCTTTCCGCATGTTCCCCCTGCGGAGCACTCGTCGTTCTTTTGTTCGTCGCAGTTCACACTCAATCTCACGCGCGATCGCATGGTCGCTGCCGGGTGGTCGCCCTCGGTGCGCCTCTTTGAGGCTGCGGCGTGCGGCGCGGCCATCATCTCCGACAGCTGGCCGGGTCTCGACCAGTTGCTCACGCCTGGCAAGGAGATACTGCTCGCGAGCACAACGCAGGACGTCGTGCAACTACTGCGCGAAACTGACGAACGTGAGCGGCAGGCGCTTGGAGCCGCGGCTCGACGGCGCATATTGGCCGAACACACCAGTGCGGCGCGTGCAGCCGAGCTGGAGCGGATCACGAGCAGCGTTGCGACAGGCCGGGCAGATGGCTGAAGTGGTCAGCCCGCTGCTGCATGAGGCGCAGTCGCTGCTTGAACGGCGCCTGGTCGTTGAAGCATTGCAGGCATTCACCGAGGCCAGGCGCAGCGGCGCCGACCCGGACTCTTGCGAAGCCGGCATGTGGGAGTGCCTGATGCTGCTGAATCGTCACGAGGAAGCATGGCAGATCAGCGACGCGATCGATGCGCGTCTCGCGGATGCAGAGTGCACAAAGCCCGGCCGTTTCTGGGATGGTACGCCGCTCGCCGGCAGGCACGTGATGCTGCGATGCCTGCACGGCTTCGGTGACGCGCTGCAATTCATCCGGTACATGCCTCGGCTGCGGGATCAGGCTGCGTCGGTCTGCATTGAGTGTCACCCCGAGATTGCGCCTCTGCTGCGGGCCTGCGACGATGTCGAGCAGGTCATTAGCTGGGAGTCCGGCTCTGGGGAGATGGCACCAGCTCCGTTCTGGGACGCACAAATCGAGATCATGGAGGTGCCACGCATCCATCGCGCGGCATCCGCCACGATCCCCCGCACATTCCCTTACCTCCACGCGCGACGGCTCACAGCAACTCCGTCGACCGTCGCGCTTACGCAGTGTCTTGAGCAACGGCGCGAGAAGAGGCGTTTGCAGGTAGGGTTTTCCTGGCGTTCCAGCGCGTGGGATCCGCTGCGTTCGATCGCGTTCGCGCAGATGGCCGCTGTTCTTGGCGGCGTCGAGGGCATCGACCTTTACTCACTGCAGCGGGATGGTGTAACGGAGATTTCCGATTTTTCGGCATGGCATATTGAGAACGTCGAGGCTCCATTCGGCGACTTGGCTGTCCGGATGGCGGCGCTGGATTGCATCGTAACCGTGGACGGGGTGCTCGCTCACCTTGCCGGCGCGCTCGGCAAGCCGGTGCTGCTGCTGCTGCCGCACGCAGCCGACTGGAGATGGGGTTGTGGCGCCACAACGCCCTGGTATCCACAGACGCGACTCTTTCGCCAGCAGCAGTCTGGCGACTGGGCGGCACCGCTTGCTCAGGCGCGCCGTGCGTTGGAGCATGAAAGGTAGCCATGACGGGGAACGCAACATACGAGTGCATCGTCCTTGGCGCGGGAATGGCTGGCCTCTCCGCTGCGCGCGCGCTCGCCGAGGCAGGCAGGCGGGTGCTGCTCCTTGAAGCCCAAGACCGTGTCGGCGGCCGAATGCTGACCCGTCACGTCCCTGGAGTTGCGCGTCCTGTAGAGCTCGGAGCGGAGTTTGTGCACGGCCGTCCGCCAGAGCTGCTGGCGCTGCTTGCGGAGGCAGGCCTCGCGATCGCCGAAGGCGGGGGAGAGCAGCGCTGTTACCTTCTTGATTCGCTTCAAGAGTGTCCTGAAGACGGAGCGGCCTGGTCACTGCTCGACGACCTCGAGGACGCAGTAGGACGTCTTGGTGACGTCAGCTTTGATGAGTATCTCGCCCAGAGCGGCGCCTCGGACGAGGATCAGCAGCGTGCGCGAAGCTATGTGGAGGGCTTCAATGCAGCCGATGCGAGCGAGATCGGCATCGCCGGCCTGGCGCTGCAACAGGCGGCGGAAGACGCGATCGAAGGCGACCGTGTCGCTCGGGTGGTCAGCGGCTATGGGAGCTTGGCAGAGTACGTCGCCGGCCGCGCTGTACAGGCCGGCGCTACCCTGCTGCTCGAGACGCCTGTCACCCAGGTTCGCTGGCAGCGTGGGAGCTGCGCCGTCACTGCACGCAGTGGGCAGCAGTGGGCGGCGCCGGTGGTCGTGTGCGCGTTGCCGCTGGGTGTCCTGCAGACCACGCAGGAGTTTTTCCAACCGGCGCCGCAGCAGGCTCTCGAAGCACTGGCAAGCCTGCGCGCCGGCTCGGTCGAGCGGATCGTGCTCCAGTTTCGCAGCCGCTGGTGGGCTGCGGCAGAACCGCGCATGCACTTCCTCTTTGCCCGGCAGCTGTACCCGCCCACTTGGTGGACCACTGCGCCTATCGAGAGCCCGCTGCTGACAGGATGGGCAGGCGGGCCGAGCGCTATGCAGGGCATGGACAACGCTGCTCTGGGACGGCAGGCTGTAGCGACGCTGGAGCAGATCTTCGGCCGCCCTCTCGATGAGGAACTGCTAGCCGTGCACTACCACGACTGGCAAAACGATCCGTATGCGTGCGGAGCCTACAGCTATGCACCGGCGGGCGCTGCGGAAGCTTCCGCAGTGCTGGCAGAGCCAGTCGAGCAGACGCTTGTGTTCGCAGGCGAACATACCGACACTACAGGACACCTGGGCACCGTGCATGGAGCGGTGCGCTCGGGTATACGCGCTGCGCACCAGGCGCTTGCTCTGCTGCGCGAAGTCTCCCGTCAAGAAGCCGGTACGCCTGCTTCATGAGGCAGGGTACTGCCACCATGCACATGGCAGGTGACGGCGGGGGTTCGGTCTGGAGCGCGCGACGGCTGAAAAGAGCGGCATAGCTGCTGTCGCCGCGCCGCATCCTATCTTTACAGGCCTGGCGCGCGCCAGGAATCAGAAAAGGATAGGACATCGCATGATGCAAGCCGACGTGAAAACACAGCTCGACGCGAGAACGCGACTGAGCGTTGCGCAGGATGACCCTCAGACACCGGCGCAGAAAGCGGCGAGGAGCCCCTGGATGTATGCCGGTATCATTACGGCTGCCTACCTGTTCCGGAGGCAACTGTTCAGCCCTGGAGCGTTGTTGTTTGCGGCTGGGTTCTATGCCGCGAAGCGTGTCAACACAGATAAGGTCTCAAATCAGCTGCAGGGCCTGGCACAAGGGCTCGTTCAGGAACAAGCCACCTTCACCATCAACAAGCCCGCGCAGGAGCTGTACGATCTGTGGCACGACGTGGAAAAGGCGCCGACTTACATGGAGTCCATCCGCAGCGTGAAGAAGACCGGAGAAAAGACTTCGCACTGGGTTATGGATCTCCCAAACGAGCAGAAACTGGAGTGGGAGGCTGAATGGACAGTTGAGGATCCAGGCAAGCATCTCGCCTGGCGCACCGTCGGCGCGACGCCTGTACCGTCAGCGGGTCAGGTGACCTTTGAGCCAGCGGTTAGTGGCCGGGGTACAGTGGTCCGCGTAAATCAGGAGTTCCTGTTGCCGGGCGGCAAGGTTGCGGCAGCGCTCAGCGGGCTGGTTTCGCGCACGCCGGGTGGCTACGTTCGCGAAAACCTGCGCCACTTCAAGCAGCTGGCCGAGGCGGGCGAGATTGCGACGACGCGCGGACAGGCCCACGGCTCAAGGACAAGCGGCGCGCGGCTGCAGCAGGCGATCACGGGCGATCGCGAACAACAAAAGACCGTGCCGCAGACAGGCGCGATCGCACACGAGGAGGTGGCACAGTGAAGGCTCTCTGCTGGATGGGAAAAGAAAAGCTTGAGGTGCAGACGGTTCCGGATCCGAAAATCCTGAACCCGAATGACATCATTATCAAGATCACGCGAACCGCCATCTGCGGATCGGACCTGCATCTTTACGACGGTTACATCCCGACGATGCAGCCGGGCGATATTCTCGGCCACGAGTTCATGGGTATCGTGGAAGAGGTCGGTCCAACGGTGAAGAAGTTTCAGCGCGGCGACCGCGTGGTTATCCCTTTCACCATCGCCTGCGGCAACTGCTTTTTCTGCCAGAACAGCCTTTTCAGCGCCTGCGACAACTCCAATCCCAATGCCGCGCTTGCCGAAAAGATGTACGGCTACTCGGGCGCATCGCTTTACGGATACTCACACATTTACGGCGGCTATGCCGGCGGACAGGCGCAATACGCCCGGGTGCCCTTTGCTGATGTGGGCCCGATCAAGATCGAGAACGACCTGCCTGACGAGAAACTGCTGTTTCTGACCGATATCTTTCCAACCGGATATATGGGTGCCGAGAATGCCGACATCAAGGAGGGTGATACGGTCGCGGTTTGGGGCGCAGGGCCGGTAGGCATTTTTGCCGCGCGCAGTGCCTTCATGTTCGGCGCCAAGCGCGTGATCTCGATTGATCGCTTCCCGGAACGGCTGAAGCTTGCCGAAGAGACTGGCGCAGAGCCGCTCGACTACTCGAAGTACGACGTGCTGGAAAGCCTGCGCGAGTTAACCGGCGGCATGGGCCCTGACGCGGCGATTGATGCAGTGGGTCTCGAGGCGCACGGTACGGGACCGGGCGGTATCTACGACACGGCAAAGCAGACGTTGCGGCTCTCCTTTGATCGCCCGACGGTACTTCGCCAGGCGATTATGGCGGTACGCAAGGGGGGCACCGTTTCCTTCCCAGGTGTGTATGGCGGCTTGCTCGACAAGGTTCCGTTCGGCGCCGCGTTCGGCAAAGCCATCACCATGAAGATGGGGCAGACCCACATGCAGCGCTATCTGCAACCGTTGTTGAAGCGGATTGAGAACAACGAGCTTGACCCGAGTTTCATCATCTCGCACCGCATCGGCATGGAAGAGATCCCGGACGCATTCCGCATCTTCCGTGATAAGGAATACGGCTGCACAAAGGTCGTCATCGATCCCTGGGTGGAGGGTGGTCGCACGGGCGATCTGGTGCCGAAAGGCGCGCCGGGTACCAAGGCAGCCGCGTAGGCTTGTGTGGCACAAAGAATGGGGTGCACAGTAATGTGCGCCCCTAATCTTTTACGGCCACGGCGATGAGGTAAGTTCAGCGCTCGTTCCACTCCTGCTCAGCCTTCCTGCCAAGTCCCGTCAGCGCGCTCAGGTCCTTGCTGTCGGCCAGTGCGCCCGGTAGCGGGGTGGTCTGTCCGGGTTTACCAGCCGGCAGGGTTCGATTGACCAGGGAAAGCACAGCGGCCGTTACAGAAGGAGCAACCGGCGCAAGTCGTGCCATCAGTGCTGCCTGCGGCGTGATACTCAGCTCGGTTTCGCCTGTCTCTGTGGCGCACAGGATGCGCCCGGCAGCCGCATAAGCATCGCGAGACAATCCCGGTAGCGAGTCGCCAAGGTTGAACCAACGGAACTCTTCCTCGCGATTGCCGACCGTCAGCGCATGCCGAGGCGAGCCGGTTCGAAGCAGCCCTGGTGTAACTGTCGTCACGCGAACGCCCTTGGCTGCAACCTCTGCGTGCAGCCCTTCTGAAAAGCCGACTGCGGCAAACTTGCTTCCCGAGTAAGGCAGGAGATGCGGGATGGCAACCTTGCCGCCGATCGATGCGATGTTGACGATGGAGCCGTCCCGGCGCGCCAGCATCGATGGGAGCACGGCAAGCGTGGTCTGCACCATACTTAAGTAGTTACTCCGGATGGCGTCGACGTACGCCGAAAGGGGTTGCGACTCAACCGGGCCGACCGAGATGACACCGGCGTTGTTGACCAGGATCTCGATCGGTCCCCACTCGCGCTCGATGCGTTCGGCTAATGCCAGTACCTGCTCGTTTTCACGCACATCACAGGGCAGCATTAGCAAATCTTGCGGCCGAATCGCGCCGCGAGTGAGCAGCCGGGCGCGGGCGCTCTCCAGTTCGTCCGCGTCGCGAGCCGTGAGGACGACGCGAGCGCCAGCCCGTGCAAACTGTTCGGCGAGCGCCAGCCCCAGGCCGCGCGAGGAACCGGTGATGAGCGCGATCTTGCCCCGTACTGGAAAGCGCCGCCAGGTGCGCAGCATCAGCTCCGCTGCCGCGATAACCCCTATGACCGTTGCCACGCCCAAAACTGTGCTGTTCTGCTTCTTTCCCATGCATGGTTCGATGCTCTGGCGCACGCAATCGCAGAGTGCTGCCCTTGCTTCTGTCGCTAGGTTGACCGATCTAAGCGTAGTCAGCAAAGATGGGTCGGTCTTGTGAATCATGAAGGAGCACCCGTGACACAACGCCTGATCGCTTCCGCCCTGCTGACGTTGTTTACTGCCGGCTTCACGTCTGCGCCGCTCACGGCGCAGACCACCCAGGCTTCCGCCGATACAACGCTTGCCGCCACACCGCCCATGGGTTGGAACAGCTGGAACCACTTCGCCGAAAAGGTGACCGATGCCGATGTGCGCGCAGCGGCGGACGCGATGGTCTCAAGTGGTATGCGGGACGCTGGCTACGTCTACGTCAACATCGACGATACCTGGGAAGGCCCCCGCGATAGACACGGCAACATTACGAGCAACGGAAAGTTTCCGGATATGAAGGCGCTTGCCGACTACGTTCACTCGAAAGGGATGAAGCTCGGGATCTATTCTTCTCCGGGGCCGTTTACCTGCGCGCACTATGCAGGCAGCTACAAGCATGAGAAGAAGGACGCCGAAACCTACGCAAAGTGGGGTGTCGACTACCTGAAGTACGACATGTGCTCGTACGGCAACATCATGGACAAAAAAGTTGGCAAGCCGGACGCTACAAACGCTGCCGAGCGCCTGAAGATGGATGAGGCCGTTTATGCAAAGATGCACAAAGCCCTGCTCTCGACGGGGCGGCCCATCGTGCTCTCCATGTGCCAGTACGGATGGGACGACGTGTGGAAGTGGGGCGCAACGGTGGGCGGAAATCTGTGGCGGACGACCGGCGATATCAAGGACAACTGGTCTCGCATGTCGGAGATAGGCTTCAACCAGGCGGGGCTAGGCAAGTACGCGACCCGGGACCAGGCCGGCGGCCACTGGAACGATCCGGACATGCTGGAGGTCGGCAACGGCGGCATGACGGATGACGAGTACCGGACTCATATGACTCTATGGGCGATCCTGGCAGCGCCGCTGCTGGCCGGTAACGACCTGAGCGCGATGACGCCGGCGACACTGGCCATTCTGACCAACAAGGATGTGATTGCGGTAGATCAAGACGCGCTTGGCAAGCAGGGCGACCGGCTCAAGCAGGAAGGCATGCAGGAGATCTGGTCGAAGCCGCTTTCGGGCGGCGCCATGGCAGTGGCCCTGTTCAACCGGACCGCGAATGCTGCGCCAATGACGCTCGACCTCGCTTCGACAGGTATGGGCGCCGAAACAAAGCTGCATGATGTATGGGGAAACCAGGACGTAACGGCGAGCGGGGGCAGCTATACGGCTACGGTTCCGGGTCATGGAGTGGTTCTGCTGCGCATTTCGCAGTGACCGGGTGCAAAGCCTGGATTGCCAAGCTCCTCTGCGTTTTATCTATCGCCGGCGTGCAGCTCCATGCGACCCGGTTAGAGGCTTCGAAAATGCTGGAAGGTGTCTCGAATGACGGTGTAACACTCGCACCCATGCTTCTTCAGGCAATCACGATCCAGGATGATTATCCTTCCACGCTCTACAGCAATTGCGCCACTGCTTTCAAGCTCGCCTAGAAGGATTGTTAACGTAGGTCGGCCACAGCCAAGCAGGGAGGCCAGGAACTCCTGAGTAATGGAGAAGCGATCTACCGAGGTGCGATCAAGCGTGGTGAGCATCCATCGTATGCAATGCTGTTTGGTGGAGTGGATCGCGTTACAGGCTCCGGTCCTTAAGATGCTGATCATCAGCGCGTGTGAGTACTCGACCAGGATGTTATGAAATACGCCGTTTCGCTTGTTTTCCTGCTCCACGAACTTCGCCGCAAGCACGTATGCCTCACCGCCGACTGACACCATCGTCTGGCAGGGCATGGTTGCCGATCCCAGACTGGCTGAGATCCAGGAAGCTCCTTCGCTGCCCACGGTTGCCGATTCGATGGAACCGCCTTCTTCCATGACTGTCAGCATGCAGAGCACCGCGGTGGTAGGGAAGTAGATCTTCGAGATTTTCTGTCCCGGCCGGTAAAGGATTTGCTGGGAGCGGAGTTCCTCTATCGTCGAAATAGAAGAAAGCTGCTCCATGCTTTCGGGCGCGAGCCGGCGTAGAAGGTGGTTGCGCCATGCAGGATTGTGGTCGTGGCTCGCGGAGCGCGGGTTCATGTGGAGGAGTCTACGCTCCCCATCGACCGGACCCGTCGGCACCTCCAAGTTTCCGAAATTACTTGTTGCCGGCTGCTCATAGCCGCAGCTCCGAACAAGTGTTTGACAGAAGCGTAACGGCGAGATGTGGAAGCCGCTTGACCAGCCAGAGCTGCACGCCGGTACCGCAAGAGTCCACAGTGCGCGGCAGCATGGAGGCTGTTGTCGCGAGTAGAATGGAGGCCGGGCCCGCTGCTTTTTCCCTTCAAAGGCGGAGCCCCTTGACGAGCCCATGAGCGCAACCCACCTGGAACCCGCGCAACTTTCCTCTGCTGCTACCCGCGAGCTTCTTCGCAGCCTGGTCTTTCATGCCTTTCGCCGATGGGGTTACCTGCAGGCGCAACTGGACCCGCTAAGCCAGGAGCTTCAGCCGCTCCCGGAGCTGCCGGACGACCTGCCGGCTGGTGCGGCGGAGGAAGATATAGCGGTGGCCAGGAAGATCTACTGCGGCACAATCGGCGTCGAGTTTATGCACATTGCTGACCGCGTTCGCCGCGAGTGGATCATCGCCCGCTTCGAGAAGGCGCCGCGGAAACTGTCGGCTGCCGAGCAGCGGCGCGTGCTTTCGCAGCTCATCCGGGCCGACCTGTTTGAACAGGTGATTCAGTCGCGTTACCTGGGCACAAAGCGCTTTTCGCTCGAAGGCGTGACCGCGCTGATCCCGTTCCTGGATGAAGCCTTCCAGTGTGCAGCGGAGCTGGGTGCAACCAAGTCGATGATCGGCATGAGTCACCGTGGCCGCCTGAGCGTGATGGTGAACACGTTCCACAAAGCTGCGGCGGACATTTTTTCGAAGTTCGAGGATGTAAACCCGCGCTCGTTCCTGGGCGGCGGTGACGTGAAGTACCACGTAGGCGCGACCGGCGAGTACGAGACGCGCTCCGGCGCGAAGCTGGCATTGCACCTGGTTTCCAATCCAAGCCACCTGGAGGCGGTCAACCCGGTCGCGATGGGCCGCGCGAGGGCCAAGCAGACCAGGATCGAGAGCGAGGATGGCGGGGATGGAAAGCGGCAGGTGCTGCCGCTCGTTATCCACGGCGACGCCGCATTCGCTGGTCAGGGCGTGACCGCCGAGACACTGAATCTGAGCGGCATTCCAGGGTACTCGGTCGGTGGGACGGTTCACGTGATCGTCAATAACCTAATTGGGTTCACCGCCGAGCCGTCTGAGGAGGGTTCCTCGCGTTTCGCCGCCGACGCGGTGAAGCGGCTTCCAGTGCCGGTGTTCCACGTGAACGCGGAAGACCCGGATGCCGTGCTGCGGGTTGCAGCGCTGGCGATCGAATACCGCTACGAGTTTGGATCGGATGTTGTGGTGGACCTGATCGGCTACCGCCGGCATGGGCATTCCGAGGTCGACGACCCAACGATTACGCAGCCGCTCCGTTATGCGCGCATCAAGAACCACCCGCCGCTCTCCGAGATTTATGCAAAACGGCTTGGCACGGACGTTTCCGAGGAAGTACACGCGACCCAGCAGGAGTTGATCGAAGCGCAGCGCACTGCGACCGAGATCCAGCAGGTTGCGGTGCTGGCCAACCTGCCGGAGTACTGGTCGCCATACCGTGGCGGTGCGTACAAGCCGGAGTACGAACGCGAGACAGGCCTAGCACGCGCGGAAGTAACGCGGCTGGGACGCCGTTTGTGCGAGTACCCGCCGGAGTTTCATGTGCACGCCAAGCTGCGCAAGCTGCTGGAGCAGCGGCTGGAGATGGCTGAAGGCGAACGGCCGTTTGACTACGGCATGGCGGAAGCAGTCGCGATGGCCTCGCTGCTGGAGACTGGCACGGCGGTGCGGCTGAGCGGGCAGGACTCCGAGCGTGGCACCTTTAACCAACGTCATTCGGTGCTGATCGATACGGAGACGGAGCGGCCGTGGATTCCGCTCGAGCATATTGCCGAAAAGCAGGCGCGCTTCGAGGTATATAACTCGGCGCTGAGCGAGGCCGGAGTGCTTGGCTTTGAGTACGGCTACAGCCGAGATTACCCGGAGACGCTGGTTCTGTGGGAGGCGCAGTTCGGTGACTTCGCAAACGGCGCGCAGGTGGCGATTGACCAGTTCATCAGCTCGGGCGAGGACAAATGGGGGTTGCTGGCGCACGTGACTCTTCTTCTGCCTCACGGCTATGAGGGGCAGGGTCCGGAGCACTCCAGCGCGCGCGTGGAGCGCTACCTGCAGCTGGCCGCGCACGACAATATGCAGATCTGCCAGCCCTCGACCGCGGCGCAGTACTTCCACCTGCTGCGGCGGCAGATGGTGCGGCCGTGGCGGAAGCCGTTGATCGTGTTTACTCCGAAAAGCATGCTACGGCACCCGGACGCGCTCTCACCGATTGGGGACTTCAGCCGGCCTAGCTTCCTGAACGTGTTGCCGGATCCTTCGGTCGAGCAGGCTAGGCGTGTAGTGTTGTGCACGGGCAAGATCGGGCACGACCTGCGTGTCGAGCGCGAGAAACGCGCGTCCTCGCAGCCTTCGCATGTGGCGATTATCTTCCTGGAGCAGCTGTATCCGTGGCCGGAGAGCGAGATCCAGGCCGCAATCGATCAGCACCCGGATGCACGCGAGGTGGTGTGGGTGCAGGAAGAGCCGGAGAACATGGGCGCTCTCTCGTTCGTGATGCCGCGCCTACGCCGCCTGGTCGGTAGCGGCCGGCAGGTGCTCTCGATCAAGCGCTCAGCTGCGGCAAGCCCGGCAACGGGCAGCGCGAAGGCTCATGAGATGGAGCAGCGAACGCTGATTGAGCTGGCTTTGTCGAAGGACCTGGACTAGCGGAGCAGGAGCCTGCTTTTCAGCGAAAGCAGGCCTGAACAGTTCTTGAGCCGCTCGGACGTCCCGCGAGGCCCGGGTCTACAGCCGGTCAGACGAGAGAAGGCGCTTAACGCGCCGCCACGCCAGAACAGCGTAGCCGCCTTTACGCCGCCAGGCTTTGGCACGCTTGTCACGCTCCGTGTTCTGCGCCGCCTGCCATGGAAACACCCGTGTCTCTATCCTGGGTTTTCTCGGATTTTCGAAGACCATGATGTAAGCGTAACGGGGCGCATCGGAATGGTTGGCACCCGCTCCATGAACGGTTCGGCCAGTGTGTACAGTGCACGAGCCAAGCTCGAGCGGGCAAAGGATCGCATCTTTTGCGTTAAAACCGGAGATGCATTCGATCACGTGGACGCGTGGGTCGTTGTTTGGAGAGCCATGCGGGAGCACTTCGACGGGACCGGGGATGAACTGCATGCAGCCATTCTCAGCATTGACCGCCTGCAGCGGCACCCAGATGCTGATCTCGTCGTAGTGGAACATCGGATCGTGGAAAGCCTCGTCCTGATGCCAGGGCGTAACAGCGCCATCATGGGCGGGCTTCTTGATGACGTGATCAAAAACGAATCTCACCTCAGGACCGAGCAGTTCCAGGGCCAGCTTGTTGGCATTCCGGAACATCTCGGTCTCTGCGAGTGCCGGAGCAAAAGTTCTCGGAGCGAGTATCTGCGGCAGCTTTGGCGCTTCTCCCTTCGCATCCGTGCCAGCCATGTCGAACTGCCGGCCCTCCCCAAAGCCGACGCGCTTTTCGAAAAGCGGCTCGATCAGCTGCCGTACCCTCGCGGCATCTTGGGCATTGGTGACGCCTTCTACGACCAGGAAACCGTCTCTGGCCAGATGCTGTTTTGAGTGCTCGTCGCAAAAGGTGTGACCAGGCCGTATTACTTTGTCGTTGAGAACTAATGCGTCATCCGTGCCTGCCACGATCGTATTATTGAACATGTTTTCTCTCCGAGCCGGTATTCGCATGGTACAGGTAGCCAGCTTTGTCGGAGCAGAGCTAGGTCCGAGTCATAACATCTTCCTTCAGCATGCAAACCTTGGCAGTTCGGGCGTTAAGTAGTAGCGGTCTTTAACTTGAAAAAAGAAATCCACCTCATCTCCACCCGGTTTCATTATTTGACTTCTGTCACTTGATCGCTGATGCTTGTCTGAGCAGAAGGAAGGAGCGGTTCATGAGAGGAATAGATGACAGGGAGTTGGGCGGGCAGTTTACCTTCCCTGGGACATCCTTGACAGTCAAGCGAGTTGGTTATGGGGCGATGCAGCTGGCCGGACCCGGCGTCTGGGGGCCGCCAAGGGATCACGATGGGGCAGTGCGTGTTCTCCGTGAGGCGATCGAGGCCGGCGTCGACCACATCGATACCAGCGACTTCTACGGTCCGCATGTCACCAACCAGATCATCCGTGAGGCGCTTCACCCGTACCCGGACGACCTAGTGATGGTGACCAAAGTGAGCGCGAAACGCGGTGAGGGTGGATCGTGGATCCCGGCTTTCTCGCGTGAGGAGCTGACGCAGGCAGTGCACGACAATCTTCGCAATCTAAAGCTGGACATCCTGGACGTGGTGAACCTGCGTAGCATGCTTGCCCATCACAGCCCAGCGGAAGGGTCGCTGGAAGAACCGGTGACTGTGCTGGCCGACCTGCAGCGGCAGGGCCTCATCCGGCACATTGGTTTGAGCCACGTGACGCCGACGCAGATCGCGGAAGGTCGCCGGATCTGCGAGATCGTCTGCGTGCAAAACAAGTACAACCTGGCTGACCGCTCCGATGATGCTTTGATCGACGAGCTGGCCCAGGATGGCATCCCGTATGTGCCGTGGTTCCCACTGGGCGGGTTCACGCCGCTGCAGTCTTCAACGCTGTCGGAGGTAGCGAAGCGACTCGAGGCGACGCCTATGCAGGTTGCGCTGGCGTGGCTGCTGCATCGCTCGCCCAATATCCTGCTGATCCCCGGCACCTCCTCGGTCGCGCACCTGCGCGAGAACCTCGCGGCTGCGGAGTTCGTGCTGTCGCCAGAGATTCTGCTGGAACTGGATGGCATTGCTGCCGCGGCGGCTCCGGTGGCGCATTGATGGGAGTGTTGGCGCGGCTCTCCTCCCTCGAGAGCTCGGGCGAGGGTGCTGCAGGATCGATCTCGTTCTTCCGCCTAAGCTCGCGAGTCGGTCATGTCTCCCGCTGAAACGACGCTCACGCTCGAGCGGATCGTGGCGACAGCGGAAGAGGTCGTCCGCCGGTTCGGCCCGGCGAAGGCGAACGTGGTAGACGTGGCTCGCGCACTGGGCGTGAGCCATGCGGCCGTGTACCGGCACGTGGCGACGAAGGCGGAGCTACGCGATCTGGTGGTAAGCCGTTGGATCGAAGCCATCATGCCGCCGCTGCGGGCGATTGCCTGCCAGCCAGGGCCTGCGCCGCAAAGGTTGCGGGAGTTCCTGGACAGCTTGATCGCTGTGAAACGGAAGAGGGCTGCAGACGATCCGGAACTGTTCGCGGCCTATCGAACACTGGCGGTCGAAACGCAGCGTGTTGCGAATGCCCACGTGGAGGAACTGGCGGAACTGACCGCCGCGATCATCCGCGCCGGCGTGAAAGAAGGAACGTTCCGGGCTGTTGATGCTTTGGGTGCGGGCCGAGCAGTGATCTTTGCAACGTCTCGCTTTCACCACCCGGCGCATGCGGCCGAGTGGAGTGATCCGGCTCTGGACGTAACGTTCCAAAACGTGTGGCAGCTGCTGTCGGGTGGTCTGCTCGTTGGGCGAGGGGCTCGCGCAGGCGCATGAGCAGTGGGCCGCGGCAAGATCCGTCAGGAGTATGCGAAAATCGCCGGTTGCGGGACGGGAAGCCGCGAGCTACTGCCCGTATGTGGCGCCAGCTCCATGCTTGCGGAAGTAGTGGCGGTCGAGCAGAGCCTGCGAGACTTGGCGCGCATTGGGGTTAAGCCGGAGGGTGACAGAGGCCATCTTCGCAACGGCCTCGAGCACAACCGCGTTGTGCGCGGCCTCATGCGCGCTGGCACCCCAGACAAAGGGAGCGTGGCCGGCGACGAGGCAGGCCGGGATGCCTTCGGGGTCCAGGGTGCGGAAGCGCCGGGTGATGGCAAGGCCGGTGTTGTGGACGTAGTCTCCCTTTATCTCGAAGGCGGAAAGCTCTTCCGTCACGGGGATTGGGCCGTAGAAGTAGTCGGCGTGGGTGGTGCCGAGCGGCGGGATGGGCCGCGCAGCCTGGGCCCATGCAGTGGCGTACTCGGAGTGGCTGTGGACGACGCCGCCGACCTCGTCGAATCCGCGATAGAGAACGATGTGCGTGCCGAGGTCGGAGCTGGGCTTGAGTGTGCCTTCGACCACATCGCCGTCCAGGTCGCAGACGACCATGTCTTCGGCACGCATCGTGTCATAAGGCACGCCGGAAGGCTTGATGACGATCAGGCCCTGCTCGCGGTCGATGCCGCTGGCATTACCCCAGGTATGGAGGACAAGGCCGCGGCGGACCAGCTCCAGGTTGGCTTCGAGGACTTCGGCTTTCAGGGCTTCGAGCATGACAGAGACAATAAACCGGCTACGTGGCCAGCGGCCACTTCGTGGCGGGTATTCCGCTAAGCATGTGCCTCTCGATGCGCGGCTATTGACTCTCTTGAGGTAGACACGTCACGAAGTAACCGCCTCCCGTGCAAGCGGTCTTGGCTGCTTCGCCGGGGTGGCGGGTGCGACGCGGTTCTGATCGGTGGCGATTTCGAGAAAGGCATGGGCGGCGCGGGAAAGAGTGCGCTCCTTGCGGTAGACGAGGGCAAGCTCACGGGAGATGCGCAGGCCTTCGACCTTGAGAATGCGAAGTGGACCGGCCGGCGTGGCTTCCAAGGCGACGACGGCGCGGGGCAGAAAGCCCATACCGAGACCGGCGGCGATGAGGCGTTTGAGCAGCTCACTGGACTCAACCTCCATGGCGACCCGGGGGTGGACGTCTTCGGCGCGGAAGAACTCATCAAGCTGGTCACGCTGGCGGCCGGATTTGGTCATGAGCAGCGGGTGTTCGAGGAGTTCGGCGAGGGTGACGGACTCACGCGCGGCGAGCGGGTGGGCAGCGCCGGTCACCAGCACGACTTCGTCCCTGTGGATACGCTCGATGGTGAGCCGCGCGTCTTTGACCGGGAGGGAGACGACGCCGAAATCAACCTCGCGATTTAGCACCTCTTCGAGGATGCGGGCACGGTCGGCACGCACGATCTTGAGCGCGACCCGGGTGTACTGCTTCTTGAACGCGGCAAAGACGGTAGGGAGCACATAGAGGCTGGTGGCCTCGTTCGCGGCGATGGTGATCTCGCCGCGCGGCGAGCGGTGCAGCTCGGCGATGGTGATGCCGATATGCGCGTGGCATTGAAGAACGTGCTCAGCGAACGGCTCAAAGACGCGTCCTGCGGCCGTAAAGGTGACCTTGCCGCCGTCACGGTCAAAGAGGCGTGCACCGACCTCGGTTTCGAGCGAGCGAATCTGCGCGGAGATGGCCGGCTGCGTAACGGAAAGCTTCTCCGCAGCTCGTGAGAAGGAGCGGAGGCGCGAGACTTCCAGAAAGGTGCGGAGTTGTTCGAAGTCCACCGGCGCGCTCCTTTCCCGTCGCATGCCTATGGTAACAAGACCCCCGGCGGGGGAGGTGGCACTCGTGGCGGGCGCTTTTGGTTCGCACGCGCCTCCTGTTGGTCCGCATCCGGCTTCTTGCGCGTCGCCGGGCAGACCGCAGCTTCTTCAAACTTCGCTCAGCGTTTCCGCTCAGGATGATCCAGGGGTGTTGTCGGCAAGGAGCAGGGCTTCAACCGCGGCTCGGTCTTCTTCGGTATCGACGCCGCGGGAGTCGTACGGGGTAAGGGAGACGTGAATGTCGATCCCGTTTTCGAGAAGACGCAGCTGCTCGAGTTTTTCGGTGAGTTCAAGCGGGCTGGGGGTAAGTGTAGCGAAGCGCTCGAGGGCGGCGCGGCGATAAGCGTAAAGGCCAAGGTGCTTGAGAGGAGGGACGGCTGTTCCATCGCCTGGGCTCGCCGCGTCGCGGTCATGCGGGATCCCGGCGCGGGAGAAATAGAGAGCACGGCCATCCGCGGCGCGCACGACCTTGACGGTGCTGGGGAGATGGAAGTGCGCAGGCGCGCAGGGCGTAGCCAGAGTTGCCACTTCGACTGGGCGGCCGGAGCTGGCTCCAGGCTGGAGCAACGGGGCGAGCAGCGCGTCGAGGTGCTCGGGGCGGAGCAGCGGCTCATCGCCCTGGATGTTGACGTAGATGTCGGCGGAGATGGACTGAGCGACGGCGCGGACACGGTCGGTGCCGCTTGCGCACTCCTCCGGGGTGAATACGGCAGGAAAGCCATATCGCTCGGCGAGGCGCATGATTTCGGAAGAGTCTGTAGCGATAAGCAGGTGGTCGAGCGAAGGGCAGCGCCGGGCGGCACGATACACCCAGGCGAGCATGGGCTCGCCGGCGAGGGAAAGAAGCATCTTGCGAGGCAGGCGTGTGGAGGCGAGCCGGGCGGGAATGACGCCGAGGACGACGGGCTTCGGGAGGTCGTCAGGAGGTGCTAGGAGTTGAGATAGGGACGACGTGGTCACAGTGGTTAGAGTATCGAGTGCAGCGGTCGCGAGAAACGCCGGCGTAGCGCGGGGTATCATTCGCGACCGCCTTCTTTGGGCGTTCCCAGCGCCGCCCGCGCCCGCAAGACGCTCCGTATCACCCCTGCGATGCCTGCTGGCATCTCGGATCACGTTTGGAGCTACGAGGAGGTTGCGGCTTAGCCGCGTAGTAGCGTTTGCCTTATAAAATGGCCGAGCTCCAGAATAGTTCAGGCGGTCATTGCCCTAGTTCTGGGCCTTCTCACCGGTCTTGGCGAGTATGCGCAGATGGATGAAGTCCTTCAACAGCTTCCATTTCCGGCCGCACAAGGCCTATCCTTACCCATACGCGAACGTTCATAGTGCCACTTTAGCTTGGGCTCGGAAAGGTGGCTTGGCGTTTGGGCTGGTGTTCCTGCGATCTTAACTGTGCAGCACTTCATCGCAAAGCGAACCTCAAACTGAGACAGTACCGGCGGTCGGGCTCAATTGCATCAGAGACGCGGTGCTTATACGATGAGGGCTGGCCCAGCGCGGCGGCGTAGCTCAGATGGTTAGAGCGACGGACTCATAACCCGTAGGTCGACGGTTCGATTCCGTCCGCCGCCACCACTTCCGCGGTTCTTCCCGACACACAATCCAAAACAGATAAAAGGTTAGAGTGCATCGTAGGAGTCGGTTCCGCCTCTGCCCTTAGCACTCGGCGAGCCCTTTCAGAGCTGCGACCTGATCCGGAGTGCCCATCGACAAGGACACGCACGGGCATACCCTAGCGCGAGATGCCGGCCCTAAATGGCCCAAGGCTACTCCCGCAGGGCTTCCAGCGGCTCCAGCGCGGCTGCCCGACGGGCGGGCACGAGCGAGGCGAGGGCGCCGATGCCGGCAAGCAGGAAAGCTGCGCCGAGAAAGCTCCACAGGTCGAGTGGCTCCACGCCGTAGAGGAAGTTCCGGACGAGGCGAGCGGCGGCAAAGGCCAGCACCAGGCCTACGCCGAGGCCGAAGCCGACCCATATCGAGCCCTGGCGAAGGATAAGTGCGGCCATGGCTTCGCGGCTTGCGCCGAGCGCCATGCGTATGCCGATCTCGCGGCGGCGATAGCTGACCACTTGCGCAAGTACGCCCGAAAGCCCGGCGATGACCATGAGTATCGCCAGCGCGGCGAAGGATGCCGTGATGTAGAGGCTGAGCCGTTGCGCGAAGAGGTTGTTATCGACCACCTGCTGCATGGTCTGGAAGTCGTCGAGGGCGAAGCCGGGCGCCTGCGCGTGAAAGATGGACCGCATTGCCGTCGTCAACGGCAGGTCGCCATGCGTTTTGACGACGAAGTTGACAACAGTTTGCAAGAGCGCGGGGTAGAAGAGCGAGGTGGTCGGTACCTGCCGGTAAGGCAGCAGCAGGAGCGGCCGCGGTGCGCCGCCGACTTTGGAGTCGACCTGGTCGGCGAGGATGCCGACGATGGTGTAGGGGCGGAGCATGCCAGTGTCCTTGCCGCCGAGGTCGAGCTGTCGGCCGAGCGCTTCGCGCGTGCGGAAGTACTTCCGGGCGAAGGTCTGGTTCACGACAGCTGCGTACGGTGCGTTGGCGGTGTCGCCGGCACTGATCATGCGGCCGCGGACCACAGGGATGCCGAGCACCTGAGCATATTGCTCGCTGGCGATGGTGATGCGGGTCTCTCGCGGGTTCGCCTTGTTCTCCGGGTCTTTCGCGTCTCCGACAATGTCGAAGCTGGAGTGCATATCGACGCCGGAAAGCGGCGGCGAGGTGATAACGGCCGCGCCTTCCACTCCGGGCAGGGCGCGCATGCGATCGAGGACAGGCTCGTAGACGAGCGTTGCGACCGAGGGCGGCGCGTGCTCCACATCTGCGCTGACAGCGAGATTGGCGAAGCCAGCGGCATCGGCGGGCATGGCGCTGAAGGTAGTAACGCGCGAGGTGGTGAAGCCAAGCTGTGCGTGCTGGAGGTTCCACAGGGTGTGAACGAGCAGACCGGTGCCGATAAGCAGAAGGGTAGAAAGAGCGACCTCGCCGGAGACAAGGAGGCCGCTGAGGCGGCCGGCGCCGGAGTGCAAACCGACACCGCGCGAAGCAGCCTGGAGCGCCTGCTGCGGCTGGACCCGGGCGGCGATGAGGCCGGGCAGCAGTGAGGAAAGGACGGTGGTGAGCGTAGCGACGGCGGCAAGCGCGGCGAGCACCGGCCAGTGGATCGCGATGAGGTCGGCGCGGGGAATGGTGCCGGGCGGCAGCCGCTTGATGGTGGCAAGGATGGCCTCAGCTAGGAGCAGGCCGAAGGCGCAGCCAAGAGCGCTCAGCAGAAAACCCTCGGTGAGCACCTGGCGGACGAGGCGCGCGCGGGCGGCCCCGAGGGCAGCGCGAACTGCGAACTCCTGCCTGCGGCCGAGGCAGCGCGCGATGAGCAGGTTGGCGACATTGGCGCAGGCGATCAACAGCAGCAGGCCAAGCGCGGCGAGCAGGGCGTAGAAGGCGGGGCGCACGGGGGTAGCGAGAAGGCGCTGGTAGTCGAGGGCGCGAAAGCTGAGATCGCTGGCATGCGTGCCCTCGCGGCTGCGAATCTGCCGCGCGATGCTTTCGAGCTCGGCCTGCGCCTGGGAGACGCTGACGCCGGGCCGGCGTTGGCCGAGGATGGAGAAGAAGTTGTAGCCGCGGTCCTTGAGCATCTCAGGGTTGGGCTGGAGTGGCAGCCAGACAGCCGTGTCAATGCCATCGCCGATGAGGTCCGGGAAGTGGAAGGTCGAGGGCATGACGCCCACGACCGTGCGTGTTGCGCCGCCAATCGAGACGGCACGGCCAACGATGGATGGATCGGCGTGGAAGGTGTTGCGCCAGAGCCCTTCAGAAAGTATGGCCACGACTGGACCGCCGGCGAGACCCTCCTGCGGGGTGAAGGTGCGGCCAAGGAGCGGCTGCACACCGAGCATGGAGAAGATGTTGGGCGTGAGCCGCGGGGCAACGACACTGACCGAGCCATCGTGGGTTTCAACGACGCTGATGTCCTGCGAGTAACCGCCGACGGCGCGCAAGGTGTGGGAGGCGTCGCGGATGTCGCGATAGTTAAGCCAGGAGGTGGCGCTGAGAGAGCTCGTGTCCGACGAGGCGCCAATAGCGGTGAGCTCGCGGGCATGTGCGTACGGCAATGGCTGGAGAAGCACGCTCTCAATGACTGTGAACAGGGCGGTGTTGGCGCCGATACCGACAGCCAGGGTGAGCACGGCGAGAGTGGTGAGTCCGCGTGCCTCCCAGAGCTGGCGTAGTCCGTAGCGCAGATCCTGCCAGAGCACTTCCATACGGTTCCTCCTGATGGAACGCTGACGAGAAGGAAGCACGTAGAGGGCCAGTGCGGACGCACCTGTGGGCTGGTGCGACGGTCGCCCTGGGCGGGCTGCTCGCGTCTGGCACACCGCTTTCCGCATCCAGCGGAGAAGCAGGTCCTCTTGCTGCGCTCAAGAAGACGCTGGCTTTGTTGACGAGAGGCTTACTTTCCGACGCGGTCGCATTTTCGGGTGAGACCAGAGGAGCGCCGTCCGGAAGCGGACGGGCCTGTATGGAAGTGAACGCAATAGACGCGATAATGGGCGCAAGTGATAGACATTACCGCTGCCGTGGCAGTATGCGTGCGGAGCGGCCTGGCGCAGACCGAGTGGTAGGCTCGGCTCCAGATGGACAGTTCAGACAGTTCATCGGACGTATAGGGAAAAGGCGAGCGGCTGGGTAGGCTGCCGATGCCGGGAGGTTTTTGGTGCGCGGACACTTAGCAAAGTGGGTGCTGGCCGGAGTAACTTCGGCTTTCGTGTGGAGCGTGGCCGGCGCACAGAGCGCGCCTCCGTCGCTGGTGAACGTGACGGACCAGCGATTCGCGGCGGGCTGCCCGAACGCAGCTGATCCGCTTGGCAGGCGGGACTCGACCTGCGCGGTACGGGCGGCGGTTCGGTATGCGGAAAGCTCGGGTACACTCGGCGCCGGATATCCGGTGCTGTACTTTCCGCATGGGAGCTACCGCGTCGCGGGCGAGGGGTTTACCTCGGCGTTGACCATTACGAAGGCGATCAGCGTGCAAGGCGACGGTGCGTCCTCGACTGTGATCCTGAACACAAGCCCGCATGCGGCGACGCTGACCTATTTGATGGCGCAGGAGGATTGCAGCAAAAAGCCGGGACCATGCCCGCTCACCGTGCAGGGGCTGACCTTTGCCGGGCAGGGGCATGCGACCGAGGGCGGGCTGATCGAGATCGACTCCACGAATACGGGCTCGATGCGCAATGTGGTGCTGGCGGACACAGGCGGGGTCGCGCTCAACCTGCAGGGTTCGAGTGAGCGCTGGTACTTCAGCGACATGGAAATCTCGAACACGCGCTGGCCAGTGCTGCTGGAAGGGGATACGAACGAGGACTACTTCGACCGCGTGAATGTGCTGAATGGGGGCGAAGCCGGCGGCTACTGCTATAGCGTGAACTGCCCCGGCGGCAAGCGGCTCGAGAACGGGCTGTGGCGGCCGGACCCGCATTCGGCCGTGTATCTGGACGGGGACAACGTGCACTGGATGAACTCGTCCATTAAGAGCACGGAGGCAATCGGCGGGATCCGGATGGCGCCGACGACCTCGTCGCTTATGCACACCTACATCGAAGGCTACCCGTGGGGCGGGCAGCCGCGGTTGAACAGTGCGGTTGCGGCCCCGGGCAAGAGTGAGCTGGGCCACCTGACCGCTGCGATCAGCGCTTCAGCGACGGAGCTGCCCGTGGACGATGCGGGCTGGCAGCCGCTATACGTGAACGACCCGACGCAGGCGCGGATCAATGGAAACCATAGCTACGTAAATGCGTACGGAATCTTCCCTGCGGACTACCAGGTGGACAGCAAGGAGCCGAGCCGGGCTGTGCCGGGCGCGATGCGCGGTACGGTCGAGATTGTGCAGGTGGGGGCGTTTTCAGCGGACGGGCAGGCGCACCTGCTGTCGCGGGGCAAGCAGCCGCTGGCGTGGCCCGCTGGAAGCGTGGTGGAGCAGGTACCCGCCAACGGATATGGAGCGATCCGGCTGGAGGAGAACCACCTGAACTCGATCACACCGGACAGTGATAGACGCTACCAGCTGCAGTGCAACGACACGGAGCAGCAGAAGCAATGGACGAGCAGCCCCTCGGAGCTGTGCGCGGAGGTGATTGCCGGGCTAGTGCCGGATGGGTACATGGTTCCGTTCCCGACGGACCACTATGTGGGCGTCGGCTACCTGGTCAGCGTCGTGAACAACTCGATCTATACCGGTGGGATTGAGCAGCAGGGGCAGGGCTGGGTTAAGATCCCGGGCAATGGAGCAGTTACGATCGAAGCCGGCAACGAGCCGCTGCGCAGCTTTGTGGACGCGGGTACGGCGATGACGAGCTACAGCAATGGCGTGAGCCGGGTGCAGGTGGTGCAGTGGCCCGACCCGAAGGGAGCTAAACCGGTAAGTGCGCTCGCGTATGTGACGGACCTTTCAGCAGGCGTCCGGTTTTCGCCACAGGAGGGCTTTTACGAGGCCGACGTGATGCGGGACGGAACACTCGGGCGGCAGTACCTGAATCGGAGTGGAAGCACAGAGTGCTGGTACGCCACCTCGGCAGGCTCGGCGACGCCGGACCGGCGAACATGTCTTGGCGAGCCGGCAGCGGGTGGCCGAGCTCCATCTGCCGCGCAGCCTGCCGGCAGCCCAGTGAAGTTTGCCGTGCGGGACTGGCAGGTGAACCGGCTCGAGCCCCGCGGGCAACCGGGGGAGTGCCAGTCACGGGAGACTGCAACGGGCAGTGTGCATTTCTCGACAGCGGCAGATGCCACCCTCGTAACGAACGTGGCCCCGAACCCCGGCGCCCAGGTAACAGCGACGGTCGCGGTCGAGGGGAATGGCTCGCGTGTGTCGGTGCGTCTGTGCAACACGGGCTCCATGCCGGTGCGTTGGGAGCTGCCGCCGACGGTCGTGGTGACGCAGCTGCCCTAGGCGCAGGGCTGCGGGACCGCAGAGCGTCTGGCTCGCTGATGACGACTCGTTATCGCGATGAAGTGCCGGAGTTGGCGGATGGGCGTTGCAGCCCTGATTTGAAGCGCTTCCGGTGTGCTCAGGGCTGGGCCGCGGCCGCGGCGTCATAGATGGCTCTGGCAAGGTGGGCGATCACGGCTTCGCGGGTCGCCAAGGAAGCGCGGGCATCCGTGACGAAGATGGCAAGGGCGAGGCGGCGGCCGTTGGGCAGGGTGAGCAGGCCCACGTCATTGGTGGCCTTGTCGGAGGTGCCAGTTTTGTGCACGACCGTGACGCCGGGCGGGAGGTCGCCCTTGATGCGGCCTGCGGGATTGTTGGTCTCGGTCATCCAGTGCAGCAGCAGGGCGGTGTGCTCCGGGGTAAGCGGGGAGTGGTCAGCGATGCGCCGCAGCAGCGCGACCATCGCGGCAGGCTCGGCATCGTTGCGGTATTGGAGTCTCTCGTTGCCGCCCAAGGTTCGCTCCGAATCGCGTACATGGATGGCAGGGAAGCCGAGCGTGTCAAGCGTTTGCTGGACGACCGCGGGGCCACCGATCGTGCGCAGGAGGATGTCGGTCGCTACGTTGTCGGAGTCGCTGACCGAAAGACGGAGAAGTTCACGCAGCGGGACGTCCACGCCGCCGTGGGGGTGCGCGTCCTGGAGCGGGCTGTGGGTGCCGGGGTAGAGATCCGAGGTAAGGAAAGGAACGGGCTGGTTGAGCGTGAGTTTGGCCTGCTCAACGCGCAGAAGCACGGTAAGTGCTAGGGGAAACTTGAAAACGGACTGGAGCGGCGGGTGGCCGTGCGGGTTCAGGTTGCAGTCGAGCGCGGTTCCGGGCAGGGAACAAGCGACCGAGACGGTTCCCTGCGCCTGTGCTGCGATCGAGGTGATCTCCTCGTGGAGATCCGGTGCGGCGAGCGCAGAGGCGGAGGAGCAGAGGATGGAGGCGAAAGCGACCGGGGCGAGGGTAGAAAGGCGCATCGACTTGCAAACGTAGCATGGCGTAGTCGCTGGTGGGCTGCGGCTGGGGTTGTTCGTGTGGTTCGCGCCGTGAGAAAGCGTCATTCGGGGAACGAAGCGACTAGGAATTGCTTTGCTCCTATCGCGGTCGTAGCAAGTGCCCGCTACGATCAGGATGTTTATTTACGTCTTTAAGCTTCTGGTACACGTACAAGGGAGCTCGTTCCAGAAAGACGTGCCGGAGATGGCGGCTAATGAAAAGAGGAAGCGAATGGATCGCTTCCTCTTGTGTTGATGAGGCTGCTGGTGCGGATTAGGCCTTGGCCTTGGAGCCGGCGCCAACGGCTTCGCGGACCGGCTGTCCCTTGGCACCCGGGCTGTCGCTGACACTGCCCTGGTAGCGGGAGTGCTTGCCGTCGCCTGGCTGGTTGGGCGAGATACCGCCGGCCTGCATCAGCCGGGCTGCAATCTCGTATATCTCTTCCGGCGCGTAATCGGGCGAGAAGTTGGTGGTAGCTCCGTGCATCACGGGGCCTTCCGCGGCGTAGTCGGGCGCGCCCTGCACCACTTCCAGCTCTTCGTTATCAGCCCAATCGGCCGGACCAGACCAGACCCCCTTGACGTCGGTGTAGTCCGACGGTGAAAAGG
>CAXTMF010000011.1:0-113945 GCA_964245435.1 uncultured Acidobacteriaceae bacterium
CACCCCGGCCGCGGCCGCGACGGCGGCGCTGGCCATTGCCCGCTCCGCCTGCCGAAACAGCGCCCGCAACAGGAGCACCGACCGGCGTTCCCTCACGATTGAAGTTGGGTTCTTCACCCTCCTCGCCCTCGTCAGTCCCGTCAAAATCGTCGAACTCTTCCCCGCCCTCGATCAGGATGGTGCTGCCGTTGTCGGCGGGCTGCTGGTCGCCGCGCGGGCTCGGGCTCCGTTCCGGGCTGGCCGAACGGTCTGAACTCGAAGAACGCTCCGGGCGCCCACCCTCAGCTGATGCCGGCAGCGGTAGCCCAAGCTTTTCGCGCTGCTCCTTCAGGAGAGCTTTGCGCGAGAGCTTGATCCGGTTGCCTTCGATGCCCAGGACTTTGACCATCACCTGGTCGCCTTCCTTCAGCTCGTCCTTGACCTCCTTGACGCGATGCTCGGCGATCTCGGAAACATGCAGCAAACCGTCGGTACCCGGGAAAAGCTCGACAAAGGCGCCAAACTCGGCAAGGCGAACTACCTTCCCTAGATAAATCTTGCCGATCTCCGGCACTGCCGTCAGATTGTTGATGATCTCAAGCGCTTTCGCGAGGCCGTCGGCATCGGAGGAAGCCACTGAAACCCGGCCCGTGTCCTCAACATCGATCTTGACGCCAGTTTGCTCGATGATGCCGCGGATGACCTTGCCACCCGGCCCGATCAGGTCGCGAATCTTGTCGACCGGGATCTGCAGCGTTTTGATCTGTGGTGCGTGCTTGCTCTTGATGTCGCGGGCTTCGGCCAGGTGCGCGTCCATGATGTCGAGCAGGAACAAACGGCCGCGACGGGCCTGCTCCATCGCCTCGCGCATGATGGCGGAGGTGATCCCGCCAATCTTGATGTCCATCTGCAGCGCCGTAATGCCTTCGCGCGTGCCCGCAACCTTGAAGTCCATGTCGCCGTAGTGGTCCTCGGCGCCGGCAATGTCAGTCAGGATAGCGTAATCGTCGCCCTCCTTCACTAGGCCCATTGCAATACCAGCAACTGAGCCCTTGAGCGAGATACCCGCATCCATCAGCGCGAGCGAAGCGCCGCAGACCGAGGCCATCGAGGAGGAGCCGTTCGATTCAAGAATGTCTGACACAATGCGGTATGCGTACGGACTGTCCGCTTCCGGCGGCAGCACGGCAGCAATGGCCCGTTCCGCGAGTGCTCCGTGGCCGATCTCACGCCGACCTACGCCCGTCATACGTCCTGTTTCACCTACGCTGAATGGCGGAAAGTTGTAGTGGAGCATGAACTTCTTCTTCTGCTCACCTTCAAAGGTCTCCAGCCGCTGCGCATCGTCACCAGTGCCAAGTGTGACCGTTACAAGTGCCTGCGTCTCGCCACGGGTAAACAGCGCCGAGCCGTGCGTACGCGGCAGCACCGAGGTCTCGATCGAAATTGGCCGGATCTGGTCGAAAGCGCGGCGATCCGGGCGGACGCGATCCTTCGTTACCTGCTGGCGGAAGATCTGCTCGCGCAGCAGCTCGTAATACTGGCTCAGCTTCTTCTTCGCTGCGCCCTGCTCCTCGGTGGGTAGTTGCTTGATCTCAGCCTGGAGCTCGTCCTTGATGCTCTTCACAAGCGAGTAGCTCTCGGTCTTGGCGTACTTGTGGGTGTCAAGTGCGTCCTTGAGTCGCTCGCCGACCTTGGCCTGCAGCTTCTCGAAATAGGCTGTATCGTGCTCGATCGTGCCGAGCTGCCGCTTCGTCTTGCCAGCTAGCCCAACCAACTCGTTGATCTTGGCGACGATCTTCTTGATCTCGGAGTGCGCGAAATCGATCGCGCCGAGCACAATCTCTTCCGAGACACCGTTTGCACCGGACTCGATCATGACGATGCCGTCCGCGGTGCCGACAACAGTGATGTTGACTGCACTCTCCTTGCGCTCTGCATAGGTCGGGTTGATCACGTACCCGCCTGCGATATGGCCGACGCGGACGGCACCCACCGGGCCATTGAAAGGGATGTCGGAGAGTGCCAGCGCCGCCGAAGCCGCGTTGATGCCGATGATATCCGGGTCGTTTTCCTTGTCGGCCGAGAACACCAACGCGATCACCTGAGTCTCATTGCGGAAGTTTTCCGGGAAGAGCGGCCGGATCGGGCGATCGATCTGGCGTGAAGTCAGGATCTCCTTCTCACTGGGGCGGCCTTCCCGCTTGATGAAGCCACCAGGAATGCGGCCGCCGGCATAGGCGTACTCGCGGTAATCCACGGTGAGCGGGAAGAAGTCGACACCCTCTTTCGGTTCAGGCGAAGCGACTGCGGTGGCGAGAACGACCGAATCGCCTTCTGTAACGAGTGCGGCGCCGGGCGCCTGCTTGGCTATACGGCCAGTCTCAAAGGTAAGCCGCTTGCCGCCGGCAAGCTCTACGATGACTTCCTGTTTCATACATTCCTCATTTCAGGGGTGGGTGCGGAAGGGCCGAAGAGCGTCGCAGTCACTGCGGCAATCCCGGCTTCTGGCTCGAACCGCAACGGGAGAGTGCGGGAGCGTGGCGGCGGTGGAGAGGCGGGACGAGTTGTTGCATAGACCGTCCCTGCCTGGAACTTCACGTCGCATTCGCGCTTGCTGCAATGGGTCTGAGTCAGCTACTTGCGGATGCCGAGCTTGCCGATCACGTCGCGGTAGCGGTCCGTGTCGTTGCTCTTCAGGTAGTCCAGCAGACGGCGACGCTTGCTGACCAGCATCAGCAGGCCGCGACGCGATGCGTGGTCCTTGGCATGCGTATTAAAGTGTTGGGTAAGCTCGCCGATGCGCTCGCTCAGTATCGCGATCTGCACCTCGGGGCTCCCGGTGTCGCTCTCGTGAGTCCGAAAGCGGGAGATAATATCGGTTTTCTTAGCGGCTGCCAGCACGGTTGTGCGTTGCTCCTGTAGCGCCCTGTCGAGACGCGGGTTTTTCTGGATTGATCCACTTCCCAAGTGTATGCAAGGAGGATAGCATGCAGCCCCAACGGCAGGCTCCGGCGACTGCATCGAAGGAGGCATGATCCCCGGCACACCGGTCGGCACAGCAGAAACGAGAGTGGATGGCCCTGCCAAGGTGACCGGGGCCGCTGCTTACTCAGGAGACCTCAGGCTGCCCGATATGGCCTATGCCGCGCTCGTTCAGACCACCATCGCGCACGGACGCATCATGGCCATCGACAGCGAAGCCGCCTGGAAGCTTGCCGGCGTGCTCGCAGTTTTTACCGAAGCATGCTTCGCACCGGGGCTGCCGGCCATCCAGCCGCCGCCTGAAAAGTTTACGGAGAGCTTTCCCGCGGAGCGCCGTGCTCCGCTCTCAGACAACGTCGTCCACTACGCCGGGCAGCATGCCGCCATTGTCATCGCCGCGTCCTACGAGATCGCCAAGGAGGCTGCCTCGCTGGTCCGCATCGAGTACGACAGACTGCCGGCAGCGCTTACGCTAGAGCCCGGACTACCCGGGAGCTACGCGCCCGACCACTTCGCCACCAACTCGCTCGAAAAGCTCAACAGTGTCCGCGGTGTGCGGCCGGTTGCTCCCTATGCGGAAGTGGTCACAGAGTTCCGCACGCCGGTCGTGCACCATAACCCGATGGAGCCCTCCGCCACGGTTGCGATGTGGAAAGGCGACGAGCTAATCCTGCATGACTCGACCCGCTGGGTCCAGGGCAGCCAGAGAGTGATCGCGCACATGCTCGGGCTCCCGGTAGAGAAAGTGCATGTACATGCCCCGCTGATCGGTGGCGCGTTCGGGTCGAAGGGTTTCCTGTGGCAGCATGTCGCGCTTTGCGCCCAGGCTGCCCGCGCGCTCGGCCGTCCGGTCAAGCTGGTGCTGACGCGGCAGCAGATGTTTACCTCGGTCGGGCACCGGCCGGAAACAATCCAGCGGGTACGGCTGAGCGCCGGAGCCGATGGCTGCGTCACAGGCGTCGAGCACGACTCCCTCCTGGACACCTCGCCAGTCGCCCACTTTGTGGAGCCCTGCGGGATGACGGCCCGCAACCTGTATGCGACACCCTACGCGAAGATTTCGCATCAGGTCGCTCCGCTGAACCGTGCTTCGCCCTGCTTCATGCGGGCGCCAGGCGAGTCTTCCGGGATGTTTGCGCTGGAGGTAGCGGTCGATGAGCTGGCTGAGCAGCTCAATCTTGATCCTTTGGACCTGCGACTTCGTAACGACACTCCCAGAGATATGGAGGACAACCGCCCATTCAGCAGCCGGCGCCTCCGGGAGTGTTTGGAGCGTGGCGCGGCCTTGTTCGGATGGCATCGGCGCGCAGCGCAGCCGCGTTCTCAGCGAGTGGCTGGTCACGGGAGCAAGCTCCTCGGCTGGGGGATGGCCTCGGCCGCATACCCGGCACGGCGCTCGCCGACCGAGGTGGAGGCAGTGGTGTCGGCCGACGGCTGGGCGACCTTTTCAGCCGCCACGCACGCCATTGGCACTGGCACAGCGACCGTGATGCAGCAGGTCGCGGCCGAGGCGCTCGGCTGGCCGTTCGACCGGATGCGCTTTCTGCTGGGCGACTCCGACTACACGGAGGCACCTGTTGCCGGTGCCTCGCAGACTGTCGCGAGCGTCGCTCCGGCGGCCGCAGCCGCGGCACAGCAACTGCGTGCCGCGCTCGTTGGCGCAGCCGTACGAGACCCTGAATCTGCGCTGTTCGGCGCCGAGTCGGATCTGGTTCTGATAAAAGATGGTGTACTTTGCCACGATGGCCGCCACGAGCCCTGCGCCGAGTTACTGGCGCGCCTGCCCGGGGGCGAGCTGCGCGCGCACTCCCGCGCAGAGCTGGGTCCTAGCGCCAAGGAGCAGCACACCTTTCACTCCTTCGGCGCACACTTCTGCGAGGTGACCTGGGACAAGGCGATCGCCGAGCTGCGCGTGACGCGGTGGGTAAGCGTGATGGACTGCGGGCGGGTGCTGAACCCGAAATCCGCGCGCTCGCAGATCGAGGGCGGCGTCATCTTCGGCCTGGGTATGGCTCTGATGGAGCAGACGCACTACGACCCGCAGACCGGCTTGCCGGTGAACGCGAACCTCGGCGAATACCACTTAATGACCGCGGCCGACATCCCGGAGTTCATCGTCGAGTGCGCAGAATATCCAGATTTTGCGCTCAACCCGCTCGGCAGTCGCGGGATCGGAGAGATAGGAATCACCGGTGCCGTCGCAGCGCTTGCCAACGCGGTCTACCACGCTACAGGTACGCGCATCCGGGAGCTGCCGGTGACACCGGACAAGCTGCTGGCCGGAGAGCCCTCATTAAGCTCTGCTAAGAAGCGTCACCCTTAACATGTAACGTGGTGAAGGACCTGTTTTCTCCTGAAGAGGCGATAAAACAGATCCTTTACCACTTCGCTCCTCAGGATGACGGTTCCAAGAGGCTGCAGCAATTTACAGCGCGCACCTGGCGACAGGCGTTAAAACAGCTGGAAGTTGACCTCGATTGTGATCTCGACCGGCACTGGCTTCGAGCCCATCATTGCGGGCTTGAACTTGTACTGCTTCACTGCCTCCACGGCTTTCTCGTCGAGACCCATGCCAAGTGGCCGCACCACCTTGATCCGCTGCGGATTACCCTGCGCGTCCACGATGATCGAAAGAGCCACAATGCCCTGGTATTTCTGCCGGCGTGCCTCGTCCGAGAACTCCGGATCCACCGAATAAATCAGCTTCGGCGTGGAAATACCGCCGCCAGGATGGGCGTAACCGCCGCCGGTCAGGCCACCTTCACCCGGTCCGAGACCGTTGCCATTCCCTGACCCGATACCTCCGTGGTTGCCGCTGCCTATACCCGAGCCGCCGCCATTGCCGGCGGAGAGTGTGACGGCGGAAGCCTGCGGGATGCCTACGTTCGGCAGGTTCGCGTCAGGTTCTTTCATTTGCGGCATAACAATCGTTTCTGGCACCGGCAACTTAGGGTGATCGATCTTGAGCACCTGCGGCGGAGTGATCTGAGTCTTTGCGAAGTCGGGCAGCTTGCCTTTGGTAGGCGGCACTACCTCGTGCGCGCCGCCGCCGCCACCGCCGCCGGCAGGCCGCACCGACGGCGCTTTTGGCAGATAGGCCGAGATGTCCATAGGAACAACAGCGAGCTTCTTCTCGATGAACTTCGGCTTCGGCCAGAAGAACAGCAGGGCAGCCAGCAAAAGATAAAAGAGGATCGCGATGCCGCTCGAAAGCGGCGAACGCTTCTCGGCAAAGGGATCCTTGACGGCAACCGGCTGCGAGGTCAGCTCGAGCGGCGGCAGTTTCACCGGGCGAAAAACATCGCGCACGTTCCCGATCAGCGATTCCCAGATACTGCCTTCCGCGCCAATGGGCAGCAGTTCGGTGTGGCTAAGCCGGTGCGCTGGCTCATGGGAGATTTCTTCTTCCGGAGGCGTTAGAACTTGATTGCTCATTCGATTATCCGTCTCGGTGCGCCCCGCGCACTGGTGTGAAGCCTTCCCGCGACGAGCTACGGTCTCTCTATTATCGCGCCCGTCCTGGCGCTTTGACGAGTCTGACGGCCCGCTTTGCCTTCGCCCAAGTGCGATAGACGACTTCAATCCTGGCAAAGTTACCGGACGATACAATCTAGTTTCACGAAAGCGGCACGCTTGTACAGCCCGCTGCGCGCAAGGAACCCGGAAAGCAATGAGTGAGACGCAAAACAGCGGTGCCGCCACCGCGGGAGTTCATGCCATACCTGAGTTGAAGAAAACTCTGACGCTGCCCGAAACGACCTTCCCGATGAAAGCTAACCTGCCGCAGAATGAGCCGGTTCGGCTGCGTGAGTGGGCCGCAAAAGGGCTTTACCGGCAGATTCGGGAGGCCCGGCGCGGTGCGAAGAAGTACCTGCTGCACGATGGCCCGCCGTACGCCAATGGGCCGATCCACCTGGGTCATGCGCTGAACAAGTGCCTGAAAGATTTTGTCGTCAAATCAAAGACAATGGCCGGCTATGACGCGCCTTACGTGCCGGGCTGGGACTGCCACGGGCTGCCGATCGAGATCAAGGTGGACGAACAGCTCGGACGGAAGAAGCTCGAGACGCCAGCCGAGGAGTTCCTTGCTGCCTGCCGCGCCTACGCCCAGAAGTATGTCGACCTGCAGCGCAGCCAGTTTGAGCGGCTGGGTGTCTTCGGCCAGTGGGATGAACCGTACCTGACCATGTCGCCCGAGTACGAAGCCGCGACGCTGGCGACCTTTTACCGCTTCTTCGAGCGCGGCTTTGTCTACCGGGGGCTTAAACCGGTCTACTGGTGCCTGAACGACCGCACCGCGCTGGCCGACGCCGAAATTGAGTACGAGATGCATACGTCGCCGAGCGTGTACGTGCGCTACCGGCTTACGAGCGAAGCCGGGACGCTTGCGCCGGAGCTCGCAGGACGTAACGTCTGGACGATCATTTGGACTACCACCCCCTGGACGCTTCCGGCCTCAGTCGCCATCGCTTTTCACCCGGAGTTCGAGTACGTTGCGCTTGAAGTCGCCTCCGGCGAGGTATACATGGTCGCGGCTGAACTGGCCGCAAACGTGCGCGAAACGTGTGCGCTTGGCGAAGCGCGGGAACTGGCGCGCTTCCCCGGCGCGAAACTCGACCGCAGCACCTTCCAGCACCCATTTCTGGACCGCTCGGTGCTGGGCGTCAACGCGGAGTACGTCACAACCGACCAGGGCACCGGCGCCGTCCACACTGCGCCGGCTCACGGCGCGGACGACTTCTACACCGGCGTGCGTTATGGGCTTTCGGCCGAGTGCAACGTCGACAACGCCGGCCGGTTGCGGAAGGGGGTTGATGTGTGGGAGGGCAAGACCGTCTTCCAAGCCAATCCTGACATCATCGAACACCTGCGCGAGCGCGGCGCGCTCATGGGCCAGGCAGAGATCTACCACTCCTACCCGCATTGCTGGCGTTGCCACAAGCCGGTCATCTTTCGCGCCACCGAGCAATGGTTTATCGGTATGGAAACGGCGATGCCTTACTCAGCCTCCTCGCGTTCGTTTGACGAGGGTGAGGACGACGCGGGGGATCGAACCTTTCGCGAGCGGGCGCTCGAGCAGATTCACAATCAGATCCAGTGGGACCCGAAATGGGGTGAGGAGCGCATCGCCAACATGATCGCAACCCGACCTGATTGGTGCATCTCGCGGCAGCGGGTGTGGGGCGTGCCGATTGCGGTGCTGCTGTGCGGCGCCTGCCATGCGCCGCTACGAGATAAAGCGCTGAACCAGCGCGTGGTGGAACTGGTGCGCGCACAGGGTGCCGGGGCCTGGCACACGCATTCAGTGGAGGAGCTGCTCGGGGAGAAACAGGCATGCCCACGCTGCGGGGCCGTTGGACAGTTCGAGAAAGAGCAGGACATCCTGGACGTGTGGTTCGATTCGGGTGCAAGCTGGCGGGCGGTGCTCGGCGACGATGCCACGCTTGGCCTGCCGGCAGACCTCTATTTCGAAGGCGGCGATCAGTATCGCGGCTGGTTTCACACCTCTCTGCTCAGCTCAATCGGCACGAGCGACTCCGGTGCGTCGCCGTATCGAAGGGTTGCGACAAGCGGCTGGACGCTTGACGAGCAAGGCCGCGCAATGTCGAAGTCGCTCGGCAACGGCGTTGACCCGGTCGATATATCGAACCGGCTTGGAGCCGAGATCGTACGGCTGTGGGTCGCGTCGGTCGACTTCCGCGAGGACGTAGCTGCTAGCGAAAACCTGATGCAGCGGGTCGCGGACAATTATCGGAAGCTACGCAATACGTTCCGCTTCTTGCTTGGAAACCTGGCGGGGTTTGTACCGGCAGAGCACGCTGTCAGGGATGAGGAGTTACTGCCGCTGGATAAGTACATGCTAGCGCGGACGCGCGAGCTGAACGAAAAGGTTGTCGGCTGGTACGACACGATGGAGTTTCATCGCGTCTATCACGCTATTAATGAGTTCTGCATTGTGGACCTGAGCTCGCTCTATCTGGACGTGCTGAAAGATCGCATGTATACCTTTGCGCCCAGCAGCATCGAGCGGCGGTCTGCGCAGACTGCCTTGTGGGAGATTGCCGAGACGTTGGTGCGGCTGGTAGCGCCAATCCTAAGCTTCACAGCGGAGGAAGTCTGGAGCTATCTGCCAGAGATAAAAGAGCGCGAGCAGAGCGTACACCTGGCGAAGTTTCTACAGCAGCCCTCGCACAACGCGGAGGAAGACGTGCTTAGAGACTTCAAATCACTTCTAAGTCTCCGACAAGGAGTTCAGATATCTCTCGAGAGCGAACGCAAGGCAAAGGTCATTGGCAAGTCTAACGAAGCTAAGATCGTTTTCACCCCGTTACGCACAGAAGATCTTGAGCTACTTGCTCGCTATAGTCCGCCTTCGCTGGGTAACGGAAGGGCTGGGCAGACACGGTTTTCCACATTAGAAGAGCTGCTGAATGTTTCTGAAGTCGAAGTTAATCGATCTTCTCCTTCTGCAAGCGAGAACGATCCTGACTACAACTTCACACAGGTGCTACCAGCTGACGGGATCAAGTGCGGTCGGTGCTGGCGCTACCAGACCGACACCGCACAGTACGGCCCGTGGCTCGATGTATGCGGGCGCTGCGCGGACGCGCTCCAGATGATGGGCTTCTCGCGCGAGACCGGCGAGCTCGAGGACCCGAAAGCATGACGACGCTCCCCTCCCGTTACGAGTACCGGCAGCGCCGACCCGGACGGGACTGGCGCCCCCTCTTCTTCCTGATCGCGCTTGCAGTAGTCGCGCTCGACCGCGCTTCCAAGCTCTGGGTACAGAAACACATCCTCGAGGGAATGGCTATTGTGGTCATCCCGCATGTTTTTCGGCTTACCCATGTGCTCAACGAAGGAGCGGCCTTCTCGCTCTTCAACGACGCCCCGGCGAACCCGACCCGCTGGGCCCTGACAGGCTTCTCGCTGGTCGCAGCCATCCTCGTCTCAGTGCTGCTCGTGCGCGTTGGGAAGCGCTTCTCGGCTACCGCGCTGGGTTTCGCGCTCGTGCTCGGCGGCGCGCTTGGCAATGTGTGGGACCGGATCCAGTACAAGATGGTGACCGATTTTCTTGAGGTAACCATCGTTCATTATCACTGGCCCGACTTCAACGTCGCCGACTCCGCGATCGTTATCGGCGGCGTGCTGCTTGTGATCGGAGCCCTGTTCACCCCGCAAGTCTCTCGGTCCGAACGAACTTCAAGCTGACCGGCGCGGACTTATAATCGAGGCTTGACGCAGGCCTGCGAGCATAGGCAGGATGCCCGCACCTGAGAGGTACCGAGGCCTTGCCTGAACTGACGATTACGGAACAAATCGCGACCAGCCCAGCCGCCGGCCCGGACAGCGAGGCCCCGAGAGCGACCGACACGGCTGGCCACATCACCCTGCGCGGCGTGCGCGTTCACAATCTCAAGAACGTAGACTGCGCCATCCCGCATGGCATGCTGACCGTCGTTACCGGCGTCTCCGGCTCGGGAAAAAGCTCTCTCGCTTTTGATACGATCTACGCTGAAGGCCAGCGCCGCTATGTGGAGTCGCTTTCGGCGTACGCGCGCCAGTTTCTCGAGCGCATTGAGAAGCCTGACGCGGACTTGATTGACGGCCTCGCACCGGCGATCGCGATCAAGCAGAAAAATACGACGCGTAACCCACGTTCCACTGTTGCGACGGCTACCGAGATCTACGACTACATGCGCTTGCTGTACGCACGGTGCGGTGTGGTGCACTGCGTGGTGTGCGATGGGGTGGTAAAGCGCGACTCGGTCGACGAGATCGCCGCGACAGTACTGGCGCTCGGCGAAGGCACGCGCCTGCACGCGTTGTTTCCCGTCGTTGCGGGGCAGGCTGCACGGTCAGCAGCAGAGCCGGTGTCGCCCGACTCTGAGGCTGGTCCCGCGGCGCGAGTCTCACGGCGTGGCAGCTCCCAGGTAGCGCTGAAAAAAGCAGCAACGGCTAAAGCCGTGAAGATCGAGACCCGCCCTGGTGAAATCTCGCCCGCCATGCGCGAGCGCCTCATGGAGCTTCGCGGGCGCGGCTTCAACCGCCTCTACCAGGGCGGGACAATCTATGAGTTTTCCCAGCCTGAGTCGCTGCTTGCAATTGATTTCTCGCTCCCGCTGTATGTCCTGATCGATAGGATCGCCGTCTCAGTGGACGCACGCGGACGTATTGTCGATGCCGCCGAGATTGGGTACCGCGAGTCAGGCGAAATCCTTTACGAGATCGTGCGTCGCGCAAACGACACGCCCACAGAAGCAGCAACGCCTCATGTGGCAGAGCGGCTTCGCTTCTCACTCGCCTTTGAGTGCAAGAACTGCCACCGCGTCTATACCGAGCCCGAGCCGCGGCTCTTCTCGTTCAACAACCCCTTCGGGGCATGCCCACGCTGCCAGGGCTTCGGCAACACGATTGATTTCGACCTCGATCTCATTTTGCCCGACAAGAACAAGTCCATTGATGATGGCCTGGTCGACCCGTGGACGCGGCCGAAGTACCGAACTTATCAGGGCGAGCTGAAGCGCGCGGCCAAGCAGCACGGCATACCGACGGACGTGTGTTGGTACGATCTCGCACCCGATCAGCAGGAGCTCATCCTGAATGGCAGCGGCGCCTATGCTGGCGTGCACGGCTTTTTCGCGATCATGGAAACGAAGAAGTACAAGCTGCATGTGCGCGTCATGCTCTCAAAGTACCGCGGCTATGCAGCCTGCCCCGAGTGCAAGGGACAGCGGCTGCGCGCCGAAGCGCGCGCGGTGCGCATCGGCCGAGATGGCGAAGCGAAAAACATCTGCGAGGCAGCCGCTCTGACCATCGCGGCAGCCCACGCGTTCTTTGACGCGGTCGAGCTGACACCGATGCAGACAGAGATCGCCGGATCGATCCTGAAAGAGGTACAACAGCGGTTACGTTTTCTCGATGCGGTCGGACTCGACTATCTCACGCTCGATCGCGTGGCCTCGACCCTTTCAGGCGGCGAAGCCCAGCGGATCCAGCTTGCCACCTCGCTGGGTTCGCAGTTGGTGGGGGCGCTCTACGTGCTCGATGAACCTTCGATCGGGCTGCACAGCCGCGATACGGAGAAGCTGATTCGCATCCTCAAGGCCTTGCGCGACCTAGGCAACACGATCCTGGTCGTCGAGCATGACCCGGATGTGATCGAGGCGGCTGACTACCTGCTCGACATGGGTCCTGGCGCGGGTGAGTTTGGCGGCCGCCTGCTCGCCGCCGGATCTGTCACCGAGGTTGCTCAGAATCCGGACTCGTTGACCGGGAAATACCTAAGCGGCGCGCTCACCATCCCCATTCCTGCAAAGCGCCGGCCCATTCCGGCAGAGGCGAGCAAGGACTGGCTGCGCCTAGAGGGTGCACGGGCCAACAATTTAAAGGGTGTTGATGTTGCGATCCCACTCAACCTGCTCTGCTGCATCACGGGCGTCAGCGGTTCCGGCAAGTCCACGCTGGTGCACGAGGTGCTCTACAAGGCGGTCGCGCACGAGCTCGGGCAGACCGAGGGCGGCGATCCCACAAGACTCTACCGCGCCATTCGCAACGCCGACCGGCTGAACAACATTGTTCTCGTTGACCAAAACCCCATTGGTCGCACGCCGCGCTCGAACCCGGTGACCTACATCAAGGCCTTCGATGCTATCCGTGAGCTGTTCGCCGCGCAGCCTGAAGCCGAGCGCCGCGGCTACGCTGCCGGTCACTTCTCCTTCAATGTGCCCGGCGGCCGTTGCGACGTTTGTGACGGCGATGGTACGGTCACGGTCGAAATGCAGTTCCTCGCGGACGTGGAGCTGCCCTGTGAGGAGTGCAACGGTACTCGCTACAAATCGAGCGTGCTGGAAGTTCGTTATAAGAACAAGAACATCTACGAAGTACTCGGGATGACTGTTAAGGAAGCGCTGCGCTTCCTGGCCGGCAATCCGAAGATCGTCGACAAGCTTGCGGTTCTCGACGAGGTCGGTCTCGGCTACGTGCGCCTGGGCCAGTCGGCGACCACGCTCAGCGGCGGCGAAGCGCAGCGCGTCAAGCTCGCTTCGCATCTCGCGGCGGCTCGCACCGCGCCAAACAGCCGGACGAAGACCGGCGGCAGCCGCGTCCTCTACATCCTGGACGAGCCAACGACCGGCCTGCATTTCGATGACGTGGGCAAGCTCCTGCTTGCTTTCCGCAAGCTGATTGATGGCGGTGGTTCGCTGGTGGTCATCGAGCATAACCTCGACGTCATTAAGTCCGCTGACTGGGTCATTGATATGGGCCCGGAAGGTGGATCGCAGGGCGGTCAGGTGGTCTCGGTCGGCACGCCGGAGCAAATCGCAGCCAGTGAGCTCTCGCACACCGGACGCTGGCTGCAGGCCGTTCTCAGCTCTCGAAGAACACAAGCCCCCGCGGAAAACGCTGGCATGGAAGTCGCCTGATGCACGCTCGCTGGCTTTCCGCCCTGGCTTTGCTGGGCCTGATGGCCGGGGCAGCCAGCGTCGGTGCACAGACCACCACTCTGCCGCCCGGCACCACAGCCGATCCGGTTGCCCCTGCACCGCAGATTGCCGCACCGCTTGCCTTGAAGCCGGCTGGCGGCTTGGCCGACGCGGAAACCAAGCTGGACACGAAGGACTTTGTTGACGCCCGTTCGCTGCTGGACGCCTACGTCTCGGCCCACCCCACCGATGCACGGGGACTCTTTGATCTGGGCTATGCGGAAGACGCTCTGGGCGACGCCGCCGACGCCGAGGCGAGCTACCGCAAAGCAATCGCAGCTAATCCGAAGCAACTGGAGTCGCACGTGGCGCTTGGTTTGCTGCTGGCAAGCCAGGGCAAGCAGGCTGTGGCTGTCGCAGAGCTATCTACTGCCAGCAGGCTGAAACCGAACCCCCCAAATCCCGCCGCGCAGGCACAGGCCAATCGCGCACTTGCCAGGCTGCAGGAAACGAGTAATCCCGAAGCGGCCAGCGAAGCTTTGATCGCCGCGCTCCAGGAGTCGCCCGAAACCACGGCTGACACCCTGCTGGCCGCCGAGATCGCCGGACGCGAGGGCAACGCCGACATAGCAGCGGCAGCTTACGGCAAGGTGCTGGCGGGCGCACCAGCGGGTAGCGCGGAGCGAGCCGAGGCTTCCGCTGGGCTGGCGCACCTGCTGATCGCGGCAAAACGCTACTCGGAAGCCGAGCCGGTGCTGCGCAAAGCCCTGGCAGCCACTCCGGAAAGCCCGGCTCTAAACGCTCAGCTCGCCGAGGTGCTGAGTGCCGAAGGCAAGGAGACCGAAGCCGTAAGCGTGGCGGAAAAGCTGCATGGTTTGCAGCCGGACGATCTCGGCGTTGCAAGCATGCTGGCCGACATGTATACGCAGACCGGCGCCTGGGACAAAGCAGACCCGATTTACCGGCAGCTACTCGCAGCTCACCCGAACGACCCGGCCCTGCTGGCCGCACGAGGCGATATGCTGATCCGCTCAGGCCATAGTGTCGAGGCCCTCCCTGTCCTTCAGGAGGCGACCCGGCTCAATCCTGCGAACGGCGACGCCTGGGGTAGCCTGGCATTCGCCGCCGACCAGGCCCATCAGCCCCAGCTGGTGCTTGATGCGATTGCAATGAGGTCAAAAGTAATGCCTGAGACGCCTGCTACCTATTTTCTTGCTGCAACCGCGTGCGATACTCTGCACCAGACCAAGCGTGCAGAAGCGCTGTACCGGCAATTTCTGTCGGTCGCGGGCACAAGCTACCCGGACGAAACGTGGCAGGCCAGACACCGGTTAGTCGCACTCGCAAAGTAACAGCAGCCAGCAGCGTGGCCGGACACCATCAGGAGGTGTTCCGATGCGCAACAGCCAGAAACTTGCCTTCTTCGCTTTTACAGCAGCCCTACTGACACCTGTTTCCCTGCTCGCCGCCGACGATCGGCCGATCGACGCAGCAACGCTGCAAGCCTTGGCGACCAAGGCGGAGCGTGCCGGCTTGCGCGACCAGTGCTACCTCTATGCGCAGCTGGTCCGCGATACAACAGAGCTCGCTAACCATGAGTTCGCAAGTGGTGACAGCGCGGCAGCAGCGCTGGCGCTCCACGCGGTCGAGGTATACACGGTCTCGCTCGATACTGCCCTCGCAAAAGACACGAAGAAGCTGAAGGACGCCGAAATCCTGCTACGGGAAAGCGCCTTCAAGCTCCGGGCTGCGATGCTGGCCGCTTCACTCGACGACAAGCCTGCCATGACGTCCGCGCTTACGAAGATCAACGCCGTGGAAACCAAGGTGATGGGCGCCGTTTTCGAGCACTAAGCGGCAGGTCATTGCCGCATAGCTGTATATGTATATTAGGTCCGGTGCGACACGCGCGCTTCAGTAGATCTTGCTTTACAGGCCTGCGGCGACTCCGGCCTGATCCAGCGTTTGTTCATCCGCGGCAGACTCTGCGGCCGGCGTGAAATGGATCACCGGAAGCTCCTCAACAACGCGCCGCAGGGCCTGCTCCCACCGGCCGTGGATCAGTTCGAGCTCCGCATCGCCCGAGAGAAAGCGGCGATAGTTGCCGAAGTGCAGGCTGCCCCGCCGGTATAAGACCAGCTCCACCGGCGGCCCTACTGTCACATTCGACCGCATGGTTGCGTCCATGCTCAGCAGGGCGTACTTGGCTGCTGCGTCGAGCGAGGTCGTGCGCGCATCGATGCCCCGGTCCAGGATCGGCCGGCCATACTTTACCTCGCCGATCTGCAGGTAGGGTGAATCGGTTGTTGCGCAGATCGGATTTCCCTGCGGATAGATGAGGTAGAGCTCCGGCTCTCCGCCGGCTACCTCACCACCTAGCAGCAGGTGGATGTTGAAGGAGTAATCGTCTTTCGCGAGCGCGTCGCGATCCATATCGGAAACTGCGCGAACACAGGAGCCAACAGCGCGGGCAGCCTCGTACATGGAACGGGCCGCAGCCAGTCCGATACCGTGGCGGAACTCCTCTTCGAGCAGCGTGATGACTGACTGCGAGATGGAAAGGCTGCCGCTGGTCAGAATGACAAAGGCCCGTTCGCCCGGCGTCACAAATGTATAGAGTTTGCGGCATACGTTCACCTGGTCGTAGCCGGCGTTCGTACGCGAGTCCGAGGCCATCACCAGCCCCTCGTGCGTCTTGATTCCGAGGCAGTACGTCATGAGCCGTTCACGAATCCTTCTCTGGTGCTCTCTTGCCGTGAGATGCCGCTTGCACCCGTTCACGCAACTGTTAAAGTCTTAGCACACAAGCGCAGGTACTCCCGTGAACCTGCGCTCAAGCCGCGGCGCATCCCAATGACTCCCCAAAGGAGGGCTTTGCCTACGTGCATCTTCGCCTTGGCTTCGACATCCGCTTTGAGCTCCCCTTCCCTGCGGCCCTGATCGCGATGCTCCACGTACACCCGTTGCGGGAGCGGGATCTGCTTCTGCCGGATGAGTTCCAAACCGAGCCCGAGATGCCGGTCCGCAGTTACATCGATTCGTTTGGCAATCGCTGTTCCCGGCTTTACGCGCCCGCCGGTCCGCTGCGGCTCTCGCATACGACAGAGATTCGTAACGTCGACACGCTGGACGAGGCGGACCTCTACGCGCCCGAGATCCCGGTGCAGGACCTGCCTGACGAGGTGCTCCAGTTCCTGCTGAACAGCCGCTACTGCGAAGTGGACCGGCTTTCCGGCGTCGCGCTCGACCTATTCGGTGGCCTGACGCCCGGCTGGTCACGCGTGCAGGCAGTTGTCGGTTACGTTCACCATACCGTGCAGTTCGGCTACAGCTTCGCCCGGCCTACCAAGACGGCGCTCGACGTATATACGGAGCGTACCGGCGTCTGCCGCGACTTCCAGCATCTGGCCATCACCCTGTGCCGCGCGCTCAATATCCCTGCCCGCTACGCCACCGGCTATCTCGGCGACTTCGGCGTGCCATTGAGCCCTTCGCCCATGGACTTTAGCGCCTGGTTCGAGGTGTATCTCGGCAGCCGCTGGTGGACCTGCGATGCCCGCCACAACCAGCTCCGGCTGGGGCGTGTGCTGATGGCGACCGGCCGTGACGCCTCGGACGTGGCACTCACCACTTCCTTCGGCATCGCCAATTTGAAGCACTTCTCGGTGATCTCCGACTGGCTCGACGAGCCTGGCAAGCAGCACGGCAGCCCCGCATGAGCACAAGCTCGCCCCGTTTTACCGATGCCTTCCTGCGGGAGTACTTCCTGGACCGCGTTTACGACGAGATGTTCACGACCGAAGGCGAGATCCGGGCGCAATACCGTCTGCTGCTCGACACCTTCCGCTCGCTGCCCACAAAGGAGCTCCTGCGCCGCAAACATTCGGCCGACATGAGCTTTTTGACTCAGGGCATCACCTTTACGGTATACGGCCGGCAGGAGGGCACGGAACGCATTTTTCCGTACGACCTGCTGCCTCGCATCATCACCGGCCAGGAATGGGACGTGATTGAGCGCGGCCTGACGCAGAGAATCACGGCGCTCAACCTCTTTCTAGGAGACGTGTACCACGAAGGCAAAATCCTGCGGGACGGGGCCGTACCGCGCGAAATCGTTTACACCTGCCCGCACTTTCGTCGCGAAATGCGCGGCCTGCAAGTGCCCCGGAACGTGTACATCGCGGTGACCGGAACGGATCTGCTGCGCATGAACGACGGCAGCTTCGTCGTGCTGGAGGATAACCTGCGCGTGCCAAGCGGCGTGAGCTACATGCTCTCGAGCCGCAGGGTGATGAAGCGGACCTTTCCGAACATCTTTCGCGACTATGGCGTGCGGCCGATCGAGCATTACCCGCAGGTGCTGCTCGCCTCGCTCCGGTCGCTTGCTCCGGAAGGCCGCCCCGAGCCGACCATCGTTCTGCTTACGCCCGGCGTGTACAACTCAGCTTATTTTGAGCACACCTATCTCGCTCGACAGATGGGGATTGAGCTAGTGGAGGGCCGCGATCTGGTCACGCACAACAACGTCGTTTACATGCGCACGACCGCCGGCCTCAAGCGTGTAGACGTCATCTATCGCCGGGTCGATGACGACTTCATTGATCCACTTGCTTTCCGCGGCGAATCGATCCTGGGCGTTGCGGGGCTGTTCAACGCCTACCGCGCCGGCAACGTTACCCTCGCAAACGCCTTCGGCACAGGACTTGCCGACGACAAGGCACTGTACGCCTACGTGCCGGCAATCATCCGCTATTACACCGGCGAGGAGCCGATCCTTCACAACGTCGAAACCTACCTGATGACCGACGCAAAGCAGCGCCAGCATGCTCTTGCCCATCTCGACAAGCTGGTTGTTAAAGCCGTCGGCGAGTCGGGCGGCTACGGTATGCTCATCGGCCCGCATTCTTCCGCGGCCGAGCGCGAAGAGTTTGCCCGGCGCATAGAGGCCAACCCGCGCAACTACATCGCGCAGCCAACGCTTGAGTTCTCCCGCGCGCCCTGCCTCATGAATATTGACAGTGAAGGGCCCAGTGTTGAGCCTCGTCACGTTGACCTTCGGCCCTACATCCTATACGGGGACAAGGTGACGGTCGTGCCGGGAGGGTTGACGCGTGTGGCGCTGCCGAAAGGTTCGCTCGTCGTGAACTCATCGCAGGGCGGCGGAAGCAAAGACACCTGGGTGCTCGATGAATAACGCTTCGGAGGCAAAGCCATGCTTTCCCGCGTAGCCGACAGCCTGTACTGGATGAGCCGCTATCTTGAACGCGCCGAGCACACTGTTCGCTTGCTCGACGTGAATTCCTCCATGACGCTGGACCCCTCAAACACGAGCGAGGATGCCCGCTGGCGTCGGCTTCTGCTCGCGCTCGGCAGCCGTGTTGAGGAGTGGCAGGGTGACTCCCATGAGCTGGTACAGACGCTTACCCATGATGAGCGGAATCCGGCCTCCATCAAGGCATGCATCGCTGTTGCACGCGAGAATGCCCGCCAGGTCCGCGAGGAAATCTCTTCGGAGCAGTGGCTGCAGCTCAACCGTCTGTACCACCTTGTGAACGAAAACCCGGAGTCGATCCGCGCTACGCCACCCGAGGAGTTTCTCTCCGCCGTTCTCGATGGGCTGCACCTTTTCCAGGGCGTGACGGACACGACGATGAGTCACGGGGAAGGCTGGCTTTTCATCCAGGTCGGACGCTCGATCGAACGCGCTTCATCGATCGCTGGGCTGCTCGCAGTCAATGAGCTGGGTACCAGCGAAATGGGAGGGCTCGAGCATGCGCCCGTGGCAAGCGAGGCTGCCGCCGGGAGCTATCACTTCCTGGAGTGGATCGGGCTGTTACGCTGCTGCACCGCATTCGAGGCATACTGTAACGTCTATACCGCCGACCTGACCGAATCGCAGATCCTCGAGTTCCTCCTGCTCAATAAGGATTTTCCGCACTCTGTGCGCTACTCGGTAGACCAGCTGCGCGAAGCACTGCTCGCACTCGAGCAGGAAAGCGGCAGACTAGCGCCGCAGGAGCTGGTCCGGGTTGCCGGACGGCTGCAGGCAGCGCTGCACTTTACCGATATTGCTGACGTGCTGCAAGGCGGCGTCAACCAGTATCTGGCGATGGTCGCGCGAGAGTGCCGTCATGTCCACACCCTGCTCTATCGCGATTACATTCACTACTCTGTGCAGACCGCGCTAGCTATGTAGGCCTGAGCAAATGCAGGAACGCTGAGAGATTGAGTACGATCTAGAGCAGGAGATCGACCATGCCGTCCTCCATGAAACCGGCCATCGCCCGCAAAGCTCAGTTGACCCTTTTGGAGTTTCTGGTCCACATGCCCGATCTGCCCGGACCGATCCGCGAGCTGCGCTTCTCCCCCGCCGTTCGGCGACGCGGAACTAGAGACTTTCTGCAAGAGGAAGGAGGCGCTTCGCATTGAGCAAACACTGGAAGGAGCCGTTACGGTGATGCCGCCAGCCGGCATGCGCTTAAGCGGCGATGCATTTCTCTGCGCACGAGTTATGAACTGGTGGGAAACGCAACGCAGCGGCTTCGTCTTCGATTCAAGCGGCGGATTCTGTTTGCCGGACGGTTCCATGCTCAGCCCGGATGTGTCCTACATCACAGCAGTTAAGTCGGAGATGATTCCGGAAAGCGAGCGGGATCGCTTTCCGTGTATTTGCCCTGACTTTGTCATCGAACTCCTGTCACAGACCGATATGCTCGCAGCGAGTTGCAAGAAGATGGCTCGATGGCTGGCAAATGGTCTTCAACTCGGCTGGTTATTCAACGCAAAGGGCAGGCGCGTTCAAGTCTACACACCTGGCCATTCTGTGCCGACGATCGTGGCAAACGGCTTCTTGGAGGGCAGTGGATCAGTACCGGGACTGCAGATCGACCTGGACGACTTTTTGGCGTCGTTTCGCATAGGAGCAGGAGAACCACGATGAAGTTTTACTCCGTGCGCCACCTCACCAAGTTCGTCTACGATCGGCCCGTGATCGAAAGCATTATGGAGACGCGCATGCATCCGCGCTCCGATTCCAACCAACGATGCCTTTCCTTCTCGCTTTCCGTGAGTCCGCGCTGCCGTGTGTTCTCCTACCGCGATCATCTTGGCAATCATGTGCAGCACTTCAACATTCCGGGCGAGCACTCCCAGCTGGTCATCGTCGCAGAATCGCTCGTCGAGCAGCAGTCGCTCTCATTTGTGCCGCATTTTCTCGCACCAGAAGCCTGGTCGGAGTTGGACGCCCTTGTCAGCGAGGGCGATTACTGGGAGATGCTGCTGCCAAGTGAGTTCGCTGCGCCGACCGAAGCACTCCTTCGGCTTGCGAAGGAGCTGGACGTGCGCAGGCGCGAGGATCCGCTGATGCTGGTGCGCGAGATCAACTCGCGACTTTACGATTACTTCACCTACGTCCCACGCTCCACCCGCGTCGACTCGCCGATCGATGAAGCCATCAACTCGCGCGAGGGCGTCTGCCAGGACTTCGCGCACACCATGATCGCGCTCATCCGCACACTGGGCATTCCCTGTCGCTATGTGAGCGGCTACCTGCACCAACGGGCGTCCGATGTAGGCGCTGGCCACGACCGTTCGCTGCCGGACGCCACCCACGCCTGGGTCGAGGCATTCCTGCCGCATCTGGGCTGGGTGGGCTTCGACCCGACCAATAATCTGCTCGCCCACGAGCGCCACATCCGCACGGCGCTCGGGCGCGATTACGCTGACGTGCCGCCAACTCACGGCGTTTACCGGGGGCGCACCACAAGCGAGCTCTACGTCGCGGTCCAGGTGGATGCTTTCGACCAGGCCCCGGCGCTCGACCGCGAAATGCCGATCCCCGAGGACTGGTCGATCATGGTTGAGAAGGCGCAGGAACCACCGCCACAGGCTTCGCCGCTGCTGGAGATCCAGCAAATGCAGCAGCAGCAGTAAGCAACCTACCGGCAAGAAGATTCCAGGCATGGGGCCACAAAGCGCGATCCGCGCCGCTCCCTGTTAGCCTCAGAGGCATGAGCTTCGCAGACTTCCTGGGCAATGACGCGCCGGTCCGGCTGCTGCGCGAGAGCCTCGCCTCCGGTCGTCTGCCGCATGCCATCCTGCTGAGCGGACCGCGTGGCGTGGGCAAATACACGCTCGCGCTCATGATCGCTCAGGCTGCAAACTGCCTCAATCTGCCGACGACCGGTGACGGTCTGCCTGATTTCTGCGGCACCTGCTCAAACTGCATCCGCATAGCCGCAGCTGCTCCGCTCCGCGACCGGGTCAGCGAAGCCATCGCTGCTCGCGAGGATCTTCGTGATGCAGACAAACGCGACACCCGCGTGTTGGTGCAGACTCACCCGGATGTACTCGTCGCCCCACCCGACCCTCCGCAGCTGCTGATCAAGCTTGGACAGGTGCGTACTATGATCCGCGAGATCTACCGGGTGCCTGCGGAGGCGCGCCGCTCGTTCTACATCTTTACGAGCAGCTCGTTCATGAAGGAGGCTGCAAACTCCCTCCTGAAGGTGCTTGAAGAACCGCCCCTGCATGCGACCCTGATGCTGCTCTCGACTAACCCTCAGGAGCTGCTGCCGACCATTCGCTCCCGTACGGCCGCCTTTCCGCTTGCGACGCTCCGGCCGGAGGTGCTGGACCCTTTGATTGCGGAACGACGGCCCGAGTGGAAACCGGCGCAGCGCGCCCTGGTGGCCCGCCTGAGCGAGGGCGCTCCAGGCGCGGCGTTCAGCTTCAATCTCCCGGCGTACCTCGAGAGCCGGACCAGTGCGCTGCTGATTCTTCGGACAGCATTACGCGAGCCGGACTGGAGCACGCTCTTCCGCATGACGGAAGCTTTCCGGGCCGGCGCTGAAGGGCAGGAAAAGACCAGCTCCCTGCTGCGGACCCTCATGGGACTGCTTCGCGATCTGCTCGTGCTCAAGGAGGACCAGCCCGGCATGATGCGGAATCTCGATATCGAGCGCGAGCTCGCTGCGCTCGCAGAGAGCGTGAGCTTTACCTGGCTTGAGAGCGCAGTACGCAGCGTCGACGAGGTGGAAACCGGCATGAGACGAAACCTGCTGCGCTCCTTGTCTCTCGATGCCATGACGGGCGCGATGGCGGCATCGCTCTAAGTCATTCCGCATGGAACGCTGAGAGCCGCTCACTTAAGTAACGGAAAGCACCGGCAGAGGCGACTTTGCCTTTTCTGTCGTTAACCGAGTCAGCTAGGATGTCGGAAGAAATCCACTCTGACTTGCGATCCGGCTTCACGACGTGAGAGAACCTCGTTCTCAGGCGGCGTAAGAGATCGGCGAAAGACCGCCAATGGCTCAGGCAACAAAGCTGTTTGATTTATCCGCCCCGATCGCTGCGCTTGCTGCAAAGCCCCTGGTGGCCAGGCCGACCGGCTTTGAGCCCGCACAGGCTCCGGCAGAAGGCCCGCGCAAGCTGGTGCGCCCTCGCCTGCCTGAGCACATGGCCCGCGCTGGGGAAGCTCCAAGGCGGCTCCGCGGCTCCGCTCCGCTCGCCCGGCACGAGGGGCGAACGCCGCTGCAAAGCTCTGCCCGCGTTGCTGCCAGTCACGCCGAAGCACTTTACTTCCAGAAGCAGATGCAGACACAAACGCCGATCGTCTTCGTACTGGAAGATGGCGAGCAGCTGGAGGGCGTGGTTGAGTGGTTCGACCGCGACTCCATCAAGGTCCGTAACACCACTCGAGTACTTCTGTTCAAGCGGAGCATCAAGTACCTCTACAAAGCAGGCGAGACTCAAGTCTGAGACGCCAGGCGAACGGTCAGCGTGGGCGCGCCGCTTTCCTCAGCCGATCGCACAATGCTGTGCCCATATTCCCCTGAGCGGGCAGCGGACAGACAATGCGGACTACGCCGGCCTCATCGAGCGAGCGAAGGCCCGCAAAAAGCAGCCGCGCCAGCTCCGCCGTATCGTGCCAGTCTCCCCAGGGATAGACCACCAGGCTTTCAGGCAGTTGCATCCGCTGCTCTGGTGAGAGCAAAGCCCGGGGAAGAAGAACGCCGGTCAGGCCTGCCTCTGCCTGTCTGACCAAGGCAAGCAATGCACCGGCCTGCTCCGGGCCGTACTCCACCAGGACCAACTGTGCCCGCGGGGCGTAATGGCGCAAGCTGATTCCGGGTGAGGGCAGCCCGGCAGCACCGGCATCTACCTCCTCCTCCGAGGAGCCGGTGTAGAGCGCAACTGCGGGCCACACACTCCGGAGCTGCTCCAGAGTAACGGCTCCCGGGCGGTAAACCACGCACGGCGTGCAGGAAGTATCGACAACCGTCGACTCGATACCATGGTCGGCCGAGCCGCCGTCGAGCACGGCATCGATGCGACCGTCCAGATCGTTCAGAACATGAGCAGCGCTCGTCGGGCTCACGTGACCGAAGAGATTGGCGCTGGGCGCCGCAACAGGTATGGCGGCAGCGCGAAGCAGGGCCTGGGCGATCGGGTGCCTCGGTATGCGGACACCTACCAGCGCGCGCCCTGCCGTGACCGCATCCGGTACCCCTTTATGCCGCGGCAGCAGCACGGTAAGCGGTCCGGGAGAGAAGCGCTTCAACCAGAGCCTTGCCGGCTCGGTCACCTCTGCAGCGACGGTTCTCAGGGCGGCAGCATCGGCAATGTGCACGATCAGCGGATCCCAGGCGGGTCGTTGCTTGGCGACGAAGATCTTCGCCACAGCCATGCCGTCGAGCGCATTCGCACCCAGTCCGTAAACCGTTTCCGTGGCGAACGCGACAGTGCCACCCCCGCGCAGGATTGCAGCCGCCTGCTCTATCGCAGGCTGATTCCACTCGGGATGGAGCGGATCCACAAGAAAGCGGAGCGTGCGGGATGGCATTTATCCATTATGCCCAGCCCTTTATGCCCAGCCTTGAAGGCATGCTCTTATCGGGAGCGCCGCTGCGCCGGCCCGCTCCCCGCTGCCTCTATACTTTCGTCATGCAGTCGGTCGAAATAGAGGTCAAGTTTCGGGTGGACGATGCCGCAGCGCTTCATGCGAAACTGACGGAGATCGGCTTTCGCGAACAGACTCCGCGCACCTTCGAACGAAATGTGTTATTCGACACACCGGAGCACACGCTCCGGCTCGCGCGTTCCATCCTGCGCATCCGCCGGTATGGCGATCGTTGGGTGCTGACCCACAAAACCCTGCTAAGCGACCATGACCCGGACGAGCGCCACAAGCACCGGCAGGAGACCGAGACAAGGGTCGAGGACGGTGAGGCGCTCGCGACTGTCTTCGAGAGACTTGGCTACCAGCAGACCTTTATTTACGAGAAGTGGCGGACTGAGTTTGCGGACGGAACCGGCCACTGCGTGATTGACGAGACACCGATCGGCCTGTTTGCGGAGCTTGAGGGACCTGAAGAGTGGATCGACCGGCAGAGCTGCGCTCTCGGTCTCGGCCCAAAGGACCTGCTGACACTCAGCTATGGACGGCTCTTCGAAGCATGGCTGGAGGAGACAGGCAGCCATGCAAAGCAGCTTACGTTTGCGGAGTGCTCGCGGTAGAGAGCGGTTCCTCTCCAGCAAGAAACCGGTTGATTGCCGGCGCGACCTTATCCATCTCGCAGCCCGGCGCCATGTGTCCGCAATCGGACGTGAGTACGAGCGTCGGCGCGTGAATCAGCCTGGCAAAGGCGAGCGCGAGGATCGGATTCACCATGTGGTCCTGTTGCGCATTGATGATGAACATCTTTGTCTGAACCGCGCGGGCGGTTGTGTAGAGAGAACCGCCATGCGCGATGTCGTGCGCAAGCATCGCCTGCAGCTGTCGCAGGTAGTCATTTGCGTCGAGGCCCTGATTCAGCTCCCCGGTTTGCGCAAAGAACTGCGAAAACCCTTCACGCGTCGTGTGATCCACTCGGAACTCAGGTGTGGATAGGTTCATCTGATGCAGGTAGCCGACCATGGGCAGCGCAGGCCGGCGCGTGTAGTGACCGCCGTGGTACTCGGGGTCCGTTTCGAGCGCCTGCTTCTCTGCCGACCATAGGAACAGATCATAAGAGCTGAGCTGCGGCGTGCCGACGATCGGCACAGCGAGGTCCATCATTGCAGGCGCGTCAACGACCCACTCAAAAGTCTGCATGCCGCCCATCGACTGGCCGACAACCGCGTGCAGGTGCTGGAGGTGCATCGTCTCGCGCACCAGCCGCTCTTCAGCACGCACCATGTCGCGGATGGTAAAAACCGGAAATGCCGGGCCAGGTTGGGCTTTGCTGTTGGAGGGCGACGACGACACGCCATTGCCGAACGGGTCGACGACGATAACGAAGTACTTGGTGGTATCGACAAAGTGCCCCGGACCCGGGCCGACCAGCACACTGACCTCACCGCTTCGCCCTGTAAACCACAAGGGAAATAGAACGGCGTTGCTGCGGGCCGCATTGAGCGTGCCGTAAGTGCGATAACCGAGTCGGCAGTCTGCAATCGCGGCCCCGCTCTCCAGCTTGCAGCTGCCAAGCTCCGCATACTGCAGGGGCGGAACCGGTGCCTGCTGCGGCTGTATCGCGGGAGTTGCGAGTGATGCAAGGCCCAACAGAAGTGGAAGAAAAAACCTCATTGCGCGGCCTCTGGGACGAGCTCCGAGAAATCGGCAATGCTGCCGAACTGATCCATGATTTGTTGCAGCAAGGCGAGCCGGTTCGCTCGCAGGATTGCATCGTCCACCAACACCATCGTTTCGTCGAAGAAGCGGTCCACCTGCGGGCGTAGCGCGGCAATCGCCTCGAGTGCCGCCACATAGCGTCGCTCTCTGCGCAGGCTTTCGACCGCCGGGCGCAGCTGCTTTATAGCTCTCCAGAGCTCCCGCTCCGCACCCGCTTCCAGCAGTGCGTCAGCGATGCCGGCCGTCCGCGGCAGCTGCTTCTCCTCTGCCTGCCGAAGAATGTTTTTGATCCGCTTCCATGCCGCTGCGATCGCAGCGAGATCGTCGGATCCTCGTACCTGCATCAGCGCTGCCCCGCGTGCCTGCGCGTCCGGCACATCGTCCGAGCCGGCAGCGAGCACGGCACTCACCACATCGGAATGAAGACGCGAGACTTCGCGCAGGTAGTAGTCGAGGCGCTCGAGCAGAAACGGTCTTACTGACTGCGGATTCAAAGACTCCGCGCCGGCTCCCTGGTAGGTACTGTTAACGAGCTCGCGGAGCGTAAGCGGAAGGCCCGAAACAGCAAGGATTTTCACCACTCCATTTGCCGCACGGCGGAGTGCATACGGGTCTTTGGATCCGCTCGGGATGAGGCCGAGATCGAACAGGTCGACGATAGTTCCGATCCGGTCAGCCAGCCCGAGAATCTGCCCTTCCACGGTCGGCGGCGTTCTGTCGGTGATCGACGCCGGCATGTACTGCCAGTAGATCGCCTGTGCCACGCCTTCTTCTAGCCCCTCAGCACGCGCATACAGGCCACCGACAATGCCCTGCAGCTCGGTAAACTCCTTCACGAGCTCGGTAGTCAGGTCGACCTTCGCCAGCTCTACCGCGGTGTCGAGTACGCCTTCGTCGAGTGCAACACCTCGATCGCGGACGATCCGGGCAAGGTTGCGCGCAACGCCAAGCGTGCGCTCAGTCTTCTGCTGGTAAGTGCCGAGGTCCTTCTGAAAAGTCACTTTCGCCAGCAGTGTGGCACGCTCCGCAAGCGGCATCTTGCGGTCGAACTCCCAGAAAAACTGGGCATCGTTAAAACGAGCCCGCAGCACCCGCTCATTTCCGTGCCGGATCACTGCCTCGCCGGCATCATCTACGGCCGTGTTAAGCACCGCCAGGAAGTACGGCAGCAACTTGCCGCTCGAGTCCTCGAGAGCGAAGTACTTCTGGTGGTCGCGCATCACGGTTACCAGAACCTCGTCGGGCAGCGCCAGATAGGCGTCCGAAAACCGCCCAAGCACAACCGATGGCCACTCCGTAAGGTGCGTGACGGTGTCCACGAGCTCGACATCTTCGCGCCAGCGCCCGCCCGGTACGGTGCGTGTCACGCGATCGAGTGCCTTGCGAATCATCTGCCGACGCACTTCTACGTCGACAAGGACGTGAGCCTTCGCAAGCGCGTCACTGTAGTCCATCGGCGTGTTGATCATGACCGGTGCTGAGCCGTGCAGCACGCGGTGCCCGCAGGACAGCCTGCCCGCGCGCACCCCCGCGAACTCGACCGGCAGCACCTCAGAGCCGAGCAGCGCCACGATCCACTGCACCGGCCGCACAAAGCGCTCCGGCTTGCCGGCGCGCCAGTACATTGGCTTCGGCCAGCTCAGCCCAGCGATCTCCCTGGGCAGCAGCCCGCACAGCAGCTCGTTCGCGGCACGGCCCGGCATGATGACCCGTGCGCTGGCATATTCGCCTTTCGCTGTCGCGAGCGGGACGATCTGCTCGACAGCGATCCCGGCTTTCCTTGCAAAAGCATGCGCGGCCGGCGTCGGCTCGCCGCCCTTGAACGCGATAGACCACGCGGGACCGGTCAGCTGCTCTTCCCTGTCGGGCTGCTTCGGCTCGATGCCGCGCACCAGCACAGCCAGCCGCCGAGGAGTCGAGTACGTTTCGAGGGCCGCCTGGGCACCTGTCAGGCGTTCACGCTCAAGCAGCTCGCGCACACGGCTGCCCAGCTCAGCCTGCGCTGCGGCAAGCATCCTCGCAGGCACTTCTTCGAGACCGATCTCCAGCAGAAGCTCTGCCACTATCGCCCCTCTTCTATTGCGGATACCGCGGGCGAGCCCGACGGCATTGACTGACGCGCAGCATGCTGAGCCTGCGCAGCATAGGCACGCGCGACCCCAACAACCAGCGTCCGGATCCGCGCCATCACAGCGACACGCTCAGTCACCGAGATCGCTCCGCGCGCGTCCAGCAGATTGAACAGGTGCGAACACTTCAGGCACAGTTCATACGCCGCAAGCACCGGGAAGCGCCGCAGATCGAGCTCCTGCGACGGCTTTGCGCCTTCCTCACCCAGTAGTCGCTCATGCTGCCGCGCGTGTTCGCCGGCCAGCTTCTCCGCATCCTTAAAGCTCGCAAGCAGACCGGAACACTCCGCTTCATACAGCCGCAGATGCTCCCAAAGCTTCTCTACCTCGGCTGCCTCAAAGCTATAGACCGAGAGCTGAAGCTCTTCTTCAAGCCGCATATCACCATAAGTTACAGCCGCGCCGGTGTCGGGGTTGCGCGCCCACACGATGTCGTAAATCGAGTCCACATCCTGCAGAAACGCGGCGATCCGCTCCAGTCCGTAGGTAATTTCGCCGGTAATTGGATCCAGGTCGAGGCTGCCGCACTGTTGGAAGTATGTAAATTGCGTGATCTCAAGCCCGTCGAGCATCACCTGCCAGCCAACTCCCCAGGCGCCGCCGACCGGCCACTCCCAGTTATCTTCCTCGAATTTCAGGTCGTGCTCGCGTAGATCGATGCCCAGCGCTGCGAGCGAGGCGAGATACACGGCCTGGACATCGGCCGGCGGCGGCTTCAGGATCACCTGGAACTGTGTGTGCTTGTAAAGCCGGTTCGGATTCTCGCCGTAGCGGCCGTCTGCTGGGCGCCGCGAAGGCTGTGCATAGGCCAGCCGCACGGGCCTGGGGCCCAGCACGCGCAGAAATGTTTCCGGCGACATGGTCCCGGCACCTACTTCGATGTCGAGCGGCTGCTGCAGTACGCAGCCGCGCTCGGCCCAGAACATCTGCAATCGAAAGAGCAGCTCTTGAAAGGTGAGAGGAGCATGAGCTGGGGCAGCAGGGTTGGCAAAAAGAGACACTCGACCGTCTTTCACGGGCAGATAGTGTCTGCCCCTCAACGGCAAGTTTACCGGAGGCTCTGAACCAAACACCCTGGCGCTACGTATCCCTGAGCGCGACTCGCGATCCGCCGTGGTTCCGGGTCATGACATTTGTCAGGGACGTTTGGTGACAACCTCCACTGGGAGCCGGACCGGCCCGAGCGCAGGATGAAAACCAAGCACGAGGAGAAAGTATGGCCGGCAATGGAAAGCTATTTGCTGCAGCACTGGCAGGGATTCTCCTACCTGCCTCGACACTTGCACAGCAGAGCTGTAAGGACGGTGTTCGTGTGGACGGGCTGGTGCTCGACCCAAATGGCTCTGCTATCGCCGGTGCGCGGGTGCAGGTTGAAGAGGCTCCGGTAGAGGGTGCATCCACTGAACCGGCACCAGCCGCAGGTACGCAGCCCGCTGCGCCTGCCGCAGGTGCTGGCACGACGACCGATGCTACCGGACACTTCCTGTTACCGTGCGTGCCGGCCGGGTCGCAGCAGCTGACCGCGGAGGCCGACGGCTTCGCACCAATTACCAGCTTGATCGAGAAGAAGGCCGGCGAAAGCGTGCACCTTCATCTGCAGCTCTCCCTGGCTCGGGTCGACACAACCGTGCAGGTCGGCGAGGATGCCAGCGCGATTGACCCCGATCACGGCGCAGGCACGCATACCCTCACGCAGGGGGATGTCGCGCAGCTGGCGGACGACCCGGATGACTTTCAGCGGCAGCTCCAGGTTCTAGCCGCGACCAGCGGTGGCTCGCCCGGCTCGGCAACCATCACGGTCGACGGCTTCCAGAACGGGAGCGCGCTGCCGCCCAAATCGTCGATCGCCTCCATCCGGGTCAACCCGGACATGTTCTCCTCCGAGTACGAGGATCCGCCCTACGATGGCGGCCGGATTGAAATCTTCACCAAGCCGGGTGTGGATCTGTACCACGGCGCGCTTTTCTTTACCGACAGCGACGGCAGCTTCAACGCGACCGATCCATTCTCTGTGACCGCAACCCCGGCCGGCAAGCGCCGGTACGGCTTTGAGCTGAGCGGGCCCGTCGTTAAGAAGAAGAGCGATTTCAACCTGGCGCTTGAAAAGCGCGACATCGACGAGTTCAACGTGGTGAACGCGGTGACGCTGGACGCGAACGACGAGCAGACGGCCTTGCACCAGACCGTCGACGCGCCGCAGCGGCTCTGGATCGCGTCTGCCCGCGGCGACTTGCAGGCGACGCCGACCGACGTCGCGACGCTCTCGTTTTCAGCCAACGTCAACAATCTCGGCAACCAGGGCGTGGGCGGGCTCACGCTGGTCGAAGCCGGCTACGCCACCCTGCAGAGCGAGTACGATCTGCGGCTCTCGAATATCCAGACGGTCAACCCGAACCTGCTGCATGAAACGCGCATTGGCTACACCTGGAAGCGGACCGAGCAGACACCCTCCTCTACCGCGCCGGCGTTGCAGGTGGCTGGCTACTTCAATGGCGGCGGCGCGACCAGCCAAAACCTGAACGACCGCGAGCGCGATCTGGAGATCGACGACGATGTGCTGCTCACGCGCGGCAAGCACTCCTGGAAGATCGGCGCGCAGTCACTCGGCATCTTTGTGCACGACTTCGACCCTGACACCTTCAACGGCGCCTACGTCTTCGGCGGTTCGACCGGACCCGCGCTCGACGCGAATGGCAATCCGACTGGTCCGGCGACGACGCTTCAACCAATCGAACAGTACCGCCGGGCGCTGCTGAATCTACCCGGCGGCACGCCCACAACCTTTCAGCGGAACCTGGGCACGCCGCTGGTGCCGTTCAACCAGTGGCGGCTTGCGCTGTACGCGCAGGACACCATCAAGCTGCTGCCCCGCCTCACCGTTTCTGCAGGCCTGCGCTACGCGGTGCAGACCACGCCGACCACTGGGCTCAACTTCGACCCGCGTGTCGGCATCGCCTGGTCTCCCGACAGGAAATCTACCTGGGTCCTGCACGCCCGCGCCGGGCTGTTCAGCGGGCCGCTCAGCATCAGCTATGCCACGGCTGCCTACCGGCTTAATGGCGTACGCCAGCAGGAGGCGCTGGTTTACTCGCCGAGCTTCGCCACGCCGCTCACGCCCATCCCGGGCTCGGACCAGATCAGTACGGTCGTCGAGTTTCCTCACTCCTTCCAGCAGCCGCCCTCGTTCCAGGCGCAGCTGGGAGCTGAGCACGACTTCCCGCACCACTGGCATGCCCAGGCCAACATGTTCTTCGGCGAGGAATGGAACGGACCGCGAGAGCGCAACATCAACGCGCCTCTGGTCCCGAGCGGACCGCTTGACCCGGACAACCAGTTCGCCGCGTACACAGCGCCCCGGCCTCTTGCGCCGAACGAGGATATCCTCCAGTTTCAGAACTCCGGCCACCTCGGCGGCAACGTCGTCTTCCTCGGTCTCGACCAGCACAGCTACAAACGCTTCGGCTTCTTCGCCGGCTACGTCCACCTTAATTTTACAGCCGATACCGGACGCGGCGCGGTTATGCCGCAATCCAGCTACACCGACGCCGGCGAGTACTCGCGGCCGGATTGGCAGCAGAACAACCAGTTCTTTATGTTCGGCAACCTCGATCTGCCTGAAAAGGTACAGGCTTCCATGCAGCTCGATGCCTCAAGCGGCCACACCTACAACGTCATTACCGGCACGGACGCAAACGGAGACGGCGACTTCAACGACCGGCCCTCCTACGCGAGCACGCCCGGCCCGGGGGTCTACGCGACGCGCTTCGGGCTGCTCAACACGGACGTGATCAATGGCGATGTCCCGCGCAATCTTGGCACCACGCCGGCACTGGTGCACATGGACGTGAACCTAAGCCGTGCCTGGAAGCTCTGGGGCGCAAAGGATGCCGCACGCACACTTACCCTCAACGCCCGCAGCGCCAACCTGCTGAACCATACCAACGTGACCGCGGTCGGGACGGTGGTCTCCTCACCCACCTTTTCCGAGTCGCTTGCCGCCGAGGCTGCACGCCGGATCGAGCTGGGCGCGCGCTTCGCCTTCTAGCTTCGCTGCCATACCGGAGGTTTCACCATGAACTGCTTCCCGCGTGTGCTTGCGTCTTCCCTGGCTCTTCTCATCGCTACTACCTCACTGCTCGCGCAAAGCCCGGCCGCCAGTTCTGCTACCGGTCCAGCCGCTTCGTCCACTGCACCGCTGCTGCCGCCTGCCGGTCTCTCCTATCGTTACTGGCCGATGCAGCTGGTCCAGTTCGTCGGCGACGAGCTGCCTTACTCGATGATCCTGCTGTATGTGGACGATCGGCAGAAGGAGCCGTCGTACGATGCGACGCTGACTGATCGCGCCTCTGGGAAACGCACGCACTACGCGAACAAGCCGGAGCTCCTGGCCGAAGACAAGGCCCGGGGCGACGACGCTTACCTGACGCGGATCGAGTTCGACCAGCCTGCAGCGCCCGGCAAGGGCGCGCAGTACCTGCTCCGTTTCGCGACGGAAAGAGGCGCGCCGGTTCTTTGGCAGTTCGTCCAGGGCACAGATATCAGCGAGCAGGGCAGCGGGGTTTCGCCGGTTGACGCCCCCATCCCCGTGATCCAGTACCGAGAGCAGGGCGCGCTTGCCGGTGAAGGTACGGCGCTTAAAATCGGGAGTGTCACCAGCACTGCCGATGTCTGGAAGGAATACGCGCAGCCGCCGTACTTCATTCCCTACCACGGGGCGATCTCCTCGGGCGTGCACACTCTCTCCATGGTTCCCGTGCATTCGGTCTGGACGGACGCGCAACCGGCTTCGATTGCTGATGGCGGCAACTGGAAGCTCCAAAGCGCTGCGGGAACCACGCTGACCGCACGGGCTGACGCGCTCAAAGGCAGCGTGCTATCGATCGACTTCCTCGACGAGGCACATGGCACCACCATGACCGTCGAAGCCCAGCAGGCAGTGTCCGGCTGGACGATGAACCGCGTCCGCTTTGGCCCGGTGAACGCAAAGCCCGAGCACACAGTCTCGATCGTCTTCGCGCCAGCCCTTGCCGCAGGCTCGACAAGCCGGTTCGACATCGTCGCTGGCAAGAAGTCCAAGCTGGCCTCGGGAACGGTCGACACCAGCGCCGGTGAAGGCGGCGCGCTCACCGAGAAGTGGGCGATGACAGCACCCGATTGGGCCAAAGGCAAGAGCGCGACTGCGACGGCGAGCCTGCAACACTAGGCGTCTCACCCCAGGAGCGTCTCTGAGCGGACTCCGTCGTCGCACTAGTTCTTTTGCTGCTACAGGTTCTCCCTGAGCCCGTAACTGCCGCATCATTTCGAACTTCCTGCGGCGACGGTGGATCGGCGCGGCGGGAAGAAACCCGCTATCTATGAGCCCCGTGATGAAAGCAATGCTGCGGCTCATCCTATTCAGCGTAGCGGTGATCAAAGTTCTTGCCAGCGTCGGGATATATCGAGCACGGCGGCGAGCTGGGGTCGGTTAATGGTGTGCTTGCCGCTTTCGACCTCGGTGAACTCGGCAGCAACGCACGGCCTCAATGTACCGGGCAATCGCCCACCGCTGCGCGTCCAGTCCAACCCGCTTTGCACTGGCGCTCGGCGCTGACTTGGTAGTAGGCGACGTACTCGTCGCCACAGTTGTAGCTCGTCCTCTACGATTGCCAGAGACTATACCGGAGGTTTCAGAGGCGGCAAGCCAGAGCTTAGAATTCGGGCATGACCCACATCATGAACCGTGACGATGCTTTTGGACCTGAATGGGACGACCTGATAGCCAAGCTCCGCGCTGCCGGTCATGAAGTGGACGAAGCCTTAGCGATAAGTGGAGACCACTTCCTTGTCAGAGTTCCGATTGACGGGCGGCTTTGCTCGTATCCTGAAGCTGTCGAGGTTCTGCGAATTCGGAAAGGTTAATCTAGCCATGAAAATCGAAGTCACTTGGAACAAGCCGGACGGGGAGAAAGCCGTAATCACTGCTGAGTCTGTTAGAACTGACCCGGAAATGGAACTACACAAAACAGTGGCGGCTTCATTCGTGTACTTCGATAAGAAGTTCGGTACTCGCCCGGCCCCGGATGAACTGACGGCTCGGATTATTGAGTAAGCCCGATCTGCGACGCGATTGTAAGGCTCTCCGCGTCTGCATCGGCCCGCCGTAGCCAGTTCTGTCTACGCCGGAACTAGCCTGAAACCACCACTGTTTTAGTGATTACAGGCCCGCTTGACCCGGATAGAATGTGCGTGTGCCGACGACGCTATTCATTCACGGGCCTTCAATTGAAGGAAGCCCTCGACTCATGATCGAAGACGCTGAGTTCATTCCAAATGTTGGTGACCTAGTGGACGCAGGCGGCATGGAATGGGCTGTGCTGTCTCGAAAGTTTATCTATAACGAAAAAGGAGAGGCGCGTCACAGCGCAATCCTGATCGTTCAACCCGTACCACGAAAATGATCCTTGACAACCCCGCTTGTCGTCGCTCGGTGCCCTAATGAAGCATGTGATCTGTCTAAGAAGCAGTTGCGTCCCAAAGCCTGGAAAGCAGCGAGGCGGCCATCGGCTGAACGCGCGAGACGCGTCGAAGAGCGGGAACGACGACAGCGCCGCTGAACACAATCCTTGAACAGTCACGCGCGGCGACTCTACATGCGCGGTCTGATCGAACATAACCTTACCGGCTCGCGCGAGTCAGGCGGAGATACGCGCCAGCGCTGTAACGGTCTGCAACCGCTGCTCGCCATGCCGTTCCAGCGCCTGCATGGCGAAACGGCGCAGGTCGGCGGCCCGGTTGCGCGGCCAGGCCTCTTCAGCAAAGGCCTCAGCGGGCGCGTGAAAGAGCTGCTCCACCAGATCACGCGGGAACCACAGCCGAAGTCATCAGACCTAGCCACAATAGCCGCCCACCCCTTGCTCCCGCCATGGGATCAATATACCATTGAGCAGTGAGAGTGATTGCACGCGGCACCCTGAATAGCTTCATTCGAAACAGGGTAGACGCCAAGCACCAGAAGGCCGTGAAGGCTCAACTGGATGCCTGGTACGCCGAAGCTGCAAAGGCCGAATGGAAATCCTCCGCTGAGTTGAAGAGTCAGTACGGCTCGGCGAGCATTGTGTCCGCTGCGCGCGTTGTCTTCAACATCAAGGGAAACGACTACAGGCTGGTTGTAGCCATCAACTACGCTTTTCAGGTGGTGCTCATCAAGTGGCTGGGCACCCACAAGGAATACGACAACATCGATGTGGAGAAGGTGGCGTATGACGAAAGCCGGTATGCAGATCCGACCGATTAGAACGGAGCAGGACCATAAAGCAGCTGTGGCCCGCATAGAAAAGTTGATGAGCGCTCAGCCTGGTACCCCTGAAGGGGACGAGTTGGACGTGCTCGCAACCCTTGTGGACGCATATGAAGCAAAGCACCATGCCATAGATGCGCCCAATCCCGTGGCTGCCATTCAGTTCCGCATGGAGCAGCAACATCTCAGCCGGAAGGACCTGGAGCCTCTGATCGGCAGCCGCGCCCGCGTCTCGGAAGTCCTGACTGGCAAGCGGACTTTGACTCTGGAGATGGTGCGCCGGGTGAAGGGCGGCCTGGGCATCTCTGCCGATCTGCTCATCATGCCTGCACCGGCACTAGACACAAGCCGGCCCGGTTCTCGTATCCGGCCGGCAAAGTTGGCGGCTCGGGCAAAAGTGGCAATCAAGAAGTCTGCAGCCAACCGCTGAGCGGGTCTAAACCTGAACCCACCATTTCAGTAAGTACAAACAGAAATCTGACGCTGGGTTCTGGCGCAAATTCCGCGCATGGGCATCAAAGGCAGGGCCGGAAGGTTTGACGATGCAAAGCCTGGCGAGTGGGAAGAGGTAATTTCCATGTTGCGCGCTGCGGGTCACGAAGTGGGAGAGCCACAGCCTCATTCCAGCTTCAGAGTCAGGATGCCGATAGACGGCAAGCTTTGTACATTCCCGGAAGCGCTAGAAATTCTTCAGCAGGATCAGGCGAAATAGCCACGCAATGCTCCTTGTCACTACAGAGCATGCGAGTCGGTTTTGGGAGCTGGTGCGTCGATAGTTAGAAGCAGCGAAGCGGGCCATGAGCTGAACGCGCGAGACGCGTCGAAGAGCGTGACGACGACAGCGCCGCTGAACACAATCCTTGAACAGTCACGCGCGGCGACTCTACATGCGCGGTCTGATCGAACATAACCTTACCGGCTCGCGCGAGTCAGGCGGAGATACGCGCCAGCGCTGTAACGGTCTGCAACCGCTGCTCGCCATGCCGTTCCAGCGCCTGCATGGCGAAACGGCGCAGGTCGGCGGCCCGGTTGCGCGGCCAGGCTTCTTCAGCAAAGGCCTCAGCGGGCGCGTGAAAGAGCTGCTCCACCAGCTCGCGCGAGGCCGGCGAAAGCGTCTGCGAGCCCAGCTTGCGGTGCTCCTCGCAGAACAAACCATCCGCTGCGGCGTGCGTGTATGCCGGCTGGCTTCCGGGAAACAGGCAGCGGCAGACCATGCAGCGCCGAGTATCGGGCATCCAGCCCAGCAGACGCACCATCCAGAGCGCGAAGTAGGTGACCGGCATCCAGATGCGGCCGACATGCGTCTGCTCCAGCACGTGAAGGAGCAGGCGAAAGATCGCGTCCTGTGTCTCATCCTGAGGCACCCCGTCCGGGAGCATCTCGTCCAGCACCTCCGTGTAAAAGGCGAGCGCCGCAGCCCGGCCATAGTCGGCCGGCTCGGCCAGCGGCGAGTGGAGGATCTCGAGCGAGTCGAGCCTCACCAGCTCCTGCCGCGGACGCGTGGCGTAATGCGCCCGCACATGGGTCATCGACTCCAGGGCGCCGCCAAATCGTCGGCGCGATCGCGAGGCGGACTTGGCAACGCCCTTGATCTTGCCCGCCTCACGCGTGAACAGCGAGACAAGCTGGTCCGCTTCATGGATGGGCCAGGTACGCAGGACGACGGCTTCGGCTCTGTACTCCGTAGATCCCCTTTCCGGCTCGCGCGAGGCCCTGGATCGGCTCGGCCCTTCGCACGCCAGGGCCCGTGAGCTGCGCATCGCTGCCCAGAGAACACCTTTGATTATCGCCGTTCGCGCCCCTCGTCCCTGCAAGCCCCCTGCACGCACCGCTAAGATGGACCGCATGTTGCGCCGCCCCCTCGCCCGCTGGCTGCTGCCGTGCGCTCCCCTGCTCTGCTGCATTCCCTTCGCGACACGCGCGCTCGCGCAGGCACACAGCGTTGCTTCCCCACCGCCGCCCGGAGCGCACACTCAGGTCTGCTCGGGCCGGCCGCTCCCGCAGTTCACTGATGTCACCGCGCACAGCGGCATCCGCTTCGAGCATCTTTCCGCGCCGGAAAAGAAGTACATTGTCGAATCCATGAGCGGTGGCGTGCTGGTTATCGACTACGACCGCGACGGCTGGCCGGATCTCTACTTTCCGAACGCCCCGACGGTCGACATGGCGCTGAAAGGCCAGCACGCCCGCAGCGCTCTTTACCACAACAACCACGATGGCACCTTCACCGATGTCACCGACAAGGCAGGTGTCGCCTTCCCGGGCTTTGCCATGGGAGGAGCCGTAGGCGACTACAACAACGACGGCTGGCCGGACATTTATGTCACCGCACTCGGCAGCAACACGCTTTACCGGAACAACGGTGACGGCACCTTTACCGATGTGGCGAAAACGGCCGGTGTCGCGGCCGGGCATTGGTCAACCGGCGCGGCGTTTGCCGACTATGACGGCGACGGTTTTGTTGATCTCGCAGTCACCGGCTATGTGGATTTCTCGCTTACGGACCTGCCTGCCTTCGGCAGCGCGGCCACCTGCAAGTACCGCGGCCTCGCTGTGCAGTGCGGTCCGCGTGGACTCAAGGGTGGCGGAGACTACCTTTTCCACAACAACGGCGACGGCACCTTCACCGATGTCTCCGCAAAGACCGGCGTGAACGACGCTCACGGTTACTACGGCCTGGGCGTGGTCTGGTCGGACCTCAACAACACCGGACGGCCCGACCTTTACGTCGCCGACGACTCCACCCCGAAGTACCTCTACCGCAACGACGGCGAGGGTGTCTTTACCGATATCAGCTACGAGTCGGGCACCGCGGTAAGTGGCGACGGCTCCGAGCAGGGCTCGATGGGCATCGCCATCGGCGACTACAACCACACCGGACGCTTCTCGATCTACGTGACCAACTTTGCTGACGAGTACAACGTGCTCTACCGCAATGACGGCAAGTGGAACTTTACCGACGTCTCCTATGACGCGGGCGTCGCGCTGGCCAGCCTGCCCTGGGTCAAGTGGGGCGATGCTTTCGCGGATCTCGACAACGACGGCTGGCTCGACCTGCTTGCGGTGAATGGGCAAGTCTACCCGCAGGTCGATGATCTGCCCTCAGGCGCGCGCTATCGGCAGCCGAAGAACCTGTTTATGAACAAGGCAGACGGGACCTTTTGCGATGCGAGTAGCCTTGCCGGCCTACCGCTTCAGGTGCCGCGCGTCAGCCGCGGCCTCGCGGTCGCCGACCTGGACAACGATGGCAACCTGGACGCTGTTGTCGGCGATCTGGACGGAGCGCCGATGATCCTGCACAACACAGGCGTCCCCGGCCGTCACTGGGTCAGCTTTGAGCTGGCCGGCACCAAGAGCAACCGGCTGGCTTTGGGTGCACGCATCACGCTTACCGCCGGCGGCATGACCCAGACCGACGAGGTGCGCAGTGGCGGGAGTTACCTTTCGCAAAACGATCTCCGCGTGCATTTCGGGCTTGGTGCGGCTACCACAATCGACCGTGTGGAGATTCACTGGCCCTCTGGCCACGTCGACACCCTAAACCACTTGCCAACTGACCACTTCTACGCGGTACTTGAATTCAAGGGATTAGTTGGGCACGAGATGATCGTCCCCCACAAAGGCAAGTAACCATTTGGTCAACAGGTATCTAGTCTGTCATCCTGCCATTCGTAACAGCACGTGTTCTTTTTCTTTGCAGCTTTGGTAGTTCCCGTTTACCACTGTTCTGCGTGCAATCAGGTGTCGTTCAGCGCACGAAGTTTGCATGGACATTGATCGGCGATGTCATGTATAGATGGACCGCTGCAAAAACGGCCACGCCGCAATGAGCTGCTTTACCGCAGCTGGAACGGCTCCGGCCTGACGTGCAGTCGCACACCTGCTTCACCAAAGATACTCAGGATTGACGCTATCCCCAGAACGACACGTTCCGCTTTTCGCTTCACCTTGGAGGCTTCATGAAGAAACATCGCTTACGGCTCGTTAGTATGTTGTGCGCCTCTGGTTTAGCAGCCACTGCCCTGCAGGCGCAGGAGACCACCGGCGCCATCTCAGGTGTTGTCACTGACTCTTCCGGCGCAGCAGTTCCCAATGTACAGGTAACAGTCACGGAGCCCACCTCCGGCCTGAAACGGACCATCAGCAGCAATGCGAGTGGCGAATACACAGTTCCCGAGCTGCCACCGGGCAACTACAAGGTCGTTGTCATTGCTCCGGGCTACAAAGAAAGCGATACGGACAACGTAAGGGTCGATGTATCAACCACTAACACCGTCAGCCCGCAGCTGCAGATCGGTGCCGCCTCTGAATCCGTGACCGTGCAGGACAACAACGTCCAGGCCCAGACAGAGAGCGCCGCTCTTGGCCAGGTCATCGACGGTACGCAAGTCAAGGAGCTTCCGCTGAACGGCCGCAGCTTTGTGGAGCTGACACAGCTGCAGCCGGGCGTTTCGGCCGCCAACGGCTTCGATACCAAGAACAAAGGTCTGCAGGGCGGCGTAGATATGTCGGTGAACGGCAATCCGACGACCAACAACCTGTTCCTGATCGACGGCGTAAACAACAACGACGTTGGTTCTAACCGCACGATCCTGATCTATCCCTCGAACGAGGCGATCGCCGAGTTCAAGATGCTCACCAACAGCTACGGCGCGGAGTACGGACAGGCTTCGGGCGCTATCATCTCGATCGTCACCCGCAGCGGCAGCAACGCCTTCCACGGCAGCGCCTTTTATGACGGCCGCAACGACGTCCTCGATGCTTATACCTACTTCGCTTCGCAGACCGAATCTCAGGCAAAAGCTGCGGGAACGGTTCTTCCTCTGGATGGCAAGGACAAACTGCGTCGTAACGACTGGGGCTACTCGATCGGCGGTCCGATCAAGAAGGACAAGCTGTTCTTCTTCTTCTCAGAAGAGTGGAATCATGAAATCCGTGGTCGAACGGTCAGCGCCTGCGTACCGACTGCGGCTGAGCTCGGCGGCGACTTCTCGCAGTCGTTTACCGGCACCACCACTTCTTGCAGCCAGGTTGCGCCGACGATTCCGGCCAATCTGCAGGCCGCCGGGAACCCGCACAAGCTGAACGCGCTCGACCCGAGCGCGCAGACTGTGTTGCAGCTCCTGCCGCTCCCCACTCAGCCTACGCTCAACGCACAGGGCAACAACTGGTCGGACTCCCTGCCGACCGGTCTGTTCTGGCGCGAAGAAAATGTGCGCGGCGACTATGACCTGACCCCGGGCGAGATCATTACCGGCCGCTACACGCAGGACACCTGGTCGAACCCGGCCTACAACGCCGGCTACTGGGGTGACGATCCGTTCCCCGCACTGAACAGCAGCTGGGCACAGCCTTCGAAATCGATCATGGGCAGGCTTACCTCGACCATCAGCAACTCGCTGGTAAACAATGCGGCTTTCCAGTACTCGAACAACCGCATCGTCATTACCGCAGGTGGCACCAACCCCGGGCTGCTGCCGGCCGTTACCGCTGCGGTGCCGACGCTCTACCCGGAAAGCGACAAGCTTTCGAAAGAGGGTGTGCCGCAGATCAACCTCGGCAACTACGGCAGCGGCAACACAACCTCGCTGATCGCACCCTGGCAGAACCAGCTCGACCTGTACAGCTTCCAGGATGACGTGTCGAAGGTCCTGAGCCGCAACGTGCTCAAGTTCGGCGTCGTCTTCGACTGGGACGGCAAGAACGAGGACACCGGGCCGGCAAGTTCGGAGCGTCCGTCGATCAGCACCGGCGATGCGAGCGTAGCGACCGGAGCTGCGGCAGGCGGGATCGCAACGGGTAACAACCTGGCTAACTTTCTCATACCGAACAACGTCTTCCTGTTCACGGAGACCTCGACCAACGTCCGTGCGCAGCTGCGCTGGCGCGACTACGAGTTCTACGTAACTGACAACTGGAAGGTGACCCCGCGCTTCACGGTCGATGCCGGCGTGCGCTACTCCATTCTGCCGCCGACCTACCAGCCGAATGGGCAGGAGACCAACTTCCAGCCGTCGCTCTACAACCCCGCCTTGCCGGCAAGCGATGCCTGCAACGGGCTGCTTATCGTCAAGGGCACCAATCCCTGCGGCGCCGCCAATACGGCAAACGGGACATCGTTCACTCTGGGTACGCCGTTTTCGAACAAGTACCTGGTCAATGTGAACTACCACCTGTTCGCACCGCGTGTCGGCGTGACCTACGACGTGCATGGTGATGGCAAGACGGTTGTAAGCGCCGGCGGCGGCGAGTTCTACCAGCGTGAGCGTGTTTCCCGCTACACCCTGGTCTCAAACGCACCGTTCGCTTTGCAGCAGTCCAACTACGCGCGCACCTTGGGCGGTGCCACACCAGCCGCGCTGACCGGCGGTACGGCCAGCCCGGATGGCGGCTACGACACTTCCGACAAGGTCCCCTACTCCTGGCAGTGGAATGCGACCGTGCAACAGGCTATCGGACCGAACGCGCTCTTCTCGCTCTCCTATGTAGGCAACAAGGGAACGCGGCTGACGTCTTCCTACGACATCAACCAGATCCCCGAGCAGAACTGGGAACAGGCGTCGTTCACAAACGGCACGGCGCAGAACGCTTTCCGTCCCTACTCCAACTTTGGCCAGCTGGCCTGGTGGACGCACGACGGCAACTCGAGCTACGAGGCGCTGCAGGCGCTGGTCAAGACGCGGGTGCGTAACCTGCAGTTCCTGGCTGCCTACACCTTCTCGCACTCCATCGCGGATATCATCCTCGATGACTCGAGCGGCAGCCTCAGCACCTCAACCCGGACGTACTACCCGGATCCGCGGCTCGATCGCGGTAATGGCGATACCAACCGGCCCAGCAACTTCGTCGCGAATGCCATCTATAACCTTCCCTCGCTCAGCGGCGAGAAACCGCTAGTTCGGCAGTCGCTCGGCGGCTGGGAGCTCAGCACGATCGTGACAGCGGCGGACGGCAATTCATTCACCATCTACCAGGGTGCGTCGGAGAACACCTCCAACGTGGTAGCTAACCCGACTCCCTACATCTTCAACGGCGCACTAGTTACGCCAGCTGCCGGCGCCTTGAACTCTCTCGCGCAAACCGGTATCACCAGTGCAGAACGCCCGCTGACTGTTCCTGGACAAAGCTGCACTTCTGGCCGTAGCGGTTCGCAGATCGTCAACCCAAATGCCTTCACGCTGATCGGGTACCAGATCGGCACCATTCCCTCCAACACCGAAGCAAAAGGCTACTGCGGTGGTCCGAACTTCAACAACACCGACTTCTCCGTGGACAAAAACTGGCTGATCAAGGAGCGCGTGACGATGCAGTTCCGTCTCGACTTCTTTGATCTCTGGAATCACGCTAACTTCAACCCAAGCTCCGGCACGTTCTCACCGGTGCAGAGCGTCAACTGCGGTGCCGCAGCAAATGGCCTGTACCAGCCTTGCAGCATCGCCAACAACGTCATCACAGCCCAGACCATGACCACCGGTTTCGGCCAGTCCAATGCCCTGATTGGCGGCAACGCTTCCAGGCAGATTCAGTACACGCTGCATTTCAACTTCTAACCTCCGCGATCCCCGCGTGCGGTTAGACCGACCTAAGTAGACTCGCCCCCGAAAGCTTGCTTTCGGGGGCGAGTGCTTTTGCCCTCTTCCGCTTTGCGCTACACTCTCCGCGGACGGTTCCTGTGCATCTCTTCCTGACTTACCGGCTTTCAGCCATTCTCCTCGCCGGCGCACTCTGCGCGGCTTGTCCTCCGGTTGCCTCCGCTGCGGCGACATCAAACGACACCCGGCTCGATCATCTTGTGGCAGCAGAACGCGCTGCTACCGCGTCGGGCGACGCGAACACCATCATTGAAAGCAGCCGGGGTGTCGTGTCCACTGCCCTTTCCGCACTAGCGCAGACACGGGCGCGGCAAGGCGACCACGCTGAAGCAGCCAGCCTGTACAAGAGCGCGCTCGCGACGGTGCCCTCGCCCGCGACCGAGCTGGATCTGGCTGGGGAACTCCTTGCCTCCGGTAACGCTGACCAGGGCAAGTCGCTCGCAGCCGATGTGCTGGAGAAAGATCCGAAGAACCCGCGTGCTCTTGCCCTTTCGCGCGGTGAAGCGGTGCCGGACATCGGGGATCCGACGGCCACATCCCTCGCGCGGGAAGGCGAGCTGCGGCGCGTGCTGGCAAACGCCTACAACGACTGGGGTACGGCTGTCATTCATAAGGAAGGCGACTACTCCGGCGCGTTCCTCTTGTTCCAGGCAGCGACCCATTGGGATCCGACCACGCCCGGCGGTATGCGGAACCTTGGTCTGGCTGCTTTCCGGCTCGGACGCTTCGACGCAAGCGCTGCGGCGTTCCGCTCCGTGCTCGATGCCGACCCGGCGAACAAGGACGCCCATGTCCTTCTCGGGCTCTCGCTGTTTTCTCTCCAGCAGTTTCGCGAGGCGGTCGCCGCCTTCTCTCCGGCCGCCGATGTCACCATGGCTGACACGCATGCAGCCTACGCATGGGCGTTTTCACTCGCCCATACGGCAGATCCGTTTACTGCTAATCACATCCTCGACGGCATCGTAGACCGGCCCATGCCGGCGCAGGAGCTGGTCCTGGTATGCCAGGTGTACGAGCAGACGGAAAACTATGAGCACGCCATCAGCTGTCTGAAAAAGGCCTCTGTGCAGGATGGCTCCTTAAAGAAGGTGCACGCAGGGATCGGGATCTCGCTTATCCATCTCAGCCGCCCGGCCGAAGCGGTTCCGGAGCTGCGCAAGGAGCTGAGTCTGAGCCCGCTCGACATGGATGCCCAGTTTTACCTTGCGTATGCGCTGATCGAAACCTCACAAAGAGAGGAGGCGCAAAAACTTCTTGTGTCCGTGGTCGCCGAGCAGCCCGGGAACGGCGAGGCGCAGTACCAGCTCGGCAAGCTGCTGGCTGAAAAAACCAAGTGGCCCGATGCCATCGTCCACCTCAAGGCTGCGGCCGCGGCTGAGCCCGCTAATTACGATATCCACTACCAGCTGCAGAATGCCTACCGCAAGAATGGGCAAGGCGAGGAAGCGGCCCGGGAGCTGGCGATCTATCGCAACATCAAGGACAACGCCCGCGCACGCTGAATGCTGGCAAGGATCCCGATCACGAAGGCGTCCCACACCGAACGGCGCAGAGAATGGCTAGCGAGCGACACACTCCACTGCGCCGGCCGGCAATTTGGCTCGTTCTTTCCAGCCCTGCTTGCTCTGCCCCGGCACGCGATCTGCCGCTTCCACTGCATCCAGGGAGCGCATCTCCGACGCCCGACACCGACTGTCAGGAGCAGAGCGCAGAGGCCGAGGCGAAGTTCTACAGCAGAACTGTCCCAAATCGAGGAATTGCCAGGGCTCCGATGCCATTCGATCCGCTGACTTCCGAACCAAGGCCGACCCCCGCCGATCAGGATCAATAAACCCAAAGGTCGCTCCGCTTAGGCTGAAAAGCGCGCGAACAGAATACTTCAAGAAACATCCGGCCGCTCTGGCAGTGCGACGCCGGGCGATGATCGCTGAGTCGTCGTCAGGGCCGCCGCGAGAGCATAGCTTGGCGCCTGCATAAAACGCCGCGATGCGGCAGATAACTTTCCATGATCCAAATAGGCAATGGAAACGCTCGACTGTAGGCTGTTATGTGGCGGTCCGCACCGTCCTGCTTGGCTGCTGAATTGCCGCGCTGCGGCGCAGGCGGAGATCCCGGAAGCGCCTTATAGGAGACTCAAAGATTCATGCCGAACGACTTGCGCAACTTCCTTTCGCTCCCCTACCCCGAACTTGAAAAGCTCAATCTTCAGGCGAAGCACGACCGCCGCACGCGCGTATCCCCGGATGAGATCCGCGACAAGCGCCTGCAGTATCTCGAGGGAGAGGACGGGATCAAGGCTGTGACCGTACTGTTCAGCGACCTGGAAGGCCGGCTACATATGCTGGACTACGACAAGAAGTTCCTGGTTGCAAGTTACGACAACCTCACCTTTGACGGATCATCGATCCGCGGCTTTACGGCCCAGCGTGAGAGCGACCTTCGCCTGGGCATCGACTGGGCTGCGTTCTACTGGCCGCCGGCTGATGTCTTCGGCCCCGGAAAAATTCTTGTCTTCGGCGAGGTCATTGACAAGCAGGGAAACCCCTACGCTGGAGATCTTCGAGGTGTCCTGAAAGGCTTTGCGAAGGAGCTGTTCGACCAGCAGGGCTACACACTCAATGCCGCCAACGAGATTGAGGGTTTCCTGTTCGAGGGCCGCGACGCAGAACGGAACTTCCACAAGCGCCCGCGTTTCGATTACGTGAACCAGGGCGGCTACTATCATTCGCTGCCAGGTGATCCGCTGCGCGAGTTTATAGACCGTGCCGCTGAGGTCATGCGGGCAATGGGCTTCGAGAACGAGAAGGATCATCCCGAGGTCGCGCCGTCGCAGTTCGAGATCAACTACAGCTACGGCGAAGTGGTCGCAGCAGCTGACCAGATCCAGCTCTACAAACTGATCTGCCGTCAGGTCGCGCAGCAGATGGGCATGACGGCGTCGTTCCTTCCAAAGCCGGTCGTGGGCGTGAACGGTAGCGGCATGCACACCAATGTTTCCATTACCAAAGGCGGCAAGAACCTCTTCTGGGACGCCGGCGGGAATGAGAAGCTCTCGCCGATGGCTTGGGAGTTCATCGACCGCATTCTGACGCATGGCAACGATATTTGCCTGCTGCTCAACTCCAGCGTGAATGCCTATCGGCGACTTGATCCGCACTTCGAGGCGCCCAACCAGATCAAGGCGTCAGCGACGGATCGCGGCTCGATGGTCCGCGTGCCGATCGGCAATGAAAAGAGCGCGCGCGTTGAGGTGCGTTCGGTTGCGCCCGACGCGAATCCTTACCTGGTGCTTTACTCGGTCTTCAAGTCAGGGCTGCATGGCAAAACGGCCAAGATTGAGAACCTGCGCCAGGCAGAGCGGTATCTGCCTGACAACATCTACACCGCGCTTGAGGATTTCCGCTCGGCTGAGTGGACGACGGAGATCCTGGGCGAAGAGGTGAAGCACCGCTTCGCCGACCTGAAACAGAGTTCAGCGGACCGCTGCGCGCGGCTGCTCGGCACCTTCGTCAAGGCTCCCGAGGTGCAGTTCCACCATGAGGTCTACAACCAGAACCTTTGGAATGAGTTTTAGCGGCTGGCCATTTTCGGCTATGAGGTTGAAAGTGAAAGGCCGCGCTGCGAAGCGCGGCCTTTCACTTATACCGAGCGGAGACTAGCGTCCGAAGTGCGTCGCGTTCTTTTCCGTGAAATGCGCCCACTTCTCAGGCAGGTCGTCGCCGGCGAAGATCGCCGAAACCGGGCAGACTGGGACGCAGGCGCCGCAATCGATGCACTCGACAGGATCGATAAAGAGCTGGTCTACAGCCTCGAAATCGCCCTCATCCTTCTTGGGGTGAATACAATCCACGGGGCAGGCATCGACGCAGGCGTGGTCCTTGGTACCGATGCAGGGTTCAGCGATTACATAAGCCATCTGAAAGCTTCTCCGTTGCGCGCAATGCGATTGGTGGTTGTGCGTAATTGTAGCAGTCTGGCGCTGCGACTAAGCGCTCTCAGCCTGCCGTTTGCGGTCGGCTGCAAACTCAGCCGGGCTAAGCAGCGGAGCAAGATTTCGCCCGGCAAACATATCGGCGAAGACTGGGATGAGCTCCCGCTCAAGCGCGCCATTGGTCGCAAGTACTTCCCTGCTGTCCAGTCGAAATGGGTCGCCATCAAAGCAGGTCACGGTTCCCCCGGCTTCGAGCACCAGCAGCACACCAGCCGCGGTGTCCCAAGGGTTCAACCGGAACTCCCAGTATGCGTCCATCCGTCCAGCCGCGACGTAGGCCAGGTCTAACGCGGCCGAGCCCGCACGCCGGACGCCATGCGAACGCATCGTGATCTCGTGATAGAAGTGAACGTTCGGGTTCTGGTGGCGTGAGCGGCTTGGGAAGCCTGTGGCCAGCAACGCCTCGCCGAGATGCGGTGTGCGCGAGACATGAAGCCGGCGACCGTTCAGGTACGCGCCCTTTCCTCGCTCGGCAACGAAAAGCTCGTCACGCATGGGGTCGTACAGCACGCCCGCGACCAGGACACCATCCTCATCCTTAGGTGTACCGGCCGGCCGATGCTCTAGGCCAAGCGAGACACAAAAAACTGGAAAGCCATGCGCGAAATTCGTCGTCCCATCCAGCGGGTCCACGTACCAGCGGTACTCTGCGTTCAGCCGTTCGCGGGTGCCTTCCTCGCCGAAGATGCCGTGGTCAGGAAAGCCAGCGGAGAGACGCTTGAGCAGTAGCGCCTCGCTGGTGCGGTCCGCCTCTGTTACCAGATCGACGTCGGTCTTGTACTCGGTGGCAACACCTTTCGCGTAAAACTCGCGCAGCAACGCGCCGGCTTCTTCAGCGATGGGCGCGGCCTTCGACACCCATGTCCATTCGACACCCTCGGGCAGTGCACTCACTTCGGCTGCTCCCCTTCTTCCCCGGCTGCCTTGCGTTCAGCAGCTCGGCGGCGTGCTTCGTCCCTGCGGGCGAGCTCGCTGATGGTGCGGATCTGTTCCTTATAGATAAACAGGTTCGGCTCACCTTCGCGCGTCAGCCGGATCATACGTTCGTCAAAATACTCGATCCAGCCAGTAACAACCTCGCCGTCGCGCAGCTTGACGTGCACTGGAACCTGCTTTTCGCTCAGGAATCGCAGGTAAAGCGCCTCCTGTCCGCTCTCACCGGGCGGCACAGTCTTGGATCGCCGGAGCGCCGGCACAGGGCGGGATGGCATAGTTCCATTGTAGAGTCAGCAAGGCCGGCTTTCAGGTCTACGACAATTTATGGGCTGGTTGCGGCGCGATAGTACCCGTTGCGGTAGTGCGGCGTATCCTGCGCCGCGGGCGGAGTATCGCGCAGAACTACTCGCAAAGCATGAAAGCCGTTCGCGGTGCCCAGCGGGTTGGGTTTGCTGCCCTGTTGTGGGTAGTAGGCCAGCAGGTACTGCGTCCGCAGATCATCGCTGACCTTCTTGAACGCTGCCGGCAGGCCGCCCTGATTCACATAGAACGACCGTCCCCCGGTTTCTTGGCTCAGCACAATCATGGCGTGCTCGCCACCGGTGTCACGGCCGGCGTCAGCTTCAATCGGCGTATCGATCAGCGTGTAGATGATCACGTCGCTGCGTTGCGCCTCTTCAAGCGCCTCGTCATAGGAGGTACCTTTAACTGTGTTGTCTCCGTCCGAGATAATGACCAGCACCTTGCGGCCGCTGCGCGGGGCCAGGGTTTGCGCGGCCAGGTAGATCGCCTGATAGAAGGCCGTCGCCGGGCCGTGGCCAAGGCTGCCAAGACCGCTTTCAATCCTGTGGACGTTGTTCGTGAACGGCACCACCTCGCGCACGTCCGAGTTGAAGTCGAAGAGCGCGAGCTGGTCCTTCTGCGTAAGCAGCGCCTGCGCAAAGTCGCGGCCCGCATGCTGCTCGCTGCTCAGGTCGCGCCGGGTGGAGCCGCTGGTGTCGACGGCCAGCACCAGCGACAAAGGCGCGCTGGTGTCCTTCTCGAAGATCGAGATCGTCTGCGGCTGACCGTCCTCAAACAACGAGAAATTAGCTTTAGACAAGTCGCCGACCGGCGCCCCAGCAACATCCGTAACGTTAACGAACAGGCTTACGAGACGTACCTGGACGCGCAGCGTGCTGGAGTCGCCTTGATCCTGCGAGTGCGCCGGCTTGCTGGCGCAGGCTGCCCCGCCCAGTACCCCCAGAAACAGCAGGGCGGTCGCCTGCCAGCCATGATGCCCCCCGCGCCGCATCTCTGGCCAAGACCTCAAACTTCTCCCCACGTGCGGTCCGGCTCTGGCGCTGAGGAAGCAGGCTCAGGACGAAGCTCTTCGGGAAACGGCTCGCCATCCGCCCAGACCGCGCCGTCAACAAAGAACTCTTTCTTCCAGATCGGCACCGTCTTCTTGAGCGTATCAATGATCCAGCGGCAGGCATCGAAGGCGGCACCACGATGAGCGGAAGCGACTGCGATCAGCACGCTCGTTTCCCCGATCTCGAGCCGGCCGAGCCGGTGATGCAGCAGAGCATCGCGCACGGCGAAGCGCTCGCACGCAGCCTGCACCAGATCCCGCATCTGCTGGAGTGCCATGGCCTCATACGCTTCATAGACGAGATAGCGGGTCTCCCGGCCTCGCGTGTTGTTGCGAACGATGCCGTCGAAGACCACCACTGCACCGTCACTTCCCGCTTTCAGCCCGGCGACGGTCTGTTCGCTCACAAGCGGCTCGTGCGTGAGCAGAACCGCTTCACCCTGCTTGCCCGATGCGGCGGATCCTCCGCTGACTGGCGGCAGCAGAGCAACCTCATCGCCGGCCTGGAGCAGGTCCGTTTTCTGCGCGTAGGAGCGGTTGACGGCGACGGCCAGGCTTGGCCAGAGCGCGGTGAGCGTGGGCCGAATGCCTTGCCGAAGCTGAAGGAGCAGGCTACCCACGGAGTATGGCTCAGCATGGAGCTCGACCCATTGCTCCTCGACGCCAAAGCCTTCTCGCAGAGCACCGAAAAAGAGCACCCGTACCCGCATCTTTCCAGCATACCGGGACTGAGGCACGGCCTTCGTCGATGAGTCTTCGAGCACTATTTACGGCTCTCACGGAAGCCGACGCCGGTGTACGACCGGAATCCACAGGTTGGCTGATCGGGGAGCCAATTAGACCGGCACTGACCGCCGAGCGTCACTTTTCGGCCCATTGACAAAGCGCCGGAGCAGCCGCAGAATCGGGTATCGGTACGGCCGAATGCGCTCTGGCGCGTCGCCTGTACGGGAAGGCTTGAGCTTGAGCATTGACCTGAGCGCCGCTTTGAGCACAAGCCGGCAAGGTATCGCCGAGAACGAACCGCACGAGCTCCTTCACACGGAGCTGAACGGGCTTACCAGGGTTACGAGCGGCAAGGTACGCGACCTTTATGCGGTCGGCGATGACCTGTTACTTGTGGCCACCGACCGGATCTCCGCCTTCGATCATGTGCTTGGCAGCGGCATTCCCGGCAAGGGACAGATCCTGACGCAATTATCGCTGTTCTGGTTCGAGTTTCTGGAGCACACGGTCCCGAACCACCTGATCCAATCCGAAGTCGATGCCTTTCCGGATGCGCTTCTGCCGTTCCGGAAACAGCTTCGCGGACGCTCCATGCTGGTCAAGCGAGCGGAGATGTTTCCGGTCGAGTGCGTGGTGCGCGGCTACCTTTCGGGCTCCGGCTGGAAGGATTACCAGGAGACCGGCTCCCTGTGTGGGATCGCGTTGCCGGACGCGTTGCGTGAGAGTGATCGGTTACCTGAACCCCTGTTTACCCCAGCTTCCAAGAGCCAGCACGGAGAGCATGATGAAAATATCTCCTTCGCGGAGATGGCCGAACGCATAGGCCGGCGCGATGCAGAGACGCTGCGGGAGCTGAGTCTGGCTATCTACGCGCGTGCCGCGGAGCATGCTGAGCAGTGCGGGCTGATCCTGGCCGATACAAAGTTCGAATTCGGCCGGTACGGGGACGTGATCCTTCTTGCCGATGAGGTTTTGACGCCGGACTCGTCCCGATTCTGGCCGCACGAGGGATACGCACCCGGCGGTACACAGCAGTCGTTTGACAAGCAGTTTGTCCGCAACTACCTGGAAGAAGTGCGCTGGAACAAGCAGGCGCCAGCTCCCCAACTGCCGCCGAAGGTGATTGAGAAAACCCAGGCCAAGTACCTGGAAGCCTATCGTCTGCTCACTGGCAAGTCGCTGTCACTTTAACCTGGGTGACCTTCGTTGCGCCGTATCTTGTTCGCAAGTGTTTGGTTGAAAGGAGTCGCCCCGTTGGCGGTCGCAGACTGGGTCATCCTTGTTGTTCTGCTGCTCTCGACATTGCAGGCGGCACGACGCGGCATTTTTGTAGAAAGCTTCTCCCTTGCCGGCATCGTGGTGGGGGTGGGCGTGGCAAGCTGGAATTACACGCGGCTCCTGCCCTGGTTTGAGGGCTGGCTGCGGTCTGCGGCACTGGCAGAAGCAGCATCGTTTCTCGCCATTGCGCTTACGGTCATGATCGTCGCAGGGATTGTTGGCAGAGTAATTCGGTGGTCGATGCGCAGCATCGGGCTGGGCTGGGCCGACAGGCTGCTGGGGGCGGCCTTTGGGCTTGTAAAGGGCGGTGCACTGGTCACCCTTGGAGTGATGCTGCTGGTCGCGTTCTGGCCGGGCTCCAGCGTGCTCGCAGGCTCGAAACTGGGCCCGTACTTCGCTGCGGCAGCGCGGGAAAGCGCGGTCGGAACGCCGGAGGGGCTGCGCGAGAAAGTTCGGTACGGAGCCCGACTGCTGCGCGAGCACACGCCGGGTTTTCTGGCCCGGTGAGATGAACGACGGTAGTGACTGGTAAATGCATGCGGTACGAGCGAAAGAAAGCGAGAGGCGCCGAGTGAAACGTGAACTGGATTCCCTTGTGGGACAGATGTACGCCGGTGGCATTACCTATACTGAGGCTGTAAGAGAGTTCAAGAAGCGTTTCCTGCTGGAGGTGCTGCTGGCGCATCGCGGCAACCAGTGCAAGGCCGCCAAGGACCTTCAGGTACATCGCAACACTCTCAGCCGCATGATAGCCGAGCTGCAGATCGACCCGGCCGAAGTGCGTGCCGGTCTGAAACGTCCACCCCGCAGTGAACGTCCAATGCTTGAGGTTCGGCGCAGCCATAACGGTCTTGGCTGATGCCCTTCCGCTTTACCCTGGCTCTATGACAAATCAGCCCTCTGAAGACTCTTTCACTCAGCCGCAGGTCTACATCCAGCCGGGCTTCGACTGGGATGGGCAGGGTGCCTATCTGTTCGACATCGACGGTACCCTCCTCCGCTCGATGGATCACGTTCATTACGATTCGTTCTTCGCTGCGGTGCAGCACGTGCTGGGGCGCCCACTCGTACTCGACGGAGTGACCCTGCATGGAAGCACTGACCCGGGCATTCTTCGGGACGCCTTCCGGCAGGCCGCGATGGAAGACCAGGGATGGCGTCCGCACGTACAGAGCATCTTCGCTCACATGAGCAAAGGCGTGACCTCGCGGCAGGCTGAGATGGACTGTGTCGTCATGCCGGGCGTGGAGAAGACACTTGCACACCTGCAGGCCAGGGGTGCGGCGCTTGGCGTGGCGACCGGCAATATCGAAACGATCGGCTGGATCAAGGTCGCTTCCGCCGGGCTGCGCGACTGGTTTACCTTCGGCGGTTTCAGCGACTTCTTTGAGGTCCGCTCCGACATGATTCAGCACGCTCTTGGGCTTGCACGCGCTGCCTCTGCGCCGGGCGCGACCGTTTGTGTGGTGGGCGACACCGTCCACGACGTAACCGCGGCACGGGCAAACGGGTTGCCCACCATTGCGGTCGCAACCGGCAACTTCAGCTTCGATGAGCTAATGGAAGCCCGGCCGGAGGTTTGCGCCACGTCGCTGGAAGCGCTGCTCGACCAGAGCCGGGTAGAGGCAATGGCGCGGTCTGCAAACTACTCTGCAGCCGGGCCGCGGTGAAAACTTCCGTGAGATGGTCGGGGAGCGTGCGCAAGACTCTTTTGCTCGGCTTCGCCTTCGCAAGCCTGCTCCACGCGCAGGACACAACGCACGTCAGCAATCATGATCATGACCGTGCACAGCACGCCTTTCTCGAGGGAGCAAAGGCTGTTTCGGCCAACAACTTGCAGGAGGCAGTCAAGGCGTTTACGCAGGCGACCGCGCTTGATCCGTCGGACCGCGACTACGAGGCAGCACTGGCCATTGCCCGCGACAACTACGCGACGCAGTTGATGCAGCAGGCGCTCAAAGCCCGGCTGCTGAGCGATAACGCAACCTGGCGGGCGCGTACGCAGGAGGCCGCGGCTCAGGACAGCCGCAATCCCCTGGTGCTCGAGCATCAGAAGGAGCTGGTCGACGATCTCCGTAGCGACAAGCCGGCCGAGGACGCCGTTCTAGGCCAAGTCGGCTTTGATGCTGGACCGCCGGTAGAGCTTGCACCTGAGAAAGGCACCCACAGCTTCCACCTGATGCTTCCCAAGGGTGATGTGCTTCGGCAGGTTCTGAGCGCGTACGGCATCACTCCGATCCTCGACAAGTCGGTCGGCACGGAACGCGTGCACTTTGACGGCGATGACCTGAGCTTTGCGGAAGCCGAGCAGATGCTGAATCTCGCGACTGGCACTTTTGTGGTGCCGCTCGATCCGCAGCGGGCATTGCTGGCGCTCGATACCAAGGAAAACCGGACCAACTATCAGAGGATGGCTTTCGAGACGATCTACCTCCCGGGACTCACCTCGGCCGAGATGACCGACGTCGGCAATATCGCGCGTAACGTCTTCGAAGCTCAGCAGGCGACCGTGCATGAGTCGAGCGGCACGCTCACCGTTCGAGCGCCGGCGCTGCGCATGCAGGCTTTCAACTACGAGGTGAACGAGTTGCTCGCCGGCCGCGGCGAGGTTGTCGTGGACGTAGACATCTACGAAACGCAGCACCAGAAAATGGTGAACGAAGGCGCGACGCTTCCGCAGACGACAACCCTCTTCAATCTCAGCTCGGAGCTGAATACGCTTGTGCAGAGCAATTCGTCTCTGGTTCAGGAGATCATCTCCAGCGGACTCGCAAGTCCGGGCAATATCGAAGAAATCGCTGTCGCGCTTCTTCTCTCCGGGCAGGCTGGCTCGTCTATCCTTTCGCAGCCGTTTGCCTACTTTGGCGGCGGCCTCACCGCGACCGGACTCACGCTGACCAGCGCGGCTGCAAACCTGCAATACAACACGACCGATACCCGACTCCTCGATAAGGTCCAGCTTCGTCTCAACGATCAGGAGGAGGGTTCGGTCAAGATCGGCGAACGCTACCCGATTGTGACTTCGTCCTACTCGAATCTCGCAACCGGATCGACCAGCATTGCCGGTATCACCTCAGCTGGCCTGTCGAACACGCTGCAGAACCTCGGCGTCAATCTTGCTTCGCTCTCCGCAGCAGCGACCGCGTCGGTCCCGCAAGTGCAGTACCAGGACATCGGCCTAGTACTGACGGCGACGCCGCGCGTCCAGCAGGGGCAGGATGTAGGCCTCAAACTACAACTGCAGCTCTCGTCATTGAGCGGAACAATTGTGAATGGCAATCCCATCATTAACAATCGCCAGAGCACCTCGAGCATCAACGTCCGACCGGGTGAGAAGACGGTGCTCTTCAGTCAGCTCTCCAACGAGGAGGATCGAGCGCTGATCGGGCTTCCATTTCTAAGCGAGATCCCCGGATTGGAGTTCGGCACCAACCGCCAGATCACCGACACGGTGGATGACCTGATTGTGATTCTCACTCCGCATGTAGTGCGCCTGACGCACACACATACGGAGGGCCAGATGGTGCTCTTGCCGACGCACTCCTAAGAATCCTGGCCTACACCTGCGCCTTTGCGGCGATCGGGAAGCGCCGACCCATGCCGAAAGCCTTCGGCGTGATCTTGAGCACGGGCGCTGCCTGCTGCCGCTTGTACTCGCTCCGCTCAACCAGTTTGAGCACACGTGTCACTTCGTCCGCTTGGAGATCAGTGTGCGCAGCGATCTCGCCTGCTGTCTCATATCGCTCGATGTAGGCGGCGAGCACAGGATCCAAATGCGCGTAGTCGGGCAGCGAGTCGCGGTCGAGCTGCCCTGGCCGGAGCTCGGCTGAGGGCGGCTTCATCAGGATCGCTTCGGGAATGAGCTCCCGGTCGCGATTGGTATACCGGCACAGCCGGTACACCTCGGTCTTCATCACATCGCCAATGACTGCAAGCGCGCCAACCATGTCACCGTAGAGCGTGCAGTAGCCGGTCGCCATCTCGCTCTTGTTCCCCGTCGTCAGCACCAGCGCATTCCACTTGTTCGAGAGCGCCATCAGCAGCGTGCCGCGAATACGCGACTGCAGGTTTTCCTCCGTTAAATCACTGGCAGCGCCTGCGAATAAAGGAGAGAGCGCGAGATTGAACTCGCCGAACATGGGAGCGATCGGCAGTATCTCGAACCGGATGCCGAGATTCTGCGCGAGTTTTCGACTGTCCTCAACCGAGCCGGTCGAGGAATACTCGCTGGGCATACCTATGGCGACCACATTTTCGGCCCCAAGCGCGTCGACGGCGATTGCGGCGACCAACGCTGAGTCGATGCCGCCGCTCAACCCGATCAGCACACGGCCAAAGCCGCACTTCTGCACATAATCGCGAACGCCCATGGCAAGCGCCTGGAAGCAGACCGCGTCCTCGTCATCCCCGGTCAGGGCGGGAACGGGCCGGATATCGCCAGTCTGCGTCCCCGTATCGAAAAAGATCAGATCTTCTGCGCAGGAGAATGCGCGTGCAGCTATCTCTCCGGTGGCGTTCAGCGCCAGGCTCGTACCATCAAAGAGCAGGCTGTCGTTTCCACCGACCTGATTGACCATCACGACCGGCCTCGCGTAGCGCCGCGCAATGGCAGCCAACATCGCCTCACGCGTCGCACGCTTGCCGCGCCAGAAGGGCGAGGCTGAGATGTTGAGGATGAGCGAAGGCTGCTCGCCAGGCGATGCAGAACGCATCAGCTCCTCGATCGGATCGACCTGGTAGCGGCGCATCTCCCAGAAGCTCTTGTCGTTCCAGGCATCCTCGCAGATCGTGATGGCTATACGCTCGCCGGCGATCTCGAAGATAGACTGCGATGGCGCAGGCGCAAAGTAGCGCTGCTCGTCGAAAACGTCATAGAACGGCAGCAGCCGCTTACTCTGAGTAAAGGCGATGCGTCCGCCTTCGAGCACGGCGGCCGAGTTGTAGACGTGTTTGCCTGACTCGCGCGGCGCAGGTGAGGGGAAACCGCAAAGCACAGTGATGCCGAGCGAGGCCGCCTGTTCGGCGAGTTCCGCGAGCACCTCCTGCGCGCGCTCCACAAAAGCCGGCTTCTCAAGCAGGTCGGCGGGTGGGTAGCCGCACACAGCAAGTTCAGGAAAGACGACGAGATCAGCGCGAGCGTTCGCGGCCCGCTCGGCGAAGGAAAGGATTTTACTCTGGTTTCCGGAGAAATCGCCGACCGTAGGGTTGATCTGTGCGAGCGCGATCTTCACAGGCCCAGTGTACCAATCGGGGCGCCCGCTCAGCCCGGCAGCACCAGCGCGTCGAGATCGAGAAATTGCCGCAGGACGTCGTCTGTTGTCGCTTTCATCTCGTCGATGGTTCCGAAGAAGCGAGCCTTTCCTTCGTGCAAAAAGAGCACACGGTCGGCCAGCCGCTGCGCAAACCGCATGTCGTGCGTCACCACGATGCTCGTCAGCTTGAGCTGGTGCTTAAGCTTTTGAATAAGGTCGCCCATCAGCTTCGCGATCAATGGGTCGACCATCGTGGTGGGCTCGTCGTAAAGGATGGCCTGCGGCTGCGCCGCGAGCGCGCGAGCGATCGCTACGGAACGCTTCATGCCGGTCGAGAGAGCAGATGGCAGCTCCTCGGCCGAACCCATAACGCCGACCATCTCCAGCAGCCCCGAGACGATCAATTGGATCTGGTCCTCGGCGAGGTTCTGCTTTTCTCGCAGCGGGAAAGCGACATTCTCGCGTACGGAGAGTGAGTCGAAAAGCGCGCCGTTTTGGAAGACCATCGTGACCTTCCGCCGAATCTCCTGCATGTGCTCCTCGTCGAAGTCGGTAATGTCCTCGCCCGCGACCAAGATGCGGCCGCTGTCGGGCTTGTAGAAGCCCATCAGCTGCTGCAGGGACACGGACTTACCGACGCCAGAGCGGCCGAGGATACACATGGTCTCACCAGCATTGACAAAGAAGCTCACATCCTTCAGCACGTGGAAGTCGCCAAATGATTTCGAGACATGGTCGAAAGCGATGTACGGCTGCTGGTGCTCGGCTTTCTGCTGCGCTTCGGCCTCTTCAGACTCCTTGCGCATTTCTTCGTCATCGGGCACGGGCTCATCGACCAGCTTCTCGATGTACTCGTAGCCCTCCGGCAGGTCATGGAGGTCCGGCTTACCGTTTTCCTCAGCTGCCTCCGTCTCCTGACCAGGCGTTTGCTGCCGTTCCGGCGTCTCGGGCACCTTCTTTAGTTCGGGTGTTTGCGCTTCGCTCATCTCGCCCCATTCTCCCAGAACTGCTCACTAGAGGATGCCGGGATCGAGCTTTCAGAGAGGTCCAGCAGTAACTTCCAGTCGGCAGGCGTGTTCAGGTTCCAGAACCAGCGGTGCGTTTGGCGCCATCCATGGTGGACGGCGAGCGCCTCGACGCGAAAGCAGTCAAGACTATGCGGCTCGGCTAGCTTCTTAATGACCCGAATCACCTTACGATCGTCCCGCCGGAGCGCTTCGGCTACGCCGGGGGCCAGCTCAGAGCGGTAGACAGCGCAGAGCGGCTGCGGACGTCCATCGGCAAGAGGAACCGTAGCAAGCGCGCCCGAGAGCTGAGCCCGCTCATAGAGCAGCTTGAGGAAGGCTTGCGGAAGTAGCGGCAGGTCGACCGGCACAAACAGCACCGGTTGCGATGGCTCGACGGCGAGCGAGCGTAGCGCGGCTTCTATACCAGCGAGCGGTCCAAAGCCGGGGAATGCGTCGGGAGCGCAGGGGGCGCTGCAGGGGACCCTCTCACGGAGGCCTGCAACCGCGGGCAGGAAGCCGGCCGAGCGAAGCTGCCCAAGCGTGCGCTCCAGCAAGGTTGCACCTTTGAAGACGAGCTGGGTCTTGTCGCGACCCATGCGGCGACTCTCGCCGCCGGCAAGGATGAAAGCACGCCGCCCGCTCAGAGGCTCTCCGATGAAGCGTTAGTGGAGGTTTCGGTACGCTCGGCGAAGTGCGCCAGCTCAGTCTGCTGCTCCGCCCCGAGGTCCTCGAAGAACGTGATCAGCGTCTCAATACCACGGTGGAAGTTCGCGATGTGGAACTTTTCATTCGGGGCATGAAGGCCATCATCCGGCAGACCGAAGCCCATCATGACGCTCGGGATGCCGAGAGCTCGCTCAAACTCGCCGACGACCGGAATCGATCCACCCGAGCGGATGAAGACCGGCTCAGCATGCCAAACTTCGCGGAGCGCCCGAACTGCGGCACGGATGAACGGGTTATCGGTCCGGATAACTGCCGCCTCACCCGAGTGGATGAGGCGAACCTCGACCATGACACCTCGGGGGGCGAGACGCTCGATGTGCTGCTTGAGTCTGGCGAAGGTCTCGGCCGGGACCATAGGAGGAACCAGCCGCATGGACAGTTTGGCCGTGGCTTTCGCGGGGATGACGGTCTTGGCACCTGCACCGATGAAGCCGCCCGGCATACCATGAACCTCAAGGGTCGGCCTCGCCCAGGTTCGCTCCATCACCGAGTAGCCAGGCTCTCCCGTCAGCGCGGGCGAGCCAATCTCGTCGGCCAGGTAGCGCGCTTCATCGAAGGGCAGCCGCGCCCAGGCGGCGAGTTCCTCGTCCGATGGCGCTTCAAGGCCCGTGTAAATGCCCGGGATCAGAATCCGGCCGTCTGCGTCCTTAAGTCCGGCGAGGATTTGCGCGAGCGCAAAGAAGGGGTTCGGGGCGGCTCCCCCGTATATCCCCGAGTGCAGATCGGTACGGGCGCCCCGTACCTCGACTTCCGTGTAGATCATGCCGCGCAGGCCGACACAGAGGGTCGGCAGCTCCGGGGCAAACATCTCTGTGTCCGAGATCAGGGCAAAGTCGGCTGTGAGCCGCTGCGGCTGTTCGCGGAGGAAGTGCGAAATGGACTCGCCGCCGACCTCCTCCTCACCTTCGAGCAGAACCCGGACATTCAGGGGCAACTTGCCACCGTATGCAGTGAAGAGCGCCTCGAGCGCCTTCACGTGCATGTACATCTGTCCTTTGTCGTCGACCGCACCGCGCGCATAAAGATTGCCGTTGCGCTCGGCAGGCTCAAACGGTGGCGTATGCCACTCATCTAGAGGGTCCGGCGGCTGCACATCGTAGTGACCGTAGCAAAGGACGGTCGGCTTCCCTGGCGCGTGCAGCCAGTCGGCAAGGAGCAGAGGGTGACCTGGCGTTCCATCCTGAAGCGGCAGTTGAACCAGCTCGACATGCTCCATGCCGATGCGCCCAAGCTCGGCCGCAAGCAGTTCCGCAGTGCGCCGCACGTCCGGCCGGTGCTCAGGAAGCGTCGAGATGGAAGGGATGCGGAGAAGGTCTTTTAGTTCTTCGAGGAAGGCGCGGCTATGGGTCCGGGCGTACTCAGTTGCGGCAGACATTACTGATTTGTTCCCTTCACGGCCGGAGAACACGCGGGCCCTCCGCAACGTTGGAGCGAGGCTAATAGCGTGGCATGGAGGGGTCAATCTGCACCGACCAGGCGTCCAGGCCACCGGCGAGGGACTGCGCCTGCTCGAAGCCCTGCTGGCGGAGCCATGCAGCCACGTTCAGCGAACGGACGCCGTGATGGCAGACTGCGACGATGCGCTGTTCCGGGTCAAGTTCGGCGTGAGCGCGGGAAGGTATATCCCCCATGGGCATGCTCACGCTACCATGTAGAGCAGCAACTTCAAATTCCCAGGGTTCGCGGACATCGAGCAGCAGGAAGCTCGCCGCATCGGGGCCCTGACGCAGAGCAGCTAAAGCTCCCGGTTCGATCTCGAAAGGCAGCATAAAGTCAGGATACATCTGCCCTTCCCCGGGGCTGCAGGACCCGACCATTACTTCACTGTGACCTTTTCGTACGAAGTTAGGTCGGGCAAAAGCACATTTTTTAGGGCATGCTACGTAGAGTCGAAAGAAGATGATTCGCTTTCGGCCGCAAGAGCGACCACGATCGGTAAATAGACACCGCCGGCGAGAACGCCGCAGATAAGGATGACCAGCCCATGGGCACAGCAGAACGCGTCATGATTGTTGAAGATGAGGTGCATGCGCTCCACGGCCTGGCCGAGCTGGTCTCCTCCTGGGGGTACGAAACCGAGATGGCCGGCGACGGCCTGGAGGCGCTCGACAAGCTAACCACAGGCTGGCAGCCGGGCATCATCGTCACCGATCTGAAGATGCCACGCATGAACGGAATTGAGCTTCTGCAGCAGCTCTCCAACAACAAGAACGACTGCACGGTAGTCGTACTGACTGCGCAGGGCTCCATCGAGCTTGCTGTCGAGGCAATGAAGATCGGTGCCTACGATTTCCTGCAGAAGCCCGTCGAACCGATGCGGCTGCGTACGATGCTGAGCAACGTCACGCACAAGCGGGAAACCGAGCGGCAGCTGGAGGTGACGCGCCGGAAACTGCGCGACACCGGCATCCTGGGCCCGCTGGTCGGCTCCTCTCGTAAGATGCGCGACATCTACGCCTTGATCGAGCAGGTAGCACCTTCCAACGTTTCGGTGCTGATTACGGGCGAGAGTGGCACGGGCAAGGAGCTGGTAGCGCGCGCGCTGCACGAACTTAGCCCGCGTAAAGCTAAGCCTTTTGTTGCGGTCAATTGCGCCGCCATTCCGGAAACCCTGATCGAGAGCGAAATCTTCGGCCACGAAAAAGGCGCTTTTACGGGCGCGTTGGAGCGTCGCCCTGGCTGCTTCGAGCTGGCTGAAGAGGGTACGCTGCTGCTCGACGAGATCGGCGAGATGCCGGTGGCCACGCAGGCCAAACTTTTGCGTGTCCTGGAGGACCACAAGCTGCGCCGGCTTGGATCCAAGGTGGAGTCGCCGGTCGATGTGCGAGTGCTCGCGGCGACCAACAAGAATCCCGACACGGCCGTCGACAGCGGCCAGTTGCGTGCCGACCTCTATTACCGACTGAACGTCTTCAACATCCACATGCCGCCGCTCCGGGACCACAAGGAAGACATCCCCGCGATCGTGGAAGCCCTGGTTCAGGACATGAACGAGAAGCATGGCCGCCATGTCCCCGGCGTCGACTCCGGCATGCTGCAGCGGCTGATGCAGTATGACTGGCCCGGGAATGTACGCGAGCTGCGAAACACGATCGAACGCGCTGTGATCCTTTGCGGAGGCAATCCGGTCGGCGTGCAGCACCTGCCGCCCGGCTTCGGTACCCGCGGCGTGGAGTCAGCGGCCGAGACCGCGGTTGCAAACACGGTCAAGGTCGAGGTCGGCACCACCGTCGATGAGGCCGAGCGCCTGCTGATTGTCAAGACGCTCGCCTCGACCAACAACAACAAGACGCGCGCCGCGGAGATCCTCGGCATAAGTCTCAAGACGCTGCACAATAAGCTCAAGGAGTACAGCCAGAGCCGGTTGCGCAGGAGTGAACAGCCTCGCCCACCGGCGGCCAAGGAAGCGCAGGCTTAGTCCAGTTCTCTCAACAGAACCGGGGGCTGAGCCCAGCCGCTTTGGGAGACTCCAGGTACACCGATGCGCCTGAAGACAAAACTCGTAGTCACAGTGACGGGGCTCGTCTTCCTTCTGGTTTCGGCGACCTCGTGGCTGTATCTCGCGCGGTCGCTCCGCCAGTACGTCGACCAGAGCTACTCTTCGACTGACATCGTTGCACACCAGGTGCTGTTTGCCACCCGCGAAGCGATCGAGCAGGGCGTCATCCGCGGAACGATCCAGCCATCGCTGCCCCCGGCGCTTTTTCATGCTCAGGTAGCTGGTGCCCTTCGCCATGATGCCGCACTGAACGCGCTGATGGATTCCATCATCAGCTATTCGCCGACCATCTTTGACATCACGGTCGCAGACAGCAGCAGCGTTGCGCTGGTCAGCACCGATCCGATGCTTGAGAACCATTCGCTGCCCTGGCGCCCGGACTACAACAAGCTGCGCAATCGCTCTCCAATCAAGATCCTGCAGATTGTTTTTGGCAAGCCGAAGGTGTACGACCTGCCGCTCGCGCTCCAGCGCAACGGCAACCCGTTCGCCTCGGTGCACATCGGCATGCGTACCAGCTTTCTCCTGCAGGTCTTTCGGCCTACGCTGCTGCAGGCCTGCGGCTACGCGGCCGGAGCGCTCCTTATCTCGCTGATCGCTGCGGCCATTGTCGCTTCCCTGGCGCTTGCTCCCCTGGAGCAGATCAGCCGCAGACTCGATGTCCTGAATGCCGAGGCAGTCGACGCACACGCCTCCGATGCCCGGCACTCATCCTCTGATGCGCTGCTGCGGGTCTCGAACAAGATTGAGCGTATCGGTGAGCGGATGCGCAACACGGAGGAGGTTTTCTCAGCGCTCAAGGAGAACCTCGACCAGATTCTCTCCAACCTGCAGGATGGCATGATGCTGTTCACCCGGGATGCTCGCGCCGTGCTGGTATCGAGCTCGGTTGAGCGCTTCCTTGGCCTTGGGCGCGAGCACATGCTCGGCGAGAACGTAAACCAGATATTCGACCGTTCGACGAAGCTGGGCCGGATGGTGCGCGATGCTTTTCAGCATCGCACCTCAATTCCACAGGCTGAGATAGAACTGGAAAATGGCCGGCGCATCGAGATCGCGCTTGAAATCATCCCCGATGCCCGTACTGACGCACGCGCCGACAGTCGCCTCCACTCTCGCAACGACGCACGCGGTGATGGTCGCGGCGGCCGTGACCGCGACTACGCCGAGGGTGGCAGCCTGGGAGCACTTCTGACGCTACATGACCTGGAGTCGGTTCGCGAGATTGAGAGTGAACTGGAGCTGTCGCGGCGGCTCTCGGCAATCGGCCGACTCACCGGCGGTGTTGGACATGAGGTAAAGAACCCCATCAACGCGATCGTCGTGCACCTGGAGCTGATGCGCAATAAGCTTACTGGCCCCGATGCCCCCGCGTTGCGCCACCTGGATGTGATCCAGAGTGAGATCCGGAGGCTTGACCGCGTTGTAGAGACGCTTATCGACTTTTCCCGTCCGATGGAGCTGCAGCTGGAAGACGAGGATCTCCGGCAGATCACCTCCGGCGTGCTCATGCTTGCCTCGGTCGAGCTGGCCAGCCAGGACGTGCTTCTGGAGACACATCTGCCCGACAGGGCTGTTGTGGTGAAAGTAGATGCTGATATGCTGCGGCAGGCCATTTTGAACATCGTGCTCAACGGGACACAGGCCATGCCCGAAGGTGGAACTCTGCGCGTCGCTTTACGAGAGGACTCTCGTTTTGCCGTGCTGACCATCGCTGATACGGGAGAAGGAATAGCGGCCGAGGTTTTGCCTAGAATCTTCGATCTGTACTTCACGACCAAGAAGGATGGCAGTGGCATCGGTCTGGCTATGTGCTACCGGATCGTGCAGCTTCATTCGGGTGTCATTGAAGTGGAGTCGGAGCCAGGACACGGGACTATTTTTATGTTGCGCATACCACTGAGTCACGCAACGGAGCGAGACCGCGAGAGCGGTACAAGAGCGGGCGCGCTGCTGAGCAGGAATGAGTCATGAGCAAGCCGCTCCATCGACGGGCAGCGCCGGCACTGCTGCTACTTACGGTGCTGACCAGCTGCCACCACAAGGAGCCGGCTCCACCGCCGCAGACGGCGAGCGCACCCCCGATCACGCCGGCTACGATCACCGTAATCACGCCGCTGCCCTCTGTACCGCCCGAAGCCAAACCGGATGTGCAGCAGGCGCCCCCCGCGCTCCCTGCGCCGCCACCGCAACAGCCCGCGCCGGTGAAGCAGGCGCACCACCTGCGCAAGAAACCGGCACCGCCGCCTGCCAACTCTGAAGCAACGGCAACGCCGCCGCCGGCCAGCACGGGCGCTGTTCCGCCAGCTATTCCGGCTCCGGCAGCAAGCGCGCCTGGGTCGACACCCGCAGTAGCGGCTGTGCCTCCCGAGGCGCCCGCTGCTTCCTCATCAAGCTCGGCTCAGGAAGCAGCTCCCGCGTTGGGGGAGCTCTCGACGGGGACCAACATCGGCTCTCGCGACAAGACGAGGATGCTGAGCGAGATCCAGGTAGAAGAGGTGCGGCTCAGCAAGGCGAAAGAGCCGTCTACTGCCGATGCCCAGACTGTGATGATGCAGATCCGGACTTTTCTGACCAAAGCGCGACAAGCAGTAGGGGAGAACGACCTGGACGGCGCAGAGACGCTCAACACCAAAGCGCGCGTGCTGCTAGACGAACTGCAGAACGAGTAGTCTCACAAGCATGATGCGAGTTGCCGGGGGCAAGGCATGAGTCAGCAGGCCTCGAGCACTCCCGACGTGCTGGTCATTGGCGGCGGACCGGCTGGGCTCGCAGCAGCGATTGCAGCGGCACAACACGGTTTCGCAGTGCAGGTCGCCGAGCCCTGCTCCACTGAGATCGATAAGTGCTGCGGCGAGGGGTTGCTACCACCCGCGGTCAAGGCTCTCGCCCGGCTTGGTATCTCAGCGGCGCAGCTTGCCGCGACCGGCTTTCCCTTTGCGGACATCAGCTTCCGCCGCAAACAGCACATCGCATCGAGCTCTTTCGCCGTTGCCCATGCAGCGTTTGGCGTACGCCGCACCGCCTTGTGTGCGCTGCTGGCCGCGCGTGCAGAGGAAGCAGGTGTTGAGCGCATCAAAAAAGCTGCCAAGCTGCTTTCGCTGGCCGGCCGCGCGACGGTTCTGGTGGGCGATCGGGTGCTGTCACCACGCTGGATCGTCGCTGCGGATGGTGCGGGCTCTGCTGCAAGGCGGGCAGCAGGGCTGGACGTTGGCCAGCTTTCTTCCAGTCGCTTTGCCTTGCGCCAGCATTTCCGGCTTGGGGACGCGGACCAAACGCCGGCGCGCGTGGAGGTCCACTGGGGTGACGGAACGCAGGCCTACGTCACGCCCGTTGCGACAGGTGTAGTCGGCATTGCCATGCTCTCGCGCCACAAGCTCGCGGACATGCCGGCGGCTCTTGCCGGCTTCCCGGCACTGGAGCACCTGGTGCATGGTGCGACAGCTTGTAGCCGACCGCGCGGGGCTGTCTCGGTGCATAGAACCCTGCGGAAGGTGCAGGCGGGCCCGCTGGCGCTGGTCGGTGACGCTTCGGGCAGCGTCGACGCGATTACCGGGGACGGGCTGGCCCTTGCGTTTCAGCAGGCGGTTTTCCTTGCGGCAGCCCTGCAGGCAGGCCATCTTGAGCAGTATCAGACCGCCCACAACCAGCTGCTGCGTCCGGCACGGATCATGTCGCGCACCCTGCTCGCCATGAGTGCCCACCCAGCGATGACCCGGGCAGCCATGATGGCGCTCGGCCACGTGCCAGGCCTCTTTCAGTTGTTGCTTCGTGTGCACACCGGATCTCATCTCACTCCTGTGGCACCGGAGGAAAGTGTATGGCGACCTGCAAGCACCTGAATGAACTTGGCGACCGGGTGGAGAACGTGACACCGAAGAGTGATGGCTGCGAGGAGTGCCTGGCAAGCGGGAGCAGCTGGGTACACCTACGCATGTGCCTGGAGTGCGGCCACGTAGGCTGCTGCGACAGCTCCGAAGGCAGGCATGCGACCAAGCACTTCGAAGCGGTCAAGCACCCTGTGATGCGCTCAGCGCAGGTAGGTGAAAACTGGGGCTGGTGCTATGTGGACAAGCTGCAGCTGGACATAGCTTGACTGGATGAAAAGCTGCGCGGGGCAAGTTGTGGCAGGCCAAGGAAATCCTAAGTGCAAGCATTCGACGGCCTCATGCAGGCTTAAGATTGTTAGTGCGCCACCTAAAGGATACAGCCGACATGGCCCCGTGTTGCCGGCCGACACCTTACCCACAAACTTCGATCCAGCGCGCGGGTCAGCCGACCCGCGCCAAGGGGCTCTGCCATGAGCGACCACTCGCAGGATGAAACACAGCAGCCGTTAGACCAGGCTGCTGAGAAGGAAGCAAAGTTGCGGTTCTCTCGACGCAGCTTCCTCGGCCACCTCGGCGCTGCCGGTATTGCTGCGACTGCCTCGCCTGCAATCGCAGCCACACCGCAGGTTACGCCTCAGGAAACCGCGGCGCCGACGCCAGCCGGGTCCAAGGCAATCATCTTGCGGGTGAATGGGCAGGCGCGGACGGTGCAGATCGAGCCGCGGGTCTCGCTGCTGGATTGCCTGCGCGAGAACATGGATCTGACCGGCACCAAGAAGGGCTGCGATCACGGCCAGTGTGGCGCCTGTACGGTCCATATCAATGGCCGCCGGGTGAACTCCTGCCTGACGTTTGCCGCCATGCACGAGGGTGACGAGGTCACCACAATTGAAGGACTCGGCCAGCCCGGCAATCTCCATCCGGTGCAGGCAGCATTCGTCGAGCACGATGCCTACCAGTGCGGCATCTGCACCTCGGGCCAGATCATGTCAGCTGCCGCCATGCTTAAGGAGCCTACGCTCAAGGGTCCTGAAGGCCAGACGGATGCCGCTGTACGGGAAGCTATGGCCGGCAACCTGTGCCGCTGCGGCGCATACAAGAACATTACGGCAGCTATCCAGGAAGCGCGGAACAACCAGGTTCCGCCTGCCGAGCAGACCATCAGTACCTTCGTCCAGGAGCACATGGATGCGTCTCGTGCACTCAAGGACGCGCGGATCGCCGCAGCAGGCAGCAAGATGCGCGGTCAGCTGCTGGCAAGGAGCAACGCATGATCGACTTTTCGCTTTTAAAGGCCACAAACAACGATCAGGCCGTTCAGCTAGGCGCAAGATCCTCGACTGTGCAGCAGGACGCGCAGGTCCGCTTTATCGCCGGCGGCACGACGCTGGTCGACCTGATGAAGCTGAACGTCGAGCACCCGAAGCAGGTCGTCGACATCAACGGGCTCGCACTTAGCGACATCTCCCGCCAGCCGGACGGCTCGTTGCGCATTGGTGCTCTGGTGCGCAACTCGGACCTGGCACATAACCCCGAGGTGCTGAACTCGTACCCGGTGCTATCGCAGGCGCTGCTGAGCGGCGCGAGCGGCCAGCTCCGCAACATGGCGACCACCAGCGGCAATCTGCTCCAGCGCACCCGCTGTACCTACTTCCGCGATACGGCCTTTGCCGAGTGCAACAAGCGCAATCCTGGCTCCGGCTGCGCCGCAATTGAGGGCAACAATCGCATCAACGCCGTGCTGGGTACGAGCGAGCACTGTATTGCCACGCACCCCTCCGACATGGCTGTTGCCATGACAGCGCTGGACGCGCGGATCCACATCGTGGGCGTTCGCGGGGAGCGTGATGTAGCCATCACAGAGTTCTACAAGCTCCCTGGTGCGACCCCGAACATTGAGAACGTGCTGGAGCCGGGCGACCTGATCACCTACGTGACCCTGTCTCCAGCCGCGCCGGGCGCCCGCTCTCACTACCTTAAGCTGCGTGATCGCGCTTCGTACGAATTTGCACTTGCCAGCGCAGCGGTCGCAGTTGAGCTGGAAGGCAGCCACATCCGCAAAGCGCGCGTGGTGCTTGGCGGGCTAGGCACCAGACCATGGCGCAGCGAAGAAGCAGAACGCGCCCTGATCGGCAAGCCAGCAGAAGAAGCGCACTTCCGTACGGCGGCAGAAGTCTCGGTGCGCGGCGCGAAGCCCTACCGCGAGAACGGCTTCAAGATCGAGCTGGCCAAGATGTGCGTCGTGCGTGCACTCACGACCGTCACCACCCAGTCGGCGTAACCCGAGAGGATCTGAAACTCATGGCAACCAACAGTAATCCAGTTCCGGGAAGCTCCTCATCGATTCTGGGCGCAGCCATAGCGCGTATTGACGGGCCGCTGAAAACCAGCGGCATCGCGCGCTACTCTGCCGACTTCAACCTGCCCGGCATGGTCTATGCAGTGCCTGTATGCGCGACGATCGGCAGCGGCCGCATCACGCGGCTCGACGCGAGCAAGGCTGAAGGCATGCGCGGCGTCCTGAAGATCTACAGCCACGGCAACATGCCCAAGCTGTATCGGCCTGACCCGTCCGGCAAAGCCTGGATCTCTGAAAGCCGGATGCCTTTCGAGGACGAGAGCATCCTTTACAACGGCCAGTATGTCGCCGTTGTTGTAGCGGAAACGATGGATCAGGCGCGGGAAGCAGCCGCGGCCGTCCAGGTCGAGTATGCGACGACCAAGCCGAACCTTTCGCTCGATCTGAGCGAGGAGCTAAACGGCAAGCTCTCGATCCAGAGCCAGCGCGGAGACGTCGACAAGGCCTTTGCTGCAGGCCCGGTGACGGTGGACCAGGTTTACATCACGCCGGTTGAGACGCATAATCCGATCGAACTGCACGCCACTGTCGCCGACTACGACGGGCGCAACTTCACCATCTACGAGGCGACCCAGGGCATCGAGAATGCTCAGGTTGCGATGGCGCAGATGCTCGGCGTGCCGCTCGAGAATGTCCGGATCGTGATGCAGTTCCTGGGCTCGGGCTTCGGAGGCAAGCTGGCACCGTGGCCGCATGCGCCGCTTGCCGCCGCCGCCGCGCGGGACCTCAATCGCCCGGTCAAGATCGTCGTGGACCGGCAGATGATGTTCTCAAACGTCGGGCACCGTCCTCGCACCATGCAGCGGGTCCGGCTCAGTGCGACTCCTGACGGCAAGCTCAATTGTATCTGGCACGATTACACAAGCAACATCTCCTTGATCCCGCAGGACAACGGAGAGGGTTGCGGCGAAGCAACACCCAGCCTGTGGAGCTCAGCCAATCTTCTGGTACGCGATACCCACTCGCCGCGCAACATAGGCAAGTCGATGGCGATGCGTGGTCCGGGCGCCGTTCCTGGTCTCTTCGCGACAGAGTCGGCCCTGAACGAGCTGGCTGTAAAGCTGCAGATGGATCCGGTTCAGCTGCGCCTCATCAATGAACCAGCAATCGATGAGAGCAAGGGCAAACCATTCTCCTCGCGCCATATGAAAGAGTGCCTCACCGTTGGAGCAGAGCGCTTCGGCTGGAAGAACTACAACCCGCAGGTCGGGAGCATGAAGCGAGACGGCCTCATTCTTGGCTGGGGAGTCGGCTGCGCTTCCTGGGGCTCGGGTCGCGCGGGTGTTAAGTCGCGCGTCAGCCTGAACGATGACGGAACTGTTCGCGTCGTCTGCGGTACACAGGACATCGGTACCGGCACTTACACCATCTTTGCGCAGGTGGTTCACGCACGCACGGGCGTTCCCATGGACCGGATTGCGGTGGTGCTCGGCGACACAACGCTGCCGACCGGCCCCATGTCGGGCGGGTCCGTTGTCACGGGCTCGGTTGTCCCCGCTGTCGACCTCGGAGCCAAGGGCGCCGCGGAGCAAATGCTCAAGGTTGCCTCCAAGAGCGCGGGCGGACCGTTTGCTGGCAAGCCAACCGATCAGCTTGCGCTCTCTGACGGCTATGTTCACCTGAAAGGTTCCGCACCTTCCAGTGGCGTCCGCTTTGAGCAGGTACTGCAGCGCGAGAACGTCCGCTCCGTGACCAGCGAGGGCAACATGGACGGTACGGACCGCGACCAGGCAGCGCAAAAGTTCTCCTTCCACTCCTTCGGCGTGCACTTCGCTGAGATTGAGTACGACCCGGGCATTGCGCGCCTACGCGTCTCGCGCATCACGTCCGTGATCGACGTCGGCAAGGTGATCAACCAGAAAGCAGCACGCAACCAGATGGAAGGCGCGATCGTCATGGGTGTCGGCATGGCACTGTTCGAGGAGACGCAATACGACCCTCGCAATGGTCGGCCCACCAACAACAATCTTGCGGACTACATCCTGAGCACAAATCCGGACACGCCGGAGATGGACATCACCTTCCTTGACTATCCGGACACGAACCTGAGCAGCATAGGTGCCCGCGGCGTCGGCGAGATCGGCCTTGCCGGTGTTGCGCCGGCGATCGCTGCCGCGGTTTACCAGGCGACCGGCATACGGAAACGCGAGCTGCCGATCCGTATCGAGGACCTGTTGCCTCCCATGCGCCAGGCCTGATCGGCGCAAGCAGCAGGAAGGGCGAGGCCATGGCCGCGCCCTTCTCTTTTGGAGCAAGCCGGAGCGAACCCAGCCCACTAGGCGGTACGATACGCGCATGCCGTACGTCCTCGCTCTCGACCAGGGAACCACGAGTTCACGAGCGATCCTGTTTGACCATGCAGGGCAAATCGCCGGAGTCGCGCAACACGAGTTCCAGCAGATTTTCCCGGGTACCGGCTGGGTCGAGCACGATCCCTTCGAAATCTTGACCTCACAGCTCAGTGCGGCTGTGGAGGTCTTTGGCAGAACCGGCATCCGGCCCCGGGATGTCGTCGCTCTCGGCATCACCAACCAGCGCGAGACCGCTGTGGTGTGGGATCGGGAGACCGGCAAGCCGGTCTACAACGCGATCGTATGGCAGGATCGCCGAGGCGCGCCCTTATGTACAAAGCTCGCCGAGGACGGCGCGGAAAATGCGATTCGCGGCAAAACCGGTCTGCTGATCGACCCATACTTTTCCGCAACCAAGATCGCCTGGATCCTCGACAATGTGGCCGGCGCGCGTACTCGTGCGGAACAGGGTAAGCTCGCTTTCGGCACGGTCGACAGCTGGCTGGTGTGGAATCTCACAAGCGGAAAGCGCCACATCACGGACCGCACAAATGCGAGCCGTACGCTCCTCTACAACATCGTCGAGGACAGCTGGGATGCCGAGCTTCTGCGACTTCTCAAGATTCCGGAAGGCATGATGCCGGAGGTCGTCTGGTCGAGCGAATCGGTGGGTCAGGTCACCACTTCGCTCGGACCCGGCGAGATCGAGATCGCCGGTGTTGCGGGCGATCAGCAATCCGCCCTTTTCGGGCAGCTTTGTGTTTCGCCGGGCGACGCGAAGAACACCTACGGCACCGGATGCTTTCTACTGCAGAACATCGGCACCGGTTTCAAGCTGTCGAAGGAACGCCTGATCACGACACTTACCTGCAGCCTGAACAGGCAGCTGGAGTATGCCCTTGAAGGAAGCATCTTCGTCGGCGGAGCCGTCGTGCAATGGCTGCGCGATAACATGCGTTTCTTCTCGTCGGCGCCGGATGTCGAGAGTGTCGCCGCTTCGGTCGACAGCAACGGCGGTGTGGTATTCGTGCCGGCCTTTACCGGCCTAGGCGCACCGCATTGGGACCCGTATGCAAGCGGGCTGATCATCGGTATCCAGCGCAGCACACAAATCGGCCACATCGCTCGCGCCGCGATCGAAAGCATAGCCTTCCAGGTCACCGACGTGCTGCACGCGATGGACCGCGACACGGGCCAGCCCTTTACCGAGCTGCGCGTCGACGGCGGAGCTGCTTCGAATGACTTACTCATGCAGTTTCAGGCTGACCTGCTGCAGCTGCCGGTACGCCGGCCGGCGGTACTCGAAACAACAGCGCTGGGTGCGGCCTATTTAGCAGGTCTTGCCACCGGCTTCTGGAGCAGCACAGTCGAGATCGCAAGACTTCGTAGTCCGGATACGCTCTTTCATCCCAGGACCAGTCGCAGCGAGATGGCGACTCGCCAGGCGAAGTGGCAGGACGCGGTCAAGCGTGCTGGTGGCTGGCACCGAACCGGCCAAGCGGCCGCTCAGGCGAACATCACGGCTGCACAGGAGACACCATGAACCGGGATCAGATGCTGGAGCGAATGCGCGAGCGAGGCGAAAGCGAACCATGGGACATCATTGTCATCGGCGGTGGCGCCACCGGCGCGGGCGTCGCTGTCGATGGAGCCTCGCGGGGCTACTCTGTGCTGCTGCTGGAGCGCGAAGACTTCGGCAAAGGCACGTCCAGCCGAAGCACGAAGCTGGTGCATGGCGGTGTTCGCTATCTGGAGCAGGGAAATATCTCACTTGTCATGGAGGCTCTCAAGGAGCGCGGGATCCTGCGCAACAATGCGCCGCACCTGGTACACGACGTGCAGTTCGTCGTGCCAAACTATTCTTGGTGGGAAGCGCCCTTCTACGGCATTGGTATGAAGGTGTATGACCTGCTTGCGGGCAAGTACGGCTTCGGGCGCTCGCGCATCCTTTCGCGCGAGGAGACGATGGAACGTATTCCTACGCTCCGCCAAGATGGCCTGCATGGGGGTGTGATCTACCACGACGGTCAGTTTGATGATTCACGCCTACTCATCCAGCTGATCGAAACTGCAGCCGACCATGGTGCCGTCGTGCTGAACTATGTTCCCGTCATCGAACTTCACAAAGATGATGACGGTTTCCTGGACGGGGTGGTTGCTGTCGACAGCGAAACCGGCAATCGCTTTGCTCTCAAGGCCAGGGTCGTTGTGAATGCGACCGGCATCTTCACAGACGAAGTACGCCGCATGGCGGACGACCAAGCCCCCAGGATGGTTGCACCCAGCCAGGGCATTCACCTAGTGCTGGACCGCTCGTTTTTGCGCGGCGAAACAGCCGTGATGGTGCCGCACACCAGCGATGGTCGCGTACTCTTTGCGATTCCATGGCACAAGCACACGGTCATTGGAACAACGGACACACCGATTGATGAGCCATCTTACGAACCGCTACCTTTCGATAAGGAAATCAACTTCGTCCTAGAAACAGCAGGCGAGTACCTAAGCCGGCCGCCGAAGCGGGAGGACGTGCTGAGCGTGTATGTCGGCATTCGGCCGCTAGTCAAGTCGGCCGGCTCTGACTCCGGTAAAACCTCTTCCTTGTCGCGCGATCATACCATTCACATTGATAGCTCTGGCCTGCTTACAATCGTCGGTGGTAAGTGGACGACCTACCGGCACATGGCGGAAGACGCGGTGAACCATGCCGTGACGCTCGGCAGGCTGCCGGATGCGCCCTGTGTAACAGAACACTTACGCATTCATGGGTACGCCGCGGATGTAAATCAGTATGGAGAGCTCTCCGTCTACGGTTCCGATGCGGAGAAGTTACGCGTACTGGCGAGCACGAACTCAGAGCTGGCCAGGCAGCTTCACCCAGACCTGCCTTACATTGCTGCTGAGGTGCTATGGGCAGCACGGGAAGAGCTCGCCCGCACCCTGGAGGACGTGCTCGCCCGCCGAACACGCGCCCTGTTTCTCAATGCACATGCAGCGATCGCGATGGCTCCAGAAGTTGCAATTCTGCTTGCGGATGAGCTTGGGAAAGATCAGGCCTGGACAGACGATCAACTCCGGCAGTTTCATAATCTCGCAACGCAGTACACGCTGGCGAGAACAATCAGCACAGAGCCTGCTGAAGCGAAAACGCACACGGCAGCCTGACCGAGACATAGAGGACAAGAACGGATGCGCTCTCCAATGCTGGGTGAATTTATGGGCACCCTGATCATGATGCTGCTGGGTGATGGCGTGGTCGCCGGTGTTCTCCTCAAACGCAGCAAGGCTGAGAACTCGGGCTGGCTGGCCGTGACGACTGCCTGGGCCTTTGCGGTCATGTGCGGCATCTTTACCGCACTGCTCTTTGGCAGCAAGGACGGGCATCTCAACCCGGCGATTACCCTCGCATTCGCCATTGAGAATCATGACTACTCCAAGCTCCTCCCTTATGCTGCGGCGCAGTTTGCCGGTGGCTTCTGCGGGGCTTTGCTGGTCTGGCTTTTCTATCTGCCGCACTGGAACATCACCGAAGACGCTGAAGCGAAGCGCGCGGTGTTCTGTACGGCGCCCGCTATCCGCAGCTATCCCGCCAACCTGCTCTGCGAGGCGGTCGCAACGTTTGTTCTTGTGATTGTTGCCGGCGCTATGAGCTCGAAGCTGGTGCTGTCCAGCGGCGCGGCGGCCGGTATGAGTCCATACCTGGTGGGCTCGCTGGTATGGGGGATCGGTCTCTCGCTCGGCGGTACAACTGGTTACGCGATCAACCCAGCCCGCGACCTTGGCCCTCGTATTGCCCATTCACTCTTACCGATACCGGACAAAACAGATTCGGATTGGCGCTACGCGTGGGTTCCAGTACTTGGGCCGATCCTCGGCGCCCTGGTTGCTGGATACTTACTGTATCTACTCAGGGCGTAGCCGGTATGATCCCGCACGTCCTAAAAACCATTGCCAGACTGAAGTCCATAGCTTCAGCTGAGTCTTCGTGCGTCATGTAAACGGTGCAGTGCGGCTATCTCATTGTAGCTTCGATCGGATAGCCGCACTAAACACCACCTCTCTCACATAGGCGGAAGAGTCCATTGCTGATTTGCTGCGTTGCTGCAATTGGCTATGTCGAGTTGCGTGCCGGCCGTCGTGGAGGCTCCCGGATCATCAAGGCACCGCCCTGATGCTGGATTGACTAGGGTTCCGTTCACGGGAGTCCACACTTGGTTAGCAGCATTCGTACACGTTTCTACATCTACCAGGGTGCCGGCCAGGGTTCCACTGCCAACGACGTTGAGACACTTTCCATCGAAGGTCAGGGTGTTGTTTGTGACCTGCCATTGCTGCGCTGCGGTGCTGTTACAGCCATAGATGTCGACCTTGTTCCCACTCGTTGAGAATCCTCCAAAGGAATCGAGACAAAAGCCGGAAACGCCAGAAACTACCGCGCCCTCGGAAGGAACACGCCACTGCTGGTTCGCCGCGCCCGTGCAGGGAGCAATCTGAAGCTGCGTACCATCGGTTGTCGTCGAGCCGGGATCGGTGAGGCACATGTTGGAGGTGGGATTGTACAAGGTGCCGTTCTGGACGAGCCAAACCTGGTTCGTCTGGTCGTTGCAGCTAAACACATCGACCGGAGTTCCGCTGCTGGTGCCTCCCCCAAAGATATCCAGACACATGTTGTTCATGATGATATCGCCGCTATTTAGATTCCATTGCTGGGTGGCGCCTCCATTGCAGTCGTCGAGCACAGCATTGTAAGTCGTAGTGCCGGATACATTCTCATTCTCCAGGCACTTGCCGGATATACCTGAATAGATCGCCCCATTTGGGCGCGTCGCACTACCAGCGACGGGATCCGTGATCCAGCCGTTGGCTATGACTTGCTGAATGGCTGCGTACCAGGCGTTGGCCATCACTTGGTAGCCGGTGTCATTGGGGTGCGTGTTACCGTCTAAATCGGCCGTTGTTACGGCGCTCATATCGACCAGGTAGACGTGCTCGCCTTCGTTCGCCCGAGCCTGCACGATTGCGGGCAGGGCATTGTTAAAAGCAACCACGTCGTCTTCTACAGCGTCACTCGTCTGGTTCACAATCAACTGTGCCACCAGTACTGTTGCGTCGGGTTCTGCGCTGAGAATCTGGTCAATGAGAGAAGCTAAACGGGTTGGAGCGTCCGCTACTTCGGATGAGCTTTCGGTTCCGGAAGCTAAATCATTGATGCCGACATCTAGAAGAACAAGGTTCGGCTTATAGGTGTTCAGGTTTGTAGTGGCCAGGTCGGCTATTTCACTGATCGTATCGCCGTAGTGTCCTTCATTGTCTGGGTCCGCCATGGTCCCGTCATTCTGGCTTCCAACAAAGTCCAGCACGGCGACCTTGCCTGTAAGGGCGGTTGCTAGCGGCCCCCGCCATCCGTTCCCGGTAGTGCTGTCGTACCCGGCTGTAATCGAATCCCCAAGTGGCATCAGTCTAAGGTTGATGTTTGATTGTGCATGTAGCGGCGCTGTAAAGCTTAGCAGTGAGCCTACAGCGAGAAAAGACAACATTCTTACTGCTGAGAACCGAACCATTGTGTGACGCTCCATTTAAGCGGCTTGTACTGTGAAGTGACTGTTACACGGAAGACAAACGAGATTGCGCCGAGTGCTGTCTCGGCCGCGATCTCGCACGAGTTATGTGATTCCGGTTGCATAAAGATGGCTTACGATGCTTCCACCCAACGTAGAGGAGACGTAGAGAAGCCGCTTTTAGGGGTAAGCAGACTTCTGGTTCTGTTTCTCGACACCGATCCAAGTGGATCCGGAGTGTACATACGTGCACCCGGATCCAGAAGGTCACTGCGCAATGAGCGTAAACGACTGGGCAGAGGTGCTGTTGCCGAAATACTGGTCCAGTTGGAGACCCGCCTGTGTGCTCTCGCCTGGATCATCAAGGGCCTGAAGACTATTAAGATTAAAGAAGGAATAAGTACCATCCGGATTCTCTACAGGAAGCCACTGATCGTTTCCAGGGATGATGCCAGCGGCCGGATACTGGATGATGGGCTCACCGGATTCTGCAGTGATGCCCGATGCATTCATCACTTCACCGGTGCCTACATTTTGGATGTGGTAGTAGCCACCACTTGTGGGCACAAAGGTCCATAGCTGATTGCTTGCGCCACTGTAAGCATCTTGTACGACTGGCAGATTGCTTGCCGTAGATGAAGTTTGCACCTGCACGGCGAGCCCGCTGGCGACGTTCTGAATTTCGTAGTTGCCGGAAAGATTGACTGCCGGCGGCTGCATATGTTGCCAAATGGCTACGGCGCTTGACATCGTGATCGCGCCGCAGCTGCTTAGAGTAGGCGCATACGGGGTGGGGCAGCTGGTGTCTGGAGTCGTGACGTTCCATTGGTTCCAGGTCAGATTGACATCGTTCCGATCAGCCCATGCTGAATTCGCGTTGCTTGTAAGAAAGGGTTGATACTTGGACCATAGATTGGCATCGGTAGCAAAGAGGCTGAGACCCCGCGTAAACCAGTAGGCCCACTGGTTTTGGTCGGTTTCCTGGTTGTTGGTGAGCGGCTCATTTGGTAGTTGAAAATCCGCTACAAGCACAGCATCGTTGTAGTAGTTCTGCTGCCCTGTGATGCGATAGAGTTCAGCTGCCGCCGTCAGGAACGAACCGCTGTCGTACGCATTCGCAGATGCTCCGAGTCCGTTCGTGTTCACACAACCATTTACCTGTCCGGTGGAGGTGACTAGATTCGTCCGCACCCATGAGTAGATTGCTTCCGCTTTCGTCAGATATGTCTGGTCACCGGTAGCTTGATACAGCGCCACCCCTTCGAATATGTAAGGGTCGTTGCTAAGAGCGCATTTCCCGGTGTGAGCCGTGCTCTCCCAGATGCCGCCTCCCGCAAACGTCGTGTCCCAGCCCTGTTCGTAACCGTTGTTCCAGCCGTCCTCTGCCTCAGTTAAGTAGCTGGTGATGCCCGTAAGTTGATAACCGCGCAGAAATGCGTTGGCCATCCAGGCGAGATCGTCATCATATCCATCCGTAAGCCAGTTCCCAAACATTCCGCCTTGAGAATTAAAGGTAGCGAGAGTGTTTAGCAGCGAGATCACAAGGTTTCTTTGGCTCTGGCTGTGGTTGTACTGGTAAACATCTTCAGCAGCCGTGATATCGAGAGCTGCTACCCATTCGTCTTCAGGTGCAGTGCCCTGGCTTGTGTAGGTGGTTGCATAATAAGTCTGACCATTAGCTTGCACCAGGTAAGCTGAATTAAAAGCATCATAGGCCGGACCGGCTTCGCTCTGCGCATGCGCAAGGGATGTCCCAAGAAATCCGCATGTCACAAAAACTGCAGCTGCTATGGTCTGCAGCCTTGGCTGAATAGGGCGATTCATAAAGTTCTCCATACTTCGGGTGCAAGTTTGAACAGAGATTCTAGAGCGGAGTGTCTCTGGCCAGGAACGCATATGGTACCCAGTCAGTGTGGTAAACGCCGAAGTGGAATAACGTGATTCTTAGTTCATTCCAATAGGCGAGATGGCAACATGTCGTCACTGTGAAACCATCCAAGTTACGGTCTCATCAGCGGCTAAGAGATACTGAGAGCATGTGCGCTCCCACATCGCACCGGGGATGAATGACCAAGATCCGGACTACGGCGCACAGTAGAGGCTTCAACGTAGACTTGACATCCCCTAAAAGACGGAAAGAATTTTAATCCTCTGCCTGTGTCGATAGCTTGAATGTATTCCGCAGAGTCGCTGCACGCAGATCTAGGCGAACGTACAGGATGATGAATCCATAAAAAGATCCCTTGCTCCCTCATCACGACTAAGCGCCAGCATCTTCTTGCGTCGCAGATAGCACTCTGCGCTTCAGCCCCCGCAAAGACGCTCTGCGGCCAACACCTTCGATCATCATTGCCAGGTCCAACTAACACTTTGGCCTGCTCCAGGGCTCCGACGCCCCACAGCATTCGAAGAGGAATTCGGTCCTCAGTAGGATGTGATCTACTTGCGGGGAGCTTCCAAAGCTCTGGCTGCCTAAAACAAGTAAGGGAGAGGTCTATGCAAAGCAAAAATCGAGTCTTCGCACGCACTCAAGCCCACACACTGACAGCTGCGGACGTCAGAACTATCCGCGGAAGTATTCATAGCACCGCTATCTCGTACAATCCAGTCACGCACGCTGTGGATGGAGATGCCGTTTCGCTACTCTAGGCTTGTGCTCTCAAGAGAGAAGCGCTTCGCTGCTGTCGTTCGGCGCGGAGCGCTTCCAGTTTGCTGCGCTTCCAGGAGCATGGCGTGAAAGTTCTGATTCTTGCGCCCGAGAGGGACAATCATGCGGCTCCCGTTCAGTGGGCTCTGGAGCAGAGCGGCTATGGCGCCATCTGCTGGGAGGGGCTCTCCTGGGAGCCAGCCCAGCAGGCGACCATCATCGTGCAGGAGAACGCAGGGCTTCAGCTTGGGCCGCACGCGCTCGAACCGAAAGACGTGGTCTGGATCCGGCGCCCAAAGCGCCCACGATCGCATCCAGGCATAGATCCTGCCGATAGGGCTTTCGCAGAGGAGGAATACCGCTGGTTCCACTTGTCCATCCTGCATAGCGTCGAGCATTTCGCCGCGCGCTGTATCAACCCGTACGGCGCAGCACGAGCCATCGACAACAAAGCTTTGCAGATCCGCCTGGCTCGTCAGGTAGATCTCCGTTTTCCATCAACACTGATGAGCAACGCGGGCCCGAGTATTCGCAGGTTCCTTGAGCATGCTGGCAGACGCTTTGTTTGCAAACCCTTCTTTCCCCATGCCTGGGAGACAAAGGAAGGGGCCTTTGCGATAACGGAAACGTTTGAGGTAACAGCCTCACTGCTCCCGAGCGATGAGGTACTCAGCTACGCACCTGCGATCTATCAGGAGAAGGTCGACAAGCAGGCAGATATTCGCCTGGTTCTGCTTGGAGAGGCGGTGTACTCGTTTTCCCTCCACACTCCGGACGATGCCCTCGACTGGCGGCAAAGCGTAGCGCAGGGGCGTGTCTCCATGGAGGCTGTGCCGACACCTCCCGAGGTGGAAAAAGCGGTGCTTCTCTTTGCAAGCCGCGCTGGCATCGTCTACGGAAGCTTTGACTTCGCCGTCGACCGTAGCGGCGACTGGTGGTTTCTGGAGGTCAACGAACAGGGCCAGTTTCTGTGGCTCGACGAGCACTGCCCCGACGCCCACATGCTGGAGCGTTTTTGTGCTTTTCTAACACTTCCCAGAGGTGCTTCTTCGGAGGCGATGGATCGTGTACGAGCACGCTTTCCATCCTGGCAGGCCTTTTGCGCTTCACCTGCCGCAGCAAGCCTCGCTTCGCAAGAACACCCGAGCAACCCGCTGGTAACGAGGGAAGAGTAGCTCGTTGAAGTCCCACGAGAACTCTGAACCATCCAGCGCTGGGATACCCGATTAACCGTCTGATCGTAATCGGAGGTAATGCCGATCGTCTGTCTGACGAGACAGTCGCTCCGGTGCCTGAATCCGGAGAAGCACAGCAAGACGCTCGCTCCGCCTGACCGTTACGCTTTGCGTCTTTCTTAGCACGCGCACGTCCCTTGCGCATGGATGAAGATGTTGCGCAAGTGAGATGACGGCGCAGATAGGACAGAGCTGGATGGCGGTTCTCGGTTGAGTAGTCTCGCTTGTCCATGCAACGCCCGAGATGGGCTTACGGGTGAGATTCGATTGTGACGGGCTATCCCCGTCCACGAGCACTCAACCATAGCCGTCGCAGACGAGCAGTTGTGTATCCTGTGGCGTGGCTGCCGAGCAGGTGACGTTCACAGGCACACTCACTTTCGCCAGCGTTTGCATTAGCTTAGTGTGAGCCAGTGGATGTGCGTCAGGATCACGGAACGCAGTGAGCCTCTGGGCAATCTCTGCAAGCCTAGTTCAGCCCTGTTCGTCAGAGTATCGTCCGAGCGCATGCAAACGACTAATGGTGCGCTTGCGATCTGTTCGATGATCCACCTAGGACCCTCGATGGGAAGCAGGAGCAACGCGCAATCGAAGTCTCCCCGCTCCATTTCGATGCAGGACATGAACCGTATCGCCCCCTGACAGCTGAAGGATGCACGATGGGAATGCTTTTTATAGAGCGAGCGTAGCGTTTGGAGGTGGCGGGAGTTCACGAAACAGGAGAAGCCGACTCTAAGAGGTGAGATCGCGCCCAAGGTAATCTCTCTTGCGAGACGGAAGACATGTTTCCGTTCAGCGAGAGTTGCATTTGAGTAGTCCACAATCATCTGGCCGACAGGCGTCGGGAACACGCCATCACGCTGACGTTCAAAGATTGAACGCCGGCCCGACGTATGATGTTGCGCTGGCGAGAAGTCGGAGAGGATGGCGAGAGCAGATATCGCAAAGCCATCGTCGGTACACCGATGCACTCGCCAACGAAGCATCCGCCCTCAAAGCAGCGCAAGCCTTGCGCTGTTCACACACGCGATGCGGTACGAGTGGATGGATCGGAATCCGATCCGGCTCGTGCGTCAGAGTGCGAAGCGTGAGCGCATTCCAGACGTTCTGGAACTATGGGAAGTCCAACTTCTGCTGAGCAAGCTTCGGACGCGCGAGCGTACCCTGGCTTTGCTCGATGCCGGCACGGGTCTCCGCGTCAGCGAGCTTCTGGCTCTGCGGTGGCGAGACGTTGATTTCGACAACTTGGAAATCAGTGTGACTCGTTCCATCTGGCATCAGGTGGTCGGCGATTGTAAGACAGAGGCCTCGGCGAAGCCGGTCCCGCTGGACACCTACATGGCCGAGGACCTGCAGCGGTGGCGTCGCCAGAGCGACCTTGCCGCGTTGGACGACTACATCTTCGCGAGCGAGACCATGCGGGGCGCGCAGCCCTTCTGGCCTGACAACCTCATGAAGCGGCACATACGGCCGGTCGCGCGAGCGAACGGCATTCACAAACAGATCGGCTGGCATACCTTCCGCCACACCTACGGCACTCTGCTGAAGGCAAATGGCGAAGATGTGAAGACGGTCCAGGAGCTCTTACGGCACGCCAACAGCAGGATCACGCTTGAGGTCTACACGCAGGCGGTGAACTCGCACAAGCGGGCTGCGCAGAGCAAGGTTGTTCGCATGATGGTGCCGAATCTGGGTGAAACCAGGGTCGTTTCGCACCCGGAGACCGAGGCATAAGGTACTTATTGCACCCTTATTGGACCCACGATCTCTGCTTTTTTCGGGGATGTCATCAACCTAAGTCCTTTAGATCGATGGCGGGGACGACGGGGCTCGAACCCGCGACCTCTGCCGTGACAGGGCAGCGCTCTAACCAACTGAGCTACGTCCCCAACCTTGCTTTGGAGCGCGACATGTAAGGCCATGCCTTGCTGCTCCTGGTTGTTTGGGGCAACCACTCGGGTCATCATAGCAGAGAAAACATGTCGCCTTTTGGCGACCCTCGTCTCCAGCGTCTCGCCAAAAGGCGTACATCCAGAAAAGCACCGCCTGGCTCCAGTCCAGCAAACGTTCTACTCAGCCTGCACATCGTACAGCGCACATGAAGCTTGTCATCTTTGGTCTCGCGCTGTCTTCCTCGTGGGGAAATGGGCACGCCACACTTTGGCGCGGTCTGCTTCGAGCGCTGGCAGAGCAGGGGCACTCCGTCACTTTCTTTGAGAAGGACGTCGTCTACTACGCCGCGAACCGCGATGCCTGGACTCCCCCGGCCAGAGTCAAGCTGGCGCTCTATACGAGCCTGCGAGAAGAGGAACCGCGCATTGCAGAGGAGTTGCGCTCGGCGGACGTCGCTATCGTGACCAGCTTCTGCCCTGAGGGGGCCGTGGTGTGTGATCGAGTGCTCGCCTCCGGCGTACCGCTCACCTGTTTTTACGATCTTGATACACCTGTGACACTGCAGTCGCTCGAGCGTGGCGCAACGGTTGAGTATCTGCCTGCTCAGGGGCTCGGCGGCTTCGACCTGGTGCTCTCCTACACTGGCGGCAGGGCTCTCGAGGCGCTTTCCAGTCGCCTCGGCGCACGCCGTGTTGCGCCACTCTACGGCTTTGTCGATCCTGCCGCGCACCGCCCTGCTTCGACCGATCCGGCTTTCACATCCGATCTGTCCTATCTGGGCACGTACGCGGCCGACCGGCAGCCCATGCTTGACGAGCTGTTTCTCAAGCCCGCGCAGGCGAGGCCACAAAGCCGCTTCCTCATCGGCGGCGCCATGTACCCTCAGGATTTCCCGTGGAGCGCAAACATCTTCTTTGTCCGGCATGTGCCGCCTGAGCTGCATCCTGCCTTCTTCTCTTCCGGCCGGCTCACGCTCAACATCACTCGGGCCGCCATGGCTGCGTACGGCTGGTGCCCGTCTGGTCGCCTGTTTGAGGCAGCCGCCTGTGGCGCGCCGCTGCTTACTGACGTGTGGGAGGGCCTCGACCACTTCTTGACACCCGGCGATGAAATCCTTGCTGCCCGAACCGGGGAGGACGTACTGGCCGCGCTCGATCTTTCGTCGAATGAGCTGTCACGCATGGCTGCACGTGCACGTGAGCGGGTCCTGGCCGAGCACACCGCGGCGCATCGGGCGCAGCAGCTCGAGGCGCTTCTCAGCCACGCCGCTGCGCCACTTGCGGCGCAGGATTAGGACGCCGTCCGTGTGGGGCATCGTTCCGGCTGCGGGCCGTGGCAGCCGCATGCAGCCGCTCGCTTTCTCAAAGGAGCTGCTGCCGGTCGGCACGCGGACCGAAGTCCATCCATCCGGCACCGTCGAGCGGCCGCGCGCTGTGAGCGAGTACCTGCTCGAGCGCATGATCCGCGCCGGAGCTACCCGGCTATGTTTTGTCATCTCGCCCGGCAAGTCCGACATTCTCGAGTACTACGGGGCAAGCTTCAGCGGCATACCCATCGTCTATGTTGTGCAGCCGGCTCCGGCAGGACTGTGCGACGCCATCTTCTGTGCCGCCTCACTGATCAGTGCGCAGGGCGACGAAGAGGTTCTGCTCGGGCTGCCTGACACCGTGTGGCTCCCTGAGGATGGCCTTGCCGTACTGCCGGCAGGCGTACTTGCTTTTCTGCTTTTTCCGGTCGAACACCCGGAGCTTTTCGATGCAGTCCTTCTCGATGAAAGCGGTGCGGTGTTGCGCATTGAGGTGAAGCAGGCGCAGCCCTCCTCTCCACTCGTGTGGGGTGCGGTCCGAATGCCGGGCAGGGTTTACCACGCACTGTGGGCGCTGTGGCGCACGCCTGAGCGCAAAGACGAGTATCTGGGCACGCTTGTCAACGCGTGGCTTGCTGCCGGAGGCCGCGCAGTTGGCATCGCTGCCGGAACGCACTACGTAGACACTGGCACGCCGCACGGTTTTCGCGAAGCATTGCGTCTGCTCGATACGCAGCCGCGCTGACAAACGATCTCGCTCTGCCAGCGTGATCTTCCACCACGGCATATGCAGCTGCACGCTTCCCTTATCTTCGGGATGAGGCTGCTTCACCGCCTGTTACGAAATTGCTGTAACTGCGTGAGCATCGGCCTGCACACAATTCTTCAATTGTGTGCGAAAACACCTTTCCGCACAGTGCCATCCCATGCTGTGATGTTGTGACACAAAAGCAAGCCATGCCCCAGGCAACGGGCTCCAAAAGCGGGCATGCAGCAGCACTAGGGAGGATAAAAGATGGCTCTTTCAAAGACCACACAGGACCACGACGAGATTCGTCAGTGGGCAGAGGCCCGCGGGGGCAAACCCGCTGAGGTCGCAAGCACCAGCCAAAGCGGAACGGGCATTCTTCGCATCGAGTTCCCAAGCGCAACCAACGCAAATGACTCCAACCTCGAAGAGATCTCCTGGGAGCAGTTCTTCGAAAAGTTCGACGCGAGCGGACTTTCGCTCGTGTATCAGGACGTGACATCGGAGGGAGCGCAGAGCAACTTCAATCGCCTGGTGTATCCCGAGAATCTGAGCTCCATTGCAAAGAAGAGCATGCGTAAGGCACCCTCGAAGAAGAGCGCGCCAGCTAAGGGAGTGAGCGCAACAAAGAAAAGCGCCGCCAAAGGACCAGCCAAGAAGGCACCGGCAACGAGAACAGCCTCGCGCAAGGCTGCAGCAACAAAGACTCCGGCAAAAAAGTTCAGCAGCGCGAAAAGTACGGGGCGAAAAACGGCCGTAGGGAGGCCAGCGAAGAAAGCAGCCGCCAAGAAGACCGCGACCAAAAAAGCAGCTGCGAAGAAGAGCACGGCCGCATCATCAAGAACAGCTGCGCCCGCGAAGAAAACAGCCGCCAGGAAAGCCCCAGCGAAGACCACCGGCAAGAAAACCACGCGGGCCGGAGCACAACGGGCCGCCATCGCCGTCAATAAGAAGGCAGGAGCTGCCAAAAAGAGCGGTCGTCGCTAACCTGGCAGCTTCCGTCTCTGCTGGCGGGCGCAACGCGTACGCGGCTTCCCCTTCCGAGAAGCCGCGTACGCTCCCTCGGGCCGCGCAAGGCCTACCTCGCTGCTACACTCAGGGTGAGTTTATCCAGAGGAGTCCAGCAGCATGGCTGATGTAACAATCACTGTTCGCCCCAATGGTCCGTTTCGTGTCGAAGGTCCCATACGGCTGGTCGATGGCAACGGCGGCGAATGGGACCTGACCGGAAAGCCGGCCGTTTCGCTCTGCCGATGTGGTGCCTCCACGAAGAAGCCATTCTGTGACGGAACTCACACAAAGACCGGCTTCCAGGCAGCGGAAGCTGCTGTCATCGCGCAGGACCCTTCGGCAGCGGAAGCCGTAAAGGGCGACAATGCTCCGAAGTTATGACGCTGCGCTAGGCTTCGCGCCCCTGTTGCTAAGCTGGGTCATCGAAGTTGGGCCATCAAGGAGCAGGCAAACGGTGATCACACTTGGTCACTGTTCCTGACATCACCTTCAAAACGAGCAAGCTTCGCTTCATCTCCAATCTAGTTCGCGAGTCCCTGCTGACGCCCATGCGCGGCGAGCAGCATCTCCCCTTAGCTGCAAAGGCCGGCGAAATCGCCCTGACCTGGATTGGGCACTCCTCGTTTCTGTTGGAGTTCGCCGGCAAACGTATCCTATTCGACCCTGTTTTTTCAAGCTTTCTCATCGTGCTCAAGCGCCGCCGCCGGCCCGGCATACGCTTGCGCGACCTGCCGCCTATCGACCTGGTGCTCCTCTCGCACGCGCACATGGACCATCTTGACCTTCCATCACTGCGCCGCATCCTCGCCCATAATGCGCGCAGCGGGGCAAGCGCACCTGTCGTTATCGTGCCGCAGGGCGTCGAGGATCTCGTAACAAGGCTCGGTTTTCGCGAACTCCGCACGCTGACCCCATGGGCGGAAACAGAGTTCGACGGCATCGCCATCACTATGACGCCGGCGCGCCACTGGGGCGCACGCTATTTCAACGATGTGCAACGTGGTTACGGAGGCTATGTGTTGGCACACGCCGGGCGCTCGCTCTATCACGCAGGCGACAGTGCTTTCTTCCCAGGCTTCGCCGCCATCGGCGAGCGCCTTCAGCCGGAGATCGCGCTTCTGCCGATCGGTGCCTACTATCCTGACAGCTTTCGCAGCGTACACACCAGCCCTGAAGACGCGCTTGCGGCTTTTCGTGACCTGGGCAGTCAGTTCATGGTGCCGATGCATTACGGCACCTTCCGGCTTTCGCTCGAGCCCATGGAGGAGCCTCCAGTGCGCTTGCGGTCCGCAGCCGGGCAGGCCCACGTATCAGAGCGTGTGTTGATCCTCCAGGAAGGTCGCACCCACATCTTCCCTGCCGGTTAGCAAGCATGGCTCACACGCCCTCCTGTATGCTCCCACGAGAGCATTCCTCCCACCAGCTGCGGCACGGAATGCTTGAGCCGAACACCACGGCGGTGAAAGGGCTACCGGCAGCATGCGCTTGAACTCTCTTCTTCTAAAAAGTGCCCTCGTCGGCGCGCTGGGCGGTCTGCTCTTCGGCTTTGATACCGCAGTCATCTCGGGTACCACGCACCAGCTCACACAGGTCTTCACTCTCTCGGCAGGCGAGCTCGGCTTCACCGTCTCGATCGCGCTCTGGGGCACAGTTCTCGGGGCGCTTACCTCCGGCACGCTCGGGCAGCGCATCGGTTCCCGCGAGGCGCTCCGCATCATGGCCCTTCTCTATGTCATCTCTGCTTTCGGCTGCGCTCTTGCCTGGAACTGGCCTTCCCTGCTTGTCTTCCGCTTCATCGGCGGCCTTGGTATCGGTGGCTCATCTGTGCTCGGCCCCGTCTATATCGCGGAGATGGCGCCCGCGCGCATCCGCGGCCGGCTCGTCGGTCTCTTCCAGGTCAACATCGTCTTCGGCATCCTGCTTGCCTACGCGTCCAATTACGGGCTGGAGAGCGCTCGCCTCGGCGCCAGTCTCTGGCGCTGGGAACTCGGTGTTGCCAGTCTTCCGGCTCTTGGCTTCCTGCTGTTGCTTTTCGGCGTGCCACGCTCCGCGCGCTGGCTGCTCACCCAGAACCGAGTCGAGGAAGCCCGGCAGGCTCTTGGCCTGCTTGGCTCGCCCGACCCGCAGGCCGAGGTGGACGAGTTGCGCCGCGCGATCCATGCGGACGCAACGCACAGCAGCGCCCCACTGTTCACGCGCAAGCTGCGGCTGCCCATCTTCCTCGCCATGTCCATCGGCTTCTTCAACCAGCTCTCGGGCATCAACGCGATCCTCTACTATCTTGGCGACATCTTTCGCGCTGGTGGCTTCTCCTCGCTCTCCAGCGACGCCCAATCGGTCATCATCGGCGCTGTCAACTTCCTTGCGACGCTTCTAGGCATGACTATGATCGACCGGCTCGGCCGCAAGACCCTGATGCTGATCGGCTCTGTCGGCACAGCAGCCTCTCTCGCCGGAGTCGCCTACGTCTTTCTCACGCAACAGCATCTTCGCGCTCTGCTCGCGCTGCTGGTCGGCTTCATCTTCTTCTTCTCCATCTCGCAGGGCGCAGTCATCTGGGTCTACATCAGCGAGGTCTTCCCCACACGCGTGCGATCGAAAGGCCAAAGCCTCGGCTCCGGCTCACACTGGGTTGCGAACGCCATCATCTCCTTCGCTTTCCCTGTCATCGCTAAGCACTCCTCCGGCGCTCCGTTCATCTTCTTCAGCGTCATGATGGTCCTGCAGTTCTTCGTCGTCCTCTTCATCTACCCGGAGACAAAAGGCGTTTCGCTCGAGCAGCTGCAGGAGCAACTCGGCACCATCGAAGGCTGATCCCCACGAAGATTGCGTCATCCTGAGCGGAGTGAAGGACCTGCTTTCTCCTCCACCGCGCCCGGCTTCAACGCGTGAGAAGCTCGCACTTCGCCTTCTCTTCGCTATACTCGCGAGCAGGTTCCACCTTTTCGACATGGCAAAGCGTACCTGCTTTGCACAGCTTATCGGGCACGCGCACGACATCTAATGCCAATGATGCAGGTCCAGCAAAAGCTCGAGATCCTCGCCGACGCCGCCAAATACGACGCCTCCTGCGCAAGCTCCGGAGCCAAGCGCGAGGGCAATGGCAAAGGCGTCGGGCATTCCGACGGCATGGGCATCTGCCATAGCTACACGCCGGACGGGCGCTGCGTCTCCCTGCTCAAGATCCTGCTCACTAACTACTGCACCTACGACTGCGTCTTCTGCGTCAACCGCGTTTCAAGCGACGTGAAGCGCGCACGCTTCACGCCGCAGGAGGTCGTCGACCTCACCCTGAGCTTCTACAAACGCAACTACATCGAGGGGCTGTTCCTCAGCTCGGGCATCATCCAGTCCCCCGACTACACCATGGAGCAGCTCATCGAGGTCGCCCGCACGCTGCGCGAGGTACACTCCTTCGGCGGCTACATCCATCTCAAGGCGATTCCTGGCGCGAGTGACCTGCTCATCGAGCGCGCCGGTAAAGTCGCTGACCGGCTCAGCGCCAACATGGAGCTGCCCACCCAGCAGGACCTGGTGCAGCTTGCCCCGGACAAAAAGATCGACGTCATTGAAGGCACGATGGCGCAAATCTTCGAGCATAAGGCCGAAGCCGACGAGGAGAAGAAGCGTACACGTGCTGCTGCCCGCTTCGCGCCGGCCGGGCAAAGCACGCAGCTCGTCGTCGGCGCCACGCCCTCGACCGACCAGCAGATTCTCGCTACCGCATCGCACCTCTACACAAACTACGACCTGCGCCGCATCTACTACTCCGGCTTCAGCCCCTTCCCGCAGGGCGATGCACGCCTGCCGCTCAAGCCTGCTCCCATGGTGCGCGAGCACCGCTTATACCAGGCCGACTGGCTGATGCGCTACTACGGCTTTCAGGGGGCGGAGCTCACCACAGCCGAGCAGCCCAATCTTGATCTCGAGCGCGACCCCAAGCTCACCTGGGCGCTTGCGCACCGTGAGTTCTTCCCGGTAGACGTCAACACAGCCAACCGCGAAGTACTCCTGCGGGTGCCAGGCATCGGCTACCGCAACGTGGAACGTATCCTCCGCATCCGCGCGTACCACCCGCTCTCGCTCAACGACCTGCGCAAGCTCAACGTGCGCATCAAAACGGTCTCGCCCTTTGTGACCACCACCGATCACCTGGCTCCGACAGCCATGCTCGACTCGGAAGCACTGCCGACGGCGGTACTCGTACCCGCGCAGATGCAGCTTTTCGATGCCGGCGCAGCCGCGAGCTCAGGCCAGCTGTGAGCTTTCACTCAGCTCTCGGTCTCGCCTACAAGGTGCGGATCGCGCCTGAGTTTGCCGCGTGGCGCGACGAAGCGAGGCGCCTTCTAAGCAGTGGCATCGAGCCCGACCGGATCGAACTTGTCGACGAAGAGAACGACGCCGCTATGTCGCTCGGCCTGGCCGCTGAACCCGAGCCGCAGCCCGCGCTAGCCGTTCCGAAGCCTACCGTGCCGAAAGCCTTCCTCGATCTGGCCGAGATCGTCGCGTGCCACAGTGACCCGCAACGCTGGCAGCTTCTCTACCGGACATTGTGGCGGTTACAGAACGAGCGCAGCCTCATGAGGCACGAGCTTGATGAGGACGTTGCCCGCATGCGCCGGATGGATGCACAGGTACGCCGTGACCTCCACAAGATGCACGCGTTCCTGCGCTTTCGCATGGTTGAGGCGGTCGAGAAAGACGGGCGCGAACACTACATCGCCTGGTACCGGCCCGACCATCGCATTCTGGCGCTGGCCGTGCCATTTTTTGTCGAGCGCTTCCGAATCATGCACTGGACCATCCTCACCAGCTACGCTTCCGCCAGCTGGGACCCTGCACTTGGCCGCGTCGCCTGGGGTCCCGGCGTGCCGCGCTCGCAAGCTCCGTCCGAGGATGAGATGGAAAGCATGTGGCGCTCTTATTACGGTTCCATCTTCAACCCCGCCCGGCTCAATACCCGCGCCATGAAGGCCGAGATGCCGGTCCGCTACTGGAGCCATCTGCCCGAGCTGCAGATTCTTCCCCAACTGCTAAACGACGCGGACCACCGCGTAGGAAACATGATGGAACAGCAAAGCCTCCTGCAAAGTAACACCTTCGTTCCCCTTGAACACACCCTGCCGGTGCTGCGCGAGGCGCTGCCCCGCTGCGAGGGCTGTGAGCTATACAAGCCGGCTACCCAGGCTGTCTTCGGCGCGGGTCTTGCACATGTGCCGGTTATGCTCGTCGGTGAGCAGCCCGGCAACGACGAGGATCTTGCAGGTAAGCCATTCGTCGGGCCCGCAGGCAAGGTGCTCGACCAGGCAATTGACGAGCTAGGTTTCGACCGCTCCGGCATGTACGTGACCAACGCGGTCAAGCACTTCAAGTTTGTCGAGCGCGGCAAACGCCGCATCCACGAGTCGCCGAACCTGCGGGAGATCGCCGCCTGCCGGCCCTGGCTGCTCGCCGAGCTCGACGCTGTGCAGCCAAAGGTTGTTGTCTGCCTCGGCGCATCGGCAGCCAAGTCACTGCTCGGCGCTAAGTTCGCCCTGATGAAAGATCGCGGCAAGGTCGTTGAGTCGCCCTACGCACCACGCGTCATCGCGACCATCCATCCGTCGGCTGTTTTGCGCGCCGAAGGAGACACCAAGCGCGTCCTCTACGACTTCATCAAGCAGGACCTTGCCTTAGCCGAGCAGGTCGCCATGCAGCAAGCCGGCTAGGAAGGTCAGCTAGAAGCTGACCTTCGGCGCGGTGCGCGACCCTTCGCTCGCTTGGAAGAAGTCATTGTCGGTGTGGAAGCCGGCAATACCAGCCCAGAGGCTTGCGGGAAACTGCTGGATGTAGGTGTTGTAATCGCGAAGCGTGTTGTTGTACCGGCGCCGCTCTACTGCAATACGGTTCTCCGTACCTTCCAGCTGGTCCTGTAACGCCAGGAAATTCTGGTTCGCCTTTAAATCCGGGTAGCTTTCACTTAGCGCGAGCAGCCTGCCGATCGCGCCGTCCAATCGGTTGTTTGCCGCGATCTTGCTCTGCGGATCCTGCGCGTTCAACAGGCCGGCACGTGCGTTCGCGATATCTCCAAAAACAGTCTCTTCATGCTTCGCGTAGCCCTTCACCGTGCTGACCAGGTTGGGGATCAGGTCGGCGCGACGCTGCAGCTGCGTATCCACGTTCGCAAACTGTGTTTGCACGTCATTGCGCTTGGCCACCATCGTATTCTTTGAGCTGATGTAGCTCAGGAAAGCAAAAACTACGACAGCAACCAGGCCCAGACCTACCAGCGAACCACGTTTCATCGTTCTACTCCCTCATCTACTGAAAAGCTCACGCTCCGGCGCTCCTGACCATCGGCTGCTCTAGAAGCTACCACCCGCGCCGCCGCCGCCAGTGCTGCCACCGCCGAAGCCGGAAAAACCGTCACCATCATTATCATCGCGGCCTCTCCCGCCACCGCCGCCAAATCCAACGCCTAAGAACATGCCGATCAGAAACGGCAGCATGCCCGTGCGTGCCGCCAGCAGGAATAGCACGACGAAAACGCCGGCCAGCACTGCGAGCTGGCCCAGAGACAGCTTCTGCCGAGCAGCTGCCGGCCCGGTTGGCTGGCGCGCGATACGCAGTTGTACACCCGCATCCTGCGCAATCAGGCTCGCCAGCTGCTCGGTGCCAAGGGTGACGCCCTCGTCATTGCGGCTGACTCGGAGGTACTGCTCCATCTGCCGCGTGATGATGCCGGCTTTCTCGTCCGTTATGACGCCTTCCAGGCCGTACCCGGTGGAGATAAAAAGCTTGCGGTCCTGGATCGAGACCAGCAGGATCACGCCGCGGTCTGTCCCCTTGGCGCCAACCTTCCAGGCATCTTCCAGCTGAACGGCATAATCCGCGATCGGCTCATCACCCGTGTTCTGCACGGTGACGACCGCAATCTGAGCGTGTGTCTGGCGGTCAACAGCGCCGCAGATCTGCCCCAGCCGGGCGATCACCGCGCTCGATAACACGTGCGCATCATCGCTGACGTAATCCGTCGGACGCGGCAGATCCTTGACTGCCTGCGCCTGCAGGAGAGCTCCGGTCGGGAAAAGCAGCGAGAGGAAGAGGAAGGTCGCGAGCCGGAGTTGATGCATACGTTGGCTCATTGTACGGAAAAGCAAGCCTTACCAAGCCAGAACGCCCGCACAGTGGCGGGCGCTCTGGGGGATGCACGTAGGAAAGCTTTCTCCTACATGCCGCTTGCAGAAACATTGTGCGCCTGCGCCAGCTGCTGGGCATGCTGCAGATGCATCTGCACAACGGTAGCGCCCTGGCTCGCTGCGTTCTTCTCAGCCGGGAGCTGACCATTGTTTGCTTCGGTCTGGAAGGCCTTCAAATCCGCCGTATGGTCCTTGATCATGTCTTGAATGTAGGCCTTGTCGAAGTCGTCTCCATTTAAACCCTGAAGCTTGGCGTAGACGGCTTTGTCCTTCTTGGAAATGCCGGTCGGCGGCATTACACCGGCTTGTGAAGCGATTGGTTTCATCTGTTCATTCAACTGATTGTGATCGTGGATCATCATCTGCGCGAACTGCTGCACATCCGGGCTCTTGCTTTTTTGCAAGGCAAGCTGCGCCGCCTGGATCTCAAAGTTGCTGCCCTGCGTCGCATCCCGCAGGAAAGCCTTGTCCGTAAACGAAGCCTGACTCCCGGCGTTCGTTTCCGGAAGGGAATTTATGCCGCCGGGTGAGTTCAGACCGCCAGGCTGTGGTGAGCCAGCGGGGCCCTGTCCCGTAGATGGTTGACCGGCTTGCGCCTGAAGCACTGCCGTACCCGCTCCGAAAACAAGAGCCAGTGCAACTACTTTGCAGCTATGTGTGATCGACATGCGATGCAACATTCTCGTCCTCCTTGCCGCTTCCGGCCCACTTCCAGCCCAGGATTTATAGCGGCCGTACCTGTTGTAAGGCGCAGAAACCACCACTCGCGTTGCCCCGGGGTATTTACCCTGCCCCATACAACCTTTGCGCTGGTCCCATCACAGTGCGCCCATGCAGCCGCAGTATTCTGGGTGCATGAGCAGCTCTTTCTCGCAACCTCTCCCTGCCCCACCGGTCGCACGCAAAGATCCTCGGTCAGCGCTTCTGCACGGCCGCACACTCCGCGATGACTATGGCTGGATCCGGCAGAGGGAAAGTGAAGAGGTCCTCGCATATCTTAGGGCGGAAAACGCCTACACCGATGCGGTCATGGAGCCGACGAAGCCCCTTCAGGCGGAGCTGTACCGCGAGATGCTCTCGCACATCAAGGAAACCGACGTGAGCGTGCCCGCGCAGGAGGGCCGGTACTGGTATTACGCGCGGACGACCGAGGGCTCGCAGTACCCGGTCTACTGCCGCAAGCCGGGTACGCGCGAAACTTTCGAGGCTGCACCGGAAGAGATCGTGCTCGATGTGGAAGCGCTCGCGGAGGGCCAGAGCTTTATGGCCGTAGGCGGAATGGACGTCTCGGATGACGGCAACTTGCTCGCCTTCTCGACAGATAACACCGGGTTTCGCCAGTACACCCTGCAGGTGAAAGACCTGCGCACGGGTGAACTGCTCGCGGAGAAAGTGGAACGAGCGGGCTCGATCGTCTGGGCGGCCGACAATCGCACACTCTTCTACACGCAGGAAGACGAGGAGCAGAAGCGGCAGTACCGGCTGTTCCGCCACGTGCTTGGGCGCCCTCACGAGGAGGACGTGCTGGTGCTGGAAGAGCCAGACGAGCGCTTCAATGTGGGCGCAGGCAGAACCCGTGACGGCGCGCTGATCGTGGTTGAGATCGCCAGCCATACAACGAGCGAAGCACGCATGCTGCGGGCCAATGCGCCTCAGTCTGATCTCACCTTGATCACCCCGCGCCGCGACGACATCGAGTACTACCCCGACCATCGCCACGGTCTGCTCTACATCCGCACCAACGATCGCGGACGCAACTTCCGGCTTGTCACGACACCGGTCGAAATGCCCGAGCCAAGGCACTGGACCGAGCGCATTGCGCACCGCGAGGACGTGATGCTTGAGGATGTGAGCCTTTTTGATCGTTTCGCAGTCGCGGTCGAGCGGGCGGGCGGGCTGGAGCATCTGCGCGTGCTGCACTTCGACGGGACTGGGCCGGAGGTGGCGCGTGAAGCTGAGATCGCCTTTCCGGAGCCGGCGTACAGCGTGCACCTAAGCGGCAATCGTGAGTTCAGAACCGATCTGCTCCGCTACAGTTACCAATCGCTGGTGACGCCGGCCTCTGTCTTCGACTATGACGTGCGCACCGAAACAAGCGAGTTGAAGAAAGAGCAGGAGGTGCCGGGCGGCTTTGATCGCCGGCTCTATGGTTCGGAGCGCATCGAGGCAACCGCGCCCGACGGCGTCAAGGTGCCTATCTCTCTCGTTTACCGGCGTGACACGCATCCTGCCGGCAAGGGGCCATTGCACGTGTATGGCTACGGCTCCTATGGCTACGCCCTGCCGATGGGCTTCAGCTCAAACCGGCTGAGCCTGCTGGATCGCGGATTGGTACTGGCGTACGCACATATCCGCGGTGGCGGCGATCTTGGCAAGCCCTGGCACGATGCCGGCCGGCTCGCAAACAAGGCAAATACCTTTTCAGACTTCATCGCGGTCACCGAGCATCTGCTTGCGCAGGGCTTCGGCGAGCCGGGACGGGTCGCGATCCAGGGTGGATCCGCCGGTGGTTTGCTGATGGGCGCTGTGGTTAACCTGCGGCCGGAACTGTTCCGCGCAGTGGTCTCGCAGGTGCCGTTCGTCGACATGATGAACACCATGCTCGACGCCTCGCTGCCCCTAACAGTGCCGGAGTACGAGGAGTGGGGGAACCCGAACGAGGCTGAAGCTTTCGACATCATGCTGAGCTACTCGCCGTATGACAACCTCCGCGAGGCAAGTTACCCGGCGATGCTGGTCAAGACCTCGCTATACGATTCGCAAGTGATGTATTGGGAACCCGCAAAGTACATTGCGAAGCTGCGGACGCTGAACACGGGAGACAAGCCGATCCTGCTGCACACGAACATGACTGCCGGCCACGGCGGGGCGAGCGGGCGATATGACTACCTTAAAGAGATCGCGGTTGATTATGCATTCCTGCTTCGGGAGCTCGAGGTGGAGAGCGAGTAAGTAAATTGTTCCACGTGGAACGTAACTATGGTGATGAGCGAACGAGGAAAGATCCTGCTTGTTGTCACTTTGTTTGGCGATAGGTGCTAATGCTGTTCTGGCGAAGAGCCTGGTTCCCAGACGACGAGCGAGTGACTCCTTAACACCAAGTTCATCGAAGAGAGCGGTCTCCGCCATCTCCTCTATGTCTAAGTCCAGTGTCCGGTTTTCCAGCACTGAGCCTGTGCAGTCTTGGCACGCGCGCGTGTGTAGCCAAACTCCTACCGAATCATCTTTGTGTACCTTACTTTCTAGAAGCCGACGTCCTACCCGGAGAGCTCCACTGTCGTCGCTATACCTCAACCAATATCTCGCTCGGCAGACTTCCGGGCTTCCTGCCGGAAATCCGTAGGGCGCCCTGGATCAGGAGTGACTTACGGCCACCGTGCGCCCGTACTCTCTAGCAGCTTTCCTGGTGAGCCTACACGTCAGGCCTAGACCGTCAACGTGAGCTTTACGTTGCAAGAGCACGATGCCCTTTGTAAGTGTCGCCGTGACCGTGCACGGCTCAAGAGGAGTCTGTACCTGAACTCGAAGACATCGCCATCCTGCCCAGTTACACTGACGAGGTCTTCCAAACAGGTTCTCCGACTAACTCCGGGCGCTTAGTTGTTCGGCCTGCAGCACCACCAGCTGGGAGAGGTCCTTCTTCTCCAGGCCGTGAACTTCCCTGTTAAACTCATCCACCTTGCTGGACCAGTTCATGGAGCAGAACTTCGGGCCGCACATTGAGCAAAAGGCTGCTTCCTTGTAGTAGTCGTCCGGAAGCGTCTCGTCGTGCATGGCGCGTGCGGTTTCCGGGTCGAGCGAGAGCGCGAACTGCTTGTCCCAGTCGAAGGTATAGCGGGCGTAGCTGATCGCATCATCGCGGTCCTGAGCGCCAGGCCGGTGCCGCGCGATGTCGGCGGCGTGGGCGGCGATCTTGTAGGCGATCATGCCATCCTTCACATCCTTCTCGTTCGGCAGCCCCAGGTGCTCCTTTGGCGTGACGTAGCAGAGCATTGATGCGCCGTGCCAGCCGATCATCGCCGCGCCGATCGCACTGGTGATGTGGTCGTACCCGGGCGCGATGTCAGTGACGAGCGGGCCGAGAACATAGAACGGTGCACCATCGCACAGCTCTACTTCCTTCTCAACCTGCTCCTTGATTTTGTCCATCGGCACATGGCCAGGACCTTCAATCATGACCTGGACGTCGGACTCCCAGGCTTTGCGGGTAAGCTCGCCCAGGGTCTTCAGCTCGGCGAATTGCGCCTCATCGGACGCATCGGCGACCGAGCCGGGGCGAAGTCCATCGCCGAGCGAGTAGCTCACGTTGTACTTCGCCATGATCGCGGTGATGCGGTCGAAGTTCTCGTACAGGAAGTTCTGCTTATGGTGCGCGGTCATCCACTGCGCCATGATGGCGCCGCCGCGGCTGACGATGCCGGTAATCCGCTTGGCAACCATTGGGACGTACTGGATGAGAACGCCGGCGTGGATCGTGAAGTAGTCAACTCCCTGCTGAGCCTGCTCCTCGATGACTTCGAGGTAGAGATCGATGTTGAGGTCTTCAACGCGTTTGACGCGGGTCAGCGCCTCGTAAAGCGGTACAGTTCCGATCGGCACCGGCGAGTGACGCAGGATGCGGTCGCGGATCTCCGGGATAGCACCACCAGTCGAAAGATCCATCACGGTGTCGGCCCCGTGCTGCACGGCCATGTGCAACTTGCGCAGCTCCTCATCAATATTCGAGGTCACAGCCGAGTTACCGATGTTGGCGTTGACCTTGCACCGGCTCTCGATACCGATCGCCATCGGCTCAACTTCCGGGTGATTGATATTCGCGGGGATGATCATGCGTCCGGCTGCGATCTCTGAGCGCACCAGCTCGGCCGCGATATTTTCGCGCCGGGCAACAAACTCCATTTCCTCGGTCACGCGGCCAAGCCGTGCGAAGTGCATCTGGCTCATGTTGCTGTCGCCGGTCTCTGAGGCTTCCCTCATCCGGCTAGCGATCCACTGAGCGCGGGGCTGAAGGATTTCCGTGGCGTGTTCGGGCGTGGGCGCGATGCCTGGGTTGCTCATCAATTCCTCTTCCGGGGGAGCCGCACGCGGCTCGCGTTTTACCATGATACGCGGGCTCGCTGCGACCTCGACACGCCAGAAGGGGGCGGGAGCGGCCTACGTCTATGCCACCACAGGGATGGCCAGCGCGCGGCTTGACGCAGCGCAGGGCGGATCCTAGGCTTGACATTGAGGGTTGCAGCTAGCCATGGCTCAGGATCGCGCGAAAACCCGATCGCAGTCGATTCGGATCACGGTTGCTGTCGTGATCGTGCTCGCGGTGGTCGCGTGGCTGGCGATCACCGGCGTGCAGGCGAACAAGAGCTATTACGTCACCATCAACGAGCTGCAAGGCATGGGGCAAAAGGCGTACACGCGTCACCTGCGGGTAGCCGGCAATGTACAGCCAGGCTCAATCGCGCACCACGGCGCCGGAGCGAAGTTTGTCCTGATCGAGAACGACAAGCGCCTGCCAGTGGACTACGACGGCGAAGAGCCGCCGCCGGACACCTTCAAGGACAACTCGCAGGCGCTCGCAATCGGCATGTACGGGCACGACGGAGTATTCCACGCAACGGAGCTGCAGGCCAAGTGCGCCTCGAAGTACGCGCCTGCGCCAAGTACCAACCCTGGAGTACAACCGGCGAGCCGCACGGCCGCGGGTGCGGCGAGTTCTGCGCAGACGACTGCGGCCCTTGAGCATGCACGCTAGCGACTCCTGCTAGGCTTGTGCGAACGATGCCCTACCTCTACATCGACAAGTTATTCAATGAGCTGCGCGAGGAGCTGCTTTCCGCGATGCATGCGGCGGCCGACCGCGAAATCCGTACCGGGCAGAAGGTCGATGTAAACCGGTTGTACCGGGCGTTTACGCGGGCCGCGGTTGGGAAGATGGCCAACCCGGTGCGTGTATCAGACCGCTGCCTGGAAACAGCGCCACCGCGGACGAAAAAAGGCGTCGGGCGGGGCGAGTAGCGCGCTCAGCGCTTTGCGGAGTAGTTGCGCCACCAGTCGGAGTGCAGTGGCTGCCCGGCGATAACCTCCTCAGGCCGGCCCGGTTCCGGGCACCAGAGCTTTACGCCGCCAGCACCGGCATAAAGACGTTCGATCGGCTGCCGCCAGCCATGCAGCGCGAGGTCGAAGAGGCCCCAGTGGATGGGCATGAGTAAACCGGGATGCGCCTCAGACCCGCTGAGGAGCTGGAAGGTGCGCAGCGCTCCGTCGGGACCCATGTGGATGTCGCGCCATAGGTCGTTGAAGGCGCCGATCTCCAGCATGATCAGGTCGAATGGACCGTAGAGGCGGCCGACTTCAGCAAAGCCTTCCCACTCGCCGGAGTCAGCGCCGAAGAAAACCCGCTGGCTGCCGGCACGCAGGACGAACGAAGCCCAGAGCGTCTGGAAGCGGTTCGAGAAACTGCGGCCGGAAAAGTGTCGAGCTGGCAGCGCGGTCACTTCCAGCGACCCGACCTCCGTCCGCTCTGTCCAGTCCAGCTCCTGGATGCTTGTGCGAGCGACGCCAAAGTCCTCCAGCAGCCTGCCGACGCCGAGGCAGGTGACCCAACGCGCCTGACGTGTAGCGGCAGCTGTCGAGAGCGCGCGTACGGTGACCGCGCCCAGGTGATCGTAGTGATCGTGCGAGATGAGGACGAGGTCGATGGGCGGCAGCGACTCGATCGGTAGTGGCGGTGGAAAGAAGCGGCGCGGACCGGCCCAGCTGACGGGCGCTGCGCGTTCGTCCCACATGGGATCGATGAGGATACGGAGGCCGCCGAGTTCGACCAGCGATGAGGAATGGCCAAGCCAGGTAACGCGGAGGCCGCTGGCCGGCCTGCTCGCGAATATCCGCGCATCCGTTTGGAAAGGACCAAGCGGCTCGCGCGGGACGCGCTCTTCGCGGTTGGTCAGGTATTCGACGAAAACCCTTGCAATCAGCGAAAAACCACCGATCGTTGTCGGCACGGGATTGAGGTACCGTTTGCCATTGCGCGCTGCCCGCGCCAGAGTTGCCATGGCGGTCAGATGCGGCGCACCCTGGCTAGGGCTCGCCGGGAGTGCCGACCGAGGCCCCCGCTATACTCGCTCCACAGTGACGATTGCCGGTCAAGTCGATGCAGTGAGGCTCACGGGTGTGTCGCACCTTTATAGCCGAACGCCCGTGCTGCGGCAGATCAGCACGAGCCTCAAACGCGGCCGGTGTTACCTGCTGCTCGGGGAGAACGGCGCGGGTAAATCAACCTTGCTGCGGGTGATTGCGGGGCTGCTTCGGCCATCTTTCGGTGAGGTTGCCGTGTGGGGCAAAGTACCGGAGCAGGCGCGAGCGCGGATCGGCTACATGGCACACGGGCCCATGCTCTACGAAGAACTGACGGCGGTGGAGAATCTTCGCTACTTCGCGGCGCTTTATGCCTCAAAGGCCTGCCTCGCCCCGGATGCGGCGCTGCGGGCGGTGGCGCTCGACCCTGCGCTTACGCACCCGCTCCGGGCGTACTCGCAGGGCATGCGGCAGCGGGTGTCACTGGCACGCGTGCTACTCCCACGGCCCGATCTGCTGCTGCTCGATGAGCCTTTCTCAAACATGGACGCGCCGAGTGCGCAGGCCATGTTGCAGCTGCTCGCCGCGGAGCGGGACAGCGGCGCGACGATTCTGCTGACGACGCACCAGCGCGAGCTTGCCGAACCGCTTGCCAACGACCTGCTGATGCTGGCAGAGGGCGAGCTGCGAGCGGCCGTATGAGCCAGACGAAGACCAACGCGGCACGCCTGCTGGATTCGCTCGGTATCGCGTACGAGCTGCTGCACTATCAGGTGGACCTTGAGGACCTGTCGGCCCCGAGCGTTGCGGCCAAGCTCCGGTTGCCGCCTGAGCAGGTGTGGAAGACGCTGCTGTGCGCGCTCACGCTGAAGTCCGGCACGGCCGGGACACGCAGCGAATATGTCTTTGCCGTGGTGCCGGGCGATGCCGAGCTGGACCTGAAGAAGCTTGCCACGGCGGCCGGGGCGCGTGCTGCCGCACTCGCTCCGCTGAGGGAACTGCAGGCGCTCACCGGCTATCTACGCGGCGGGGTCACTGTGCTGGAGGCGAAGCGACCCTTCCCTGCCTTTGCCGATGAGACGCTTGAGCTGCATGAACGTATCAGCGTATCTGCCGGCCAGCGTGGGGTGCAGTTGTTTCTCACGGCGGCTGACTACCTGCGTGCGACCGGCGCCACACTTGCCGACATTGCAGTCGGCGGTGACGTGTGAAGCGCTATGCGCAGGCAGTATGGGTACAGCTGGAAAAGGACCTGCGGCTGGAGTGGCGCTCAAAGGACGCGCTGAACGCGATGCTGTTTCTGGCTTTGCTGGTGGTCGTTCTGTTTTCGCTGGCCTTCGACCCCACCCGCGGCGAAGCCCGGCAGATTGCGAGCGGTGTGCTATGCGTCGCGGTGCTGTTCGCAGCTACAGGCGCGCTGAACCAGGCGTGGACGCGCGAGCTGCGTGGGGGTGTGCTCGACGCCCTGCGCATGAGCCCGGCGTCGCCTTCGACGCTGCTGCTAGGCAAGGTGCTGGCCAACTTCCTTTTTGTTTCGGCGGTGGAACTGGTGTTGGCCCCGCTGTTTGCGATCTTTTACAACCTCAGCGCGAAGGGCAATGCATGGCTGCTTCTTCTGATCCTGCCGCTGGGCACATGGTCGCTCGTGGGCAACGGTGTTTTCTTCGCGGCGCTTTCGCTGCGGACGCGTTCGCGGGAGCTGCTACTACCGCTGCTGCTATTTCCGATCTTCATTCCGGCGCTGCTCGCGATGACGTCGGCGGTGGGAGCAGTATTTACAGGGGAAAGTGACCCGGGATTATGGATCCAGATGCTGGCCGGCTACGACATCGTCTTCACGACGGCTGCGTTGCTGCTCTTTGGGCTGGTGCTGAACAGCGAGGGCTAGAACGTGCTGTTGTTGGTCGGGTGATGTGAGTTCGCGTGCAGTATGCCGGCGGCTGAGGCGATGATCATCCAAAGCCCGATGACGATAGCGGCGAGCGTAAGGACGATACGCGCTCCCGAGCGGTCACCCGGATGCACGGCCTTTGCCCGACGACGTCCGAGGGAAATCTGACCCGCGATGCCGATCGCAAACAGCACGCCACCTACTACCAGAACTATGATCGCCAAAGCCAGAGTCATACCGTGCTGTCTCCCGTTCTTTCGTGCCTACAAGTGCATTTGCTCACAATGAGATGCAGCGGGGCTTGCATCAAGTCGCACCGCCGCAATTTACACTTGTAGTTGCTGCACAGCGTGCGACCCCGGTTAGAGAGAAGGAGCGCCGGCATGAAGCTTTTCCGCAACATCTGGCTCACCATTACGCTCCTGGTGCTGGCGAACGGGCTACGTGTGGCCTTTTTCGTCGTGCCCGCGGATGCGGCTCAGGGCGACCTGAGCCGCATTTTCTATTACCATCTGCCTGCCTGGATCGGCACATCTCTCTTCTTCGCGCTGAACCTGATCGCTTCGGTCGTGTACCTGGTCCTGCGGCATCGTAATCGGGCTCTTGCGCTGCAAGCGGATGCGGTCGCCGTAGCTGCGGCGGAGATGGGCGTCGTGTTCTGCACGGTCGGGCTGGTCACTGGCTCGCTGTGGGGGCGCGCGGCCTGGGGCATCTGGTGGACCTGGGATGAGCGGCTCACCTCAACGCTCATCCTTTGGCTGATTTACCTGGCGTACCTGCTGCTACGCAGCTTCGCTGACGGCGCATCGATGCGCACGCTGGCCGCGGTCATGGCTATTTTCGGCTACCTGGATGTGCCGCTGGTGTATATGAGCACTCGCTGGTGGCGTACTCAGCATCCGGGCCCGGTCTTTTTCAATGGTCCAGATTCAGGCATGGACGCGAGCATGCTGCCGGCTTTGCGTTGGAACATCGCCGGCTGGCTGATGTGGGGGCTGTTTGTGGCAGGGCTGCGCTATGCAAGTGTGTTGCGGCGCGAGCGAACCGCCGATGCCGCAACGCATGCACTGCTGGCTGCGCATGGTTCCATCACCCGGGATGTAGTGCGGCCCGCGCTCCCAGAAGGTGACCGGGCATGAGCTTCACCGGCAGCATCGTCTGGACAGGTTTCTGGGCCACCTACACGCACGACATGGCGCATCGCCATGTGTTGATCGGCTATGGTTTCGCATGGCTGGTACAGCTTGCCTACCTGGCATCGGTGCTCCGACGCTCGCGTGGTGACCACAAGCCCGGATCAGGCACGGCAGCTCAATAGCGATTCTCCTTTGCAGGGTTACACTGGCAGCAGAGGTTACCCATGCTTGTCGTTATGAAGTCCCATGCGACCCCAGAGCAGATCGCGGCGGTCTGCGAGGAGATTGAACGTCTCGGGCTCCGCCCCCACGCGCTTCCAGGCGCGCAGCGTACTGCTATTGGTATCACCGGCAACAAGGGCGAGGTCGACCACAGCAGCCTCTCCGAGCTCTCCGGCGTCGCCGACGTCATCCGCGTTTCGAAACCATACAAGCTGGTCTCGCGCGATGTGAAGGAAGAAGACACCATCATTCGCTTTCCCGGCACCAGTATCACCGTCGGCGGACGCGACCTGATGATGATTGCAGGCCCTTGCTCGATCGAAACGCGCGATCAGGCTTTCCAGACAGCGGACGCCGTTGCCGCAGCCGGCGCGCTATTCTTCCGTGGTGGCGCGTACAAGCCACGCACCTCGCCATATGCTTTCCAGGGCTTGGGTAAGGAAGCACTCACGATCATGGCCGAGATCCGCGAGCGGACCGGCATGCGCATTGTCACCGAGGCAATTGACCAGGAAGCGCTAGATCTGGTGGCCGATTACGCGGATGTGATCCAGATTGGCGCGCGCAATATGCAGAACTACTCGTTGCTGCGCGCGGCAGGGCGCAAGCGCAAACCAGTCCTGCTGAAGCGGGGCATGTCGGCCACCCTCGAAGAGCTGCTGATGGCAGCTGAGTACATCATGAGCGAGGGCAACTACGACGTCATCCTATGCGAGCGCGGCATCCGCACCTTTGCCGACCACACGCGCAATACGCTCGACCTGAGCGTGGTGCCGGCGGCGCAGCAACTCTCGCACCTCCCGATTGTAGTGGACCCGAGCCACGGCACCGGCAAGCGCGATAAAGTGCTCTCGATGGCGCGCGCCGCGGTCGCCTGCGGCGCCGATGGACTCATCGTCGAGGTGCACAACCAGCCGGACCGCGCACTCTCCGACGGTGCACAGTCGTTGTATCCGGCACAGTTTGTGCAGCTGATGGATGAGGCTTCGCAGATTGCTGCTATTGTCGGGCGGTCGATGCCGCGCAACAGCTTCGTCCCAGAGCCGGCTAGTCTTGCCTCCGCCGCTGTTTAATGCGCCCTCCACGTGCGCCGGGATGGCTGTTCACTCATCCCGGCGGCAGCTTGGGGAGCGGATGTCACCTGCGGGGAATGCACTGGCCGGCGTGCGGTAGAGTGGCATTGAAAATGCGCTTTCTGCCTGCTCGTTGTAGATGTCGAGACCTGCGAACAACTCTTACGATTATGGCGTGTGCCGTCCTCGCATGCTTCGCCGGCTGCCGCAGTGGCGCTTTCCCCCAGTACCCAGAGAACTACCGCGAGTATGCCTACGTCGCAAACGCGGGCAGCGGCACTGTCTCAGTTCTCGATCTTGTACGGCTCCGGCTACAAAGTTCACTCCAGGTCGGAACGCATCCCGTGGCGATCGTTGCCAGCCCTTCACGCAACGAGGTGTACGTAGCCAGCCAGGGAAGCGGCTTGGGCCCCGGATCGCTCGCGATCGTAGACACGGAGCGCAATGTGGTGGCCGCACGCGTGACGCTTGGGCGCATGCCTTCGGCCCTGGCAGTCGACCCGCCTGGAGACAGGCTCTACGCGGCGAACGCGAGCGGCAACAACGTTTCCGTGCTTGATCTACGCAGCCGGCGTTTGCTGGGCACAGTGGGGGTAGGCGAAGGACCGGACGAACTGGCGGTCTCTCCGGATAACAGAACGCTCGTTGTCGCAAACCGGGGGAGCGACAGCGTCAGCCTGATGGATCTTTCGCCGCCGAATGCTCTGCCGAAGCTCCGCAGTTCTTTTGCCGGGTGCCCAGGCGCGAGCAGTATCGTCATCCTGCCAAACTCGAGCAAGGCGTTCATCGCCTGCTCAGCCGGTCACCAGGTTCTGGCTCTAGGCTTGCGCAGCTCTCCTACGCAGCACCGGGGTTCCGGAAGCGCCAGCAGGGATACCATGCTGGCGTTGCTCGATGTTGGTGAAGCGCCGGTACAGCTGGCCCTGAAACCCGACGGCGGCGAGATTTTCGCAATGGATCGGGATGCGGACGCTATCTCTGAAATCGCTACGGAGACAAACGAGGTTGGGGGTGCGACCATCATCGGGGCGCGGCCGCGTTATGGTGTGGTAAGCGGCGACAACTCGCTGCTTTGGGTTGCAAACAGCGCCGCCGATACGGTGGCGGTGTACTCGATTGATGACGGCAAGCTGGTCAATACCGTTCATGTCGGGAGCCAGCCTGGACCGGTACTTTTCTCGGCGGACGGGCACTTGCTCCTAACCGCGGATGCCCGTTCTGGAGATGTTTCAGTGCTGCGTACATTCAGCCGCAATCTGCACCGAGAGCCTGTTTACGGGACTCTATTTACGCTGCTGCCAGCCGGAACCGAACCTGCGGCGCTCGCCGTGAAGGCCTTTCGACTTACGCACTGAAGGGGTGTGCGGGAAGGGTTAGCCAGTAGCCCGGAAAGGGTCATCCTGCGCAGCAGGAGACCTGCTGTGCCCGCCACAATGCGCCAATAGCAAGTCTATCGGCGTATCGCGCTGCCATCGATACGCTTCTCGGAATGAGGCTTGTTCGAGACGGGCAAAGAAGCTTCACACACGGTTGGGACGGCGCGTCAGGACTGCGCCCCAGCTCGGGGTTGCTCCTCATGCTCCGCAGTACGCAGTAGGGCGCGTGTGTAGCGCGTAGCGGATACATGGGCCCCGGCGAGCACGAGCAGCCCGGTGAGAAAAGCCCACATCATGAGTCCGACCGAAACGGCAAAGGGTCCATAGACCGCGGCAAGGTCGAGCCAGCGCAGGGCGTGAACGTAGACTACCTTCGCCAGCTCCCAGACGAAACCGGTGACAATCGCCGTAGGCAGCACGGCCTGGAACGGCAGCCTGCGGTTGGGAAGCACCCAGTACACGACGAAAAAGATGGAGATGGACAGAAGCGCTGCCGTGACCTGCAGAAAGGAGCCGGCCAGGAAGGTGAACACCATGTTCTGCGTATGGCCGAAAAATGCAAGCGTCAGCAGGCGAGTTTGCAGCGCAGTGATGCCGACCGAGACCAGTGCGAGCACGCCCACGGCGAAGGCGAGACCGAGCGACATCAGCTGGTTGAACAGGTAAGGACGGTTTGTTGTGACACCCCATACCTGGTTGAGCGCGACCTCGAGCGGGAGAAAGACACCGGATGAGGAGATAAGCAGAGTAATGAAGGAGGCCAGCTGCACCCCGCCATGCGGGTGCACGAGCAGGCTCATGTTGCGGACGACGAAGTCCTGGTTCGCGGGTAGGAAGTAGTGCAGCATGTCGCCGATGACCGAAGCCATGGAAGCCGAGTGGAAGACCCGTCGGGCGACCGTGAACATGAGCACGATAAAGGGAAAGAGCGAGAGAATGGCGTTGGCAGCCACCGAAAAGGCGTAGGTATGCACCTCAGTTTGCATGAGGTAGCGGGCCAGCTCGAGAGCCGCTGACCAGTGGTGCTTTGCCTCAGGAAGATCTCGACGGGAGCCGGAGACCAGTGGTGCTGCCGGTTGCATGCGGCGATAGTAGCAGGCGACTGGCGCGGCTACTGGCCCTGGGGAGTCGACCGTCTAGCCATGATTCCGGCCTGCTGCGATGGTAAAATAGACGAAGCGCAGCAACGCCCTTGCTGGCACAGCGGAGAGATGGCAGAGTCCGGTCGAATGCAGCTGACTCGAAATCAGCCATACCTTTACGGGTATCGGGGGTTCGAATCCCTCTCTCTCCGCCATCGCGACGGAGCAATAACTTATAAGCCTAGCTCCGAAGGTGCCCACAAACACCGGGCTCCGCTCAACGGACGCGGGTGTATTTCCCAAGCGACTCTTATGTTAGAGCAGGGTTGTCTCCCGATCTGCAACTCTGACAGTATGCGAACTTACCATCCCTGTATCTACGCTGAAAGGTCTGCATCCCGTTCCCTGCTCGGGTGAGTTGACGAGTCGGCTCGGAAAGCTACATCGAGACGTAAAGCGCCGAGTTATTCTGGAACGATGGTGTAAGCCAGAGCTCTCGAAAAAGCAGGAGTAGAGGTGCAAGATTATCTGTCTGCACGAATCTGCAAGCATGCTGCGTTTGTTCTGTTGTATGGTTGACCGTCGGGCAGATGGTATCGCCCCGCGTGCAGAGACCGACATGAAGCTTATGCCATACGTAGCAGTCCTGCTTATTGCGACAATGTGTTTCTGCGCTCCTTTGCGCGCTCAGTCTGGCTCCGATCGATGGTCCGAAGCCAAGGCAAATGCCTGGTATGCTGCGCAACCATGGCTGGTAGGAGCCGATTACATACCATCGGACGCGATCAATGAGTTTGAGATGTTTCAGGCGGCAACCTGGAATCCAGCCCTAAATGATAAAGAACTCGGCCTGGCCGAAGGAATTGGCATGAATACGGTCCGCGTATTCCTGCAGGACCAGCTCTGGGCGCAGGATCCGGAAGGTTTCAAGAAACGACTTGATGCGTTCCTCACGATCGCCGCGAGACACCACATTCGTCCGCTCCTGGTCCTGTTTGATTCGTGCTGGGAGAGTACGCCGCACCCTGGGCCTCAGCACCCGCCTATTCCCGGCATTCACAACTCAGGCTGGGTGCAGAGCCCGGGAAAACAGCGCCTGCTTGACCGTGCTGACGAGCCTGAGCTCGAGGCCTATGTGAAGGGTGTCGTCGGTGCGTTCGCCAACGACGGTCGCATCCTGGGATGGGACGTCTGGAACGAGCCAGATAACCAGGGCGGTGACAAGGCAGAGGATGTGCCCGCGAAAGTGGCTCGAGTTGACGAACTGCTCCCAAGAGCGTTCGCGTGGGCGCGCTCGGTTCACCCGATACAGCCGTTAACGAGCGGTGTGTGGACGGGCAACTGGAGCGATCCAGCGCAGGAAAGCACCACTACGAAGATTCAGCTCAGCGAGTCAGATGTGATCACTTTTCACAACTATGATTGGCCAGAAGGCTTTGAGGCCCGAATAGAGAGTCTTGAGCCTTTGCACCGGCCCATTCTTTGCACCGAGTACATGGCCAGGGGCGCGGGCTCTACCTTCGATGGGAGCCTGCCCATCGCCAAGAAATACCACGTGGCGGCTTTCAACTGGGGGCTGGTGGCCGGAAAGACGCAGACTTACCTGCCTTGGGACTCCTGGCAGCGACCCTATGTTCTGTTGAAACCGACCATCTGGTTCCATGAGGTTTTCCGACAAGATGATACGCCCTATCGACAGCACGAGGTCGATCTGATCCGGCAGCTTACCGGCCGGGGAACGCCCGCCGGGACCATGCACTAAGACCACGCCAAGTTGCTGCTGCTGTTCAGCACTCTATCTACTACAGGTGCGGTAATGCTTTTCACACTCTCCCAATGAATCTGTCACGCCGCAACTTTCTACGAAGCTTCCTTGCTGGTGCTCTTGCGCACGCTCCATTCCGGTTGTTAGCGCAGGGCGTGGCGGATCGTCACGTGAGGGCGCAAACGAAAGGTCCAAAGAGTGGCATTCCTTTTCACTCGCAACTGGTAGATGTTGCTGCGCAGGCTGGCCTGCACATGCCAACGATTTACGGCCCCCTGGATCACAAGGATTACATCCTGGAAGCGGTCGGCTGTGGCTGCGCCTTCATCGACTATGACAATGATGGATGGATGGATGTTCTGGTTCTCTGCGGAACACGCCGCCTTCTGACTCCTGCTGAGGCGAGCAACCGACTCTACCGAAACAATCGGGACGGCACCTTTACCGATGTCACGCACGAAGCTGGCCTGACCGCGACGGGATGGGCCTCCGCCGTATGCGTCGGAGACTACAACAACGATGGCTTCGACGACCTTTTCATCACTTACTACGGCCAGAATCGACTGTACCGGAACAACGGCAATGGCACTTTCTCCGACGTTACGAAAGAAGCCGGGCTGACCAACGATCCGACGCGCTGGGGCTCGGGCTGCACCTTTGTGGAGCTTGGTCGCAATGGTCACCTGGATCTGTTCGTAGCCAACTATACCGGGTTTGATTTCTCGCGCGTTCCGCTCCCCGGCAGCGCCGCCAACTGCTCATGGAAAGGCGTTCCCGTCAGTTGCGGTCCCCGCGGCCTGCCAGTCGGTCGCCACTCACTCTACCGAAACAATGGCGATGGAACCTTTCAGGACGTCAGTGTAGATGCCGGTGTAGCTGAGCAGAAAGAAAGCTACGGTATGACGGCTGTTGCCGCTGATTTCGCGAGTGACGGATGGCAGGACATATACCTTGCTTCCGACTCGACGCCCAGTCTGTTCTTCCTGAACTCTGGCAAATTGCGACTTGAGGAGCGTGGTGTCGCCCGTGGTGTTGCGCTGAGCGATGACGGCATGGAGCAGGCGGGTATGGGCGTCGGCGTAGGAGACTACAACCTGGACGGTCGCCTGGACATATTCAAGACCCACTTCTCAGACGATATAAACGTTCTCTACCGTAACGACGGTGGCGGCAGCTTTACGGACGTCACCTTCGCAGCCAGGATAGGCGTGGAGACGCGCTACACAGGGTGGGGCGCGGGGATCGTCGATCTCGACAATGATGGCTTGCCCGATATCTTCATGGTGACCGGGAACGTTTACCCTGAGATAGAGAAGAAGGTCGCAGCTTACCCGTACAAGACACCGCGGCTGGTGTTCAGAAATCTCGGGAACGGAGCTTTTGAGGAACTCGTGGAAGAAGCTGGGCCCGGCGTAGCAGCAGTACACTCGAGCCGGGGCTGCGCCTTCGGCGACTTTGACAACGATGGCGATCTGGACGTGCTCATTATCAATCTCAACGAGCCTCCATCCCTCCTGCGCAACGATGTGAGTGGTGGCCATCACTGGCTCAAGATCAAGCTGGTGGGAGTGCGCTCCAATCGCAGCGCGATTGGAGCTCGCGTGCTGGTGCACTACGGCGGGAAGGTACAAGCGCAAACAGTGCTCAGCCAATCGAGCTTCTACTCAGCCAGCGACCTGCGGCTCCATTTTGGCCTTGGTGACGCAAGCGTCGCCGATGTTGATTTGTTCTGGCCCAGCGGTTTGAAACAATCACTGCAGGGAATCCAGGCTGACCGGCTGGTCACGGTGAAAGAGGGCTCGGGCGTTATACCGAATGCTGGGTGGGCTCGGTAGATTACAGATTCCGCTGCAAAGACTCGGTCGCATCCGCGCCTCTGCAGACCTTAAGGTCGATGCCGCTCAACCTGGTGACTCAGATGGACTTACGCTACCTACTCTCCACAGCAGTCGGGCCATTTGCAACCTGCGCGCGCCGGTTCGCGGCTTTCACGTCCGCTAGACGCTTGGTCATTGCATCACTGTTCGCAGTATCACCCAGCCGATCGTAAGCCTTGGCAAGAAGATAGTAGGCCTGCTCGGATGCAGGATTTTCTTCGGTTGACAAGTTAAGCTCCGTAACTGCTTCCTGAAGACGATTTTGATTCAGAAGGATACGACCTAGCTCAGAGTGTGCTAAAGCGTAACTCCCGTCCAGTGCGATTGCTTTCCTGAGTTCGCTTTCCTCGCCAGGCTCATTCTGCTGCGCGCGCAATGCGAGTGCCAGATGGTAGTAACTGCGAGGCTGCGCCGGGGCCAGTTCGATAGCAGTCCGATACTCAGCAGCCGCACGATCAGCAATGCTAAGTTCGAGGAGGACGTTACCGAGCAGATAGTGCGCCTGGTAGAGCTTTGGGTCCAGTACGATTGAGGCTTCCAAGTCTCGCCGGGCACCGTCGAAGATCTTTGCATCGTACTCGCTCTCCGCGACGGTGACGAGAAACGCCGGCGCGCTTCGGTAGTTTTCTCGTTTCGCTTCCAGCAGCGCCAGAACGTCTTTGTATTTACCTTCGAGCTGTAGAGTGTTGGCCAGCAGCAGCAATGACTGAAGGGACGGATGCGATTCGTAACTTACCTGGGCGATCTGCTGCGCCGCTAGAAGCTGGTGTGAAGCAAGCAACACCACGACAGCCATACTTGATTCTTGTGGCGGTGTCTCCGGTGTAGCGTGGAAGTGATCTAGCGCCTTCGCCGCCTCACCTACCTCTCCGGAAGCGAGGTACTGGCGTGCGAGAGAGGCGGCGATACTGCTGTTTGATGGCCAGACAGCATGAGCCTCCTTTAGCGATTGCTTTGCACCTGTTACATCCCCAGATCCCTCGAGAGCAGCTGCCAGAAGTAAGCTGGCGCGAGGGTCGCACCTCAGCGCAACTAAGGATTGCAGTCGCCCGGCGGCGTCCGTGTAGCGCGCTTGCCGCATCAGGCTCTCTGCCTCGGAGAGAGCAGCCTCACTATTCTGTGTAGAAGGGCAGTTCTCGCTCGCTGCCGCAGTCTTTACTACGCCCGCAAGTGGTTTGGCCCCCGCTGCTGTCAAGCTGCTCAAAGCGCAGATGACACCGACAAGGGCCAAGGTCTGCCATGCTCTTGCGACCTTCCGATGAGGTAGCAAGTGCACGTGATTAGAACGTGAACCGAAGGCTGAGCTGGATCTCTCGACCTGCGTTGGCGCTGGTGACCAGGCCGAATCGAGCGTCGTTGACCCCAGTGTCCAACCCGGTAAAGTTGACGCGATTAAAAGCGTTAAATGCTTGCGCCTGGAACTCCAGACCATAACGCTCATTGTACGTCCACTTTTTAAAGCCGGAGATGTCCCAGTCCGCGGAGCCTGGCGCCTCGATGCCGTGAGGTGACGTGTTGCCCTGCACCGCTTCGCCCGTCACTGCTGTGACGTTCTGTGTATTGAAGTAGGGCCCAAGGCGACCGTTCCGGCCAAGACCACCATGTAGGTTGGAATTATTCACCGGTCCGCTTACGTCCGGCAGAGCATTGACGAAGATGCCCAGATTCTGATTGCTGCCGAGTGTAAGCCAAGGACCCGAGTGGAGGGAGGCAATGGTGGCTACCTTCCATCCACCGACAAGCTGGTTGAGCCACCCGCTGTTGTTCAGGTAAGCCTTACCCTGCCCGAAAGGAAGTTCGTAGATTGCATTTGCGACAAGATTCTGGTTCAGGTCCGTATCGCAATGGCTGCGATCCAGCTTCAGGTCTAGCGGATGCCAAGTGAACTCATCCTGGTATGGATAGCCGAGACACTTCGAGAAGGTGTAATTGCCGAGCACTTCAAATCCGCTGCTATATCGATGCTCGACACGAAAAACAATGCCGTTGTAAAGAGAGCTGCCAGAGGTAGTGTTTTCCTGGACTCCATTAAAGGGTGTGACCCCATTTGTCGTATAGCGCGTGCCAATCACCGGAGTAGGATTCGCTGGCGTTCCAGGAGAGATGATCTCTAGTGGAGCGATATTCGGGCGTTCCTCATAGTGGTGAGCTGCACTGCCTAAATAGACCGCCTCCAAGAGCCAGGTCTTCAAGGTGTGATCGAGTGTAAGATTCCACTCGTATGTGTACGGGGTCGTACCAGCCGGTTGAATGAAGGACGCCGTCGGTCCGCCGCCCGGAACAGTGGGACCGAACAGCTGATTCAAGGTGAAAGCCGCAGGTACAAAGGGAGCCGTTACCGGAGTCGCTCCAGTTGCCGGCGGTACGTTGGGTGACGAATTGTTATAGTTCTGGATCAAGTAATACTGAGTCGTGTCGACCTCCACTTCATACTGGTTGATATTTGGCTGCAGGAAGTACATCCCAAAGCCACCCTTGACGTCTGTTTTGTTGTCGTTAAAGGGTACGTAGTTAAAGCCCAGCCGCGGCGCAAAGTTAAGGTACTTGGGCTTAACCATGTTTCTTCCAAGGCCCAGGGAGTCAGTGTTTGGATAGCTGAGATCCTGACCCGTCGCCACGTTAAAGCTACCGACATGATTCGCAGTATCGACGGGCTCGGTGATGTGTTGATAGTTTATCCCGGCTATCACGCTAAGGTGATTGTTGACCTTCACGTTGTCTTCAGCGTAGTAGGCCTGATACCACATACGTAGGTTGAGAAGCGGACTGCCGATCGCCGTAGAGGTAGCATCTGGAACGCCCAGGAGCAGGTCAGCAATCGGATCGCCTGTGTAGACGCCATTGAAGTCGAGCGATGTGGCGGCCCAGTCTTCATATAGATAAATAGGTTCGTAGCGAATATCGACACCGGCCGAGAGTTGCTGCTTGCCTTTTTGTAGGCTGATGCTCTCCGTCCACTGATTGAGCCCTTCGCGGACGATGTCCGTGCCTTCCGTCGAGCCTGGATTGGCATAGTTCGTCACGCCGAACGAGGGCGGACCATACGACCCAGGCTGATCAGCTTCATTTTGAAGGCCGAGTGGGTTTGCCTGAGTGGCATCGAAGCCGTCGGCCCGCTGCTCGCCCGTAGCCGTGTGAGTCCACCCATAACGTACATTGTTGACCAGGTTCGGATTAAAGACATGCGTCCAGCCTATGACTAGGTTCTTTGGGTTTGAGGGATAGACGATAGTTCTAGACGGAGTGATGTCGCCGACAGTAGTGGTCTGGCTCTGGTTCGTGAAACGTCCGAAGATGCTGTCCTTATTCGAGATCTGGTAGTCGACTCTTCCGCTTTCCTGATCCCAACCCTCTGTCGTATTTGCGACATTGAAGTAGTTCGTGCCGCCCGAGTACGTGCCATTGGGCGCCGGGTAGTAAGAGGCGATCTTCACACCTATGCTGTTGAACTGAGAGACCGGAATCTGATTGTTAGCGTAGGGTGCTCCAAAGCTCGAGTTCAGACCGGCTACGAACGGGTTTCTAAGAGTGACAGTATCAGCGCTAAAGTTGCCAGCGAGTTGTGCCGGCGTAGGAACCAAGCTGAACTCGTCTGAAGGCTGGATTAACCGGAAACCCTCATAGTTTAAGAAGTAGAACACCTTATTCTTTTTGACCGGACCTCCCAGCGTCGCGCCAAACTGGTTCTGGTGAAACGGCGGAGCCGCACCCTGGTCGAAGAAGTCTCTTGCGTCCAGGTCGTTGTTGCGAAAGTACTCGTAGACAGACCCATGTAGATCATTGGTACCTGAGCGGGTGACGACGTTGATGAAAGCACCGCCACCTGCGTAGCTGGCCGGAGCGCCCGACTGCTCTACCTTGAACTCCTGGATGTTGTCCGTGGAGGGTAGCAGACCCTCGGCGCCGTACCAGGCATTTCGGGTTTCTATGCCGTCGTAAAGATAGCTGTTGTCATCCTCGCGGAGACCGGCGATAGCCACGGCAACTGTCTGATTGCCGGTCCACTGCGAAGCCGGTGATGAGACATTCGGAACGATGGGGGTTACACCTGCTGAGAGCTGCGCAAGCTGGAGATAGTCGCGACCGTTCAGAGGCAGATCTTCAATCTGCTGATTGCCGATGACCTGGCCCTGATTGGAGGATTCGGTATCGATCAGCAGTGAAGCAGCTGAGACCGAGACCGACTGTGTCTCCTTACCTACTGCCAGGGTGATGTTCTGCTCCGATTGTTGAGCGACAAGCAGCGGAAAAGGCTGCAGGTCCTGCGTGGAGAAGCCGGTGCTCACGACCTGCATGGAGTATGTTCCAGGCGGCAGTTGGGTGATGTGATAGGAACCTTGCCCATCTGTGATGCCGCGATACTGAACGTTGGTAGCTGTATTCGTCGCCGTGATAACAGCGCCGACCACGCTGGCTCCGGTGGTGTCCGTCACCGAGCCAGAGATCGCGCTGGTCGTCTGAGCCTGAGTCACAAGGCAAGCCAGCATGACAAAGGCGAATGTGAACCAGCAACCGCCGCTTTGCGCAAGGACCTTACGGAGTGCCACTAGGTGTCTCATGATGTGCTCCACAGCTTGCCCTCCTTGAATTTGGACGAGCCCTTATTCTGAGTGCCTCATAGCTCACCGG
>CAXTMF010000012.1:0-102977 GCA_964245435.1 uncultured Acidobacteriaceae bacterium
AACGCCGTGCGGGAGCGCGCAGAGAACGACCCTTCGCTGAACGGAGGCGGTGGCGGATTTGGCGGCGGCGGCGGGTTTCGCGGTTCCTTCCGCAACTTCAATCCTAACCAGCCACATGGAGCCTTCTTCTGGATCGGCTCGAACTCTGCCCTGAACGCCAGGGATTTCGCTCTACGCGGGCAGGAAATAGCACAGCCGGCATACGCGTCAAACCGCTTCGGACTTACTTACGCCGGCACGCCGAACGTGCCGCACCTGATTCAGGGAGACAAGAAAGACTTCATCTTCTTCACACTGAGCGGACAGCGTTCTTCGAGCCCATTTGACCAGTATGGGACTGTGCCCTCGCTGGCCGAGCGAGGCGGTAACTTCAGTGCACTCACGACGCAGAACGGGTCACAAGTAGCGATCTACGATCCAACAACCGGTCAACCGTTTGCGAACAACATTATTCCGGCGCAGAGGATTACCCCACAGGCTGCGGCCCTGCTCAACTACCTGCCCGCGCCGAACCTGCCCGGGACTTCGAGAAACTACCAGCGGCTTACCAGTGAGGAAAGCAACACCACGCTGATCGGCCTGCGCTTCATACACTCCCTCGGCAGTAGCGGCAGCTCGCCGGTCGCCGGCCTCATCCGCCAGTACATGGGCATGTCGCAAGGGCTGCAGCAGAACTTCCACGTCAACTTCGATTACAGCCATACCGCGTCCGATGAGCTTAACCTCTTCCCGGATCTGGGCGGCAAGACCTACACCGACAGTCGCGCGGTCGAGCTGGGCTACACACTCAGCCAGGGTCGGCTAACCAACAATCTGACGCTTGACTGGAACCGCTCCACCTCGGCAAACACAAACTACTTCACCAACGTGAACGATGTCGCTGGAGCAGCCGGTATCAATATCTTCAGCGGAGAGCAGGTGAACCCGCTCAGCTACGGGCTGCCAAACATAACACTGAACCAGTTCAACGGTTTCAGCGAGCAACAGCCGGGCTTCACGACCAATCAGACGCTTTCGCTGGCTGAGGCAAGCTCCTGGTCACACAAGAAGCAGAACTTTCGCTGGGGCGCAGATATTAAGCGCGTACAACTCGACCTGCTTGGCAGCACGGGCGTGATCTCGACTGGCAGCTTCATCTTTTCAGGGCTGTTCACCGAGCAGCCGGGCTCCAGCGCGACCAGCGGCGTAGGCAACACCGGGCAGGGCGGCCTGCCGCAGAGCGGGTCATCGCTCGCCGATCTGCTGCTTGGGCTTCCGCAACAGACGCAGCTACAGGCTCCGTACGCAAAGAGCTATCTACGCGAGAACGTCTACGACGCTTACTTTCAGGATGATTGGCGGGCACTTCCCTCACTGACAGTCAGTGCTGGGCTGCGTTACGAGTACTTTTCGCCCTACTCGGAGACAGGCGATCGACTCGCCACCCTTGATACTGGTAACGACTTTGCCTCGGTCACAACGGTGACGCCAAATACAATCGGCCCGTATACCGGCTTCTATCCAAGATCGCTGATCTACCCGGAAAAGAATGATTTTTCTCCGCGCATCGGCTTCGCCTGGCGTGCCGTAAAAGATACGGTGATCCGCGGCGGGTATGGCATTAACTATGCGAACGGTCAGTACAGCAAGTTTGTGCAGCAGTTTGCCTTTCAGCCGCCCTTTGCAGATGTGCAGACAAATGAAGCAACGGGCGTTGGCTCAATCACGCTTGCTGACGGCTTTCCGGAGCCGCAGCTCGATGGAAACTATGCAGTCAATAAGAACTACCGGCTGCCTTACGTGCAGGTGTGGAACCTGAACGTGCAGCGCACACTGCCGGAGAACATCGTGCTGAACGTTGGCTACAGTGGGTCAAAAGGGACCCGGCTCAGCATAGTTGATGCGCCGGGCCGTACGGCTACGGCGTCGCTCAGCGGCGTACTGTATGACTATGAAAATTCGACCGCCTTCTCAAACTTCAATACGCTGGTCGTAAGTCTCCGGAAGCGCTTGCAAAAAGGCCTGAGCCTGCAGGCAACTTACGCCTACGCGCACTCCATTGACGACGCGACTTCCGTTGGCGGTGTCGGCAACGCGGTTGCGCAGAACTGGCAAAACCTGCTTGCAGAGGAATCGAACTCCAGCTTCGACATCCGTAATAAGTTAAGTGGCAGTTTCGTGTACGAGCTCCCATTCGGAGCTGACAAAACCTACTTCACGACCGGCCGCACGGCACATCTCCTTGAGGGTTTTTCTGTTTCTGGAACGTACTCCATAGCGAGCGGAACGCCGCTGACCCCTAGTTACGTTGCCTCAGTTAGCGATGTTGCCCGCGGCAGCACGGGATCGGAAAGGCCGGACCGCGTACCGGGCGTGTCCCTCACCGCCGGCAGCGGAACGGTCAACAACTGGTTCAATACCGCAGCCTTTGTGCAGCCCGCCGGCGTTTATGGCACCGCAAGCCGCTATTCCATTGCTGGTCCGGGAACCATCTCTGTTAATGGTTCCCTGTCGAAGACCGTCTCCCTGGGTGAGACACGGTCGCTCGAGTTCCGGGCGACTGCCGATAACGTCTTCAACACGGTGCAGTACTCATCGGTCGACACGCAGCTCGGCTCGGGCTCGTACGGCCAGGTGACCGGCACTGCGGCCATGCGGCAGTTTAACTTCACTTCACGTTTCCGCTTTTAGAAGAAGGACAGGTCAGGTATGCGAACAGGCCGGGCAGTTATCACTTACAGCACATTGCTGCTGGCCTGTGCTGCCGGCCTTGCGCAGTCGAGTGATGCCGCGCAGCAGCAGCAAACGCCGTCCGCAAGCGGCTTCACGCTGAAGGTGCAGACTGATCTTGTGCTGACGGACGTCGTCGTTCGCGATCGGAAAACCGGAGCTCCAGTGCGCGGGCTCAAACGCGAAGATTTCGTCATCCTCGAGAATGGGAAACCGCAGGTCATCTCCAGCTTCGACCCGCAGAATGTAGACCAGGCTGCGCGCCTGCCCGGGACCGAGACCGTCACCGGCCATGCGGGCGCGCCTGCTGCAACCGCACTAGGAGCGAGTGCCGCCGCCCAGGCCGCCGCGCTCCACGATCACCGGCTGATCGTTCTTTTCTTCGACACAAGCTCTCTGCAGCCGGATGATCTGGACCGCTCGCAGGAGGCTGCCCGCGACTACATCAACAAAACCATGCAGAACGCCGACCTGGTCTCCGTTGTTTCCCTCGGCAACACGCTATCGCTCGACCAGGACTTTACTGCCGACAAGCAGCTGCTGCTCCGCGCCATCAATAGCTACTCGGGCGGCGCGGGCAACGGTTACACGCCCGGCGCGACCAGCACTACCAATCAGGTCGAAGACACGACTGCCTACACGCCCGATTCGACGGAGTACAACGACATCAACACGGACCGTGAGCTATTCGCGATCGCCGCAATTGCGCGCGCGCTTGGGCCGTTGAACCAGAAAAAGTCATTGATCTACTTCTCCGGCGGGCTGCAACGCGACGGCATCGAGAACCAGGCTTCGCTGCGCTCGACCATCAATGCTGCCGTGCGTAACAATCTGTCGATCTACAGCGTGGATGCGCGTGGCCTGCAGGCGATCTCTCCACTGGGCGACGCGACTACCGGCTCGCTGCGCGGAAACGTCGCCTACACCGGCGGCGCGCTGCAGAACAATCTCGATTCAAACTTCAATACGCAGGAAGTACTCTCCACGTTGTCGAGCGATACCGGCGGTAAAGCTTTCTTCGACAACAACGACTTCGCACCCGCCTTTCAGCAGGTGCAGAATGATACTGCGAGCTACTACGTGCTTGGTTTTCGCTCGACCAATGTCGCGCGTGATGGAGCATTTCGCAAACTTGAGATACGCGTGAACCGGCCTGACCTGAAGCTGAGTTATCGCCCCGGCTACTACGCGCCGGCTGACTATCGCCACTCGAACGGCGAACAGCGTGAGCGCGATCTGCAAGCGGAGCTCGACAGTGACCTGCCGGCAACCGATCTTTCGGTTTATTTGGAGCCTTTTTTCTTCCGCGACACAACCGGCCGCTACAACATGCCGGTGTCCCTGCTCGTGCCCGGCTCGCAGATCCCGTTCAGCAAGGGTGGGAGCCGCGACAAAGCCACATTGGACGTGATCGGAAATATTAAAGACGCGCGTGGCCATGTGTTGCAGCAGGTGCGCGACACAGTCAAGCTCGCCATCGACCAGAACGAGCAGGTGTCGCGCAAAAACATCGAGTACTCCACCGGCTTCACCCTTCCCGCCGGTACCTTCCACCTGAAGTTTGTCGTGCGTGAAAACGAGACCGGCAAGCTCGGCTCTTTCGAAACAGACATCCGTGTACCGAATCTCTCGACAGCCCCGCTCAAGATGAGCTCGGTCGTGCTGGCTTCGCAGAGGATCGCGCCGGGCGGCAACGAGAGGCGGATCGACAACCCGCTCGTTTACGACGGCCAGCAGTATATCCCCAATCTGCCGCATGTCTTCCATCGCGATCAGCCGCTGTACTTCTTTTACGAGATGTACGATCCCGCGAAGTACGCCCGGCTGGCGGCAGGCGATACTACCCCTGCCGCGAAGCAGTCCGGCAGCATGCACGTGCTCACCAGCATCGAGCTGCTGCGTGGCAGCGTGAAAGTCTTCGAGTCGCCGCTGGTTGAAGCGAAAGCTGTTAACGTTCCAGGACGGAACGCGATTGCCTTCGCCTTTACCGTGCCGCTTACCTCATTGCCCGACGGATCGTATACCTGCCAGGTCAATGTGATCGACGATGCGGGCGGAACTTTCTCCTTCCCGCGCACGCCGGTCACTATCCGTGGCGGTTCTGCTACTGCGCCGGTGGCAGGTGCGGCGAAGAGCCCGGCCGGCACGTTCTAAGTCTCCGTCTTCGGCGCATCTACTGACTCATTACCGTAGGGACAGTGCCGACAATTCGATCCGCAGCAGTAGCCCCGCTTGCGGTGGTAAGCCGCAGTAAACACCAGGTACTCGCCATCGAGGTAGTAGTCCGTACCTTCTTCCAACGTGTCGTTCTCCGCTGCTTCGTCATGCGGCTCTTCCAGGGCGCTCATGGATGCGCCTGCGGCACGGTCTGCGCTGCGAACATGCCCGGCTGCACAACGCCGGGCGACTCGAGCGCACGCGCCTGCCCGCTGTGCAATGCCGCGTGACTCCAGAGCACCGATCGGCCTGCGATTGCAGGTACACGATCACCGGGTACGACAATGCCCAGCAGATTCAGCGGGTCAGCAGCCGAGACTGACACGTCGAGATCGATGCGGAGGCCGGCACGGCGCGCTTCGCGCAGGCTCTGCAGCGCCTCTGGCAGAGCGAACTGCTCACCAGCAAAGCCCGACAGAAACCGGCCTCCTCGCACTTCACCGCGGGCCTCCATCCGACGCAGCATAGGCAGCAGCTCACGCCACCTCGGCATGTTCGTCTCGCGCTCCAGGAGATCGCGAAAGAGCACTCCGTAGCGGCGCAGCAGTGTCGTGCACGCTGAGGCAAGCTGGGCTTCGCGCTGCTCCGCCAATGCGCCGGTTTCCTTTGCATCGTCGCGCTTCCCGAGCGGCGCCTGCCCTTGCCAAGGTTGCTCGTTTGCGGTCGCTGCGCTTTCCATCAGGCTCCAGCGGCCCATGGCCTGCCGCGCGGCACGCTTGCCATTCGGTGAAGGTGCATACACCTGCTTTCGCCGCGGATCAATCAGCCGCCGCAGGCTGTCAAAGCCGTCTGCCATAACCAGACCTGCCGCAACCAACTCCCACAATGCATGATCCAGCTCGGCTGGGGCGACTGCAAAAGCACGTAACAAGTCAGCCGCGAACATGGCGCCCCGCGCGGCAAGGCAGGAGCGGACACTAAGTGCAAGCTCGCTCAGGCAGCAGGGCAGGTTTGTCTCGGGTACGCGGCCCGCATCCAGGCACAGGTCGAGCCAAAGCGCCTCCTCGCGAAGAAAGAACGTGATGGGCGCCATCCCGGTTGGGATCACGCGTCGCGGTCCTCCTGCATCTGCTCCCGTTTGCGCTGCGAAGAAGGCAGGGTGCGGCGACAAGCGGCCCCACCCAACTACACCGGCGACACAAAGGCTGTCGAGCCAGCGCGGGTCGTAATCGGCAACACGGGCCGGCAGCAGCGTTCGCTCCCACTCGACGGCCGGTGCCTCAAAACCTTCAAGACCGCGCAACGCCTCCAGTAGACCCGCTTCGCCGGTGAGCTGCGTTTGCGGTGCTACGTGCTGCCAGCTCAGCAACCACTGTAGATACACGGCGGGTGACACTGGCTCGACCTGTTTCCGCAGCGAACCCAGCGTACGCTGGTAGATGCGTTGAAGGATCCGTCTGTCGCACCACTCTGTCTGGTGATCGCTGACAGTCGCGTCTGACGCGGGAACACGTTCGAAGACGCCGCGCATGAGCGTACCTGCGACTTCCAGCCGCAGGAGCTGCTTCCATATCTCCGTTGCCGGAACGTGGAGCATCTCGGCCAGCGATGCTGCTGTGGCCGGCCCCAGCAGGCACATCCACCCCTGCACTGCGCGGCGCAGTACCTCCTCAGCCGGCGCCTCGGCTGCCTCGATCAGTGGAATTGCCTGCTCCGGCAGCAGCTTCGGCATCAGGCTGCGGGCCCACGCAAGCCGCTCGGCTGTGACCCAGTAGCGCTCCCCATCTGCAACCGCGATGGCGGCGCGGCGACTGCTGAGAAGGCGCGAAAAAAGAAGTGGCCAGGCATCAGCGGCGGAGCGCGCGTACGTGAGCGAGAACTGCTGCACAAGCTTCTCCGGAACGAGAATCAAGGCCTGCAGTTGGTCGTGTAGTTCATGCTCGTCGCGAATGTCAGGCCACTGCTGCGCGCGCACTTCTGCGATCGCATCAGGTGAAAGCCGCCCTGCCTCACCCAGCACACTGTCCGGCACTGTGCGCCGCAGAGAGACTGCGCGGGTTCGACGTTCCTCGAGATCGGCGTCGTCGAGAAAAGCATACGGCATGGCGTTGATCAGCTCGTGCGAGAACTGCGAAGGGGTTGTGGTATCGACTGCGAGACAACGAATCGCGCCTGTCTGCATACCGGCAAGGACAGCCTTTAGCCCCTCCAGGTCCATCGCCTCTTGCAGTGTGTCCTTCATCACTTCGCGCACCAGAGGGTGATCCGGCACCTCAATGTCGCCCTCGATGTTCTCCTGGCAAGCTGCGATCTGCGGAAAGACATTGGCAAGCAGGTCTTCGCCGCGCGTACGCATCACCTGCGGAGCCACTTTCTTGCCTTTCTGAAAACGCAGTAGTTGCAGCGAGCGGCAGGCATCCCACCGCCAGCGCGCCTTGAAGATGGGTGAGGTAAGTGAGGCCTGCTGGAGCAGCTCCTGCACGGTCTGCTCAGTGAGGAACTGGAAAACGTCACTCAATGGGAACGAGTGCTGCTCAGCAAGCGAGATGTTGAGGCCATTATCGGTTGCCGCCGCCTGCAGCTCAAAGTTGAAGCCACGGCAGAAGCGTTTGCGTAGCGCAAGGCCCCAGGCCTTGTTGATGCGCCCGCCGAAGGGCGCATGCAGGATGAGCTGCATGCCACCTCCTTCGTCAAAAAAGCGTTCCGCGATGATGGTCGTGAGTGTTGGCACGGCGCCCAGTACAGCGCGACCTGCGACGATGTAGCCGATCATCTGCTCGGCCGCCCCGGCTGTACAGCAGCACTGCTCCCGCAGCCAGCAAACAGTGGAGGCGACCTGGGGATGCGCCTCGGAGATATAGCCGGGCAGCACGTCGGGCGTGCGGCGGCTGATCTCGTTGCGTATAGCAGAGACAAACTCCGAGAGCTCGCGCGTACGCTGCGGCGCCTCCCCTGTCCAGAAGGGAACATTTGGCGGCTGACCGTGTGCATCTTCCACGAGGATGCGGCCTGCGCTCTCAACGAGCGTGATGCGCCAGCTCGTATTTCCCAGCAGGATCACGTCGCCCGGCGACGAGTCGATCGCGAAATGCTCATCGAGTGTGGCGACTGGGGTACCTTCCGGCTGAGCAATCACCTGAAAGATCGCGGTGTCGGGAATGGTTCCGCCGTTGGAAACTGCCGCGATACGGGCTCCTCGACGCGCATGCAGGACCCCATGAACTCGGTCGCGCAGCAGGTAAGCGCCCCAGGTACCGCGGCTGCTTGCGATGCCCTCGGTCAGCAGGCATAACAGCCCCTCGAAGCACTCGAGCGCAAGCTCGCGATATGGGTAGGCGCGGCGTACCATCGCGAAAAGCGCATCTTCATGCCACGGGTCGTCTGCAGGCTGAGCGGCACAGGCTGCGACGATCTGCTGCATCAGGACGTCAAGCGGCTCAGGCGGCACCTCCAGCCTGTCGAGCACGCCGGAACGCATGGCCTGTACCAGTGCTGCGGTCTCCAGGAGGTCGTCACGCGTAGTCACGAAGAAGCGCCCCTTTGGGATAGCTCCGCGCCAGTGCCCGGCGCGCCCTATTCGCTGCATCGCCGGGGCAATCGCGCGTGGAGAGTTGATCTGGCAGACCAGGTCGATCGAGCCAATGTCAATGCCGAGCTCCAGAGAAGCCGTAGCCACCAGTACGCGGATCTCCCCCGCCTTGAGCTTGCGCTCCGCTTCAAGCCGCAGCTTGCGCGAGAGCGACCCGTGATGCGCTGCGACGTTCTCGGCGCCAAGCCGCTCGCCCAGCTGAAACGACAGACGCTCCACCATCGCTCGCGTGTTGACGAATACAAGCGTGGAACGGTGTTCATTGACTAGTTCGCACAGGCGCGTGTGAATGGACTCCCAGATTGCGCGCGTGGCAACAGAACTGAGCTCCTCGTCAGGGATCTCAATACCGAGATCGAGCATGCGCCGCTGCCCTACGCTTACAATCTGCACTTCGTCACCCTTGCCGGAGCCGGCGAGGACCTCGGCGACTAAGGAGATCGGGTTCTGTGTTGCGGAAAGCCCGATGCGCTGCGGCCCTTTGCTGCGATCGCATACCAGAGTTCCGGGCGAGAGCCGGCTTTGCCCGCACACGAGCGCATCCAGCCGCTCCAGCGTTAGCCAAAGGTGCGCACCGCGCTTGTCATCGGCAACGGCATGGATCTCATCGACGATGATGGTCCGCACCATGCGGAGATTGTCGCGGCTCCGCTCGGCCGTCAGCAGAATGTAGAGCGACTCGGGGGTGGTGACGAGGATATGCGGCGGCCGGCGCAGCATTTGCTGGCGCTCTTTCGCAAAAGTGTCACCGGTTCGCACCGCGGTCCGTATCTCTGGACACAGATAGCCGCGTTCGAGCGCAAGCGCCTGGATCTCGCGAAGCGGCCCGTCCAGGTTCTTCTGTATGTCGTTTGAGAGCGCTTTTAAGGGCGACACATAGACGACCTCCGTCGCTTCGCCGAGACGGCCATCGATCGCTTTTCGCAGCAGTTGGTCGATAGCTACCAAGAACGCTGCGAGCGTCTTACCCGAGCCGGTTGGCGCCGAGATCAGCGTAGTATGTCCAGCGATGATCGGCGGCCAACCCTCGATTTGCGGCTCGGTCGGCGAGCCGAAACGCGAAAGGAACCACTCCGCAAGCACGGGGTGTGCCCAGCCAAGCGGAGGGATTTCGGTTGGCGGCAGATCGGTATTGATGGCTTCAGGAAACAGCGGAAGCATGCTCAAGATTTTACAGGCGACTTCTCCGGTTATTCGCCTGCTGATCTACATGTGCCTTGGCCCACTCAGCAAGCGCAGAGCTGGCGTGATTGAACGCGTAGGTCTAGGGCAGCCTACTCATTCTTAGCTGGCCTACCGACGAAAGAGCTCTCCAATTGGCTCTGGCCGGCAAGCGACTCAACATGGCTCTGCTACTGACGGAGACCGAGTGACCTTTCCTCCGCAGGGCGCCGGTACCCGCAAAGCGTGTCTTCTAAGGGCAGTCGTTATCAGCCATTTGACGATTTGGGTCGATGCGGGCAGAATGGAACCTGCACCCCTCCACAAGGTGGGCCTGTGGCGCAGCTGGGAGCGCGCTTCCATGGCATGGAAGAGGTCATCGGTTCGATCCCGATCAGGTCCACCAAACACCCCCTCAAAACTTAGCACTTACAGGAAGCGGGCTTACCCCCTCTTTACCCTGTTTGGTGTCAAAGCGCGAAAACCTTTCGCGGAGACGACACCAAACTGGTGTCGCGCTGGCTTGCGCTTCGCACTGGCTGACGCGGACTGAGTGCCTTTGCGGTGATTCGGCCGGGACGTTTTTCGCAGCTCAAGGTGAATCGAGTTCACCGTGGACTGCACACTCTCGGGAATCTCCTGCATGTAGACATCGGTGGTCGTTGCCGTCCGTGAGTGCCGCATGAGGCCCTGCACGTCTTTCACGGTCCCCTGCTTCTGAGCGAGCGTTGCGATCGTTGGACGGATGACCTGAAACGTCAGCTTCGGCAGTTTCAGGTCGCGAGCGATTTGTGGAGAACACGCTTGCGATAGTTGTCCGTGTCCATGAAGCTCCCCGCCTGATTGGCGAAGATGAACGCTTCGGGTGTGGGATCGGGGCACTCTGTTCTCGGGCGCTTTTCGAGCGACACATCAACCCGGCACTCTACGACGCACTGCTTGGCGCGGCAAGTAGAGCTTCAGTTCGTCCCAGCACCGTCCACCACATAGCGACGGCGGAGGAGGGCGCACAGGAACTCTATGGTGGATCGTGCAATGTTGCTTTCTTGACGCGAGCAGGGGCGTGGAGAATCGCCCGGAACGGCCTTGCTATGCGTCCGCTGGAGCAGCCCAATCTCGAGCTTTCAACGAAGTTGATCGCAAAGGCCAGTAACTCTTCACGCGTAGTCAGTAATTCGTCCGGGCTCTGAAACGCAAGCTGGCAATTCCGCGAAAAGAACAACTGCCGCTGCCGCTGAACAAACTCTAGCGGCTAAGGACTCAAGGTTGCTCGATTAGGTCCTTGCGCGTGATGATCCGGACGTTCAACTGTTGCGCGTGGCCACACTTTGGACACTCGAATAACCCCGTTACGCCGTCTCTTGGTGGGAAGTCCTCCGGCAAACTCAGTCAACCACAAGCGGAGCAAGCATAAACATGAACCAACTGCGCATCCGAGTTGTCTTGTTTGTGCATATTCGCTCCTTACGCAAGTCTCTAAGCTCAACGGCGACGAACGGATTCAGGAGAGTGGCACTGCTTCAGCGTGTTGAGACCGACAATCAAGGATCTCAATCGACTCTGGTGACGCGACTTATGAACCTTGTCTGGCTGTTGCAGTCCTTTGCAGGGCTTCTCTCGGAGATCGAAAGAGGCGCTGAAAAGAGTCGGCAAGAACAAGCCTTGCCGACTCAGCTTCAACTCTGGAGAGTGCTCTGACACTCTGGAAGCTGGGGAACAGACGCTACCCTTTGGCAGCTTCCGCTACAGCAGGCTTGTACTGACGACTGTAGCGGCGACATTGTTGTTATCCAGCATCACGTTGCCCGCAAAGTTGCTGGCGCGGGCCCTAAGCTATCGCTCGAGCTTGAGGCTATCGAAGCCCAAGTTTTCCAAAACGCGGCTTGCAACTGGAAATGCTGGTACTGCTTTGTCCCCTTCAACCGCCTCAGTGCTGACCTGCGTTACTCCGATATGCAGTCCATAGACGATCTGGTGTCCGAGTATGCGGAGCTCACACCACGCCCGCCCGTGTTGGACTTGAGTGGAGGACAGCCGGATCTCACGCCGGAGTACGTTCTGTGGGCGATGCGTTCCCTGCATGCCCGGAGCTTGGCAGATACCACGATGCTGTGGTCAGATAACAACCTGTAAACGGATTACTTTTGGTCGAAGCTCACGCGCAGCGAGCAAGTGGAGATTGCGTCATACCGAAACTACGCGAGGGTCGGATGTTTCAAGGGCTTCGATGAAGAGTCCTTCGCCTTCAATACGGCCGCCGAACAGGGCGGCTTTAATAGGCAGTTGGGTTACATGAAGCGTCTGATCGAGAGTGGCCTAGACATGTATGCTTACGCCACTTTCACAAGCGCCTCAGAGGAAGACATCGACGCCAAGATGGAGCACTTCGTCGATCGTCTACAAGAGATTCATCCGAATTTGCCATCGCGAACCGTGCCGCTGGAGATCCAGGTTTTCACGCCCACTGCGGGGCGTTTGCGTCCGGAGCATCTTCAGTCAATGCAGGTGCAGAGACGGGCTATCACGGCGTGGTCTTCGGAAATGGAAAAGCGCTTTTCAGCGGAGTAAGCCCATGTGCGATGTGCCGTTGATTCAGGAGTGCCGGGAGGGACCATGACCGCAGTAGCAATCCAACCCGGCAAGAGTGGCTTGTCACAGTGGGCATTAGGCCTGCTGCCAACGCCGCATCTTCTCGATGCAGCCTGGTGGTTCGATCGCGAGACAGTAGAGTCCTTCCGCGTGGAGGTAGAGGCTCTGCCAATCAACGCGACGGTCGGCTTTTTGGGAACTCCTTCTCTTTTTGTTGACGCTTCGGAGCGCGGCGAAGAACGAACTTGCGTGCTAGTGGACAGAGACGATGCAATTCGTGACCGATTGCCTGAAAGAGTCAGGTCGCACCTTGAAGTGTGTGACCTCCTGAAGGGCGTTCCGCACCTGCGGGGTGCCGATCTGGTTTTGGCGGATCCGCCCTGGTACGTTGACGAGACGATGGCGTTCCTAGCTGCCGGCCAAGCCACATCGCGGGTCAGAGCAGAGGTGCAAATCTGTTTACCGCCACTAGCAACACGTCCGACTATCGAGCAGGAGAGGGCGAGCCTTTTCGATTGGGCAGCGGCGGGAGGCTTGAGAAGAAGCGGAGCCTTGTGGCTCCGCTTCTTTTTCGCTTCGCCGGCGTGCTGAGCCGGTGCTCAAGGCCGCCTTAAAACTCTTCGTGGAACGCCACTTCTCCCTCAACCGCGACCTGGTAGGCCGACACGCGGCGCTCAAAGAAATTCGTCAGCTCCTGCACGTCCTGCAGATCCATGAACGGGAACGGATTGCGCGAGCCGAAGACCTTTGCCATGCCGAGCCGCTCCAGGCGCTGGTCAGCCACATACTGCAGGTATTCGCGCATGTCGCGCGTCGAGAGGCCGGCAACGCCGCCTTCCAGCAGATCCTCAGAAAACTGCAGCTCCGCATCCACTGCTTCGCGCATCATCTGTGTCACCTGCTGTTGCATTTGTGCGTCAAACATCTCCGGGTGCTGCTCGCGAACCTTATTGACCACCTCGAAAGCAAACTCGAGGTGCGCGCTCTCATCACGAAAGACCCAGTTTGTACCCGCGGCGAGACCGTGCAGCATGCCGCGCGAACGGAAGAAGTAGACGTAAGCGAAGGCGGCGAAAAAGAAAAGCCCCTCGATGCAACCGGCAAAGCAGATCAGGTTCAGCAAAAACTGCCGGCGCTGCGCGTCGGTCTGGAGAGTATCAATCTCCTGAATGGAGTCCATCCACTTCATGCAGAAGTCGGCTTTCTTCGAGATGGACGGGATGTTGTCGACGGCAGCGAACGCAGCGTTGCGCTCGCTCGGTTCCGGAATGTAGTTATCGAGCAGCGTGAGATAGAACTGCACGTGTACGGCTTCCTCGTAAAGCTGGCGCGATAGATACAAGCGCGCCTCAGGCGAGTTGATGTGCTTGTATAGGTTCAGCACCAGGTTGTTCGAGACGATCGAATCGCCAGTTGCAAAGAAAGCGACGAGGCGCTGGATCACGTGTACCTCGGCCGGCGTCAGACGCTGCTTCAGGTCGACCAGGTCAGTAGAGAAATCGATCTCCTCAACCGTCCAGGTATTCTTGATGCCGTCCTTGAACATTTCAAAGAACGCGGGATACTTCATCGGCCGCAGGGTCAGGCACATGCCCGGGTCGAGAATGGAGTCGGGAACAACAACGGATGACGACATTTCATCTCCTTATCGAGATCACTGAGTTATGAGCCCAACGATCTACGGTTCTTGCGAATGGGTAGAGCAGGTAAACTGCCCATCTCAGGTGCTTACTGGCAGGCCTCGCACGTTTCAGGATTGTCGAGTGAGCAGGCCACCGCGTCTGTGCTCGGTGTTGCTGCGGGCGCGGGTGCAGGCGCATTTCCCTGTGCCGAATGTCCGACCGTGGTCTTGGCGATTCTTGTTGCCGGCCGCGAGCGCAGGTAGTAGGTCGTTTTTACGCCTGCCTTCCACGCGTACATATACATCGACGATAACCGGCCGATGTTTGGGGACTCGGCGAAGAGGTTCAGCGACTGCGACTGATCGATCCAGGCGCCACGCTCCGCACCCATGTCGATGATAGCGCGCATCGGCAGCTCCCACACCGTGCGGTAGCGCAGCCGCACATCTTCCGGCAGCTCGGTCAGTCCTTGCACGCTGCCCTCGGCCATCTTGATGCGCGTGCGGATCTCATCGTTCCAGAGCCCGCGCGCCTTCAATTCGTCCACCAGGTAGCGGTTGATCTGGAGGAACTCGCCCGAGAGTGTTTCGCGCTTGAACAGGTTGGAGATCTGCGGCTCGATGCACTCATAGCAGCCCACAATGGACGCGATCGTTGCGGTCGGCGCAATCGCAATCAGCAGCGAGTTGCGCAGCCCGTGCTTGCGGATGCGGTCCTTGAGCACCGCCCAGCGCGCCAGGTCCTTTGGGACGATATTCCACAAGTCGTACTGCAGCTGACCCTCGGCAGCGCGCGTGTCCGCGAACGCCGGGTGCGGGCCATTCTTCTCGGCGAGCTCGGTCGAGGCATATAGCGCGTGGTAGTAAATCTCCTCCTGAATCCGGGTCGAGAGCTCCCGTGCTTCGGACGAATCGAACGCGAGACCAAGCTGAAAGAACACATCCTGCAGGCCCATCACACCAAGGCCTACCGGGCGCCACTGCGCGTTCGAGCCTGCAGCCTGCGGCACCGGGTAATAGTTGATGTCGATGACGCGATCAAGCATCGGCACAGCCAGCCGCACCGTGTTCGCCAGCTTCTCGTAGTCGAACCTGCCGTTTATTACGTGCCGCCCCAGGTTGATCGAGCCCAGGTTGCAGACTGCGGTCTGCTCACCTGAGGTCACCTCCGTGATCTCCGTGCAGAGATTCGAGAGGTGCACCACATTGCCGGGCTTCCCGGTCTGGTTGCAGCGCAGGTTGGTCGTATCTTTGAAGGTCATCCAGCCATTGCCGGTCTCGGCCAGCGTCCGCATCATGCGTGCATACAGGTCGCGCGCTTTGACCTGCCGGATGGCGAGCCCCCCGCGTTCTGCTGCCTCGTAAGCCGCCTCGAACTCCGGCCCGAACAGATCCGTCAGGTGCGGCACGATCTTCGGGTCAAAGAGCGACCACATCGCATCCTCATCGACGCGCTTCATGAAGAGGTCAGGGATCCAGTTGGCCGTATTCAGGTTATAGGTCCGGCGGGCTACATCCCCCGTGTTGTCCCGGAGCTCTAAAAACTGCTCGATATCGGCATGCCACGGCTCCAGATATACGGTTGCCGCGCCTTTGCGTTTGCCGCCCTGGTTCACTGCCGCGACCGAAGCATCAAGCGTCCGCAGCCAAGGCACGATCCCGTTGGAGATCCCATTCGTTGCGCGAATCAGCGAGCCCTCCGAGCGGATGCGGTGGAACGCGAGCCCGATTCCGCCCGAAAACTTCGAGAGAAGAGCCACCTGCTTGTAGGCGTCGTAGATCGAATCCAGCGAATCAGCCGGCGAGTCTATCAGGTAGCAGCTCGACATCTGCGGATGTTTGGTCCCGGAGTTGAACAGGGTCGGCGTCGACGGCATGTAGTCATGGGCGGCCAGCAATCGGTAAAAGGGCACCGCCTCGGAGACGGTAAGCGCCAGCCCGCACGCGACACGCAGGAAGAAGTACTGCGGGGTCTCGATCACCTTGCGAGTAATCGGGTGACGCAGCAGGTAGCGGTCGTACACCGTGCGCAGGCCGAAGTACTCGAAGCGGTCCGAGGCCTCATCGTCGATCGCGTTGTTGAGCTTGCGCGCGTTGTTGCGGACGAACTCGACCGCTGCTGCTCCGATCAGCCCCTGCTCATGTCCGAGCTCAATAGACTGCGAGAACGAGTAAATATTCTGCCCGGCAACCTCCTTCAGGATCGTCGCGTGCAGCAGGCGCGCCGCCAGCTTCGAGTACTCTGGCTCCTCGGCGATCAACGCCGCCGAAGTCTGGATCGAGATTGAATCCAGCTCCCGGGTCGTCGCACCGTTGAACAGGCCGCCGATCGTTTTCGACGCAACCCGCATCGGGTCGATGTGCGCAAGCCCATGCGAGGAGCGCTGCACTGCCTTGACGATCTTGTTCACATCCACCGGCTCCAGCGTGCCGTTGCGCTTGCGCACCTGCATCTGCGGGGGCGCTTCCGGCAGGGGAAAGTCGGGGATGACGTCGGCGAGTGTGCTCTGAAGCGAAGTTTGCAGGTCAGCCAAATTGGTTCTCTTTTCTGCCGTAGGCGGCGGAGCCCTGCCGGCGATACATTTTGGTGCAGGGCGTAAAACTGTGTGCAATCTCAGTGCCCTTGCTTCTAGAACCACTGTATCTTGTGTGGTCTTTGGTAGTGAACCCTACTGGATGTGGAAAAGACATCCCGTATAGGAGATGTGGTGGGAGTGGTACCCTCTCTACTTTCTCATTTTATTCGCCTTTTGTCGCGTGTGAACACCCTTCACAGGTGCACCAAGAAGCAGCCTTGCCGCTCGCTACCTGGCCTCCGGCGGCTTCTGCCTGGGACATTGTCAGCCAGCAGAAACGAAGTTGAACGGCTCGCAGCCGGGACAGGAAAATCGGCTTGTAAGAGGTCAGTCTGCTACAGCTTAAACAGCTCGCGCAGCCGGCGCGTTTGTGTCCGGCTTACCGGGATCTCCGACATCTTTCTGTCATCCATTCGCAGCTGGTAGCTACTTTTGAACCACGGCACAACCTCACGAATGTGGTTCAGGTTGACTACGTAGGAGCGGTGCGCTCGCCAGAACAGAGCCGGATCGAGGAGTTCCAGCAGCTCTTCCAGTGTCCGGCACTTCGACTGCCCCTCGAACGCGCTCGTGGTCACTGTGATGGTGCCATCCTCGACAGCCGCAAAGCAGATATCTTTCTGATCTACCAGTAGGAGGCGTGAGCTGGATTGCAGCACGATCTTGCTTGCCGAGGCCTGTTTGGCGGCGCTGGTTTGTTCAATCAGGCGCAACAATGCGGATAACTGGGCTTCTGACCCGACGAGACTGGCGCTGCTGCCGGAAGCTGCCGGAGCCGGCAAGTCGCCGATGACGCCGCGCTCATGGACGCGGAAGCGTGCCCGGTCAAGTGCCTGCAGCACACGCGAGCGATCAAACGGCTTCAGCAGGTAGTCAATCGCGTTCACGTCAAACGCGCGTACAGCATACTGATCAAAGGCGGTCGCAAAGATGATCTGCGGCAGGGCTTCCGCGCCGCCAAGCTCAAGCAGCTTACGGAGGACCGCGAAACCGTCCAGCCCGGGCATCTGGACATCAAGGAAGACAACATCGGGCCGGTGCGTGCGGATCAGCTCAACAGCCTCAATGCCGTTGCTGCCTTGCGCGAGCAGCTCAACATCATCGGTGCCCTCAAGCAGGAACTCGAGCTCCTCGCGAGCCAGCTGCTCGTCGTCAATGATGAGCGCAGTCAAGATGATTGCCTGCCAGAGTATACGACGCGGCGCAGCTCGCTAGGACTCTGCGCGAAAAGCGTAAAGTCTCTGCGGCGCGTCCTCTGTGGCACGGTCATAGCCGCACTCCACACAGAAGCGATCCGTCAGGTTCATAGTGCTGTAGCAGCGGCGACAGCTGGCCGAGAGCTGGTAGGCGCACTGCGGGCAGAAGTGATAACCAGGCTGCACGCGTGTCGAGCAGGCCGGGCAGAAACGGACCAGCGGAGAACGGAGAAGGAAATAAAGCACTGCACCGATCCCGCCCGGGAGCGCGAGGCAAACGACAATCCAGAACCGGGCCCGCATCGCACGCCGCCGTGTATCTCTGCTGATGTAGCCAATCATCAGCATGTACAGCGCAGACAGCGCGCTCCAGGAAAGCGCGAAATAGAGCCGTACGCCAAACGGCAGCGTGTGATGCGGAGGATGCTGGCGATACTGCGGTAAGACAACCCAAAAAAGATAGAGCACGCTGACAAAGGCAAGCGCAGAAGCGGCGACCGACCAGCGGGGGATCAGCCCGATCTCCGATGAGAGAGTCGGGAGCTGATCCTCGCCAGGTGTGCCGGCAGGCTTGGGCGCGCGACTTGAGAGAAAAGGCAGCATCGGCGTTTCCAGTCAGGGAAGTAGCCCGGAGATCTCCGGAGGAGCTCAGCGCCTGGTGCTGCGCGTGACCTGGCTAGCCTGTTGCTCGCCGCCCAGCAGGAACAGGACGGCGACGACCGCAGCGAAAAGTGTCATTCCAAGAGCCACCAGCATGCCAGGCAGGTCCAGGAGCGTTTCGCCGCCTAGCATATCCTCGATTCCGGTCCATAGCGCAGGGGCGAGCGCCAGGGTCAATGCTCCGGTCAGCAGAAGAGCGATCAGCAGATGACGACGGCCCTCTTCGCGGCCAGTCCTCCGTTCTGATAAGGCGTGAAAGACAGCGCGCCGGGTACGTAACGCGAGTGCCCGCTCCGCGACGGCATTCTGCCCGGTCAGTGCTTCCAAAAGCTGTGGATCCGGCCGGAAGCTGGTCTGCTCCGCGTATACTTCCGAGCGATCCGCCTGCCGAAGCTCCTGCTGGTGCCGGTTTTCCTGTTGTTCGACGAGGATCCTCACGAGCGCACCTCCTGGCGGCTCTCCGCTCCGCCGCGACTCGTGGCTTGCTCGATGCGGGGCCTCAGCGCGGCCAGCCCGCGATAGAGCCGGGACTTGACTGTGGAAAGAGGCGCACCGGTCACTGTGGCAATCTGATCCAGGGCCAGCTCCTCATGGAAGCGAAGAACCAGCACTTCACGGTGCAACGGATCGAGGGAGAGCAGGGCTTCGGCCACAAGGGCACCGTTTTGACGGCTCAGGTAATTGTCGAACGGGGTAGGATCACTGCTCGCCACTTCAAAGGGCCGCTCGTCCTCCGCGTTCTCCGACATCTCCTCCAGGCTCGCCATCGTGCGGCGGCGGCGGAAGTCAATCACCAGGTTTCGCGCGATAGTAAACAGCCAGGTGTCAAAGCGGGCGTTGCCGTTGTACTGCGCGCCGCGCAGGAGCACCCGCATCCAGGTTTCCTGAAAAAGATCTTCCGCGAGTTCACGATTACCGGTCAGGTAGAGGAGGTATCGCAGCAGCCGGTGCTGGTACTCGACGATCAATTGGTCGAGCAGAAGTGGGTCCTGGCGCTTAAGCCGCTCGGCGATCTCGGCATTAGCCGCACCGGCGATGCCGCTCGTCAATCCTTGGAGGGTTCTAGCCTGGCTGCTCATCTCTGCTGAATTGAGACGCCGGTGGGTACACGAAGGACTCGCGATCCCAGGAAGAATTCCATCATGGACGAAGTATGAGGGCCGGCAGTCCCGGCGCATGGAGCCCGCGCTCTTCCGGCACTGACCTCCGTACCGGTCCCGATACACTGAGGAAGATGGATATTCTCTATGGCCTCCACCCGGTTGAGGAGGCGGTGCGAACCGGTTCGCGCACCTTTGATCACGTGTGCCTGGCCCGAGATCGGGTCGACGCCAAGCTGGATCGCATCGCCGCTCTATGCAAGGAGCGCGGGGTACGTGTCCGGCTGGAGCCGCGCGACCACCTGACCGAGCTCGCCAAAACCGCGGCGCACCAGGGCATAGTAGCCCTAGTGCGAGCAAAGGCGCTGGTCGATCTTGAGGACCTGCTTCTGCCACAGGAAGGGCGAAACGCCTTGCTGCTAGCCCTGGACGGCGTGGAAGACCCGCAGAACCTGGGCGCCTTGCTGCGGACGGCCAATGGCGCCGGGGTCGATGGGGTGGTTGCGACGGAACGCCGCGCCGCACCGCTGAGCGGAGTTGCCGCAAAAGCTTCCGCAGGCGCGGCGGAGCACGTCCGGATGGCGCGCATCGTCAACATGACACGCGCGCTTGAGCAGATCAAGGCTGCTGGTATCTGGGTGATCGGGCTTGACGAGCGGGGCAGCGTTGATTATGACGCTTTTGATTTCACCGCGCCGTGCACGCTGGTGCTTGGTCGCGAAGGGGCTGGGCTGCATGAGCTGGTCCGCCGCACTTGCGACCACCTGCTGCGCATCCCGATGGCCGGGGCGATCGCGTCTTTGAATGTGTCGGTCGCTGGGGCTGTTGTTCTCTTCGAGGCTGCCCGGCAGCGCCGGCTAGCCCGTGCCCAAACTGTTGCCGCGGCGCGGCCCACGGACATGCCAACGCCACCGAAGAAGCAAAAAGGATTAGGTTCCTTCTGAAGCTGCAAATCGTTCCTAGATCGTCACGCCGTATGCGAGGAAAAACCGCATGCGAGGCTTGCTGCCGCCGCGTAGCACTTGGCTTTTTCCTGTGCATGAGCCTGGCGCGAGCTGTTGCTCAGGTACCCGATGCGCCGGCTCCGGAGCCCTCGCACGGGCAGGTCATCTTCTCGCGCTCAGCTGCTTCTGCTGCAGACACAACCGGTTCTACGAGCGCCGAGGTCGCACCGGCGGCTCTCGCCTATTCCGTGACCGATGCGATGCGTACCGCGCCTACCTTCACCTCCTACGACTTCACGATTCACCTGGAGCCTGCTCGTGCGGGGCTGGAAGCGGAGCTCCGCGCGAGGCTGCGGAACGACGGGCCGCAGCCGCTGCGGACTCTGCCGCTGCAGCTCAGCTCGACGCTGCATTTCGAACACATCCGCAGCGCAGGCAAGGTGCTGCCCTTCGCAGTTCACACCATCGCGAGTGACGCCGACCATACCGGCTCGCTCACAGAGGCGGCGATCTCTCTTCCCGCGCCGCTGGCGCCAGGTGAGGAAGAAGAGTTCACCATCGAGTACTCCGGCACGATGGCGCCCTCCAGCGGACGGCTGGACCGGGTCGGCGCACCGGCTCTGCCTGCTGCACAGACGGACTGGGACCGCATCGGCGAGGGATTTACAGGGTTGCGCGGCTTTGGTGATTCGGTCTGGTACCCGGTAGCCTCGGTTCCCGCATTGCTGGGCGACGGAGCCCGCCTTTTCCAGGAGATCGGACGGCAGAAGCTGCGCAACGGCGCTGCGCAGGTCAGCATGGCTATCACGGCGGAGTTCATGGGCGACAACCCGAATATCGCCGTTCTCGACGGGCACCCCGTAGCGCCGGGCGAGCCGGCCGCGCTGCCCACCGCGAGCTTTCCGGGCATCGAGCACATCACACTACCTGCCACGCCGCTCGGTTTCGCGACGCCCTCACTTATGCTCGCGACGCGGGAGGAAGCAGAGCTAAATGCGCTGGTCTCGATCGCAGCCATGCCCGGGCATGATGAGGCGGCGCAGAAATACCGCGCAGCAGCCGACCTGCTGCAACCATTGTTCAGCGACTGGTTCGCGCCTGCGCCTGCGCGTCCGCTCCTGTTGCTGGACCTGCCGGTCACCGGCGCTGCCCCGGCGGATGACGGCGATGCGCTCCTGTTAAGCCTGAACGCGGACCGGGGAGCCTCGGCACTTGCCGGTGAGTTGAGCGGTGCGCTGGCGCACGTCTACTTCCACTCGCCGCGGCCCTGGTTGCGCGAGGGAGTTGCCGGGCTGATGAGCGTGCTATGGACCGAGCGCACAGAGGGTCGGAGCCGGGCACTGGAGCAGCTGGGAGCCGGGCGCAGCGCGCTTGCTCTGGCAGAGCCGGCTACGCCCGGGAGCGCTGAGGGGCAGTCACTCATTGCAGCCCAGGACGCGGTCTTCTATCGGACAAAGGGCACTTTTGTGCTCTGGATGCTTCGCTCACTGGCCGGTGATGCAGCTCTGGTGAAGGCGCTCCGCGCCTACGATCCGGCGAAAGACACGAAGGCGGACTACTTTGAAGGACTTGTCGAACATGCATTGAAGACCGCAGAGACGGCGGCCCCAGCCAGCGATGCTGCGATAGGCGAGAAGAGCGTCGCTGCAGCTGACCTGCACTGGTTTTTCCAGGCCTGGGTCTACGACGATCCCGGACTGCCCGATCTCGCGATCACAAAGGTCTTCTCCAACAAGACGGACCCGAATGGCGACCAATGGCTAGTCGCCGTGCAGGTCAGTAACTCAGGTTACGCGGACGCTGAGGTGCCACTTACCGTCCACTCTGCTTCGAGTACGTCCACTGAGCAGGTGCGCGTACCCGCTCGCGGCAGCCTGTCGCGACGCATGCTGCTCCTCGGTCAGCCAACAGAGGTCGACGTGAACGATGGTAGCGTGCCGGAGATTGCGGCGAGCGTGCACCGGCGCACGCTCGAGTAGCTACTCATGCTGTGGGTCTGCGGTTTCGGCCGGGGCTGCTGGCGAAAGCACGGGCGCGGCAAGGGTACCGGCGAGAGTTTCAGGTTTGGCTTCTGGCGCAGGGCTGAAGTGCATTGTCAGGGTACGGTCCCAGCCGATATCGCCCGCAAGCGCCGCCGTGGTGCCGGGCATGGGACCGTGCGCAATGGTTAGCCCGTCCGGACCAATGTTGCCGTCAGCGTCCCAATCTGCGAAGTCCGGCAGCGCCGGCGCGAGCGAGCCGTGCAACCAGGATGCGTGAAAGCTTCCCCTGGCAGACGAGAGCAGATCGGCTGCGGTGATGCCGGCGAGGTGGAACGCAGCGGTACCGCTCAGGACGCCCGAGCCCCAGCTCTCATGCCAGAGGGCCGCAGCCTGCGTCGCGCTGGCTCCCGTCAGCGATGCTCGTACTGTATAGCTAGGCGTTGCGCCCTCAAGAGCGATGGAGCCAGACATGTGCAGGCGGCCACCGAGGGCCCGCCCATCAAGACCTTCAATCGTAGCTGTTCCCCCGGCTGCGTTTGTCGCAGGATCGTCGAACCCGAATGGACGCGTGGAGACGATTATCGAAGCATCGTGTACCGGCAGCCTGCCCAGCAGCAGAGTGTCAGCGTGGATTGTTCCGGCAAGCGCCGGCAGAGGTGCATGACGGCTATTCAGCCGGTGGATCAAGGCCGAGAACATAGGTTTTTCCCCGCCGCCAAACGCAGCCTGAACAGTTGCAGCGTCGACCGAGGCGGCGTCTATGGTGAAGTGCGTAATGCAGGGCAGGTTCTCATCGCAAGCGAGCGGCACCTGTGCATCTCCCGACAGTTGCAGGCGCGTCGGCCCGTCTCCGAGCACCACGGCGGGGCTTGTCCAGCGGATCAGCCCTGGCGAAAGGGTCGCGTCCAGGGATGGAAAGCTCACCGGCACCGGCAGCCACGAGGCTCGCCAGAGGACGTTCTGCAGGTGGACGGTACCGGCCACGCTTGCGGAGGGCCCGAGCGGCAGATCGCTGACGCTCCATCGCCCAGAGCTGTTGAGCGCGAGATCGAGCACGGCCTGGGATGAGCCCGGTCGCGAGGCAGGGATTGCTGGATCTGCCGCGACGAACGCGTCGGCACCCGGGAGGTGGAGCGCTGCGGAAAGAGCCTGTATGGGCGCCAGCGTCCCTGAGCCATCGATGTGTACGACGTAACCTCGTTGTGAGAGTTCTGCGGAGAGGCTGAGCGGTTTGGCAGGAAGACCCATCGACACGGGATCGCTCGACAGCAAGAAAGCCGGTTCCGCGCCAGGGCGTGGCAGCAGCTCGACCCGTTTTAGCACCAGCGCAGAATCATCAACTCCGGCGTGGCGCATGGTCAGAAGGGGAACTATCATCGAGCCGGCAAGCTGCCGGCTTGCAGGATCGAAGGAAAGCAGGCCGTTAATCTGTCCCGAGAACTCCCGGGGCAGGGGTGTTCCCTGAACCAGAAGCCCCAAGGCAGACACTACAAAGCTGGCCGGCACCTTGTCCGCACCCAGCAGGAACGCTGAGTGCCCTGCCCTTTGGTCCTGCTTGAGCACCAGCGAGCCATCCCCGACCGGCCAACGGCAGATGAGCCCGGACATCGTTGCCGCAGCGTGGTTGTAGACTCCCCGGCAGGTTGCGTCGAGGGTAAAGGCCTGCTCGGGGGTGAACTCCTGCCGATGCAGGTCGGCGACAAGCAGGTGCGTGCGCACCGCAAGATGGTCCAGGTCGCCTTCGATCTTGGCCGTCGCGTCGATGTCTCCTCGCCAGCCCGCATCGCGGCCGAGCAGCAGTCGGCTGAGCTGGCCCAGCGGCGCATGGCTCCACTCACCATCGAGTGAGAGCGGCATGGAAGTGATGGACGCAGAAGACCCCGACAGTGGGAGCCGGTGGATCTGGCCCTCGAGACGAAGCGTTCCCGTGTCGCCAGGGGATAGATCAAGATCGGTACGGTCCGGCTGACCCTCCAGCTTGAGTTGCCATACCTCCGGGCGCAAGAGGACCATGGAAAAATCGGCGTTCAGGAGGGAATAGGGCAGCTTCTCGATACCCCGCTTGAAGTTGATGCGGGTGCCGGTCGCCTCAATGAACGGGAAGCGGGGCGCCGGGCCTGGCCGCGCCTGCGCGGTGGGCGCATTTGGAATCTGCGAGGCCTGCAGCAGGACGGAAGAGATGTTCCAGCGGCCGTCTGCATTGCGTACCAGGTTGACGCTTGCGTTTGAGAGTTCAACACGATTGAGTTCGAAGTGCCCCCGCCATAGTGAGGAGAGCCGTGGCTCGGCAAGGACCTCGGGGGCCATAAGCGCGGGCTCCGCGCCGAAACCCGGCCCTTCTTCCACCACCAGGTTGGCAATCTGCAGTGCCGGCCAGGGCAGCAGCCGCAGTGAAACCGAGCTCATGCTGACCGGTCGGCCGATGGAGCGACTGATCGCGCCGGCGATGCGCCTTTGGTACCTGCCCAGGTTGATAAGCGGCGGAACCACCGCGAGCAGCAGCAGCACAATGCAGAGGCCGAGCAAGATCGGCTCGCGGCGAGCCTTGCGCCGGGCTGGGCGCGTTGCAGGAAGCATGGTCGGAGGGGAAAGCGTCTGTTGTTGCCGGCTCATGCTTCCGGCCTGGCTACTGGACCCGGTGGAAGGTGCGGCTCCAGCGGGTCTGGTCAAAGAAGTGAAGAACAATGTGACCGACCCAGGCGATCTGGTCACGCGCACTGGTCTTATACTGCTGTTGCTCGTCCGTGATGAATGACCAGTACACAAATAGCGGTCGGCCGACGATGTTTTCCCGCGGCACAAAGCCCCAGTAGCGGCCGTCGAGCGAGTACGGCCGGTTGTCTCCCATGCAGAAGTAGTCGCCAGCCGGCACAAGGAGGTCTTCACCCTGGATATGGGTTGGAAGCTCCGCAGCCCAGGTCGCTGTTACGCCGTAGTCCGGCGGTGGTGCTACGGCCGGAAAGTCGTCGCGGTATGGGGAGTAGATTAGATCGCTGGTTTTTTCAGCGTGCGGCTCGTTCTGCGCTTTGCCGTTGAGGAAGACAACGCCGTTCCTGAGGTGAATACGGTCTCCGGGAATGCCGATGACGCGCTTGACCAGGAACAAATCCGGCTCGCCCGGCTTGTAGAAGACAATGATGTCACCCCGGCGTACCTCGCGGTAGTGTACGAACGGCGCCCATGCGGTTTTGGGTGCCAGCGTAATGCGGTCTACCAGTACGTGGTCACCGATCAGCAACGTCTTGAGCATGGAGCCGGAAGGAATGACGAAGTTCTGGAAGACGAACGTTAGAATGAATAAACCAAAGACCAACACGCCGCAGATGGAAGCGACGAACTCAAGCGGCGTCTCCTCTGTCTGCGCGGTCGTCCCTGGTGTTTGCTGTTCTTCGTCAACCGTGGTGGCCATATGCGCAGTTCGTGTCCTTCTCGGAGGCGCGCCTGGAGCTGCAGACAAGCTGGTCAGCGCACAATGCGGAACATACGATCCCAGCGGGCGAATTCGATGAGGCTACCGACTGGGTCGTTATCGCTCCCGAGTTTATCATCGGGCAACGTGGGCGTATCTGTTGAGGAAGGCTCCCGCAAGGAGAAGTACACCACAAAAGGGCGGCCCAGGATTGCCCCGCGAGGAACAAAGCCCCAGTAGCGGCTGTCTCGGCTGTGGTTTCGGTTATCGCCCATCACGAAGTACTCGCCGGCTGGCACGGTGACATCGGCACCACGGACTCTGGTCTGCAGCGAAGCCCACCAGCTTGTGTCAACACCAGGGTCCGTGTAGGCGCCTATTGGGAAATTATCCCGGAACGAGTCGCGATACGCCTGCTCGTAGACGACATACGGCTCGTGGAGCTCCACGCCATTAAGGAAAACGGCGCCGCGTGAGAGATGGATCCGGTCGCCTGGCAGACCGATGACCCGTTTGACTACGTACTCCTTGGGGTCGAGCGGGAAGCGAAAGACCACGACATCACCATGCTGCGGTTCCCGGTATGGGAGCAGACCCGTGAGAAAGCCACGTGGCGCGTAGATCTGCTTGTTGACTAGCAGGAAGTCTCCGACCAGCAGCGTGCGCTCCATGGACTCGGACGGAATGCGGAATGGCTGCAGAACAAAAGTGAGTAGGAAGAGAGCGACAACAACCATCGACAGGAGGGAGCGGATAGTGTCGGCTACGGTAGGCAGCAGTGCGACAGACCCGGTGCGCGCGGCTTTCACGGCAGGCACTGTTTCCCGGCGGGCTGGTGAGCCTGCCTCCACGCTGGCCGTTGCCTGGCTGCTCACGATATCTCCCCGGCTGCCGTGGCAGGTGCGCTTGCCGCCCCAGCTTCGCCGCCCAGCCGGATAAACGCCCGCCGTGCAGCTTCCTGCTCTGCCTTCTTCTTGGTGCTTCCGCTGCCATGTGCAAGCGTCTGGCTACCGTCCTCACCAGCCGCTGCGGTGCGCACCTCGACGAGAAAGCGCTTGCGATGGTCGGGACCTGTTTCCGCCTCGACCGCGTACTCGGGCTGCCCGGATCCGCGTGCCTGCAAAAACTCCTGCAGGGCCGACTTGTAGTCGCCGATGGCTTGGTTCGCCTGGAGTTCCCGATACAAAATCTTCGCCTGAGGTTCAACGACGACCCGCTCCACAAAGGCGGACACGGTTTGCAGCCGGCTACTGTCCAGGTAGATAGCAGCTGTGAGTGCCTCGACGCAGTTCGCGAGTAAGACGGCCTTACCGCGGCCGCCATTTCGCTCTTCACTGCGGCCCATACGCAGGCACTGACCCAGCTCGAGCGATTTACCAACCTCGCCCAGATGTTTGCGGCTGACCAGAGCCGCTCGCAGGCGGGTCAGTTCGCCCTCGCGGAGATCGGTAAAGCGGCGGAAGAGCGATTCGGCGACCAGCATGCCAATGATGGCGTCGCCCAGGAACTCGAGTCGCTCGTTATCTCCTAGAGGCGACTCTACAGAGTCACTTTCGTTGGCACTCTTGCGGCCACGACCATTGCTGCCGCCGGTTTGGATTTCATGGCGAAGGGAGCTGTGGGTCAACGCCTCAATCAGCAGGGCCGGCTGGGTGAAGGTATACCCGAGCCTGGCCTGAAGTGCATTCAGGTCAGCGCGGGACTCGGACCTTGGACCAGCCTCAGCGTTGGCTTTGCGGTCGCTCCAGGGGCTGCTTGCCACTCGGTCGCCTCTCAATTCCTGACCACTCAGTCACGAAGCCCTTCGGTCAGCTTTCCGCAGCGGATGCCCAGACCGGCGTGTCTTCGTGAAGATGTGGATGTCGGCTGGCGGCTTCGTGGTGCCTTATGCAGCATATCGCCTCTGTGGCGGATCACACGCCCGCCGTCCTTTACTGCGGTTTTGCGTCCTCCGCGCTTGCAGTATGCGGCAGCACAAACGGCTGAACCAGGCCCTTTTTCGCTGCATCCAGGGTGTCCTGCTGGCCATCCCGGACCGTCATGGCCGTCTTGTACTCAGCCAGCGCATCCGGGCGCTGGTCATTCACATCCGCGATCCGGCCAAGGTAGATGTGGGACCAGGCGAGCAGGCGCGGATCCTGCGTCAACCGAATGGTCTCGCGGAAATCGTTGACGGCCGAGTCCATGTCGCCCTTCATCAGCCACGTCAGACCGAGCAGGTAATCGGCGCGGGCTGGATCGGCAGTGTGATCCTTGATCGCCTGCTGGGCGAGTTTGCTTGCTCCTTCTGCATCGCCTGCCTTCAAGCGAGTTTCCGCCTGATCCAGCCCGCGATTGCTGATGGGTGAACGAATCACGTCGCCCGGCGCCTGCTCGACAAAGGCGATCTGCCTGGCCCGATGTATCTCTGCATCCACGTCCATGCCGTATACCATCGGACCGATAGCTTCCTTCAGGCTTTCCGGGTTGCGCTCGAAGCTAGCGAGCTGGCCATAGAAATACTGCGTAAGGACGAAGCCTTCGGTCATCGCAGTGTGCACGGCCTGCTGCCGAACGGCCTCAGCCTGCTGGATGGACTGGTCCCGCTGGTGTTCCAGACGGGGCAGGTCAAAGCGAGCCGCGTCCCTTGGGATCGTGAACAGGGCTACTCCCGTGTTCATGGTCCGCGCCTCGACGGCGCGAATCATGCACTCGATGACAAGCGAAACGATGTCGGCGCGGTACTGATAGTCGAGGGGCGCATCGCGAACTGTCTTGAGCAGCGGCAGAAGCCGGTCTAGGGAGCTAGCCCGGGCATACAGCAATGGCTCGATCTCGTAGTGCAGGTATGTGTGACGCACGTCGTGGAGATCGCCCCCTATGCCACTCGGCTCAGTGGACCCAGACCGGGAGCGGAATGTGCCATTGACGGGCGCGGCGACCACCACATAATCCGACCCGTAGACGCGGGCGTTGGTCTGCCCGGGATCCAGCATTGGTTCAAGTACCACCAGGAAGCGCGAACCGCTATAGGTGCTGGTCGGTAGCTTTAGGTAAAGGTTCGTGTTGAGCGTCATGCTGGTGAGCGGGTCGTGGAGCTTCGCCGCCTCGGCCTCGTAAGCCGGGTGAAAGCGTAGCCATATCAGATGGAGCTGCGCTGCTTCTGCGAACTTGCGCAGGATCGGCAGCATGTCCATGACCTGCGTGGCGTCAGGCGGCAGGTCTTCCTGATCTACCGAGGGGCTGAGCTCGGGCGGCGGCGTGAGATAGAGCGCCAGAGAGACATACTGGGCCAGGTCGCGGGAGCCCTCGAAAAGACGGTGCTGGTTGATAAAAGTGCATAGCTGGTCGCGTGCGTCGCGCGCAGCCGGAGAAGCCTGGGCGGCCAGGTTGACCTGATCGCGGACTTGCTGCCGAACAGGGTCGGATTGAGCGAGGCCTGCGTCGTACCCGCAGGCGTTCAGCGCAACGGCAATGTCGAAGAGTGCTTCGCTCGATTCGAGCGAGACTGCCGGACCGGCCGGGTCGATGAGTGCTGGCGGCTTGGGTGTGCGGGGCGGCTCGGATGTTTTCGCGTTCGGTTGCTTGAGGGTCTGCGCTGCCGGGGTTTGTGCAGAAAGCGATGCCGAAAGAGCCAGAAGCAGAGCGCAGCAGGGAAAGATGTCGCGAAAAGGTCGCATGGATAGGTCGCCGAAGCTGCCCTTCAGTGTATGCAGCCTCCGCGGAGGGGGTCAAACGGCGAAAGCTGAGTACTATGGACCGGAGGAGAACGACACCCTTGAAGATTCCGGCAAAGATTCCGCTGAAAACCGCCTCCGCAGCGATGCTGCTTGCCCTCACCGCGGCCCTGAGTATTGCCCAGACTACGGTGCATCACACCCGGTCGACGAAGGCCGAGCCAGCTACCTGTCCGCCCGGTCTTGCAGCGCCAGTTGTTCCGGCAAACGTGCCAGCGGCACCTGGACCGATCCAGACCGCCTTTGCTTTGCGCTATATCGACGTGCAGCCGGGTACGGGTGAGACCGTGACGCCGGGCGAGTTTCTGACGGTGCACTATACGGGCTGGCTGCTGAGCGACGGAACCAAGTTCGACTCGTCGGTCGACCGCGGTCAGCCGTTCACCTTCCGGCAGGGGATACACCAGGTGATTTCGGGCTGGGATCAGGGTTTCGAGGGCATGCGGGTCGGTGGCAAACGGCGGCTGTTTATCCCCTACCAGATGGCTTATGGCGAGCAGGGGCACCCGCCGTTGATCCCTGCGAAAGGTGATCTGATCTTTGATATCGAGCTGATTGCCGCTTCGGCGACGCCACCGGGCGAGCCGCCTGCCCCGCCGGCGCCGGCACAGCAGGCCACACCGCCAAGCTAGACGGTTCTAGCCTGGGACTGAAACTCCGGCGAAGGAGAGGATGACGGAGCCCCGTACGGGCTGGCCGAAGACGTGCGCGGGCTCAAAGAAGCTCCACATCATCCCGTTTGCAAGGGCAGAGCGGCTCCGCTCGTCAGCCAGGCCGGAAAGCACACGGTAGTCGTAGACCCGGCCAGAGGCGTCTACGAAGACGCGCACGACCACCGAACCATTCAGGGCGGCCATAGGGTTCGATCCATCCGGCAGCGAGGTATAAAGCAGGCGCGGCGGCAGCGCCATGCCGATTGGCTCGTCGCGCGCCGCAGCGGGCTCAGGAGCAGCCAGAGTACCGACCAGCAGCAGAACAGTGCCGAGAAGCAGCACGGCGCTGGCGAAGCCGGCTGAGGCCTGCACGGCGAGCGGAGCCATGGTGTTTTGCCAGCGAACCAGAAGCCGCTCAAGCCACGTCCCGAGGGTGCGGGACTTCTCCCGTGACACGGCAACCCGCAGCTGCACTGGCAGAGTTGCCGGAGCCTTGAGGGAGCCCAGCAGTGAGAGCGCGGAGACCGTGCCGCGCCATGCGGCGAAGCTCTGCGAGCACTCGCGGCAGTGCTCCAGATGCTCGCGAACGTCGGCCATAGCTACGCCCGAGAGCGTGCCGTCGAGGTAGCTCGAGAACTGGTCTTCAGCTTCCGTACAAAGCAGGATCGTCACCAGCGGCCTCCTGGTGTGTTGCTGTTCTTCGTTCGGGAAGCACTGGCGCGCATGTAAGGTGTCAAACGGGTTTTCAGGTGAGCGCGGCCGCGCATCAGACGCGATTTAACCGTGCCGAGCTGCACCTCAAGGATCTCAGCTATCTCTTCGTAGCTAAAGCCCTCAATATCGCGCAGGACGACCGCGGTGCGGAATGGCTCGGGAACCTCGCGGAGCTCGTTCTCGACCCGGTGCCGTAGCTCTTCCTGCGCGGCGGCATCGAACGGCGACTCGCTTTCAGCTACCAGGGTATCGAGCAGCGACAATCCCTCGCCTTCGGCGCCTTCCACTTCACTCTCGAGCGGGATCTCGCGCCCGCAGTGCCGACGCCACCAGCGGCGCTGGTTTGAGGCCTCGTGAATGGCAATGCGATAGATCCAGGTGCGCAGGCTGGAATCTCCATTGAAGCCGCGAATACCGCGGAAGATCTTGATGAAGATCTCCTGCGTTAGATCGGGTGCGTCAGAGGGATTGCGGATGGTGCGCGCGACGAGGCTGTAGATCGGCTGGTGGTATTGCGCGATGAGCGAGGCAAACGCGTCCTCCGAGCCCGCCTTCAGCTCGAGGAGGATCGTGGCCTCTTCAGGCCGGACGCCTCCGATTGCACTTGCCAGATTGCCCATTACGAGCCCCGCTTGCACGTCCCGAACCTCCAACATAGCAGGCCAGCGATGGGCTTTGCCAACTTAATCCTGGTAGTCCCGGAGCTTGCCTGTCCACTCTGCAGACACCGCTGGGGGCAGAGGAGTTCCCAAGTGTTTTGCTGGGCAGCTACTGCGATGGAGGAGGCGTCGGGACTGGTTTCGCGGGAGCGGCCTTCTTCTTGTGCGCTGCGGTAGAAGTGGTTTTCGCCGCAGGCCTCACGCTATCGTTCACAACGGTCGTCGCAGCTGACGGGGCGGCGGCCGCGGCCTGAGCACGTATCTGATTACGCATGACATCCATTTGTTGCTCTTGGGTGGCTGCAGCGCTCTCAATGGCGTCACCAAAGGAGCGGCGAGCGTTTTCGAGTGAGCCGAGAGCTTTGTTCAGTGTCTCGGCCTCGTTGTCCGGCGCGGCGAGATCGGCCGTCTCGACCACACGGAGCAGAACGTCATAGAGCGCATCGATGTTGCGGAAGACGGGCAGGTTTTTGGAAACTACGCCGGGGGCGGCGTCGGCTGCCTGGAGCAGGGACGGCAACGTCCCGTCCAGGTCGTGGGTAATCGAGGCGATGTTGCTGTTCGCATCCTCGCGTACCGGGCCGGGCGCCTTCCACTTGTCGAGTCGCAGTCCGGTCAGGCTCTGCCGCAGCTGATCCAGCGAGGGCGAAAGAATGCTTGAGGCCGTGGGAGCCGAGACCTGGGCGTGACCTGTGAAGGCGAACAAGCAGAACAGGATGAGAGCGAAGAAATTGGGCAGAAGGCGATTGCGCATGGGATCCTTGGGCAATCCTACAGCCGAGCGGCCTGCCCACGCAGCAGTTGGCAATCCTTATCTAGCGGTTGCGGCGAGCTCCAAGACATTGATGGACAGCGGCTGCAACTGAAGCCGGAAGCTGGAGCCAAGCCGCCCAAGCTCATGCTCGGAGGGGATCACCCGCTCCGGGTCGTTGATCGAATTGGTCGTCTCCGTCGAGGGTGCGCTCAGCACGTACATATGGCCGGTCGCGCCGATCTTTTGGGAATTTGCTAGCCTGACGGTTACAGTTGTGGGCAGGCTGGACGCATTGATCAGCTTGACGATGACAGTGCCGGTGGCGGCGTCGCGAGTTACGGACTGGAAGAGCCGGACCGGCGCATTGAAGCCCCCGGCCGCGCCGGACAGTGTGCTCCCGAGGATCTCATCGCCATGATGCTGACTGAAGAGCACCTGCGCGTAGTAGCTCGGTGAGCCATAGCTGCGTGCCGTATCGAAGCCGATCAGGTCGGTGTCCCACTGCAGGGCGCCCGGGTTGACGTTGGTGAATAGCGGGGCGTAGCTCGACATGATGACGATGTCGCTGTTGCGCTCCATGCCGGTCATCCAGGCAGCATCTGACAGGGCTGCGCCGAAGTTAGGCGTCGGCACTCCCTCACGCGTCGCCCACTCGCCAACGAAGATCTTCGGTCCTTTGCGGTCTGTGGAGTCGTAGTGCGCCACATCACTGAAGAACTCCTGTGTCGACCGATAATAGTGGTCGTCCAGCACATCCATCGTGTGGTTCTTCACGGGGGTGGTCGCGAGCAACTGTAGCTGCGGATAACGCTTCTTGATGGCATCGTAGAACTGCGGATAGCGCCCCTCGTAGCTGCCAGACTTGTCGAACTCGTCCTCGTTGCCAATCTCGACATACTGGAGTGGAAAGGGAGCGGGGTGGCCATCCCGAGCTCGTTCTGCACCCCAGCGCGTCGAGGTGCTGCCGGTCACGTATTCGATCTCATCCAGAGCATCCTGGACGTAGGGTGTAAGTGCCGAGCCGGGTTCAACATGCTCACCCTTGAGCGAGTAGCCGGCGTACACCGCAAGCACAGGCTGCATGTGGAGGTCCTCGCACCACTCAAGGAACTCAAGCAGGCCCATGCCATCGGTGCTCCGGTAGCCCCACGGGCTGGGATGGGTAGGCCGGTCCACAAGCGGGCCGATGGTCTTCTTCCAGTCGTAGCGCTGGGCGATCGTGTCGCCCTCGAGATAGTTGCCGCCGGGCAGGCGCAGGAACGCCGGATGCATGGCGGCAAGCTTCTCCATCAGATCGATCCGGTTGCCGTTCGTGCGGCCGTGATAGGTCGGCGGGAAGAGCGAGGCAAGTGTCACCCAGAGCGTGCCGGGCTCGCTGACGGAGAGTACAAGGTGATTGCGCGTAGAGTGTTCGTGCGCAGCGCCCAGATTTGGTGTCTGAAGAGTGGTCATGTACTGCTTCCAGTCCGTTCCAATCCCATGGATCGTTTGCTCGGCGATCGGCTTGCCGGTGTCATCGCTCAACAATGTGACCGTTACCGTTGCATTTGAGCGGCTTGACTTGGCATAGAACGAGGCCTGGTAAGTAGTATTTGACTGCACCGGAATACCCCAGTAGCCTTCGTTTTCCACCCCGGCAGCGCTCTGCTGGGACGCGACGCTCACCTGGAGCTTGAGGCTGCCCGGGATGGCGGTGCTTGGCCCCGTACTTGAATCAATCGACAGCGAAGCCTGCGAGTTACCGCGCTGTACCAGGGCCCAGTGTGCCATGCCGTCAAAGCCTGCTCGTATGACCCGGTTGTTTACGAGCTCACCATACAGGCCTCCGTCGTAAGCGTGGTTGATCTCCTCCGTCATAAGGCCGTAAAGCATAGGGCTGCTCTTTGCCTTTGCTACACCTGCGTCTATGGTCAGCGTCGCCGACTGGCCGGTTTGCGCGCTTGTGGAGAAGCAGCAGAAGTAGAAGGCGAGGGATGCGGCGGCGGAAAGACGAAGTTTGCGCAGGGTCATAAAGGTCCTCAGCCCGGACGGCCAGTACTGCCCGCGAGCGCCACTCAGCATAACGGATGCGCAGAGCTGCCGCCATCTGTTGTGGCAAGCCGGGGATTCATGAAGCTTCCGTCCAGAGCTACGCATGAGCAAATGCCCGCTGCTTTGTTGAGTGCCTGCGGTCGCTGATTGTGGCTTCAGCTCACAGCCGGCGACGCGAAAGGGGAGAACTGACGCGCGAATGTGAAGTGCGCAGATTTTCTTTTTGGGAAAAATCTTCTTAGTGAAATATTGCGAGCGCCGATGCTGTTCGCCAAAAAGAAACCTTTCCAGGTGGTGCATGGGGCTCAGCTCCGCCCTTGTCCCCTGCGCACTCGTGTCGTTCTGGCGTGTTTGCGGCTTGGGGAAAGACTGCGGCCGAGTTTACCTCTTAAAGAAGGAGAAAGCTTGAGCAGGAAGTCCTTGCAGCCAAGGAAAAGCTTTCACCAAAGAAGATTGATCCGAGTACCACTTACGCGCCAGTTCTCCGCGCTGTTTTGAAGATATAGCCCAGGAAATGCCCTGTTAGGGGTAGAAGCTTGTAATTTACACGCTAATCCCGTTCGTACGGTGCGAAGAAACAGCTCAGTTGAGTAAGGATGGCTTCCTCCGGAATAAGCAAATCCTTTCCTTTTCACGTGTACTTTGTGCATTCCAGGGTGTCAGGTGAGAGATAGGATGTGCTTGCGAGTTAAAGGCCTGTACCTTGGCATAGATGCCGCAGATGGTTTGTCAATGAAGCACGGCTATGCATCTTCTACACGCGTAAGAGGCGTTTCTACCAGATAACAGAGACCTTCAAAGCCTGGGTGGACCTGATTTCTCCGGCTTACAACATGCTGTACAGCCGGCTTAATCGGCAACCTACAAAGTAAAATCTCTATTACTTAAGGCATGTTGGACGGACTACTTAGACGCTAAGCCGACTGTACAGGTAAGCAGGCTTAGTTAGGATAGGCGCAAGGCGCCACGCCCAAATTGAAAGTACGAGCGGCTTTCGCTGCAGTAAGGGAAAGAATGTCAGATTCGGTGAAGTCTAAGTGGCCAGTCAGGTTACTGAGTGAGAACGCCTGTGCAACTTCTGTTTTCTACTGCGCAGTACCCGCACTTGCCCTTGTAACTCTTGCGCTTGCCGGGTGCGGTACAAACGCAAATCTAACCTCCAATGCGATCACTGGAGCTTCCTTGCCGGGCTTCGTTCGGAGCGCCAATCAGCCGGTCGGCAATGCTGAGATCCAGCTCTATGCCGCCGGTGAAGGAAGCAGCACGTCGAGCAGTTCTCTCCTCACTCAGCACGTCTATTCTCGCGCGGATGGCAGCTTCAACGTGCCGGAGAACCTTGTCTGCCCGTCCAAGTCGTCGCAGGTGTACCTGGTAGCAACGGGCGGAGGCATTGCGTCGGCAAACAATGGCAACGATGCCTCGGCGCTTGTCACCTCCCTCGGCAACTGCGGCGATCTCGCCACTCTGGGTACTGTCGAAGCCGATGAGTTGACGACTGTTGCATTCATCACGGCGTTGGCACCGTATATGCAATCCGTGCAGTCCGTAGGGGCAGGTTCAGCCAGCGCGCAGAACCTGAGTGATGCGTTCCTCGCTGCACAGGGTCTCGCAAGCGTTCTCGAGCAGGTTACGACCTCTCCGACGCTGCCTCAGGGCCAGTCGCCGTTCCTGCAGAAGCTGGTGACCCTGGCTGACATCCTTTCGTCCTGCATTGACTCGGCTGACGGCTCGGCTTGCGGCAGATTGTTCTCCTCCGCGAGCACCGCAGGAGGCGTGGCGCCGGCAGACACGACAAGTGCGCTCCTAGCTATCGCGAACAATCCCGAGCACAACGTCACCTCGATCTACTCTCTTCGTCCCGCGAATGCGCCTTTTCAGCCTGTCCTGAGCTCAGCCCCAGATGACTGGAGCCTGGCAGCTACGGCAGCCGCCGCTCCTCAAGCTCCCGTCTTTTCGCCAACTCCGGGTACCTACACTGGCACGCAGAACATAACGTTGACCGACAATGTTTCCGGCGCCTACATGGCCTATTATCTCGGTGGAAGCTGGAAGCTTTACGGCGGAGCTTTCTCCTTGCAGTCCTCAGCTACCGTTTACGCGATTGCGTATTCGACTGCCCTCAGCCCCGTGACGAGCGGGGCGTACACCATCACGAACCCGGTCATCTCAGTGGGCGTTTCCGGCAGTGTCGCGGCCGGGCAGACAGCAACAGGCAGTGTCTCTCTCAGCGCTGCGGCGCCTCAAGGAGGAGCGGTGATTACCCTGGCGAGTTCTGCTCCGGCTGTTGCCGCGATCTCGCCCGCGAGTGTGACGATTCCTCAGGGCCAGACAAGTGCAAGCTTCTCCTGCAAGGGCATCTCAACTGGCTCGGCTACCATTTCCGCATCCGCTGCCGGCCTCAACACAGCGACCGCGCCGGTCACGGTGACTGCGACGGTTGGCATCACGCTGGCGCCTGGCAGCGCCACGCTGAACCCCTCACAGACGCAGCAGTTCACGGCTTCGATTACCGGTACGCCGAATACGGCGGTGACCTGGAGTCTAAGCCCGTCCCTCGGCAGCATCTCGTCCAGTGGCCTTTACACAGCGCCTGCGACAATCTCCAGCTCGCAGAATATCACGGTGACTGCGACCAGCGCTGCGAATCCAAGCAAGCAGGCGAGCGCGACCGTGGCCCTAAGTGCTCCGGCGACGCCTGCTCCACCGACCCCCGCGCCAGCTCCGCCTGCTCCGACCCCAACGTCGGTGCCGAGCGGGATCGTTGTGAACCCGGGAGATAATGTCGCCAGCATCGTCGCCGCAGCTCCGGCGGGCAGCACCTTCCATCTAACCAGCGGCGTATACCGCATGCAGCAGATCGTGCCGCAGACGGGCGATACCTTCATCGGTGACAGCGGTGCCGATCTGACGGGGGCGACCGTTCTTACGAACTTCAGCAATGTCGGCGGACTATGGGTAACACCGTTTACCGGCACAGCGGGGCAGCAGAACGGTTCGTGCCTTTCCAGCTCACCGGCTTGCATCTACCCGGAAGACCTTTTCTTTGACAACGTACCGGTTCAGCGCGTAGCGAGCCTGAGCGCGCTGGTTGCGGGTACGTGGTACCTGGACTATGTCGGAGGGAAGGTTTACGTCTTCAATCCGCCGGCCGGTCACACAGTTGAGCTGAGCATGTCGCGGAGCGCATTCCGCGGTTCGGCAACGAACGTCACCATCCAGAACCTAATAGTGGAAAAGTATGCAGTCCCTGCCCAGATGGGTGCGATTGGCGATCAGAACCCCGGCACGGGATGGAAGGTCATCAACACGCAGGCTCGTCTCAACCACGGTGCCGGCATTCGCGTGGTAGATAGCGGGCTGATTCAGGACTGCACGGCGAGCAACAACGGCCAGGAAGGGATCAGCGCGAACGGAGCAGGGATCATCATCTCCTCCAACACAATCTCTAACAACAACTACGCGGGCTTCGATCCAGGATGGGAAGCAGGCGGCCTGAAAACAGCCTCTACGACGAACCTGCTGGTTAGCGGCAACACAGCAAACGCGAACAACGGGCCGGGACTCTGGGCTGACATCAACAGCTCCAACACGATCTACAGCAACAACATCGTGACGAATAATACCGGAGAAGGCATCAAGTACGAGATCAGCTACGGCGCCACGATCACGGGCAACACCGTTTCCACAAACGGCAGCAGTTTGTACGCGTGGCTCTGGGGCGCGCAGATCCTGATCCAGAACTCGTCGAATGTCACCGTGACCAACAACACCGTGATCGTCGGGCCGTCTTTTGGTAACGGCATCGGCATCGTCTACCAAAACCGCGGTACCGGCACGCAGGGTCCCTACAACTCCGAGAACAACACGGTGCAAAATAACACAGTCACCTACCAGGGCACGCAGGGACAGTCCGGCTTTGCGGCTGACTACAATCAGTTAACCGCAGTCGCATGGCCGAACACCTTTAACAACGACGTGTACCACGTATCGAACATAACCACCCCCCATTGGACTTGGAACCAGAACTACACTTTCAGCCAGTTCCAGCAGGCCGGCCACGATCAACAGGGCAGTATCGTGGTCGGAAACTAGAGGGCACTCTCACTCCAGGTAGCACGGCAGAACGGCCCCGGTGCAGAAGCCGGGGCCGTTCTCTTTCAGCAAGAGTAGAGGAGCCGGTCGCCTCAACCGGTTCCCTGTCTGCCGCCTGCCACTCAGGCTAGTGGGCTGCAACCCCATAGATGACGGCGCCCGTGGCTGTGGTGATGAGTTGCGACGAGCTAGCGAGGCTTGCCTTGAGCCGGCTCGTGGAAACGTAGAGGATGTCGCCGTCGGAAAGTTCGGTAGCCGGCTTGCGTCCGCGCTGCTCGTCGTCGAGTGGTACTTCAATCCGGTCGACTGCATCGGGTTGTCGCCGGACCACGACGGCCTTCTTCGTCGAGGCCAGCTGGGTTGTGCCGTTGGCCAGCGAGAGGGCCTCGGGAACCGACAGCTTGCCGGCATTAACCATCAGGTAGCCGCCAGGGCGTGAGACAGCGCCGAGAACGTAGATGACTCCGGCTCGCTTTACGTCCACAGTGTCGCCTGGATAGACGAGTGTTTCCGCAGTGTCGGGGTCATGCGACTTGTTCGAGTACAACAGGTGCCGTACCTCATCCTGGCCGCCGAGGCGTGGATGGTGGATGTAGACGTCGCCCCCAGCCGCGGTCGTTTCGCCGCCGGCCAGCGCGAGCACATCGAGCAGAGGCTTGGGGACGAGCAGGTCGACTCGACCCGGGCTTTGCACCTCACCCGACACGGTCACACTTTGCGAAGTGAACTCGCTGATCTCGAGCGAAACCTCGGGGTTGTTGAACATTTTGCGATCGATCAGTGCTTGACGGATCCTGGCCGCGCCCTCGCGGGCGGTCACGTCAGCCAGGTGGATGCTCCCGGCGAGCGGCACAACCGCATCGCCGTGGTCGTCGACCTGCAAGCTTCGCGTCATCTCAGGGATCCCGAAGATGTTCATCTCGAGCACGTCGCCCGGACTGATCCGAAGCTTGTCGAAGTCGACCGGGCGCGCCATGGTGCTGCTGGGCTGGATGGCACGCCGCGTCGACGAGGTGCCGGCTGTCTGCTCGAGGTTTGAGTTGATCGTGGAGCTCACCTGGGCATGACAGGGTGGCATAGCGCCCGCCAACAGTGTCATGCAGCCCATCAAGAAAGGTATGCGATCGAGTCGACCGGACATCAATGTTTCTCCGCTTCCTCGAAGTAGGAGCCATGCCTGCCGTAGACGTAGCTGCCGTCATTGCCTTTACTAGGGTCGTAATCATTGAGAACGTAGCCCAACACTGGAGTAGCCGGCTTAGCCAGCGCCGTCCAGAACTTATTCAGCACCGGCTTATCCACCTTGCCGGAGCGGATGACAGGAATGTAGGCATCCACATGCCTGGCGATCAGCAGGCTGTCGGCGACCAGCAGCGCCGGCGGCGAATCGATGATGATGTACTCGAACCGCTTGCGAAGGGCTTTCAGCAGATTGGCAAAGCGGTCGGAGGTGAGGATTTCGGCTGGCGCTGCCGGGATGGCACCCGAGGTGACGATGAACAGGTTCTCAATCTTTGGGTGCCGCTGCAGGACGCGATCAAGCGTTGCATCGCCTTCGAGCAGCGTGCTAAGACCGATGCTCCCATCCAGGCCGATGACTTTGGCCAGGCTTGGCCGCCGCATGTCGGCTTCAATCAGCACAACGTTACCCGCCTGCTTCGCGAAGGCCGAGGCGAGATTGTAAGCCGTGACCGACTTCCCGTCGCCCGCCAGAGCACTGGTGCAAAGCAGCACGCGCCGGGAGCCGTCCAGATCACCTATAAGGATCGACGCGCAAATCTGCCGGTACGACTCGGCGATCCATGATTTGGGTTCGGTGACCACCCAGGGACCAGCAGGACTCACCGGGCCGCGTGGCTCAAGAGGTCCGGGAGGGTCATCATCGGCTATTCCGGGCGGCAGACCAGGCCGAGTGGGGCCGAAACGCGCTCGGATGCCGGATACGCCGGAGAAATGCGGAATCAATCCGAGCATCGGGTAGGGCCAGATGGCGCCGATGCTTTCCGGACTACGCAGTGAGTGATCGCTTGCTTTGCGAAGGCCGGCGAAGAAAAGCCCTACAAAGAACCCCCCGGCCATACCGAAGAGAGCATTCTTGGCCAGGCTGGGGGAGAACGGTTTGCTGGGCGGCCGCGCAGGATCGACCATAGAAACGCCGGAGGATTTTACCCCCGCGGCGATGTTGGCCTCCTCCAGCCGGTTGTAGAGATCCTGGTAGAGCACCCGGGTACCGTTCTCCTGCTGCTGCAGAAAGCTCAACTCTGCCAAGCTGTTGCCCAGGGTAGCGAAGCTGCGCTGGTGGTCCTCGACCGTCTGGCGAAGCGCATCCTCGTGCGCCCGCGCCAGCATGTAATCGTCGTGAGCCTGCTTGTCGATGACGCCGACTTCGTCCTGAAGCTGCTCATGGATGGAGTCGATCTGCTGCTGCATTTCCACGACAACAGGATTGTTCTCGCCGTAGGAGACTTTTGAGGCGGCAAGGCGCACCTTCAGGCCTGATTCCTGAGACCTGAGTGACTGGACCAGCTGAATGTCGCGGTTGGAAGCGGACAGCGCGTTGACTGCCCCCGAGTCGCCACCCAGCCCGGTGCTCGATTCCTTGAGCAGAACATTCGGGTCCCTGGTATTGGTTAGCTTATAAACAGCTTCCTTGGCGATCCGGTCGACTTCAGCCCGGCTCAGCTCGGCGCTGAGCGAGGAAAGCTCCTGATAAGCGATCAGGCCCGAATCGGAGGCGCCTGCGCCGTCTCCCTTGTTGTCAGGGGTGGCAAGGGTAAGGCCGCTGATACCGTGCGCCTTTTCGAAGTCGGAAACCTGCTGGTGCGTTTCCTCGGCGCGCCGCTTCAACGCCGCCAGCTGATCCGTAAGCCAGCCGGAGGCTTTCCGGGTCGCGTTGTAGTGCGCTTCTGTGTGATTGCTGAGATAAACATCGACAACCGTGTTGGCCACGACCGCAGCTCGCACCGGATCGATGTCGGTGAAGGAGATATCGATAAGCCGCGTGTTCTTGACGGGAGTCACCTTCAAGCCCTGCTTGAAAATGCCGAGAGCTGCATCGCGAAGAACAGGATTTTTATCGAGGGATGGGCCGTACCGCCTGATGGACTCCTGCCCGGCCGGTGTGCTTACCAGCTCTCGATAGGGAGATGACTTCATGATGTCGACGTGCTCCATCACGGAGAGGGCCGTGTTGTCGCTCACAAGAATAGCTTGCTGCGTGAGCATGTCGAGCATGAAGTCCGGACCGACGCCAACCTGCGAAGCACTGCCCGAAAGGTCCTGTAGGTTGAGTCCGGACGAGGCATCCTTATTGAGCTCAACGGTGGCCGAGGACTTGTATAACTTTGGCGCGCGCAGGTCGGCGACGACGCCTAGCGCGAGTCCAAGCAGTGATGTAATCAAGAGCACGCCGTAAAATTGCCGGGCGACCTGCCATATATCGGCTAGGCGCAACTCCCCGGAGACAGGTGTTTCTGACGGACCAAGTAACAGTGTGTCGCTCAAGACGCAGCTCGCAGGGAAAAGGAATGAAGTAAAAAGTCTTCGGTCAGCCTTTGTCTGAGGTGTATTTCATGCCCAGTGTTGCGGTTCGTCAAGTTATTTCATGCACATCGCGCGGAGAAAGGACCGCTTGCATCCGAAATTGCTCCGTGTATAGTGCCGCCATGGTTTCCGGAGGTCTCATGATGCCGACTTATGTGACTTACCGCAAGACGCGTGTCGCCATTTTGATTACCTCCTATAACCGAAGAGATCTTACCCTCTTGGCGCTACAGAAGCTAAGTGAACAGGAACAAGTCGACAACTTAGAGGTAGAGATTTTTCTTCTAGACGATGGTAGCCAGGATGGTACCGCCGCGGCCGTAACGTGCTTCTTTCCGCAGGTCCGCCTCCTGCACGGGGATGGCTCACTCTTCTGGGTCGGTGGCATGCGTAAGGTCTTCGCCGAAGCGCTCTCCGGCGGATTCGACGCTTACATCCTGTACAACGACGACACGCTGCTTTACCCCGATGCGGTAAGCCGTTTGGTAACCACCTACGCGCATGTCGAGCAAACCATAGGCCTCGCGATCGTTGTCGGTAGTGTTATGGACGCGAATACCGGTCGACTCAGTTACGGTGGTCAGGTAAGAAAAACCAGAGGCCTAAAGTTGTACTTTGAGCCATTAGCTCCCGATCCGGAGAAGCTGCAAGCCTGCGATACCATGAACGCAAACTTTACTCTCATCCCTTCGGCCGTTGCGGCCCGACTCGGGAACCTGGACGAAGCTTTCCGGCATTGTTTCGCAGACTGGGATTACGGTTTTCGAGCAACCAAGGTGGGAATACCGGTACTGGTCGCGCCAGGTTACTTCGGCACCTGTTCAGATAACCCCAGGGTAGGTACCTGGAGGGATCGTTCCCTGCCTCTTGCAAAAAGATGGCGCAGTCTTGTGTCGCCAAAAGGAGTTCCGATGCAAGAATGGCTGCTGTATACACGTCGACACTTAGGGTGGCGCTGGCCGGTCTATGCAGTATCTCCTTATCTCAAAACGATTCTGGGCCTTTGAGTCCGGCTTGGGCCTGTGGGCGCTCTCTGCTACGGGGCGCTTAGCTTTCTGCGAGTCAGACGATTGAAGCTATGTCTGATCTCTCACTCTTACGTAGAGCAGCAGGGATACCTGCCTGTTCTCACATCCATGGCAGCCCAGCCGGATATCGAACTGGCGCTGATTACACCTGACTGCTACGGGAAAAGCCGGCTCTCGCACCCGGCCTTCGCTGCCGCAAGACCGGCCTTTCAAACCTTTCCCATAGCGATCCGCTTTGCGCGCCGTCAGGGAGCATTTCTGTATGACGAGCCCTCTCTTGAGAGGGCGCTGGACGCATTTCAGCCAGATGTCCTGTTGCATGAGCAGGAGGTGTATACGCTTGGCGCAGGGCAGATTGCTGCGGTCGCCTCGCGTCGCTCGCTTCCGGTCGTAATGTTCGTGTGGGAGAACGTGGATCGAAAACTTGCGCTGCCGCGCCGTTTGCTGTCGCGCTACGTAATGAAGCGCTGCGCGGGCTTGCTCGCCGGCAGCGTGGCTGCAGCCAGGGTTCATAAGGACTGGGGTTTTTGCGGGCCGATTGAGGTTGTTCCGCAGATGGGAGTGCCGAGCGTTGTCTCCGCGCCAGCATGGGGACGCCGCGATCCGGACTGCTTCCAGATCACCTTTGCCGGACGGCTGATCGCGAGTAAAGGTGTGGACTGCCTGTTGCGCGCTGTTGCAGCGCTGCCGCTCCGCGACACTCCGGTCCGCTGCACGGTAGCCGGCGACGGCCCAGAGCGCGCCGCTCTGGAGGAGCTTACTCGATCACTTGGCATTGCCGAGAGGGTCAGCTTTTCCGGGGCAATCCCCTTTCAGGAGATCGCCTCTCTGCTGCAGCGAAGTGACGTCCTGGTTCTGCCATCACGGCGTTCGAGGGTGTGGGAGGAGCAGTTCGGTCGGATCCTTATTGAGGCGATGGCTCAGGGAACAGTCACGGTAGGAAGCAGGACCGGCGCCATTCCCGAGGTTATCGGGGCAGACGAGCTCCTTTTCGAGGAGAACGACCATGCAGGGCTTGCGGTACTGCTGGCCGGGTTGGAGGCGGACCCGGCGCGGTTCAGACGTTTGCAGTCCTTCCTGTGGCAGCGGGCGAGTGACTGCTACCTCAACGATGTCCTCGCTTATCAACGCGTCAAGTTTCTTGCGCGTCTTCGTACCAGGGATCGAGTAGCCCATTCGGCAAAGGCTTCGCAGGACGCCTGAGCGAGGCAGCAGAGACCGATTGAGCGGCGAGTGTTTTCAGCGAGCGCCAGCTATTAACAGCAGACTTCTACCGGCACGGAAGGCGGTCTCGATGCAGAGAACTGATAGATCAATACTCTTCGAGCCGTGGAACATGGGTGATGCGCTGATTGCCGCTGCCATAGTTTTCCGTGCGCCGGAGCGCCTGGCGCTGGCCTGCAACTCGCGCTGGCATCCGCTTCTGCGTGCAGCCTTCGCAAGTGTGTGCGACAACACTGCGGGCCAGCTCCACTCGGCAGCGCATGCGCTTACAGAGTCACTGCCTGAAAGGGTGCAGGCTCTTGAGCTGCTTCCGATTGATCTGGATTATGTAAATCGCGGGCGCGCCGGGCGGACCAGCCTGGGGACTCTTCCGAAGTTCAGCGGACGGTCTCGGGTCTTAAGTATACGCGGCGATGTGCGGGACTACTTTGCGGCGCGCAAGATCTTTCCTCATGCTCCGGTACGCGCCTCGGGCTGGCTGCCATTCGCCGCACGCCGTTTGCCGCTGCTTGATCTGCCATTCGCGCGAGGGTGGCTGCCGGTGCGGAACCGCTACCGTGCCTGGTCCTCGATCACGGGAGTGCCCTGGGCCGAAGTCGAGCAGGCATACCGCCGCAAGCTGCCTGTGCCGCCCTCGCCAATGTTCACCGTGCATGTTGGCGCGCAGTGGCGTTCGCGCCAGTATCCAGACGTAGCAGCTCTGGTCACGCTCCTGCGTAAGTCTGCGGAGGTCCGGATCCTAGCCGGCCCAGGAGACCTGCTGCCTGTCGGCGTGGCCGAACGTGAGGTGCGCCGTGTGGTCAACCAGGAGCTGGTGGACGTTTTCCGCGCTAGTTCTGCAGTGATCGTGAACGATTCTGGGCCAATGCACCTGGCCGCGACGCTCGGCTGCCGGGTATATGCGCTTTGCAGGTTGTCTTCAATCGAAGAGTGGCTGCCGCCCGCGACAGTTACCATCCGCGGCGCGGACATGCCGAAAGGATACCGGCCCCACGCCCGTTACATGTCCGATGAAGTTCTTGCAGGCTGGCCTTCGCCCGTGGAGGTGCTGAGCAAGCTCAACGGACGGCAAACCGAGCCGCGATGGTCGCTCCAGAGTGCAGCTGCAGGGCAAGTCGGCGAGTTTCCCGCAGGTTAGCGGTCCGTGGCGGAGGCTTTGGACTGAAGGGAGTAGCGTGATAACCGAGAAGCAAAGGCCTCTTGATTGCCTGCAGGCCGGCCGTGGAATCGCCTCAGTTTTGGTCGTACTGTTCCATCTAGTGTGGTATTTCTCCCGGGATCCACGCTACTGGCGCCAGCCTGGCTTTGAGTGGCTCTCGTTTGGCAACCTGGGAGTCAGCTTCTTTTTTGTGCTGAGTGGCCTTGTTATGCTTCTGGCCCACTGGAAGGACGTAGACCGTCCGGCCTCTCTCGTCCGCTACGTGATCAAGCGTTTTCGACGGATCTACCCAATCTACTGGGTCGTGCTGCTGCCGGCATTGTGCGCTTTGTGGACCCATCCCTCGCGCACAGATGTGAACGCCGCTCAACCGCTGACGGTGCTATCCGCGATCACGTTGATCCACTTCCATAGCGACGATCTGGTTCTGCTGGTGAGCTGGACCCTCTTTCACGAGGTGCTTTTCTACTTCGGCTTTGCATTCCTGCTCTGGCGGGCAAAGGTCGGCAGGGCTGTTTTAGCACTCTGGTTCCTGGCCTGCACCTTCATGGCTATTCACCCATTTGGCCCATCGATCCTGCGGCAGGATCTTTCTCCCCTCCATCTGCTGTTTTTAGCCGGCATGGTGGTCACGGTGTTCATGAAGCGCGGCGTTCAACTACCTCGCTGGTGGGCACTTGGCATCGGAGCCGCTTTATTGCTATCTGCTGCGTACTGGACCAACCAGGCGCATGTTGCCAGCGAACACCAGCTGCTGCTGGCAGGCCTGGGATCGTTCTTTCTGCTGATTGGTCTGGTGCAGCTGGAGGCGGCCGGGAGCTTGCGTGTGCCCGGTTGGCTGAACCTGCTCGGCGATGCCTCTTACTCCATCTACCTGATTCACTTTCCTCTGCTGTCTCTCGTGATGCGGGTGGTTTCCCCAGCTTCGCGGCGACTTCCCGTGCCGCTTTGGATCTGGTTTACCCTGCTGGCCGTTTTTGCCACGGGTGCAGGCGTGGTGTTTCACCTGGTGATCGAGCGGCCTCTGCTGCGGAGATTCTCTGGCCGAAGAGCTCTCAGCGGCGGGACCGCCGCCTCGCCACTGGAGGGCACAACTTAGCAGGCGCATGCGGCCGTGCAATGAGCAGTACAAGGTGGAGGCTGAGACCTACTGCGCGATGGAGGCGACCTCAGGCGTTTCCCGAGGGGTGACCCGCAAGGTGCGAAGAAGCCAGCGTCTTGCAGGCGTCTCGAAAAAGGAGAAGCTCAGCACACTCAGAGCCAGGCACAAGCCGAGGTAAACCAGGTAAAGCCCGCCGCTGGGCGGCCGGCCCAGCCGGTCGAAGTAGCGCAGTACTGGCATGTGGATGAGGTACAACCCATAGCTCGCCTCACCCAGCAGCACCAGCAAGGGATGGCTCAACCAGCGGGAGAGGCGCGTGTGGGGGTAGGACAGTGCCCAGATGAGGGCTGCGAACAAAGGCGCGAGTAAGCCGTCCTGCAGGCTTACATAGGCGAGCGGACGACCATAAAGGACAAAAAGGAAGATGGCCAGGCTGCATGCCAGGACGAGGTAAATGTGCCCTGCTGCGGGCGGATGGCGGTCCAAAGTCGCGGATAGCTGCCACTTGGCAAGGCAAATGCCAAGAGCGAAGCTTGGGAGGTGCAGCAAAGGCTGGTAGAGCGTGATGCTGTCAGGAAGGATGCCCGAAGCAAACCAGACGGCAAGCTGGCCGCTGATATAGATGACAGCGGATGCAGTCAGAAGGCGGTAACCCTTTAACCGCCACAAAGCCAGCCCGATCAGCGGAAAAAGCAGGTAAAACACGGCTTCAGCAGAGAGTGACCAGCTTGGCGCGTCGAGTCCCTGCAGGCGCATGGACCAGGCCTGCAGCAGCAGGGCGTCCGTCAGGAACATGGCGGCCGTGTTGGCGACGCTTTGCGCGATCGCATGCCGGGAAATCTCGTGGGCAAAAAGGTTAGGCACGTCCAGCAACAGCGCAAGGAGGAGCAGGGGATAGATGCGGGCAAAGCGAGCGACCAAGAACCGGCCGCTCCTGAAGGGATGGTCACTGCGCAGGTAGACGACGGCGAGGATATAGCCGGAAAGCAGAAAGAAGAAGCTGACGGAGACGTAGCCCTTCGCGAGCAGAGCTTCAAGCCAGGTGGGCGTGGCCGTCCTGTGCTGCATCAGGGGGGCTGTATGAAACAGCACGACATACAGCGCCGCGAAAAACCGAGCGGAAGTGAGCGGATGTATTTTCCGGTCCGTGCTCTGCGCTGGAAGTGAAATGGCCGCCTCCAAGGATGCTGTTTTCGTGAAAAGCAGATCAGCATTGCTGCTGGGAGCTCCCGGCAGTTGGCTCAGCTCAGCCCACGCCGTTCGCAATCGGATCAGCGATGCCGTCTTGAACTTACCAAGGTTGTCTCTGCCGTTGGTAGTACCACAGGCCTGAAAGCAAAAGTAACAAGCAGGGAAGTGACGAACTGGGTATAACTCATCGCTATTTCGCGCGACATACCGCAACTCACTTAGTTTTAGCCTGAATGAGCTGTTGACGATAGATTCTCTGTGGGCAGGCTGCTTGTTTACGCCATTTCGAGCTACTCCCTGGTGCTTCTGTTGCTGTACCTTGAGTCGGGGTATTGCCGCCTCAATGTTCACCCGCGTGAATAGTTAACCCTTGCGTCGGCCGGCAGGAAAGGGCGCTTTGCATGACGGTTTTTCTGGAAACGATCGCCGCGGTACTTGGGCTGCTTTTCGTAGCCAAGCTGAGCCAGAATGTCATCTGGGGATGGGCCAGTTTGCTGCTTGCAAATTGGTACAACTACACCTTCGGCATCAGCTCGGGCAGTATCGGGTCGTTTCGAGTAGATCTCATCGATCTGGTCTCGATCGCGCTGTTTGCGGCGGGCATGGTGCGCTTCATCCGGTACTTCCGCCAGGGCAGCACCTCCCAGACGCTCACGGTGATCTACGTAGTGCTGTTCCTTGCAAGCTTTTTGCGCGGCGTTGTGGAATACGGCGTCAAGCCGGCCGGCAATGAAGCTCGAGGACTTGTGGCCAGTATGATCGGCATGACCTACTTCTTCACCGTGCCGGCAAGCAAAGAGCTGATCAAGAAGTTTTTGCGCTTCTACTTGTATTACGCGGGCGCTTTGTTTGTCGTCGGTGTCCTTGCGTATGCCGGCTTGAACGTCGGCGGGACAGCCTGGGCGCATGGAGATGTTTCGGGCCTGGATGACCGCCTTTTGCCTGAGCCTGCTGCCGGAGCCATCGCCCTTGGCTTCGTGATTGCAGTCGCATGGACTGCCCACCGTGGCGGCCGGGAGCTCCGGTGGATGCGATGGGCAGCACCGCTGTTCCTGGCCATGTCAATCCTGCTGCGTACTCGTACGGTGTGGATCATGCTGATCGCGGTCATCGCCGGAGCGCCCTTGATCGATCGCAAGTTCTTTCAGAAGCTCATTCCACTGATTGCTGTAGGCACCTTGGCAACCCTGGCGCTCGGCGTGGTTCTCTATGGCGGCAAGGCCGGCGTGTCCGCCCAGCTATCAAATAGTGCGCAAAACTCGGGGACATGGGAGTGGCGGGTAGAAGGATGGCGGTACCTGGTGATGGATAATGACCAGACCCCGCTCACAATGCTCGTCGGTAAGAGCACCGGCGGAGGCTACTATCGTTTCGAGTCAAACACTGGCACCTACATCAACTACCCGCCACATAGCGAGTATGTATCGGAGTATCTCTGTACGGGATTGCTTGGCCTAGCAGTTGTTCTCCTTCTTCTGCTCCGGCCCATCCTTCTCTTCGCAGGGTTGCAGCGGCGGGAGGCGATTGCCGTATTCCCCTCTGCATCCACTTGGTCTCTGGTGTGCCTGGGCGCTGTGATGCTGGGCATCACGTACTCGCTTACCGCGGACGAATGGGCTTTCGTCGGCATCGCGAATGCGCTGCTCATCAAACGAAAAGCGGCTTTCGTGAACGGCACCAGGACAAAAGCAGCCTTGCCTGCAGCATCCCGCCTGCTTGCCGGCGCGAGCGCGATGAAGAACGCAGAAACTTTCAGTCAGCGGGCCTGACACGAAGATTCACTCTCCTGGAGAGATACGTGTTTGCCTGCGAGGACGCGCGATCTGCGGGCAGCGGATGAACTGGCATGACGCTAAGCGGATGGTGGCCATTGTCGAAACTATCTGTAAAGAATGCGAGGCGAATCGCTTTCTTCGCCTTGGACCAGATCCTTGCGGGGAGTTCCCGGTCTTTGGGGAAGTCTGAGGATGGTGGCGACGTCGCCATCGTGCGAACAGATGCTCTTGGTGACTTCATCCTGTGGTTGGACGCCGGACGGGCGCTCGCACAACACTATCAGGGCCAGGGCAGAGCGGTGACGCTGGTGGCAAACAGCGCCTGGGCTGATTTTGCCGCTGAGTTGGGGATCTTTGACGCGATCGTCCCGGTCGACCGGCGGCGTTTTGACACAGACCTGCCCTATCACTTGGGCGTTGTGCGTACGCTACAGCGAAAGCGTTTCGCCGTTTCGGTCCAGCCCACCTATTCACGCGATCTTTTCGGCGACACACTCATCCGTCTGACGCAGGCGCCAGAGCGCATCGGCTCTGCCGGCAATGACGCGAACCTGCCAGGCTGGCAGAAGCGGGTGACCGACGGCTGGTACACCAAGCTCGTTGCGGCTGATCCGTCACCATGCATGGAGATGCGGCGGAATGCTGACGTTGTTCGGCAGCTTGCTGATCCCGGCTATCTCGCGCGAGTCTCGGACCTTCGTCAGCTTGGCGCGGCCGCGATGGATCCTTTGCTTCTGCAGGCGCTGCCGAGTGATCAAGCTTTTTATGTGCTCTTCCCCGGCGCCAGCTGGCAGGGCAGGCAGTGGCCGGCAGGCGCCTTCCGAGAGCTAGCGAAGCGGATCTATCGCGAAAAGGGCTGGTTCGGCGTCATCTGCGGTGGCCCCGGTGAGATCTCCCTCGCGGACGACGTCCGCGCCTCGGCGACTGTGCCGCTGATTAACTGGGCTGGCCGCACCAGTGTTTCGCAGCTGGCGGTGGTGATCGCGCATGCCAGACTGCTCGTCACCAACGAAACGGCGGCCGTCCACATCGGCGCTTCGGTGGGAACACCAACAGTCTGCCTGTTGGGTGGTGGTCACTATGGGCGCTTTATGCCCTATGAGGTGGAACAGGCTGACGAGCGGCCACTCCCGCAGGCGGTCTTGCACGCTATGCCGTGTTTTGGATGCGACTGGCGCTGTATCTACCCGGTGCCGCCGAGCGGGCCGGTACCTTGCGTCGGGGGGATCTCGGTTGAGCGTGCTTGGGCCAGCGCACAGAACCTGATACGGGAGCTATCCGAGGTGTCGGATACGACTTCTCTCTACCAGCAAGGTTCACCCTGCGTCGGAGGCGTGACAGTCTGATCGGGGATGCAAGGCAGGTAGAAGAGAGTTCAGCACAGGAGCCACTGCCTGCGGTAAAAAGCCGCGAGTCGCACCTTCGCTGGAGCTACTTCTCTACCTTTTCGACTGCCGGCATGCAGCTGCTCGCCGCTGCCACGATCACTCGCTTTTTACAGCCTCGTGATTATGGCCTGGCAGCCATGGCGATGTTGTGCTCGAACCTGGCTGGCTACTTCACCCAGCTGGGTATGTCCCGTGCCATTGTTCAGAAGCCGGTGCTCAGCAGCGGTAATATTCGTGCCGCCTTCACGCTTAGCCTCGCGACAGGGCTAGGCGGCAGCGCTTTCCTTTGCGCCCTTTCGCCGCTGCTCGCCCGCTACTTCAAAGAGCCGAGATTGCTGCCGATCATCCTTGTCTTCTCGCTCACGCTCATCTTCCAATCTTTAACGATGACGTCCGGCGGCCTGCTGCGACGCGAGTTCCGCATTCGCGATCTGGCGATCTGCGACTTTGCCGGGTACCTCCTTTCGACCTTTGGGCTCGGTTTGCCGCTCGCCATCAAAGGTTTTGGCGTATGGGCCCTGGTGGCGAGCAATGTCTCGCAGCCGTTGATCACAGCAGTAGCGTACTTCGTGGCGCAGCCGCACTCGCTGTTGCCAACCGTTCAGCGCGCGAGCTATGCGCACATCACCGCGTTTGGTACTAAGGCGACCCTGACGACGGCGCTCGAGGCAGTCGGCTCCTCGCTGGACACCATTCTGCTGGGCCGACTGGTGAGCCCCTCTGTCCTCGGTATCTACAACCGCAGCCTCACACTGAGTACCGCGCCGATCTATAACCTGTCGCTCGGTCTTTCACGGGTTTTCTACCCAACCCTTGCGCGAGCGGCAGCCACGATGCCGGCTGAGTGCAAGCGGCTGCTGCGGGCCAGCGAAGTCCAGTTGCTCGCAATCCTGACGCCCTGCTGTGTGGGAGCTGCGGTCGCTGCCCCCACAATCATCCCGGTTGTCTTTGGCAAGCAGTGGACGAGCGCGATCCCGCTGTACCAGGCTCTTTGTGCGGTCGCTGCTTTCGACGTAACTCCACAGCTGCCATGTATCCAGCTGGAGGTGCTAGGGCTGTTCCGCCACAAGTTCATCACGCAGACCCTTTTCGCCCTCTCGCTCGGCATTACAGTTCTGCTGACCGCCCACCTGGGCATCACGAAGGTGGCGCTCAGCATAGCGGGCCTGCAGCTGCTCCGGTCTCTGTCGCTGCACCATATCAGTGCCCGCTCGCTCCACACCAGTCTCTGGTCACTGGTTTCGACCTGGGTTCCGGGCCTTCTTTGCTCAGTGATTGTCGGTGCTGGCTTGTATTTTCTTCAGTCGGCACTGCTCCGCAGCGCAGGCCTGACTCCGGGACTGCGTCTGGGACTCCTGGTGCTCTTTGCTACGCTCGTCGCGATCTTGCTTTACCGGGTGTTCTATCGCGAAAGCGTGTACGACCCCTGGGTAAGCTTATTTCGCAGCCGCTGATGTTAGGCGCAGGATGCGTTTCGAGGGCTGCTGATCGAAGAAGCGTAAGTTACAGGAACTTACAAACCGCCGTGCGCCTCACAGCGTGTTTTCCGGATCGCAGGAATGGTGGCCGCCTGCCGTACAGAGCAGGAGATCACACGGGAGGTCCGCAGGCTGACGAGGAAAGCCGCAGAACTTTGTGATTGCCGCCGGCGTTTCCCGGTGGCATGATAGGACTCTTCACTTACCTAGGGCTTTATTATCCCGATGTAAGTATGATTTTTAAGAGCTATGGAGCACATCGGCAGCCATGAAGCCGATCTGCGATCCCTGGTTCAGGAAACAGCATCTTTGGTCCACTGTTCCGTCGACTGCCAACCGTCTCGCCGCGACTGCGTACCTACGCCACGACTCCTACGGGGCGCGCAGGCAAGTTCGCGATAGTGACCAGAACGGTGCATGCCGCAGCAGCAGGAGGGGCGCCACATGTCCATCCCGAACACGAGCAAATGGCAAAGCCAGCCGGAGGAGCACGCGGGATACTTTGAGGTGGGCGGCCTGCATCTATACACCGTCCTTCATGAGGCAGTTGAGCCGGTCGCGCGAGTTCTCCTTGTCGGTCCCTTTGCCTCGGAGCGCCACAACTCCTACCTGGCTTGGGCGCGCTGGGCGCGCTACCTGGCCACAAGGCACGTTGAGGTGCTTCGCTACGACTATCGCGGCATCGGTGAGAGTACCGGTGCGTTTGCGAGTATGACGTTCGCGGACTGGATGGAGGACGTTGAGCAGTTGAGCCAGTGGCTCCGTGAGCGGGACGGCGAGCAAAGCCGGAAGCTTCCACTGATCCTGCACGGTTTGGAGACAGGAGCTGTACTCGCAGGGCAGGCCTTTCAGGCTGGCAACGGCGATGCGCTCATGCTCTGGTCGCCGCCGGCGACAGCCAACGATGCGCTTCGGGCAACCTTGCTCCGTTTTGTCGGCTTTCAGCAGTTTTTCAAAGCAGCCGCGGATCGAAAACCCGCAACCAGCTACATCGAACAGCTGGAACAGCAAGGGTTTCTCGAGGTGGATGGTTATCGCTGGACACTGCGGCTATGGCAGGAGTCGTTCGAGGTCGCCCTGCCATCGGCGCTGCTCTCCGCCGATGAAAATAGCTTTGCTTACGGGCGCCCTGTAAGGAACGTCAAATTAGGTCGTGGAGCTGCGCCGTTTGTTCGGGGAGGTGCCGTGGGCTTTCACGAGTCCAAGGACTTTGCGCAGCTCTTTGCTTCGCATTTTGAGTGGGTCAGCTCAGTATCGGTAAAGGCTGGAGCGCAACCCGTATGAAGAAGGCAATCGCGACCCGCGAGCTATTCACGCTTGATTCCGATGGAGTACAGGTCCGTGGCACTTACCACCGACCATCGGCCTACGCCGACGGACCTCGCGCCTCGTCCATCGGCCGAGTGGGTCTTGTCTTCGTCAATGCGTTTTCTGCCCCTCGGGCGTACGTTGGCGATGCGGCCGTCTTCTGGGCTGACGAGCTTGCCTCGCGGGGCTACCCATGTTTTCGTCTGGATCTGCCCGGACTCGGCGATTCCACCGGCGCCACACCGCCTGAGCTCCTCACTTTCATCAGCGCTGGCGGATATGGCCCCGTAGCCGCCTCAAAGATCCGGGAACTGGTGAGCCGGTTCGATCTTCCCGGGATCGTCATGGTCGGGCACTGCGCCGGGGCTGTGACAGCCATCTTCAGTGCCGCCCTCGTCGAGGAATGTAAGGGTCTGATCCTGATGGACCCATACTTCCACTCCATTGCGAGTGCACGCTCGAGAGCGAGGCTCCGACTTACCAGTTGGGCGAAACAGAGCAGAATGGCGGTTCCGCTCAGCTTGGTCTACGCGCGCCTTCGCGCTTGGCAGCGGCTCCTGCGGCGTAGTGTCGCACCGGGCAACGCAAATCTGCCGCTTCTCGCGCGCTGGAAGCAAGTTGCCGCGAACGGTCTGCCCATCCTGATGCTGATGGCGCCGGAGCGTGGGCCTGTGCCGGCGAAGGAACAACCCGAGCAGTTCAACTACATCCAGCATGTGCAAACGATTGCAGGTCGCTCCGGTCAGGTCACGGTAGAACGGGTGATCGGCACCGACCACTCTTTCGCGAATGAGGCCGGCAGAGTTGCAATGCTCGATCAGGCGGCAAGCTGGATGAACAGATACTTTCCCCAGGAAGAGCAGTGGAGCGCTTCACCAGCCAGGGTGACCTCAGGTGGTCAGAAAGCCGCTCTGCTGTGAGGGTGCAGCTTGCCTCCTTGGCCAAGTCTCCCGAGTAGCTCGTCGCCTCTTTGCTCGCAAGTTGGATGGCAGTCGCTATGCGGTCCCAATCGATCTCCGCGTCAGAGCAAGCGATGCGTATCCATGCGAAGCTGGATTGCTGACGATTTTTTGCGGCAGCAGTTGCGCCGAGCAGCCATTCGCGCCAGGCGTTATCCTAGGGTCGGTTCATCACATGTCAGAATCCTCACTGCCCAGCACTCTTTCGCTCGCCGGTCGAACCGCTGTCGTCATCGGCGGCACCTCTGGTATTGGTCTTGCAATCTCGCTTGGCCTGGCGGCTGCCGGCGCCGATGTCGTCGCTTCCGCGCGCCGTCTCGAACAGGTCGAAGAAACCGCGACGGCCATTGAAGAACTCGGACGCCGCACGTTACGCATTGCCTCCGATGTGCGTGAGCGGGCTTCTCTCGAGCATCTTTCCAGTGAACTGCTTACCGCTTTCGGTAAAGTCGACATTCTCGTCAACTGCGCCGGCATGATCAAGCGCACGCCCACGCTGACCGTCGCCGAGCATCAATGGAATGAAATTCTTGACACAAATCTGACGGGAACCCTTCGAGCCTGCCAGATCTTCGGCGCCTCTATGCTTGAATGCGGCTACGGACGCATCCTGAATATCGCCTCGCTTAACACCTTCGTGTCACTACACGAGGTTGCTGCCTATGCGGCCAGCAAGGCCGCAGTCGCCGCGCTCACCCGCTCACTTGCCGTAGAGTGGTCTCGCCGTGGCGTGCTGGTCAATGCCATTGCGCCCGGTGTCTTCCGCACAGCACTCAACGCGCAGCTGCTTGACAGCACGCCACGCGGACAGGAACTGCTGATGCGCACACCTATGGGACGCTTTGGCCGCACCGAAGAGGTGGTTGGGGCCGCCGTCTATCTCTGCTCGGAAGGAGCGTCATTTGTCAGCGGGCAGACGCTGGCCATCGATGGCGGCTTCCTCGCGAGCGGAGTCAACCAATAGTTCCCTAGCCAAGAAGGGCGGCAATCAAAGTTGCTCTGCTACATGCTTCTACGGATTCTTGTGATCCTGCCACGCGAGTGCCACCCTCAGTCGCTACTTAGGACGCCGCTTTAGCTGCAAATCAAGTAAGGTAAGCATCTGTAAGATCTACAACTAATTGGTCAAAAGCGAGTATGGTAGGCGCTGCTTCCCGACGTAGTACCGGGGTAACTCAGTAAAGCGGCACATTTCTTGATTGTCACGTCAGGCGACAGATACACCTTGCGCATGACCAGAGCCGCCGCAATCCTCGCCATGTTACTTCCTGCTGCCACACTGGCTCAGACTTTTCAGCCGGTACCCAGTATGCCAGTCAGCAGCTTTCTCGATTCTCTCGGCGTAAATGCTCACAATGAGTACACCGACGGCGACTACCGACTGAGCGGTGACACATTACGCCAGCTCCAGTATCTCGGTATCCACAATGTTAGAGATGGCGTACCAAACCCTGAGACTTGGTTCCCGGCAGGCCAGGGTCTTGCGGCGATGACTTACCTCATGGCGAACGGCATCCACTTCGACCTTCAGGTCAACTGCAATACAGCTCTGAGCGTGTACATGCAGCAGCTCGATACACTGGCACAGCAGTACCCGGGCTCGATAACGGCCGTTGAAGGAACAAACGAGATCAACAATCAACCTTGTCTGACCGGCGCCGGCACAAGTGAGGCGAACGCTCTGAGCTATCAGGCTGCTTTATACAGCGAAGTGCATAGCGATCCTTCGCTTGCGGGTGTGCCGGTTTATGACTTCACAGGTGGCAGCACCGAAAACTCGATTGCTGGCCGGGCTGACTACACCAACGACCATCCTTACTCAAATCTATCTCGTGGTACGACGGTGTACGCGCGCATGGTGAGTGATTTTGCAGCGGCATACTCACTTTCTGCCAGCGCGCCCCGCGTGATTACTGAAGACGGCTTCTACACGACGCCGGATGGTGGAGACGGTGTGGATGAAACGTCGCAAGCTGTAGGTGAACTGCAGATCTACTTTTCAGGAGCAGCACTCGGTATTACGCGTACCTATGTCTATGAACTAAAAGACGCCTATCTTCCCGGTACCCCGCCATTTTCTACTTGGGGCTTCTTTCATGACACCACGGCAGCGCCAAAGCAGTCGGCGACAGTCATGCATCACCTGACCACCGTTCTAGGTTGGCTACCGCAGAGTACTACGGTGGTTCCAGTGACAGCATCTGTCTCGGGCGCGACACCCGACGCGCACGAGGTGGCCTTAACTGACGGTTTCGGCGGTGTTGCTCTGTTCGTCTGGCGCGACATCCCGGTGTGGTCCGTGCAAGCCCAGGCAAGTGCGATTCCTGCGCCAGTCCCGGTTACCATCAAACTACCGCGAAGCTGTGTCTCCGCTTATACTTACGACACATACAAAAACGTCCTCACGCCCGTGTCGGCGGGAAGTGGGCCAATCACAATTGGCGTGGAGCCATATCCGGTCGGCTTTTATTGCTCTATGTCGCCGACACTGTAAGGCTTCAGTCTACCGAAGAAACGAGTCAGCTTTAAGCAGCTCGGGAGTGCTGGAATCAAACAGAAAGATACTACGAAGTTAGGCGGGCGTTCTACTTGGCCGGAAAGGCCTACAGTGTCAGGAGCCAGAGGGTGAATCGAGCCGCGGTGTTGACGAGCTTAACGCCGACATGGTGCCTATCTGAATGTCGCTGTAACTTCAGATGTCAAAGGTGGGACTAATTATCTCGATCGGCTCTGGTTCAAGCGGCTTTCTTGCGCCAGCAATCTGAGAATATGGTTCCTACGGGTTTAAGTCAGCCGGGCCGGCTCAGCTGCTACAGGCGTTTTCAATCAACAGCAGGGATACCAAGCTGCGCGTCATCCAGGGTGTGTCTTCACCCACACCAGCGACTCTGGGCAGGTCTTTAACGCGAACCTTGACGAGATTGTGTCTGGCTACTACCGCCGGCTCGAGCTGTGGGATACCGGCGCCAAGCGTGTGGTCGATCTCGGCTGCGGCGAATGCAAACTGCTGAGGCTGCTTCTTGCAAATCAGCAGTTCGAGGCTGTTGTCGGAATGGATGTTTCTTGGCGCACATTGGAGAATGCCAAGAACGGCTCAGGCTAGACGAGCTTCCGGAGCGGCAGCGGAGCAGGATCGAGCTGACCCAAGACTCGCTTACCTACCGGGACCAGCGAATCGGCGGTTTCGATGCCGCCGCCGTCGTAGAAGTTATCGAACATCTCGATGCACCACGCCTGGCCACCTTCGAGCACAATCTATTCGAGTTCGCCCGGCCTAGTCACGTGGTGCTCACAACTCCAAATGCTAAGTACAACGCTGTGTATTGTTCCCTGCCCGCCGGAGAATTCCGACACGGTGACCATCGCTTTGAGTGGACACGAGCACAGTTCGAAAGCTGTGCCGTGAAGGATGCTCCCGCCTACTGGTCGCAGAGAATCTATGGACCATCCTGGCCAGTGCGGAACAGACCGGCGGACGGCATCACCTTTTCAGGCTGGCCGGCCGGCGAGGCGAGCCAGCCACTCCAGCAGCAAAGCCAATTCCGCCCCGGTGAGGTTTGGGGCGCAGGGATGCTGTGCGCCCGTGGCCAACATCTGAGCTTGCAGCATGTTTGCCGCGGCCGCGATCGTGGAGTCCGGGGTAACCGGAGTTTTCATGAGAATGGCGACGAGGGCTGCCTCGCACGCTGCCTCTGACAGGGCCATGTCACGGTCGTCTTTTGACCTAGCGAGCAGGGTCATCACTACGCCGCAAGCCGCAGAATGAAAGAGATCAGCGGCTCGGGCGATCGGGAGCCGCAATCGGCCTTGGGCCGCAATACCCTGCATATGTGCCTGCAAGCCGGGATGCGCGTCCTGGGCGGAACGCCGGTTCGCCGCGCGGTGGGGGTCGGCGTACATGAGCAGGTACAGCTCCGGATGTGAAAGGCCGAACGCAATATGCCGTGCCCAGCCATCGCGAAGGAACTGGATCGGGTCTTCGGCCGCGAGTGGCAGGCGCTTCTCAGAAAGGTACAGGGCGAAGCCGTAATCGGTTACGGCGTCCAACAATCCGCGCTTGTCGTGGAAAAGCCGGTACAAAACGGGAGGCTGTACCCCAGCAGCCTCGGCCACAGCGCGCGTCGTGACCGCGTCCCGGCCTTCTTTGGTGAGTAGCGCAAGGGCTGTCTGAAGAATGCGTTCACGGTGCGGCGAGGCCGTCACCTCGTTTTGAACTGGATTTTGTTTTTGCGCAGTCGACCTTCTCTTTTCCGTTTTACTCACAAGACTATCTTACCCCTGTTTCCATTGGAAACAACCATGTGATAACAATGGAAAGGTGCTCTTTATGGGTATGAGCTCCGGAGGAGAACGCGGAATGATTATTGTGACGGGTGCGACGGGAAACTACGGACGGCAGGTTGTGGAAGGGCTCTTACAAAAGCTGCCGGCAGGACAAATTGGAGTCAGCACGAGAGACCCGGGCAAAGCGGAAGATCTGAAACAGCGTGGCGTCCGTGTCTGCCAGGCCGACTTCGCGGAGCCGCGCACTCTCCGGGAGGCCTTCGACGGCGCGGAGCAGGTGCTGATTGTGTCGGGGACGGCGATTGGCAGCGAAGGTGTGCGACATCACGCGAATGCGATTCAGGCGGCCAAAGACGCTGGGACGAAGCGCATCCTCTACACCAGCCACCAAGGCAAGGGTCCGGCTTCCATCTTCGTCCCAACCAAAGAAAATCACGTGCCCACCGACGCGTTGCTAGCGCAGTGCGGCGTGCCCTACGTATCGCTCCAGAACGGGTTCTATGCGGAATCAGCGCTCTATCAGTTGCGGGGGTTGCGAGAGACAGGCAGGGTGGCTCTGCCCGAAGATGGGCCGGTTTCCTGGACGTCGCGAACAGATCTGGCGGAGGCGGCGGTTGCCGTTCTGCTGGCGCCGGAGCTGTTGGCGAACGGCGTTTCGCCGGCGCTGACTGCCTCCGAGATGCTTACGTTCAGCGACGTCGCGGAGATCGCATCTGAAATCCTCGGAATGCCCGTCACCCGCGAGGTAGTCAGCGATCTGTCCTACAAAGCGATGCTTGTGGAGCAGGGTATGCCCGAGGTCTATGCGGGCTTGCTGCTGAGCCTGTACACAGCAGCGCGGGCGGGCGAGTTCGCCATCGTGGAGCCGACACTGGAACGGCTGATCGGGCGTAAGCCTACGACGATGCGACAGGTCTTGCAAGCGTTCTTGAACAGGCCGGAAGGTTCTATCTTTCAGGAGCGTTGATGTTCTCGCCCAATCGAGAGACAGAGTGAGTCTGCACAAGAGGCAACGTGGAGCAAGTTGCTTTGCCCGGGCTTTGCGGACGTAGAGGTAAGCGGTACGACGTGCGAACACGAGGAGACGTACATAACAAAGATTGTGGTATTACAGGCGCTAATAAGGGCATCGGTTTTGAGGTAGCGCGTCAACTCGGACGCTCCGGCTTCACGGTTCTGTTGGGCGCGCGTGATGTCTCGCGCGGTGACGCGGCCGCGGCGAAACTCCGCGCGAAGGCGCCGACGTGCGCGCCGTCATCGCGGACCTTGATCGCGCGGCTGCGACCTCCACTGCCCTTGCGGAGCAGGTCGAAAAGGAGTTCGGTCACCTGGACGTGCTCATCAACAACGCCGGCATCTTTGATCTCGCTGGCGGGGACGGTCCGGCAAGCAACGTGTCCGTCACGGCGTTGAAACGCACCTTCGCCACGAATTTCTTCGGCACGGTGGAGTTTACCCAGCCTCTTCTGCCCTTGCTGTGAGCCGCGGAAGGCGCCCGTATCCTCAACGTCTCCAGCGGCCTTGGATCCCTCGGTCTCAACAGCGATGCGACCTCACCCATATACGCCGTGAAGCCTCTCGCCTATAGCGCCTAGAAAGCTGCGCTCAATATGTTCACGGTAATTCTCGCCTGGAGTTGCGCGACACAAAGATTACGGTCAACTCCATCTGCCCCGGCTTCACCGCGACCGACCTCAACAACAACACCGGCACTCAGAGCATCAAGGAGGGCGCGACTGCTATCGTCCGTTACGCGCAGCAAACCAGCGACGGCCCACTGGCGGCTTCTTCCACAACGACGGCAGTTACCCCTGGTAGCTCATGCCTCTGGGCTCGAGCCTGGAGATCCATCCGCCTAGGGTTGCATCGCTTTAATGCGCTCCACCAAGACAGCAGAATCTGCTTTCTCGGAAACCTCTGACTGGCTCACGCCGAACGCCCCATAATAAGTCATTCTTGATGGATCGAGCCGATGTCCTTCCTGGACAAAAACTGCGTTTCTGCGAGCTGCAGAAGGCGCGAACGATCGCGGTCGGGATTCAGGAGCTTTGGGATGAAGTGAACGCTCGTCTCAAAAAGTTGAGAAGCGCTCAGCAGGTGGTCGCAGAAGATGCCAAAATCCGCTCGGGAACGCCGGTTAGAAGAGGCACTCGGGTCCCGGTTTATGATGTTGCCGGTCTGCTGGAAGAAGAGACTCCGATGGACGAGCTGAAGGACCTTTACCCACGTTTGTCCGAAGAGCAGTTTCGCCTGGCTTCTGTCTACGCTATAGCCGGCCTCTCCGTGGTCGGCCGAAGCGGAGATCACTGCCCGAATCGGACAGAGTCTCCGTGTCGAAGAAACAACTCCGAGAGGCCTCCATAGAGGCTGGAGAACGATCTTCCAAAAAATCTTCTCGAATAGGCCACAGCTGCACCATGATTATCTTGTCGCGTTAGAGGCTCTTCTCTCCGTAGAGGAAAGTTCGCAACTAGTGTCGCAGGATCCCATGCTTGCAGCTCGGCTACGAGGCTTCGAGCGCAAGCGAGAGATGCTGGAGATTGCTGGTGGTGCCCTAACAGTTGATCAGGTAAGCGATCTCCTCGGGATGTCGCGGCAAGCATTCAATAAAAGGCGCGCTGCCAATCAACTTCTAGGCCTCACGCAGGCGAAGCGAGGGTACACCTATCCGGCATTTCAATTCGAAGACGGAAAGACGGTCTCCGACTTGTCTGAAGTTCTCGCAGAGCTCAAACAGCTTGACCCCATGGATGCAGATGGTCTTTTTCATAACATCGAGTGAACGCCTCAAGGGCAAGACGCCGATAAATGCGCTCCGAGCGGGATGGCTTGAACAAGTCAAGTATCTGGCGGCGATCTACGGCGAACAAGGTCTTGAGTGACATTCCAGGGATCTTCCCCTGCCCCATCCCGAATTGCGCGCGCAATCGCCACTGATCTTCACCCTGGAGAGAGGCGAAGCTCTCGTGCGCCATCACAGGAAGGCCGAGACCCACTGTTCTTTGGCACAACCGGGCAGAACCGCTTTGACGACCCACTATGTCCGACCGCCGAATCCTACGGCGTGCTCTATGCAGCCGCTGATATGGAGGGCGCGTTTATCGAATCCTGTCCCATATCCGCGCGTGCTCCGGCGGTAACAGGTGTTTCCTCCATGATCGTGAAATGGCAGGTCTTGCGCTGCTTCAAGCCTTGCGCTTTGTCGATCTCTTCACTTCGGGTGGTCTCCGGAAAGTCGGGGCGGACAGTCGGCTGTTCGCAGGCAGTCACAAGGTCGCGCAACAATGGTCTTCGGCGCTTCGAGCGCATCCATGTAAGCCAGATGGCATACGCTACTCCGCACGTCACGACCAGACCCGAGTTGCTTACGCCATCTTCCCGCGAGCCCCCTCGACGTTTCGTTTCTCAGGTCTCGGATCGTTGATGGCGCCAGCGAACCGAGCGATTCTCAACCTGTTGCACTCGTACGACGTGGCCCTGATTTCACCTGGTACTTTATGGACTGGTCCGTCGGCTTAGTAGGATGTGTTCGGTTCCACTGCGTATGGCTGACCAAACTTGTTGGTGTGTGTAGCCGCCGTGACCGGCTTAGCAATCAGAAAGAAGCCGAGTGTAGAGTGCTGAGCCGAGAGGTGTACCTTTCGTGTCCAGCCCTCAAGGGAGGCTTGCGGTTGCCCTTCTACCCAGAGATGAACCTCGTAGTCTCCTTCCTCGACTCCTGGAAGAAAAAACCTCCCGTTTGCGTCTGCTACGCTGAAAAGCGGCGTCACCAGGGCGATGATAACGGCGCTCATCTCCGGGTGAATGTTGCAGAAGATGTAAGACACTCCTTCTCTTGAGAAGAGAACCGACCTTGTCGTTCCGGATTCATACAGGCCGAGATCGAACCGTTTTCCATCAAATAAAGAAAAGACGTTGTGAAAGAAGGGATCGCGATTCGGAAAAGCGACAGAAGCGCCGACTGGAACGACGAGCAGGTGTGGAGAGAACATTTTGTTCTTCTGCAGAAGCGTGTAGTCGGAATGAGGAGTAAAGATCAGCGGATGGGGAGTACGGAGGGGCACGAGCCAAAGGACGGCAGGCGGCAGGTGTAATGGTCTTGTGTGTGAATGTGAGTTGGCTGCCATTTGCAGCGAGCCAGTTACGTTAAAACTCGCGGCCACGGAAACGGCTTGACCCAGCGCAGCACGAAACTGAACAAGGCAGAGGAGTAGCAAAAGTCCCGAGAGTTTGTTGCACCTTATCAGAACTTATACCCCGCGGCGATCCCGAAGATGTTGCTGCTCGCCGCTGGGAGAGCGACTGAATACGAAGAGATGCGGCGATATTCAAAGGAGAAGAGCAGATAGGCACTCGGACTCCAGATAACGTTGCCGTATTCGGTCCGGTTGCGAGCGAGATTGCCGTAAAGCGATGAGTTGCTTATCGGGTAGGCGGCGAGCTGCTTGGCAAACGCTTGGTCGAGGCCTAGCGCGGCATTGAACTCCAATCTTTCTCCGGCCGTCTTTTTCAGTTGTGCCCAACCGCCGACATTGTCCAGCGGCGACGATACGGTGCTCGCGCCTTGCTGTTGTGATGCAGTGTCTTTGTAGGATCCTGCCCCTAATCCTCCCAGGGCGAGGCCGCGGTACGCATTGCCGGTCAGCGAAAGACCCCAGGGTAGCGGCAGCCGCCAGTCCAGTGTTCCTGCCCATGCGTTATACCTGTGGCCATTCGGGAGGATATGCGGGCTTATGAAGCCGCCTACTCCGAAGGACGCTCCTCCGGCTTTGTGGGATTGCCCCATTTCGAGGTGAAGCTCGCCGCCGGGCCTGCGACTCTGCTCTGCTGCACTTGCGCTGGAGGTGGCAGTGTACGCGTAATTGGGCGGGTCCGGATCATCGATGAATGCGGCACTGATCTCCAGCGTGCGCGAGTCCCCAAGGCGCAAAGAATGTGCGACGCCGGCCTGCGGAACCCATTGCCACAGATTTCCCGACCAGGCGAGTGCGGGCTGCGCGTTGGCCACCAGTGACGTCGGCGCGTAAGGGTTGATGATGGGCCGGTCGAACTGAAAGAAGGCTCTAGTGTGCGGCCATTCGAGCGTAGCGTGGGCTGTGCGAAGACGCATGAGGCCGCCTGTGTTGGCCGCTATAGGTGTGGCTGCGTTCCCAAGAAAGTCGACGTCGAAGTCAGCGCGGCTTGTCGCTCCTTCCAAGGAAGGTCCACGGGCATCAAGGCCAAAAGACGTTTGGCGCAGCGACGCCCCGATGCTGCCAGTGCCGCTGAATGCGACCGAAGGGGCAAGCGGCACGTCCACGTTGCTGCTGTTCAAGAAGCCGTTCATCAAGATTAGGCCATGGATCGAAACCGGATACTTAGACCTGCTCTCCACCTTGATCTGGTTCAGAGTGGCCAGCTCGGACTCCTGCATGTCCTGCTCGTCTCTCTGCTCCGCCGTACTTGGCAGGGTCGATGTGGCGGGAGCGTTTGCGTCTGCGGCCGTAGACGCATCGCTTCTCTGGACACTCTGTGGTCGCGCGAACCGATCCTGCAACAACGCCAAGGATTGCTTGAGCTCGAGCAGCTGTCTTTGGGAGGCGTCCACCTGCGCCTGAGCTTGGATAATCGCTGCGGAGAGGCGCTGAAGCTCCTGCTCCGGGGTGTTCGCGTTCTGCGCGCGAGCAAACTGGCCAAAGACGGACATGCTCACCGTTAGAGCAGCGAAACGCAGCACGCTGCTTGTGCACATGCGCTGTTGCCTCATCGTGACACCTCCATTTAATGACCTACGGCAACCCGATGCTGGTCACGACCGGCTTGCGCCACCGCCATGATAAAAATGGTCTCGCCGGGGCGACTCCTCAGTAGTTTCACGTAGCCCCCATGTTCTTGCGCAATGGCATGCGCCAGGGTCAGTCCGAGCCCTGTCCCGTTTTGCTTGCCTTGGCTCACAAAAGGTTCAAAGAGAATTTCCCGGATGTCGTCCGCCACTCCAGCGCCTTGATCCAGGACTTGCAATCTGACCATAGGCGCCTCCGTTTCGATTTGTACGGTTACGCATCGTTCGCCCGAGCTGCCACGAGATGCCTGACATCCGTTCAGGAGAAGGTTAAAGATCGCACGTTCGACCTGCGGTGCGTCTGCCTGGACCTCGGTGTCTTCCGGCGTGCAGGGCAGCGTGCGCACCTGGACGCCTTGCGCATCTGGATGTGCTCTAACCAGCGCGATGGCGCGATCAAGAACTTGCGAAAGCAGAACGGCAGACTGCGGAGCGCCCGACGAGGAGCGGCTGAACACAAGCAGAGAATCGATCAGATCCGTGGTGCCGTGCACCGCGAGGCGAATCTCATTGAAGAGTTCGTTGCGCTCGTCGTCGGAAAGGCGCGGGTTCGTCAAAAATTCCGCATTCGCATAAACGGACGCGAGATAATGACGCAAATCGTGCGAAACAGAATTTGCCATCCGCCCAATGGTAGCCAGGCGTTCCGCTTCTAGTAGAGCGCGGTTTTTCTGATCTAACTGTTCACTCATAGCGGCGAACGCGCTGCCCAGTTCACGTACTTCGCGCGTGCCGCCGACAGGCAGCGTGGGCATGCTCGCATGTATGCCATACTCTCTGACGCTCCTGGTCAGGTCCTCCAGCGGTGCGGTAATAAGTCCGGAGATTGCCAGCATCAAAAGGGTGCCCGCGCCTAGAGCACACAATCCGACGACGAGCAGAAGCTCATTGAGTTCATGCCTTTCGTGCTCCGCGTGTGCAAAGGACCTCATAACCACGAGAAAGAGCGGTGCATTCGCAGCTGCTGACAGATCCGTCGAGGACATGAGATAACGGCACCCGTCCAGGGAAATTGTGGCGGGACTCTGGAGCTGCATGGCAGAAGGTTTAAGTGTATTTCGGATCTCCGGCCAGACCTTACGCGTGACTGTGCTGGTGACGACGCCGTCCGAAACAAAGGTCACCTCTGCGGGAGAAATCGAGGAGGTCTGTCGCACCAGAGTTGAATCGACAGCGTACCCGGTGATGACATATCCAAGAAGGGTTCCGGTCTGTTCATCGCCGAAGTAAAAGGGCTGCACCGAAAACTCGAAAAGCCGGCCCTCGGCAAGAACAAAGTGTTTCTCGCGGAGTGCGATGACTTGAGAAAGAGCATGTCGAAGATGCTTCCCCGGAGGAAGCCCGCGAGTATAGAGAGCGACGATGTCAGCGTCGCTGTTCGCTAGCCCGAAGAGGTCGCTTCCAGCCACGTTCCAGAAGCGTTCGCCTCCGTCGACCACAGTGTTCTCATCTGCGGTAGTCATCAGCGCTTTCAAACTGGGCAGGTCTGCCAGCAGAGCATTCTCATGACGTAGCCAGGTGAGACGCTCCGCATCCGCAGCGCGGAAGGCGGCGGAAGATTTCAGGAGATCGCTTGAGAACTCTTGCAAGACTTGGGCTTGCAGGCGACTCCGAACAAGCCATAAGCTTAAAAATGTCACACTTGTCACGACGAGGACAAGCGACGCAATCAACACGAATCTAGTGGGAAGCCCTCTGGCTGTAGGCGGCACCGAGTTCTTCCTTAGGGAATGAATTTATACCCGACGCCGTGCACGGTGATCAGGTGCCGCGGGTTGGCGGGCTCCCTTTCCAGCTTCTGTCGTAATTTGAGGATGAGATTATCGACTGTGCGTGTCGAGGGGTAGGAATGGTATCCCCACACGTGGGTCAACAGGGCTTCGCGGCTGATGACCTGCTCGGTATTTGCGGTGAGATAGCGCAAGACTTTGAACTCAAGAGAAGTCAGGGCAACCTCAACACTGGAACAGGTTGCAAGCATTTTTGTAAAGTCGATGACGCAGGCGCCGAAGGCGACAGTGTCGCGAGTCGATGTGCGCTTGCGGCTGCGGCGGATCGCAGATTGCGCCCTAGCCATCAACTCACGCGGGCTGAAGGGCTTGGTCACGTAATCATCTGCGCCCAGTTCAATTAGCAGGACCTTGTCTACCACGTCGGTCACAGCGCTCACGATGATGATGGGCACGTCGGTGGCGAACGTCTTCATGTCGCGGCAAAGATCACGCCCGGAGATCTCCGGCAAGATCAGATCAAGAATGACAAGAATGGGATGTTCGGATCGAAAGCTTGCCAAACCACTGCGCCCGCTGCCAGCGACTACAACGCGATAGCCCTCGTCGGTGAAAAGACGATGGAGCACGCGCTGCATCCGGGGGTCGTCTTCCACAACGAGGACCGTGTCGGCCGGAAGGTTGGAGGCTGCGACGTCAGGGTCGGGCGATGTGGAAGGAGGCGGAAGCATAATGCACATGTTAGGCCAGGAGCTTGTGGGAGAGAGCTTATATAAGCGAGGAGAGGGCTGTCTCCGTTTTCACCAGCCCTCTCCGCCTTGGACGCTACTGAGGAGGTAGACTGATCTCGTTGGCCTGCTCCGGAGAGGCTACAAAGCCGAAGGTCTGGTGCGTGCTGCTGCCAGCGCAGCTGCCGACAAATCACCGGCGCTGCTCACATGCCCTGCGTTGCACGCATAAGCATTCGGTGTATGGGAATGTCGGTGTAAGTGGTTCCATCGTAGCGGAATACGCCGAGCGGACCGTTTGCGGTCTTGTAGTACCAGCCGACGATCTCTCCTGAATCGTTGATGCCCGTCGCGATCGTGGAGTAAGAGCCGGGAAGAGGATCGGTTCAAGCTCCCCACTTTCGAGCTTAAAAGACTGAAGCGCTTCACCGCGCTTGTCCCAGGTACCCACGATAACGCCTTTGTCATTGACTGCGTTGAAGGAATTGTCGTAGCTGCCAGGCGCGGAGTAGGTCTTATAGGTGCCATTCTGGAGGATAAAAGAGCCTTTGCCCGCGCCCTGATCTGATACGTTCCGACCACAACCCCTTTCGCATTCACGCCGCTCGGTAGGGCAGTGTTGTTGTTGGGGAGTTTTAAAAGCGTGAGATGGCCTTTGGCGTCCATCGAGAAAGCGAAGCCGTTTTCAACACCATAGATGATGCTTCCGTGGACGGCGGTCACCTGCACGGAAGAGCCGTTTGGCACCGACACCTTCGTTACGACGCCGTCTTCTTCCGGTGAACGGTTCCTTTATGCAGCGAACTTTACGAAAGGTCGCGTCGACATCTTCGATAACGCTTTCAACAGCGTCGCGGCACGCCAGTTGGCTTCACCCGAGACAGGCGTCGGAGAGTTCTTCCTGCCCCAGACTGAACCCTTCAAAGACGACATGCTGCCGCGGCACTTCGCACCCTTTAATGTGCAGGCTATCGGCAATGACATCGTAGTGACCTATGCGGAGCAGCCGTCAACAATGCCGGTCTGGAGATCAATGGACCGGGATTGGGCTACGTCGACATTTTCTCTTCTGAGGGGAGATTTCTTCGCCGGCTGGAGCACGGAGATTGGCTCAACGCTCCTTGGGGTGTCGCGTTGGCGCCGCTCGACTTCGGCCGTTTAGCCACGGACCTCTTGGTTACACTGTTCGGTGGTGGCCGCACTTCGGAAAGCGCCGGCTATACCGCTGCATATGACCTCGCCTCCGGCAAGTTCGATGTCCTGCTGCAGGACGAGTCAGGCAAGCCGCTCGTCATCCCGGGAGTATGGGCTTGAGCGTCGGCGACGTTGCCCCAAACAACAGTGACCCCGCTGCAGCGCCAGCAAGTGAACTTCACTTCGCTGCTGGACCGGCGGGTGGGGGCTTGTTCGGCTACATATTCCCGGTGCCTGCAACGACGCAGTCGCTGAGGTGCGCAGGCAAAAGGACGCGGGCGCAGACACCGAAAGTGCTCGCGGCGTCTTTGGCCGAAGCCAACCGGCTTGGCTTTTCCTACGGAGGCCACATCTCTCCGGTGTGGACATGGTCAAGTCTTCCAAGGCGGGACTGCGCTTTGTGGAGCATCTCGGTCCCGTTGATTCGCAGCTGCTGAATACATCCAGACTCAAGTTCCTTCTGCTGCTCCTGCTGCGACTTCATCCGCTCGCGGCGATGAAGCTTCCATTGAAGGGATGGGCGACTCGGAGCGTCTCCTCATTGCCAATCCCACGCTGTTCCGCCTGAATATGGATCCGAAAGCTCTTGAAGGACACAGCGCCTGATCAACAGCTTTAGTGAAGACAAGAGCAACCACCTTGCTGAGAGCTGCCGATCACATGGAGCCTGCGCTGTTCGTGATGGACCTCAGGTGATTGCCACAACGAAGCATGCAAGGACTACGGTCATGTTTATTGCCGTCACTTCGACCAGGAGATTCGAGTCATGGCAACTTCATACGTTGAATCTTTGGAAGTAGTCGGCAAGACGATACAGGCGTTAAGGATTTATCGCGACTGTGGGGACGGAACTGAGTTGCAAATCGGATTCCCGGACGGGACCACATTCACATGCTGCTTTTGCATGAAGCCGGCCGTTGAAGCCGGGCTGATCAGGCCGGGCCTAGGCCATCCTGAAATTATCCGTTCTTATGATCTTGCTTGACCAAAGCCAGTTCTCTTGAGCGGTTTCGCTTCGTGCTCGCAGTTCGATCCCAGTCCAAGACGACGTGGACTTTGTATTCCCGCTCGGAAATTGCTGAGAAAAAATTCGCTCGCCCCTGCACACAGTAGGTCGTACTAGCGGCCATCCTTCACGTGCGCAAGACGGAAGTCCTGTTATGGATCGAGAAAGGTTGGCTTGATGCTTCGATCGCTGATCGTGGCAAGCGTCGCTCCTACGTCATCACGCCAGACGGTCTGCAAAAGCTCTATAGAGAACACTAAGCAGACCTTCTGAAAAGAGGAATGAAGAACATCTCTCTTTTCTAAGCCTACCTTCAGTATTGCTTCGCGCCCAAACACACGGTTGGAGAGCAGTTACTGAGGTCCGTAGGAATAAGCGGGAAAGAGCCGCTTTCGCGGCTCAGACAAGCACGACGGAAGACGAGCTTGACCGTGAGGACCACTCCTCCGAAGAGGCCCTTCACCAACTCGCGGTAAGAGCTGCTACGGAGGAGGTCGATGGTGAAGACGCCTGAGTGGGAGACGTGTCCTCATTGCGGTAATTTGCTCAGAAGACAACGCCTCTCTGGCAGGGAGATCGTGATAAACAGCGTATGCGCAGCGATGGCTCTCAGCATGGTCTATTGCCTGTGCCGCGTCGCGGATCATTGGCTCACGATCGAGTTCGGTCAAGTCAGAAGTCACATGCTCTGGCAAGATCCCTTTTTCGATTCGGATTGACCGCCAACCCGGCCTGTGCTGTACGGCGAAGGTGTTACGCTCATCCCATGGAGGTCGGATGAGCATACGCGGGGCAGTTCAAGAATTAAACAAAGAGATCCAGCGAATCACGGACATTCGGGACGCTCTGATGCATGCGGAGACGGATCGCGTCAACCAACAGGTTCGGGTATCGCTTACCAAAGCTGCAGACAAAGCCCCTGTAAGACGCCGAACCGCGGTTGTCACGCCGGAGCGAACGCCGGCAAAAACTAGCGCGCCGAAGAAAGCTACCTCGAAGCGGAAGCTTGCGACGAAGAGGATCGTGTCAGAAGCTACCCGCAAGAAAATGTCGGATGCGGCCAAGGCTCGATCTGCGGCTCAGAAAGCGGATTGATGCCATGGTGACGCGTAGGTTGGCAGGATTAGCGACTCTGCTCCTGGGGATGTCACTGACGTCAGTGGCGCAGGAGTCCGCGCTCTCCCAACCAAGCACAAGCATCAACCTGGACGGCACGGGTACAGGTCGCGTGTTCGGGGGCATCGGAGCTACCAGCGGCGGCGGCGGCAACTCGAGGCTGCTAATCGACTATCCAGAAAAGCAGCGCAAGCGGATCACGCTTGATTCGCAGTACGGCAGCTCGCGCGTCGTGGATCAGGGTCTTGCGCAGGTACACGTTGCCTCGCTTGCTGATGTTGAGCAGCCTGGCCTTGCCTCCGGTCGAGTACTGCCGTGGCACGATGCCCAACCATGCTGCGAACTCCCGGCTCCTACGGAAAGCAGCACCGTTGCCGATAGCGGCGATGATCGCTGTAGCGACAACCGGCCCGATGCCCGGAATCTGCCGAATGCGGGTGCAGCCGGTGTCCGCCGCGGAGATGCGTTCCAGTTCATCGTTGAGCTCTTCGATCTGCTGTTCGACCATCTTCCACTCACCCCGCAACGTGTTGATCAGGTTGCGCATCAGCGGCGTGAGGTCCGCTTCGGCGTTCTCCAGAAGGTCGGCCATAGCCGCCTTGAGCTTGGCTGGCTTCTGCGCAAACACCATGCCTCATTCCAGGAACGACGCCCGCAACTGGTTGATAACGGCTTTCCGTCGGAGACCAGCCGGTCACGAACGCGGTGGATCGCCTGCAGATCGAGCTGGTCATCCGTCTTGATCGGGACGAAGCGCATGTTCTTGCGGTCGACCGCCTCAGCGATAGCTTCAGCATCGACGAAACCGTTCTTGTTCGACTTCACAAATGGCTCACGAACTGAGCCGCGATCGGCCTGACATCATGGCCGAACGTGACGGGGGCGTCGGCCCTGGTGAACTAGCAGCGCAAATTTGTCGAACCAGGACTCGAAGCAAGGCGCTTCAGAAGGAAGGAGCGCGGTGATTAGCATGGTTGGGCAACGCGGCAAAATAAAATTTGCTACCAAACTGTTTGGGAGTGTCCGCTATCTTATAGAGATAATTGGTGGACCTGATCGAGATTGAACCGGTGACCTCTTCCATGTCATGGAAAGCCCGAAAAGCTAACTTATTGACGGCATGGTAGTTAGAAACCGGCGAAGTCGGCAAAACCGGCCCAATCGGCTACCTTTGACACCAACTGACACCAAATCTCCTTCGATGCAAAGTGCTTTTCCGAATCGAGTGCGGATCTCACCAAGCCCGGCTGCATCAATCTGGTAGGACGTGGCGTCCTCAGCTTCAGCAATACCGACAATGGGACCTCCGGAAGATTTGATCAGAATAACATCGCCGCGCTCCACCTTCCGGTAAGGAGCTGCATCGTTGACAGAAAGCGAGACTCGACCTTCTTCGTTCCGTCAAGTACATAGGAGAGAAACAATTCGACAAAAACGGCGAGATGCCAGGCGAACGGTACAGCTTTCCCCTCTCTCCAGGGCGCAAGCTTCTCGCCCCAGTACGGGTCTTCCGCCAAGCGAAGGGCAACCTCGTCTACTACGTTTCTTTCCCATTCTGGCATCTTCTAAAAGCCTCTATCTCACGTTGTTCTACTTCGAGCAGAACCAAAATCTGGGCAGCGCCCGCGTGCGATGCTGCTGCCTTCAGGATAAAGGCGCCTCGCACAATCATTCAGTTCTTTAAACGACTCCCCTTGGAGTGATTGGAGAATCGTGAGGAAACGCTGTGGATTTTCGCAGCAGGATGCGCGGTTACCCGAGGTTCAGATCTTGGGCTTAGCACGGTCATGATGGCGTTTGCTGCAGGATGCGAAAACGTCATCCCGAAAACCCATTGGGAGCAATTCAGGACTGCAATCTCCACCTGCGTCCTCCTGTCGCACACGCCATCTCACGTCCAAACTTGTGTGGTCAGACCATCCCAGTACTCAAACTGAGGCGGCACAGACAAACCGTGAGCCCGCTCCACTTCAAAAATGGCGAGATCGCCAACTCAGGATTGTCCCTCTGGCGGTTGATCTGTTGACCGTAATACGTTCATCTCGAAAGGCGGAGTTTCGTACTTTATTCTGCTCTCCACGAGTCGCGTGAGTTGTCTGCCGTTCGATCAGCTTTCTTGTGTCTAGTTCCGCTTCGAGGAGTTACTGAAGCTCTTGCAGCGGCAAATGTGGGGCACTATTTGCCAGCTTTGGATTTCGCTGATTTTGCTGGCTTCTTCGCCTTCTTGACTGCCTTTTCAGAGATACTTTCTGCCGGCTCCGTAGCTATTGCTTCTTCTCTGGTTGCAGACGCCGCGGCGGTTACGCGCTTGACGACGTCAAGCTCCGGATCACCGGGCGCGAGTGGCTCGCGGCGTGTTGTTTGTAGAGGTGGCACATCGGCCTGCGTAGCGAAATCGTCCAGATCCCGCTTGAACTCGCCCGCAAAGACGGCTACTTTCGCAGGTTGTGCTTCAACTTCAGGCGTCTTCGGCTTCCTCGCAGGTTTGCTGGAGACCTGGCTAAAACCGCCCTCGGGCTCATCAAGCTTGTTCAGGAGTATCGTATCTGCGGGCTCGCCAGCGGCTGCGTTTATCGGCACATACTGATAACCGGCCTTTTCGGCGCTGGCCAGGGCCGAGGCAAGCTGGTTCTGCAACGTTTCCAACTCCTGCTCGTCGACTGGTGTCTGCGCAGCAATCTGTAACAGTTCCGGTAGCGCGCGCCACCAGACCATCTGCTCGTGCAGCTCCTTGTTGAACCAGGTTTTGCCCTCGTGATCGTTAACGCCGAGCAGCCATCGCGTATCGCCGTCAGCCCACGCGTGCGCAGGCAGCCCGTGTTGCCGGTCCTGAGTCTGATCTCCCACAGCTGCCAGGAGTTCTTCAGCGTGCCGGCCAGAAGGTTCGGGCTCGGACGGCCGCACCCCGGCAGCTAGCGCGACGCGAACGCGCGCTGCAGCACGCCAAGTGTCCTGCCCGGTGAACTCAACCGCAGCAAATGCGTCCGCCAGCACACTACGCAATCCAAACTGGTCCAAAACCGTCAACGCGGGAGTCGAAGCGTCAGCCAGATCAAGCGACTCGCCCAGCGCAGCAAAGAGTGAATAGGCGAGCACCGGTGCCCACACCCAGCCGGCGTTAGTCAGCGGACTCCTGCTCGGCACAACGAGCCGCGCCTCGGGTGACCACGCCTGCGCAAATTGATCCTCGAGCAGCGGCAGGCGCAGCAGCGTTCGCACGCGTTCCCGCAGGCGCGTTGCTGTCAGCGAGTCCTCGTTCTGCGACTCGGCATCGAGCAGCTCAGCCGCGTCCTCTCCATCGGCCTTTGGCTCAGCCGGCGGTGGGGGCTGCACACGCTTGAAGTATTCCATGCGTGCCTGCTCGACAAATGTTCCGGCGCGTTCAATCCACTGCTCCGCGACTTCGCTGTGAGGCAGCAGGGAGGCATCTTCACGGACGGTCTCTTCCGACCGGTCGGCAAGCGAAGCAAATTCGCGGATGAAGCGCGGTTCCAGCGCGGAGCGCAGCGCATAATGTACATGCTCGAGCTCCAACGCGAGCAGGGCTTTCTCAAGATCCTCAACACCGCGGCCGCCCAGCAGGTCACACAGGCGATCCCAAGCGTGGGTGGCGTCGGCGTGCAACTCACGCCAGTCGAGCAGAATCGTGTACTGGTACCCGCGAAGATCCACGCGAAAACCCTGTTCCTCAAACTCACTCGCGCGCCGCAGATGAGTGAGGCCAGTCGCGTTGTTGCGATACGCCAGGATCGTGTCGCGGTCGGTCGGCAGCGCGAGCGCGTCCGTGATGCTTCGCTGGCGCAGCTGACCGGAACCCTTGTCCATGTAGGCAGCGGACTGGTGCAGGATGCCGTGAGCGCCCGAGTAGCTGTTGTTATACACAATGAGCGCTCGCTTGACGCCATCAGCCCCATGCCTCTGGTTGGAATAGGCGAAGACATTCTCTTCCACGCCGCCGTGGTCGCCCCGGCAGTCGTACAGGAGAAAGTGGTCGCTCTCGGCGAACAAATCCCGCTGGTGCAGCAGCGGCGCAATCTCGCGGTTATGACGCTCGATCAACCCGTCGGACGGCCACTCCTCATAGCGCGGCCGGTAGTATTCCATGCCGTACTTCTCGGTAAAGCCTTCCACCTGTCCGTGACCGAACATAGGCAGTCCGGGAAGGGTCGCCATCAGGGTGGCAACACCAAAGAATTTGTCACCGCTGCCGAACTGATCGATCGCAGTGCGCTCATCCGGGTTCGACATGAAGTTGACATAGCGCTTCATGATGCCGGGATCGAACTCAAGCGTGTTCTTCAGTACCTTGCGGTAGTTCGCGTTGTCTTCGTCGCGTAGCATCACCATGAACGCCGAGTTGTACACCCGGTGCATGCCGAGTGTGCGGACGAAGTAACCCTCCATGAGCCAGAACGCCTCGGCAAGCAACAGTGTTCCAGGCACCTCGCGCGCGACGCGGTCGACCACCTCACGCCAGAACTCCTCAGGGATGGCGGCATCGAACTCGCTTGTCGTCATCGCGCTCTCAGCGCGTGAGGGGATGGAGCCGCCGGCACCGGGTGCTGGAAACCAAAGCCGCTGAATATGCCGCTTCGCAAGCGTCATCGCTGCGTCAAAGCGGATGATCGGAAACTGCCTGGCGACATTCAGGATTGTCTGGATGACCTGTTCGCGTACCTGCGCGCTCAGGTAGTTCAGCTGTGCGGTGTCGTTCCACGGGAAGCTGGTGCCGTCATTCCCGTGATAGACGAAACGGGTGTCCCCGGTCCACTTGTCTCGCCGCATGAAAACAACTGCAGCATCCGTTTGCTGGTAGTAGTGATCTTCGATCTTGATCTCGATCCGGTCATCTCCGGAAAGGTCAGGCCCATTGAAACTGTAAGCCGGATATGGCGAGTCAGGGCGCGAGAGGAACCACTCCGGGTGCTCGATGACCCAGGTGGAGTCAATGCCCATATGGTTGGGCACCATATCGCTGGCGAGCCGGATACCATAGCGTGCGCAGCGGTCGCGTAGATCGCGGTACGCGGGCTCGCCGCCCAGGTTCTCAGCGATGCTGTAGTCGTAGAGCGAGTACGCGCTGGCTACTGCGTCCGCGTTGCCGCACAAGCGCTTGATGGTCTGGGAAGCACGCGAACGCTCCCAAACGCCGATGAGCCACAGCGCGTTCATGCCCCGCCGTGCTAGCGTTTCGAGCTCGGCGTCAGGTATCTCATTCAAACGCTCGATGTGTCGGCCATAAAAGCGAGAAAGCTGGTTGAGCCAGACGTACGTGCTCTTCGCGATCATGACGGTGCGAGGCATCCAGTCCTGGTCGGGCGAGAACGCCTCGTACTCGTTCGGTGCTGTTGCAAAATCCGGCACCTGCCCGTGTGCATCGCCCCAGCCGTCAAAGCGATTGCGGCGCGCCAGCGTCTCGGCCGATGGCGGATGAAACTGCTGCCATAGCGCGACCTCTTCTTCCTTCAAGATGTCACCGGCCAGCAGGATGCGGCGCAGCATCTCCTCGACCGCAAAGCCCCAACGCGAGCGAAGACGCGCAAGCTGATCGGTAAGGGTCGCAGCATCCATAATCGAGAGGACCAGCGCGAAGAGACCACCGCGTCCTTCACCAAGGTCGGGCTGCGCTGCAAAGAACGCGGGCAGCCCGGCGGTTACCTGCGGGTACACCGTAGTCGCCGCCAGCCTGCGATCGTCGAAGAGCTCTTTAAATGGCGCAAACGCGGGGTTGCGGTTCTCCATCCACAGCAGCATCAGCTCTTCGAATGCTGCTTCGCGATGCAGGTAGCCCTCGGTCTCACCCCTGAGCCACTCGGCAGCAGTCTGCTGACCGGCGTATACGTCCGCGTTTGGGAACTCGTTGACGAACTCGAGCAACAGCCGGTCTAACTCCTGCGCACCTACCTGCTCCGAAAAATGCGCAAGTGCTTCCGTCATAATGGTCGGTTTCACGTGTTTGCGGTAGTAGGCCAGCAACGCGTGGGCAGCTTCATCAATCAGGCCCATGGCAAACAGCGCCGCCGGCTGCACCTGGCGCTTCGGATCGTTCTCTGCACCGCGCCCCTGATTGATGCGGTGGGCCAGGGTACGGCTCGCCGCAGGGTTGGCGAACACGGCATTTCCATTAAAAGCGAAGAGAAGGTCCGCGACGCCGTAGCGGTCGCGGGCGGCGCGCGAGATGTGGAATTCGAACATGCGGAGCGGCTTTCTCCTGGTGGTTGCAACGCTGATCAAATGAGCTGCCGGATTGCAAAACAAGATAGATGCGTCCTGCAGGCATCGGTGCATCCACTCCTAGTATCGCCTCCCTCATGGTTGCGGTGCCTCAGGAGAGGTCAGAACGCTCGTGAAAGAGATGAAAATGCACAGCTTCGACGCCGCCGCGCTCAGTTCGACGGAAAATTACAAGCTGCTGGCGGGCGCAGTGGTGCCGCGGCCGATCGCCTGGGTCTCAACGGTCGACAGCAAGGGCATACACAATCTGGCGCCGTTCTCCTGGTTCACGGCGGCCAGCGCCAATCCGCCCGTGGTCTGTTTCTGCCCGTCCTTCCGGGAGGCTAAGAATGGTCTGCGCGCGACCAAGGACACGCTGGAAAACGTGCGCGCCACAGGCGAGTTTGTGGTCAACATCGTCTCAGACGAGACAGTCGAGGCCATGAACCAGACGGCCGCGCAACTGCCGCCGGAAGAGGATGAGTTCGTACGAGCAGGCGTAACGCCGTTGGCGAGCGAGATCGTGCGGCCGCCGCGCGTAGGTGAAGCCAAGGTGCAGATGGAGTGTCGCCTGCGACAGATCGTGGAGATCAGCTCGCTGCCAGACGGGGGAAACATCGTTCTGGGCGATATCGTGCGATTCCACATCAGCGATGCCGTGCTCGAGCCGAACTTCCACATAGCGCAGCAGGAACTGCGGGCCGTGGGGCGCATGGCAGGCTCAGCCTATGTTCACACCAGCGATCGCTTTGACCTGGAGCGACCCAAGTAATTCTCAGACCTGGCACGACTCGTATAGAAGTCATTGCACGTAGCTGCTCGAGCGCCAGCCATGCGCTAGTATCACTGCAACCACGCAGGCCACACGCCGAGCGGCTGGAGAGAGTTAGGAGAGAGTCACAGGATGCGGCCACTCCCCTGGTCACGGCGGCAGTTTGTAGCAGGCGCTTCCATGCTGTCGCTCGCCTATGCAGCACGAGCTGATCGAGACCAAGAGAGTACCTCTGTGGCCGTGCACCCGCCCTGCGGCGCACTCCGCGGAGAGCAGGTGGACGGTACCAGGATCTTTCGCGGTGTGCCGTTTGCCCAGCCGCCTGTCGGAGAGTTTCGCTTCAAACCGCCGATCGCCATGCCAGCCTGGTCAGATGTCAGAGATGCGACGCACTTTGCTTCCGCGCCCATGCAGCCCGGAAGCAAGCAACTTGCACAAAGCGAGGACTGCCTTTACCTTAATCTCTGGGCGCCAGCGGAGAGCGGCCCACACCCGGTACTTGTCTGGCTCCATGGGGGCGGCTTCACCGCCGGTCATTCCTTCAGCCCGGATCAGAACGGTGCGAAGTTCGCGGCGCAGGGTGTGGTTTGTGTCACAGTCGAGTACCGGCTGGGCGTCTTCGGCTTTCTTGACCTCGAGCCGCTCCTTGGGCATGCCTATGCCGGCTCAGCGAACAATGCGCTGCTAGACATCATGGCGGCGCTGAACTGGGTCCAGGCAAATATAGCAGCCTTTGACGGCGATCCCAGGCGCGTCACCCTGGGCGGCCAGTCAGCCGGGGCCAAGCTGACCGACATCCTTATGGGCGTGCCATCCGCCGAACGGCTCTTTCAGCAGATGATCTCAGAAAGCGGCGGTGCGGAGCGAGTCTGGCCGAAACAGCAGGCTCAGAACATAGCAAACGCGTTCAGCCAAGCCTGGACGGAAGCTACCCAGAAAAAAGCTGAGGATTTGAAGAGTGTGCCGGCCCATCAGTTGCTCGATGCTCAACAGAGTTTCAGCCTTACCTGGCCCGGCGATTTTCCCTTTCGCCCTGAGATCGACCCGGTAGTCCTGCCAGCCTTGCCCATCACGCGCATCCGTTCCGGCTCCAGTCGTGGTAAGCGGCTGCTGATTGGAACCAACCTGGAGGAAAGCGCGTTTTTCCTTGGCCCACATCCCGAAATCGATCCAGTCGCGAAGCAACTGGGCAACATGTCGCCGCAGCAGTTCAGCCCTGAACTACAGGAGTACCAGCAACTCTATCCGCAGCTGTCTTCTCCAGAGCGGCGCATCCGCGCGGTCACTGCGGAAGAATACTGGGTGCCTTCCATCCGGGTTGCTGACGCTCACGCCCAGGCCGGAGGAAGCACCTGGATGTATCGCCTCGACTTTACCGAAACTAGTGGGCGGTTCGACGGAGAGGCTTACCACTCGCTCGATCTACCGTTAGTTTGGAATGAGCCGCACGAGCAAGTCGCGAATGGAAGCGCGGAAGCAGCACTCTCTCTCCAGATCCATGCCGCCTGGGTGGCCTTCATCCATGGCAAGGTACCGGCGGCTCCTGGGCTTCCCGAATGGCCGGAGTACACGGCCAGCGGGAGATCAACTATGGTGCTAAACGTGCAAAGCCACATCGAGCAGAATCCTCAGCAGGAGGAGTTGAAGCTCTGGGATCACTTCCTGGAGCCTTAGTGTAGGGCCTCCTCTGCACGCCTTTTGCCGGCGGGAGCCGGGAATGTAGCAGGAGCACACTTGCTACACTAAGGCGAAGGCTGCGCCGCCTGGTCCTGCCAGCGGGCTAGCGCGCGGTAACTTCATCAATGATTGAACATCCGATCCCCGAAGCACTTACATTCGACGACGTCCTTCTAGTCCCTGCCTTCTCCGAAGTTGTTCCCAACCAGGTCGCTACAGAAACACGGCTGACCCGCCGGATCACCCTGAACACCCCGTTGCTTTCGGCTGCGATGGATACCGTGACCGAGTCTCGCCTGGCGATTGCCATGGCGCAGCAGGGCGGCCTCGGTGTTATCCACCGCAATCTGTCGATTGAGCAGCAGGCGAGCGAAGTGGACAAAGTAAAGCGCTCTGAGAGCGGCATGATCGTCGATCCGGTCACCGTCGCGCCCGAGCAGCTCATCTCGGACGCGCTTGAGGTCATGCGGCGCTACAAGATCTCAGGCGTTCCGGTTACGCAGGGCAAGAGGCTGGTCGGTATCCTCACAAATCGCGATCTGCGCTTTGAAACGCGCACCGATATCCCGGTGTCCGACGTGATGACCAAGAAAAACCTGATCACGGTGCCGGTTGGGACGACTCTCGAGGATGCGGAAGAACTGCTGCACGACCACCGGGTTGAAAAGCTGCTGGTCGTTAACGGCGATTACGAGCTCAAGGGCCTGATTACTGTCAAGGACATCCAGAAAAAGCTCAAATACCCGAATGCCTCCAAAGATGACAAGGGCCGGCTGCGCGTAGCGGCTGCGATCGGTGCGACCGGCGACTATCTTGAGCGGGCCGGCGAGCTAATTGACAATCTTTGCGACGCCATCTCCATCGACTCGGCTCATGGGCACTCTTCGCGGGTGTTAGAGGCGGTGCGTCAGGTTAAGAAGCGCTACCCGGATACGGATCTGCTGGCGGGCAATGTCGCCACCTACGAGGGCGCGCTGGCGCTGATGGATGCAGGAGCTGACGCCGTAAAGGTCGGCATCGGGCCAGGCTCCATCTGTACCACCCGTATGGTCACGGGTGCGGGCATGCCGCAGATCACCGCCATCTCGGAGGCGTATCGCGCCGGCCGGGAGAAGAACATCCCCATCATCGCCGATGGAGGCATTAAGTACTCAGGCGACCTTACCAAGGCGATCGCCGCCGGCGCCGACTCGATCATGATCGGTTCGCTCTTTGCCGGTGTCGACGAGAGCCCGGGCGAGACCATCCTGTACCAGGGCCGGTCATTCAAGGCGTACCGCGGCATGGGCTCACTTTCCGCTATGGCACAGGGCTCGGGTGAGCGCTACTTTCAAAGTTCACGTGATCTGGAATCCGTCCCCACCCGTGCCGAGGGCGTCGTGGACCGAGAACGTAACGCGACGAATCGCCTGGCAAAGTTCGTACCGGAAGGCATTGAAGGCCGGGTACCTCACCGCGGGCCGCTCGAGGCGATGGTGCACCAGCTAGTTGGGGGTCTGCGCTCCGGTATGGGATACCTGGGCTGCGCCACCGTCGCTGCATTGCAGCAGCACGCCCGCTTCGTTCGTATCTCCAACGCAGGGCTCCGGGAAAGCCATGTTCATGACGTCATCATCACCCGCGAGGCGCCCAACTACCACGTTGAGTAGATCCCCCGGTTGCGGATCGCACGTTGCTGACGATCCTGCCGGAACCGGCTTCGACGAGACTTCCAAAGCGCCCGCGACCTTCCGGGGCGTGCGCGCGTCCAAGTCAGCACCTTGTCCTCGGCTGAGGTGCTTTGCCTGACATCGCTTCGCTCATACCGACGCTGGCCCTCCCACCAGGCATTTGCTTTGCTAGCGCTCACCTGCGCCCCCGCGCTGGCGCAGCACGGCGCCCTGAGTGGAGCGGTTCTCGACTCGGTCACGCACCAGCCCGTAGCCCGGGTGCTGGTCGAGTCGCCGGCAGGTGGGGCCGGGGTTCTAACGGACAACAGCGGCCGTTTCTCGTTTGCCGACGTACCAGCCGGCTCCGTACAGGTGCGCTACCGACGACCGGGCTACTTTGACGCGTCTTCGGGCCAGCCCAACGCAATCCGTACGGTGTCCTTTTCGCCCGGGATGCCGGAAATTGTTCTTCCTCTTGAGCCTGCCGCCACGCTGCGCGGGCAGGTTTTACTGCCGGAGGGGGATCCGGCAAGCGGTATTCGGATTGACCTGTACGAGGCACAGGTGACGGCAGGACACAAGCACTGGCGGTTGCGGGAAACGCTGCCCGTGCGCAGCGACGGGGCGTTCGAGTTTGCCGAGCTGCAGGCCGGCAGCTTCCTGCTCCACAGCCAGGCCTCGATCGATCCTGCTCCCGCGCGCACGCCACTCGCGACCCGGTCCGGGTACCCACCCTTGTTCGCCCCTGGAGTCGGCGACGTTCACGCGGCAACCACATTCACGCTGCAGCCTGGCCAGACTACCGAGGTAAAGCTCACACTTCATCGCGCGGTCTTCCACCCCGTCTCGATCACAACCGCTGGCGATGCGGGACCGGGCGGCTTCCTGATTACCGGAAACGGCTTCACCAACTGGTCCCCGCGATGGGATCGCGAGAGTGACGCGCTCACGACGGAGCTCCCGAGCGGCGACTATGTACTCCATGCTTCCGGCAGCGGCCGCCAGACGGTCTCTGGGGATCTGCCGTTTCACGTCGGAGGCGGTCCGGTTTCGGGCGTCAGCATAACGGTGAATCAGCTCTCGCCTATTCCCGTGGACATCCAGGTACAGGAAGACGCTGCGGCAGGCGGCAACACTACTGTTCCTCGATTGAGTGCGTTGCAGTTCATCCCGGCGACCTCTCCAGAAGCCTCGACCGTGACCGGAACGGTCGAGCAGGATGATCAGGGAGCGTCGGGTATTCGGCGCGGTATACCCCCACCAGGCCAGTACTGGGTGGTCCCGACAGTCAGCGGCGGCTATGCTGCCTCGCTCACCAGCGGCGGCGTCGACCTCTTGAACGAGCCGCTCGTGATCGCGCCGGGAAAGGCTCCGGCGATTACAGCGGAGCTGAGCACGCTGACCGGTGCCGTTGCGGTGACGCCCGCCGGGACTTTGCTCACGGAGCCATGTTCGATGCAGCTGGTGCCACTGTTCGCAGGCGGTGTCAGCCGTACTGCCTCCACACCGGGAAGCGCGGACAACGCCGGCCCGATCACCTGGGGTGGCCTACCGCCGGGCGATTATCTTGCACTCGCGATCCACTCGCACCAGAGCATTGCCTACCGGGAGCCGGGCGTGCTCCAGGAACTGCAGGGGGAGCGCGTCACCGTCACGTCCGGTGGTTCCGCGCAAGCTACACTTAGCTCCTGCTCCACGCCGCCGCCGGGCGCGACTGGAGCTTCGTAGTATGCGCAGCAGGCTCTTACCGTGCCTCAGCGCGTTTTTGACGATGTGCTTCATAGGTACTGGCGCCTTGGCGCAGCGTCAGACCTTCGCAGTCGCGGGCCGAATGATCGACGAAGCGACTGGCCGTCCACTCGCACGCGCCACGGTCAACATTGCTGCAGTCACTCCCGAGGAAGACTCCCTGCCCCCGCGTCGAGACGGACCGTCGGGCGGTGACACGCTGGGCGAGACCACGACCGGAAGTGACGGCAGCTTTCGCTTCAGCGGACTTGCCGCAGGCCGTTATCATCTATCGGCGAGCCGCCGTGGTTATCTCCCCGCCAGCTTCGAGGAACATGGTGGCTTCTTCGCCGCGGTGATTGTCGGGGAGGGTGACTCGGCCGCAGTTGGTGCCAATCACCTGCGATTCCCGCTGCTGCCTCTCGCGAGCATTCGTGGCACGATTCTCGACAGCTCCGGAGACCCTGTGCAGTCGGCAACTGTGCAGCTTTTCATGCAGGGTCTCGACGGTAGCGGAGCCATCCGGCAGCGAGGGGCAACTTCGCTCCAGCGCGGGAGTTCCAGCTACGAATTCAGCGATCTGGCGCCCGGCAACTATTATGTCGCTGTGACCGCGAGGCCCTGGTTCGCTGAGAGCGGCCAAACCGAAGCAGATACGGCCAATCCGCTCGATGTCGCCTATGCCCCGGCCTTTTTCGAGAACGCATCCACCGCCGCAGCCGCCCAGCCAATCAGCCTGCAAGCTGGTGAAACGGCGCAGGCTAATTTCTCTCTGCATGCCGTGCCGGCGGTGCACGTGCAGGTAGCCGCCCAGCGGGAAACGGGTTTTTTTTCTCTGCCGCAGCTCAGCACACCTGCCTTCGACGGCCAGCTTTCCGTGGGTATAGGCGTTGTCTCCAGCCGAGAGCCGCGCGAAGGCGGTACCAGCACCCTGTCCATGTCGGTCGCGCCAGGCGCCTACTTCGTTCAGGGAGCTGCGGGTATATCCGGCGATAATCCGGTGCAGATCTCCGCGGACACGACGCTCGACAATCCTGGAGCCGATACCGTTCCGGTTGCGATAAGCGGCCGCCTCGCCATGGCAGATGGTTCATCGCTGCCGGGCAATCTTGCTTTCCGTCTCTCCCCAAATCTCGCGTCACCAGGAGGCCGTGTGGGCTCCCTTATCGTTCGGCAGGGATCACAGGGCCGTACCTTGGGTGGCGCACGGACACTGGAGCTTAAGGTCAATGCGGATGGCAGCTTCTCTTCGGACGCCGTTCCCCCCGGGGACTACCGCATGTCAGTCCGTGGCGCAGAAGGCGCAGCCGTTCTTACCGGTGCGGCGGCTAGCGGCGGCAAGATTACGGACGACCTACAGTTGCAGGTTGGGAGCGACCCGATCATCCTTGCGGGTACGCTTGTTCTGGCGGACCGGGATGTGTCGGGCGTCGTCGTTGCCGCCGATGGATCACGAGCAAGCGGCGTCATGGTCGTGCTCCTGCCTGAAACTCCGGCAGGGCAGCCGCAGCCCGCGCCATCGCTCTACCAGCAGCAGGAAAGCGACTCCGATGGCACCTGGACGATTCGAGGTGTTGCGCCGGGCAAGTACAAGGCGCTTGCGATCCAGGATGGATGGGATCTTGCCTGGCGGAAACGTGAAGCCATGGAGCGATACGCCGCTGGAGCGGTCACCGTAGAGGTGACTTCGCCCGGATCTACTGCCCTCCGGACGCCACTTGTAGCCCAACAGCGCTAGCGGCAAGCTGATCTTGCTCTACACGGAAGCCGTAATGCCATGCAAGCTCGTGCCGACAGACCAGAGATGCTGGATACACTACAGTGCGGCCGCTTAGGATTGCTGCGGCTCCTCGCCCTCGGTGCCTGGCGTCGGACCCTGCGAAGCCAGCGCGGCCTGCATCTCGGCGCGACGCTTCTCGCGAGCTTCAGCACGCTTTTGGCGTTTTTCGTCCAGCACCTGCTCAGCCCCCAACAGCTCGATCAGTGCGGTCTCGCCACCATCGCCCTTGCGGAAGCCGGTGCGCACGATCCGCAGATAGCCTCCTTGGCGATCGCCGTAGCGAGGCGCAACCGTCTCGAATAGCCGCGTTACCGACTCACGCGTCATCATGAACGCGAGCGCCTGCCGCCGTGAGTGAAGATCGCCTTTCTTGCCGAGCGTGATCATTTTCTCTACCAGCGGACGCACAGCCTTGGCCTTGGTCACGGTCGTTTCGACCCGATCTTCCATCAGGATGGAGGTGGTCAGGTTCCGCAGCAGCGCGCGGCGGTGTGGAGTCTTGCGTCCGAGTTTGAATCCTGCTTTGCGATGGCGCATGGCTTTCTCTCTGTCCTGCGAAACTTGGGTTGGCGTGCTCTCGTTCTATACACGCGCTTTGCGAACTCGTCCTGCAAACTCTGCGCGCGAGCCAGCAGATGGCCGGCTCACGCGATTGAAGCGATCTAGAAGTTCTCCGGCTCGTTCTGCAGCGTCATATCGCCCTCGTCGTCGAGGATCTCGTCTTCCTCGTCGTCGAAGCGGCTGTACTGTGCCGCGGCCAGCTGCTGCGACGGCAGCACGCTGGTCGGACCAGGTACGGCATTGCCCTGCTCGTCGATCTTCATGCCGAGCGAGAGCCCCATCTGCGCGAGGATCTCCTTGATCTCGTTGAGCGACTTTCGACCGAAATTCTTCGTCTTCAACATCTCGGCCTCGGTCTTCTGCACCAGCTCGCCGATGGATTGAATGTTGGCGTTCTTGAGGCAGTTGTAAGAGCGGACACTCAGCTCCAACTCCTCGACTGAACGGTTCAGGTTGTCGTTACGAAGCAGCGACCGGCCGTCATCCATGTGACCTTCGAGTTCGATCTCTTCTTCGAAGTTGATGAAGATGCTCATGTGATCCTTGAGCAGCTTCGCTGCCAGACCAACTGCATCCGCCGGTACGACCGAGCCGTTCGTCCAGACCTCAAGCGTCAGCTTGTCGTAGTCGGTGATTTGGCCAAGACGCGCTGCCTCGACGGCATAGTTGACCTTACGCACCGGAGAGTGCACCGAGTCGATCGGCATAAAGCCAATGCCGAGATCCTGGTCGAAGTTGCGATCCGCCGAAATGTAGCCACGGCCGCGCTTCAGGCGCATCTCCATATCAAGCTTGCCGCCTTCTGAGACGGTCGCGATGTAGACCTCTTTGTCGAGAATCTCAACGTCGCCGTCCCCCTCGATCATGCCCGAGGTCACGACACCTGGCTCCTCGACACGCAGGTAAAGTGCCTTCGGACCATCGCCGTTCAGCTTAAACGGCACTTGCTTCAGGTTGAGGATGATGTCCGTCGCGTCCTCAACGACGCCGGTGATGGACTGGAACTCATGCAGCACGCCTTCGATCTTGACGGCCGTAACCGCAGCACCCTCAATCGAGCTAAGCAGCGTGCGACGCAGCGAGTTGCCGATTGTGGTGCCGAAGCCGCGCTCAAAGGGCTGGGCGCTGAACTTGCCGTAGCGATCAGTGAGTGTTTCGGTGTCTACCTGAAGACGCTTGGGGCGCTGAAAACCTCTCCACAACATGTGTTCTCCTTGGCGCGCTCGTGCGAAGCATTCTGCCCGAGTCCGCGCAGTGTTGCTGGAACAAAGGTAAGGCTCTATGCGGGAGGCGGTCCCGAAGGGATCGCCAGCTGCGCAGGCAATCTTGCCTTACTTTGAGTACAGCTCTACGATCAGCTGCTCGTTGACCGGCAGCTGAATGTCCTCGCGCTTCGGTAGCGAGAGAATCTTGCCCGAAAGCTCTCCGGCATTGATCTCCAGCCAGTTCGGCGTCGGCTGGTGGCTTGCGAACTCGCGCGCCGTCTCGATAACCTGGAACTTCGACGCGTTCGGGCGAATCTTGATCTCGTCGCCAACGGCAACCTGGAACGAGGGGATGTTGACCTTGCGGCCATTCACTTCGACGTGGCCGTGGCGGACGATCTGCCGGGCCTGACGGCGCGAGCTGGCGTATCCAAGCCGGAAGGCGACGTTGTCGAGCCGGCGCTCGAGTTGCTGCAGCAGGATGGCGCCTGTATTGCCCTGCGCAGTGGCAGCCTTCTCGTAGTAGTCGCGGAACTGCCCTTCGAGCGCGAAGTAGATGCGCTTCGCCTTCTGCTTTTCCCTCAGCTGGAGCCCATAGCCCACGATCTTGGCTTTGCGGTCGCGGCCGTGCTGGCCTGGAGCAAAGTTGCGCTTCTCGATTGCGCACTTGTCCGAGAAACAGCGGGTGCCCTTCAAAAACAACTTCATGCCTTCGCGGCGGCAAAGGCGGCAGACTGGTCCGGTATAACGTGCCACTTAAGATCCCTTTCCTTACATCAGGTGACGACCGGTTTACGTGCGCCTGGAGCATGCTCCTGGAGAAGCGCCTGTCATCCCGGTCCGGTGATAACAACTAACTGGCACATTTTGACCAGTGCCAGGCTCCTGCAGGTGAAAGAGGAGCCGAATCACCTGCGCGGACAACAAAAGAACAATCCAGAACCCGAAAGCCGCAATCAATGCTCCACACACCCGGCCCGAGCCGCTTCGAACAACTCGTTCGAGATCCGACTCACGGGCCGCACGCGCGAACGGAACAGCCTTTCGATACAACGTTAGGAACCTGGTCGGGCCGAAACACCACAAGCCCCCGACTACAACCATGCCGAGACTCACCAGATACCCGTAAATGAAGTACAGCGGTGTCTGGCGGATCACGACGTTAGACGCGACGGCGCTTCGGCGGCCGACAGCCGTTGTGCGGGATCGGCGTCACATCGCGAATGGAGCGCACGTCGATGCCCGCTGCAGCAAGCGCACGTACTGCTGACTCGCGGCCCGAACCCGGACCCGAGACCCTCACATCCACCGAACGCAGGCCGTGGTCACGCGCCTGGTTCGCCGCGTTCTGCGCAGCCTGCTGCGCAGCGAAGGGGGTGCCCTTACGCGAACCGCGAAAGCCCAGCGAGCCCGAACTCTTCCACGACAGCGTGTTGCCCTGGCCGTCCGTGATGGTCACGATCGTGTTGTTGAAGGTCGCCTGGATGTGAACAAGGCCGTAGGGAACGTTCTTTCGCTCGCGCTTCTTGAACTTCTTGTTCTTGCCTGCCTTGGCGCTGCCGCCGGCTGCTTTCTTCTGTGCCTTCGCCATTACTTGGTCGCCTTCTTCTTTCCGGCCACGGTGCCCTTACGCGGCCCTTTGCGGGTGCGCGCGTTGGTGTGCGAACGCTGCCCGCGTACGGGCAGATTGCGACGGTGGCGCAGGCCACGATAGCTTTGGATATCGATGAGCCGCTTTATATTCATCGATATGTCCTTGCGCAGGTCGCCTTCGATCCCACCTTCCTGCTCGATGACCTGGCGGATCTTGTTGATTTCGTCCTCGCTCAAGGTCGCGAGCTTGCGATAGGGATCCAGATCGGCCTTGACCAGGATGCGCAGCGCGCGCGGGTTCCCGATGCCGAAAATATAAGTTAATGCGATACGGAGCTGCTTGTTATTCGGCAGATCGACGCCGGCAATACGTGCCATGTGCTCTCTCTTATTGCCCTGAAGCGAAGGCTGACGCAGTGCTGCTTCGTCAGGGCGGTTTGCCGGCGATGGCCTGAGCCCGGCTGGGTAGAGCGGTCCGTTGGTTGCATCTGCCTGAACAGGTTCATCGCACACTCATCGTTACTAGAGCGAACTCGCCCGGGGACTCGCTGGTTGTTACGCCGGCCTATAAACCAGACCGACAAAGGATGCCGGGCACTAGCCCTGGCGCTGCTTGTGCTTGGATACTTCGCAGATCACCCGAACCACACCGCGCCGGTTGATCACCTTGCACTTGTCACAAATCTTCTTTACCGAAGCACGAACCTTCATTGTATTGCCCTTTCCCTGCCTCTGCAGCCCGGATCGTGCTGGCTGCAGTCTATTTGTAGCGGTATACGATGCGCCCACGGGTTAGATCGTACGGGCTGAGCTCGACCGCGACCCGGTCGCCCGGCAGGATGCGGATGAAGTTCTTCCGCATGCGCCCGGAGACGTGAGCCAGAACCTGGTGCTTGTTCTCCAGCTCTACCTTAAACATCGCATTCGGCAACGTTTCGACGACCGTCGCCATAACCTCAATCGCGTCTTCCTTGGACACCCGTATCCCGATCTGCTTCCACTCGCCCAGCGAGTCTTAGAAGCGGTCCATCCCGTCCCGATTCTCATTCGCTGCTGGTCTCAGCGCGTTAAAACCTCAACACCATTTGCCGTGACCGCAACCGTATGTTCAAAGTGAGCACTCAGGCTGCCATCGGCTGTCACCGCCGTCCAGCCATCGCTCAGCACCTGCACCGCCGCCTTGCCCGCGTTGACCATCGGCTCAATGCAGAAGACCATGCCCTCGCGCATCTTCATGCCTCGGCCCCGCTGGCCATAATTCGGCACCTGCGGATCCTCATGCAGCTGCGTCCCGATCCCATGCCCTACAAACTCCCGCACCACGCTGAAGCCTTCTCGTTCGACCAGTTGCTGCACTGCCGCACCCACATCTCCGAGCGTGGCTCCCTTGGATACCGCATCAATGCCAGCCGCAAGCGAAGCCTCAGTGATGATGAGCAGCCTCGCTGTTTCATGCGCTAGCTTCGAGCCGACCGGAATTGTCGTTGCCGAATCTCCGTAGAAGCCATCGATGACCACGCCGGTATCAATCGAAACGATGTCGCCGTCACGCAACACCCGTTTCGCCGACGGAATCCCGTGAACCACTTCCTGGTTCACGCTGGTGCACAGAACGCATGGGTAGCCGCGATAGCCTTTGAAGGCTGGCGTAACCCTTAACTCCTTCACCTTGGCTGCCGCTACCGCTTCGAGATCCATCGTCGTCGCGCCCGGCTGCACATGGGGCCGGACTGCCTCGAGCAGCTCCCGCACGACCTCACCGGCGCGCCGCATCCGCGCGATCTCTCCTCCGGTCTTGAGCAATACCGCCATCTTTGTGCTTACTTCCCCTTGCTCCACCAACTACGTCGGCAGCTGCCGAGCAGGCGACGCTACTGCCCGCGCAGCCTGCGGACCGCTGCTTCCACACGACTGGTCACCTGGTCGAGGGCGCCATCGCCATCAACCTCGCTCAACCTTCCAACCGTATGGTAATGATCCACAACCGGCGCGGTCTGCGCTTCATAGGCTTGCATGCGCCCTTCAAACACCGCTTCCGAGTCATCGTCACGGCGTTGCAACAGGCTCCCGTCCAGATCGCAGACGTTCTCCTGTTTTGGCGGCTGCAGATAGATGTTGTAGATGCTGCCGCACACCGGACAGATCCGTCGACCCGTGATACGGCGCAGTAACTGATGATACGCGACCCGGATAGAGACGGCAACCAGCGGCTCGCCCCTATCATCGTCGGCCGGCTCGCGTGTCAGTTTCCCATCCAGCCACTCCGCCTGGTGCAGTGTTCGCGGATAACCGTCAAGGATGTACCCGCGCCGCGTGTCCGGCTCCCTGAGTCGCTGCTCCACCATCTGGTTGACCAGATCGTCCGGAACCAGTTGGCCGGCATCCATCCGCTGCTTGGCTTCGAGGCCAAGCTGTGAACCTCGGCTGACGTTGGCCCGAAGCAGATCGCCGGTCGAGATCTGCGGAATCGCCCACCGGCCGACAAGCTCCTTCGCCTGGGTCCCCTTGCCTACCCCCGGGGCACCCATCAACAGGATCGGCCCCGGAATGAAATCTTCTTTCCTCTCACTCAACTACCAGGACCGCCTTCCACGCACCCGGGTCTTCGAAGAAAAGCCTTCGTAGTGCCGCATGATGAGTTGCGACTCCACCTGGTTCACCGTATCCATTGCAACGCCCACCACAATCAGCAGGCTGGTGCCGCCGAAGTAGAAGTTGAAGCCGAGACCGTTGGTCATCCATAGAGGCAGGTGCTCGAATACCGGGCCGATCAGCCAGAGGTGGTTGAAGTGAATGCCAGAGATAAGCAGCACGGGAACGAGCGAAATCAGGATCAGATAAATTGCGCCGACAAACGTAAGCCGGGTCAGGATGTCGTTGATGTAATCGGAGGTGCGCTTACCCGGCCGGATACCAGGGATGAAGCCCCCATACTTCCGCATGTTGTCGGCAATGTCATCAGGCCGGAACACGATCGAGATATAGAAATAGGCAAAGAAGATGATTGCAACTGCCTGCAGCAGAACGTAAGCCGGCTCGCCGGCTCGCAAGCCATCAAAGGTACGCGACAGAAACGCCGAGTTCTTGACAAACGAAGCCTGGCTGAACAGTAGCGGTGCTGATAGAACCGAAGACGCGAAGATGACTGGCATCACGCCGCCTGAATTCACCTTGAGCGGCAGGTGGGTCGACTGACCGCCCATCATGCGGCGCCCTACGATGCGCTTGGCATACTGCACCGGCACACGGCGCTCGGAGCGCTCAACAAAGACAATGAAGGCAACCAGCAGCGCCATTGCGACCACGAGCAGCACCAGCGCCGGGATCGTCAGCGCGCCGAACTTCTCCCCGCGCGCAGTCTGAACGAGCTCAGCAATCGCCCGAGGCAGGCCAACGACGATGCCCGAGAAGATCAGCAGGCTCATGCCATTGCCGATGCCGCGGTCGGTAATCTGCTCGCCGAGCCACATAATGAATGCGGTACCAGTCGTGAGCGTAAATACGGTAAGCACGATAAAGCCGAAACCGGGATGCAGCACAATCTGCTGGCCGCCCGAGCCATGCGAGAGCGCGACGGCGATCGCAGTGGACTGCACGATGCCCAGCAGGATCGTCACGTAGCGAGTCCACTGCGTGATCTTGCGCCGGCCGACCTCGCCTTCTTTCTGGAGCCGCGCTAGTGGCTCATACACAACCGTGAGCAGCTGGAAGATGATTGATGCGGTGATGTACGGCATGATGCCCAGCGCGAAGACCGTCATGCGCCGGAGATTGCCGCCATTGAACAGGTCAACCAGCCCAAGGGGCGAGCCGTTTTGATGGCTGAAGAACTGCGCAAGCGCGTCCGTATTGATACCCGGGATCGGAATGTAGGAGCCCAGGCGATAGATCGCGAGCATCGCGAAGGTAAATAGGACGCGATTGCGCAACTCTGGGATGCGGAAAATATTGAGGAACTTCTCGAGCATGCTGACTTTCTAGTTAGAGCAATCGAGTGGCTTGCGTCTCTTCCGCGCACGGCTGAGATCAGCATAAGAATACAGCCGAAAGACAGTGGCTGTAGAGGCCTACTGCCTTTCTGGAGCTTACCAGTTGCGGGTGCCCGAAGTTAGTGCATCCTGGGCCGCGAAGGCCCGCGGAGCTGGCTAGGACGCGATCAGGACGGCCTTGCCGCCAGCAGCCTCGATCTTCTCCTGCGCAGACTTCGAGAACCTATGCGCGTGGACTGTGACGGGCGCCGTGATCTCTCCGGTGCCGAGGATCTTCAGAAGCTCATTACGACGCTTCAAGAACCCGAGCGCCTGCAGCCGCTCATGCGTCAGGTCGGTCTCGCCCATTTCCGCGATGCGGCTCAGGTTCAGCACTGTGTACTCCGTGCGGAAGATGTTGGTGAAGCCGCGCTTCGGCAGGCGACGGTGCAGCGGCATCTGGCCGCCCTCAAAACCACGCATCAGGCTCGAGCCGGAGCGCGATCCCTGGCCCTTGTGGCCGCGGGTCGACGTCTTGCCGTGCCCGGAGCCCATGCCGCGACCGACACGCTTCTTGTTTCGGTTCGCCTTGGCTGGTGCGCGAAGATTCGATAGATTCATGTGCTTCCCTCGCTAACGCCGGCCTTCTAGGCCGACTCGCAAAATCGACTACTCAAGACCGTCTAAACGGCCCGTGGCCACTTCGTGGCGGGTGTGCTTCGTACTGGCAGGGCCCGCCGCGGCAGTCCTCCAGAGGATGAAAAGTTAAGACTCCAGGATACGGACCAGGTGGGGGATCTTCTTGACCATGCCGCGGATCGAGGGCGTGTCTTCGCGCTCGACGACCTGCTGGAGCCGCGTGAAGCCGAGCCCTTTGACGACTGTCTTGTGCTTGACCGGCGCCTGGATCATTGACCGGTAATACTGGATGCGCATCATTGGCTTCGCTGCCTGTGTCTCTGCCATCGCCTTACAGCTCCTGTATGGACTTGCCGCGCAGTGCAGCGACTTCTGCGCGGTCACGCAGCTGCACGAGCGCGTCGAAGGTCGCTTTAATCACGTTGTGCGGGTTTGCCGTGCCGAGACTCTTGGTCAGTACGTTCTGTACGCCGGCCGAGGTCATGACCGCGCGTACCGCGCCGCCGGCAATCACGCCAGTACCTTCGGGTGCCGGCTTGAGTAGCACCTGACCAGAACCGAAGCGGCCGAGCACCTGGTGCGGGATTGTCGTCTCAGTCAGGTTGATGTGAACCAAATTCTTCTTCGCCGACTCGATCCCCTTGCGGATAGCCTGCGGCACCTCCTTCGCCTTGCCGGAGCCGTAGCCAACCACACCCGAGGCCGGGTCACCCACCACGACCAGTGCCGCAAAGGACATGTTTTTACCACCCTTCACGACCTTGGTGACGCGATTGATCGCCACCACCTGGTCCTTCAGGTTGTACTGTCCCGCATCAAGCTTTCTTTTCAGCATTGCCATTATGCTTAAGTCCTTCCGGGCCGCCAAAGCAGACCCAACCCTGTGTCCAACCGTTTCGACCTACTTAAAAATCGAGCCCAGCCTCGCGGGCCGCCTCGGCCAGCGCCTTGATCCGCCCGTGATATAAGTAGCCGCCACGGTCAAAGACGACCTTCGCGATACCCTTCTCCTTGGCCCGCGCCGCGACAACCTTGCCAATCTCCCTGGCAGCCTCCAGATTGCCGCCCGTCTTGAGCTTTGTAGTCACGGTCGAGGCTGCGGCTAACGTGATGCCTTGGTTATCGTCGATGACCTGCGCGTAAATGTGGTTGAGCGAGCGATAGACGTTCAGACGCGGGCGCTCTGCCGTGCCATGCACCTTCTGCCGGATGCGCGCATGCACTCGGCGGCGAACTTCGTTGCGCTTGACCTTCGGAATCACTGTTTCCTTACCTTCCTAGAAGCGGAGCCGCCCCGCAGCACCGTTCGGTTCCATACCATCTTTTACCCGAGCAAGCCTGCGACTACTTCGACCCGGTCTTGCCAGCCTTCTTCTTCAGTTTCTCGCCCGCGTACCGCACACCCTTGTTCTTGTAAGGGTCTGGCTTGCGGAGAGAGCGCATATCGGCTGCCACCTGGCCGACCTTCTGCCGATCGATCCCCGAGATCGTCAACCGGGTCTGCTTCGCGTCCACCGTCGCGGTGATCCCGGTCGGCAGTGGGAACTCGATCGGATGCGAATACCCTAAGGTGAACACGACCATCCCAGGCCCCTTCAACTCGACACGGTAGCCGATGCCAACGATGTCGAGATCTTTGGTCCAGCCCTTGGTAACACCTTCAACCGCGTTAAAGACCAGAGCGCGGGTCAAACCGTGAATCGCAGCCTGGGAGTCATTCTCGCGGACTGCGTGGATGAAGTTCTCCCGCGTTTCCAGCTGTATGCCAACGGGTATGACCTGCTGCACCTTCCCCTTTGGACCTTCCACCATCAACGTGTCGCCATTGACTGTGTACTTGACCCCCGTCGGGAGCGGAATAGGCTGTCTGCCAATACGTGACATCGTTGTGAATCCTTCTATGGCTTGCGAGTCCCGCTCGCTCCTGGAGGCCAGGTGACGCGTTCCACTGCAGCCCACGGGCTCTTCAGCCCGCCCTACCACTCACACCTGCAGCGTGACACTCGTCACGCCTTCCGATCACTTGCAGCGCACGCAAAATATGTCACTGCCCGAAGCGGCCAGGTTTACCAGACTTCACAGAGAAGCTCGCCGCCTACGCCTTCGCGACGTGCCTGACGGCCAGTCATGACACCTTTTGGTGTCGTCAGGATCGAGATGCCAAGGCCGCCCTGCACACGCTTGATCTCATCCCGGCCGACGTACACTCGGCAGCCCGGCCGCGAGATACGATGCAGATCGCGAATCGCCGCTTCGTTGTTTGTGCCGTACTTGAGGTAGACACGCAGCACCGGGTGGCCCTCTTCCTCTGCCGTCTTGAAGTTGGCGATGTAGCCCTCTTCCTTGAGAATGCGTGCGATCTCGGCTTTCAGCTTCGAAGCCGGGACATCCAGCTTCTGGTGGCGAGCGCGGATTGAGTTCCGGATACGGGTAAGAAAATCTGCGACTGGGTCGGTCAGGTTCATTCGATCTCCTCATCTCCCGTTCGCTCTGCCCTGAGGAGCCAGAGAACCAGCGGAGATGGTGTGCTACGGATTCGCTCTAGAACAGTCTGCTTGGTACCGCCTGATGTGCTGGTAACGTCCACGTCATGGCTGCTGCTACCAGCTCGACTTGACTACTCCAGGGATGTGACCCTCGTGGGCCAGCTGCCGGAAGCATAGGCGACAGATGCCGAACTTGCGCAGAAATGCCCGAGGACGCCCGCACAGCTTGCAGCGGTTGTGCTGGCGGCTCTTGAACTTGGGCTTCCGTTCATCTTTGACACGCTTTGCTGTTGTGCTCATCCTCTTCCTTTTCCTCTCGCCCTGTTCCGAGGCTCGTTAGGCCGCCGCCCGGAAGGGGATCCCGAACGCCTTCAGCAGTTCACGTGCTTGGTTATCGTCTGGGGCCGTGGTGACGATCGTGATGTTCATGCCCTTCAGCTTCTCGACCTTTGAGTAGTCAATCTCGGGGAAGATCAGCTGGTCGCGCATGCCGAGCGTGTAGTTGCCGCGTCCGTCAAAGCTCTTTGTCGAAACGCCGCGGAAATCCCGCACCCGGGGCAGACCTATCTGAATCAGCCGATCAAGAAACTCGTACATGACATTGCCGCGCAGGGTCACCATCGCGCCGATCGGCATGCCTTCGCGCACCTTAAAGGCCGCAATGGACTTCTTTGCACGCGTTGTCACCGGTTTCTGCCCGGCGATGGACGCAAGGTCGGCTACCAGCGGGTCGAGCAGCTTTGAGTTCTGCGTCGCCTCGCCGAGACCCATGTTGAGCACGATCTTTTCCAACCGCGGCACAGCCATCGGGTTCGTCAGGCCAAGCTCCTTCTGGAGTGCTGGCTTAATCTCGTTCAGATACTTATCTTTCAGTCTTGCCGCCATCGTTCCTTATCCTCTTCCACCCGGTCTCGGAGTGGCTCGCGTACATCTTAGAAGCCGTGTACCGTTGCGGGTGCCCTCTCGCGACTCCTCTACTCGGCCGCAGCTACTTCCTGACCGGTAGCACCTTGTCGCACTTACGACAAACCCGCACCTTTGTGCGCTTCTCACCTTCACCTTCGAAGCGGAAGCCGACGCGTGAAGGTCCACAATCCGGGCACACCAACATGACATTCGAGATCGCGAGCTTCGCTTCCTGCTCGGCCACGCCACCCTTGATGTTCTTTTGCGGGTTCGGCTTGACGTTCTTCTTGATGACCCGGACGCCCTGTACCAGGACCTTGTTCTCTTCCGGAAACACGCGCAGAACCTTGCCCTGCCGGCCGCGGTCCTTCTCCGATCCCGTAATTACCTCGACCGTATCATTCCGCTGTATCTTCAACGCCGCCATCGTCTACCCCTTTGCTCGCCCTCTGGCCGCCCAGAGCCCTACCCAACTGCGCTGCCTAGATAACCTCAGGCGCGAGCGATACGATCTTCAAGAACTTCTTATCCCGCAGCTCTCGCGCCACCGGACCAAAAACACGCGTACCGACCGGCTCACCCGCCTCGTTGATCAGCACCCCCGCATTTGAATCGAAGCGGATGTATGTGCCATCTTTGCGGCGGACCTCCTTGCGCGTCCGCACAATCACTGCTTTGACAACCTTGCCCTTCTTGACCTGGCCGTCCGGCGAGCTTTCCTTCACCGCTGCCGTCACTACATCGCCAAGCGAGGCGATCTTGCCCGTTCCACCGCCCAGCGGAAGAATCACCTGGAGCTTGCGAGCGCCCGAGTTATCAGCCACCTCGAGCATCGTTCTCATCTGTACTGCCATGACCGCTCCTTATGACTGGCTGCTGCCCTGCTTCCCTGTACCGCCACCTGCGAGACTCTTATTTGGCAGCCACTGCCTGCGTGCCAACTCGTGCCGCTTCTTCGGCCTGTGCCAGCGCGGAGCGCCGCACGATCTCCTCGAGCTGCCAACGCTTCAGCTTCGACAGTGGGCGGGTCTCACGGATGCGCACCACGTCGCCCACCCGCGCCGAGTTCTGCTCATCGTGCGCGTAAAACTTTTTACTCGTCCGCATGACTCGCTTGTACTTCGGGTGCGCCTTGGCCATCTCGACCTTCACGACGATGGTCTTCTCCATCTTGGTCGAAACAACTGCGCCCACCTTCTCATTTCGGCGCGACTTGGCCTGTGCCGTGCCGCTGGGAGTACCTACCCCATGTCCGCTCGCAACTTCCGCCATCGTCTAGCTCGCTTCCCCGGCGCCGGCTTTCGCCTTGCGCCCCTTTTTCTCGACATTCACTGCCGGGCTTGCCGCCTGCTGCGCCACTGCACCGCGAATGCCAAGCGATCGCTCGCGTTCAATCGTTTTGAACCGGGCGACGTCTTTCTTCAGCTCGCGCAGCTTCTTGACGCCCTCGTTCTGTCCCAGCTTCAGCTGGAAGCGGATACGAAACAGCTGCTCGGCCGCTTTGCGCGTCTCATCCCGCAGTTCGGCATCACCGAACTCGCGTACCTTCGTCGTTTCCATGAAATTCGTCTCTTCCCGGGACTCGCGATCCCTTGAACCTGTTGCCAGGTGAGGACCGGGTCTCCCGATGTCGCGTCCCACTACCTTCCGTTGCGCTTCGGCCATATCGGCCATCGCTTCGGACGCAGGTTGATGCTCTGGCGGAACGAGCTCAACCTGCTAAGCATACAGTTTTTGCTGGCCGTGCGCTACCGCTACTTGGCGGCGACCGTAGCCTTGACATCATGCCGCTGCACGAAACGCACCCGTAGCGGGAGCTTATTGGCTGCCAGGCGCATCGCTTCCTCGGCGATCTCCGGCGTTACGCCTTCCATCTCAAAAAGCATCTTGCCAGGTCGGATCACTGCCGACCAGTGGTCCGGAGCGCCCTTGCCCTTACCCATACGGGTTTCGGCCGGCTTCTTCGTGATCGGCTTATCCGGGAACAGCCGCAGCCAGATTTTGCCGCCACGCTTGATGAAGCGCGTCATTGCAATACGGCTCGCCTCAATCTGACGATCGGTGATATAGCCGCACTCCATCGCTTTCAGCCCGTACTCGCCAAACGCCAGCTCAGAGCCGCGCCAGGCTTTGCCCTTCATGCGTCCGCGCTGCTGCTTGCGGAACTTGACCCTTTTCGGCATCAACATAGCTTAGATCCCTTCTCCGGCGGCTTCGCATCCGCGCGTCCGACTCTTTCTTCCGCTCGAGGGGGCCACACGGCGCCTCAAGACCGGTCATGCGCTTGCAAGACCTACTACCAGGGCTCGCTCGCCCTGCGCTTCGATGTGAAGCTTCAGGCCTATTTTCGAAGTCCAGATCGCCTTCGTCGCCTACCCGTCCGCACGCCGTCGCCCCTGACGTGGAGCGCTGCCGTTCCGAGGCTAGAAAACCGGCGCGCTCGCTCCGGCAACCTGCGGCACAGCCCGGCGCTGCTGGTAGATGTCGCCCCGGTACACCCAGGTCTTTACCCCGATAATGCCGTAAGTGGTATGTGCCTCGGCAAAGCCGTAGTCGATATCCGCACGCAGCGTATGCAGCGGCAGGCGGCCCTGCAGATACCACTCGGAGCGAGCAATTTCATTGCCGTTCAACCGACCGGACACCCGCACCTTGATGCCCTTGCAGCCGAAACGGAGGGCCGAGTCCACTGCCTTGCGCATCGCGCGGCGAAAACCCACACGCTTTTCCAGCTGCAGGGCAATGTTTTCAGCGACCAGTTGCGCATCGAGCTCCGGCTTGTTGACCTCCAAAATGTCGATGAAGACATCCCGATTGGTCCGCTTTTGCAGGTCAAGCTTAAGCTTGTCGATCTCTGTGCCCTTACGCCCGATGATGATGCCCGGTCGCGCGGTACGGATGATGAGCCTCAACTTATTGCCGGGCCGCTCAATCTCGACCGAGCTCACGCCGGCCGCCTTGAGCTTCTCCTTCAGCTCGCGCTTGAGCTTGACGTCCTCCACCAGCAGCTTGTCGTAGTCACGCTCGACGAACCAGCGCGAGCGCCAGGGCTTGTTGACACCCAGGCGAAATCCATACGGATGAACTTTCTGACCCATTGTTTCCTCTTCTCTTGCCGCGGGCGGCCGACTCCGACCTCCACGCAACGAAACACCACAAACTTTTCGGCCCAGTTCGCCGGCTTCGAGCCTACACTCTTACCCTTGTTTTCCGACGCGGTGCCGGCTTGTCCGTCACGCCTACCGTCTGCGCCGACCGCCTGGCTGTCGACTTGCCACCGCGGATCCGCTTCTCTTCGCCCGCTTCCGAGCCGCCCACACCGGCGTTTTCCCCGAGCTCAGCAACCGAGATTGCGATATGCGACATGCGTCGTTGATAGCGAAAAGCGCGGCCCATCGGCGCTGGCCGGATCCGCTTCATGCGTGGGCCGTCGTTGGCGATCGCAGTTTTCACATACAGGTTATCAACATCGATGTCGAGGCCTTGCTCGCCGCTCAAGTAGTTCGCATTCTGCAGCGCCGAACGCAACACCTTTTCGACCAGGGGCGCGACCCCCTTTTTCGTGAACATCACTGTGTTGAGCGCCTGCTCGACCGGCAGACCCTTGATCAGATCGAGCACCAGCCGAGCCTTCTGCGGACTGACCCGCTGAAAACGCGCTTCTGCCCGGAACTCCCTTGTATCCAGCTGCATCGCTTCTTCTCGCTCTCTCGCGTCGCCCGCACTGCGGACTTTGCTTCCCTTGCTGTCAGCCTGAGTCTTCCTGAGGTCTTGAGTCTCTACCGCGCCTTGGCCGAGGCCTCGTTCGACTTTGCCGTGTGGCCTTTAAAGGTGCGGGTCGCTGAGAACTCACCCAGCTTGTGGCCCACCATGTTCTCAGTTACATACACCGGGATAAACTTCTTTCCGTTATGTACAGCAATCGTGTGCCCAACGAACTCAGGAAAGATCGTCGAACGCCGGGACCAGGTCTTGATGACCTTCTTCTCGTTGGCCGTGTTCATCGCTTCCACCTTCACCATCAGGTGCCCGTCGATGAAAGGGCCCTTCTTTGTGCTCCGTGCCATCTCGTTTCCTCACCGGCGCTCGCGCGCCTTGTCGCTCATCTTTTTCGTGCGTCATGGAGCGCCCTCTCGCGAAGCGCTCCCGCCGCCCGCGCAGAGCTACTTCTTGCGTCGGTTGACGATGAAAACATCCGTCCGCTTGTTGTTGCGCGTCTTGTAGCCGCGCGTTGGCTGGCCCCAGGGCGTCACCGGGTGACGGCCGCCCGAGGTCTTGCCCTCTCCGCCGCCGTGCGGATGGTCGACCGGATTCATCGAGACACCACGATTTGCCGGGCGGATGCCCTTCCAGCGATTGCGGCCGGCCTTGCCGATCGTAACGTTCTCATGATCCGTGTTGCCGACCTGCCCGATCGTAGCCATGCAGGTAACGAGCACACGCCGGGTTTCGCCGGAAGGCAGCTTCAGGAGCGCATAATCGCCTTCCTTCGCGACCAGCTGCGCTGAAGCGCCGGCCGAGCGCACCATCTGCGCGCCCTTGCCCGGGCGGAGCTCGACGTTGTGCACGGTCGTGCCGGCTGGAATGTTGACCAGCGGCAACGCATTGCCGACCAGGATGTCAGCCTCCGGGCCGCTCATGATCTGCATACCGACCTTCAGGCCGACTGGCTGGATAATGTAGCGCTTCTCACCGTCCGCGTAGGCGATCAGCGCGATGCGGCTCGAGCGGTTCGGGTCGTACTCGATCGTCGTCACGCGCCCGGGCACGCCATACTTCTCGCGCTTGAAGTCGATCAGGCGCAGCATCTTCTTGTGGCCGCCACCCTGGTGGCGGATGACCAGGTCACCCGTGTTGCGGCGGCCGCCGGTACGCTGCTTGACCACGGTCAGCGGCTTGTAGGGCTTGTCCGTCGTGATGTCATCCGTGACCAGCGTCGTCTTGAAACGCAGGGTCGGCGTGATCGGTCGGTAGGTCTTGATCGGCATCGTCAGCTCTTATCCAGCCCTGCGGCTCGCGTCGTGCAAAGCGCTGGGCATTGCTCAAACTCGGTATCGGTAAGTCTCAACAGGCGGCTACAGGCTGTCCACGTACTCAGGCATCTTCTCGCCTGGCTGTAGACGCACATACGCCTTTTTCCAGTCCGGCTTATAACCGGAAAACTTGCCACGACGCCTCTCCTTGCCGAGGTAGTTGGCCGTGCGCACTGCGGCAACCTTCACCCTGAATAGCGCTTCCACCGCCTGCTTCACCTCGGTCTTCGAGGCCTTGGTCGCCACTTCAAAAACCAGGGTCGACTCGGTTTCCTTGACCTGCAGTCCCTTTTCCGTGATCACAGGCCGGCGTAGTGTTGTGTGTAGGGTTGGCACCGTTAGGCCACCTGTGCCTTTCTGGTCTGGGCCAGGCGACGCTTCGAAACCGACTTGCGCAGAGACTCCTGCAGGGTCTCAATCGCCGAGCGCGAAAAGATGGTACGGTCATTCCGCAGTACATCGTAGGGATGCACCTCGGTTGAGAGCAGCAGCTCAACCTGGTTGAGGTTGCGCGCGCCCAGAATGGTGTTTGCCGCGAGCTCTGTCGTGGACTCGACCAACAACACAGTGCGCTTGGCGTCGAGCGTGTTCAGCGCCTGGCGATACAGCTTGGTTCTTGGCTCCGCTAGCTGGAGCGTATCGACGACGATCAGCTTGCCTTCCGCGTGCTTGGCTGCGAGCGCGGATCGTAGCGCGCCCAGTATCTTCTTGCGCGGAAACGCGTAGTCATAGGAGCGGGGCTGCGGCCCATGCACGGTACCGCCGTGACGCCAGAGCGGCGAGCGGACCGAGCCGACGCGAGCGCGGCCCGTACCCTTCTGTTTCCAGAGCTTCTTGCCCGAGCCCGAGACCAGCCTGCGGTTCTTGGTCGCGGCCGTACCCTGGCGCATCGCGGCGCGGAAGTGTTTCACCGCTTCCCAAACCAAGCCTTCGTTCACCGAGCCAGGGGCGAAGATCTCGTCGGCCAGCTCCAGGCTGCCGACTGTTTCCCCGCGTAGATTATGTACATCGATTGTTGCCATTGTTTTCTCTTCTCGCAGCCCGACGCCGTGGCGCACGCCGCATGATTTCTGATCTTGCTCTTGCGCCCACTATGGGGCGCCCTGACTGGGAGGCCTGCCCCTACTTCTTCTTGGCCGAAGCTTTCTTGGACGCCTTCAGCGGATCAACCGTGCCTGACCCGGCGAAACCACGCCGCTCTCTTGGTGGAGCCTTCGGCTTTGAGATCAGTACCAGACCATCCTTGGCGCCCGGTACCGCCCCCTCGACCATGATGAGATTCTCCTCAAGGTCGATTCCGCGAATCCTGAGATTGCGCACCGTTGTGCGGTCGGTACCGTAGTGGCCCGGCATACGCTGGCCCGGGAAAACACGCGACGGAAAGCTGGATGCGCCGATCGAACCCTGAATCTGGAACATGTGCCCGTGCGACTTGGGGCCGCCGCCAAAGTTATGCCGGCGCACCACGCCCGAGAAGCCCCGGCCTTTGCTCGTACCAACAACATCCACGTACTTTTCATCCGCGAAGATATCGACCAGCACCCGGTCACCGGCCTTGACCCCGACCTCAGGCTCCTCACCCTCGGCGACCGGCTTGATTGCCTCCACGCCAACCTCTTTAATGACCCGCACCGGCGCGACGTTGTTCTTTGCAAAGTGCCCCTGCTGCGGTTTGGTTAGCTTCGAGGCCTTGACAAACTCGACCAGGCCGATCTGTGCCGCGTCGTAGCCGTCCTTGCCCTGCGTCTTCAGCTGTGTGATGACGCATGGACCGGCCTGTAGGACGGTGATCGGGTGCACATTGCCCTGATCGTCGAACACCTGCGTCATGCCGATCTTCTTTCCGAGAATCCCTGTAACCGCCATAATTTCCTTTCCTCATCATGCGCCTGTGTTGCACGCACTGCCGGTCTTCTTACTGTCACACCGCCAACAAGCTACTGCCTGCAACGGCCAGCTAACTATTTCTCGAAAGCTTTGATCTCGACGTCCACGCCGGCCGGCAGATCGAGCTTCATTAGCGCGTCTACCGTTTGCTGGGTCGGTTCGAGAATATCGATCAGCCGTTTGTGGGTGCGGATCTCGAACGCCTCACGCGATTTCTTGTCGACGTGGGGCGAACGGAGAACGCAATACTTGTTTTTTACCGTCGGCAGTGGGATCGGTCCCGCAACCTGCGCGCCGGTGCGCTTTGCGGTGTCAACGATCTCGCCGGTCGATGTATCGAGCACCCGGTAGTCATACGCCTTGAGCCGAATACGAATCCTCTGTCCTACCATTGCAGCGCCAAATCTTTCTGCCTGACGGCGAAGGGGTTCCACCCTTCGCCGTGGCTTTCCTAAACGCAAAAAACAAAAGAACTACCACCCCGGACGACGAGGCCGCTCTCCCTAGGCGATGATCTCGGAGATGGTGCCGGCG
>CAXTMF010000013.1:0-100897 GCA_964245435.1 uncultured Acidobacteriaceae bacterium
AATTCTATGGTCAAGCTACTAAGGGCGCACGGTGGATGCCTTGGCAGAAACAGGCGATGAAGGACGTGGCAAGCTGCGATAAGCTTCGGGGAGCCGCACACAGGCGCAGATCCGGAGATCTCCGAATGGGGAAACCCACATGAGCAAACCTCATGTACGCCCCGCTGAATTCATAGGCGGGCGCGAGCGAACTCAGGGAAGTGAACCATCTCAGTACCTGAAGGAAAAGAAAGAAATCTCGATTCCGACAGTAGTGGCGAGCGAACTCGGATGAGCCCAAACCCGTTCCATTTCGGTGGCACGGGGGTTGTAGGGTCCGCAACAGTAGAGTTACCAATCTGGTTGGTAGTCGAAGGTCGTGGAAAAGACCTCCATAGAGCGTGACAGGCGCGTAGGCGAAACTAATCCAGACTCGAAGCGGATACCTGAGTAAGGCGGGGCACGTGAAACCCTGCTTGAATCCACGGGGACCATCCCGTAAGGCTAAATACTCGTTTCTGACCGATAGTGAACCAGTACCGTGAGGGAAAGGTGAAAAGAACCCCTGTTAGGGGAGTACAAAGTACCTGAAACCGTGTGCCTACAAGCAGTGGGAGGACTATGCCCGCAAGGGAATGTCTGACCGCGTGCCTATTGCATAATGAGCCGGCTAGTTATTCTTGTCAGCAAGGTTAAGCGTAAGCGAGCCGAAGCGAAAGCGAGTCTGAACAGGGCGTTCAGTTGGCAGGAATAGACGCGAAGCGGGATGATCTACCCTTGGCCAGGTTGAAGGTAGGGTAAAACCTATTGGAGGACCGAACCGGTGTTTGTTGAAAAAAGCTCGGATGAGCTGAGGGTAGGGGTGAAAGGCTAATCAAATTCCGTGATAGCTCGTTCTCTCCGAAATAGCTTTAGGGCTAGCCTCGGATGATTTGCAGCGGTGGTAGAGAACTGAATGGACTAGGGGGCTTTCCGGCTTACTGAATCCAATCAAACTTCGAATGCCGCTGACAACCAGTCCGGGAGTCAGACTGTGGGGGCTAAGCTTCACAGTCGAGAGGGAAACAGCCCAGACCGCCTGCTAAGGTCCCAAAATTACAGTTAAGTGGGAAAGGAAGTCGGAACGCTCAGACAGCCAGGAGGTTGGCTTAGAAGCAGCCATCCTTTAAAGAAAGCGTAATAGCTCACTGGTCAAGCGGTCCGGTGCCGACAATACAACGGGGCTAAAACTGTATACCGAAGCAACGGGTGCACGTCTCAAAAGGCGTGTGTGGTAGGAGAGCATTCTCAACAGCAGAGAAGTCCGACTGAGAAGACGGATGGAGCGTTGCGAAGAGACCCTGCCGGCATAAGTAGCGATAACGGAGGTGAGAACCCTCCGCGCCGAAAGTCTAAGGTTTCCTGAGGAAGGTTAATCCGCTCAGGGTTAGGCGGTCCCTAAGTCGAGGCCGAGAGGCGTAGATGATGGACATCCGGTTAATATTCCGGACCTCCCAACTCTCGTTTGACGATGGGGAGACGCAGAAGGATAAGCAGGGCCCTCTATGGCTATAGGGCTTGATACGCGAAAGGCGGCGCTGCCAGGCAAATCCGGCGGAGCATAACGCTGAGGCGTAAAACAGTAGGGCGTATGCCCGAAAGCTGCCGATTCCACGCTGCCGAGAAAATCCTCTAAGGAGAGTAGTTGGGAACCGTACCCCAAACCGACACAGGTAGACGAGGAGAATATCCAAAGGCGCTCGAGTGAAGGCTTGTTAAGGAACTCGGCAAATTAGACCCGTAACTTCGGGAGAAGGGTCGCCCCGGTAGAGTGCAAGCTCGAGGGGGCCGCAGTGAAACGCGTACGGCGACTGTTTAACAAAAACACAGGTCTCTGCAAAGTCGAAAACGACGTATAGGGGCTGACTCCTGCCCGGTGCCGGAAGGTTAAAGGGAGAGGTTAGCCGCAAGGCGAAGCTTTGAACTGAAGCCCCGGTGAACGGCGGCCGTAACTATAACGGTCCTAAGGTAGCGAAATTCCTTGTCGGGTAAGTTCCGACCTGCACGAATGGAGTAACGATCGTACGACTGTCTTAACGAGTTGCTCGGCGAACTTGTAGTACCGGTGAAGATGCCGGTTACCCGCAGCTAGACGGAAAGACCCCGTGCACCTTTACTACACCTTAACTATGAATGATGACCCTTGCTGCGCAGGATAGGTGGGAGGCTTTGAAACCAGGCTTTTGGGTTTGGTGGAGCCAACGGTGAGATACCACCCTGTGAGCGTTGTTATTCTAACCTGCTCCCGTGATCCGGGAGAGGAACATAGTTAGGCGGGTAGTTTGACTGGGGCGGTCGCCTCCTAAATTGTAACGGAGGCGCGCGAAGCTACCCTCAGACTGTTTGGAAATCAGTCGTCGAGTGCAAAAGCATAAGGGTGGTTAACTGTGAGACCTACAAGTCGAGCAGATGCGAAAGCAGGCTTTAGTGATCCGGTGGTTCTGTATGGAAGGGCCATCGCTCAACGGATAAAAGGTACGCCGGGGATAACAGGCTGATCGAAGCCAAGAGTTCATATCGACGCTTCGGTTTGGCACCTCGATGTCGGCTCATCGCATCCTGGAGCTGTAGAAGGTTCCAAGGGTTAGGCTGTTCGCCTATTAAAGCGGTACGTGAGCTGGGTTCAGAACGTCGCGAGACAGTTCGGTCCCTATCTGCTGTGGGCGTAGGAGATTTGAGGAGGGCTGTCCTTAGTACGAGAGGACCGGGATGGACGAACCTCTTGTGTTCCAGTTGTCTTGCCAAAGGCACGGCTGGGTAGCGAAGTTCGGTTGTGATAACCGCTGAATGCATATAAGCGGGAAGCACGCTCCAAGATGAGATCTCCCTGAAGGGCCCAGGAAGACCACCTGGTTGATAGGCTGGAGGTGGAAGCGCAGTAATGCGTGCAGCTTACCAGTACTAATCGCCCGTTCGGCTTGTCCATAGAATTAACTCTGTGCAGTGTGTATTCCGTGCACCGATGGACGTTCAACACAAGCCTTGTTTGGTCAATACAAGCACTGCTTCAGGCAGTGCCGCAATGCCCCAATCGATTTCGTTGTGAAGTATCGATCTTGTGTAATGCGGCGGCCCGGTGAAGATGACACCGGGAGCAGACCCTTAGAAAGGTTTTCTGCAGAACGCCATCAGGTTTACCGGTGACCATACTGCGAGGGTCCCACCCGTTCCCATCCCGAACACGGAAGTTAAGCCTCGCTGGGCCGATGGTACTGCGCGCGCAGGTGCGTGGGAGATTAGGAGATCGCCGGTAATAATATGAGACGGCCCGCTTAGGCGGGCCATTTCTTTTGCCTCTCTTGAGGTCTAGGAGAGCGCACTGGAAGGGCATCGTAAGTAGCGGCCAGGTTTTCATGCGGCGAGGTAAACCAGTGCCCAGGCTCCAGAAACGCGGCTTCGTTCTTCTGATCTGCCTTGTCGCTCAAGCCGTTGCGCTAGGCAGCCTTCCTCATGCAACGAACAAGCGAGCACAATCTGTAGTACCCCAGTGTGGACAGGTGACCCTCCACGCAGCCTACCTGGCGGAGCAACGTGCTGGCACCGGGTCAGGTTTCTTTCTCGAGCTCCTGAATGAGAGCCATGCTCCCATCTCCATTCCAGAACCCGTGCCGCTAAGCGTCCATTGGTACGCCGCCAGCAGTGGCCACTGGCTATGGCGGTCCTCGACCGGCGCCGGCGGCGCGTTGGTTGACGCTCTAAGGGAAAGAGGTCCTTTGTTTTCGACAAGTACTCTTTCAGTTGTTGGAATAACCCCGGTCTGGCACACCGTCCAGCCCGATGAGCATTACACGTGGGACGCATTTGCCGGGACGGACCCGTCCATGCGGTACCACCCAGGATGCGAACACTGCAACTATCCGGGCGAGACGCAATACCGAGCCGTAGTGGCATACGCCTACTTGCCAGAGACCGGGCCGAGCGTGCCGGTTACAGTTCTACGGTGCGGTCTACGCAGCAACCCCGTCATTATGCCTCCTCTTCCGGATTCGCAGAAGGCTCACAACTCCGTTGGCCCGTAAGGGTCTCTATTGCTGTAGGAGGAGTACACCATGCGTAACACACTTCGTACCATCGCCTTCGGTAGCGCGCTTTGTCTGGGTCTTACGACCGGATCGGCGCTGTTTGCCCAGGACACGACAACCACGCCCGGAGGGGGCCAGCAGGGCTCCTATGCTGGCCATGGGCATGGACCCATGTCGCCGGATCAGGAACTTTCACACTTAACCAAAGCACTCAGTCTGTCGAGCGACCAGCAGACGCAGATCAAGCCGATTCTTCAGGATCGCCAGGACCAGATGATGCAGCTGCATCAGGATTCCAGCTTGTCGCGCGATGCAAAGATGACCAAGATGAAATCGCTGGATGATGACTCCAACACCAAGCTGGAAGCGGTGCTGAATGATCAGCAGAAGACCAAGTACGAGCAGATGATTGCGGACCGCAAAGCCAAGATGCAGGCCCGTCGCGCACAGGGCGGCGACTCCGGCTCCTCCAATGGCGGGGGAGCGCAGCCACAGTAACATCATTTCAGCGTTCTCGATGACGGCGGACCGGACAGCTCATATCATCTGTGTTTCGCCGTCCCAGAGCATTAGACTCATACGCTCAATCAGGGCTTGGCTGGTGCACTTTCCTGCTGCTCCGCTGCGGCCTGAAAGCGCTTGTACTGATCGTCCGTGATATTGATCTGCAGATGGTAGCCGAGAAAAAGCGCCGCGCGGGCCTCGATGTGTGCGGCAGCACTGGTCGGAAGCCAGACTTCATTGTTGACCAGCTTCTGATCAAAGCTGAAGTTCGACCCTTGCGTTAGTGAGAGCAGTCCAAACTCGAGATGCATCGAGCTATCGAGTGTCGCCTGCACTCGCCGCACCTGTCGATCGCGCTCGTCGATCCAAAGTGTGCCGGTCAGGTGCTTCGAAGCATCTTCTGCGATACCGTGCGTCGGCACCTTGGTGTCTCCTGAGAAATCGACCGAAATCATGGGTCGGTTATCCATGATGACGCGACGTTCATTCGAGAAATGTTCAATGGTGAGCAGGCGACCGATATCAACCTGATGCCTGTTGTTGAGTGGCTCTCCCGGCGGCGTTTTCTCAGCCAGTTCGACCTTGTGCTGGATATGCTCCGTTTCTTTTGTCTCGTCGTCCGCACTCAGCACTGCGCCGTTACGTCTGACTAGGCGCTCGATCTGGTGTCCGTGGACGAAGAAGACGTTGTACTCCCGGGATTCCTCTTTCTTTACGCTCCCATGTTTGTCCAGTTCATGCAGAACCTGGATCTCGCGAAAGGTGTAAGACTCGCGTGTTTTGTCCAGTTGCAGCTGGTTGGCGCGTACCTGCTGGACCAGAGCAGGCAGGCTTGGCAGCGGCTGGGCATCGGTAACGGGCGGCGTAGCAGCGGAAGCAGCAAGAAGCAAAGCAAGAAGGCCCATACGTCAAGGTTCCCACAGGTCAGATAGAGACGAAAGCGACCTCGTTAATCGGTCGCAAAAGGAAGGGTCATGCGCTATGATTCACCCGAATGGCCCGCAGACTATGATTCTGACTCTCTTCTCTTTTGGTCTCAACTGGATACTTTTCGCCTTCACGTTTTTTGCTCTCGCCAGCATTCTTCCTGGCTTTCACAGTCCCTACATACAGTCGACCTTTACAATCGGCTTCATCATCGGTTTCATTGATGCCTTGATCATCAAGGCGGCGCGGGTGATGGCATTTGAGGTGCCGGTCGGTCTGCTCTACTTCATCATCTTCGTAGCAGACTATTTGTTTATCCAGGCGACCAGCAACATGGAAATTGGGTATTACGTCACAGGGCATAAGGGCGCCGTCATCGCGTCCGCGGTGCTTGCAGTTGTTGCTTTTATCACGGAGTTTGTGAAGGAGAAGTTTCGCGCGGACGCGAGATAGCTTCCGTGGAGAACGCGCACAAAGAGACTCTCGAAGCGAAACAAGGGTTAAGCACTACGCGCCGCAGTGTTCGTGGGGCGCTTTACTTGCCGTTTAGCTTTTGGGTTGCTATCTGGCCGGCAGCGGTGGTCTTGTCGCTGTCCTTGATCTTTGCGTAAAGCTCTCTGGCTTCCTGCGGATGGGTGGACTCTTCGGACGCCGCCAGCGCTAAACGGGCTGCGTTTGCTGAGACGGTCGACGTCGGGTGGTCGATCAAGTTTCTGTAGAGCGTTGCAGCATCGTTCGCTCGACCCGTGCTCGTATAAAAACTGGCAAGAGCCATCTTTGCCAGAGCGGCAAGACCATCATCATGGCTGGCCGCGGCTTTCTTCAGGTCCGCCTCCGCAGCCGCGTTTTTCCCCATATCCTCGTCGGTGAGTCCGGCAAAGTATCGCGCATTCGCTCCAGCCTTAAAGAGGCTGTATCGCGCAGCGACATCCTCAAACAGCGGATTCGCTTCACGGGCCCGGTCGGCTGCAGAGTTGTATGCCTTAACATTCGGGATTGCCGGTTGCCCCGGCTGCTTGATAGGGGCGTCATAGATGTCCATGGCGCTGCTGAAGGCGATGGCCGACTGGGTCGACTGGTTCGTGGCCCAGATGGAGCCGGCGATGACACCGAGCAAGATCACAGCGCCAGCCACCGAAGCGGGAATAACACTGGACTTGTTTCGCTCGAGCCAGGAGGGAGCGGCAGTATTCACGCGTGAAAAGCTACCAGCGCCGCCGGTCTGTTTGATCTGGGTATCCAAGTTTATGTCGTGCCTTTAAAGAAAGAGTATCGAGCACCTTCGGCAGGATTGCCGGCACCCACCTATATTGTGAGTCTAGCAGCGGGACATTTAGCCGACAATCACGTGGTCACCGGACCTGATTCGATGTCGAACTGGCTTGGGTGTATGACACGAACTAAGCGCACCCCATCGTAGAATCGGTTACCGGTAGGATCGCAGGCGAGGGAGGGTGCGCCTCCCCCCCTCAGACGACCTAAGCGGCTCGGACCGGATCAGTGATCTCGCCGTTTTCGATTTTTTCCTGGCAGGCGATACAGTGGGGTGTCCAAGGCACAGCTTCCAGTCGCTTCTCTCCGATCGGATTGCCGCACTGCAAACACTCGCCGAAGGTTCCTTCGTCCAGCCGGTCCAAGGCTGAGCGGACCTGCGACAGTTGGTTGTGACCCTGCGTTCCCTGCAGGAACAGCAGTTCCTTCTGGTAAGACTGCACAGCATGGTCCGCGGCATCCTGCAGATCGTCTGTGCTAGATTGGCGGCCTTCCTTGACGGCCGACAGCATGTTGCGTTCGAGCAGAGCCTGTTGAGCACGCAGCTTTTCCTCGAAACGATGGAGAGACTCTGGGGAACGGGTTGTCACGGTAAGACTCCTGAGAAAGACGGTGTGCCAGGGTGGGCGGTACAGTCTTTGACGCAGCAGCGCCCGAAAAATATGTTTGCCTTTTACGGGTATTTTTTGGTAGCGACTTTCCTTTCACTCCGGCCCAATTTCGGGCATCTTGCCTCGTGACCTCGGGGGCAGTAGGCTGAACTCACTATGTATGACGACTTTCACATCGCCGATCACTGGACCGGTGAAGACCTGCACTGCCGCTGGAAGGCGGTTGTTGTAGCGATCGCAACCCGACACGCTGATGCGGTCGATGTTCGCTTCGACGTCAATGGGCGGCCGGTCTGGATCGCCATGCCCTGCGACGCCTGGGTGCAGCATAAGCAGGCTACCGGCCGTGTCATAACAGATCAGCTGGCGGCACAGATCGCCGGGCGGTATCTCAAGGAGTCGATCGAAAATGGCTACGATAATGGCCGTGAGATGTACACGATGAGCATCGATGAAATACTTTCCGGTCTCGATGTTGTCCTCAAGGAGACTGGCGGTTCAGCCGGGCTGCCGACGCTGCCCAGCACCGGAGACGCTGTCGCGTTGACCTACTGGGGACAGCTGTCGCCGGGCGCCTCTTAAGTCTGGGGTCGTCGACTCGCGATGCAGGTGGCCCCGCGGCCGTATCTGTCAGCGCTGGGACAGGGTGAAACGAACGCCTTCGACATAGGACGTTTTCTCAATGCCGCCAAGCAGCGCTGCCAGCCTGGCGTCATCCAGTATCAGTGACTGTTGCAGAAGGTAGTTGAACTCACCCAGCTCTCGGATGTAGGGGTTCATGGCGCGGACGAAGCCCATCGTGAGTCTCCCAGGTATGGCGTAGCGAGCTGGTTTGCCCTCCGTTGCGAAGATGAGCTCCGCCATCTCGCGAATACTCGTAATGCCCACTCCCCCCAGGTTCCAGCTCTGCCCGCTTCCTCGGTCCCACGCCGCATCCGCATTGAGCAGACGCAGGATCGTCGTTGCGGCATCCGGCACAAAGACAAACTCATGCGGCTGGTCGATGGGCCCCAGCACCTGCGCCTCGGTCCCTCTTTTTGCCGCCTGAAATGAGCTCCATAGATGGCTTGCCTCGATGCGAGGGCCATACAGGTCAGCGATCCGTAGCACGCCAGTCGTAAAACTACCGGCGACATGCGCTGCAAGGACGAGGTCTTCCTGCTGTCTGCGAATCTTGCCCTTGACCGTTTCCGGGCCGCGGGCGGAGTCCTCACTGACTCGCTCACCGACTGAGAATGCCCCATGCGGTGGCGGCCCATAGCTCCAGTTCGAGCTGACCAGCAGAAAACGCTGAACACCGGCCTTTCTTGCCGCACCGAGCGCGCGCTCAATCAGCGGCAGGTGCTCCTTGAACTTCCAGAGAGCCACCCCAACCAGGTACACCACCGTTGCCGCGCCCTCGCACGCCGGCGCAAAAGCGTCCTTATCTTCGGGGTCGATCTGCAGGTGCTCGCAGAGCGGCTCCTCATGGAAGCGCACTTGCAGCGCCAACAGGGAGCGCCCAATGACACGGTAGGGAACGCCGTGCCTGCCCAGCAGTGGCCCAAGCGTTCTGCCGATCGCACCATTTGCGCCCAAAAGCACAACTTTGGCCGGGATGCTCATAACCCTTTACGCTACTGATTGACCCCGCCTGCGGCAAGATGGGCAGGCTTCGCAGCTCGATAGGGTGCAATAGGCAGTCTCGCGTCGCTTTACATCGACGCTAAAGGACCACGACGCGAATGTTCGCTCGAAAGCTGTCCGTCGTAGCACAGGATCGTGCCGGCGCCTGGACGCCGGTGCCGCTGACATGGCTCGACAGCTTCGCCATGCGTAACTTCACCAATGACGCGGTCTTCGATGACACTCTGCCGGTTCGCGACGGAGTGCTCGAGGTAGGTTCTCGCGTACCCATCGCCACTCTTGAGATAGCGATGGAAAGCTGGTTCCGCCGGAAGGGCTGGTTGTCGGAAGGTGAATGCCTGCAGGTGACCGAGGCCGACGGCAAAAAGCCCTGTTAGGCAGCAGCGCTGCTCCTCGTGCGCTTCGGACCTCTCACGCCGGACTGCATCTCATTGACGGCGGGGCTCCGCCTGGCACCCGCAAGGGGAGAACTATGCAGCTCACTACCATCCGCCGGCTCCTGATTGATGAATTGCAGGAGATCTACATCTCGGAATCGCTCATCAAGGAGGAGTTTCCACGGCTGGTGCGCGGCGCCGACTCCCCGGACCTGAAGAAAGCCTTCGAGAAACACGGCGACGAAGCTAACGGGCAGATCGCGAGGTTGGAGAAGGTCTTTGAGAAACTCGAGACCAGCCCGCGGGGCGGTCATGGCCGAAGCGTAAAGGCATTGCTCACCGAAACCGAGGACCGTATGGGCGAGGGCGGTGACCCACACGTGGTGGATGCCAGCCTGATCGCTGCGGCAAAGCGCCTTGTGCACTGGAAGATCGCGACGTACGGCGTCATGGCCACCTATGCCCATGCGATGAATCTGCCGGAGATCGCCGGCCTGCTTACGGAAACGCTGAACCAAGAGATAGGAATGGACGAAAAGCTTTCGCAGATCGCGAGAGAGGTAAACGTCGAATCTCCAGACTCACCTCAGGCCAAGAAGCCGAAAGAATAGCAAACCTTTTACCTTCTTTAACATCCGACAGTGGGTCAGACGCGGAGCATAGCATAAAACGCGCTGCAGAGGGGAAGACGCATGTTTCTGATCATTGGCATTGTTCTGATCCTGGCTTGGGGTGGTGGGTTCCTGGTCTTTCACACGGCAGGTTTTCTTATCCACTTGCTGCTTATCTTCGCCGTCATCTCCATCGTGTTTCACTTTCTCCGTGGAGCACGTGCCTAGCCAGCCTTCAGCCCCGGCACAAACAAAGAGCTGCCACCGGTGGAGCCGGTGGCAGCTCTCATTGGGATTTGCTCAATCCTATTCAGCGTAGTGCAGCAGGCTGAAGACTTCATGATCGGGGAAGCGTTCGCGGCCTTTGAGAAAGTCGAGTTCCACCGCGAACGCCAGGCCTGCAATCTCTCCGCCCAGCTGCTTCACCAGTTGGATCGTCGCTGCCATCGTGCCCCCTGTAGCGAGCAGATCATCGATGAGCAGCACGCGCTGACCGGGCTTGATGGCATCCTTGTGCATCTCAAGCGTATCTGAGCCGTACTCCAGCTCGTAGCTCACCCGGATCACCTCGGCGGGCAATTTTTTTGGTTTGCGTACCGGTACAAAGCCGGCATTGAGCCGATAAGCCAGCGCCGGGCCGAAGATGAAGCCACGCGCTTCGATGCCAAGCACCAGATCGACATCATCCCTGATGTAGTGCGAAGCCAGACCGTCGATCAGCGCAGCAAGCCCCTTGCGATCCTTGAGCAGCGTCGTCACGTCGTAAAAGAGAATGCCTGGCTTTGGGAAGTCGGGCACGGTACGCACCAGGCTCTTGAGGAACTCGCTGTTGTCACTGTTTGCTTTCACTCCCGCAGGGCTTTGTTTTGGCATTCCTTACCAGGCTCCTTCAATCGTGAACGCGCCGAGCCGGTGGGCTTCGGCGGGCGGCATCTCTTCTTCCCATATGTGGTCGACGCGGCTGCCGCGTGATCCTTCTTCAAGCGCCGCGCGCAGTTTCATAAGGGCGTCGACCGAACCGGCGGCAACTACCTCCACGGATCCGCCGCTTGTGTTTCGTACTGAGCCGCGCAGTCCCAGCGCAGCTGCCTCACGATGCACAAACCAGCGAAAGCCCACGCCCTGTACACGGCCTTCTACACAGTAGCGCCGCACAATCAATGCACCTTCACTCATGATGGGAGCCATGCGAGTTCATTTCGTGAATCAGCAGTCGGCAGAACCTCAGTTTTCCAGAAGAACCCCATTGGCGCAAGCTTGCCTGTGCCACTGCAATGCCCACGGCGGCGCAGGCGGCACCGTGGCTGCATCCGGCGTCCATACAGGGCAGCGCAGCTGTTCGCTCGCTGTTGCTGAAGGAGCACACTGTTGATGCGTAGTGAGAACGAGCTGAAGCCGAAGGATCAGCCGGAAATCGTAACGGAGACGGTTCGCGATACAGGTACCGTGTCGCGCAGAGCCTTCGTCGGTGCAGCTGCGGTCGCCGGCATCGGTCTCGCCGGCGTTCAGGGGCTTGCCCAAACCAAGGCTGAGGCGAAGATCGGCAGGACCGGTGACAACGCAAGTGATCCGGGCGAGGAGAACAGGATGCTGCTTGAGCAGAATCCCAGCTCCAACGAGCCACCCATGACAGACCATGGCGATGTCGGCGCGATCTGGTATTCGTTCGACGTAGCGCGCAAGCGCCTGCAGGGCGGCGGCTGGACGCATCAGGTTACGGAGCGTGAGCTGCCGACCTCAAAGGACCTAGCGGGCGTCAACATGCGCCTCACAGCCGGCTCCTTTCGCGAGCTGCACTGGCACACTGCGGATGAGTGGGCCTACATGATCACCGGCCACGCACGTATCACGCTGCTGCAACCCGATGGCAAGCTCTTCATCGACGATGTGAAAGCCGGCGACCTCTGGTATTTTCCGGCAGGCTTTCCGCACTCCATTCAAGGCCTTGGCATGGCCGGCGGCGAAGCTGCAGAGGATGGCTGCGAGTTCCTGCTTGTGTTCAACGACGGCAACTTTTCTGAGGACGCAACCTTTCTGATCTCAGATTGGCTTGCCCACACGCCACCCGAGGTAATCCGCAAGAACATGGGCTGGACCGATGTGGAGATCGACAAGCTCCCGACCTCCGAGCTTTACATCTTCAAGGCTCCACTGCCGAAGTCGCTCGAAGGCGACAAGCGGGCGATCGGTGCAAACCTTGAAACCACGACACAGTACACCTATCGCCTGACCAGTACACCGCCCACTAGGGCGACTACCGGCGGTGAAGTAAGGATCGCCGACTCGACCAACTTTCCTATTGCCAGGAACATCGCCGCAGGCCTTGTGCGGATCAAGCCAGGCGGCATGCGTGAGCTGCACTGGCACCCTACCGGCACTGAGTGGCAGTTCTACCTTGCAGGCCAGGGTCGTATGACCGTCTTCAACTCCGGCGGTCATGCACGCACCATGGACTTCCACGCCAACGACGTCGGCTTTGTGCCGACCATGGCCGGCCACTACATCGAGAACACCGGTGCCGAGGACCTCGTCTTCCTGGAGATGTTTCGCGCACCGGTCTTCCAGGACTTCTCGCTCAACAACTGGATCCGCCGCGTTCCTCCGGAGATGGCCGAGGCGCACCTGAAGCTAGCCGCTGCGACCATCGCCCGGGCCCCTTCTGAGCGGCAGGAGATTCTGCCGGCGTAAGTGCGATGGATCGCCCGACTGGGAGGACTTGCGATTGCCGCTCCTGGCTTCATCCAGGTCTGAAGTCGCTAGCTTGCTGTCAGGAACTCTCTCAGCTCGGCGTTTACCCTATCGGGGGTCTCCAGCGGAAGCATATGCGACGCCCCGGGCAGAACAGTAAGTCGTGCTCCGGCGATAGCCTCAGCCATCTCTGCCGCAATCGCTGGCGGCGTACTTGGATCCTGTTCGCCCACAAGCACAAGCGTTGGGCACTGAACCTCACCGAGCCGGTCGTAGACGTTGAGGCCCGCGACCATCTCCCACATGGCTTCCTGCACGGCCGGCTTGCCGGCCAGCACAATTTTCGAGACCCGATTGATCAGCTCAGGTCGCTCAAGCCGGGTCCGCGGCGTAAACCAGCGTTGCAGCGTTGCCTCCAGCACAGCTCCCATTCCGTGCTCGCGGATGGTTGCGGCACGTTCCCGCATGCCGGCGCGTGTTGGCTCGGGAAACCGTGAGGCAGTCGCGATCAGGCTTAAAGAGCGGACGAGGCCGGGGTTCGCCAGCGCCGTCGATTGGGCAATCATCCCGCCGACCGATAAACCGACCAGGTGGACCGGCCCGGACCCGATGCTCTCCACCAGATCCGCGACGACCGCTGACTCAGTCGCGAAGCTGCAATCCCCGGGTCCTCCCGCAGAGCGCCCATGGCCGGGCAGATCAAAAGCCACCACGTTGTAATCCGACCGAAGAAACTCGACCTGCCTATCCCAGTAGGTCAGATCAAGACCAACTGCATGGATCAGAACGACTGGGATGCTTCCTTCCGGCCCGGTCCGGATCCAGTTCAGACTGTCTGACCGAACCCCATCCGAGGGATTGCCGCTTTCAGCTTCGCTCATGCGCTTTGGATGGGAACGCCATGAGGAAGTTGCAGAGCGGATGCGTGCAATCCTGCCTCAAGGCCGTGACACCGCGGAAGGTGTTTCGTTGAGATCCATACCGCACAGATGTTGTTGACTATCTACAATGCAGGATTGTAGATAATCACACTATGGGAAAACCGAGCGATCTCGTGCAGGGCACCCTTGATCTGCTGATACTCAAGACCATCTCTCTTGAGCCAAAACACGGCTGGGCCATCGCCAAGCGCATTCAACAGGTCTCAAACGAGGTCCTGCAGGTGCAGCAAGGGTCGCTCTATCCCGCGCTGCACCGCTTGGAGCAGCAGGGATGGATTCGCGCCAAGTGGAGCGAGACCGAAACTGGGCGCCAGGCGAAGTTCTATTCGCTCACTGCTTCTGGCCGCGGCCAGCTCAAATACGAGCAGGAGAACTGGGTCCGTCTCTCCTCGGCTATTAACCTGGTAGTAGAGAGCGTTTAGTACGTCTATGGCGGTGCGTCAATGATGCGTTGGTTCGACAGGATGCGCATGGCAGCACGAATGCTTTTTTGTCGCGGGCGAGAGGCCGGCCGGCTAGAGGAGGAGCTGCGGTTCCACCTTGACGAGCAGATCGCGGAGTACCGCGCGCGAGGCATGAACGCAGAAGAGGCACGGAGAGCGGCGATGAAGATGTTTGGAAACTCCTTGGTTGTGCGCGAGCAAGCGCGGGCCAACTGGAACTGGGCCACTCTGGAGCGCCTTCTATGCAACACTCGCCAGGGAGCGCGGCGCTTGCGCCGTTCGCCTGGCTTCGCCGTGACCGCCGTCCTCGTCATGGCGCTCGGGATCGGCGCGACCACCTCGTTGTTCACTATCGTCCGCTCGGTACTGCTGCGACCGCTGCCGTTTCATAACCCGGACCGCTTAGTCATGCTCTATGAGCACTTCCGGCAGTCTGCTGTGCCCGGAGATGATGGCTTCAACGTGGTCTCGCCGGCCGACTTCACAGACTGGCGGCAGAAGACGCACAGCTTCACCGATATGGCTGCATGGCGATGGTACGGGTATGGGTTGACCGGGGAACACGGCGAGCTGCCAGAGAGCGTACCGGCGATCGGTGCCTCGTGGAACCTGCTGTCGCTGCTCGGAGTCCGACCCGCACTGGGGCGCTCCTTTGTCGAAGCCGAGGATCATCCCGGGGCGGCCCCAGTCGCCATCCTGAGCTGGAGCCTTTACGAGCGCCGCTTCGGAGCAAATCCGGCAATCCTGGGCAGACAGATCCGGCTCGACACAGTCCCGTACACGGTCGTAGGCGTGCTGCCGCGTGAGTTTTCCTATCCCGGTGCCGAAATACCACTGTGGGTCCCCTACGGGCAAACGCTTTCCTCGCTGCTCTACGCATCGCACGCCAGCCATATGAGCTACGTTGTGGCGCGGCTCCCGAAGGGTGTAAGCGCCGCAGCGGCGGTCAAGTCCCTCAGCGCGCTGCAGTACCGTCTACATCTAGCCTACCCAGACCAGCCTGTCGCCGAGGATGTATGGCAGCGGCCCATGCTCGACGACGTGGTACAGCCGGTCGAGACTCCGCTGCTGGTGCTGCTCGGCGCGGTCGGCTGCATGCTCCTCATCGCATGTCTGAATGTGTCGAACTTGCTGGTGGCCCGTGGCGCTACCCGCCGCAAGGAGGTTGCTGTGCGCGGCGCATTGGGCGGCAGCCGGCTGCAGTTGATCGGCGAGCAGCTTACCGAAAGCGTGCTCATCTGTGCGGCAGGCGGCACACTCGGTCTTGCCTTCTCAATCGGCCTCACGCACTGGCTGGCTGCGCACTGGAAGGACCTTCCGCGCGCGGGTGCCGTGCACCTGGATTCGGCGGTCGTCCTGTTTGTTATCGCGGTCGTTATCCTTGGGGCGATTGTGGCAGGGCTGGTGCCAGCTGTCTTGTCCACGCGCGGCAACGTGCTGGGGGTGCTGCAGGAGTCCTCTCGTTCTGTCGGCGTCAGCATAGGCCGCGCAACCCTCCGTAAGGCACTGCTAACGGGTGAGATAGCACTTACCCTGATTTTGCTCATCGGTGCTGGCCTGCTTTTTAAGAGCTTCCTCCATCTCCGCAGCACCGACCTGGGTTGCGCGACCGACCACGTGATGACCGTGCGCTACGGCCTGCCGGCAAAGCAGTACGATACGCCGGAGAAGATCATCGCGTTTCATCGGGCGGTGCTCGACCACGTGCGCCGGCTGCCCGGCGTCCAGGCCGCAGGGCTTGTCTCGACCGCGCCCGGCGCGGGCTACGAGGGGGATAATACCTTCACCATACCCGAGCACCCGGCCACGAGCTTCCAGCTCCAGGACGATGCCATCTTCCGCACGGTAGACCCCAGCTACTTTGGAGCAATGCAGATTCCCCTGATCCAGGGCCGGGTCTTCACCGACCACGAGCAGCTTGGCAATAGCAACTTCGTCGTCGTGAGCCGGCAGTTTGCGAAAACGTTCTTCCCGCAGGAAGATCCGATAGGGCGAGTGATCAGCATCGCTTGGGCAAGCCCCAAACCGGAAAACTTTCAGATCATCGGCGTCGTCGGGGACACACTCTACGATGTCGCTCAGCCCTCGAAGGCCACGATGTATTTTCCCATCCTGTCGGGCCTGCCAATGATTACGAACTCAGCCACTGTCGTTGTGCGCACGCACGGCAACCCGCTGCTCGAAGCGCTCCCGATGCAGAAGCAGATTGCATCCCTCGATCCGAGCCTACCGGTGTCGGAGGTCTACAGCCTGCCGCAAATCATCGGGCGCTCCACAGCGAGCCAGAGCTTCAGCGCCACGCTGGTCGTCGCCTTTTCATCACTCTCGCTGCTCCTCGCAGCGGTCGGACTCTACGGCGTGCTCTCTTACCTGGTGACGCAGCGAGTAACAGAGATCGGTATCCGCATAGCGCTTGGAGCGCAACGGGCCGAGGTGTTGCAGTTGGTCCTCCTGGACGGTATCCGGCCCGTCCTGCTTGGCCTCGTCCTCGGACTCGGAGGAGCGATCGCGGCCTGCGCTCTGCTACGGTCCATGCTTTACGGGACCAGTCCTGTAGACCTTCCTGTTTACGCAGCTATGATTGGAACTTTGCTGCTGGTCGCGACACTTGCCTGTGTAGCGCCCGCGCTTCGCGCCTCGCGGATCCAGCCGATGCAGGCTCTACGGCTCGATTAGCTATCTACTTGGTGGTTCATCGATGCATGCATCAAACGCGCCGAGTACCGAGGAGCCGTATCCTCGCGCCAATGCCATGGAAAGAAGGCGTCTTTTTTGACGGTGCTCCATCTGGTGAACGACTCCGGATAGATCTCGCACCGCTCCGGATGCGGGACTACGAGCCGCTTCCCAGCTCCGAGATGGCGAGCGTCAGCAGCCGCACCGTGTTCGCGTCTGCATGCTCGCCGAAGCTCTGCACCTGCGTAAGCGCTGCCTGAAGCGCTGAGCTCAAGGCCGTGCGCTCAGCTGCGCCAAAGCGCCGGACCGCATTCAGCAGCGCCACCGAAGCATGGAAAAATACAAACGGCTGCTCCACGCGCATCCGTTCTACCAGCCAAGGCACCGCGCGCATCTCTGGCTTGAGCTGCAGGATGCAGATCGCCGCCAGCCGACGACCGGGAGAGTTTACCGCGCCCATCCACTCATCCAGAAACAGGTCGGCAGCAAGCGCGAGGGTGCGCATCTTCGCGACGACGGCATTCATCGCTCGCGTTCGCTCCGCTCCGGCGTGCATGGAGGCGCGTGTTGTCTCGTACTCCTGTGCGAAGCCCAGCATGCGTGTCCGGATCGCTTCCTCGGCAGCCTTGCGCAGGGTCGAGTTCGGAGCCGCATCGAGCAGCGACCGGACCCCAGCCGCCGCCGAGACTTCAACCCCGGAGATGGTGGCGGCGGCTTTTGCGGTGTCGCTTGCGCGCTGCTGAATCGCGCTCTCCACATCCATCGTTCCCATCGCCGCCTTGGGAGTCGCAGTTTTGGCAGGATCGACCGAGGCGTCGGCAGGTGGTGCATTCAGTGCGGCCGATTCGCTTCGCGCGATCTGCTGCTGCACATCTCGGTCAAATTCAATCTCCCAGATCTTGAATCGGTTTGCGCCCTCTGCGATGCCGACAGCGGCTTTCAGCAGTTCGGCCGCTGGCTCACGGAACCACCAGAGCGTAAGCCCGATCAGCAGCGGCCACGCGAGTGCCGTGCAGATAGCTGCCACTCCTTCAAGCACAGCAGGGATCATTTCGGCATGGTGCTCGTTGAGCACGATAGCGTGCGAAAGGGCAGGGGAGTCGAGCACCAGCAAGGCCACAAGCACATTCGATCCTCAACGGTACGGTTTATTCCGCGTTTCAGAAGAAAGGAGCCTATCGTCGCAGGGTGGGCCCGCGGGACAGGTCCTCGGTCAACGCGGAGCCGGCTCCAGTCGGCAGAAAGCCGCTTAGCACCCAGACAGTCACCCAGAGCAGCACACCCAGGACGATCAACATGAGACCCAGCGGCCAGAGAGCGCCGAAAAGTGAGGCGAAGGCTGGATCGGGCGCGTAGCCAAGTGACGTCGTAACTACTACGGAGAAGATCAGAATGAGACCCAGTGCAAATGCCAATCCGGCGACCAGTCGAATCCGCTTAAAGCCACGCTGCCATTGCATGATGCCTGCCATGGTAGCTGGCGGGCCTTCGGGCAGGCAAGAACACAGCGGGTCAACGGCTGTTTGAAGTCGCCTTTGGAAGAAAACCGGCGAAGACCCATGCGAGGGCGTACAGGACGCAGCCGGTAATCAGCACTTCCTCCGCGAGCGCCGCTGGCAGAGCGCGGAGCCAGGGCTGCACCTGCTCATACAGCGCGTTCGTTGGAATCAGCTCGGCAAGCCAGATGGCCGCGATCGGCAAAAAGCCAACAAGCAGCATCAGAAGACCCACCCAGCGCAGTCGCCGCAAACCCCTCTGACAATCCATAGCACAAGCCTAAGGCAGGTGCTTGCCGCGGAGCAAAAGCACAGCTAGAACGAAGAGTCCCTGGCGTCAGCATGACCGCCAGGGACTCAAACGTATCGTTGGAGTTTCCTATGCGCGCGAAAGATACGTGCCTTCCGCTGTGTCGACGCGAATCTTTTCACCTTCGTTGATGAAGGGGGGCACCTGCACGGTTAATCCGGTTTCTAACCGCGCAGGTTTGGTCACCGACGATGCCGTTGCCGACTTGAGCCCCGGCTCGGTCTCGATCACCATCAGCTCAACCGTTTGCGGAAGGTCAATCCCGACCGGTACACCGTCGAAAATGGAAACGGTGATCTGCAGATTGGCCGTAAGGTATTCGACCGCGTCGCCCAGTGTGTCGCGCTTCAGATTCAGCTGCTCGTAGTTCGAGGTGTCCATGAAGTAGTAATCATCACCGTCGTTGTACAGGAACTCCATCGGCACCTCGTCGACGATAACGCGGTCGATTGGGTCAGGCGAGCGGAAACGGTGCTCAAACATGGAGCCGGTACGCAGGTTGCGCAGCTTGGCCTGAATAAAGGCGCGCAGGTTTCCCGGCGTGCGGTGCTCGACTGCGAAGACCGTGTGCAGCTCATTGTTGAATTTAATGATCATGCCCGGACGCATCTGGGTGGCGGGAATCGCCATACGAGGGAACTCCTTAGCGGTGAAACGGAGATAGTGTCATCGGAGCAGGCTCACAGACTCCCGATCAATACTCAGGAACGAGCCATTCGCAACGCAGAGCTCCATTTTAGCCCAGCGCTGCCGTTCGCAAGTGGTGGTACGCCCGCTAGGACATAGCGACCTAACTGCTGCCGCCGAATACCTTTGCAAAGAAGTGGCCGATCGAACCGAAGAAGCCTCGGTGCTGTATCCGGGCAGCGGGTGTATTCGGCTGCGTCAGCGGCGCAGCGGCTGTGGTCTCGGGGGGGGGCGGACCAGGGGGCGTGCTGGACGAGAGTGTCGCCGCAACCTGCGCATGTGCCTGCCCTGCCGGAACGACGGGCGAACCCGCGGGCGCGGGCGGGGCCTCAAGTCCCTCACTTACTGCTGTTGGAAACGCCGTGTCAGCAGGCGTTGACGATGGGCCACCAAGTTTTTGGCCCGACCCATTCTTGGCGACGTCTGTAGGCGTGGCAGCAGGGCATCCGCAAGGCTCTCGTTCGTTGTCCACGACCTGCCCGAGCGAGCCATGTACAAACAGCACCCGTTGGCCCGGACGCACCCGGTAGGCGCCCCCGTCCATCAGGCTGCTTGCGACCACATAGGGTGCATTTTCGCCGGCGTTGTCGACGCACGTATCCCCTTGTGCGTTCACGCGGAGCTTCAAGTCGGTTGGTCCAGGCCCGGAGATGAGCAGGCGCATATCCGGTGTCAGAATCACGTCCGAGTACGAGCCTGGCGTGTAATGCGCCTCGAACGCACCGCGGTCAATCGAGAACAGCAAGCCAGCGCTGCCCGGCGACGTCGCCACCTGAGGGCTCGCATCTCTGGCGATCTGCACGCCCGTACTTGCACAAATCAGCAGCATGCCCCCACGCTCCAGCATCACCGTCGCGGGCTTGTCGCCCGCCATTACCTCTCCATTGTTCCCAAGGGTGGCACGGCCATTTGCGACCGTCATGGCCCCTTTCAGCGAAACGCCTTCCGTCATGACAGAAGCAACCGGGAACCCAGACGGGCTCGCCTGCTGCGCGGGCAGTGGAGAACCTTCCAGGGAAATCGCCAGGCAGAGAGCAATGGAAAAGCGCCGCATACTCCTATTTAACTTGAAGCCGCGCCCCGGCTCCTAGTCGGTCGGGCGAGTCGCGCCTGAACTCGCTAGCACCGGCTCTGGCGCCGGCCCGCTTTCAACTTGGCAGGGCGGCTGTTTCACCACCGACTCTGTGCCGGGAGAAGCGACGGAGCAGTCAGGGTGCGCTCCTTGTGATCCATCTTGCCTTGCGCGATCGATTGAGCGCCTGTGTCTCAGGCCGCTTCTTGCCGCCTTCATTGATAGAACCGACTCCTTTAGCCTGCCTCACTACCCTGGCACTTGATGGTAAGTGTGCGTTCACTTACTATGAACTGGCTAGGAGAATTATGCGACCACAATCGTCGAAGCTCCCCGCAGCAGACCGCAAACAGGCAATCTTGACGGCTGCCGCACCGGTGTTCGCACGCCTCGGACGTGCGGGCACTACTACGAAGGATCTCGCCAAGGCGGCGGGGATCTCCGAAGCCCTTCTCTACAGGCACTTTCCTGGGAAGGACGCGCTGTATGCCGAACTTGAGAGCCATTGCGTCGAGGCAAACGCTCTCGGCGTTTCCCTTTTCGACGGAACAACCCCATCGACGGCGACCTTGGTCAAGGGTGTCGCGGTACTGGTGCAGGCTGTGTTCCCGGGCATCGGCGCACGACAGTCTCACGAGGATACTAAGCGTCTCGTCACGTCGAGCCTGGTAAGCGATGGTCGGTTCGCCAAGGCGTTCCTGAATCGGCATGTGAAGCCGTGGGTCAGCTTGTTTGAAAAGTCCCTCGATGCCGCAAGGGCGGCCGGAGACGTCGAGGAGGGATTGCATACCGGTGTAGCCGAGATTTGGTTTGTCCACCATCTCGCGCACACGCTGCATTTGATTCGACTTGCGGGGGAGGATGTCGTCGACTACGGCGTAACTCAGGAAAGACTAACGGAAAGCGCAGTCCGCTTTCTGCTGCGCGGTCTCGGACTGAAGAACGCCGCCATAAATCGGCACTACGATCCCGAAGAGCTTACAACCATTCTCGGAAGCATGGGTCAGGAGTGAGCATGAAATTGATAAAAACGATAGCTGTCATTGGGGCGACGGGTCGTCTTGGAGCCCCAGTTGTTGTAGAGCTGGCGAAGCATTTTCAAGTCCGGGCAATCGTTCGTTCGCGAGAAAAGGCAAAGACGATGCTTCCTTCAAACGTCGAGATCGTTCAAGGGGATCTCCGGGACATCCCGAGTCTTCGCGCTGCCCTCGAGAAGATGGACGCGCTCTACCTTAATCTCGCCACCGAGACGGCAGACCTGAACCTGCCCTTCTACGAAGAGCGGGAAGGCGTGAAGAACCTGATGACCGCCGCCGAAGGCCTCGGAATGCAGTATGTCGCCAAGATCGGTGCTCTTGGCACTTATCCTCCAGCAGTTAAGAGCATCAAGCGCAACATGGTGCCCAATCTTATCCGGATGGAGGGGCACGATATGATCGCGGCCTCCGGCATCCCCCATACCTTTTTTGCGCCGACCCATTTTATGGAGCTATTGCCAAACATGATCGACAAGGGCACCCTCCAATGGATCGGCAACACGAAGGTGAAGATCTATTGGATCAGCGTCGTGGACTATGCTCGGCAGGTGGTGAAGGCGTTTCAACACCCCGAGAAGATGCCCGAGCACGTTCCGATCCAAGGCCCTGAAGCCATCTCCGTTCGACGAGCGATGGAAGTATTTGTCAAGGGTTATGATCCAGCACTAAAGATCCGCGTGGCGCCCCTGTGGGTGATTCGTTTGGTAGGGCTCTTCAACAGCAAGATGAAGTTCGTCAGTCACCTATTCGCATATTTTGGCAACCATGAGGATCCCTTCTATGCCGCCCAGACCTGGCGGGATCTAGGAAAACCAACAACTACTCTCGAAATGTTTTCGAGGGAACTGCGCAATCGCCCAATGGCGCCGTGATCTTTCTGCTTTTCTCCTATCGAGAGAACATGCCTTGGCGATGGGACGCATAGCCGTCCAATCTGCCCGTGGTTGCTACCTTACGCGAAACGGCGAACTCTCAAACACGCCTTCATTGGGCGCAGAAGGTCCTGCTCACAGTGAGGGGGTCGTAATCGTGCGCTCTCAAGAACACGACTAAGCAGCGAGTACACATCAATGCGGCAGGCGCAGGAAGTTGCTGACCAGCTGCTTGCCATCCCCGGTGAGCGCGCTTTCCGGGTGAAACTGCACGCCTTCTACCGGGTACTCGCGATGTCGTAAACCCATGATAATGCTCGATCCATCCGGGCCAAAGGTCCGCGCGGAGATCTCGAGCTCGTCTGGCAGACCCTCCTCCGCGACAATCAGCGAATGGTACCGGGTACAGGTCATCGGGCTCGCGATCTCGGCAAAGATGGTCTTGCCGTCGTGCTCGACGGGGCTGGTCTTACCGTGCATCAGCTGCGGTGCCCGCACCACCTGGCCGCCGAATGCCGCACCCAGCGCCTGGTGCCCCAGGCACACCCCCAGGATCGGCACCCGGCCGGTAAAGCGCTGGATCAGCTCGATCGAGATACCGGCCTCCCGCGGTGTACACGGCCCTGGCGACAGCAGGATCCGCTCCGGCGCAAGCTCCTCTACCTCATCCACCGTAAGCTCATCGTTGCGGCGAATGACCATCTCCGCACCGAGTTCACCCATGTACTGCACCAGGTTGTAGGTGAACGAATCGTAGTTGTCGAGGACGAAGACCATAAGTGTGAGTGTAACTTCCTGCCGGCACGGGGAGCATGGAGCGTTCGTCAATAGGTGAATGGTGGAAGCGGTACCATCTGCAAGGCGTTGAACTGGAAGCAGTGAGTGCCCTTTGGGTGGACCCATGTCTCCGTCGCCTGCCCGGAACCGGATTCGGTGCTGCTTGCCCGAAATGTCGAGCAGAGCTCGTAAGTATCGTTTGCCTTTCGATGGTAGACAAACACTTCGCCGGTGACGGGACTTCTCCTTAAATGCTGTGGAAAGCTGCTCAGGTCTGCTGGAAGGGCGGTGCTCTCTCGCCTGCTGCTTTGGATGGTCTGCGCCAGAATCTGTATAGCTCGCACGTCACTCAGGTCTGCTTGCAGCAAGCGCTGATTTGCCGGGCCGCCCAGATGAACAAACCCGAGTACCACGGAGATCGTCGCGATCGAGCTGGACGCGACAAGGGCGAAAAGGTCGCGCTTCGGTCCGGCATGCGTCTCAACTCCTTTGCTCAAAGAACCGAGATAGTACCAGAACACCCCGCCGGCGATGCCAAGCGCAGAGAGCGTCTTCGCGGCAAAGCGAACCGTCAGCTCACCGCGCAAAAGGGAGGTGAGAAAGGAGATGAGATACCCGACCAGGACGGCCGCAGCTATCAGCAAAGCTAAGTACGTCAGCCACTTACGTATGCTCGACTCGAGTTTCTCAGGAGAGCCCGCAATGTTGCGGGCTATGGATCGCATCGACGCCAGATAGATGGGGTAAGCGACGAGAACGCTGGCCAGCGAGTTCGCCAGCTGTGCTGCGCCATTGCCGATTCCCGGACTAAGTGGGTCGGGAATGCTCTGGTCAATCAACGCGAAGAGAAGGGAGCCGAGCCCAATCGCCCAGGTTGCCAGAGTTGAGAAACTCAGCAGGTAGAGGAACGCGTCTCTTGCGGAACCGGAGCGTTTGTATTGAGGGATCGCCAGTCCACTGCTTGCCTCAAATTCTTCAGCGAGAGCTCGCGATATATCTTCTTCGGGCCAGCCTCTACCTTGTAGGAGCTTGATCAGTGTTACGTCAGGCACGTTCTGCGCCTTCGCGTCCCGTAGAAAACGACTTATGTCGTCCCGATTACTCATCGAGCATCCTATCCTGTTCCGCCCGGGTGGAATGCTTCTAGTACACCCAGCTCCTCACATCGCCGCCCTTCGGCGCCGTTGCTTTCATCCGCGCCGCCATTTGCGGCAGCACTCGCTGGAACCAGGTCCGGCTGTTCTCAGCCATCGTGTACGCATCCGGCCCGCCGGTGTAGCAGTGCGGCGCTCCGGCGCCATACTGGAAGCTCGCATCCGAGTGCGGGCTTTGCGTGCGGTCCAGCATATGCTGCATGCGGTGCACGGCATTGTTCAGGAAATATGTATCACCTTCGCCGGCCTGCACGTGGATCTTGCCCTCGAGCTTCGGCCCGAGCCGCGGCCAGTCCCGTTCGAGCACCGCAGTCAGATCCCAGTGGTCGTGCCAGTACTGCGCCACCTGCTTGTCGATAACGCCCGTCTGGTCGTTCCAGATGGGCACCGGCAGCCCATCCGGTCCCTGCGGCGAGTAGACCGCCTGCCAGATGTTCCACTGCTCGCCCGACCGACCGTGCGTGCCGAGCACGTATTCAAACTGCACCTCGTCACCCGTCGTCGCCAGGATCGAGCCGTCCGCTTTCCGATCCGCCGCAATCGGCACCGAGCCGAACTCCGCCCGGCGCACAAATGCGTTCGTGTCCTCGTACAAGTTCACGTTCTGGTAATCGTGAAAATCGACCGGGTCCGGGCACGCCGCCCAGGTGCCGTTGTAGAAGTCTGGATAGAAGATCTGTGACGCCAGCGCCTCCCACCCGCCGGTCGAGCCGCCGAAGGTAGCGCGGGCCCACCCCTGCCCGATCCCGCGGAACTCGCGCTCGACCTCCGGGATCAGCTCCTCAGTCACCGCGCTGCCATAGGGGCCCACATTCGCTGAATCAACCACGTAGGAGTCGTCGTAGTACGGGTTTGCATTTTGGATCGAGACGATGAGCATGTGCGGCATGCGTCCATTCGTCCAGTCTTCGAAGAACTGGTAGCCGACCTCGGCGCGCTCGCGCTCGTGGCCCTTCATCGCAGGGGTCGGCGGGATCGTCCGAAAACCCCGGAAATACGGGTTGAAATGGTCCTGGTAGACGACGGTTGGGTAGTGCGCGTCCGGGCGATCGGTGAAGCCGGGCGGCAGCAGCACCCACGCATTCAGGTACATGTCACGGCCCCAGAACGCAGACAGCTTGGCCGAGCGCATGTGGATAAAGCGCAAATACTGCTTTGCGCCGGGATCTTTCGCCAGTAGCTCGTCTGGCGTCGGCACCGCTGGGATCACCTTGTCGAGCGTAAGCTTCGCGCTCGAGCCTGTTGCCCACTCAAACTTCTCAGGCGCGTCATATGGGTTGCCGGGCTTGCGGTTCCAGTGCTGGCCTTCACCGTGATCCGGCGGCAGCATGACGGTCCTGCCGCTTTGGAGATGGAAGGGCTCGTAGACGTTGAAGACTGCCTGTACAAAGTAGCTGCCTGGCGGCACTTCCCCTAGATGTCGCAGTGGGTAACCGGCCGTGGTGTTATCGACTGTGATCGCGCCGCCTGGCTTCAGGTTGGTGACATCCAGCCCGAAGGCCTCCGCCGAGTCGTACTGCTCCTGTACCTGATCACGTGGTTCTTCTTCGGCATCGCTGTGCTTTGAGAAAACAACCAGCAAGTGTCCCGTGAGCGCCGTTATGCCCTGCGGAAACGACGAAGCTGGCACGGTGACTGTGATCGAGGGGCTGGCTTGCGCGAAGCAGCGGATGCTAAGTGCGAGAAGCAGAGTGGAGGCTATGCAACGAAGAAGCATGCGCCAACATAGCATCCGACGGCTTGATGACCTGAGTCCAGGGCTTTACGAACGACCGGCCTGACTGCTCCCTACCTTTTCCTTGGCTAGCGCAAGCCCGTCGCATGGTGCGTCGCCTTGGGCGCCTTGCTGGCCGCCGTGCCAAGCTCTGCAACGAGTGTTGCAAAGGGCGCCAACACGGCAGCCTTATCGCCACGGTCCGTTGCCTTGCCGCTCATGGCAAGCGGCACAGCAGGAGTAGCAGCATCGCCCGGGAACTGAATCGCTTGCTCCTGCGCGCTCATGTTCATCGCGACGATCACGCGCTTGCCGTCTGCACCTGTTCGCACATATGCCAGCACATCAGGCGCTGTGTCCATCAGGACCGTAATGGCAGCGTCCGGCGCAAACGCCGGGTTCGACTTACGCAACGACGACAGTTGTAGATACCAGTTCAGCAGCGAGTCCGGATCTTCCTCCTCAACGCGCACGTTGATCTCTCGCGCATCGTCACCAATCGGCAGCCACGAGCGCGGATTCGTTGTAAAGCCGGCCTGCGCGCCGCCCAGCCACTGCATCGGCGTACGCTCGCCGTCGCGGCCCTTATCGCGTGGCCAGCCCAGCTTGCCAACAGGGTCCTGCACGTCCTCAATCCTGGTAGGCGTGTGTGTTCGCATGCCCAGCTCCTCGCCGTAGTAAAGCAGTGCAGTGTCACGGGTAGTCAGCAGCATGGCTGCAATCATCTTCGCGATCAAGAGATCGTGCGCGCCGTCCGCGAAGCGGTCCCAGTCGCGCGGATTATCGTGGTTCGCGAAGACAAAGAGCGGCTCTGAGCCGTGCAGCTGCGTTTCGGCCGCGTTGATCTGCTGGCGGAAGTATCCGGCATCCAGCTTCCTGCCCTGACGCTCACCTTCCGGAAAGCCCAGCAACAGGTCCATCGGCAGCTGCAGCTCGTCTTTCGCCTCTCCGCCATACCACTTGCTCAAAGCTGCGACATCGGGCACATACGTCTCACCGAGCAGCACCGGGTGTCCGGGATAGCTGTCAACCAGCGCTCGCATGCGCTTCATTTCCTCGTACTGTTCCGGCTGCCCGCTTGTGTGCACGTATGAAAGGTTTGGCTCGCCCTCGGCGTTCGTACCGCCAGTCTCCGGGTCATCCCGAAACTGCGCGTCTTCGAATAGCGCCGGCACTGCATCCAGGCGGAAACCTGCAACCCCCTTGTCGAGCCAGAAGCGCAGCACGTCGAACATTGCCTGCTGCACCTGCGGATTACGCCAGTTCAGGTCTGGCTGCTGCACATAGAAGCGGTGATAGTAGAACTGCTTCGTCTTGGCGTCCCACGTCCACGCTGAGTGACCGAAAACACTCTGCCAGTTGTTTGGTGGAATCGGCTTACCGTCGGCCGCGTACCCCTTTGGGTCACGCCACACATACCAGTCGCGTTTGGGATCAGTGCGCGAGGAACGCGAAGCCAGAAACCATGGGTGCTGATCCGAGGTGTGGTTTACCACCATGTCAAGCAGGATGCGAATGTGGTGCTCCTTGGCCTCTGTCAGCAGATTGTCGAAGTCCTCCATCGTGCCATACTGCGGATCAATCATTTCGAAGTTCGAGACGTCGTAGCCGAAGTCGACCTGCGGCGAAGCGTACATGGGTGTCAGCCAGATTGCATCGGCACCTAGCTTTTCAAGGTAGAACAGCCGCTTGGTGATGCCATTCAGATCGCCAACGCCATCACCACTCGAATCCTGGAACGACCGTGGATATATCTCATAAAGCACCGCGCCCTTCCACCATGGTGTGCCGCTACTGGCGTCAGGCGCCTGGGGCAGACATACCGTAGCCGCGGCAACAAAACCGAGAAAAAGCGAGATGATCCAAAGATGCCTCATACCTGCTACGAGCATGAACCCCATCTGCTCGTCACGTCTAGCGCTGCCGCAAGCTGCGGCTTGAACGAGAAAAAGCCAGGCATTCGGCGCCGGGCCTTCTCTCGTGTAGCTGCTTGCCAAGCTAGCGGTTCGTCGTGCCGCCTCTGTTCGTCGTTGAAGTGCCAACGGTACCGTCGTTGACCTCCAGCTCCTCGTGCCGAACGCTGCCGCCAACCTCCTTCACTTCCTCGACATTGCGCTTGCCGACCGCAATTTCCTCACGCACCACCGTTTGCTTGTCGACTGAAGCCTGCTCTTCGGAGAGAGGGATGCGAATCTCGCTGTTCTCGCCGATCGCACCCTGCACGCCTGTCTGCGCTGCGGCGGGAACCCGCTCAATCACCAACTCTTCGCGTGTAACGGGGACCTGGATCGTCTGCTGTTCTGTGATCACTTCCTTACGGATCGTTACCTCGCCGCGGCTGATGCGGTCCTTGTGAACCCGCAGCACCTCACCCAGCAACTGGATGCGCTGCTGTGCTGTCTCGGGCAAATTTCCTGCCGTGGTCGCGCTCGGTGATGGCGCCGTATCGTAGTCGTAGGAGGTCGATGCCGCTCCCAGATCACCGCCATGCTGCGTCAGGATCCGCTCCGCCTCTTCTACCCGCTCGGCTGCCGAGACTGTCACCAGAACGCTGCCCTGCGCTGTACTCAGGCGGTGCTCAAAATACCGGGAGCGGTCGTTGGGAACCGAAAGACCCGTGAGCGTGCCTGACACATCTCCGCGGTCATACGGGTAACCCTCGCTCGCATAGCCTTGGCTGGCATAGCTGCCACCAGTAATTTCGTGGGAAGTGTTCCCATTTTCACGCTCATCCGCGTACTGCTCCGGGGCTCCATCATTACCCTCGAAAAAGTTGCGGACCTTGTCCCACATGCCTTCTGTCTTTGCTCCCAGGCCTGTCGTGCCAGTACCGGTGCTCGGCGTGCTCGTACCGGCGCTGGTACCTGCGTAAGGGGTTCCATCGGAACCTGCATAGCCGGCGCTGCGTGCAGCGCCAATCTGGTGAGCCTGGAAGCCGGCCGTCTGCAAAGCTTCAATCGCTTCCGCTGCCTGATGTTCCGTGTTGAAGTACGCCACAACGGAGCTGCTCAAGTTCGTCGAAGAAGTAGCCATAGATCTCCTTGGTTGGTCCCAGCCAGTAACTGGGAAGCTAGCTGTAAGCGATCGTGGATCTAGAGGAACGCAGATCTGGCTGGCACGGTATGACGCATCCGCAGAGGGGTTGACTTTCAGAAAACGCCTTCGGATCGGTACCTGCAGCGCTTGTGCTTCTTGCTCTGTGAGAGGTGCGCGGCTAGGGCGAGGTTGCTTTCTTCCTACAGCATCCTGGATAAGTCGAATAACTTCCGGCGATTGCTCCAGAAGCGGGGCAGAACGAGAGCTCTATTCTCTCAACGGACGGAGGGAGGTAATTACCTGCCTGCATCGAACGCGTGACGCTAGGTACAGAAGCGTGCATAGAGCAGCCGTCGAACGGGAGGCCGCCACACTTGCTCTTCCTCTACTTAGCACCCTCTAAGCGCCCTACATGCTCGCAATCCAGCTTATCCACGAGCGCGCTCCACAGCACGCAGTACTGCGCGCGCCTTGTTGTGGCACTCTTCGTGTTCACGCTCTGGCACCGAGTCAGCAACAATGCCGGCGCCCGCCTGTACAAATCCACGATCGCCTTGCAGCAGCAGCGTGCGGATAGCGATGCACGAATCGAAGTTGCCCGAGTAGTCCGCATATAGAACGGAACCGCCATAGATCCCACGCCGCGCCGGCTCCAGCTCCTCGATAATCTCCATCGCGCGGATCTTCGGCGCGCCCGAGAGTGTCCCGGCAGGGAAGCAGGCCCGAAATGCGTCGACCGCGTCGAGATCTGCGCGAAGCCTCCCCTCGATGGCGCTGACGATATGCATCACGTGCGAGTATCGCTCGATCTGCATGAAATCCCGGAGCCGTACCGTCCCGTACTCGCTCACCCGGCCCACATCATTGCGTCCCAGGTCGACCAGCATCACGTGCTCGGCGCGCTCTTTCTCGTCGGCCAGCAGTTCCACCGCGATCCGCGCATCCTCCTGCTCATCGTCCGACCGCCGGCGTGTCCCCGCGATGGGCCGGTACTCCACCCGGGAACCGCTGACACGAAGCAGCAGTTCCGGTGACGAGCCGACGATGTGAGTTAGCGCATTTCCTGGAGCTGCGTCGCCGGCAGAGGCCGCCCCGAGTTTCAGACGTAGAAAGTACATATACGGTGATGGATTGACGATGCGCAGCGAGCGATAGATCGAGAACGGATCGACCCCGGGTTGAAGATCGAAGCGCTGTGAAAGCACCACTTGGAAGATGTCACCCGCCGCAATGTACTCCTTGGCACGGGCGATCGATGCCAGGAACTCGCTTTCGCTTGTACGCGAACGCACCTCAAGCGCCTCACGAGTTGGCGGCGAGGGCCGCAACGCGCTTTCCGGCAGGGGCCGCGCCAGCCTTATGGCGAACTGTTCCAGCCGCGCCTGTGCAGCAGCATAGGCGGCGGCTGGCTCGCCGTGCCGCACGTCCGCGGTCACAATCAGCACCATCTCCTTGCGTAGATGGTCAAAGGCCAGCACCTCGTCGAAGAACAGCAGACATGCATCCGGCACGTGGAGCTCGTCAACGGTGGTGGCCGGCAGCTGCTCGATCTGTCGCACTACGTCGTAGGAGAAGAAGCCCACCGCCCCGGCGGTAAACGGCGGCAGGCCCGCGATCCGCGCGGGCTGGTGACCGCTGAGCGCAGCCTTCAGCGTGTCGAAGATGTCCCCTTCGACCCGCTCCTCCGTATCTTTCTCGCTGACCGACAGCTCACGCCCTCGCGCCACGATCTTGCGAAAAGGCCGAACTCCTATAAAGGTGTAGCGGCCTATCCTTTCACCGCTCTCGACCGACTCCAGCAGAAAACACTCCGGCTCATCGGCGGCCAGGCGCAGGAACGCTGTCACGGGTGTCTCCAGGTCTGCGTTGAGGCGGAGAAACAGCGGCACCAGCGTATGCGAGCGGGCCAGCGCGAGGAACTCCTCTCGTGCAGGTTCCGAGGGGGGCAGCGGGTACGGAGCATCAGCCATGTATCTGGCCATCGTAAATGGCTGTGGCGACCTGCTGCGGACCGCAGCTAATCACGCGGACCCCCTTCCCGCGTCTAAGCACTCAGGCGCGTGACGAAAGGGTGTGCACGTGCGGCCTGGGCAGGTTGCCGGGCCAGGGGCCGGAGCCTATACTCGGGGACGTTTGTTCGGTCCGGCGCTTCGGCCGGAAAGCGCCCGGCGCTGGAAAGAAGAAAACTATGGCAACGGCAATATCGCTCGAACAGGAAATCAATCCCTGGGAGGCGCAGGCCGCACGCTTTGATTACGCCGCGCGCAAGCTCAATCTCGATGATGGCCTCTGGAAGGTGCTTCGCCAGCCCTCGCGCGAGATCATCGTCCACTTCCCGGTGCAGATGGACGACGGCCGCTTCGAGGTTTTCACCGGCTATCGCGTGCAACACTCGCAGGCACGCGGTCCCGGCAAAGGCGGCATTCGCTACGCGCCGGACGTGACCCTGGATGAGGTTCGTGCGCTGGCGTCCTGGATGACCTGGAAGTGCGCTGTCGTCAACATTCCTTTTGGCGGCGCGAAAGGTGGCGTCATCTGTGACCCGAAGGCCATGTCGCAGGGCGAGCTCGAGCGCATGACCCGCCGCTACACGGCCGAAATCATCGACTTTATCGGACCGGAGAAGGACGTGCCGGCGCCTGACATGGGGACCAACGAGCAGACCATGGCCTGGATCATGGATACCTACTCCATGCACATGCGCCAGACGGTCACCAGCGTGGTTACTGGAAAGCCGCTTACGATTGGCGGCTCCAGGGGGCGTCGCGAGGCCACAGGCCGGGGCGTCCGCAAGGTTTGTGACGAGGCTTTGCGCTTTCTGCAGCTGCCCCGAGATGGGTGCCGCGTCATCCTGCAGGGTTATGGCAATGTGGGCTCCAGCGCCGCTCGGCTTATGATGGAAGCCGGATACCGTATCACCGGCATCGCCGAGTTCGATGGCGGCATCTTCAACCCGAACGGCATCGATATTCACGCGCTCGCCGAGCACCGGCTCCGGAACGGCTCGATCCTTGGCTTTCGTGGTGCGGAAGCCGCCGACCCGGACGAGCTGATCACAACCGACTGCGAGATCCTGATCCCCGCGGCTATGGAAAATGTCATCACCAGCCGCAACGCAGATCGCATCCAGGCCCGCATCATCGCTGAAGGCGCAAACGGCCCGACTACCGCTGTTGCCGATGAGATCCTCGCGGACAAGCGTGTTTTCGTCATTCCCGATATCCTCGCGAACGCCGGGGGCGTGACGGCTTCCTACTTCGAGTGGGTTCAGGACCGGCAGGGGTATTTCTGGAAAGAGGACACGGTGAATGAACAGCTGGAAGCGATCCTCGCCGAAAGCTTCGACGACGTGGTTCGCTACGCGGAGGCCCACGCGGTGAACAATCGCATCGCGGCTTACATGCTTGCCATGGACCGAGTAGCCTTTGCGATCAAACAAAGGGGGATCTACGCGTAAAGCTGTGCTCTTGCCTTCCGGGTGACATGGCTTCGAAGGACGACGCAGGCTGACGTAGGGCTCTCTTACCGGCAATCTTGGCTTGCTGCACGCCCTACTGTTTCCGCGTCCCAATGCCGTATGCCTGTGCGAGCTGCTCGGCCTCCACTTTGTGCCTGGCCGGCTGTCTATGCCGGCATGGCATCCGCGGCCAGCACGGCATCACGACCTCCTGGGTTCTACTCTGTCGCTCTATCTGCTATTCACCAAGCTCACCTGTACCGTTGAGAGTCGGACGCGCGCAACCATGTTGCTGGACCTTTGTGGGCATGAAGCAGATGTGCGCTACCTCTGTTTTGCTGGCGCAAGCCCTGTGACCTTCAGCCCTCGGAGAGCGCCTCCAGCGGTACCAGCGTAATAAGACGAATCACTCTGGGCCCGCTTTCCTGCTCGTGGACAGGTTGGGACCCGTGCAAGAATGGGACCGTCTGCACGGCCGCGTGAGCAGGAGCTCTTCGAGGCACGCGCGAGGCCGATAAGGCTCTCATGTTTGAAACATTCACACGCAACCCTGAGAAGGCTCCCATAACCGGGCTTGCCGGCGCTCCGCCTCGCGCCGCGCAGTTTCCGCTTGAGCTTGAGCTGGAATTCGCCGAGATGCAGGCCGCCGCGCCTTCCGGCGGCACTCTGCCCGCACTGCTGGGCGCCGGCTTCCTTTTCCATCTGCTACTCATCTCTGAGCGCGTTTTTCTTTCGTTGTCGCCTGCTGTCTTCGTACTTCGTGGCGGCCCGGTCACGCTGTTGATGCTTCTGCTTCTGCTTCTGCCGACACCGTATCGGCAGCGCGAGCTCGGTCGCTCGCTCCTGCTCTGCTTCGGCATGCTCCTGGTTGCGGCGCTGCTCGCTGGCGTTCCATTCGCGGGCGCGGAACAGCTGCTCCCCATACAGACCGGAGTGGCATTACTACTCCTGCTGCTCGGGGCTCTGACTGCCTTGCCGCGCTACTGGACCCTGGGTGTGGCCGCTAGCGCATTGCTGACCGATGCCGCCTCGCTGCTGCTGGGTCCGGCCGTACGCACAACGGGACTTCCTGTCATTCTTGAGTCGTTCTGGGCGCCGGCGTTTGCTGCCGCGCTCCTGCTCATACTGGCCAGTACCCGCCATAGCGAAGCGCGCCGCGACTTTCTCCTGATGCGGCAGGCTGTCTTCGCCGCCGTTCCATCCAGCACCGTGGAGGCCGGAGAAAGCCGGCACCTTGATCCGGAAACCGGTGTCGCCAATCGGCTCGCCTTCGACATGCGCTTCCGCGCTGCTTGGGAGCAGGCTGCCGCACGCCGCCACTCCGTTGCATTGCTCTTCTTCTCCATCGATGGATTTGCCGAGCAGAAGCGCGAACTCGGCTTCAAGTTTTCTGAGCTTCTCCAGACCCAGGTGGCGGCCCTGATTAAGGATGGGCTTCGCCGCTCAGACGATATGGTGGCTCGCTTCGACAACCAGCATTTCGTCGTCATGCTGCCAGGTGTCGGGACCGACGGCGCGACCCAGATCGCCGAACGGCTGCGCGGCTGCGTGGAAGAGATGGGTATCTTTTCCGGGCAGAAGCGTCACAGCGCGACAGTCACGGTGGGTGGCGCGAGCCTGCGCGCCAAACGCGGCATACCGCGCGAGAAACTCGTCGATTGCGCTGTACAGGCTCTTGAGCAGGCCCATGCCACCGGAGCCAATCTGGTCTGCATTGAGGGCCGGGGCTGCATCCCACGCATGAGCTGAGGCCGGGAAAACCGCCGCTTCGGGCTTGCCCCGTTCCGCAAACGCCCATTCGCACTGGTGCATAATGAAGGGGCATCCACCCGAGTTGCGACGCTGCAGGACAGCCACTAGAGCGCGTGAATCTCCCAAACTACATCACGACGAGCCGCATCCTGTGCGTGCCGCTGCTGATCTGGCTGCTGTCTCCGCATGTTCCCTGGCGTACGAGCTCCGGAGCGCAGGAGCTCTCAGTATCGATCTTCTTCCTGCTCGCCTTCGTCACTGATGGTGTTGACGGTTACCTCGCCCGTAGACGAGGGGAGATTACGACGCTCGGCATGCTTCTCGATCCACTAGCCGACAAACTCCTCGTCACCGCCGCTTTCATCGCACTGGTCCAGTTCAATCCGCAGATCGTCAAGCCCTGGATCGCGACCGTCGTCATTGGCCGCGAGTTCCTGGTAAGCGGGCTACGCTCGATCGCCAGCTCGGAAGGCTTTACGATTGCTGCCAGCGACCTGGGCAAACTTAAGACTGTCATCCAGATTGTCTCGGTTATTGCCGCGGTTCTCGATCACCGCTGGCAGAACTGGTACATCGGCTGGTTTGTCTTCCCGGTAGCCTCGATCGCAGTGGCCTCGATCTACTTCATGGCGCTAGTCTCAATTCTGTCTGCGTGCGATTATTTCTGGGCATTTTGGCGCAAGGTGGATCGGGCCGGAGAGACACGGCGGGAAGGGGAAAACGCCCTGCTTCTGGCCAGGAAGCAGCCCAATCAGTAAGCCCAATTTTGGCTAACAAAAAGGGCGTCCCGGTTTGCGGCCGCCTTTTTGTTAGCACTTGCATGACAGAAGCACTCTAGCCTGGTTTTGGGCCGGCTCAGGCAGGAATTGCCCTTGGCTGCGCTACCACTGCTGGCGCCGCTGCCGTACGCGTCAGGCTATGCACGAAGTGGTACGGCGGCCAGGGCCCGGAAAGCTGCAGTTGGCAGTCGCGCATCTGCTCGCGTGCCATATGGAACTTGTTCTGGTAACGCTCCACGAGCCTCGACGAGATCAGGTGACTGACGTCGAGCTGCATTTTCCCGGATTCCAGCCGCCGGCAGCTGATCTCCTCAGCAAGCGGCGAAAACATGCGATTCAGCTGCATGGAAAGCGAGCGGGCGCGGGTCTGGCGCTCCCGTTGCCGGGTAGCTGTTTCCCGTAGATCGGTAAGGTAGGTGCGCCCTCCAGCAGATGCCTCTCGTAGCTGCTCACGACAGCAGTCGTCGAGCGTCAACTTGATATGCATCTCGCTCTTTCCCTGCAACGCGGCAAGGTTCGTCAGGAACTGTCGCTGGTTGGCCCGGATAGAGCGGCGTAGCAGCTCGTCGTTCGCGAAAATGGTACCGAAGCGGAAAGGCAGGACGGTCGCGTTCTTGAAACAGTTCGCAACCACCCGGGCGTGGTCTTTAGCGCTTTGTTGGGAAGGGAGTTCGGAAGGGATGTGTTCGGAAACAAGAACCGCTAGGTCGCTGGCTGGATAAAGGAAAACCTGATTGCCTTCTATGCCGGTAACAGTCTCAAGCGGTACCGGTTTACGATGCCTCAACAATTCAGGAAAAGCTTGTTTCTCGGTCACACAATAGGCATACCACGCCATTGGGGGTGATCTCCGTGAGTTGTCGCACCGGCATCTGACCCGGCGTCGATAACTTGCGCATTACTGAGTTAGCCAGAGCCGAACCGCCGAGGACGCCTTCTGCTGACCTTGCGCCTGAGGAGTTCGAGGTTTGTACAGCAATTGCGGAGAATCCTAGCTTCCTTTCGTAACGCTTGGCAATGAAAAAGCTGCCACTCCGTTTGAACTCGGCACTTGGTTTGCTTCACGACCTTGTAGCGCTTACACGCTTCCTTACCTACCTGTGCAGGAAGATCGCCAGCAGCACCAGTTCAGCGGCAACCACCATCACCAGGATGATGGTGACTGCGGTAAGCAGCCGCGAGCGGTCTGCGAGCTGGCGGGCGAGGTGACTGAGCGAGCCCTGCTCGGCCCCCACGCGCTCCAGATTTTCACGTTGACGCCTCAGCTGCTCCTCCAGCGTCTCGACGCGTTGTTTGTACGCCTTCAGCTCGGCAGCCAGTTCGCTATAGCGCCGCTCACCGGCTGCGAGGACCTCAGTCCGTCGCTGCTCCTCCATGGTCGCCGACTTTGCAATCGGAGCTGTACTGAGGCCGCCGAGCACCGGCAGAAGCCGCGCCACGGCCTGCACCGCTCCATGATCGACCAGCCGCAGAGCACTCCCTACCGCAGGCAAGAACGGCCGCAGCGCTCCCAATACCTGCCGCCCGCGCTCCGCCGGGCTCATCGCAGGCTCAGCAAGCGGTAGAGGGGATGGGGGTACCCCTACTGCCGCTGCCTTCGGGCCACCGGTCACGCCGGGCTCGGATCGACTGACCCTGGCTTCGAGCACGGCCTCCGCGTTCGGCTCGGGTCCGCCGGCTGCTTCGCCTGCGCTCCGTACCGGCACTCCGGCATCTGCTCCCCGCGCAGCAGGTTGCGTCGCCTCATCCGTAGCAAGCTTCATCAGCCGGTCCACCGAATCGTACTTTGCCATATGTATGTTTCTCCTCTGCTGCAGCGGTTCAGCTTTGCTCGCGTCTCTACGCGTCGTGAATCGTGTCTAGGGCTGTCCTCAGGGCCAGCCGCATCGCAGACATCGGCGGCTCCTGCTCTGTCCAGAGTGCCCACTGCCGTGCGCCCTGGTGCAGAAACATCTCGAGCCCCCCGATGACTTCGATGCCAAGCTCGCGAGCCATACGCGTCAGTGGCGTTTCAGCCGGCCGGTAGACCATCTCGAAGACAACCTTCACCTGGTCTGGCCCGCCTGCCCGCAGGATCTCCCTCCGCAGCAGTTCCGCATCGACCGGCAGCTTGAGCCCGGCTCCGGCCATCCCGGCCGGCGTAGCGTTCACGACCGCGTCGAAGCTTTGGAGCTCGCCAAACCGAGCCACGGACCCGCCGCAATCAGCGGCAAGCTGCTCTGCGGCGACAACGGTCCGGTTCAGGATCGAGACCTCGGCACCGCAGCCGCGCAGCCCAAAAGCAGCAGCACGCGCAGCGCCTCCGGCACCCAGCAGAAGCACACGCGCTCCTTGCAGCTCCAGACGTTTGCCCAGGGGCCCGGTTACCGCATCGGCGTCGGTGTTTACTCCGCGAAGTCCGCCCCCGGGCAAGCGAACAAGCGTGTTCACCGCTCCTATGGCGGCTGCCTCCGCATCGACAGAGCCCTTTGCCGAACGGCGCAAGTACTCCAGCAGCTCAATCTTCCAGGGCATGGTAATGCTCAACCCGTTCATCGCCAGGCCCTCAACGAGGGCGAGCAGATCGGGAACGGAAGTCGTGTGCAGCGGCAGGTAGACCGCGTCGATGCCGGCGGCGCGGAAGCCTGCGTTGTGCAGGGCAGGTGAGAGCGAATGCACAATCGGGTTCCCGGCAACGCCATACACTTGCGTGCCGGCCGTGAGCTCGGCCACGCGATACTCCTGGAGCAGGCGCGCTGCCGTTACCTGGCCTGGCGCGGTGGCCATGGCGCCGGTAGCTGAAGCAAATGTGAACAAGGCACCTGCCCGCAGCGCCAGCACGCGGCTAGGAACGCCCTCTACGCCCATGCAGATCCCCACCAGCGGCATCTCCTGCGAGGCCTTCTCGAGAAAGCGCAGCATCACGAGGTTGTCGGCTAGCGCGCGCGCTGTTGAAACCACCTTATAAACAGCCGGCCCCGCCGGAGCGGCCGCGGTCTGCAGACGCCTGAGTGTCTTCCAGGGGTCGACCGTGTCTTTGAAGTCATGCGCGCTCACCAGGAGCAGACTCCCGGCCGCCGAGATCTGCTCGCCGAAAGCCCGCAAGGTCTCCGGAGCCGAGGCTTCCAGCGTCTCCAGCTCCACATCCACCAGCAATGCACCGGCTTCCGCGCACTCGCCCAGCAGACTCAGCTGCTCGGCGATCGGACCCGCAAACGTCCCGCCGCCGGCAGTTCGACGACAGGTCGCCAGCAGCGCTGCCTGCGGATGAGCCTGGCAGAACTGCCGAAACTGGAGCAGCAGACCGCCGCGCGCCGACGCTCGTAGGCATTCGTCCTCAAGCGCATCCAGGCGAAGCTCCACAAACGGGCTCTCCGCTACGGCAGCAGCCGCCAGCTGGAACAGCTCAGCAGGCTTATGGTGGGCGACCGCCACGCACACCGGAGCCAGCCGCGCACGCAACGCGGGTGACAGCGGACGAGCGGTCGGCGATATGGCAGTGTCATGCAATACTGGCGTTCCCTTTGGTGAGGCGATGCTAGCTGCTCACCCCGGCCCGCGCAAACGGGCGGGACCCGCAGGGCGAGCCAGGGCCATACTCCCGCTCTCGCTTGCACCGCCTGCCGCCGCGGTGCACTCTGGAAGGGTATGCCATCGTCTAATCCGTCTCTATATGATCCCGCTGCCCTGTCGCACCCTTGGATCGGCCTTGATGCCGAAGCGCTTAAGTCGTGGGTGGCTGATGCGCTCACGCGCCACACGGAACAAGTTTCCGAGCTAACGAGTGGAACTAATCCGCGCTCGCTCGACAATACGCTGCGCCCCTACGATGACGCCGTCGCGCTGCTCGGCGCGGCTGGCTCGCAGCTGTCGCTGCTTAACAGTGTGCATCCGGAAAAGAGCATGCGCGACACCGCTCAATCGGAGATTGAGAAAGTCGCCCAGGCCGGTATCGCCCTGGGCCTCAATCGTGAGGTTTACCAGGCTCTTAGCGCCATTTCGCTCGCCGGGGCGGATGCGGCGACTACCCACTATGTGGAGCGTACCCTGCTCAGCTACCGGCTTGCCGGCGTCGATCGCGATGACGCCACGCGCGAGAAGCTGCGCTCGCTGCAGGAGCGCGCGACCGTGCTGTCGCTCACCTTCGGTCGCGCCGTGCAGGAGAGCGTCGGCAACGTCCTGGTCGACGCAGCGGATGCAGCGACTGAGCTCGCCGGCCTGCCCGAGGACTTCCTTCGCAGCCACCAGCCCAAAGCTGATGGCGAGCATGCCGGCAAGGTCGTGCTGACGACGGAATTTCCCGACTACCTTCCAGTGATGACCTTCGCCCGAAGTCACGAGCTGCGCCGGCGTATGTTTCTCGCCTACCAGACACGCGCCTTCCCAGCGAACGTCGCCGTACTCCAGGAACTCCTCACCATCCGTCGCGAGATCGCCAATCTGCTCGGCTTCGAGAGCTGGGCTGACCTGGCGACCGCCGACCAGATGATGAAGTCTTCGGCAAACATGCAACATTTTCTCGACGAGCTGAATGCGGCGACAACAGATGGCGCGAAGCGCGAGTACGCAACCCTGCTCGCGTTCGCGCAGCAGACCGCGTCCGATGCCGGAGAAGCTTCGCCGAAGGCGATCGACGCTTCCAGCCGCGGCTACTGGCTCGAGCAGTACCGTCGTTCGGCTTTTGACTTCGACTCGCAAACTGTTCGGCCCTACTTTGCTTTCGATCGTGTCAGGGCCGGAGTGCTTGCGCTCGTCGAAGAGCTCTTCCGGGTCAGGGTCGAGCCTGTCGCGGACGCCGCGGTCTGGCACCCGAGCGTCACGACCTATGATGTTTTTCACGCAGCCGGAACCGGCGAGCGGCTGGGCCGCTTCTACCTCGACATGCACCCGCGCGAGGGCAAGGACAAGTGGTTTTCCGCCGCGCCGCTCGTCCCCGGCATCCGCGGTCGTCAGCTGCCGGAAGCAGCGCTCATTTGCAATTTCTCCGGCGGTAAGAGTGGCGACGGAGACGGGCAGGACGATCCGGGCCTGCTCCAGCACTCCGATGTGACTACTTTTCTCCACGAGTTCGGCCACCTGATGCATGCCCTGCTTGGCGGCCACCAAGAGTGGGCCGGGCTTAGCGGCATCGCAACCGAAGGCGACTTCGTCGAGGTTCCGTCACAGATGCTCGAAGAGTTCTTCCGCGATCCTGCGCTGCTGGCGCGCTTCGCGCATCACTACCAGACGGGTGAGCCTATCCCGGCTGCTCTGGTCGAGCGCATGAACCGCGCCGGCGCCTTCGGTCGCGCAGACGCCGTGCGCACGCAGCTCTTCTACACCAGCTACTCGCTCGACACGCATCGGATCGACCCCGCCACGCTCGATCTCGATCAGCTGCTCCAGGAGGACTACCGCCGCTTCCTGCCCTACGAGTGGGTCGAGGGTAATAAGCTGTACGCAAGCTTCACGCACCTGGTGGGCTACTCGTCGAATTACTACACCTACCTGTTCGACAAGGTCATTGCGCTCGACTTCTTCCGGGAATTTTCTGCCGGCCGCACAAATGACGCTCTGCTTGCCGAGGAGGTCGCCACCCGCTACCGCGAGCAGGTTCTCGAACCCGGCGGTTCCAAGCCCGGGACTGCTCTCGTGCAAGCCTTCCTTGGTCGCGAGCAGAGCCCGCAGGCCTTTTCAGAGTGGCTTGAAGAAGCCCTTGTCGCAGGGGCGCATGCCTGACGAGACTGCGCCGAAAGCCGCTGCCGCACGGACGCCAGGACAAGGCTACGAGCTGATTGTCGCGACGCCTCTACCGGACGAGTATTGTCGCCTCCGGATTGCGGCCGGTCTTAGCGCAAAGAGCGTCGAAGCGGCGTCGCTCGGGCTGGCGAACACCCTACTCGGGATTTCGGTGTACCACTCCGGCCAGCTTGTTGGCATGGGTCGCATTGTCGGAGACGGAGGGCTGTTCTTCTTCGTCGTTGACATTGCGGTCGAGCCGGCACACCAGAAGCGCGGGCTCGGAAAGGCGATCGTCGGCGCCCTGGTTGCTCATCTGCGGGAGAGTGCGCCCCAGAGCGCCCATGTCACGCTGATTGCTGATGGCGAAGCGCACCGACTCTACGCACAGTTCGGCTTCCGGTTCACCGCGCCGGCCTCGCAGGGGATGTTCTTCACGATCGACGAGTAACTCCGGAATGACTCGCTGGAGTGCGCCCTACTCCGGATCGGCCGCCGGATCCGGCGCACTCTCTTGCGTCTCGATCGAAAGCTGAGTGGAAAGCGGCGTCGGCTCAAGCACCGCGCCGCGCAGCCAGACAATCTCACCCTGCCACTCGAGCAGCGGCCAGCCCGCGCGGTCCAGAGCCGGGACACCGAGCCGCTCCAGCACCTCCTTGACCCGCTTCGGCGCTCCGCGCGAGTAGCGCAACTGCACGCGGTCAGCCGGCCGCGCGGCACGCAAAGTCGCGAGCGGCCGTGCCTCGGCATCAACCTGATCCGGCAGCCGAAGTGTGACCCGAAGGTGAACGCCCAGAGCCGATCCCTCGCCCGGCACCGCGATCCGCAGCTCTGTGCTTTTTCCCTGAACCAGTGCGGAGTCTGCCGGCGTCCGGCTAAAGCGCAGCTCTCTGGGGCTCCGCTCTAGCCGAAGCTCCGGGCTCAGCTGTTCGCGGCGGGGAGTTGTGCCAACTGCACCTTCCAATAACGCGAGCGCCCGCGCCGTCTCGAGGAACGAAAACTCCCGGCCGAACTTTTCTCCAACCGCGCGCAGAACCCGCCGGGCAAGCGCCGTTGGCATCGCTCGGAGTCGCTCAACTTCGATGGCTAGTGACTGTTCTCCGGGCAGGGTGGAGCTGGCGCGGCCACCACCGCGTACCGGCCGGCCCGGGAGCAGCAGCCCCGGCAGCACCCGCGCTACCTCCGCCTGCCAGTACTGCTCCTCGTCGCGGGCAAGCGCTGCTGTCTGAGCCAGGTGTTCCTGCACCTGCGGGTTGAAGCTCGCCAGTGCCGGCAGCAGTTGGTGGCGGATACGATTCCGCGTAAAGGTCAGATCGCTGTTGGTCTCATCCTCCCGCCAGGGTTGCTCCAGCGACCTGAGCCAGTCTCGCAGTTCCGCCCGCCGTGCTCCCAGCAGCGGCCGTACAACAACGCCCTGGCCGCCGTCGCGAAGTATTTCGCCAGGATCTCCTCGTGGAAGGTCGGCCGCATAAACGACCGGGTAGATCGCCGCCAACCCTTCCGTCCACGCACCGCGCAGGAGTCTGGCCAGGACGGTTTCCGCCTGGTCGTCCAGCGTATGCCCGGTCGCGATCGCGTCCAGTTCGCCGGCCGTCAGCAGTTCCCCGAACCACCGGTATCTAAGCAGCCGCGATGCTTCCTCAATCCCTGTTCGCTGCTCTATGGCCAGCTCCGCGGCGTCGCCCCGCAGTAGAGAGAAAGGAAGCGAGAGCGCGGACGCCAGCGCCCCCACAAACGCGGCATCGGCACTTGAGGCTTCTCCGCGCAGCCCGTGGTCGACATGCAGCACGCACAGTGTCCAGCCCTTCGGCATTGCCAGCATGGCGGTCAGTCGCAGCATAGCGACCGAGTCGGCACCGCCTGAGACCGCCAATCCAAGCCGGGTGCCGGACGGTAGGCGGTCCGTTGAAAACCTTGCAAGGAGAGGCTGCGCTGCCGGGCGGTTCACAGCCTTAGAATGCCGCAGCAGGCCGGCGAAAGCCAGCCGCGAGACACCTGCCCCGTCAGTAACCTGATCAAAGTGCCTGCCGGGAAGGAAAAGCTCCGAATTTTCTGCGCTGGTCTTTATTCCTGCGTAGGCTGGGCGCGGTTACTCCTGTAGTCTGACAGTGGCGCTCTTTCAACGCATCAATGCGCGGCCATCGGAACCTGCTTCCTTGACGCACAATGCGCGTCCAATCAGAATCGGTTCCTGCCCCCCGCGTGAGCGTGGTGCTCGGAAGAGAAGTGAGGGTTTCTGGTGAATTCGACAGTCAAGACAATCATCTTCTGGGTATTTATCTTCGCTTGCCTCATATTGCTGTGGCAGGTTTTCCAGAAGGGTAGCGGCTCCGGGCATGATCAGGATGTGTCCTTTTCGACCTTCCTGCAGGACGCGCAGAGCGGCCAGGTGGTGGACGCCACTGTCACGAACAATAACGAGGTCCATGGCAAGCTGAAGAATGGTACGCCTTACCACGTTACAGTTCCCGTCACCTACGCGCACCTGTATGACATCCTTCAGGAAAACCACGTATCGGTGACGGTGCGGGATACCTCGAGTAATTCGTGGCTGCCGCTGCTGTTTAATCTAGGTCCGATTCTGATCATCGCCGCGCTCTGGTTTTTCATGCTGCGGCAGATGCAGAGTGGTGGCAACAAGGCGCTCTCGTTCGGTAAAAGCCGGGCGCGATTGCTTTCTATGCAGCAGAAAAAGGTCACGTTCAAGGACGTAGCCGGTGTCGACGAAGCCAAGGAAGAACTTAAAGAAATTATCGAGTTTCTTCGCGAGGCACAGAAGTTCCAGAAGCTTGGCGGTCGTATCCCGAAGGGAGTCCTGCTCGTTGGACCTCCGGGTACCGGCAAGACGCTACTGGCCCGTGCAGTTGCCGGCGAGGCGAACGTACCATTCTTCTCCATATCCGGCTCAGACTTCGTCGAGATGTTCGTCGGCGTCGGCGCCAGCCGTGTACGGGATCTGTTCGAGCAGGGTAAGAAGAACGCTCCCTGCATCATCTTCATCGATGAGATCGACGCCGTCGGTCGTCACCGCGGGGCAGGTCTCGGCGGCGGACATGATGAGCGCGAGCAGACCCTCAATCAGCTGCTCGTTGAGATGGACGGTTTCGAATCGAACGACGGCGTGATCTTGGTCGCTGCAACTAACCGACCGGACGTTCTCGACCCTGCCCTGCTACGCCCGGGCCGCTTTGACCGTCGCGTCATCGTGGGCCGTCCGGATGTGCGTGGCCGCGAGGAAGTGCTCGCCGTGCACGCCCGCAAAGTGCCAACCGCTGAGGATGTTGATCTGCGCGTGATGGCTCGTGGTACCCCGGGTTTCTCCGGAGCTGACCTGGCCAATATGGTCAATGAGGCTGCCCTGAATGCTGCCCGTGCGAACCGAAAGGCTGTACTGATGATTGACTTTGAGGCCGCCAAGGACAAAGTCATGATGGGTGCCGAGCGCAAGTCCATGCTGCTGAGCGACGAGGAAAAGCGGGTCACCGCCTATCACGAAGCTGGCCATGCGCTGGTCGCTGCAACCCGCCAGCATGCCGATCCGCTGCACAAGGTCACCATCATTCCACGGGGTATGGCGCTTGGCGTGACGATGCAACTGCCGGTAGACGACAAGCATACCGTCACCAAGGATTACCTGGATACGCAGCTTGCCATCCTGATGGGCGGCCGCATTGCCGAGGAGATCTTTCTCAAGCAGATGACGACCGGTGCCGGCAACGACATCGAGCGTGCAACCGAACTCGCCCGCAAGATGGTCTGCGAGTACGGCATGAGCAACCTGGGTCCGTTGACCTACGGCAAGAAGGAGGAGCAGATCTTCCTGGGCCGCGAGATTGCGCAACACCGTGACTTCTCGGAAGAAACGGCACGGATGATCGATGCGGAGGTTCGCTCGAAGGTCGACTCGGCTTACCAGTCGGCGTACCACATCCTGGATACCAAGCAGGATGCGATGCACCGCATGGCAACTGCCCTGCTCGAGCGGGAAACACTGGACGCAGCCGAGATCCGGATGATCATCGACGGGCAGGACCTGCCTCCGATGAAGCAGCCCGATCCACCAGCGGGTACCCCGACCGGCGGCGTGCAGCAGGTTCTCAAGCCGGAGCCAAAGCACGGAGGTGGTTTCCCGGAGGGCAGCCCCTCCCCTGCATAACGCGAAGCAGGCCAAAATGACAGGGCAGCCCTCACCGGCTGCCCTTTTCTCTTGCCCTTCTCACATTGATGCGCGATCCTTGCGAAACCATGGCCAAGATCACAGGTTTCGGCGGTATCTTTCTTCGTTCACAAGACCCGGCTGCCTTGTATTCCTGGTACCGGGAGCATCTCAGCCTTGAAAGCGGTGCGGGCGGATTTACCTTCGACCTTGCGCAGCAGAAAGCTGAGTCGATCGTCTCGTTCTTTCCGTCTGCGTCGGCATACTTTCCCGCGCAGCAGCCCGCAATGCTCAACTTTCAGGTAGACGATCTTGACGCTGTACTTGACCGGCTTGCAGCAGCTGGCGTTGCGGTCGAACCAAAGCGTGAAGCGTACGAGTATGGTCGCTTTGGATGGTTCTTCGACCCGGAAGGCAACAAGGTCGAACTGTGGCAGCCAACAGAAGAGTAAGGCGCACTGCCAGCAAGCCGGCTACTTCCTCCGCCAGCGCAAGCCATCCTTGCCGTCCTCTATCAGGATGCCCTTTGCCGAGAGCTCGTCGCGTATGGCGTCGCTTCTGCGAAAATTACGGTCGCGCCTGGCTTGTCGGCGCTCCTCCAGCAGTTCCTCAATCTGTGTGTCGGTCATCGAGCGTTGGGCGAGCAATGCGGCCGGAGCCTCGTCCAGACGCCCTTCGCACTCGGCCCACGTGAGTGCGTTGCCGGTAATGGCGGTGTCATCGGTCGTCAGTACAGCGAACACTCGGTCAAAGCGCTCCAACAGAGCCAGAAGCGCCCGCGCGTTCTCACGTCCCAGCCGGCCCGCATCCGCGGCTGTGTTGGCCAGGCGCACCGTTTCAAAAACAGCTGCGCGTGCCGCTGCTGTGTTCAGGTCGTGGGCCAGCGCTGCATCAAATGCCCCACGGTGTGCGGCGATCTGCTCGCCCAGGGTTTCATTCTCTGGCTGGCTCTCGCGGCTTACGGCAAGATACTCCTGCATGCGGTCGCGAAATGCCCGCAGGCGCTCCAGCGCCGCCGTCTCCGCCGCCAGGCCTTCAAAGGTAAAGTTCAGCTGTTGCCCGTAAGGCACGGAAAGCAGCAGAGAACGGATCGCCGAAGCCTTGTAGCCCTTCAACAACAGGTCACGCAGTGTGTAGAAGTTCCCTTCGGACTTCGACATCTTGCGCCCTTCCACCAGCAAGAAACGTACATGGAACCAGTGGCGCGCAAACGGCTTGTGTGTCGCGCCCTCCGATTGCGCAATCTCGTTCTCGTGATGTGGAAACATCAGGTCTTCGCCGCCGGCATGCAGGTCGAACGAGTCGCCCAGGTATTTGAGCGCCATCGCTGAGCACTCCAGGTGCCAGCCCGGCCGGCCTGGGCCCAGCTCACCATCCCAGTGATGCTCACCCGGCTTCGGTGCCTTCCACAGTGCGAAGTCCCGCGCGGAGTCCTTGTCATACTCATCCATTTCCACGCGCGCGCCGTCCGTCATACCGGCGAAATCTTTTTTCGAGAGCTTGCCGTACTCCGGATCCCCACCGATGCGGAAGTACCACGATCCATCCTCGGTCTGGTAGGCAAGCTTCTCTGCGGCAAGTTGCTGCACCAGCGAGACCATCTCACCAATATGCTCGGTCGCGTGTGGCGTCATTGTCGGCCGCTCTACCTGCAAGGCGTCCAAGTCTTCGAAGAAAGCGTCCTCAAAGCGCCGGGTGTAGTCGGCGATGTGCAGGCCCGCAGCCGCAGCGTTGCGGATGATCTTGTCGTCGACATCAGTGATGTTCATCACGTGCCGCACAGCAATGCCGTTCAACTCCAGCGTGCGGCGCAGTACATCCACGTGAAGAAACGTACGAAAATTGCCAATGTGGCCGAAGTCGTACACGGTGGGGCCGCACGCATATATGCGGAGCGCCTTCCCATCCATGGGTACAACCGGCTCCACGCGTCCGCTTAGTGTGTTGAAGAGGTGAACGGTCATTGTGTCGGGGTCGAGCAGGTGGGACGCGGTACTGACCGATTTTACCAGCCGCCTCAGCCGCCCAGGCGCAGCCGCGGCTCTGCCGAGAGCTCGTCCGGCGCGAAAGCGAGTCGCTGTAGCCGCGGCCAGGCTGCGACGGCGATCATGGCAGCGTTATCGGTCGCGAGCGCTGGCGAAGGGAAGAGAACCGGCAAGCCTGCGTGCGCAGCCTGCTCGCTGAAACGGGCCCGCAGCTCGCGATTCGCCGCGACCCCGCCCGTGACCAGGATGGTTTGCGCCCCGTAGAGCCTGGCCGCAGCCAATGTGCGCTCCAGGAGGTTCTCCACCACCGCATGCTGAAACGATGCGATCAGATCAAGTGTTTGCGCGTCACAAAGGGCCAGCATCTCGGCTGCGCCCGCGCCCGGCATCCCGTCGAGTGTCGCCTCGCGCGCAGCATTTGCAGCCGCGAGTCCATGGCTCTCGACATAGCGCAGCACGGCTGTCTTGATGCCGGAAAACGAAAACAGCAGCTCGTCCGCCTCGGTCGAGCTTGCAACGGCTCGCTGGCGCTCGGGCCGGCGGCGCACCGCGGCGAAACGGAACGGCACAGCATGCGGATCACCGTATCGCGCGAGCGCGTCGATCCGTGGGCCACCGGGGTACCCGAGTCCCAGCAGCTTTGCCACCTTGTCAAACGCTTCGCCGGCCGCGTCATCAACCGTGTGTCCAACTATGCGGTACTGCCATTGATCGCCCCCGTGCGAGGCCAGGTACAGGTGCGTGTGCCCGCCCGAAACGACCAGCGCCAGCGCCGGTGTCTGCAGGCGGGCAGCCTGTGCGTACGCGTGCTCCAACAGCACCGCATGAATGTGTCCTTCCAGGTGGTTTACTGCGATCAACGGCTTGCCAAGCGCCCAGGCCAGGGTCTTTGCATACGTCACCCCGACCAGAAGCGACCCGGCCAGCCCAGGTCCTTCTGTTACCGCTACTGCGTCCAGTCCATCCAGCCGTACACCGGCCTGCTCCGTAGCAGCTCGCACTACCGGGACGATGTTCTTCAGGTGTTCGCGCGAGGCCAGCTCCGGTACCACTCCGCCGTAGGGCGCGTGTGTCGCGAACTGCGAGGCGACCACGCTGGACAGCACCCTGCTTCCGCGTTCCACCACGGCTGCCGCTGTCTCATCGCACGAGCTCTCGATGCCTAAGACAAGTCCGCCGCGCTCGCCATGCCCGTCCAGGCCGCTCACCTAGCCGGCTCCACCTGCGCGTGGAAGCGCTGGTAGTTGCTGTCCTCGATCTGGATCTCTGCGCGGTAGCCCACGACACCAAACGCCTTGCCGATTACGTGCACACGCGCGCTGGTTGGCAGCCAGACCTCACTGTTGACGAGCTTCTGGTCGAAGGTAAAGCTACTGCCTTTTGCAAGGATCAGAATGCCGAAGCCGATTGCGTAGTCTCCGTCGAAGATCGCGACCAGTCGTCGCACCTGTCGGTCCTGCTCGTCGACCCACACCGTTCCGGTGACTTTCTTTGAAGCGTCCTCCACGCGGCCGTGCGTTTTAGCTTTCTCGTCGCCGGTAAAGTTAAAGACGATCATGCCGCGGCCATCGATCGTCTCGTGGTGCGAAGGTGAAGTCTTCATGATCGCAAGCAGCCGGCTCACGCTGACCGTGTCGCCGTTCAGGGACGTGCCCGGCGGCGTGTGCTGTGCCTTGTCGATCTCCTTCGCCACGCGATCGATTTCCTTCTTCTCGTCGCCCGCAGAGAGGTCCTTGCCGTTCTTCCGCACCACGCGCGCAATCTCGTGGGTGTTCACGTAGAAGACCTGTGCATCCTCGGAGTCGGTCTTCTTCACGCTGCCGTCCTTTTTCACCTCGCGGGTCACTGTTTGCTGCAGGTAGGTGTAGTTCTCGCGCAGCTTCTCAAGAGCTGTCTGGTGGGCCATCACATCGCGCAGCAGCGTGGGCGGGTCCGGCAGGGGAGCGTTCGTCTGAGCCGGGAGGGCGAGCGCAGGGAACAGCAGCGCGGCCGCTGTCGCTGCCTTCAGCTTCAGGCGAAACGTGTCGAGCGTTCGGCTCATCCTAAGAACAACTTACTATGAGCCACCATTCCGCAGCCGAGCAGGCTGCCCACAGCATCGTCACGCAGCTTCGCGCGCTCGGCCACCAGGCTTTCTATGCCGGTGGCTGCGTGCGCGATCGTCTGCTCGGGCGTGAGGCAAAGGACTTTGATGTGGCTACAAGCGCCACGCCGGATGTCGTACTGGCCAGCTTTCCCCGCACCTTTGCAGTCGGCGCGCACTTTGGCGTGGTGCTCGTCGCAACTACGGACATCGATGGGGCCGAGGTGCAAACCGAGGTCGCTACCTTCCGCAGTGATGGCGCCTACTCTGACGGACGCCGTCCGGACGCAGTGCGCTACTCCACGGATCGGCGAGAAGATGTGCTGCGCCGTGACTTCACCATCAACGGAATGCTTTTCGATCCGCTGGAAGACAGGCTGCTCGACTACGTCGGCGGAGAAGTCGACCTGCGCTCCGGCCTGATCCGCGCGATTGGCGAGCCCGCGCGCCGCTTTGCTGAGGACAAGCTGCGAATGCTGCGCGCCGTGCGTTTCGCGGCGCGCTTCCACTTCGCGCTCGAGTCCGAGACCGAGGCCGCGATTCGCGCTCAGGCCGCCACGATCCACCAGGTCAGCCCCGAGCGCATCCGCGACGAGCTTACCCGCATGCTCACCGAGGGCAACGCTGCCTACGCGTTCGAGCTGCTGGACCGCACCGGCCTGCTGCGCGAGTTGTTGCCTGAGGTGGATCGCATGCACGGCGTCGAGCAGCCGCCGGACTGGCATCCCGAAGGTGACGTGTGGGTGCACACGTTGCTGCTGCTCGAAAAGCTCGAACCCGGCACATCGCCTACGCTGGCCTGGAGCGCGCTGCTCCACGACGTCGGCAAGCCGCCCTGCGAAGTGCGCGACCCCGAAAGCGAAGGGGGACGTATACGCTTCAACGGCCATGCCGAGGTCGGCACGCGCATCGCAGAGGCGGTGTGCGCGCGGCTGCGCTTTTCCAACGAAGAAACCACACAGATCGCCTCGCTGGTAGCCAATCACATGCGCTTTGGTGATGTTGCGAAGATGAAGCAGTCCACACTCAAGCGCTTTCTACGGCTGCCGCGCTTTCCGGAGCACCTGGAGCTGCACCGGATGGACTGCCTCTCCAGCCACAAGATTCTTGGCCTGTACGACTACGCAAAGACACACTACGAAGAGACTCCAGCCGAGGAGGTGCGCCCGCAACTGCTCGTCACCGGGCGCGACCTGATCGCCGCCGGCTATCAGCCCGGCCCGCTTTTCAAGGAAGTGCTCGCGCTCGCTGAGGATGCGCAGCTCGAGGGTCGCATCCAGACCCGCGAGGAAGGGCTCACACTCATAGAGATTCACCTGCGAGAGCAAGCCGCTGCGGCGGAATAACACTCGCCACCGCGGCGCCTAGACGTGGTAAGTTACGGCCGGTACAACGAGGCTCCTCTTCAAAGAGAGCCTCGTTGGATTGCTTACCGTCTAGGCATCTTCAGGGCAGGTGCTACTGCGGCGTTAATTGCTGCTGTTGTGTACTTTGCTGCGGCGGGCTTGATGTCTGCTGCCCATTCTGCGGCGGCGCCTGCCCATGAGGGGGAGCGGTCGGCTTCGGCCGGTTCAGCAGCTTGAAGCCGTCGCGAACCACATAGAAGTTCTGCGCGTTCAAGTCCGCTTCAAGCAGCTGGCCGTCCCCGGTCATGAACAGCTCGATCACAATCGAGTTCTGGTCGCTTAGTGCGACGATCGCGTGCTTGACCGTGACACTCTTACCATTCCACGTGCCGTTTAAATCAGGGTCCAGCGTGTACTCCGCCGGCACCAGAATCCCGTTTTCTTTCGGAATCAGCACCCATGCCGATTGTGGCCGCTGCAGCGCAAGACGCGCCATCAGCGTGTACGCACCCGGATCGAGATCGGGTGCGAGCACCGTCCGCCGATGACGATCGACCGAGTTGGTTGTTTTCTTGCCGTCAGCATTCACGGTCAACGTGAAGGAGCGGCCGCTTGCATCGGAGGCTGTGTCGAACTGAATGTTGTTCCCCGACGCCTTCGCTCCATGTACCGACCCGGTGAGCTGATCCCGCACCAGATTGTTCTGCGCATCGACTGTGGCCGTATTGTGGAAGGAGTAGGAGAAGTTCTTCAGCTTCATCTGACCGCTGGATGTCAACGTACTTCCACCGGCGATCGCTGCAACCTCGTACTGCGCGTCGCCAAGCGTCTTACCATCCTGCGTGATGCTGTAATGGCCACCGCCGGCAGGCAGCGAAGAGGGCGTTTGTGCGACCGCAACAAAAGCCGAAACACCAAACAGGCAAGCGAGCAATGGAGTGCAAAGGAATCGTTGCATTATGTTTCGAAACTCCTTGCTTGCATAAACCCGTGATCTGGCTCTGAGTCGCGGACGGCCAGCATCAGTCCGTCCTGCATGAGGCGACATCTGCTCTCGAAGAGAGGCGAAATTTGCTCAGTGGGTGGAGCAGCTGCTCACGGAGCCGCTCCACATCACACCGGTCCTATCTTCTTGACAGAATGGTTTGGTTTACGCCTTCTGCGCCGTCTCGAAACGCTTGTTTACCTCGTCCCAGTTCACTGTGTTCCACCAAGCGGCCAGATAATCCGGACGCTTATTCTGGTACTTCAGGTAATAAGCATGTTCCCATACGTCATTGCCTAGGATCGGGTACTTGCCGCCCGAAAGAGGGTTGTCCTGGTTTGGCGTCGTTATCACTTTGAGCTTGCCACCTTCGAGCACCAGCCAGCCCCAGCCTGAGCCAAACTGCTTCGCCGTCGTGTCATTGAAGAGCTTCTTGAACTCCTCAAACGAGCCGAAATCCTCCTGGATCTTGCCAGCGATGGCGCCCGTCGGCTCTCCACCACCACCCGGCTTCATAATCGCCCAGAACATGGTGTGGTTGACATGGCCACCGCCGTTGTTGCGCACTACGGCCTTCACGTCGTCAGGGATTGTGTCAAGCGAGCGCAGGAGGTCTTCCGGCGTGTGCTTCGCGAGCTCGGGATGCTTCTCAATCGCGCCGTTCAGGTTCGTCACATACGTCTGGTGATGCTTGTCGTGGTGCAGCTTCATCGTCGCTTCGTCGATGTGCGGTTCGAGCGCAGCGTAGTCATAGGGAAGAGCGGGAAGTTCGTAAGCCAAAATTCCTCCTCAATGCGAGAACGGGTGGTGGGATGATGAGCAGCGCGAAATTTTACTGGCGCGCGCGGGTTGACCCTTATAGGGATGCGTCTCAGGTCATTCAGGCGCATCTTTGGGCGCAGGCAGCCACAGGCATCTGAGACGCACACGCCTCTTCGTGCATCCTTGAATGGTGACCGCTGCTCCTCTTCAAGATTCCGACCGAGTGGCCGACTGTACGTATACGGAGCAGGATTGATCGAACGCCCCTTTACCCGCCGCGAACTGTTGCGGGCTGCCGCTGCTGCCAGTGCGAGTGGAGCTGTGAAGCTTGGAGGTCCTGCCGCGCTCGCGATTGGCGCCGGTGGAAGCGCGTTGGCCTACCAGAACCAGCAGGAGCCGCCCAAGACGTCTCCCGGCCAGCAGCCGCAGCCCGAGCAGGCCGCCGCTGAGAAGTACGTCCACCCGCCCGGCACCTTCATCAACAGGCCGCTCACGCAGGTTTCCAAGCAGGCCGATGCACTGCTCGACGAAATGGAGGAGCGCGGCTGCCAGTTTTTTTTCAACGAGGCCAGCCCGAAGACCGGCCTGGTGCGCGACCGCGCCTCGGCCGTCGGCATCTCGACCTCGCGCGTTGCCTCCATTGCTGCTACCGGCTTCGGGCTCACCGCGCTCTGCATCGCTGCCAAGCGCGGCTACCTGCGCCCTCTCGACTGCGAGCAGCGCGTTGAGAAGACGCTCGCCTTCCTGCTGGAAGACTGCCCGCATGAGCACGGCTTTCTTTATCACTTCATCGATATCGAGAGCGGCCAGCGCATGTTCAACTCCGAGCTCAGCTCCATCGATACCGCGCTGCTGCTCTGCGGCGTGCTCACCTGCCGGCAGTACTTCGCCGGCAATGCCCGCATCGCCGCACTAGCCACCACGTTCTACCGGCGCATTGACTGGCAGTGGATGATGAATCTCGGCGCCACACTCTCCATGGGCTGGCTGCCGGAGCAGGGCTTCCTGCAGCACCGCTGGGACATCTACGCCGAGCTGATGACGATGTACCTGATGGCCATTGGCTCGCCGACCCATCCGGCACCGGTCGAGACCTGGAAAGCTCTGCAGCGGCCGGTGGTCAATTACGGCGGCATCCAGTACATCTCCGGTGTCGCGCCGCTGTTCATCCACCAGTACGCGCACGCCTGGTGCGATTACCGCGACCAGCGCGATCTCAACGCGAACTATTTCACCAACTCGATCGCCGCCACACGCGCCCACCAGCTCTGGTGCCTGGTGCTGGGCCAGAAGTTCAACTGGATTGACGAGGATATGTGGGGCATCACCGCGTCCGACTCAAAAGACGGCTACCGTGTATGGGGTGGCCCGCCATCCATCGGACCGCTCGACGGTACGCTTGTGCCCTGCGCTTCCGCCGGCTCCCTGCCGTTTCTACCGGCGGAGTGCTCGCATGTGCTCTTGAGCATGCGCGAGAAGATGGGCCCGCGCGTCTGGACCCGCTACGGCTTCGTCGACGCATTCGACCGCAAGGGCAACTGGTTCGCCGAGGACATTCTCGGCATCGACCAGGGCATCAGCGTGCTGATGGCGGAAAACCTGCGCACCGGCTTTGTGTGGCAATACTTCATGCAGAACCGCGAAATCACCCACGCGATGAGCGAAGTCCAGTTCCATCCCGACCCGGATGCGAATACGCAGGTGCTGTGAGGGCGCTTGATACACCTGCAGAGCTTCCTAACTTCGGGAGCATGGACGTTCAATTGACCCGGACCAGAAGGCTTTCGCTCGGTACGCCATCGAGAGCGGTCGAGTTCAGCATGAGGAGCAAGCCTTGCAGGAAGCACTCACGATGTGGGAGCGAAGGAGCGTACCCGATCTGAAATCCTCGTGGCCCTGGATGATGCCGAGGCTTCGTTTGCACGTGAAGAAGGCCGCTCAATCACGCATGAATCGATGAACGATCTCGCAGGCAATCAAGCAGCGAGACCGGAATGATTGGCAGCGCTGCCGCTCAGCAACTATCCCAATCCGTGTCAGAGAAAACTGAACAACATACCCATCCTGTTCTAGACGATGAGTATAGATCACCTTACCGGGCAGGCCATCTGCCGCAACTCCATATTGACCTCTTCGCCCTCTTCTTAGCCGGTCTTGCGAATCGTAAATGAGGTACCACTCCGTATCTCCAATGCCAGCGAAACCCGAGTTGTCCCATTCGGTGTGTTTTAGACCTCCCGAAGCGAGCACAGGTTGCGCTAACAAGTCAGCTTTGTAAGTTCGCGAGTGAGCGAGCCACCTTGCAGGCGTTCTTATTTCGTGATCTTCGAGCAAATGGAAAGACTTACAAGCAAATAGACCGCCGCGGAAGCCAAGAGGAATACCGCAGGCGGGCCTTTCTTGAGGAGCAGCAGTATGCAAGTAGCAAGGAGAGTTCCGGGGAAAGAGCAGTAACAAGACAGTCCAGTAGATAATCTCGGCAAGGTCGCTCTCCGAAAGCACAATCACCAACGAGATTAGAAGTGCGGATAATACAGTGATTAACAGCGTTCGTCGCCAGAGTTGCCGCATCGAGCGCGGTTCTTATACTCTGTCAGTCTTTCGCTAGCCGATTTCACGCTTCCCACGGATTCAGCACCTCTAACCCAGCAGCCATAAAAGGCCCTACGTCGCGCGTTGCCACAGCAAATCCCCGCGACTTTGCGATCGCCGCAATCTGCCCATCCTGAACCGCAAAGGCAAGCCCGCGATAGCGCCCCTGACTGACTAGTTCCGCGTAGGCAGCGGCGCATGGCGTATCGAACGGCAGTATCCGACTCCCGAAAAGCTTCTCGAGCACTGCACGCAAGGCATTCCCCATCTCGCGCTTACGTCGCCCGTCAGCGGATAACTCGATCCCAAGCAAGAGTTCGGACAAGCTGATCGTAGTTATTGATAAGGACGAGCCAGCCTGGTGATCTAACCACTCAATGACCGAAGTATGGGGACGTGGCTTCATTACCTCGGAAATGACGTTTGTATCTAGAACGATCATTCAAAGCTGACCGATTTGGAGGGTGCCATCTCACGGACAGCCTCTAGATCAAGATCGATCCCACCAAATTGCATGGCGAACTCATGGAGTGCCGTTCCCAGCCCGACTTGTTCCTTCGGCCGCACTGCTTCTTCCAAAATCGCGCGAACCTCTGCTTCCGTGCTCTTCCCATGCAACTTCGCCCGCTGCTTCAAGGCCCGGTGTGTCTCATCCGGTAAATTGCGGATCGTAATCGCATGCATAGGCCCACCTCCAGCTTTCAGGTGATGATATCACTTCGCTCAAAAGTGATAGCAACGCTCCCGCTCACTCGATGGCAAACCCACTCACGCTACTCTGGAGTCGCCCGAGAACAGGACCCACCCCGAGGAGATCGCCTATGCCAAACCAGACCGTGCAATATATGTGGCTTAACCAGCAGGGCGAAGCCCCGGGCTGGCCCGGGCTGCCCGGTCGCTGGACTTCCAGCGTGAAGAACTCGGTCGGCTGCGCCTACTCGGCTTCTTCCAGAGTCTGGTACACCACCTCGCACGGCATCCTCAACGAGGTCTATTACCCCACCATCGACCGGCCGCAGATCCGCGACATGGAGTTCCTCCTCACCGATGGCGAAACCTTCTTCCATGAAGAAAAGCGCGATATGGTCCGCGAGTTCTCCTACATCGACCCGGCGGCTCCCGCGCCGCTGCAGACCAACCGGGATCCCGACGGCCGTTACACGATCAGAAAGAAAACCATCTGCGACCCGCACGCTTCGGTCGTACTCGTGCATGTTCAGCTCGAAGCCGAGGCCGGCCTGCTCCAGCGCCTGCACCTGTACGCGCTGCTCTCACCGCATCTCGGCGGCGGCGGCGCCGGCAACTCGGCCCGGGTGGTCGACGTGGCGGGCTCGCGGACCCTGCTCGCCTGGCAGGGCGCGGACTCGCTGGCTATGGCCACCAGCTGCGGTTTCTCCCGCGCCTCGTGCGGCTTTGTCGGCGCAAGCGACGGCTGGCAGGACCTCAAGCACGACTTCCACATGCACTGGGAGTACGGCTCGGCGACCAACGGCAACATCGCCATCATGGGTGAGGTCGATCTCCATCAGGCGGGCGCGCCCGAGCCCGGTGCGCGCGAGTTCGTGCTGGCCATCGGCTTCGGCGACAGCCACCACGCCGCGCTCTCGGCGACCATGAGCTCACTTGCCGCTCCATTCGACGGCAATCTCCAGCGCTTCATCCGCCAGTGGGAGCGCGTCCAGGTACCGGAAGGCCTGGACGCCTTTACAACCGACAATGGCAAGCTGCTCCGCACCAGCCAGAAGGTCGTGCTCACCCACGAGGACAAGACCTACGCCGGCGCCTTCATCGCCTCGCTCTCCATCCCGTGGGGCTATGCGAAAGGTGACGACGACCTGGGTGGCTACCATTTGGTGTGGACCCGCGACATGGTGCAATCGGCCAGTGCCATGCTCGCGATGGGCCGTACTGAGACCGCGCTCCGCGCCCTGGTGTATCTCGCCTGCTCGCAGAAGCCGGACGGCAGCTTCGCACAGAACTTCTGGGTGGACGGCCGCCCCTACTGGACCGGAATCCAGCTTGACGAGGTCGCTTTCCCCATCATCCTGGCCTGGCGGCTCTGGAAGGCGAACGGTCTCGGCAGCTTTGATGTCTTTCCCTTTGTCTCCCGTGCCGCTGGCTTCCTGGTACGCTTTGCGCCGGTCACCCAGCAGGAGCGCTGGGAGGAAGCCGCCGGCTACTCGCCATCGACGCTCGCTGCCGTCATCGGCGGCCTCTGCTGCGCTGCCGAGATCGCCTCGGCGCATGGCGCGCCCGAGCTCGGCACCTTTCTCAACGAGCATGCCGACTGGATCCAGTCGCACCTGGAAGACTGGACCGTTACCGACCAGGGTACGCTGCACCCGAGCGTCAAGCGTCACTACATCCGCATCCAGCCGCCCGCCAAGGGTGAGCCCTGGTACGCGAACGATGTCGCGCCGGGCAATATCCGCATCAACAACCGCGCACCGTGGGAAGAAAGTGAGTTCCCCGCCAGCGCCGTCGTCGACGGGGGCTTTCTCGAGCTGGTGCGCTACGGCATCCGCCGCGCCGACGATCCGCTTATCATCGACTCGCTCAAGGTAGTCGATCGCGTGCTCCGTATCGACGCGCCGCAGGGTCCCTGCTGGCGCCGCTACAACCACGACGGCTACGGCGAGCAGGAGGGTGGCGGCCCCTTCATCCACTACGGCCAGGGCCGCGCATGGCCTCTGCTCACCGGCGAGCGTGGCCACTATGAGCTTGCTGCCGGCGGCAATGTGCGCTCGTTTATCACCGCGATGGAAGGCTTTGCCTCCCGCGGCGGCATGCTCCCGGAGCAGATCTGGGACCGCCGTACCGCGCTCAACACCACGGCCGGCCCGGTCGTGCTCGGCGACCCGGCGGGCTCGGCCATGCCGCTCGTGTGGGCACATGCCGAGTACCTGAAGCTGGTGCGCTCGGCCCGAGACGGTCGCATCTTCGACCGCATCGCGGCCGTGGAGGCGCGCTACGGCGATGGCCCGAAAGCGAGTCCATTCGAGGTTTGGAAGATGCGCCGCCCGGTCAACTCCATCCCCGCCGGCAAAGTGCTCCGGGTCATTTCCGGCGATACGTTCGAAGCGGTTTATACAACCGATGGTTGGAAGACGCAGGCGACGGTGACTTCGCGCAACCTAGGTACAGCCGGTTCCATGGCCGACCTGCCTCGTTTTCCGCAGGACGCGACAGAGCTGGTCTTTACCCTGTACTGGACGGCAACCAGCCGCTGGGAGGGCCGGAACTTCACCGTCACGATCGAGAAGCCGGCCTAGGGGGCCTGTCTGTTTCGCAGGAGTAGGCAGACTGCCTCGCTGAGTCCTTCAGATTACGAGGTGAGCGTCATCCTGAGCGTTGCGAAGGGTCTGCCCTCACTGCCGCGGCCAAACGAGTCCCCGTTACCGCAGTGGTCCAGCGAATCCCTTTACGGCGCACTCGCGAGGGGCTCCCGAATCGGCAGCAGCCCTTGCTCTACCAGCACCGGCGGCCTGCGAAGATGCGTCGCCTGCTCATACGCGTACGCCCACCCCAGCAGATCGCCATCCCGCCAGCGCCGCGCGGAGATCTCAAGCCCAAACGGCAAGCCATTGGGGTAGAAGCCTGCCGGAACTACCACCGCCGGCACGCCGACCATGTTCACCCAGCCCGTATCGCTATGCGGTCCACTGCTTACCCGGCCATCCTGCGGCATGGTTTCATCCACCGGCGGCATTTGGATGGCAGGGTACACGTAGCCATCCAGGTGCAGCCGGTCCAGGGTCTCGTTGTAAACCGCGAGTGCCTTCCTGCGTGGCGCCAGAACGTTGCGCTCCGCTGCATCTCCCGCAAAACGAAGCTGTGCCGCCGCAGCCGCCCGCGCTGCGTCGCTTCCCGGGGCACTGTCGGTGCCGGTCACGATGACCGACGGTATCGGCGATCCGATCACCTTCTCGTACTCGGCCGCCGAGTGGTACTGAGCTGGCCCGTAGCTGGCCAGGAATGCATCCGTCCCTTCTCCGACAAAAGGCCGCGTCCTGATCTCCGAGACCAGCTCGGGGAAGCTCTCGGGCAGAACCGCGTCGTCGAAAACCACGGTTGCCCCTGCCGCGCGCAGGCCCTCAATCGCCTGGAGAAAGGCTGCGCGCGTTTCCGGCCGCAGCGTCAGTCGTGCTTCGGCAAGCTCGTGCGCCACGCCACTCACCGGCTCACCCGCTGAAAGCCCCTGGAACGGCGTGCCCGCGCCCGCAAGTATGAACGCCGGTACGCCGAACCGCTTGCCTCGCAGCGCATCAGCCTTCAGGTACTGCGTGTACGGCCCGGGCTGCGCTTTTTTCGCCGAGCCCGTTGTCCGCGCGTCTGCCAGGTCCTCCCCAGCCATCACCCCAAGCGCGATGGCGGCGCTGGTCACGTCGCGGGCGATCGGCCCTGTGTTGTCGAGCAGCCAGTCCAGTGGCGCGATCCCCGCGATGCTTACGAGCCCCGGCGTAGGGAACACACCCACGACTGCGCTTGTCGCCGCCGGCATCCGGATCGAGTTGCCCGTATCTGTCCCGTTTCCGAGGAGCGCTAGGTTCGCCGTCACTGCAGTTACCGTGCCGCCCGATGAGCCGCCGGGGCTGAACCGCACATCGTACGCATTGCCGGTGCGGCCAAACGCCGTGCTGCGGTTGGTGTCGCTGGCCGCGAAGTCCGGCATGTTGGTTTTGCCCAGAATGACTGCCCCGGCCGCACGCAGCTTCGCCACGATCGTCGCGTCTTTCGGCGCAACAAGCTCATGGCCTGGCAGCGTGTAACCCTTCCAGCCGTCCGAGGTCAGGAGGCCCTGCACACTGGTGTTTTCCTTGATCACGATCGGCACACCCCACATCGGGCCGCGTCGCAGATCCGGGCTGCCCGCCTCCGCATCCTCCCGAGCCGCCGCAGCGAGTGCGCCCGTGGTATCCAGCTTCTCGACCGCCCCGTACACGCCGTTGTAGCGCTCGATCCGCGTGAGATACCAGCGCGTCACCTGCATCACTGTGTAGCGGTGCATGCGGTACAGCTGCTCCAGCTGCGGGATGGTCACCTCCATCAGGTCCCGATCCATCGAGTGAAGCGCAGCACGCGATGCCGCCGGCGCGGTCTGAGCGTGCGGCGGCATCGGCAGCAGAAGGGCATAGAACGTTGCTGAACAGCAGAAAGCTCGTAAAACCTTCATCTCGCCTCCAGGCAGCTCCTTCTCCGGCATTTGGCGGTCAGCGAGGAACTGAGCCCAACATAACAACGCGTGATCCTGAGCAGAGCGAAGGCCTGCTGTTACCCGAACGCGCGAGAGAAGCAGCTCTCGTGGCACGGAGCGCTACCGTGCTTTGTTCCCGGCGATGACGCCTTGTTCGCTTGCCAGAGGCCTGCTCACCCTTAAGCCCACCGCATCCACCATCACACACCATTCACCACGGTTGGTTAAGATGGCGGGGACGGATAACCCTCATCCCGGAGAAGGATTCCCACCACTATGAGCAGCCCGCAAAGCGCCTCCAGTCCTGACCTCGACCTGCTTTCCATCAATACCCTGCGCTTCCTTGCAGTCGACGCTGTCGAGAAAGCAAACAGCGGCCACCCCGGAGCGCCGCTCGGCTGCGCACCCATTGCTTATCTCCTGTTCCACAAGTACATGCGCCATAACCCCAGGCACTCCAAGTGGTCCAACCGCGACCGCTTCGTGCTCTCAAACGGCCACGCCTCGGCGCTTCTCTACGGCATGCTGCACCTGGCCGGCTATGACCTTTCCATCGAGGATCTGCAGCAGTTCCGTCAGTGGCACTCGCGCACACCTGGTCATCCGGAGTTTGGCGAAACCGACGGCGTGGAAGTCACCACCGGTCCGCTCGGTCAGGGCTTCGCGATGGCGGTTGGCATGGCGATGGCAGAAAAGCACCTCAGCGCCGTTTACAACAAGCCGGGACATGCCATCGTCGATCACTACACATACGGCATCTGCGGCGACGGTGATCTGATGGAGGGTATCTCGCACGAGGCGGCCTCGCTCGCCGGCACGCTCGGCCTCGGTAAGCTCATCTTCCTCTACGACGATAACCTCATCTCGCTCGATGGACCGACCGACTTGGCCTTTACCGAAAATGTGCAGGACCGGTTCAAGGCTTACCACTGGCATGTACAGACGGTCGCTGATGGCAATGATCTGGACGCGCTGCAGAAAGCAATTGAAGCCGCCCAGGCAGAGACCACCAAGCCCTCGCTGATCGCTGTGCGCACGGTCATCGGCTATGGCTCACCGGCTGCAGGCACGAGCAAGGCTCACGGCGCACCACTTGGGCCGGAAAACGTTAAAAAAACCAAGCAGACTCTGAACTGGCCCGAGGACAAGACTTTCTATGTGCCCGAGGAGGCCGGCAAGAACTGGCTTGAGATTGTCGACCGCGGCGCAAAGTTTGAGCAGGAGTGGAAAGACGCTTTTGCTAAGTACAAGAGCGAGTTCCCTGAGCTTGCTGAGCAGTACGAGCGCTGCGAGGCTGGCAAGCTGAAGCAGGGCTGGGAGAAGACGCTGCCCAGCTACCCGGCCGACGGCAAACCGATGGCAACCCGCAACGCGGGCGGAGCGATCATGAATGCCTTCGCCGAGGCGGTCCCGGAGCTCTTCGGCGGAGCGGCCGATCTCACCGAATCCACGAAGACCATCCTGAAGAAGTCCGGCAACTTCCACGTCGACCCAGCTGGCCGCAACGTCTTCTTTGGTGTGCGCGAGTTCGCCATGCACGCCGCGGTGAACGGCATGGCTGCCCACGGTGGTCTCATCCCTTACGGCTCTACCTTCTTTACCTTTTCGGACTACGCGAAGCCGGCTATCCGTCTCGCCGCGCTTATGCACATCCACTCGATCTATGTGTACACGCATGACTCGATCGGCCTCGGTGAGGACGGACCCACGCACCAGCCGATCGACCAGCTGATGATGCTCCGCGCCGTGCCGCACCTGATTGACTTCCGCCCCGCCGACGCGAACGAGACCGCTGCTGCCTGGCGTCTGGCGCTCGAGCATCGTGAGGCCAGCTTCATGGCGCTTTCCCGTCAGGACCTGCCGCTGCTCGACCCCTCCAAGCTCGACATCTACGATGGCGTCAGCAAGGGCGCCTACATCGTCGATAAGGGTTCCGATCAGCCGGACCTGCTCATGATCTCGACCGGCGCTGAGGTGTGGCAGATTATCAAGGCCGCCGCCGAGCTCAAGAAGGAGGGCATCACGGCACGCATCGTCTCCATGCCGAGCTGGCAGCTCTTTGAGCGGCAGCCCGCCAGCTACAAGCTCGAAGTCCTGCCCGAGCACATGCCAAAGCTCGCCGTCGAAGCCGGCGCGACGCTCGGCTGGTGGAAGTGGGTCGGTCGTCACGGCGACGTCATTGGTCTCGATCGCTTCGGCGCGTCGGCCCCCGGCACGCTCGCGCTTGAGAAACTGGGCTTTGGCGTGGATAACATCACCAAGCGCGCCAAGGAGCTCCTGGCTAAGGCTGGTAAGGAGCTGCCAGCGCTGGCCGGCGTCAACGAGCAGTAATTTGTTTGTATTGGGTTGGGCGCGCCGAATCAGCAGCTGTACTCGCGATTCGGAGTGCCCTCCCCTCTGGTGATCGCTCATTTGGCGATCGTGCCCTTCGCTCTCCCCCGAAGGTCAGGAGTATCGACAGGAGCTTCGACTTGCAAAACAGTGGCTCAGCCGTTGCAAGTCGAGACATCGGCAGGATAGGCACACCGTTGCTATTTGAACGCACTTGATGTTGGATCAGCATGACGCGCGTCTGGACCCGTTTGAAAAGCAGAAACAGACTGGCTGCACACTGAAATGAGAGGGGCGTCCTAACGGACGCCGTTTCTATGCGCCACCTCATATTTTCACTGCATCCAACAAGCGAAACTCAAGGGAGCGCATGAGCAAGTTCAGCACGATCCTGTGGGACACCGGTGGCGTTCTGCTGACAAACGGCTGGGACCACCTCGGACGCAGGGCCGTCTTCGACCAGTTTTCCCTCTCGCAGGTCGATCGCGATGAATTTGAACGGCGTCACGAAGTCGCGAATGATGCATGGGAGAAAGGCACTATCGACTTCGACCAGTATCTTCAGCAAACCCTCTTCTATGAGCCGCGGCCTTACACGCCCGCAGCCTTCCGCGAGGCCATTGAAGCCGAATCGCAGCTGCTCCCCGATTCGGCCATGCCGGTACTTAGAGACCTCCATGCCACTGGTATCCGCATGGGCCAGCTCAACAACGAATCACGGGAGCTGAACGACCTGCGCCTCGAGCGCTTTGGTCTCAAGCAGTACCTGTCCGTCTTTTTCTGCTCCGGGTATGTGCGGCTGCGCAAGCCTGACCCCGCCATCTACCGCATGGCGATTGAGGTGCTGCAAACCCCGCCCGCAGAGATCATCTTCATCGATGACCGCGAAAACAACTTCGCTGCGGCGGCGGCGTTTGGCATCCATGCGATCCGGTACAAGGGTCCCGAGGCACTGCGCACCGATCTGCAGACACTACGCATTCTGTAACAAGCAAGCTATCTAGATAAGGAACGGAAACGATGAGCAACAGTGATGTAGTAATGAGTCCCGAGCTGGTGAAAGACGCAACGGCCGGCGCTGCCAACCGCCAGGCCGAGCCGCTCGTGATGGTCATCTTCGGCGCCTCTGGCGACCTGACCAAGAAGAAGCTTCTGCCGGCACTCTTCCACCTCGAAGAAAGCGGCTTGCTGCCCCAGGAGTTCGCCGTCGTCGGCGTTGCCCGCCGTGACCTGAGCGCCACCTTTGTCCCCGACATGAAGAAAGCCATCATCGACGGCGGCGCGAAAGAGAACGACCCAAAGCTCGACGAGTTCCTCAAAAAGGTCAGCTACTTCACCACCAACTTCGACGACTCTGACGGCTACCGACGCCTCAATGAAACGCTCGCAAAGCTAGACGGAGAGCATGGCACGAAAGGCAATCGGCTGTTCTATCTCGCCGTTGCGCCGGAGTATTTTCAGGAGATCGTTGACAAGCTCGGCGAGCAGGGGATGGACAAAGCCGGGGAGGGCGCGACTGTTCGCGTCATCATCGAAAAGCCTTTCGGCCATGATCTTGAGTCAGCCAAGGCACTCAATGACGGGGTGGCAAAGGTCTTTGGGGAAGACCAGATTTTTCGTATCGACCATTATCTCGGTAAGGAGACGGTGCAGAACATTCTTGTCTTCCGCTTTGCAAACACCATGTTCGAGCCGATCTGGAACGCGAAGTACATCGAGAACGTGCAGATCACAGCCGCCGAGTCGATCGGGATCGAAGGCCGCGGCCCGTTCTACGAGAAGGCCGGCGCATCGCGCGACATCCTGCAGAACCACATGATGGAGATGCTCTCTTTCGTCGCTATCGAGCCGCCGGCGACCTTTGAAGCGAAGGGTATCCTCGAAGAGAAAACGAAACTCTTCAAGGCCATCCAGCCGCTAACCGAGGAAACATCAGCACGCGGCCAGTACGGCAAAGGCACTGTGCAGGACGGCAAGGGCGGCCAGCAGGAGGCGAAGCCCTACCGCGAGGAAGATCGCGTCGATCCAAGCTCCGTGACTGAAACCTTCGCGGCCGTGAAGCTTTCGATCGATACGCCGCGCTGGAAGGGTGTCCCGTTCTACCTGCGCGCTGGCAAGCGCCTTGTCAAGCGCGTCACCGAAATCGTCATCGAGCTCAAGCAGCCCGAAAAGCAGATCTTTCCGCAGCCGACCGAGGGCGGGAATACCGGTCCCTGCGCCGGCTCACAGCCGAACCTGATCCGCATCCGCATCCAGCCTGATGAGGGCATCGCCTTCAACTTCGGTGCCAAGCTGCCGACACCCGACACGACCATCTGCCCGGTTCAGGCGAAGTTTAAATATGTCGACGCTTTCGGGAAGTACACCGCGAACGGCTACGAGCGGCTGCTGCTCGATGCGATGCTCGGGGATGCGACGCTGTTCTCGCATCGTGAGGCCGTTGAGATCGCATGGGCGCTCTACACCCCGTTGCTTGAGGCCTGGGCGAAGAACCCGCCCTCCGACTTCCCGAATTACGCGAGCGGCAGTTGGGGTCCGAAGAGCGCCGACGAGCTGCTCGCGAAGGAAAACCACACCTGGCATGCCGTCTAACGAATTCGCGCTAACAGAGCCATGTACAGCAGCGAAGAAAGGGAATCAACACAGTGGCAAATCGCCTGCAAGTCACCTACCGCGTGTACAAGGACCCCGAGGCACTCGCCCGTGCTGCCGCCGAGCACTTCGCCGAGCGCGTGCAGCAGTCGGTCGCCAAACGTAGCCGTGCACGTCTCGCCATCTCCGGCGGCTCCACGCCGAAAGCCACCTTCTCCCTGCTCGCTGACCCGAATGAGCCCTACGGTCGCGAGATCCCCTGGGACAAGGTCGAGCTCTTCTGGGTAGACGAGCGGACCGTCGGACCTGACAACCCGGACTCCAACTACCGGATGACAAACGAGGCCCTGCTCTCAAAAGTCGCGCTGAGCCCCGAACACGTCCACCGTATGGAGGGTGAGCTCGATCCCGAGGAAGCCGCAGCCAAGTACGAGTCGCTCATCCGCCGCGAGTTTCGGCTAGAAGGCGCCGAGGTGCCGCGCTTCGATGTAGTCTGGCTCGGCATGGGGGACGATGGGCACACGGCATCCTTGTTTCCGCATACGGAGGGCGTCGGCGAGCATGGCCGCATCGCTTTCGCCAACCATGTTCCGCAGAAAGACACCTGGCGCATCAGCCTCTCCGCGCCGGTCATCAATGAAGGCCTGGATGTTGTCTTCCTCATTGCTGGCGAAGACAAGGCTGAGCCGCTCGAGCGCGTCTTTTTTGGCGAGTACGATCCCGCCACCACCCCCACGCAGCTCATTCAGCCAAAAAGCGGCTCGCTCCTGTTTCTCCTCGACGAGAAAGCAGCCGCGAAGCTGCCCAAAACCGGCGCCGACGGCACCGGCCATGTGGAGCTCTCACGATGATTCTGGCCGGTGACGTCGGCGGTACCAAAGTCCACCTCGCACTCTACCAGTTCGATAAGGGCAGCCTGCAGCACGTCACCGATGAGCGCTTTCCTGCGCGCGAGTTCAAGGGCCTCGAAGAGGTTGTTCACGCCTTCTTTGAGAAGCACGACCATCCCGACATCACCTCTGCCTGCTTCGGCGTTCCCGGCCCGGTCCGCAACGGCCGCCTCAAGCTCACCAATCTGCCCTGGCTGCTTGATGCGCGCGAGCTCTCGCGCAATCTCCGTATAGATCACATCTTCCTCATCAACGATCTTGAAGCCAACGGCTATGGCATCCCCGAGCTTACGAATGACCAGGTCTATACACTCTCGACCGGCGACGCCAGCGCGCTCGGCAATCGAGGCCTTGTCTCCGCGGGCACCGGCCTCGGTGAGGCCGTGCTCATGTGGAATGGCAAGATGCACGTCCCTGTAGCCTCCGAGGGTGGCCACTGCGATTTCGCCCCGCGCAATGAGATCGAAGTTTCTCTTCTCCGCTATCTGCAGAAAGTAGTCGGGGGCCGCGTCAGCTATGAGCGCGTCGTCTCGGGCCTCGGTCTGCAGAATGTCTATGCTTTCCTGCGCGACGATCAGGGCATGACTGAGTCCCCCGAGCTGCGCGAACGCATGGAGCACAACGACCCCAATGCCGTCATCGGCGATCTGGGAGAGAAAGGCACAGACGAGCTCTGCGTCCGAACCCTCGACATCTTCGTTTCTGTCTACGGCGCTGAGGCTGGCAACCTGGCACTGAAGGTGCTCGCGACCGGCGGCATGTTCGTAGGTGGCGGTATTGCCCCCAAGGTGCTTGATAAGATGCGCGACGGCACGTTCATGCACGCCTTTACGGATAAGGGCAGGCTCAGCGAGCTTCTGGTACAAACACCGGTACACATCATCCTTGAAAGCCGCGCCGCTTTGATGGGCGCGGCCGCCTATGCCGAGGCGCGCGCCGCCGAGATCAGCGGCAGTTCGGTCCGCATGGCCTCGAGCCGTCTCGGGTGAGGTATGCGGACTGTCCCTGAGTGTTCCGTCCTAAGCAGCGATCCAGCGGAAGCGCGGGATTGTCCTGAGCGAACGCGGCAAGCCGAGAGATCCTGCGTTCCCGATCTTCGTTGCATCCATCCCGGTACGCCCATCACATACAAGTCAGCAGCCCATATCGTGAGAGTGGCACGCGCGAGCGCCTCGGTCCGATTTCTTCCCGGTCGGCATCAACTCTTGCGGTGGGGGAGAGAGCTGATGCACCCTTAGTAGTTACGGGCGGGGGGCAGCCCCTGCGATGAAGTATCCTCGCTTAAAGCAATGTTCCCATCCTGCATTCTCACGTCCCAAAGAAACTGCGCTTGATAGAGAGCTTCGCCGCCATTTGAGAACCGAATGAGGACAGCTCCCCCAACGCGAATCACATCCACAATCTTCATCACCTTATCGGGCATTGCTTGCCTCCAAGCCGCACTATAAGGCTGCGAGGGTCACACTTCGGTCGTCTGGCGAACTAGGATGTATCTTTTAGGGCTCACAGGTAAGAACTCATTCTGAGCTGAGCGCAGCGAACTCGGTGACACTTCACGCTAGTGGATCTGCTTCTTGCAACTTCCGCGTGGCACGTCCGGCTCAGGTCTCTCATCGTCAGCAAATGCAACATAGGCTAAAGGAGAATCCATGCCCCAACTCATGCGAACCCTCGCCGTTAGCGCACTCGCACTCGCTCTACCCGAGCTCGCGCTCGCCCATGCCATCCTGGTCTCGTCCACGCCCAAGCTCAACGGCGTCATCATCGGCGACCACGTGCACGCCGACCTTAGATTCAACTCGCGCGTCGACGGACCCCGCTGCACGCTCGCGCTGCTGGACCCGGATGGCAAGGTACGGCCACTGGCACTGTCCGCGCAACATGCGCCGGACGAAGTCGAAGCCGATATCACGGGCCTCCACCAGGGCAGCTATGCCATTCGGTGGCAGGCGCTCGCCAGTGACGGCCACATTACCCGCGGCTCCATTCAGTTCCAGGTCAGGGCTCGCTAGGGTAATCCGGTAAAGTAACGAGTAGTGATCTGGCTACTCAAGGACTTCGACCTGCTCAGCGTCCTGCTGCGTGCGGCATCGCTTTCGCTGGAAGCACTCACCATCGGCGGCCTGCTGTTTCTGCTGGCAGTCGCTCTGCCCGGCGGAGCTACCGGTGAACAACTCGCACGCTTACGCCGGGTGCTGTTCATGCTTGCCCTCGCGCTCGCCGCAGCCCAGGCGCTCACCTCAGCACTTTCGGTTGCTGTTCTTATGGGTGAGTCCGGCTTCCCGTTCGCCTCGCTTCTCTCTGCAAACTTCCTCCGCGCCGGTGCGGCAGAGGTCACGGGCGCACTCCTGCTCGCCTGGCTCGTCCGCGCTGGCGCAAAACGGTTCCGCTTCGCCGCTTTGCTTCCCGCCGCCCTTGTCGTCGGCTCCTCGGTAGCGCAGAGTCACGCAGCCTCACGCCTCGACGAGCGCGGACTCCTTGTCATGCTCACCGTGCTTCATCATCTCGGTACCGCTGGCTGGATCGGCGCCATGCTCTTTCTTCTGCTGGCGCTTCGCGTAAGCCCTACGCTCGCCGACGCGCAAACACTGGCCCGTCGCTACTCCGTCATGGCGCTGGTCAGCGTGCCCATGCTTGTGCTCGCAGGCATTGGGATGAGCCTCTTCTACGTTGGTTCCTGGGGCGGTCTGTACGGCACCACCTATGGCATCATGCTGCTCGCCAAAACCTACCTGCTGCTGGTCATGCTCCTGCTCGGCGCGGGCAACTTCCAGCTGCTGCGCGCGGGCGCGATCCCGGCGGCTGGTCCGCCGCTGATGAAACAACCGCTCCGGCCGAGCCGAGGATTTCTCGAGCGGTTGCGCCACTTCAGCGAGGCTGAGATCGGGCTCGGCTTTACTGCCGTCTTGGCCGCCGCCTCGCTTACCTCGCAGCCGCCCGCGGTCGACCTGCAGCAGGATCGGCTTAACATGCCCGAGATCGCCGCGCGCATGCACTGGGTCACCCCTCGGTTGCACAGCCCTACCCTCGCCGAGCTGACCCCGCCTGACAGCACGGTCAAGCAGGCGCTCATCGTCGCGCAATACAGCGCCGGCTGGGTCAACGATGCAAATGACCGCGCCTGGTCCGAGTACAACCATCACTGGGCCGGAGTTATCGTGCTTCTGTGCGGGCTGCTCGCCTTCACCACACGCGTGCTGCCGCCCGGCCGTTTGCGCTCGATCACTAGTAACTGGCCGCTGCTCTTTCTCGGCCTCGGCGCGTTCCTCGTGCTTCGTGCCGACCCCGAGAACTGGCCGCTCGGCCCGCGGTCCTTCTGGCAAAGCTTCGCCTCGCCTGACGTGTTGCAGCATCGCTTCTACGCACTCTTGATCGCCTGCTTCGCTTTCTTCGAGTGGGCTGTCGCTACCGGCCGCTGGCGCTCCTCGCGTGCTGCCTACGTCTTTCCACTGCTATGCGCTGCCGGCGGCGCCGCGCTGCTGACGCATTCGCACGGCCTCGCGAATGTAAAGGACGAGATGCTTGCGGAGCTCGCTCACACGCCCATCGCCGTTCTCGGCGCAACCGCCGGATGGGGCCGCTGGCTGCAGCTGCGCCTGCCCGGTACCCGCGCGGCACGCACCGCAGGGTTGGTATGGCCCCTATGCCTCACGCTCGTGGGTCTTTTGCTGCTGGACTACCGCGAATCCTGATACCTTCAACGTTCCAGCAGCCTCCTTGCCGTCTCCGCGCATTCAGTTCGTCCAGAAAGGCCCCATCCATGTTCTCCTTTACACGTCATTTTCTCTCCGCCGCTCTGTTTGTCTGCGCTCCCTGCGTGGCGCTCGCGCAGCGGCTGCCGGGCAATGCCACACCGCAGCACTACACGCTCGCGCTCACGCCCGATCTCACTAAGGCGACCTTTACCGGCGACGAAACCATCGATCTCACGCTGGCCTCCGCGTCTCCGTCCATCACCCTTAACGCCGCTGAGATCACCTTCCGCTCGGTTACAGCCAACGCGCAAGGCGCGACGCAAACCGCGCAGGTAAGCGAGGACAAGGAGAAAGAGCAGGTAACCCTCACCTTTCCTAAGCCGCTCCCGGCCGGCAAAGCCAGCCTCCACATCCAGTACAGCGGCATCCTCAACGGGCAGCTGCGCGGCTTTTATCTGTCAAAGACAGCCAAGCGCAACTACGCCGTAACCCAGTTCGAACCGACAGACGCGCGTCGCGCCTTCCCTTCCTTCGATGAGCCGGCTTACAAGGCGACCTACGACGTAAGCCTCACCGTCGACAAGGGGGATACTGCTATCTCCAACACCAACATTGTCTCTGACACGCCTGCTCCCGGCGGTGACAAGCACACGCTCCGCTTCGCGACTACGCCGAAGATGTCGAGCTATCTTGTCGCCTTCCTCGTCGGCGATTTCGTCTGTACCAAGGGCGAAAGCGACGGCGTTCCGATCCGCGCCTGCGCCACACCTGACAAGCTCGCGCTGACGCCGTACGCCGTAAAGGCTGCAGAGTTCGTGCTGCACTACTACGACACCTACTTCGGTATCAAGTACCCAATGCCTAAGCTTGATATGGTCGCCATCCCCGACTTCGAAGCCGGCGCGATGGAGAACTTCGGCGCCATTACCTATCGCGAAACCGACTTCCTCATCGACGAGCAACACGCCTCCCTCAACGCCAAGGAGCGCGTCGCACAAGTAGTTGCGCATGAGATGGCTCACCAGTGGTTTGGCGATATGGTCACGATGCAGTGGTGGAACAATATCTGGCTCAACGAGGGCTTTGCCAGCTGGATGGAAAACAAGCCGGTTGCGGCCTGGCATCCGGAGTGGAATGTACCGGAGCAGGAAGCAGTCTCGCTCGACTCAACGCTGAACCTCGATGCGCAAGCTGTCACCCGTACCATCCGCGCTGAGGCCAACACGCCTGATGAAATCAACGAGATGTTTGACGGCATCACCTATGAGAAGGGTGCTGCGATCATCGGCATGATCGAGAGCTACCTCGGCGAGCAGCAGTTCCGCCAAGGCGTACACAACTATCTTCAAGCGCATCTTTTTGCCAACGCGACAGCCGAGGACTTCTGGAGCGCGCAAACCGCTGCCAGTCACAAGCCGGTCGACAAGATCATGTCGAATTTCATCGGCCAGCCCGGCGTGCCGCTGCTCCATTTCTCTGAGCCGGCCAACGGAAAGGTTTCCGTGACGCAGAGCCGCTTCTTCCTGAGCCCGGCAGCGCAGCGCGCGCACGCCAGCGATCCGCCGCAGAGCTGGACCATGCCGGTCTGCTTCAAAGGTGACAATGCCGATTGCCCGCTGCTCTCAAACGCCAGCGGCACGCTCAGCGTACCTACCGGCTCCTTCTTTTTCGCCAACGCACGCGGCAAAGGCTACTATCGCAGCCTCTATCCAGCGCCAGTCCAGGCGAAACTCGTCGCGGGCATCGAGAGCGATCTGACACCAGTCGAACGCATCAGCCTCATCGGCGATACCTGGGCCCGAGTGCGCTCCGATAAAACCAGCGTAGGCGATACGCTTGACCTCGCCCTGGCGACCCATGCCGATCCAAGCGCCGAGATCATGCAGACGGTGCGTGCCGAGCTTGACTCGGCCTATGAGCGGTTGTCGGCTACGCCACAGGAGCGGACAACTTTTGCCGCCTGGGTTCGCCGCACCTATAAGCCTGAGCTCACGCAGCTTGGCATGCCGGTCGCCGGCGAACCGCCGAACAAGGAGCAGCTGCGCGCCGAGTTGTTCGGCATGGTGGGCGGCCTCGGCGAAGACCCCGACACCATTGCCGAAGCCAGGCAGATGACCATGCAGTACCTCCAGAACCCCGACTCGGTAGACCCGACGCTCGCTCCGGCGGCCCTCCAGGTAGCTGCCGAGCATGGTGATGCGCCCCTTTTCGACCAGTTCCAGAAGCAGTTTGAAACCGACAATAACCCGGAACAGGCAGAGCGTGCGCTGGCCCTCCTGGCTGCTTTCGAAAGCCCCACCCTTACCGACCGCGCCATGGCCTACGCCGCTTCCGGCAAAGTAAAGAATCAGGATTCGCTGTTCATCTTTGCCGGGGCCCTGCGCAATTCGGATACGCGCGACGAGGCGTGGAAGTACATGCAAACAAACTGGCCAGCCATCTCTGCACAGTTAACCGAGATGAACGGGGGCTCGATTGTCCGCGCAGCGGGTTCCTTCTGCTCGGCCGAGAAAGTGGACGAGGTCAAGCAGTTCTTCACCACTCACCCCGTCCATGCCTCGGCTCGTGGACTGCAAGTTGCACAGTCGCAAATCAATGATTGCGTCGAGTTCCGTGCGGCGCAGGAGGCAAACCTGAAAACCTGGCTCGGTGCCCATGCGCAGTAGCTAGGCGTTACTGCGTCAACAGAGCCGCCATCCGAGGATGGCGGCTGTGCCGTGCACGCGGAAGAGTCATCCTGAGCGAAGCTGAAGGATCTGCGTTTGGTTTTACCCGACGTAGGGCCAAGTTAGAAGCCCCACACAGCAGGATCGCTCCACGATCGGCGGGAGAAGCGCGGGGATACTCAGGTCTTTTTGCACACGTGTATGATCCACTCGCCGCTGGCAGCGAGCCATCTGCCTTCTTCAACGGAGTGCGACCATGACCCTTCCCTCAAGCACGCGAAGCAGCCTCCTCTGTTTTGCAATTTTCAGCCTGGCAACCGCTTTCTTCGGGCAGAACACACCGCCTGCGAACTATAAGTGGCCCGTCAGCTACACCAATCCGTTGCAGCTCCAGACGAGCGACGGACCCGCTGTGAGCTGCCCTGATCCGGATATATTCAAGCAGTCAAACGGTGCAGTGGACACCTGGTACCTATACTGCACGGGCGACCCGCTCAACTCCGCCGACGTGAGCGCAAGCGGCCAGCTCAATCTCCACCTCATCACGCAGTACACCTCGTATGACCTTGTCCACTGGACCTACATCGGCGATGCATTCAAGCAAACACCGGCCTGGATCGGCAACGCCACGAACCAGCTTTGGGCGCCGGCGGTCAAGCACTTCAATGGCAAGTATTACCTGTACTACGTCGCTCCCAATACGCCGTCAGGCTACACGGCTATCGGTGTTGCCACCGCAGGCAGCCCAGGCGGTCCGTGGACCGACGCCGGTGCGCCGGTGATTGGGCCGGAGAACAATCCCTACAGCAATGCACCTGGGCGCTCCGTGATCGACCCCGACGTCGTCGAATATGCAGGCAAGCGCTACATCTCTTATGGCAGCTTTAATGGCGGCATCAGCCTCCGGCAGTTGTCGGCCGATGGACTCCACTCCGACCCTTCCACCGAAGCCCAGATCGCCGTCGATAATACGTATGAGGGCGGCAGTTTCTTCCAGCATGGCGGCTACTACTACCTGTTTACGTCCGTGACCAACTGCTGCAACGGGCCGCTCAGCGGCTACAGCGTACGCGTGGGCCGCGCAAAGACGCCGCTTGGACCCTTTGTCGACCAGAACGGCATCAGCATGACCAGCTTCGCGCCTGGCGGCTTTGTTTCCATTGCGGCCAACGGCAACCAGTGGGTCGGCCCAGGCGGAAACGTCGTCTTCACCGATGATTCCGGGCAGGACTACATGCTCTACCACGCGATCGACAGCACCGCGCCGTACTTCGATGGTTTCCCCGGCACAACACGCCGGCCTGCGCTGATCGACCCAATCGTCTGGACCGGCGACTGGCCGGATGTGCGCGGGGGTTTGTGGGCCTCAGCTGGAAAGCAGCCGGCGCCCGCCGCGCAGTCCTGGGAGTACAACGCCTACCAGCCGCTGGCTGCCGGCCAGGTGGATGAGCCTGGTGAGCAAATCGCCTCGCTTTCCGATGAATTCAACTCCGCCACGCTCTCTCCGCAGTGGCACTTCATCCATCCGCAGGCCGACAACAGCTACCTCCTGACCGGCGAAGCGTACCAGGTGCAGAGCCAGGGATTTGACGAAAATTCTAGCGCCCCGCAGGTTGAGATCCTGGGTGAACCGGTGCCCGCGACCGGTGACTGGATGGTAGAAACCAAACTCACAACGAGCATCCCCTTCAGCGACGCGTGCTGTTACAACTTCGCGCAAGGGGCGCTGTTCATCTACCTTAACGACCAGAACAGCATCAAGCTGGATGTTTTCCCGAACTTCGATACACGCCAGACCGAGTTCGGCAAACAGGTAGGTCCTGTTCCCGCAGGCTATCCCGCCTACGGGAACGGCATTGTTGGGCCGCCTGCGGCAACCACGTGGCTGCGCATCGTCCGGCGTGGGAATGGCGACAAAGGCGAACGCTACACTGCCTACAGCTCAACCGACGGAGAAGTCTGGATCAAAGGCAACACCTGGCAGCACCAGCTTGGTTCTGGCGCGCAGATCGGACTCTCTGCGGAGAATGCCGTGGGTGCCAGCATCGACTTCGACTATCTCCGGGTCTACCGTCTCAAATCCGTTCCTGCTACGGCGGCGAAGCCCTGACCAGCCCCGAGGCGGCCTCAAGATCCTAAAGGGAGTGTGAGACCGCTCCGAACTGCGACATCTCTTCTTCTTGAGCCGTGGGCGTGGCGTGCCGCTCCACGGCCGCCCGGTACACCCGTGCGGCCGCCCGGAGCAACGCTTTCAGCGGCACTGCACCACCCCGCTCCGCCTGTACAAGCTCGCCCTCACGTTTGGTTTGCGGGCGAAAATACCATCGCGCCAGCAGCGCTTGGTGGTCGCACACCAACTGCTTGGTCACTGGGAGCTGCGCGTCCTCGAGTGACGCAAGCAGCGCACGGAGCCGGTCATCCGGCGTCAGCGGCGCACTTGCTGCTGGACTCTCACCCGGCGGGTCCCTTCGTCTTTCGATCAAAGGCACTGCAGCAATCGCCGCCGGGTGTGCAAACAGCGACGACGAACCGGACTGCTCATTCGGTAGCTGCATACCCAGCACCGAAAACATCCCCGGCCCGGTAAGAACTCCTCCGGCAAGCAGGTACAACTCTACGTGGTCCGGTTCTGCACTCGGCTGCACCACTACCCCGTGCTGCTCGCTCAGCGGTCTCATCATGTCAGGCGCAAGTGACGCCGCTGTCTCCGCCTTGCTATACCGCGCATGTACGGCCGCCGCGCCTTCAAAGTCGAGCGCCTCACTCGCTCGGTCGCGCTCCGCCCCCAGCGCCTCAAGCAGGCTCACGCCTGACGTACGCAGGAAGGCATGCACCGCCGCTGCCTCGTCGGCATAGCGCTCGTCCGGGCAACCGCCGTAGCAGGGTGCCAGACACTTCTTCATCTCGGAGTAAATACAGCCAGGGAACGCCGGGTCCGGATCGAGATCCTGGAAGCAGTGCCGCAACAGATGGAGGTCCAGCACTGCCTCGACATACCGCTCCGCCGCATGGCGCGAGGGCATCGGCCCGAACAGGTCGCTCGTCGCACTCAATGACAGCGCATTCGTAATCCATACCCGCGGAAAACGGTTGCGCATGCCCATCCGTACAAAATACGGCGCCCGCAGGTGCAGCCGTTGGCTCGCCCGCTCACCAAAGGCCGTCCCCGTCGCACGGTACAGCAGCACTTGCGCGCCGAACTCCGACGCCGTTTCAGCCCACGCGATCCGCCGCACCATCGCCGTCAGCTGCAGCCGGCGCGTCTGCGCCGGTGCCGGCGTCAGCAGCTTCGCAAGCCTGCGCCGTAGGTCGGCGGTTCGGTTCAGATACGGCTCGCCTGTCTCACCTCGCAGTGCAAACACCGCCGGCCGCGCCGGAAGCTGGGCAAGTGCCCGCTCCGGCGCGGCTGGCTCAAACTCGATCTCGTGCGGAAACAGCATCGGCTCTCTTCTCAGAGCCTACCGGAGCGCTGCGTAGCTTGTCCCACATGTCCGTGGTTGCCCTACTTCGAAGCAGTCGTTGGAGCCGGGGCCGGAGACTTCTTCTGACCGATTGGCGATGCCTTCGCCATCTTGTAGCCGGCCTTCTGCGCGTCTGCCTCCGCCATGAATCGCCCATGCTTGGTCTTGCCGAAAAACTGGTCGTCCTTGTGGTAGACCTTGGTGTTGCTGTTCGCCCAGACCATCCCCTTTGACTTGGCATCAGTGATCTGCGCGTCGGTGGGCATGGCTGCGGCCGACGACGCTTTTGCCTGCGGCTGGGGCTGCGTCTGGCTATGCGCTACGCCCGACAACCCACTTGCCGCAAGGGCAGCCATTAGTACATACGAGAGTTTGCGCATCTGGTGATCCTTTCAGGTCCCGCCGTCGTTCGAGGCGAGCCAGTCCGTTAGCGACTACACACGAGGCGCGCCCGTATAGCAATCGCAAAAGGGTCACTGTTGGTCACCACAACCATGTATGGTGCCGCGCTCACGCACCCGCAATTGTCAGTCCGTCAATCCGCAGCGTCGGGCACGCCGTACTCGACCGAAACTCGAGGTCATTGCCGATCGCCGTGATGTTGCGGAACATCTCCTTCAGGTTTCCTGCGACCGTGATCTCCTGCACTGCATACGTCAGCTCGCCGTTCTCGATCCACAGCCCCGAAGCGCCCCGCGAGTAGTCGCCGGTCACCATATTGATCCCGCGCCCCAAGAACTCCGTCAGGTACAGTCCCTGCGGAATCGCCGCCACGATCTCCTCCGGGGCCGACTCTCCGGCGGGAAGGTACAGATTGTGCGTGCTGATGCCAGGGTTCCCGGCCAGCCCGCGCGACGCGCTGCCTGTACTCGCAAAGCCCAGCTTCCGGCCCGTATACGTGTTCAGCAGGTACGAGCGCAGCACCCCGTTCTCAATCAGCACCGTGCGCCGCGTCGGCAGCCCCTCGCCGTCGAACGGCGTCGACCCGAACAGCCCCGGCATCGTTCCGTCGTTGATGACCGTCACGGAGCTCGACGCGACCTGTTCGCCCAGCTTGCCTGCCAGAAAGCTCGCGCCGCGATAGACGGAGTCCCCGTTTGCTGCTTCCGCCATTGCGCCAATGATTGACCGCGCCATCTCCGGCGCGAACACCACCGGCACTCGCTGCGTCGGCACGCGCCGCCCGTCCAGTCGGCGCAGCGTCCGCCGGGCCGCCTCCGCGCCGACGCCCTCCGGCGACTCGAGCTTACCTATCGTGCGTGCGTTCGAGCTCCAGCCGTCGCGCTGCATCTCGCCGTTTGCGCCAGTCGCGATCGGTACCGCCGAGAGCCCGCAGTACGACGAGCGCGACGCTCCCGTAAACCCGCGCGAGTTCGCCAGCACTTTGAGCGAGGTTGCCGCCGAAAAACTGCCGCCATCGCTGTTGCGAATACGCGGATCCGCCGCCAGCGCTGCCGCCTCCACCCGTCGCGCATACTCGATGCGCTCCTTGTCCGGCAGCGAGTACACGTCGTCGTAGTAGAGCTCCAGCTCGCTCTCCACCGCGCCGAACGCCGCCGGCTCCGGTAGCCCCTGCACCGGGTCCGGCGAGCTGATGCGCGCCAGCGCAATCGCGCCGGCGACCAGGTGCGCGATGCCGCCCGGCGTCAGATCGCTCGACGAGGTCGACCCAACCCGCTGCCCCTCATCCCCGGCAAGAAACACACGCAGCCCCACCCCGCGCGAGCCCGAGTCCTTCAGCGACTCCAGCTCGCCCATCCGCACCGTGGCGTCAAACTCGTCGCCCTGTCGAATAACGACATCGGCATCGGTCGCACCGGCCTTCAACGCTGCTTGCACAATCGCTTCAGCCTGCCCGGCGAGCTCCCGGGCGTAAGCAGATACAGTCTTCGTCAACGTCGCCATAAGTTCCTTCTCAGTGTCTTGCCTGCGGGAGTGGTGCCCGGTCGGGCGGCAGCCAGCGCACTCGTGCTTCCTGGCTGCTTAGTAAAGAGGGTGTCCAGAACCGGTGAAGAAGCTCCCGGGTCAATCGGTCTCCATGGTTCGCGAGGAAGCTCGCAAAGTCCGGTTCGCTGTGCGTGGCAAGGAGCCTGACCCACGCCGTCGTCATCGTCTCGTGGTAAAGCTTCGTAAGTCCGTAGTGCTGCGCAAATCTCTGAATCCCGCTTTGAACAAGCAGAAGCGCGTCATCTGGGCCGTGAGCGTGCAGCTGTATCCAGGCCAGCCGCAGATGATCTCCGTGCCGAAACCCGGCAAGTGGGAGCGCACACGTTGTAAATGAGCCGACAAACTCGTCGTCACTGAGATGAGCGGAGGCGACTACGACCGGCATTCTGTTCCCCTGCGGCAATAGGCTGAAGCGCCCACAACAAGATTCAACTCCCCGTCCCACCCACCGTCATCCGATCCAGCTTGATCGTCGGCATACCCACACCAACCGGCACCCACTGCCCTTGCTTGCCGCAGTTGCCTACGCCCTCATCGAGCGCGAGGTCATGCCCGACCATGGAGACATACTTCAGTGCCTCCGGCCCGTTGCCGATCAGCGTTGCATCCCGCACCGGCGCCGTGATCCGGCCATCCTCGATCAGGTACGCCTCCGACGCCGAAAAGACAAACTTGCCGCTCGTGATATCGACCGATCCGCCGCCGAAGTTGACCGCGTACAACCCGCGCCGCACCGATCGCAGGATGTCCTCCGGCTCATCCTGGCCGGCTAGCATGTAGGTGTTGGTCATGCGCGGCATCGGCATCTGCTGGTAGCTCTCGCGGCGTCCATTGCCCGTGTTCGCGGTGCCCATCAGCTTCGCACTCAGCTTGTCGTTCATGTAGCCGCGCAGAATGCCGTTCTCGATCAGCACGTTCTCGCGTGAGTCAGCGCCTTCGTCATCCACGTGGATCGAGCCACGTCTGGAGGGAATCGTCCCATTGTCGACGACCGTCACCTTCTCGCTCGCAACCCTTTGCCCCACCAGCCCGGAGAACGCGGAAGTCTTCTTGCGGTTGAAGTCTGCTTCCAGGCCGTGCCCAACCGCTTCGTGCAGCAGCACGCCAGGCCAGCCCGGCCCCAGCACCACTTCCATCTCGCCAGCCGGCGCCGGCACCGCGCTCAGCTGCAGCACTGCCTGCCGCGCCGCCTCGCGCGCAAAGTACTCAGGCGTCTTTACGCCATCGAAGTATCCGAGCTCCACACGTCCGCCGCCGCCGGAGTTACCCCGGGCCACTCGCTCGCCATCCTTGGCCAGTACCGAAACGTTCAGCCGCACCAACGGCTGCACGTCACTCGCGTACGTACCATCGGAGGCCGCGACAAGAATCCGCCGCACCTCGTCCCCGTACGAAGCCCGCACCTCGGTGATTCGTGCGTCAAACCCGCGTGCAGCTGCGTCCGCCCGCATCACCAGCGCCAACTTTGCGCTCAGCTCCGGGTCCATCTCCACGGCCGGCGCAGGATACAGCCGCGGCCTCGCTGTATCGCTCGCAGGCAAAAGGTTCAAGCCGACTGTTGTCTGCTTCGCCGGACCGCTCGCAATCAGCGCAGCTGTACGCGCTGCCCGCAGCAGCCGCTCGGGGGAAAGCTCATCGGTGTAGGCGTAGCCGGTCCGCTCGCCCGCGAGCACACGGATTCCGCAGCCTGCGCTCACCCCCTGCGCTGCCGACTTCACCAGCGACTCGTCCACCCCAAGTGAGGTCGAGGCTACCGACTCGAAATAAAGCTCCGCATACTCGCCGCCGGCGGAGAGCGCCTCGCCCAGGCACCGCTCCATCACGGTGTCTGTTACGCCGAATTTGTCGAAGAAGTAGGACTTCTGCTGCTGTTCAGGATCGGTCAAGAGTTCTCCCATAGCGATTTCGCGTCCCCTGAGCATTGGATGGCAGTCGGAGCGCCCAGACTCAGTCCGTCTCTACTCCCGTCGGCTCTCAGCCGGTTTTCCTCCGCTGAAGCGTCCGGCAACTAGCAACCAGTATCTCCTCTGGTATCTCTAGTCACCTTCTCTCGCAATTCACACAACAGGGTCACATCGCTCTTGCTACCATGGCCCCATGAAGAAGCTTTTGATCCTCGCTCTCGCTCTTACCTGCTCTGCCTCCGTCGCGTCGGCCCAGACGTATCACCACCATCACCATCACCATCATCACTACCACCACCGCTAAGACCAGGTCCGCCGGACAGTTCTGCAGAGGGGCAAGCAGAGAGCGGTGAACCCCAGAGATCTGTTAGCCCCGGAAGACCAAGCCCTCGCAGGATGTACCGTTCTGGCTACAGCGAGTTGCGATTGCGCCACCCTAAACGGCGCCAAAGGGACCTGCTGTTCTGACCTCCATCCATCTTGCTGGATCGACCTATGCAACGCGTGACTCGGGAGACTCGTCGACATGGCTGATCTCCCGTCTTCACTGCCTCTCCAGCTAGTCCAGGCAGACGAGCGCTACCCTATCGGGCCACCGGTTGATAATCCTGGTGCCGATAGGCGACCCGCGCAGATTGCCTCACTCCGCCAGCTCCCTGAAAACTTTGCCGCAGCCTATCAGGGCCTTGGTGCTAGCCAGGTCGACACGCCCTACCGCGATGGCGGCTGGACCCTTCGCCAGCTCGCGCATCACCTCGCCGACTCGCACATGAATGCCTTCACTCGCGTCAAACTCGCCCTCACGGAAGATTGGCCGATCATCAAGCCCTACGACGAAAAGCTCTGGGCCATCACTCCTGAGGTGCGCGGACCCATCGAAGCACCGCTGGCCTTGCTCGCGCCGCTACACGCTCGGATGGCCGACCTGTTCGCGTCGCTGGACTCGCCCGACTGGGACCGCGGTTACCTGCACCCCGAGAGCGGCCGCACCACCACCGGCCAGGCGCTCGCCTTGTATGACTGGCACGGCCGCCATCACACCGCGCACGTGCTACAGCTCCGCGCGCGGCGCGGCTGGTAAGACCACCGAACCTGCCGAAAGCCGTCCGCAAACTTGTTGCTCATACCGAAGTACCCTTGCCGTCCGCCGCCGCCCAGTCCATCCTGAAGCCACTTTGCCTCCATCCGGAACCTCGGCCGCCCGCGTGTCGCCCCAGCTCACCCCTGCGGCGCTCGCCGCTGCGCTTGAAACCTTCCTTACCGAGCACCCTCGCGCCTCTGTCGTCGAGGAAGGCGCCGTGCTCTTTGATATGGCCTACTCCCGCTGGACACTCGAAACGACCGGCGGCCGCTGCGTGCTGCAGCTCTGGAACGATGAGCGGAACCTGGTGCGCACCGTTACCGGGCTTGAAACTCGCCGCAACGCGCTGCGATTGGAGTGCAGGCGCTTCGGCCAGAACCGTCCGCAGCATCTGCGCCTTGTCCCCGACCGCGATCTCCGCACACCTTCAGCGCGCGAGCTCACCCGGCGCCGCTATGCGCAGCTGCTCGCCCGCGTCCTCGCCCGCGCCTTCCCTGATCTGAAGCAGGGCGAAACCTTCGCCGCAGCCGACCTCGAACACTCTTTCGGCCCTGCGTACGTACGCCTGCTGCTTGAGCGCAGCCAGTCCGTATGGGCCGTCGTGGCCATCAATGCCGAGGAGACACAAAGCTCGGTCGACGGCATCCTGACCGTCGCCGTTCTCTGGCTCGCCCGCTGCCGCGAGCGCCTTGAAGGCCGCCGCGTCATCGAGGGCGTCCGCGTTATCGTGCCCACCGGCATGGCCTCGACCCTTCGCGAGCGCCTGCCCTGGTTGCATCCTGGCGTCGCGAAATGGCAGCTCCTCGAGCTCGATGAACAGCGCGAAACGCTGGAACCATGCATCGATGCGCCCGGTGCCAACCTGCGTGCCCACCTCGTCGCCGCCTTTGATCCCGTGCTCGCCATGGAGCGCTCGAAAGCCGCTATCGAGCAGGTGCTCGCCCTCGTTGGCGTCCCCGACCGCGCCCGCGTCGAAGTGCTGGCTCGCTCGGCCATCGAGATCAGCTTTCGCCTGCACGGCCTCGAGTTCGCCCGCGCCCGCCACGGCGTCAGCACCACATCGTTTGCGCGCGAGATCCGCATCACCTTCGGCGCTGGCGGGAGCGAAACGCCGCTCAATGAGGAAACCGAACCGCTGCTCCGCGAACTCGTTCACCGGCTCTTTCTTTCCCGCCACCCCGGAGGCAGCACGCGCGATCCGCTCTTTCGCCTGCAGCCCGAGCGATGGCTTGAAGCCGCCCTGCGCGCCGATCTCCCAGAGATTGAGTCCTCGCTCGCGCCCGCGCCCGTCTACACCCAGGTTCCGGCGCTCGCGTTGTCGGACCGTGGTCTGCTCGACCTGCTCGCCGTCACCCGCGACGGCCGCCTCGCCGTGCTGGAACTCAAAGCCGCCGAAGACCTCCACATGCCGCTTCAGGGCCTCGACTACTGGATGCGCGTCGGTGCCCTCCACGCCGCGGGCGAGATCACCCGCAGCCGCTACTTCCCGGGCGTAGAGCTGTCGCCGGAGCCGCCGTTGCTCTACTTCGTCGTCCCTGCGCTACGCGTGCACTCAACGCTCGACACGATCCTCCGCCATCTCTCTCCCGAGATCGAGTGGCGTCTGCTCGCACTGGACGAACAGTGGCGTAAACGCCGCGCTGTCGTCTTTCGCAAGAGCGGAGGCACCGGAAAAGGCTGGCCCAGGCTCCTCGCCGGCCAGCCCTGAACGCGCAGTCGCCGCGTAACCTCGTACCGCCCGCTCCCGGCAGGAAGGGTTGTCCTGGGCGAGGTCGAAGGATCTGCGGTCTCCCGTTCCAGCCCTAGTGAACCGTCTTCATCTTTCGCTGCATGTAGTCCATCAGCAGGTACTCGCCCAGCGTATCCGGCGTCGTAAAGTACGCCTTGCCGCGGCACATCTGCGTGACCTTCTGCACAAACTGCATCAGCCCGTAGTCCGAAGCAAGCATAAACGTGTTAATCATCACGTTCGAGCGCTTGCACCGGTTCACCTCTTCCAGCGTCTCGCTCACCACCAGCGGGTCGAGCCCGAACGCATTCTTGTAAATGCGCCCGTCGGGCAGCGTCAGGGCAGACGGCTTGCCGTCGGTAATCATCACGATCTGCTTCATGTCCTTGCGCTGGCGCTCCAGGATCCGTCGCGCCACGCGCAGGCCCTCACGCGTATTGGTGTAATGCGGGCCGACCTTGACCCTTGGCAGCTGCGAGATCGGCAGCTCCTCGGCTGAATCGTGAAACAGCACCAGCGAGAGCGAGTCGGCCGGGTACTGCGTCCGGATCAGGTGCGACAACGCCATCGCCACCCGTTTCGCCGGCGTAAACCGGTCCTCGCCGTAGAGGATCATCGAATGCGAACAGTCCAGCATCACCACCGTTGCGCACGAGCTCTGGTACTCCGACATGTGGACGTGCAGGTCCGAGTACTCCAGGTCGAGCGGCATGTGCGTACCCTGCCGTGCGATCGCCGAGGAGAGCGTCGCCGTCGTGTCCAGGTTCAACGTATCGCCAAACTCATACGCCTTGGAGCCGCCGCTCGCCTCGATGCCGGTCGCGTAATGGAGTGTGTCGTGCCGGCCGGCGCTCGCCTTGCCCAGCGAGCCCAGTAGATCGCGCAGCGTCTTGAAACCAAGAAAGTCGAGGCTCTTATCCGTCACCTCGAAGCGCGCTTCCTGCTCGCCGCCTCCTGCCTGACCCTGTCCCGGTTCAGCTGAAGACTCGCCCTTGCTCTGAATGTAGTTTTCCTGCTCCATACGATCCATTAATTGATCAAGGAACTGATCGAATTTACCTTCCGCCTGGAGTTTTTCTATCTTCTCCTGTGTATCTTCGTCGAAAAGCTCACCGGACTCCATGGCACGCCGGAGTGCCTCTTTCAGGTCATCCATCGTTTGATCCAGATCCTGGAACTGCATCATCGGATTCTGGAAACCTGAGTCGAGCAGGTAGTCGGAGAGTGCTTCAAGCAGCTGCTCCATATCCAGCTCGGCGGCCAGATCGCCGTTGTATTTCGTGTAGCGGACGCGTTTCATTCCTTTATTCTCGGCCCCCTCGCTCCCGCTTGCAACCATAACCCGCATACCGCATTCGGCTCGCCGTAATTGCCGCCCTTTGGCCCTGCGGCTGGCCCGGATCGCGGACCTGCGCCTTTCGTGTTAGCTAGGTCACATTACTCTAGCTTTCACCGTGCGATAGCTCTGGCTTACATAGCTCTGGCGTACCGTTACGAAAGCCGCACGGGCCGCAAATACCGTGTCATAAGTCCAGAACCCCCGCGTAATATCTGCAAAGAAGAGTAAAGATGCCCACCTAGAAAAATTCATTAGTGGGCAAAGCATCCAATCGGGATTTTCTCGGTTACTGTACACACAGCGAGGAGCAGAGTAGATGATTTTCAGCGGCAGTTTTCTTCGGCAAGCTGGGCGCAGCCTATCAGGGCCGGTATGCGCAGCAGCCCTTGTAATACCGTCACTGGCAGGTTTAGCGCAGTCCAGCCCTGTTGTTAATACAGGTTGGAACTCCCCAACATCGACTTCTTTGTTGTCTGCTGGTCGCATCCTTGATGAAACAGGTTTCGGGGCGAACTACAACGACGTCTACGCAGTCGAAGGTAGCGGCATAACTAATTACATCAATCAGCAGTTAGCCATGCCGGCGTATCAGATACCACTGGCTAACCCCGCGCCCGTAACGCAGGGTGACTGCCCTGATATGGAATGCACCACTGAGTACTACTGGTGGAACGACATTATCTTCGGCCAGGATCAGCTCCGCCAGCGCGTCGCCTTCGAACTCAGCAAGCTCTTTGTCGTCTCCGCCGACACGGTCGACCCACGCTACATGCCGAACTTCCTGAACACGCTTTCCCGGGACGCATTTGGCAACTGGTTCACGCTCATGCGGGATGTTGCGCTCACGCCCGCTATGGGCACATACCTGAACATGGCCAACAGCAGCGCGCCTCCGGTCGGTCAGCAGGCCAATGAGAACTTTGCGCGCGAGCTCATGCAGCTGTTCTCCATCGGTACCGTCGCGCTCAACCAGGACGGCTCGTTCAAGCTCGATTCGAACGGGAACCAGATCCCCAACTATACCGATGCCACCGTGCAGAACTTTGCTCTCGCTTACACCGGCTGGACCTTTGCCAATAGTGATTGCAGCACGCCTTCCACGGCACAGTACTACTGGTACGGCAACCCTCCGGGGCAGAACTGCCCGCTCGTACCACTCTCCAGCCTCCACAGCTCTGTGCAGAAGACGCTTCTGCGTGGGCAGGTTCTGCCCTCCGGCCAGAGCGCGCAGGCTGACATGACGGCTGCGCTGCAGAATATCTTCAACGACCCATCGCTACCGCCCTTTGTCTCGCGCCGGCTGATTCAGGCGCTGGTCAAGAGCAATCCCTCGCCGGCCTACATCAGCCGTGTCGCGGGCGTCTTCATCAACAACGGATCCGGTGTGCGTGGCGATATGCCGTCCGTGCTGCGCGCCGTCCTGCTCGACCCGGAAGCACGCGCCAACGACACGCCCGGCAACGTCGACCCGACCGGTGGCCGGCTGCGCGACCCGATTCTCTGGTGGGCGTCTGTGATGCGCACCCTGCAGCCAAACTCTGCTGCGAGCCTGCCCAACGTCGGCTTCTACGAAGGCATCTTCGATCTCTGGCTGACCGACATGGACGAGACTCCCCGGGACGAGCCCAGCGTGTTCAGCTACTACTCGCCGGACTACCAGGTGCAGGGAACTAGCCTCTTTGGGCCCGAGTTCCAGAACGAGAACGTGCACACCGTTGTGTGGATGTCGCAGCACATGCAGGACGCGCTCGACAACAACTGGAACGTGGCTGCCCCGGAAAGCAATGAGTTCTCACTCAATATCGGTCCCGGAAGTCTCTGGTACGCAGCCGCGTCGCAGAACAGTCCGACCTCTATCGTCAACCTGTTCGATGCGCTGCTCATGCATGGCTCGATGACCCAGGACATGCAGCAGTCCATCATCAACGCTATCCAGTACGACCCGCCGCAAGTCGAGGTCGAGGCCTGTATCTACCTCATCGTTACCTCGCCGCAGTACCGGGTGGCGATGTAAGTTCCCTCGCCGCAAAGCGACACGCAAGACCAAAAAATTCGGGAGAAACACAATGGACCGCAGGAATTTCTTGAAAACCGCGTCGTGGGGAGCGCTCGCTCAGTTGGCTGGTGTTTCGCCGCTCCGCTCCATGGCAGCCCTTGCGCAGAGCACCTCTGCTAACGACTACAAAGCCATCGTCTGCCTCTTTCTTCGCGGGGGCAACGACAGCAACAACATGCTGGTTCCGATCACCGGATCCCAGTACACCGCCTACAGCAATGCCCGCGGATCCAGCGCCGTCGCGCAAAGCCAGCTGCTCGCTCTGCAGAACTCGAACCTGGGCCTGAACTCGGCCTTTGTGAACCTCCAGGCCGCTTACCAGGCCGGCAACGCCGCCATGATCGCCAATGTCGGCCCGCTCGTGCAGCCCACCACAACCGCGCAGTACCAGGCGAGCGCGGTGCAGCTGCCGACCTCACTCATGGCTCACGATGATCAGCAGGAGATCTGGGAAAGCGGTGGCTACACCTCCGGTGTTGGGCCAAGCTGGTCCGGTCTCACCGCCGACCTGCTCACGCCTACCTACAATGTGCCCAACCTGCCCATGGTTACACTGGTCGGCAATGCCAGCAACTTCGGCCGCGGCAACACCGCTGTCCCCTTCACTGCAGGCCCATCAGCGCAGCAGGCCGCTTTTTGGTGCTCGCAGGGTCTGGCTTGCTACCCGCGAAACGACTCCGCGCAGCAGCTCATCACCTTCAACAACGGCGTGAACCTGCTCCAGGCTGATCAGCAGATCTATCAGAACGCCTACAAGTACAACAACTTCTACAACGGGGTGCTCGGCAGCGCACAGCCCTTCAAAACCCAGTTCAACGCTGCCAACCCGTTGTCGCCGGCGCTCTACACTGTCGCTACCATGATGCAGCTGCGTAACCAGATTGGGGCCCGGCGCCAGATCTTTCTGATCGACGCCGAAGGTTTCGATACGCATGCTTCCCAGGGGCAGGCGCAGCCGCAGCTTTACTCCATGATCGACAACGCCGTAGGCACCTTCATCCAGGCTATGCAGGAGATGGGCCTCTACAATGATGTCACCCTCTTCACCGCTTCTGACTTCTCGCGCACCCTGCAGATGAACAGCGCGGGCGGCTCCGACCATGCCTGGGGCGGTCACCACTTTGTCGTCGGCGGCGCGGTCAAGGGCGGCAAGATCTATGGCTCACTGCCCAACCTGCAGATCGGCGGCCCGGACGATATCGACGGAACCGGCCGCTTCGTTCCGACCACAGCGCTCTCGCAATACTCCGCCACACTCGCCTCCTGGTTCGGCGTCCCTGCTGCTTCGCTTAGCTCGATGCTGCCGGGTCTCAGCAACTTTTCTAACCCCAACCTTGGCTTCATTTAGACGCCGGCCCAAACAAACAAAAGCCCCGCGGAAAGCGGGGCTTTTAACGTGCCCGAACACCAGACCGAATCTCCGCCGGTGCGCAACAGTCTTCTACAGAACGCCACCTTGGTTGAAGCCCGTGAAGAGGTGTTCTCCACGGAGCGAAGCTAAACCTTTGAAAGCAATGACAGCCTGCAAACAAGTGTGATTTCTTAGCGAGGCTGGGTTCAAGGAGCGCGATCCGGCAAGCCGAAGGACAACCCGGTTCACCCTCGTTGTGCGTCGATGATGCCCGCTAGTTCAACCCGCCACGCTTCGAGCGTCGTGACTGCCAGGCCTCGTATGCCTGCTCATCGTTCTCAGCCGACCGCTCGCCGCCTCGCTCGCGCTCTCCTCGCCGCGTCTTGTCTCCCGCCGAAAAGCCGCGCTCCTCGTTGCGGCTCAGCCGCCGATGCGCGACCATTCCCTCCAGCAGGAACTCAGCTCCGGCTACCACGCGCTCTGGAGCGTCCGTTTCCTTCACCCCTAATGACGCCAATTTTTCAAATAACCCCTGGATCTGCTTCAGCTCCGCCGCGATCGCCGACGAAGAAGCTGAGTCCTCTACCTTGAGCGAGCCGCCCAGGTTGAACCACTGCTCAATCTGCTGTGTGTTTGTTTCGGCAAAGTACCCGTCATACACCAGGCCAAGTGCCGTGCGAATCAGCTCCCGCACCACCACATCCGCCCCGCGCATCTCGCCCTCGTACTCCAGCTCGATCTTGCCCGTGATCCCCGGCATCGCCGTGTACAGGTCGCCGATCCGCGGCAGCACCAGCCGCTCGCCATGCAGCAGCGCGCGACGCTCCGCATTCGATACCACCAGTTCCATCGTCGAGATCGGTAGCCGCTGCGAAACGCCTGAACGCTTGTCGACCCTCTTGTCGCCGCGCGCTGTAAACGCCACCTGCTCCACAATCTCGCGCATGTACCGCGGTATCTCGATCTCGCTCGCCGAGCTCGAGCCGGCCCCGCCGCGCTGCGCCCACGCTTCCTGCTCGGTGATCGCCATCCCTTCGGCCAGCGTTTCCGGGTAGTGCGTGCGAATCTCTGACCCAATCCGGTCCTTGAGCGGCGTCACAATCTTGCCGCGCGCCGTGTAATCCTCTGGGTTCGCACTGAACACGATGGCTACATCCAGCTGCAGGCGGACCGGGTAGCCCTTAATCTGCACATCGCCTTCCTGCATGATGTTGAACAGCGCCACCTGGATCTTGCCCGCCAGGTCCGGCACCTCGTTGATCGCGAAGATTCCCCGGTTGGCCCGCGGCAGCAGCCCATAGTGCATCGTCAGCTCGTTCGACAGGTCCTGCCCGCCGCGCGCTGCCTTGATCGGGTCCAGGTCGCCCACCAGGTCGGCGACGGTAACGTCCGGCGTGGCCAGCTTCTCCACATACCGGTCATCCTGGCTCATCCACGCGATCGGCGTATGGTCGCCATGCGCCGCAATAAGATCGCGCGAGTGTTTGGCCAGCGGCTTCCACGGGTTATCCCGGATCTCCGAACCGGCAATGTACGGCGCCCACTCGTCCAGCAGGTGGGTCAACGCGCGCAGAATGCGGCTCTTGGCTTGGCCGCGAAGCCCCAGCAGGATGAAGTTGTGCTTGGAAAGCACGGCATTGACGATCTGCGGTACCACCGTGTCGTCATAGCCCACAATGCCCGGAAAGATCGGTTGCGTGACATCGGTCCGCTCCCGCAGCCGGGCAATCAGATTCCCGCGCAGCTCATCTTTCACCGTGCGGTCGCGCAGGCGGGCTTCCCCGTACAGTGCGTGTCCGCGCAGCTCGCCGAGTGTCTTCGGCAGGCCGGCAGGGCTGGGGCTCATCACGGTGGCAGCTTGGCTTAGAGAGGACATGGATGGATAACTCCTAGGGGTGACGACGCGTGATCGGAAAATGATCGAAAGGGAAGCGTTCCGGCGCCGGACTCGCGAGCCTGCCGTACATGCTTGCGCCGGGTGCAACTGTTACAGAACAGCAAGGCCGGACAGCTCCACTGCTCCAACAACTATTTCTAGGATAAATGACTTGAACCCGGGCGTTCACAAAGGCCTGCAGCCCATGTTTCTCCTACGGGACTACAGCACTCCACCCGCGAAACGCGGCGGACGCCTCTTACATCACGTGATTATGCCCGTTGCGCGAGCTCGCCGCCCGACCCTGGGCGCCCATGCGCAGCTTCGGCAGAATTTCCTGGTAGAACGAGCGCAGCATGGAGGTACGTTCCCGGTCCGACCGGCTCGACAGCAGCGCCTGCTTGAATCCAAGATCGGCAGGCAGCTCCCAGGCCAGCTCGAAGGAAAGCGCCCGATCCAGGTCCAGCGCGTAGGTCTCCCGCCCGATCCCGGCTAGCGCCAGCACCTCCAGGTGCAGCGCGACACACTCCGCGCGTTCCTCCCGCGAAGCCTCCATCGGCGTCTCTGCCGGCTCGTCATCGAAAAAATCCACCTCGGCCTGCAGAAACGCCCGCGAATTATCCAACTGCTCAATCTCGAACCGCCGCTTGCCCTCGCACAGCACGTCCAGCCGGCCGTCTGCATGCGTGCGCAGCACCCTTGCCACGCTCGCCGTACAACCCACAATGGCCAGCCCTTCGCGTTGCGCTCGCACCACACCGAAATGGAGTTCGCCCGCCAGGCATTCCCCTATCATCTCCTTGTATCTCTCCTCAAAGATGTGCAGCGGCAGCGGCACACCCGGGAAGAGCACGACGTCGAGAGGAAATAAGGCGATCTTCATGGAATAAACTGCCTTTCGGGCCAGGTCGCCAGGGTGCAAAGCCGCGCCGGGTCTAGCAAGCATGCGTCACGTGGAACCACAAAATGGAACAGCGGCAAAGTGGGTCAGCTGCGGCGGATACGCGCTCCGCGGTGCACTTCCACTCTCGCATGCCTGACTATCGTCAGCTAGTTGTCCAGTTCGAGCTCATCAAGCATGGCCTGCATCTCGGTCTGCGCATGCGTGTTGCCTGTTCGCCGGGCACTCGCGATGCCCAGCTCCAGGTGCTGCTTCGCGTCGGCTGTGCGGCCCGCGCGCGCCAGTGTCTGCGCCGCCATAAAGTAGCCCGGCGTGTACTCCGGGTGGTCCGTGAGCAGTTTGCGAAACTCCGCAATCGAGGCCTCGAACTGGTCTCCTCCGGCATACTCCATCGCAAGCCCATATCGTGCAAACGCGTCCGTCGGGTTTGCCTCTAGAATCTGCTGTAACATGCCCACCTTGTCCATCCCTTAAATCCTTATCTGTCACCGGTTCAGTCTCCATTCCGGTGACCTTCCCGCTGGCCTTTGTGATCCGACCCTGCGCTCCGGCTCTTGTGATTCAATGTTCTAGATTCGAGGGAGCCCGGCAAAGTAGCACTGCCGCAAACAACCGCTTGCGAGCGCTGAAACTCTTTCGCTTGCAGTAGCTCCCGGTTAGTGTAGCCGCTATCATCATTCCCTCTGTGAAAGGAAGTTCTTGGCTGACTCGCAGACCGACCCGCAAGGCGACTCCCAAACCTATCCGCGCGAAATCGCTCGCAGCGCCGACATCTCGCAGTCCGAGATGACCGAGCTCATCCTGCCCAACGACGCCAACACCCTCGGCAACCTGCTCGGCGGCCGCCTCATGCACTTCATCGATCTCGTCGCAGCCATGGCCGCCTACCGCCACGCCCGCACCCACGTTGTCACCGCCGCCATGGATCACATCGACTTCATCGCTCCGGTCCACGTCGGTGACCTGCTCAATCTCAAATCCAGGGTCAACCGCGCCTACCGCACCTCCATGGAGGTCGGCGTCAAAGTCTGGGCGGAGAACGCCACCGAAGGCGCGCGCCGCCACGTTGCCTCCGCTTACCTCACCTTTGTCGCCGTCAACGCGCAGGGCAGCCCGGTCGCCATCCCCCAACTCGCCGTCGACGGCGCTGACGGCAACCGCCGCTATGGCGACGCCGGCCGCCGCCGCGAACTGCGCCAGGCCGAGCTCGCCCGTCGCCGTGCCGCCGGCAAACTCTCCACTGCCCCGTAAGTCTTGGGAGCGAGAGCTGATTCCTGGCGAAGAAGTGGTCATCCTGAACAAAGCGTAGCGAAGTCCAGGGAGCTGTTTGCCTTCGGCAAGTCCCGACATCCCTTCACTCACAAACGCGTGCACTGTCGCGGCTTCACCAGTTGCGCCGCTCGTTCGTAGAGCGTCATTCAGAGCGCAGCAAGAGAACTGCTTTCCCCGATGCGCGCCTTGTGGCTGAGCTACCCAAGGCACCAGTAGGCCCGGAGAAAAGGGTGGGATCATCCTGAGCGAGGTCAGCGTAGCCGGAGACCGCGTTCCCTCCTACAACAAAGCTCAACCTGAGCGAGCAAAGCATCCCTTCAAATCCCAGACTGAGCCAGCGCAGGACTCCCTGGCATCCAAGCACGGGACCCGCAACGCTTCGAAAGGAACATCTATGGCCCACGGCAACTCCCCTCCGGCACCAACCTCTCTGCCCGGCATCCGCCACATTATTGCGATCGGCTCCGGCAAGGGTGGCGTCGGCAAGACCACCGTTGCCGCGAACCTCGCGATTGCGCTTGCCGCACTCGGCGCCCGCGTCGGCCTCATCGACGCCGATATCTATGGCCCCAACGTTCCGCTTATGTTCGGCTCGACCGGCCAGCCCAGGGTCCTCGCCAACAACCAGATCGAGCCCAACCTCGCTCACGGCGTCAAAGTCATCTCGGTCGGCCTCATCTCGCCCGGCGACAAGCCCATGGTCATGCGCGGGCCCATGCTCCACCAGATCATCCGCCAGTTCCTCCAGCAGGTGGAGTGGGGCGAGCTCGATTACCTGCTCATCGACCTGCCGCCCGGCACCGGCGACGTTGTCATCTCCCTCGTCCAGACCGTCCCGCTCACCGGCGCCGTGATCGTCTCCACACCCTCTGATGTCGCTCTTCAGGACGCGCGCAAGGCGCTTGAAATGTTCGGTCAGGTCAATGTCGAGGTCCTCGGCATCGTCGAAAATATGAGCCACTTCACCTGCCCGCACTGCCACCACGAGATCGACATCTTCTCGCGCGGCGGCGCAGTCCGCACCGCCGAGCAGTTCAAGGTGCCGTTCCTCGGCTCTATCGAGCTTGCCGCTGCCATCCGCGAAGGCGGCGACGCGGGCTCGCCGATCACCGTCGCCGGCCCGGACGCCGCTTTTGCTGGCGAGTTCTACGCCATCGCCCGCAAAGTAGCCGAACGCGCCGCCCAGCTCGAAGGGCAGGGTGCCGACGTCTTCGAGATCGAGTGATGCAGGCTGTGGTGCTCCCGCGGAATCAAGAGCCATCCTGGGTGAAGAGCAGTGGAGTTAAATACCCTGACTCGTTCTCGACTGCATCAGGCACCCGCGCTTGCTGAAGGGCAGGGAAACGACAGAAACGCACAAAGGCCGGGACGTAAGCCCGGCCTCTGTGTGATTTGCGCAGGATGGACAGCATAGCGTCCATCCTACTGGCACTTCCGATGACTATTCGCTACCTTCACCGCCCGCGGGGGCAGCGTCCTAAGCAGCTACAGGCGTGGACAGCACCTTCACCCGCGCGTTCAACCGGCTCTTGTAGCGCGAAGCTGTGTTCTTGTGCAGGATGCCCTTCTGTACGCTCCTATCGAGAGCCGAAGTTGTGATCCGGTACTGCTCCGCCGCCGCGGCTGCGTCACCCTTCAGAATCGCCTCACGCAGGAGGCGCAGGCTGCCGCGAATGCGGCTCTTGTTGGCGCGGTTCACCGCGGTCTTGCGCTTGGTCTGCCGAACGCGCTTGAGCGCGGATACGTGATTTGCCATGGTTGCTTAGTGAATCCTCTGGTAAATGGAACGAGTGGAGTGAGCGAGGTACGTCGCTCTCTGCAAACTCTTACTCTAGGCGAACCCTGCCGCTAGGTCAATAACACTACGCCGAGTCGACCCCGCAGCACCGGCTTCCCGGAGCAACATCTGCGCACCCAACGGGTTTGCTCTACCAGCCGCGAAGCGCTCTGGAGGACTCAGCCATGCTCCGTCTGCACCCACCTACCCCCATCTGTGCCGCGATCCTTGCCAGCCTTTTCTCCGCTTGCCTTTGCACGCCCTTGCGCGCGCAACAGGGAGCACCCGCTCCTCCGCCGGCCCAGGCTGCGCCTGCTCCAATGCTGCCCGCACTCTCCGGACTCGCTGCATCTGCCTCCTGGCACACCGACTTCACCCTGGATCGCTCCCTGCTCGCGCTCACCAGCACCATCTCGGGCATGGACGAGCCCACCCGGGAGGCGGTCGGCCGGCTCGGGAGCGTTGACGTTCATAGCCATCGCTTCGCCGTACCGGGCATCTACGATCCCGCTGTCCTCGACCAGCTGCGCACGCAGTACAACGCACTCGGCTGGAAACACCTCGTCACCGACAAAGGACATCCCACCGCGCCCGCACCTCTCCGCACCGATCTCTGGGTCCGGCTCCAGGGCGTCAACGTACAGGGCGCAGCCGTGCTGCTGGCCGGTCCTTCCAGCGTCAATCTCATCGTCGTCAACGGCAACATCAGCACGGTGGACCTGCTCCACCTCCGCGGCCACTTCGGCATACCCCGGTTCAGCGACGACGCGCTTCCGCCGATGAACTAGGCGAGGCCTGGTTACATGACACTCGGTACTGTGATTTGGATCATCCTGCGCGAGGCACCAAGATATCGCTGATTCGAACGTGCGCAATGCAGCCACAGATCCATGGCAGCTTCCGCAGGGAAAAGGCGCACCCGCCGACCTTCCTCTACACCGGTACAGACTCGGTTCCACCGCGCTTTCGCCCGAGAAACCTTACCTTCGCGCTCCTGCACAGAGCAGGCATTTGCCCGGGCGCCGCCCGCGACATGCGAGCGCGCCTCCCGGCACGCTAACCCTCGAGCGAGTACGGCCCCGAGCGCTGCTTCTGCCAGCGGCGCTTCTGCGCCTCCGAGATGCGCATGCGCCCCGCTGGCGTCAGCATCCGCCTCTCCTTGACTCGTTTGCCATTCCCGGGGCCCGGCGCCGCGAACAGCTGCGTTGTCGCACCCCGCAGCAGCGCCAGGATCTCACGCAACCTCATAAGCTCTTCATCGACCGCCGCGATCATCTCTTCGCGCGTCGTGCCCTCGCCTCGATCGGCCAACAGATTAAATGCGCTGGACGCCTCGCCTGAGCCGGGCATATCCGCCCATGGCAGAACATTGCTTGCGCTCGCTCCATCTCCCGCCGTAGAAGCGGCCTCGGCATCCCGCCGCGCCGGTCGTACTCGCATTGCCACTTAGGGCCTCCACCTTCTTCCTGCATCCGTGTCGCTCAAAAAGAAAGACGCGCCCACATAGGGAACGGTTTCTCGTACTTACATCGCGGATGCAGTTCTTTATCTGGTTCAACAGTAGGTCGCCACATACAGTTCGCTCGGTTCCCTGGCGAACAGAGCCTCTTTTAACTGCATAAAAAAGGCCGAGCAGCTACTCTCCTGCTACTCCCGACAAACGCCGAGTTACTGCGATCGGAGCCGGTTCTTGTAAGTCCGGAGAAGCCGGGCAGCACAATGTGCAATCGCCACCCGCACACACAAAAAGCCCCCATCCGGCACCTTGCCTTTCACAGGCGGGGTCGCATAGGGGCTTTCCATCCAAAAGGGTGTAGCAATGCTTACAGGCGTGCCGGGTTCACGCCTTCCGTCTCTACACCGAGCTCCGCAAACGCGGCCTGCGCCCGTGCCTTATCGAACGCGCCCTCGCGTGCCAGTTTTGACAGGGTCGCTGCCGCAATCGACTCCGCGTTCACCTCAAAGTGCCTGCGCAGGTGCTCACGGTTGTCCGAGCGCCCAAACCCGTCCGTCCCGAGCGTCAGGAGCCGCCCACCCAGCCAGGGAGCCAGTTGGTCCGGCAACGTCTTCATGTAGTCGCTCGCCGCCACCACCGGACCCTTCGCCTCGCCCAGCGCCGTCAGCAGGTATGGCCGGCGCTCCGGCTCAGCCGGATGGAGCCGGTTCCAGCGCTCCGCCTCCAGCGCGTCCCGGCGCAGCTCATTCCAGCTGGTCACGCTCCACACATCTGCCACTACGCCGTACCGCTCCGCAAGCATCTCTTGCGCCCGCAGCACCTCGTTCAGGATCGGCCCGGAGCCGAGCAGCTGCGCCACCTGCCCGCCCGCCTTCTTCTTGCTCCCGCTCTTTTCGCCGTTCCCGGTCGCAGCCGCGCGATACCGGTACATCCCCCGCACAATCCCTTCCCGCACCTGCTCGCCCTCCGGCATCGCAGGCATCGGGTAATCCTCGTTGTACATGGTGATGTAGTAAAAGCAGTCCTCGCCGTCCCCATACATCCGGCGAATGCCGTCCTCCAGAATCACCGCCAGCTCGTATACATACGCCGGGTCGTAGGAGCGGCAGGTCGGCACGGTTGAAGCCAGCAGATGCGAGTGCCCATCCTGGTGCTGCAATCCCTCACCCAGCATCGTGGTGCGCCCGGCCGTTCCGCCCATCAAAAAGCCCTTGCCGCGTGAGTCGGCAAACGCCCAGATCATGTCGCCCACCCGTTGGAACCCGAACATCGAGTAATACATGTAGAAGGGAATCGTCGGCAGATTGTAGTTCGCGTACGCCGTTCCCGCCGCCGTAAACGAGGCCATCGAGCCGGCCTCCGTAATTCCTTCCTCAAGAATCTGTCCGTCCTGCTCCTCGCGGTAGTACAGCATCACGTCCGAATCGTGCGGCTTGTATTTCTGCCCCTCGCTCGCGTAGATTCCCACCTGCCGTACCGCCGATTCCAGCCCGAACGTCCGGCCCTCGTCCGGCACAATCGGCACGATAAGTCTGCCGATCTTCGGATCCTTCATCAGCGAGCGCAGGATCGACACAAAGCCCATCGTCGTCGAAACCTCGCGGCCCTTCGAGCCCGCAATCCACTCCCCGAAAAAGTCGAGCTTCGGCGCCTCATACTTCCCGCCCCACTCGCTCGCCGGTACCGTGCGCGCCGGCAGAAAGCCGCCCAGCGCTTCGCGCCGCGCCCGCATATAAGCTAGCTCCGGCGCATCCGCCGCCGGCTTCCACGGCTTTGCGTCCTTCGCCAGCTCCTCGGTCAGCGGCAGCTCAAACAACTTCACAAACGCCGCCAGCGCGTCGTCGGTCAGCTTCTTCTCCTGGTGCGAGGCATTGCGAGCCTGCGTTCCGGCAAAGCCGTAGCCCTTTACCGTCTTCGCCAGGATGACCGTCGGGCTGCCCGTGTGCTCCGTCGCACGCTTGTACGCATTAAAAATCTTCGCCGGGTCGTGTCCGCCGCGATGCAGTGCCGCTAGCTGCTCGTCCGTGTAGTCGGCTACCAGCTCCAGCAGCTCCGGGTACTTGCCGAAGAACTCCTTGCGCAGGTACGCGCCGCCTTTCGCCTTGAACGCCTGGAAGTCGCCATCCACGCACTCTTCCATGCGCTTCAGCAGCAGCCCCGTGTGGTCGCGCTCAAACAGCTTGTCCCAGTCCGAGCCCCACACCACCTTGATCACATTCCAGTTCGCGCCCCGGAACACCCCTTCCAGCTCGTCGATCACCCGCATATTGCCGCGCACCGGCCCATCCAGCCGCTGCAGGTTGCAGTTGACGACGAAAATCAGGTTGTCCAGCTTCTCCCGCGAGGCCATCGTGATCGCGCCCAGCGTGTCCACCTCGTCCGTCTCGCCATCGCCCACGAACGCCCACACCTTGCGCGGCGTCTTCTCAATCAGCGACCGGTTCTCGAGGTAGCGCATGAACCGTGCCTGGTAGATCGCATTTAGCGGCCCAATACCCATGGACACAGTAGGGAAGCGCCAGAAATCCGGCATCAGCCATGGGTGCGGGTAGCTCGACAACCCCGGCTTGCCACGCAGCTCATGCCGGAAATTGAGCAGCCGCTCCTCATCGAACCGCCCTTCCAAAAACGCTCGCGCATACACGCCCGGCGAGGCATGGCCCTGGAAGTAAATGAAGTCTCCCGGCTGGGACCCATACTTCGCATGGAAGAAGTGGTTGAATCCCACCTCGAGCAGCGTCGCCAGCGATGAATACGTCGCAATATGCCCGCCGATCCCGGCGTCCTTCTTGTTCTGCCCGTGCACCATCGCCATCGCATTCCAGCGAATCAGCGACTCCACCCGCCGCTCCAGGTCGCGATCGCCCGGGTATGGCACTTCCTCGTGCTTCGGAATCGTGTTCTTGTACTCGGTAACCAGCTCGCCCGGCGTCGCGATCCCGGCCTCGTTCGCCCGCCGGCGCAAGGCCTCCATCACTGCCGCGCCGCTCTCCGCGCCCTCGGCAACAATGACCTCGTCAAAGGCCTCGATCCACTCGGCGACTTCGCTTTCAAACCCGGTCTGCTGCGGCACAGCTGTCTTGGTAGCCATGGAAACACTCCTCACGCGCAAAACTTTAAAGACGAAATAACCAGCCCGGCAACGACTCCAGACCCAGGTAAGCCCAACCTGCTTACCGGTCGGAGACACTGCCTGAAGCGTCATCCCGAGTGCAGCGGAGGACCTGCTTTCCTCCAGGGATATGCCCAAACCCAGCTAGTTCGTACCGTGTGCCTTGCGCGCCGAAGCCGTCTGCGCCGCCTTTGGCGCCGAGGTCGCCGAAACCGCCTGGTCCAGGTACGTGTACAGCAGCTGCGTGTCGTTGATCTCCACGAACGGGTGCCCCGGATCGTGGCTGTGCGCCGTCACCACAAAGATCGTCGGCGTCTGGTGCACGCCCAGGCTCCGCGCCAGGCTCGCATCCGCGTGTACCTCATCCAGCAGCTTGCCCTGCGGGTCGATCACAAACGGCAGCTGGATATGGTGCTCCTGCGCAAACTTCTGCGTCGCCTGGCTCAGGTCATCCTGCGTGCTGATGCTCAGCTGGTTGGTATAGATCGTGTTCCGGTACTCTTCAGCCAAATCTTTTGACTTTTCAGAGAACCAGCGCGCATTCACCGCCGCCTGCGTGCTCCACACGTGGCCCGGGATCGGGAAGTCATGGAACTGCCACGGCACCTTGTACTTCGCTGCGGCCGCCACCAGCGTCGGGTTCGCTGCCCGGCACGCCGGGCATTCCAGGTCCGCAAACTCCACAATCGCCACACTCGCGCCCGGCGGCGGTTTCAGCGCTGCCGAGTCCAACATCGACTGCGGCACCGTCGGCGTCTGCGGAAACTGCGCTCGCGCTCCCGGAGCGGCTGCCAGCCCCAGCGCAAGCCCAACCACACCCATACCAAGCAGGCCTTTACTCTTCAACCCGCGCGCCTCTGCGGACTCGACCAACTTCCCCATCGCTCAACCTCCACCGTCCCGCTGCACCCTCAAAGGCTGCAGGCGCGCCCGGTTGTAAACTCAAGCTGCAGCGGCTCGCAGAGGGCAGCTGCCGGGAGTTCCGCCCCTTTATGCGCATTCTGCTCACCCTGCTCGCGGCTCTAGGCATCATCGTATCGTCGCTCGCGCTGCGGGTCCACTACTCGACCGACACCGCGCCCTGCGACATCAATGCCCACTGGGACTGCGGCATCGTCAATCACAGCCGTTTCGCCGTCCTCAACCTCGGCCCGGTCCACGGCCTGCCCGTTGCCGTCCTCGGCATCGCCGGCTACACACTGCTGGTGGTGCTGGCGCTCTCTGGTCTGCGCCGCCTCATGCTTGCCGCCGCCGCCCTCGGGTTCTGCTATGCCGCTTACCTCACCCATGTCGAGCGCGACCTCCTCCAGGTCTGGTGCCTCTACTGCGTCTGCTCCCAGGCCATCATCGCCCTGCTCACGCTGCTCGGCGCCGGCTGGGTCCTCATGGGCCGCCGACGAGGCGAAGCCCGCGCCGCCCAGCTCTCCACCACCGGAGTCGCCAGGTAGCTCCGCTCTGCGCGCGTGTGAGGAGTCAGCCAGCAACGAACAATGGGTCATTCTGAGCGTGGCGAAGGGTTTAGAAAGCGCCTTTAGCAACTTTGCTCTTGTGGGCAGCCGCTCCTCGGGAAGAAGCTGGTCAAAACCCACTTCGATAGAGAAGCTCGATCAGCCTCGCCGCATACGCATTGCGATAAGACCAAATATGGGACTTGACGCTGTCGAGATGGTTTTCCGCATAGAAGAATTGTTCGTCATAAGTGTTGAAGACGATGAAGCGGCGTCGGTCCGCACTGTCGGAGATTTCTACAAACTCATTTGCGCGAAGTTAGGTGTGCCTCCGCTTCAGAGCCCGGTTACTCCTGCAAATCTCCCCGTGGTCACAGAGAAGAAGAAGGCATTCCTGCTTCTTCAGAAGCAAACTCCTCTCCCTGCGCCGCCGGAAGTTCTTCCCTGGTCACCACAAAGCGTTTGGGACTCACTGGTTGCTGTCATCGTCGATCAGCTATGTCTTAAACCAGGTGAAGTCTTGTATCACGCCCGCCTTGATGAAGACCTTAGAGTCGATTGAGGTCGTCTCAAGATCGAAGACTTCCGCCGAAGCATACAAGGGGCTTTCCGCACTTCTCGGGCCGAGGCTGTCAATCGGCTCCCTCTGCCCCGCGCCACACTCCGCATCCAAGCCCGTCATGCAAGCCTCCCGGCGAAAACTCCTCATCGTTGGCCTGGCGGCAACCGCCGGCGCGCTCGACAGCTGGAGCTACTTCGGCCTTGCCCATATCTTCATCGCCAATATGACCGGCAATACCGTGCTTCTAGGCTTCGCGCTCGCCTCCGGGCAGTGGAACAGCGCCGCCGGCACTGCCGCTGCCATTCTCTGCTACCTTTCCGGCGTCTTCCTGGGCGCATTGCTTGCCGGTCCGATCCGCGAGGCCGTGAGACAGGCCGAATCGCACGCGGAGCAACAGGCCGAGGCTAGCCTGCACTCCGGCCCAACCTCCGTGCTCTGGCCGGCTCGCGTCAACACCATCCTGCTCTGCGAGCTCGTCCTGCTCGTTCTTGCCGCCAGTCGTGAGCTGATCCATACCCCCGCTACCGGCAGTCTCGCGGCCCACATCCTGATCGGGCTCGGTGCGGTCGCGATAGGCCTCCAAAGCGCAGCGGTCCTCGCTCTCAAACTGCCCGGCGTCGTGACAACCTACATCACCGGCACCTGGACCACACTCGCCACGGGTCTTGCCCAGGGGCTTGTGGCTGAAGAAGCGCCGGCGAAAAGCTCAGGGAAGGAGCCCGTGGAGCGGCTTTCCCGCCAGCTTCGCCTCCAGGCCGCCGTCGTGCTCACCTACTGCGCCGCCGCAGCCTGCTCGGGTTTGCTCATGCGCAGCTTCGGGCGTGGCATCCTGGGTTGGCTGTCAGTCGCCATCCTGGGCACAGTTCTTGTCGGCGGCCTCAGCTTCGGCCGCCGGCGCAAAGCCTGACACCGGTTCAGGAAGCTCGCACATACGTCGGCCGCACCCGCTTCATCCCCGCCGCGAACCGCACCACGAGGTTCTCCCCATCGATCTCCACTACTCGCCCCGCGCCGAACCTGGCATGGCGCACGGCGTCTCCCGAGCGGAACGGCGCTTCCTTCCGCTGCGGCAGCGTTTCCGGCGCGGTCGTCACCACTGTACCGATCGCCATATCCACTTCCACCGCCTGTTCCACGTCCGTTCGCTCGCTCCGCGGCAGCGACGCATCCCGCCCGGTCTCCAGTGCAGGGCCGCCGCCCGCTAACGCACGCTCCGCCTGCTCCGCGATCTCCCGCCCCTCCACGCAGATGTCGCACTCCCCGCATAACTCCCCAGCCTCCTCGCCGAAGTACCCCCGCAAGAACTGTTTCCGGCACTCCGGGCTCTCGGCATAACGCATCATCTCGCCCAGCCGGTTGCGGTCCTCCTTGCCCTGCTCCTCAAACAACGCAATCAGCTGCTCCAGCTCCAAATCCGTAATCTCCTGCTCGCGCCGCCGATAGCCCCGGGCCGTTCGCTGCAGGAGGCCTGCCGACTTCAGGATGTAAAGGATCGCCTGCGTCCGCCGCAGTCCAACACCCTTGACCTCCACTGCCGCACCCTCCACTGCCGCACCCTCTGCTGTCGCACCCTCGATAGCCGGACCCTTTGCAATCGCACCCTTTGCAATCGCACCTTCTGCTATCGCACCCTCCGCTGCCGCACCTTTCACCTTCGTCTGCTCTGCGATCGCCGCCGCCTGCCCCTGCCCTCCAGGCAGCTCCTGGAGCGCGTGAATTACCCTTCGGAGCTCCTCGATCCGCGGGTTCCGCCCCACCAGGAAAAATCGCTGGATCCGCTTGTCCTCCAGCC
>CAXTMF010000014.1:0-97561 GCA_964245435.1 uncultured Acidobacteriaceae bacterium
GCGGGGTTAAAATGCGCGCCCGACCGCTTACCCATTGGAGAGTGAATGATCAGGATCGAAGTCCGAGACGTCGGTAGGGATGACAATGGCGGAGCCGCCGAGATCTTCGCACTCCTGCTTGGCAGCCTCGAGGGCTTCCGGGTTGCGCGCCAGCAGACCGAGCTTTGCGCCTCTGCGAGCGTAGGCCTTGGCAATCGCACGTCCCAAACCCGCAGACGCTCCGGTAACGACGACGACTGGAGGAGAAATGAACTTTGATGACATATCAAACCCTCATCTTTCATGACATACGAGACCGTCCTAGTTTGGGATGCAGGCCCTTCACCCATCGACGGGTAAATTGAACTTGTCTTATCTATATCTGAAGGGCGGAGAAGCGGTTTTGGGCGGATGTTACTGGCCAACGTCTTCACGCTTCTTGCTTCTTCATGTGTCATGCTTGTTTTTGAGGCGGTCGTGCTGTAAGTAGTTTCGTATTTATTACCTATCTTGTGTATAAGTGTCATGAAGATCGCAGACCTTTTGCGTTTCACATTGCCCAAAGTTCCTGTAGTGTTCTCCGCATTGGAGGCGCTTGCTTTCCATAGCCAGTTGAGTTGAAAGCTTTCCCCTAGCTGTGTGCAGCAAAGACAGAAGGTTCAGACTTGTTTCACGCCTTTCTAGATTTCCTGTCCGGATCACTGTCACCTGGCGTCCCTCCTTGCGGAGTCGCCGGTGTTCCCGATGTTTACTCTACGCTCCGGCTACGCGCACGCCATCGCGGCCCTGAGCTATGGTGTGCTGCTGATGTGCCTTGGCATTCTGCTGCTGGTTCCGGGCTGGTCGGCTCCTCGACGTGGAAGTTTCGGGGGCGTCCAGGCGAGCCTGAGCCGAAGCCTACCTATGGCTCGGTCAAGCTGGAGCTTGACCTACACCGTGGGCTTTATCCAATCTCACTTTTTTGTGCAGCACTTACTCGGCATGGGCGGCATGACGCGGCGCGTGTGGACCTACCCAGCGGTGGGGCACTGGGCGATCCTGAATCTGATTCAAGCGTTGGCGCATTTCTGCTTGCTGGCTCCACGCTGTTTCTATTTGCCAACTTCTGGTGGAGCCTCCATCGCGGCCGTCCGGCAGGGGACAATCCTTGGGAAGCGTGGACGCTTGAGTGGGCAACCTCCTCACCGCCGCCGCTGTATAACTTCGCGCAGATCCCGCCGATTCACGGATCGCGTCCCCTATGGGATCTGCACCACCCTGACCAGCAAGACAGGATGTTGAACAAATAGGGACACCCATGGCGACCGCACTTGAAGCTGCTAAAAACCTGGTGGAGGACGGGTCTCGCCTAGGGACTCTACTCTTTATCGCGTCCGAGTCAATCTTCTTCGCGCTGCTCGTGGCCGCTTACGTGTACTACACCGGGGCCTCACCTGATGGGCCAAATGCGCGGAGTGTTCTCGAACCCGGCAAAACGGCCATCTACACGGCCTGCTTGCTTTCAAGCAGGCTCACCATGTGGCTGTCGGAACGCGCGCGCCGCCGGCAGCAGCGCAATGGCGTAAGCCTATGGCTGGGCGCGACCATGCTGCTAGGGCTTTTCTTCCTGTACGGCGAAGTACAGGAGTACCGCAAGCTACTTCACGAAAACGTCACAGTAAGCCGCGATCTTTTCGGCAGCACTTACTACACGCTTACCGGGTTCCATGCGCTCCATGTCACGATTGGGCTGATCCTACTGGGCACGGCAGTGAGCTTCGCGTTGCGCGATCGCATGGGCGCGAAGCAGCAGACGGCGATGACCTGTATCTCCTACTACTAGCATTTCGTGGACGCGGTCTGGGTCATCGTTTTCTCAACTGTTTATATCTGGTCGACCCGATGACGACCGCGGAGCTGATGCGCGTCGGCTGGGAGATCGAGCCCTCGATTGTTGCGGGATGCTTTGTGGCAACAGGGATCTATCTTTGGAAGGTTCCTGCGCGCGCATGGCGACGCGCCTCCTTCCTGACGGGCATCCTCGTGTTGTTCCTCTCCCTCTGCTCGCCGCTCGACTCGCTCGGCGATGATTACTTATTCAGCGCGCATGTGGCGCAGCATCTTTTGCTGATCCTTATTGTGCCGCCGCTACTGCTGTTTGGCATCCCCGAAGCCGTCGCGCGACAATGGATGCGGGTTTTCGCTATCGCTGCGGCAGAGCGTATGCTCGGTGCGCCCTGGCCGGCGTGGCTCGCCGCGATGGGAACCATGACACTGTGGCACTTGCCCCTGCTCTACAACTACGCGCTGGCGCACGAGTCGGTACATATCCTGCAACATTTGAGCTTTCTGGCGACAGCGACGATGTTCTGGTGGCCGGTGCTCGGGCCCTTGCCGGAACGGCGGATGCAGCCGGAAACTTCTATCTTCTACCTGTTCGCTGCAGTTGCTGAGAACTCTGCGCTGGGCATCATCATCATCGCGTTTGTGCGGCTTGGGCACTACCCGGCGTACCTGCACCCGTACGACGAGCTCGGTGCGCTCGCACTCATCCGGAATGGGTGGGGGCTTTCGGCGGCAGAAGATCAGCGCCTTGGCGGCCTGCTGATGTGGATTCCGGGCTGCTCCATTTACTTCGTGGCGATCCTGGGCGTACTGGTATGCACAGCCGGATGGAGAGCCCGAGTTCGCTACGCCGGGGAGACGCGATGACCGAAGCTGAAGCAGACCGGGAACAAGAGCCGCCAAAGCAGCACTCATGCTCGGGTATGCGGGGCTAAGACTCCTGTGGATTTGGCGCACGGTGAGTCCGGACTCGGGGCGGCTTGCGCCGGAAAGCGGGAGCGAACCCGCGAAGACCGCAGGACTGGCTGCTCGGATCACGGGCAAGCTCGAAAGCTGGGCAAAAGCGGCCGAGGAGGATGCTCGCGAATAATCCCTGGGGCCGGCGGCGCACGCGCCCACGGCAAAGGAAGAGCCGCTTGAAAGCCTCTCGCTCACAACGCCCGGCGACTCGCCGCTTGACCAGCTTGCCCGTTTTGCCCGCGCTGAGCGCGATGAGATCGCCGGATGAGCCCGGGGGGAACGCATACCGCCCCTTGAACGCAAGCCGCGATCCTGGGAGCCCGGCAGCGCGCTCGTGCTTGATGCGCTGGCACACCAGGCATTGGAATCTCCTCGGTTGGAGGGCTGGCACGAGCCGAGGCCGGGAAGCTGCCGGTACCGACGTTTGCACCCGCCATCATGGCCTTCGAGGATTGTCACGTTCGCCATGGGCCTGGCGACTACCTGGTATGTCTCCCTGGTCGGATCGATGATTTTCGCCGTAGCCGCCTGGCGCTGGGCCGGCGAGCTGCAAGGGGAGTAAACGCGTGGGGATAGGGAAGGCCTTCGAAGAGGTTAAGAATGAGCTGAACCTGACGCGGAGGCGGCTCCTCATTGCCGTCAGCGTCGGTTCAGGTGGACTGGTGGCCGCAGCAGCGGCGGTCCCGATCAAAGGAGAGCGACACGGTGCAGGTCAATCTCGTCACCTCTGGCGGGTTGCCGTGGGATGGCGCGGCGCAGCGGGTGCGGGCTGGCTGCGTCGCAATAACGAAATTAACTTCACCGCCGCAGAAGCACGGAACAGGCGATTGCCGGCAGCGGCTGAACCATCGCCTCAGCTGTCCTTAGGGAATGAGCTCTTAGCAGCCGGGCAATCAAACTATAGGAGCTGTGTCAAACGCGGGCTAGCCTACACAGGATGCGCTTCAGAAGAGCTACCTACACACCTGGCAAGCTCTTGGCAGCTCCGCCCACCTAGCAACCTTTAGGCTTTTCCTTAGCCACTTCAACCAGTTGACCAACTGAGAGCGCCAACTGTGCCAGCATGATCGCCAGATACCACCCTCCCGTGACCCAAATGCCAACTATTGAAATCATAAGACCGGTCAAGGTGAACGCCCAGTTCCACCACGATACTCCTACGAGCGCGTTGGTGATTACCGGAATAAGTACATCTGCGTTGTAAAGGGTCCGAATGATTTTAACAATGGTTAGAGCATCGATATTCGTCTCATTGATGAGACCTACGACGAGCCCTGCTACGCCAGCGTGTCCTTCAAAAAGCATCACGCCGAGAAGGCGCTGATTTAGCCCGGCTGTTAGGGCCTTAATGAGGCCACTCAAGGAGAAGGCGAAACCAAACATTTGTAAAACAATGCCTACACACTGGGCGGCAATCTGAATGCTCCAGACGGCACAGTTGCTAATCGAGACTTCATCTATTTCAAATACGTCATTCTCGATAAAGGGCTTAGAAAGTGTAAATCGATATTTCCCGTTAATCAGTTCACACTGCACTTTCGGAACAGCCCAGTCGCTCGTTCTTGCGCGATCAAAGCCCTCCTGAAGTCTCTGCTGAAAACTCTGCCGGAGTTGGGCTTTTCGCGCACTCTCAGGCAATGCGCTCAGAAGCTGCTCATAGACATCTAGGTTGTAGCCAACAATATCCGGATTGTCTGACTTCACCGAAGCGAACCTATGCTGTACCTGCTGCGGAATCACAGGTCCGGCGGAAGGCCTGACGATCCTTTGGCCAGGGGCTTGGTTCATCCCTTGCACCTGCGAACACAAGAGTTGATCGGCTATATTCGCCTGATACATTTCAACCGGCGCGCAGGTAACCTGGTCCAGAGTTTGCGCTCCTCCAAATTCCAGCACGCAATTGTATGTTTGGGACCCTAGGCCAGTGGTGAGCAGAGCATAGATCTCGGGCGCACTTTGGTTGTTTGGTACAACAAAGAAGCTTTGAAGGTATCCACTAAAGTTCTGAGTACCGAGGTTGCCCGGCGTAGATCCAAGAGCGAGGCACGAGAGCGGTTCCGAGAAACCGTTGAAACTGGTCGAACTAACGACTGAAGCATTAATTGAGAGATAGATCTTCTGGCCATCGAAGTTCACCCCGAGGACAGACCAAGTCTGGAGTGGCAGTTGGTAGGGAGCCGTCGTAGCAGTGCTATCGCTGATTGCGGTAACGAAGACTGACACGGTGTTGTTGTCGATCGCGAAGCTCAGCGTGAGGTTTTGCTTGCCATCGGTACTGGAGATTTGAAGAAGGCTGATCTGATTGTTAAATGTTGCACTAAGCTCAACATAGCACCACAGCCCGAGAGAGAAGTGGCCTTTGGGGACAATGGTGGACGGCGAAGTAAGAGATGCGCTGGCAGCGCCGTTTAAGTAGAGGGCTGGCGTGTTACAAAACTGGCAGGGTACCTCATTGGTGTAGCTGAGCGCGTAATGCGATGGTCCCGTATCAAGAGGCGGGTTCTGGGTAAAGTCCACGGCGGCAATTATGTTTTGCGCGCTTGAAGGAAGGGTCCAGTTCGGGTTGATAAACTGTTCTGCATCGGCAGGAAGGGCAGTGTTCCAGACGTTCAGCGCAATGCACTGAAAAACAGCCCCTCCAATTGTGAGTTGTGTACTGGTGCCTCCACCAGTGTTGCCAACAGTGACTGCGTCTGCTAGCGCCCCGTCAAAATAGAGCGAAACACTCGCAGAGTTGTTAGCTGCATCGGCCTCCGCTGTGATCAGGAGATAAAACCATCTGGAGATGGGAGCATTTGCGTTGGCTGGAGTCCAGCTACCGGCACCGAAGTTGCCTTGAATTTCGCCGGATTCCGAAAGAGAGACCGAGAAGTTGTCACCTGCGCTGAAAAGATCCCCAGCGGCATCACCTGGTTCTATCAACAGCCAAGCACCTAATGAGAAAGCTTGAGTTCCATCAAACTGAAGCTCGTTGGTCAGGGTCACAGCCACCAGCGAGTCGGGCGAGAGAACGGTGCTAGTGATGGAATGGGGGGCAGAAGTAGTCGGCATGAAAGTGGCTCCTTCAGTAGAAGTACGGGAGAACGAGACCGCGATCGCACAACAGCAGCAGTGTAGGTTCGACACCTGAGGTGAAAGCCATTCACAACAGCCCGGTCAATCCACGAGCCTGCGATTACCGCTCCACTATGCCGGGCGTATCTCTAGGGCCGAGCGAAAGGTCATCGCTCAAAGCAACAGGAGGATTATCTACGCGGGAGCCAAATGCTCCCTAGATTACCTAAGTACCTGATTTCGAGAGTTGCTCACCGCTCTGACCCAGCTGCCCGCTCCAGGTAGGAGATCCCATACCTGCAGTACCAACGAACGCAGACCAGGACGATAGCGACTGAGAACCGACGACGCGTCAACATCCATGTATCGTAGAACCCGATCGCTATCGAAATGGTTAAAGCAACAGAGCCTTTCAAGTGGGTTCTTACTAGCTTTCAGTAGGTCTGGAACTCTCATCCGCTCCCAGTTATTCCAGTCGAGTCAGTGCGTGAGACCCGCTTCGGCTGCAGTTCTCACGCCTCTCACTGCTAGGGAGACCGTCACTTGGACAAGCGAACCAAGTAAAACTCCTGCGCACTCGTATTGTTCCCGAACCACTGGTCCAGCTGCGTACCGATGGTCGTGCTTTCAGCCGGATCGTCCAGCGCTTGCAGGCTGTTTAGGTTGTAGAACGAATAAGTGCCATCCGGGTTGAGAACCGCTTCCCATTCGTCGTCGCCCGGTATGATCGCCGCTGCGGGCCGCTGCACGATAGCCGCGCCGTTGATACCCGAGGCGCCTGCGACGCTGATCACCTCGCCGCTATTCACGTTCTTAATCCGGTAGTAGCCGCCGCTGGTCGCCTCGAAAGTCCACTGCTGCTCTGGCGTATCCTTTGTATAGGGGGATTGGATGATCGCTGCCTCGTCGGCGGTCGAGGCATCCGCAACGCTTACCGCAAGGTTGCTGGCGACGCTCTGGAGCAAGTAGGTGCCACCCAGCTCTACGCTCGCCGGTGGAAGCTGCTGCCAGATTGCCGCCGCGCTCGACATCTCCATCGGATCGGTGGGGGGCTCTGCGTCGTTCGTCGGGCCCGACCAGTCATTCCAGGTTAGGTCCAGGTTGTTGCGCTCGCTCCACGCTGCATTGGCGTTGCCAAGCAGCCATGATTTGTACTCGGGCCAAAGATTGGCTTCGGTTGAGAAATCGCTCAACCCCCGAGTAAACCAGTAAGCCCACTGATTGCCCGGCGCTTCAGCGGTGCTATGGAGAACCGGCCCCTCGTTGACGATGTGATTAGTTACCATTACCGCATCGTTATAGTAGGTCTGATTTCCCGTAACCCGGTACAGCTGGGTAGCCGCTTCGAGAAAGGCTCCGCTGTTATACACGTCATCGTCCCCGGGGGTGGGGTCCTCTATAGCTCCGGCCGTGTTCACGCAGCCATGCACCTGTCCCGCATACTGCCCGGTGGTGATAAGCAGGTGAGAGCGCATCCAAGCGTAATCGGCCTCCGCCTTAGTCAGGTACGTGCTATCCCCCGTGGCCTGGTAGAGCCCGACGCCCTCGAAGATAAACGGATTGTTAGCGACGGCGCACTTGGCAGTCTTATCCGTGTTTTCCCAAATGCCACCGCCCGCGACGGTTGTGTCCCAACCCTGCGCGTACTCCTGATTCCATCCCTCCTCAGCCTCCGTCAGGAATAAGGAAGTCCCCGCGATTTGATAACCGCGCAAATAGGCGTTGACCATCCAAGCAAGATTGTCGTCGTATCCGTCGGTTTGCCAGTTTCCATTCGGCGCATCGGGGCCATCGTTGTAGTAGGCCAGACTGTTAAGCAGCGCGATCACCATGTTGCGGTCGGCCGCTGCATGGGTGTACTGGTAGCGATCTTCGGCGACTACGATGTCCAGCGCTTCGGTCCACTCGCCGTTCTCTCCGATGTTCACAGTGATCAAGTTGTTAGCGTAATAAGTCTGCCCGTTTTCCTGAACCAGGAATGCCGAGTTGTAAGCGTTGTAGGCCGCGACTGCTCGGGCTTGTGCCTGTGCGGCAGCCGACTTAAGCGTGGCTGCTGCTGTATTGCTGGCCGCCGCGGCTTCGCTTTGCGCTTTGGCCGGGCTCGAAAGCAAACAACTGAGCACAAAAAGGCCAAGCGACGCCAGGCTGCGTTGAAAAATCAGGGGTGAGTGCTTCATTCGGTTTCTCCTGTGGCGTTTCAAGTGAGTGAAGGGAGTGAACCTGCGGTTCACTGTTTGTTTTCAGCGTCATGAGGGCCGATTACATCCGTCCGCCACGAAGGTTTAGAGAAATGTCCCAGGTGTTTACCATTTGGGAGTTCCCGGCGGGAGCATCCATTGTTAGTAGCTGCCACCGGTGCAGTCCTCGATGTCGGGCTGCACACCGTCGGTGGTGATGCCGCCCGGAATGTCGAAGCACCGTGCCGTCCACCCTTGGTCCGCAGCGCCCGTGCAGCTGTACAGCTCCATCAGGGCGCCGTTACCAATGCTCCTGCCGGGTAATGTCCAGGCATTTGGCATCGAAGCTCCAGGTGTTGTTCGTGACGAACCGCACTGATCTGAGGCGCTTGTGCATCTCGCAGTGCCCACATCTTTGCGAGATGACTGTAAAACGTCAATCAGACGCTGCGACATCGGCTGAAAGAGTGCTTTACAAATACGCCTTTCGGTAGGCGACATGCATGTCCTTGATTGGTTCGGCTCTGGTGCAGATTGCCAGCGTGGACGCACCATACGGCTCGGAGTTGCAACAGTCCTAAGCGATGAGAACAGCATTCCAGATACAAGCACAGCTTGATCTTTGAGACCCGGCTTTCTAAGTGAGAACTGTCCCTTGCGGATACGGTGGAGCAGCTCGGGCGAGCTGCTCGGGTTCTGTTGCCTTAGTTGTCCGTACGCGTGTACGAGACGTGCACATAGCGGCTGAGACCTATGGCGAAGCGCAACCTGCCATTCGTACAAAGATGTACAAAACAGATGAGTGTCGTATCGGCTCTAGTGCGACACTCGGCGCATCCGAAGAGTCGTTAACTTCGAAACTCTGCTACGAACGTTTGCTAAGGTCGCTGCGTCGAGCGTGTAAGAAGTTTTGAAGGAGTAAGACCCATCTTTACGTTCAGCATAGGTTCGATCCGCTGAAACATATGATCGAAGAACAGCGTAAGTGACTCGGCTCTATGCCCAGTAAGACGTCGTCTCGGCCTCGGCAGCGAGGCCGATCGCAAGTGCAAGCCGCAATTCGTAGTTCTCCGGCTTGAGCTTAAGAAGCAGTGCAATAAGCTGGGACAATTTATCTAATGCAATTTCCTGCTGCTGAACGGAAGAATACGCGTGCAGCTTATCGCTTCCTGAGCAAAAGCCGTGACTACGATGTGCAATCGGCCGCCCACATCGATTCCCCGGACAAGGCTCCGCTCCTACCCTGATGGGTCCAGCGCTACGGTCCGGAGTTCGAGAAACGCTGGAACCGCTTCGCATGCCCGGCTGGCAGGTCCTGGCGAGTGGACGAAACGTACGTGAGAGTTCGAGGACGGTGCGTCTACCTGTATCGTGCCGTCGACAGGAACGGCCACACCGTAGATTTCCGCTTGAGCTCGAACCGCGATGTCGCTGCAGCGAAAGCCTTTCCTGCGCAAGGCGCTTCGTACGCAAGACAGCGTCCTCCCAAGCATGACACTCGATGGCTACGCTGCCTCGCATCGAGCAGTGCGCGATGGCGAACGAAGACAGAGGCTGGAAGCGCACTACGCTGCGATCCTCGAAGTACCTGAACACCTGAGGGAACAGGACCGTCGAGGTATCAAGTCCCGGACCAGGCCCATGCTGGGGTTCAAGACCTTTGCCTCTGCAGCCACCGCGATCGCCGGTATCGAGTTGTTTCACAGAACCCGAAAGAAACAGTTCTCAATCAAAAAGCTGGGTCTTAAAGACCAAACTGCGCCTTCTCTCTGGAACGCGGTCCTTGCAGCGTGACCACGGAAACACTTGTGAGATCGGTCTGTGGGTACTCTGCGTTTGCACCAGAGCCGGCTGGTTCCGGTCTTGTAGGCAACGGCTCCTTGTGCAGGCTAAAGCACCACCGTCTCGCCTTTATGAGCGTCAATACTCGATGCCGAGCTGCGCCTGGATGCCTTTCTGGTAGGCGTGCTTGCGCTCGTGCATTTCCGTGACCGTGTCGGCGATGGCGACCAATGCGGGGTGGGCGTTGCGGCCGGTGAGGAGGACGTGGAGCATCGGGGGGCGCTCGCTGAGGGTCTTGGCGACCTCGTTGGGGTCGAGCAGGCCGTAGCCGATAGCGTAATTGATCTCGTCGAGGATGATCATGTCCCAGTCGCCGGAGCCAATGGCGCGGGTCGCCTCGGCCCAGCACTCCTGGATGAGGCGCAGGTCCTCGGGGTCGGTTTCGGCGCCGCCAACCTTGATGAAGCCGCGGCCCATGGGCCGGATCTGGAAGATGTCGCCGAGCTGCGCGGCGGCGTCCAGCTCGCCGTAGTGCCAGGAGCCCTTGATGAACTGCAGCATGAGCACGCGGAGCCCGCTGCCTGCGGCGCGGAAGCCAGTGCCGAGGGCTGCGGTGGTTTTGCCCTTGCCAGCGCCGGTGAAGATGAGGATGAGGCCCTTGCGGTCGCCACCTGCGGTGGAGCTGGTGTCGGATTTGGCCGAAGCGTCGGTGGTGGGGCTGATGTCAGCTTCGGCTGAATCAACTGCCCTGGCGCTAAGGTCCGCTTGCGCCGAAGTACCGGCAGTGGAGCCGGCACCGGCTGAGATACCAACGGTTGCCGGGGAGGCTGACTGGTCAGTAGCGGGCTGGCTTCTATCGCCTGGTCGTTCGTCCGGCATGGGCTTGATTGTATGTTGCAGGTAAGTTGGTGTGCCTGAGTGCAGCAAACTCGCTTCCATGGAAGGCGATCACGGGCGGTTGCGCCGGGCATCTTCACTTTCCAGCGGCTCATCTGGCTAGGGTGGAGGCGAAGGCATGCATCGAGATGAGACGGCGGGTGGCGAGGCCTGGAAGGGTTTAGTGGCGGGTGCGATTGCGGGGGCGTTGTCGACGCTGGTGATGGATGCGTTTCAGGCGACGTCGGTGAAGGGAACGCGCAAGGTGGAGGACGCGACGGGCGTGGGTCACGGTGTCTCGCGAAAGCAGAAGAAGCAGCTGCGGGTATATGAGCGGGCGCATGCAGAGGCGGCAGAGAACGTCGCGGCTGTGGCTGGCGCAAAGCTGACGCGCGGGCAGAAGAAGGTTGCGGCACCGGCGACGCACTACTTGTTCGGGGCGCTGGCTGGCGGTGTATATGGATGGCTGGCGGAGTATGTGCCTCCGGTGACATACGGGTTTGGGACCGCGTTCGGGGCGTCGCTGTTTCTAGGTGCGAGCGAGTCGGTGCTGCCGGCGCTCCGTGTACTGCCCTCACCGGGACGGACGCCGGCGGTGCTGCACGCGGGTGGGCTGGTCGCGCATGCGGTGTATGGGGCGAGCACGGAAGGGGTTCGGCGGCTGGTGCGGCAGGCGCTTTAAGTCAACAGATCGCGTGTCGGGTGTACCTGGTACCTCCCTGGCGGCCACATGGCCTACCGCTAGTCGGCGGTGAAATCAGGTACACGTGCCACGAAGTGACTGCCAGCCGCGCAGGCGGTCCTGGATTTGTGTTGACAGGAAAAACGGACCGTTCGCTTCGCTTAGGCTGCCGCCATGTTTTTCTACGGCGGCTGATCAGTGGCCGGAATGGTAAGGGTGGCCGGCGAGGATGGTGCAGGCGCGGTAGAGCTGCTCGGCGAGGAGTACGCGGGCGAGTTCGTGCGGGAGTGTCATAGGACCAAGGGAAAGCTGGGTTGCGGCTTCTCGCCGGGCGAGGTCGCGGGCCGCGTCGGTCCAGCCGTCGGCTGGGCCGACGGCGAAGAGGAGCAGCTGGGTCGCGGATTGCTTGTGGGTGTTGAGAAGTACGGCGAGCTGCTCGGAGGAGAGCTCCTTGCCGCGCGGGTCGAGCAGAACCAGTGCGGGTGCGGTGCGGGCCCTGTGCTTCTCGAGCGAGGCGAGAAAGGCGGCTTCGGAGCGGTAGAGCGGCGCTTCCACGGATAGGTAGGGCGCGATGCGGGCGAGGTAGTGCTTGAGCAGCTGCTGGGCGGGGCCGGTACCGGGGCGCGGCGAGATGGAGGCCAAGTGGAGCTTCATGAGGCGGCTCTGGGGAGTTTAGCTGGTAGCAGGGGCTCCGTATCCCCGGCGGCTGCATGGGCGTCTACTAAAAGACAGGGTTGGGCGGGCTTCTTTGGCAAGGAAAAGCTTTGTGGTTTCAAGGCGAGGGTTTCTGGGAGCGGGCGCGGCTGCGGCCCTTGTGGCGGCTCGGAGCCGGCGCGGCTGGTCGGAGCTGGCGCGGCCCTCTGGCCAGCTGCCGCTCGATGAGGTTGGCTACGGCGACGTAACGGTGCGGAGCCCGGAGCATGCGGCGCAGATGGAGAACACGCGCACAGTGCTGATGGGGATCAGCGACGACTCCCTGATGCGGCCGTTCCGGATGATGGCCGGGCAGCCGGCGCCGGGCGAGGAGATCGGCGGCTGGTACGAGTACAAAGCCGACTACGACTTCAAGACCGGGGATGCGGGGCTGAGCCCGGGCGCGAGCTTCGGGCAGTGGACCTCAGCACTGGCACGGATGAGTGTGGCGGCGGCTGGCTCGGGAAGTGCGTTTTTGGGCGGGCAGGCGGGAAGCGGAAGTGCAAGTGCGGCCGTGAGCGACCCGGCGCTTGCGAGTGCACTCCGCGATAAGGTGCTGCGCGTGAACCGGCTCTATGCCGGGTCGATTACGCCCGAGTACTACCGCCTGACGCGGCTTCCTGGGTATTCGTTCGAGAAGACGGTGTGCGGCCTCAAGGACGCGCACGGGTTGTTGGGGGATCCGGAGGCGTTCGGCATTCTCGACCATGCGGCGGATGCGGCAGTGGCGGTGCTGCCGGGGCGGCCGGTAGACCGCGAGGTGCCCTGGTACCGAGGGCGGGATATCTCGTGGGACTGGGATGAGAACTTTACGCTGCCCGAGAACCTGTATCTGGCGTACCGGATGGGTGCGGGGCGGCGGTATCTCGCGATGGCTGAGCAGTACCTGGATGACGCGACGTTCTTCGATCCGCTGTCGAGGGGCGAAAACGTGCTGTATCGCAGGCATGGCTACAGTTATGTGAACGCGATGAGCTCGGCGATGCAGGCGTACCTGATGGGTGGGAGCGAGCTGCACCTGCGGGCCGCGGTGAACGGGTTCGACATGCTCGAGCAGCAGAGTTTCGCGACAGGCGGGTGGGGGCCGGATGAGATTCTTGCCTCGCCCGACTGGGACAAGCTGTACGCGAGCCTGACCTCGTCGCACAACAACTTCGAGGCCCCCTGCTGCGCATTTGCGCACTTCAAGCTGACGCGGTACCTGCTGCGGGTGCGCCACGAAGGACGCTACGGCGACAGCATGGAGCGCGTGATGTACAACACCGTGCTGGGAGCGCTCCCGATGCATCCGGATGGGCGGGCTTTCTACTTCCAGGATTACAACGATGTAGCGAAACGGGGTTACTCGGTGCACCGCTGGCCGTGCTGCGCGGGGACGCTGCCGCAGGTGGCAGCCGATTACGGGATCAATTCCTATTTCCGGAACGCGGGTGCGGTGTGGGTGAATTTGTATGTGGCATCGGAGCTGCGCTGGGCTGAGGATGGGACGCAGTTGCGGCTGGAGCAGGAGGGTGGATACCCGCACGCGGGCGATGTGCGGTTAACGGTGACGGCAAGCGTGCCGGCGCGGTTCGCGCTGCACCTGCGGATACCGGCGTGGGCGGAGCGGGCTCGGCAGCCGGTGCAGCTGCGAGTCAACGGGCGGCGCTGGCCCGTGCAGCTGGAGGCAGGTTTCACGAGGGTAGAGCGGGAGTGGCGAACGGGCGATGTGGTGGAACTCGAGCTGCCGATGGAACTGCGGCTGGAACAGATCCCGGGTTCGCTCTCCGCGCAGCACCCGGAGACGGTGGCGCTGATGCGGGGTCCACTCGTGCTGTTTCCGCTGGGCGCGGGGCCACACCGGGTGAGCCAGGCTGAGGCGTTGGCGGCGCGGCAGACGGGCGCGCGCGCGTGGGTGATGCAGACGCAGCTCGGGAGTGTGCAGCTCCTGCCGTTTACCGAGGTAGGGGAGCAAATGTACTCAACGTACCTGCGGCTGGCGTAGGCTCGTTGCTGAACTGTGGGCGGAGGTACTGCTCCGCGCGAAACGGAGGGTCGATGCTCGGACGCATGCGTTTGGCTGGTTTGGGGTTAGTGCTGCTGGGCCTGCTTGGCCCGGGGATGGCGGTTGCGCAGCAGGATGAGTCGTTAGGACCGCGCGCGCAGAACTCAAACATCACGCTTGATGTGGTGGTCGAGCCAAAGAACGGCGGCCCGGTCGGCGGGCTCACGCAGAGCGACTTCACGCTGCTCGACAACAAGAGCCCGCAGTCGCTGCTGCGCTTTGCGGCTTTGCCTGCGGCAGACGCGCCAGTCGAAGCGGTGGTGGTGCTCGACACGGTCAATATCGGGTACACGCAGGTCGCCTATGCCCGAGATGAGGTAGTGAAGTTTCTGAGCGCGAACGGCGGGCACCTGCCGCTGCCGGTCACGCTATCCGTTGTCTCGGATACCTCGACGAGTATCCAGCCGACGCCGACGACGGATGGGAATGCGCTTGCAGCCACGCTGAAGAACGACGTGGTCGGCCTGAGAGATCTGCGGCGCTCGGCAGGCTTTTACGGCGCGGAAGAGCGGCTGGACATCTCCCTGAAAGCACTGCAGGAGCTGGTCGCGCACGAAGGGCAGCGGCCGGGCCGCAAGCTGATGATTTGGGTTTCGCCAGGCTGGCCGCTGCTGACCGGACCGCACATCGAGTTCGGCAACAAGGAAGCGGCGCAGCTGTTTGCGCAGATCCGGGGCCTCTCGCAGCAGCTGCGCGAGGCGCGCGTAACACTCTACAGTGTGAACCCGATCGGGGCAGCAGAGTCGACGTACCGGTCACAGTACTACAAGGAGTATCTGAAAGGTGTATCAAAGCCGAGCCAGGTCGAGCCAGCGGACCTGAGTCTCCAGGTACTCGCCGTGCAGAGCGGCGGGCTGGCGCTGGATTCGAGCAACGACGTTGCCGGGCTGCTTGCGAGGTGCGCGCGCGATGCAAGTGCCTACTACGAGCTGACCTTTGCGCCGGCACCAGGCGAATCGGAAGCGTACCACCCGGTCCAGGTGAAGGTGGACAAAGCCGGGCTCGATGCGCGCACGCGGACCGGATACTACACGGGGCCGTAGCGGGGAAAGGGGCATCAGCTCGTTGCTGGGGTTCGGTGGCGATCTGATCCGGGCGGGGAGGATGCATGCTGCAGCTTGCACGTATAGCTGGTTTGGGGTTGATGCTTCTGGGCTTGCCCGGCTTCGCAATGGCGGGGGCGCAGCAGGGCGAGTCTCTGTCGCCGGCACCGACCAATACGCAGCACGCTCCGGACCGGAATATCACGCTGGACGTGGTGGTCGAGCCGCGGAACGGCCCGCCGATCGGCGGCCTGAGGCAGAGTGACTTCACCGTACTTGACGGCAAGAGCCCACAGTCGGTGCTGCGCTTCGCGGCGTTGCCCACGGCAGGCGCGGCGGACGCGCCGGTTGAGGCCGTGATCGTGCTGGATAAGGTAAATGTCGGCTACGCGCAGGTCTCATATGGCCGGGATGAGATCGTGAAATTCCTGAGCGCAAATAGCGGCCGGCTGCCGCTGCCGGTCACGCTGTCCGTGGTGTCGGACAGATCGACGACAATCCAGCCAACGCCGACGATGAACGGCAAGGCGCTTATGGGAGCGTTGAAGGATGACTCGATCGGGTTGCGCGATATTCGGCGCTCGACGGGCATCTACGGCGCGCAGGAGCGGCTGGACATCTCCCTGAAGGCGCTGCGCGAGCTGACGGCGCACGAGGCGCAGCGGCCCGGCCGCAAGCTGATGATCTGGGTATCGCCGGGCTGGCCGCTGTTGACCGGGCCGCGTATCCAGCTGGGGAGCAAAGCGGAATCGCTGATCTTTGCAGAGATCCAGGCGCTCTCGCAGCAGCTGCGCGAGGCGCGGGTGACCCTCTACGGCGTGAACCCGATCGGGGCGGCGGAGCCGGCGCTTCGCTCGCAGTACTACCAGGAGTATGTGAAGGGCGTGACGAAGCCGAGTCAGGCAGAGTTCGCGGATCTGAGCCTCCAGGTGCTCGCCGTGCAAAGCGGCGGGCTGGCGCTGGACTCAAACAACGATATCGCCGGGCTTCTGGGACGGTGCGTGCGGGATGCGAACGCGTACTACGAGCTGACGTTCGCGCCACCTGCGGGAGAGCCGGGGGAGTATCACGCGCTTGAGGTGAGGGTGGATAAGCTGGGGCTGGATGCGCGAACGCGGACCGGGTACTACGCGGGGCCGTGAGCAGCTGCGATGCTGGGGAGCCGCAAGCGATACGGAGCTACGATGGGCGTGCTGATTCGACCGGCTACAAGCGACGATGCTCCTGCGATCGCACAGGTCCAGGTCGGCAGCTGGCGCGACACCTACCCGGGCATCATCCCGCAGGCGTATCTCGACTCGCTGGATGAGCAGGAGTTTGCCGCCCGGTGGCGCGAACGTCTCTTGGCTCAGCCTTCCATGTCCATTCTCGTCGCCGAGCGAGATGGTCGTCCTTGCGGATTTGCCGCGGGAGGCGCGCTGCGGAGGCCGCTGGCGGATTATGGCGGGGAGCTGTACGCGCTCTATTTGCTCCCGGACGCGCACCGCCAGGGTATGGGCAGCGCGTTGTTCGCGGAGATTCGGCTGAACTCGCGCGCAGCAGATGCATGGGTTTATAGTGTGGGTGCTCTACGAAAACCGGCATGCGGTTGACTTCTATGAGCGCATGGGCGGAAGTCCTGCAGGCGAAGAGACAATCGAGATCGGCGGGAGGAGTCTTCGGTCGGTTGCTTATGGTTGGCAGGACCTGCGGCGGACTGTACAGACATAAGGGAAGAGCGGCCGACCTCATTCAACAGAGCGGCTCGCTGGCGTCGGACTCGGCGAGGTGTCTCCAGCTTGAGAGCTCGTGCTTGCTCGTCTCGCAAGCTGACATCCTTGTCCGCGGCAGTGAGCCGGGCAAGTATCAGTCGATTCACGGAAGGTGGACAGTCGGGCTGAATGCGCGGACGCGGACCGGTTAGGTGCGGACCGTGAGGAGATCATCTTTCCTAGGCAGGGCCACTTGGACAAGGTCGGAGATCGAGGCCGATGGATCGCAATTGCGATTCAGGCGCGGGGACGCCTTCGGCACGCTTACACGTTCAAGCTAGGGTGCGCCTACGATGCGCGCTGCTCAGCTTGTTCGCCGCTATTCTTCTGATACTCCCGGCCAGGTCACAGTCCACTGTCATGACCGGGTCTGAAATACCTTCAGGGGATCGCAGCTTCTATCTCGACCAGCCAATCGATCATCCGGAGGCGCTGTCTGGTATCTGGGAAACCCCCGACGGCAATGGCGGTGCTTTCGGCATCCACCTCCAACTGATGACGACGGTTCCCGCCGATGCCGACCCGCCGCTTTGGACGCCGCAATCCTGGCAACCCCTTGAAGTTGATGTTTTCCAGCGGAAGGGCTCTGAGATCGCGTCCGGCGATGAGAATAGCTTTGCCGATTCCGTCCGTGGCGGCAGCGTCCGTCTGAGTGGTGGCCGGCTTGCGTTGCACTTTCCTTCGAGCGCCACGGGCCTTATGTCGATTGATCTCGATCTACTTCACCAGTCCGATGATTGCTGGCACGGACGATTCCATCGCGGCAACGTCGACTCCGTCGTTACACTTTGCCGACCGACGCCTGGGCCTTCTATCGCGTCTAACGCATTGGTCGGTACCTGGTCTACCAACCGCGGCTGCATTCATACTTTTCAGACAGGACCCGGCACGTTTACCGGGTGGTCCGACACGCTCCAAATACCGGTCAGGTGGTTTTTGGGCGTAACTATCCAGGACCACACCGGCTCTTTCAGAGCTACGGCGACTTAGCGAAGGTCCAGCTCGCAAGGAACAGTGAGATCTCGCTCGAGTTCGGCGCCTACAATCCGATATGCTGCTCCCACGAGTTTCGCGGTAAGCTCGCCGCTGATGGTTTGAGCCTCCAGGGAGAGTTTCCGCCGGGTCCCAACCAGGCTCCCCATGCTTCTATCTGGACCAAAGTACATGGCGATTCCTGCGTGGATTCCAGCACGCTTCACTAGGCCAAACCACTTGCCTGCCCACCCGGCATGAAATAGCAGGCCACATTCGCGCGGAGCGCCCGTGACAGGCGAACCGGAGAAATGTGGCGAGAGCATCGGGGAGAGCAGATCCTTCGACTCCGCTCAGGATGACTCGGCCTGGATAGAGGGAGTCGCTTACCTCGTATCTCGGGTCACTCCATTGGTCATCGGTGGAGTTCTTTTGAGCTCAGCCGCTGCGCAGGCGGTTTGCTTTTGCCTGCGCGGCTCGCCGATATCTTGCTATGCAGCGGCAGTCTCTGCGGCTTCCTGCTTGAGAGAGGCCGTGTCGATGACGTAGCGGAAGCGGACTTCGCCGTCTTCGACGTGCTTGTAGGCGTCGTTGATCTGCTGGATGGGGATGACCTGGATGTCGGGGCCGATCTTGTGCTCGGCGCAGAAATTGAGGATCTCCTGAGTTTCGGCGAGATTGCCGATGAGCGAGCCCGAGATGCCGCGTCGCATCATGGCCATGGGCATGTTGTTGGGGCCGGCGAGCGGCTCAAGGGCGCCAACGACGACCAGGGTCTTGTCGCGCTTGAGTAACGGCAGGTACGGGTTGAGGTCGTGCTTCTGCGGGATGGTGGACAGGAGAAAGTCGAAGCTGGCCTTATGCTCGGTGAAGGCGTCCTGGTCGTCCTCAAGGACGCCGGTAGCACCAAGGCGCTTGGCTTCCCCGAGCTTTTCCTTGTCGGTGGTGAAGAGGTAGACCTCGGCGCCAAGAGCCTTGGCGATCTTCGCGGCCATGTCACCAAGGCCACCGAAGCCGATGATGCCCACCTTGTCACCGGCCTTGACGCCCCAGTGCTTCATGGGTGAGTAGGTGGTGACGCCGGCGCAGAGGATGGGCGCGGCGACCTCAGGCGCTAGACCCGCGGGGACCTTGAGGACGAAGTCCTCCGGCACGACGATAGAGGTGGAATAGCCGCCGTAGGTGTTGTCGCGTCCGTAGCTGTTCTTGCCGGTGGGCGACATCTTGGCCGGCATCATAGGGCCGTTATAGGTCGCGAGCCAGGAGTTGGGGCCCTCGCAGTAATTCTGCTCGCCCGCTTTGCAGGCGTCGCACTCGCGACAGGAGTCGATCATGCAACCGACACCGACCAGGTCGCCGACCTTGTGATTGGAGACAGAGGAACCGACCGAGGCGACGCGGCCCACGACTTCGTGACCGGGCATGCAGGGGTAGACGGTGTTGCCCCATTCGTTTTTGGCCTGATGGATGTCCGAGTGGCAGACGCCGCAGAAGAGGATGTCAATCTCCACTTCATTCGGTTTCGGGTCATCGCGCTCGAAGGCGAGCGGCTTGAGGCGCGAGAAGGAGTGCTTGGCGGCATAGCCGAGGGCTTGCTTCATGGGTTCCGAGCTCCTGGAGTGGTGCTTCGTTAGAAGCGGAAAACCGCCTGCGCGGCCTTCCTTTCTCCTGCCATGCTTCATGGGACGGCTACGGTCCGTGCGGCCTTCCGTAAAGAAGCGCGACGTCAGGTAACACTGTCCGCGGAGGTCTGTCAGGAGAAAGGAACTAGCAGCCACTCCGTGGCGTGTGTGCGTGGTTGTGGGTGCTTATGCTGCGGGCTTGTGTGTGTGGACTTCCCGCTGGTCGGGATCGTGCGGCTCCGTTCCAAATCGTTCGCGTTGCGTGGGAGGTACGAACCGCTGCGGAGAAGACGGAGGGCGGCCTGCCGGCGGACGCGCTCAGGCTTCGAAGTCAACCTCGATGACGTCTTCGAGCAGTGGGAAGATCGAGGGAAGGATTGCCTGATGGGCGGGATGGTCATTATAGGCCTCGAGCGCAGCGCGATCGGTGAAGTGCATGACACCGCCGTACTCAAATCCCCTGGAGCGTGGGGAGATATTCGGGCCGATGTGAACGGAGACCAGGCCAGGGATCTGGCCCTGCAGCCCGCGCACATTTGTGGCGACTTGCGCGATCTGGGCTTCCGTGATGTCGGGCTTCCAGCGAAAGATGAAGGTGTGGATGGTCATGGCAGTGGTCTCCCGTGCGGATGGGCGCACACGGAGCATTGGATGTCAGGCCTTGGTGCTGGATGCGCGAGCGGGAAGCTGCCCGGGTTCGCTGCCGCCGGACGGGAGTGCGGGCAGCGAGAGATCCTCAACCGGCGAAGACATTCTGCTCGTTGCTGCCTTCTTCGCTGAAGCTTTCTTGGCTGGAGTCTTTTGGGCCGCGGCCTTCTTAGCAGGCGCTTTCTTCGCGGCTGATGTCTTGAGCGCACTTTTCTTCGCGGCCTTTTTCGCCGGAGGTTGGAGCGCGTGCTCCCTTTCCGAGTCGCGGTCGGCGGCTTCATCGCTGCCCGGGCCGAGCGCTTTCGCCGGAGCTTTCTTCGCGGGCGCTTTTTTGCGGGCAGCTTCCGTCCGCTCGCGCAGCTCCTGCTCGAGCGTCAGGGTAAGCTCGGCTGTGTTGAGGTGCCGCGCTGACTTGCGGAGTCGCTCAATATCGTAGAACTCCCGCGTTTCCTCGGTGAAGATGTGCACGACGAAATCGACGTAATCGAGCAGGATCCACTCGCCGGAGCGGCGGCCCTCCACGGATTTGGCATAGGTGCCGAAGTCGTGCTTCATGCGCAGCTCGATCTCGTCGGCGATGGCGCCGGTCTGGCGGGTGTTGGAGCCGGAGGTGACCAGAAAGAAGTCGGTAAAGCCGGCGTCGACGGGGTCGAGCTCGAGAATACGGGTATCCGTGGCTTTCTTGTCTTCGCAGATCTCGGCGGCGAGCAGGACCATGGCGCGGGTTTCGGCTGTAGGCGGCACATGGCTACCGTAGCACGCGTTTTCAGGCCTTGTAGAGCTGGTGTTGGTGGATGTAGCCGGAGATTTCGGGGGTGAGGTGCGGCGGCTCCTCGCCGGCGGCGAAGGCATCGCGGATGCGGGTTGCTGTGGAAGGGTCGTCCAGGTCAGGGAGGATCAGAAGCGGTGTCGCGGGCGCGCCGGAGGAATCGCCCAGCGCCTGGGTGAGGACCGGCGCGCCGGGCTGCGCTTCCGGGTATGCGGAGCTCCCGGAGCGCGCGCCGACGGAGTAGCCGGCGGGCAGGGCCGCAGCGAGGGAGGCGAGCGGAAAGCCAGGGCGGGCAGCGAGGATCCAGCCGTCGAGCAGACCGCCTTGCGTGGCGGGTTGGAGCAGGTCTGCGGCGCGATACCACTTGCCGAGGGTCAGGAACGAGTCAGCGCCGGCGAGGAAGAAGAGCGTGGACCCGGGCGGGAGTGCCGGGCGCAGGCGGGCGAGGGTGTCGACGGTGTAGTTGGGCCGTTCTTCCAGGCCCGGCTGCGGTCCGTCGATCGCGGAAGCGGCCAGCCCGGGGTGGGCTTCGGTCAGGAGCCGGACCATGGCGAGGCGGTCGGCAAACGAGGCGGGGTGGTGCGATTTGAGAGGCTGCCGGCCGGCAGGAGCGAGCAGAACCTGGTCGAGGTGGAGCCGATCGAGGGCTGCGAGCGCGATGCGAAGGTGGCCGGTATGGGGCGGGTCGAAAGAGCCGCCGAAGAGGGCAAGGCGCATGTGGTGGATTGTAGGGGTTGGCGAGGTGGCAGCGGGACGGGTCCCGGTCTGCTGAGACCTTCCACCGTCTATGTGCAGCACTGGTCATTGCTTGTCAGTGGGTGGGTTGGCGATTTGTCGTCAACTCAAGTCGATCAGTGACGAGATGGGTGTTTCTGAGGACCCACGCTCCGAAAGGTTATTGCGCGCTTTCCAAGCTCCGTTGGTCTGTATTGGAGCACGGTGACGAGCCGGCGCGCCGGGAGCCTAAGTCCTGGCCCATTGGGTGCGACCATAAGAACCCGGCTCGGGGGAAAGCGGAACTGCGAAGCACTGGCTGCATCAACGGGCGAGAGAAGCGTCATTCCCGCGACGTGCTTTCCGTTTCTTTCTTGCTGCGATCTGGATTGTGTGCGCGGTAACGATCGCAAGCAGGAGGCCGGGGTAACGCTGGTCCACTTCATTGAAACGTGACGTGTTCCGCATCTCCACACCGTGGCGTTCGCCGCGGACCAGCCCGGCCTCGCGAAGAACCCGCATGTGGAGCGACAAGGAGGATTTCGGGATGGGCTTCTCGAGCACGCTCACCAGCCTGGTGCAATTGCTGGGGCCTTCCTGGTTCAGGATCTCGACGAAAAGAGCTACGCGTACGGGATCTGCGAGCGCATGCAGAATGGCTTCGAGCGGAACGTCTTCAGTGGCTGGATGGACCAGGGGCTTCATCGGCTACTTCCATACTAGTGAGCCGCCAGTACAGCGGCCTCGAAATTTTGTACATAAGTTATGAACTAATGCATCATATCCAGAGACAGGCGTCCAGTATGTCCGCTCGATGGCCCACGGGTGCTGTCGAACATCGGAAAGGGTAGGAACATGGGAAAGCTTGATGGCAAGGTTGCGGTGATCACGGGTGGAACAAGCGGCTTGGCGTTAGCCACGGCCGAGTTGTTCGTCAAGGAGGGCGCCTACGTGTTTGTGACGGGAAGACGCCAGGAGAAGGTCGATGAAGCCGTCAAGCAGATCGGACGGAACGTGACCGGCGTACAGGGCGATGCGGCCAACCTGGATGACCTGGATCGACTCTTTGAGACCGTCAAGCGAGAGAAGGGCCGCGTTGACGTGCTGTTCGCAAGCGCCGGTTCGGGAGGATCCGCCAAACTGGGCGAGGTCACCGAGAAGCACTTCGACACCGTCTTCGGACTGAATACGCGCGGCACACTGTTCACCGTGCAGAAAGCATTGCCGCTCTTCAACGACGGCGGCTCGATCGTCATGACCGGCTCAATCGCTTCGGTGAAAGGCTGGCCTGACTTCAGTGTGTATTCGGCGAGCAAGGCTGCCCTTCGTTCATTCGCGCGCACCTGGCTGAACGAGCTGAAGGACAGAAAAATCCGGGTGAATCTTCTGAGCCCAGGACAGATCCAAACGCCGATTCAGGAGCAATTGTTTGATGAGGCGACAATTCGCCAGTTCGAGTCCATGATTCCGCGCGGCAAGATGGGCCGCCCCGAGGAGATTGCGACGGTGGTGCTCTTTTTGGCTTCGGACGACTCCAGCTTTGTGAATGGGATCGAGTTGGCGGTTGATGGTGGCACCTCGGCGATCTGATCGTTCCGCCCAAAGCGGTGACGTTGCCGCTTAGACCTAATCAGACGAACGGCTCAGACGATCGCTCCGTTCGTGGGCCATCCGGAATCAGTTTCCCAGTTGCCGCGCTCCGCCGAGGTGAACACAGCGTCGACCAAGCGGGTGAGCCGCATGGCGTGGCCGAAGTCCGGCGCATTTATCGTGCCATTGAGGATGTCGTCGCCCAGCATGCGTATATACCGGCCACGTTCGCGGCGGCATCCGGCAAGGTGGCCAGCTTCCCTTCATCGACCTGTTGAGGCTCCTCATTGAGGAACAGTTGAAGTCGGCCCATTGCACTCCGCGCATGGCACCCCCCGCGAAGTGTCAGCGCGCCGTCGGTGCCGGTCACTTCGAAGTGAGTAGGAGCCTGCGGAGGCCGGCCTCCTGCCACTTCAATGCTGAGGGGAGCGCCGGAAGAAAGCTGGGCTTTTGCGTTTGAAGCGGCAGTTGCCATTTCTTCGGCCTCGGCCAGATTCTTGCCGAGCGGCCATTCGCAGTACACATGCTTGCCGGCAGCCACAGCAGCAAGGACAAGCTCACGATGGTCAGGAAATTTGACAGCTATCGTGACGATGTCCACCGCAGGATCTTGGATGAGCTCCAATCTTCCCGGCGTAACCGGCTTTGGCACCAAACGCCTTCGCTGCGGCTCGCGCCTTCGTCTCGTCGCCGGCCGCCATCGCAACCAGCTCCAGACCCTTCGAGACCCTGCACTGCCGGGACGTGTAAATCCTTCGCCCAGCCGCGCTGCGCGCTTGCTCCGACGATGCCAACCCCGAGAGTCTTGGACACCCTTGCCTCAGTTACCGCTATCGCAACTGTGATCTCGGCGTCTGTGCGGGTCCAAATGCTTCTGTTTACTGGTTGCAGCAGACTTGGCGATATCAGGCGAAGCGCTTTTCTAGCGCACCGCCCTTAGCGGTCACTCCCACATATCTGCGTGCGATATGCACACTCTTGGCTACCATTTATTCGGTCGGCGTGCTTGCGACCGCTTATCTGCGATCCCGAGCTCCATCCGCTTGAGCGAGAGCTTCGATGTGCCGGGTAGCTCTCGCACCCGTAAGCGTGCGCCTTACTTGTCTTGAATGCTCATGGTCGCTGACCTTTAGGCATATGCCGCGCTCCACTATCTTTGCTTCGTGCAACGGTCTCGCACTTGTGAGCCGTAGACTTGGGGCATGGATGCGGGTGTTCCGGAGTGGATGGCGTATGTTGGGCTAGGGGCGAATCTGCCCTGGCGCGCGGGCGGCCGGGTATTGGCGCCGGAGCAGACGCTTCGCGCGGCGGTCGAGGCGCTCCGTGAGCTGGGCACGGTCGAGGCCGGCTCGGGGCTTTGGCGGACGGAGCCGGTAGGCGCCGTGCCGGGCGGGCAGCCAGCGTTTGTGAATGGCGTGGTGGCTCTGCGGAGCCCGCTCGCGCCGAAGAAGCTGATGCCGGAGCTGCTGGAGCTGGAGCGCCGGTTCGGGCGGGTGCGCGGCGAAGGCGTTGCTGAGTCTAAAGGCTCCGGGTTGGCTGAGGCCGGCGTGAAGGAGCCGCGAACGCTCGATCTGGATCTCCTGCTGGCCGAGGAGCTGCTGGGCGATATGGCTGAGGCGCGTCTGCCAGTGGCTGCTTTCTCCTTTGAACTGAAACTGCCGCACCCGGAGATGGATCGGAGGCGCTTTGTGCTCGCGCCGCTGGCGGAGATCGCGCCGGGGCTGCGGCATCCGCTGCTGCACAGAACAGTGGAGGAGCTGCTGGGGGCGCTGCCGGCCGGGCAGGAAGCGGTGCGCCTCGCAGAACCGGGGCTGGCGGCCTGACATGACGACGAGAAAGCAGGTCCTACGCGCACGCACTGCGGGCTTCGCTCAGGATGATGCCCTGGTTGCGGGTAGAGCGAAGCGAGGGGGCAACTTTGCGCGGTCGGGTGTGAAGTTCGCTCAGAATGGCATTCCGGTCGGCGTGGCCGGGATAGGTGGCGCGCTCGTGCGTGCTGCGCTCGGAGTGCCTGGTGGTTGCGTGCAAAGCCTGAGGCGTGGGAACCGGGCCAGCTACGCTTGCGTCGCGGCAACGTCGGTATTTCTCTCTGTGGTGCTAGGGCTTGCGTCCGGAACGGCTCTGGCGCAGACCGAGGCAGGTACCGCGACGGCGAAGCCGGCCGCCTCCGGCACGCCCCCCTCGCAAGCTGCGGGAACGGCGACGCCCGACGTGCAGCAGCAGATCAACGCCGCGCCGGAGCGGGTAGAGGTGACGGCGTACCGGTCGCCGGTGGCCGCTCTGGAGAGCCCAGTAAGTACGCGTCTGCTTAACGGGGCTGCGCTCCGGCAGGCAGCGCCGGTGAGTCTGGATGGCAAGCTGCGGACAGTCGCCGGGTTCGATCTGTTCCGGCGCAGCTCCTCGCTGGTGGCGAATCCGACGACCGAAGGTGTGTCGCTGCGAGGGCTGGGCTCGACCGCGGCGAGCCGCACACTCGTGCTGCTGGGTGACGTTCCGCTGAACGATCCCTATGGGGGCTGGGTGCATTGGGAGGAGCTGCCGTCGCTGGCCATCGGCGAAGTGGAAGTGGTGCGCGGCGGGGTGAGCGACCTGTATGGGTCAAGTGCGGTGGGTGGCGTAGTGCAGATCACGCCGGTGCCGCTGCTGCCGACGGATGCTCCTGCGCCGGCGGGGGAAACCCAGACCCTTCCACTTCGCCCCGCAGGCTCCGCTCAGGGTGACGGAGCTGTAAATCCTGCCGTTGGCCAGCCTGGCGCGCTGCCGGAGCTGGTGCTTGAAAGCGGATACGGCGCCGAGGGGCAGAATGAAAATGGCGCGCGGGTCCGCGGTGCGCTGGGGCGATGGAGCGGGCTGGGTGCGGCTGGGTTGATCGGAACGGACGGGTACACCCTGGTGGCGCCGAACCTGCGCGGGCCGGTCGACATGCGATCGAACGTGCATGCTGAGAATGGTCTGGTGCTCCTGGGGCGCTCGCTGGGCGAGGCCGGCTCGGGGAACGGCGTGTGGCTGCGGGGCAACGTGCTCAACGAAGTACGGCACAATGGGACGCCGCTGACGCAGAACTCGACGCGGCTGTGGCGGTGTGCGGCGGGTCTCGACGAGGGCGGAGACGGAGACAGCGGCACCGGAGCATGGCAGCTGCGTGGCTTCGGCTCGACGGAGCGGTTCTTTCAGAACTTCTCGTCGGTCGCGGTAGGTCGTGGGAGCGAAACGCTGACGCGCACAGCACTGGACCCGGCCGATGAGCTGGGCGCGGCGCTGCGCTGGCGGCGAGGTTTTGGCCCGAACCTGGTGGGCTTAGCCGGAGCGGATGTGCGCGATGTGCGTGCGGAAGATGCGGAGTACCCGATCGGCTCCACAACTCCGGCAACGGATACGACAGCGCGGCAGACCGATGCGGGCGCATATGGAGAGGTGCTGTGGACGCGTGGACCGTGGCTGGCGAGCGGCGCGGCGCGGGTGGACCGGTTCCGCAATGCGGACGCGGCGGCGTACACGCTCCTGACGGGCGCAAGGAAGTCTTTGCCGGTGATCGAGCAGACCGTTGTCGACCCGCGGATCGGCCTGTCGCGACGGCTGGGAGCGCGGCTGGCGGCCAGCGCGAGCGCGTTCCGGGCGTATCGCGCGCCGACCGAGAACGAGTTGTACCGGACCGGGCAGGTGGGCCAGCAGACGACGCTCGCAAACCCGGCGCTACGGGCCGAGCGCGCCACCGGCTGGGAGACAGGCCTGACCGGCGAGCTGCCGACGAAGTATGCGGCAGGCTGGCGGGCGAGCTACTTCTGGACGGAAGTAAACCGTCCGATCACCGCGCTGACGCTGAGCACGACGGCTACGGCGGAAATGCTGATGCGAGAGAATCTGGGGCAGATCCGGAGCCGGGGCGTTTCGCTCGACGGATCGCTGCACCCTGCAGGCTGGCTCGAGTTCACGGGCGGCTACCAGTTCGCACGGGCAACGGTGACGCAGTTTCCCCAAGAGCCGCAGCTGGTGGGGTTATGGATCCCGCAGGTGCCGCGCAACACGGGCGTTCTGCAGGCAGTAGCCTCACGGCCGCGCTGGGGCCTGCTGAGTGTGCAGGCGCGGGAGAGCGGCAAGCAGTACGATGACGACGCGAACCAGTATGTACTGCACGGCTACGCACGGTTCGATGTGTATGCGTCGCACAGCTTTGAGCCGGGCTCGCACGGGCCAAGCTGGGAGGTGTTCGCAGCGGTCGAGAACCTGCTGGACCGATCGATCGACGTGGGCCGAACGCCGATCCGCACCCTGGGAACGCCGCAGCTGGCGCGCTTTGGTGTGCGGCTGACGCTCGGTCACGGGGGCGGCTGAGTGCTACGAGCGCCAAGAGAGAAACGCCGGCGGAGTCTCTGGGGATTCCACAAGCAGCCACTTCGCTTTCGTCGCAGGCACACATTACTTCGCAGTTACGAATAAGAGAGTCGGGCTGCGCCACTGTGGGCCGTAAGCTCGGCGGCATGGCGAGGCGTTCAACGGATGCAGGATTGAATGAGCATGAGCGAAGTGTGCTCAGACTGCGTGAGGACTGGGGCTGGTTCGTAAACGTGGTGGCCGAACACGAACGGGGGTCCGGGGTTCGCCTACACCTTTGGGCTGTGGGCAGAGTTCCGACACCCTGAGCTGATCCTCTTCGGCCTGGAGTCAAACCTGATGCTGCGGCTGATCAACCATGCCGGCGAGCAGATCCGCGATGGCGCCTCTTACAGAGACGGCGAGATGACGCTGGGCGTTCTGGAGGGCTATCTGTGCGCCGTGCGCGGGGTAGACCCGACGCACTACCGCGAGACCTTCGCCTGGGCGTTGTGGTTCTATGGGCTGCCCGAATTTCCAGCGCTGCAGTTGGTGTGGCCGGACAGGAAAAACCGTTTTGCGTGGGAGTCAGGCTTTGATGAGACGCTTAGCAGCCGGCAGCCCGACCTCCGTGTACCGGGGCGTGGGACGGAGCGGAGCGCGACGCAACTGGCAGAGCGGCGGGCGCTGTTGCGCGGACGGCGCGTAACAGGGTAGCCCTGAGGGACGTAGCGCGATACCATGGACCGCAATTCAGCCGGGACAAGGGCGCGATGGGCAAACAGGTGCTGATCTTCGGGCTGGTTGGCGGCGTCCTGGTCACGTTGCTGCAGTGGACCGAATTCCACTTCGTCATCCTCGAGCACTCGGTTGCGATCTACGGCGTTCTGATCGCCATTCTCTTTGCCGGGGCCGGCATGTGGTTCGGCACCAGACTCCGCGCACCCCGGGAACGCATTGTTGAGGTCGCCGTCCCCGCTGCCCAAATACCGGGCTTTGCCGCCGACGGCAAAGCCCGCGAGCGCCTCGGCATCACCCGCCGCGAGTTGCAGATCCTCGAGCTTGTAGCCCGCGGCCTGAGCAATCGCGAGATCGGCGAAACCCTCTTCGTGAGCGAGAACACCGTGAAGACTCACTGCAGCCGCGCCTTCGACAAACTTGGCGCCCGCCGGCGTACTGAGGCCGTCCAGCGCAGCAAGGAACTCGGGCTGCTCCCCTAAAAGCATCCTCCTTTCGCATTGAATTTCACGGATTCGGCGAAATCATGCGAAAGGATGACGCGCGCTAATGGGCCGATCCTTCAGGGTGAGACGTCCGGAGTGGCCCGAAGCGCTTCGCACACAGGGAGGTTGGTCATGAAGAAGGATGTCTGGAAGTACGGTCTGCTGAGCGGTCTCGCGCTGGCAATCATGCTGGCGGTCACAGTGCCGTTCGAGCACCACACGAATGCGCGCTGGAGCATGATGGTCGGCTACACGATCATGGTGCTCAGCTTCCTGATCGTTTTTGTCGGCGTAAAGCATTACCGGGACGCCGAGTGCGGCGGCACCATCACGTTTGGCCGAGGACTCGCTGCCGGTGTGCTGATGATGCTGATCTCCTGCGCCTGCTACGTGCTGATGTGGGAGGCGCTGATGGCGACGGTAGAGAAAAACTTCGCGCACGAGTACACGGTTGCACTCGTAAAACGGGCGGAGAACTCCGGCCTGCAGGGCGCCGCTCTCGAGGCAAAGATCGCGGAGGCCCGCAGGTTTGAAGCTATGTACGCAAACCCTCTTTACAGCGCGGCTCTGACACTGCTGGAGCCCCTGCCAGTTGGCCTTGTGATGGCCCTGGTGACTGCGGGCATCCTGCGCCGCAAGCCCGAGGCTGCCCTGTCAAGGCCTGGAAGTCCCGAGGCCATGGCGAACTAGCTATCCCTGGAGCGTAGGCCGCCTCTGCGGGATGCAGATGGCGGCTATGCTCAGCCACCTCGGTTGCATGGCCCGTGTGGAAAGCGCGTACCTGAGCTGGGTGCGTGGTTGCTGGCCCTGAACTGCTTTTCCGATGCGCATAGGCTTCTTTGCACAAGGTCCTGGCCTCCCATTGTGCGGAAGTGGCAAGAGCCGGGACCAAACCGGCGGCATGTCACGGCTTGTTCTGCTTTTGCTCCGTGCGTCTTCCAGGTTTTGGAAAACAGGGCTGTCCGTAGATGGCCTGTCAGAGACGGACCGGGGATGGATATCCTGTTTTCCTCGCCGAACGGTTACGGCTGCTGTTTTTAAACGCTTTTAAAAAAGAAGCTAGAAGCAGTCGGTGCCCGTGTGCGGTGGTGCGATGACTCTGGTCCGCCGATGTGGGAACTGTGGAGATCGGAGCGAATTCCCGTTTTGGGCTTACGGCTGGTCCGGACCTAGAATGAAACCTGCGGACGCGAGCGGAGCGGACGGGCAAAGCGTGCCCTCGGCATTACGGTTCTTAGGTGGTTCGGACGGGAATCAATAAGCTTGGACGGCTGGTGTAGAGTTGGCGGCGAGAGACGATAGCAGTCGCGGCGGAAAAGGGGCTCGGCATGGCGGAAGCAGGGTTGGAGCAGGAGATGAGCACGGAGGTTGCGGGTTCCCGTCTGAGAGGCGCAGCGCTCTCAGAGATAGACGCGACGCCGGCACCGGTACCGACCAACAACGCCGTGATGGAGATCACGGTGAGCCGGGCGGAGCTGCTGCGGGAGCTGACGGCGGCGCAGAGCGTGGTCGAGCGCAAGACGACGATTCCAATCCTGTCGAACTTTCTGTTTGAGGCGGAAGGCGACCGGCTGCAAATTACTGCGACCGATCTGGACCAAAGCCTGCGCACTGGCTGCGGCGCGAAGGTCAAAAAGGGCGGCTCGTGCACCATACCGGCGCGCAAGCTATACGACTACATCAAGCTGCTCGGGGATGGCGAGGTCTCCATCAAGCTGATGGACAACCACTGGGTGCAGATCCGCGCCGGACGCTCGAACACCAAGATGGTGGGCATGGCTCGGGCAAACTTCCCGCAGGTGCCGGAGTTTCCGCTAAACACAGGCACACGCATCCCCGCGGTGAGCCTGAAGAGCATGATCGCGAAGACGATCTTTGCCATCTCGAACGAGGAGTCGCGGTACACGCTCAACGGGGCGCTGCTGATCCTGAAGGCGGAGTCGCTGGCCATGGTCGCGACCGATGGACACCGGCTCGCGCACATCGAGAAGACGGGCGAGAACCTCCAGAACGTGACCGGCGAGCGCAAGATTCTGATCCCGCGGAAGGCGCTCCAGGAGCTGCAAGGGCTGCTCGCTAACACGGACGCGAACGAGCTGGAGTTCGCCGATGACGAGCACCAGCTCTATTTCCGGATCGGAACGCGGGTGCTGACAAGCCGCAAGCTCTCGGGCAACTTTCCGAATTACGAAGCAGTGTTGCCCCGCGACAACACAAAGTTCCTGGTGGTGCGCTCCGAGGAGCTGCAGCAGTCCATTCAGCGCGTGGCACAGTTTGCGGATGAGCGCTCAGGTGCGATCAAGATCCGGCTGGAGCAGAATGAGCTGCGCATCTCGTCGTCTTCAAATGAGGCTGGCGAGAGCGAGGACGTCATCGAAACCCCTTACAATTTCGATCCGATCGTGGTCGGCTTTAACTCGCAATATCTGCTGGACTTTCTCAAGGCGGTCGGCAGTCAGGGCGAGGTGCGGCTGGAGTTCAAGGATGCGCAGTCGGCCGGGCAGATGAGACCGGAGGACTCGCAGGAAGATGCGCGTTACCGGTATATCATCATGCCTATGCGCATCTGATCCGCGCGCGTAGAGGAGCGGGTGTGACTCCCAGGTTTATTGGTCTTTTCTCGGTGACATATACTGTGGTGCTGCTGGTGGAGTGGTTCACCTTTTTGAGCGGGTTTCCGCTACACCTGTGGTCGTTCGGGAACTGGATGCTGCTCCTGTTCGTGCTCCTTGCAGAGGCTTTTGCGATTGGGATCATCGCGATGACGGTAGATAAGGCGCTGCCAGCTGCCGGCAACCGGGCGTTGACCAAGGATGTGAAGCAGTCGAGGCGGGGGTCGCAGCGGTACACGCCGCGATAAGCGCACCTGTTTGGGATCGAGTGGAAGCCGCAGCCCAGCGCCGCGGCATTTGTATGTCGGCGTGCCCGCATGAGCCACTCATCGGCAGCCGTTGATACCAGGTTTCCTTCTTTCGGCAAAGTGCGGCACACTGGGAGTACCGAACGTGCGCCGAATCCTGCACATCCTGATGCTGCTCTTCGTGAGCCTCCCACTCGTATCGCCGTTGCTCGTGCTCGGTGGAGATCCGGATGCGGGTTTGCCCGCGTGCTGCCGGCGCAACGGCGCGCACCACTGCGTAATGTCGATGGCGGAGCAAATGCGCCTGGTGCAAGGCTCGAGGGAACGCTCGGTTGCGCCGCTGGAGCAGGGTTGCCCGTTTCTGCCGGCCGCGACCACGGTGACGGCGAGTCATCATGATGCTTCGACTCCCGGCCAGGAAGCCCGTCAGATGCTGATGCCTGTGGCTCACCCGGCGGGTGTGGTGCAGACCGAGTCCCGGTGGCGCATTGCGCGAGACCGAAGCCGGCAGAAGCGCGGCCCTCCCTCTTTCTTCGTATAGCGGTTGAACGCCGGCTGCCTCCGTCAGCCTGGCGTTCCCTGAGGTGTTTCTGCTGGGTCGCGGTACGCTGCGCCCTGCGGAGGATGCCCCTTTGCTGAAGAAGACGGACGGGAGTAGGGCCGCTTTGCCGCTGCCCCCGCCTCAGCTGTGTCGATGAGGGCGAGCGATGAGAGATCTGTTAGTTGGGCTGGTCTGCCTGCTGATGAGCTGGCAGGCACAGGGGGCAATTTTTGGCCGGGTGCAGGGTGTGGTGCACGACAGCTCGCACCGGCCGGTGCAAGGAGCGACAGTGACGCTCCACGCGGTGCACTCAAGCTTCATGGTTTCCACCGAGAGCGATGGCGAGGGAAGTTTTGCTTTTACCGGTGTGGAGCTGGGCGAGTATGTGGTGTCGGTCACGCAGGCGGGATTCGCGGCGGTTGAGCAACCGCTGACGCTGCTCTCAGACACTTCGCCGGTTCTGCACCTGCAGATGCAGGTAGCCGGGCGACAGGACAAGGTGGAGGTGGAAGCCGGAAGAGTGGGACCTGACTCCGTCACGCCGACGACGCTGGTGGACCGGAGTGTCATTGCGGACACACCGGGAGCGGACCGCACCTACAGCCTGGGCATGATCACTGATTTTGTGCCGGGCGCCTACATTACGCACGACATGCTGCACATGCGCGGCGGCCATCAGGTGAGCTGGCAGATCGACGGCGTCGAGATCCCGAACACCAATATCGCGAGCAATCTTGGAGCGCAGATCGATCCGAAGGATATCGACTATCTCGAGGTGGAGCGCGGCAGTTACCCGGCGGATGAGGGAGACCGGACATATGGGGTGTTCAACGTAGTGCCGAAGAGTGGCTTTTCGAGCGATGGGGAAGGCGAGCTGGTGACGACCTTCGGGAACTTCCTTCAGACCGACGACCAGTTGAACTACGGCAACCACACGCAGCGGATTGGGTACTACATGAGCCTGAACGGCAACCGCAGCGACTACGGGCTGGCGCCACCGGTCGCAGAGGTGCTGCACGACGCGGCAAACGGATACGGGGGCTTCGGTTCGCTGATCGACAACCAGGGAGCGAAGGACCAGTTCCGGTTGGTGGCGCAGCTGCGGCACGACGCATTCCAGATTCCCTATGACCCGAATCCGGATGACGCGGAGAATATGCAGTACAACTCGAGCGGCCTACGCGATGCGCAGCGGGAAGTAGATGGGCTGACCGCCTTTACCTGGGCGCACAGCTTCAGCGCAACCACGCTGCTGCAGGTCTCGCCGTTCTACCACTACAACAGCGCAAACTACCTGCCGGGCGCGACCGACTACCCAGTGGCGACGACCTCGGATCGAGCCTCCAACTATGGAGGTATACAGGCCGAGATCTCCGGGCAGATTGCGCGGGAGACGCTGTCAGCCGGTGTGTACGGCTTTGGCCAGCACGACAGCTACCTCTTTGGTTCGGTGTTTACCGATGGCAGCTACGGAAACTTCCGCATTCCGGACAACGCCTCGGGCGGGGTGGTCGAGGAGTTCGTCTCGGATAGCTGGAAGGCAACGCGATGGCTGACCGTGATGGCCGGCCTGAGGCAGTCCACGTTTACCGGCTCCAGCTTCACGGAAAACACGACCTATCCCCGGGTCGGAATCGCGGCGGAGATGCCGAAGCTGCACTGGGTGTTTCGGGCGTTTTATGGGCGCTTTTACCAGCCGCCGCCACTACTGACGGCGTCCGGCCCGGTGGTGGCCTATGCCAACATGGAGAATACGGCGTTTGCTCCGTTGCACGGGGAGCGCGACGAGGAGCACCAGTTCGGGGTGCAGATCCCGCTGCGGGGCTGGGTGCTGGACGCGGACAACTTCAAGACGCGAGCGAACAACTTCCTGGACCACTCGAACATCGGGGAGTCGAGCCTGTACTACCCGGTTACAGTGAATGGCGCTCTGATTCAGGCCTGGGAACTGACACTGCGATCGCCGAAGCTGCCGATGGGCGGGCAGGCGCATCTGGCGTACTCGAACCAGGTGGCGGATCAGCGCGGAGCAATCACGGGCGGACTGGTGTGTGCGCCCTTCGGCTCGCCGGCGTGTGATGCGAGCTTCAACTACGTGCCGCTCGACCATGACCAGCGCAACACGCTGAACCTGGGATACCGGACGGCGCTGCCGTGGAGGGTCTGGGCGGACGGGAACGTGTCGTACGGCTCGGGTTTCACAAATGGCTCGCCCGATGCGCAGTACCCGAACGCCTACCTGCCGGCACATGAGAGCGTTGACCTGTCGCTGGGGCGGAGCTTCGGCGAGGACACAACCCTTTCCGTGACGGCGCTGAATCTCGCCAACCAGCGGGTTCTGCTGGATAACAGCCTGACCTTTGGAGGATTCCACTTCAGCGATCCAAGGGAGGTGTACGGGGAGCTGCGGTTCCATTTTCATCTTCCGATGTGACAAGAGGCAGCGTGCCGGCGATCCTGTGCTGCCGGGCGCATCCAAACCCGTAAGGGCTGAGAAAGGGCAGGCAATGGCAACGAAGATGAAGGAAGCGAACAGGGCAGGCAAGCCGGGCACAGCGACCACGATTGTGGAGCGTATGTACGAGAACCGGGTAGCGCTGCCGGATGACGTGAAGCGGCGGGTGGTGGAAGTACTGCAACGGCGGCTGGCTGAGGCGACTGACCTGCAGTCGCAGGCAAAGTTTGCGCACTGGAATGTGAAAGGCGAGAACTTCTATCAGCTGCATCTGCTGTTCGACAAAGTCCAGGACACGGTTCTGAAGCAGATTGATCCGATTGCCGAGCGCATCACGCAGCTGGGTGGGGTGGCAAATGGGACGGTGCGGCAGGCGGCGTGTCTTTCGCGGATTCCGGAGTACCCGGTCGAAACGGTAGCAGGCATGGCGCACGTGCGGATGCTGTCAGACGCGCTGGGAGACTACTGTGAAGATCTGCGCGAAGCTTCACGCGAGATCCGTGCACTGGGCGACCGCCCGACAGCGCATTTCATCAAGCGGCTGATCCAGCAGGCAGAAGAGCAGCTGTACTTCCTGGAGTCGCATCTCGAAGCGGGCGACGTACAGTAGCGGGACGGCTGCTGGCGGTGTTCGCGGACATCGACCGGTGAGGACGTCTCCGCGGGAAGCTGGTAGCACTCTGGGAGCTCCTGCTTGGCCGGTTGCGGCCGAACCGAACGATGGGCTGCAGTAAGGGCAAGGTGCAGTTGGTGGTGAGAGCGGCTTTGGCAAGAGGGCTGGTTCGCTCCCCTTCGACGGATTCAAGACGGAGCCCCAGCGAAAGACATCATGCATGGCGGGGATGGACCGCAATCGACTGCGTCACCCGGCGGATCCCCAGAAAACGCTCTAGTATCTTGCCGAGAAGAAACGGGAGGACATCAGGTGCGGTGCAGGAGATCCCGCTCCTGCTTCTCGCGGTCCTTACCCCTCGCCTTCTCCCTCGTGCTGCTAGTTTGAAGCCACAAGCCCCTGTTTCATGGGCTCGTTTTTCTTCCTCGTGACGAGGATGCTGCTGATCTCGTTGCGACAGAGGAGTTCAATTCCCTCGCCTGATCTGGCGGCCGCATACCTCCGGTCCCGACGGGTACGGCGCGTATCCGGCCTGTTAGAGGTTGGGCCGTCCGTTCGGCTCAGGCGTCGGTGCCGACCGATACGATGAAGTACTGGGCGAGTTCGGTGCCTGTGTTTCTGGCGTGATGCAGGGACATCGTCTTCCAGAAGCCGACGGATCCGGGCGTCAGCGTTGACGAGACACCATCGATGGTGACCTCGAGCTGGCCCTTCATCAGCAACAGAAACTCCTCATGCTTGTGGCGGTGCGGTGGGTGCGGCTCAGCGCCGGGTTGCAATTGCGTCTCATGGATCTCGATGCGGGCGCCGGAAGCGGTTTGGCCGTCGCAGATCGGCCGGAAGGTGCTGGTGCCGTGGTCCTGCGCCTTGAGGTTGGCGTAGATAGCGGTAAAGGAGTCGAGCGGCGTGTCGGCAGCAGCACTCGCCTGGACAGAGTCCAGAAGTCTGGCGAGGCCCAGCAGCGCCGGCGCGGAGCCGGCGCAGAAGATACGGCGGGTGATGCTCATGAGGTCACTCCCTCTGCCCGGTTGTGTCATTGGCGTTCACTGCGCGTGGTTCCGTGCCCCGGGCATGTCGGCAGAAGGTTAGAGTATGGCCAGAGCGCATGGCAATTACTGGCGCAGCTCGACGATCGTCGCGCCCTGGCCACCCTCGTACTGGTCGGCTTCCGTGACGGTGGCGACGTGAGGGTGGTGGCTCAGGGCTTCGCGCAGGGTCCGCCTTAGAACGCCCATGCCGTGGACGATGCGCACGCGCTGCAGCCCTTGCAGAAAAGACTGGTCGATGAACTTCTGCACCTCGTCCTCGGCATGCTCGGCGGTGTAGCCGATCACATTGATCTCGGTCTTAAGCGCGGCATTGAGCTCGGAGCGGCGATTGGCATCGAGCTCAGCGGCGCGAATGGTGATATTGCGCCGGCGTGTTGCGGCTTCGAGCGGCGTTGGCGAAACGGGACGGCCGCCGCCCGGGGCTGAGATCAGAATGGCTGCGATATCGGTACGGCGCACACGCATTTTCATGCTGCCGATCGCAATTTCGAGAGTGTTCGGGTCCAGCTCACGAGTGACCCGGCCCTGCTGGCCAATCTTGAGCTTCACGGTATCGCCGGCGACGGCTGAGCGGGGATCGCGCTGGTGCGCGGCGACCTGCGCAGCAGCCGCCTGCATGGCATTGGGCTTGCGCCGCCGGACCTGCGCGGTGAACTGCTCGGAGAACTCACGGCGCAGGCGCGCGGTGCGGCGCTCGGCCTCGGCCTGAGCTTTCTCCCGGGCCGCACGGTCCTCGATCGCCTGCACGGTCTCTTTCGACCGCGCGTCGAGCTCGCGGAGAATCGCATTGAGCTCGTTCTCCAGTTCGCGGGTGCGGGCGCGCATCTCCTGCGCTCCCTCGGTCTCTAGCCGGTGACGTTCTTTCTTGAGGGCGCTTCCTTCAGCCTGGAGAGCAAGCCGTTCTTCGCCCAGCGCAGCGATCTCGGCGTGGAGCCGGTCGAGAAAGGCGCCGATATCGAGCGCCTGGCTGGTCATGCGGGCGCGGGCTCGCTCAATGATGGCGGGCGCAAGGCCAAGGCGGCCCGCAATGTTGATGCCGGCCGATGCGCCCGGAACGCCCTGGCGCAGCTCGTAGGTGGGCGCGAGAGTCCGCGCGTTGAAGCCAACAGCAGCGTTGACAACTCCGGGCGTAGTTTCGCCGTAGATCTTGAGTGAGGTGTGATGGGTCGAGATGATCGACCAGGCGCCGGTCTGCAGGAAGTGCTCGGCGATGGCTACGGCGAGCGCGGAACCTTCGTCGGGGTCGGTAGCGGAGCCGAGCTCGTCGATCAGGACAAGGGTCGCGGGGCCGGCGAGCGCGGAGAGCCGGTTGAGGTTGGTGATGTGCGCGGAGAAGGTGGAAAGGTTCTGCTCGATGGACTGGGCGTCGCCGATGTCGGCGAGGACAGCGGTCAACACGGGGAGGGTGGCCTCGAAGGCGGGCACCGGGATGCCGGACTGGGCCATAAGTGCGAGCAGGCCGGTGGTCTTGAGGCCGACGGTCTTGCCGCCGGTGTTGGGGCCGGAGATGATGAGCTGGCGTGCCTCGGGCTCGAGCGATAGGGATAGCGGAATGATCTTTGGTGGGGCTGCTGCCGGCTTTGCTGGAGTGCTTGCCGTGTTTTCGGTCTCAGCCAGGCCGGCCGCAGCGTCTTCGCCGGTGCTGATGTCGTGGTCGGACGGCGAGAAAGCAGGTCCTTCGCTGGCGCTCAGGATGACGCTCCCAGTTGCGGTACTTGCGCTATTCGGTACACCCGCCACGAAGTGGCCACCTCCCGCGTAGGAGGTCTTGCCCCGCTCGCGCAGGCGATGCTCGAGCAGGGGGTGGCGTGCGGCGACGAGGCGCAGCTCGGCTTGTGGGCCGGTGGTGAAGCGGGGCCGGACGCAGTCGTAATCCTGGGCGAAACGGGCGCGGATCACCAGCGTTTCAACGACGGTCAGGATGTGGGCGCCAGGAACGAGCAGGTGCGACTGGGCAGCGAGCTGTGCGGTGATCTGCAGAAAGATGCGGTGGATCTCGGCGAGTTCGTCCTCGAAGAGGCGAACGAGGTCGTTGTTGAGTTCGATGGTTTCGAGCGGTTCGAGGTAGACGGTCTGTCCGGAGGAAGATGCGCCGTGGACAACGCCCGAAACCCGGCGTTTGGCCTCAGCCTTGACCGGGATGACGAAGCGATCGCCGCGTATGGTGATGAGCTCGTCCTGCGCGGCGCCCCCTTCAGAGAGCCGGCGCAGGGCGGAGCGCAGAGAGTCCTCGATGGTGCGCTGCTGGCGGTCGATGTCGCGGCGGATGCGGCCGAGTTCGGCAGAGGCGGTGTCGGCGAGTGAGCCGTCGGGCAGCAGCTTCGCTTCAATGGACTCGAGGAGCGGCCGCAGCTCAGCCGCAAGCACCGGCTCAGTGAGCGCGAGCAGGCCGGGAAGGCCGCCATCCCGGTAGCGGTCAGGCGGGTTGCGCATGGTGGAGGCCCAGGAGTCGACGGCGGCAGCGAGTGAGAGCAGCGTGCGGATCTCGGTGGGCTCGAGTGCGGCGCCGGTGACGCGGGACTTTGCAAGCAGCTGGGTGGGATCGCTGAGGCCGCCGAGCGAAGGGCTGACGGCTTCTGCCAGAAGCAGCTGCATTTCATGAACGAGCCCGTGTTCGCGCTCGATTGATGCCAAGTCGGCCGAAGGAGTGAGGGCGGCCAACCAGGCGCGGCCGAGCGGCGAGGCGGAGTAGCCGGCAAGCAGGGCAAGCAGCCGCTCCCACTCAAGGGTAGAGCGGGCGAACTCGACGAGCGGCGCGGGGATAGGCAATGTCAACGGCACGGATTTGGGGGCGGGTGTCGGCACGAAAGTCTCTTGTCTATCGTATCGGGCTTGTTGCTCGCGACCATCGGGCTCCTTGACATGAAGTTCACCGGGTTCAGTCGCGAGGAACAGGGCGGGGAAGCGAACCTGAGGGCGCGGTCCGGACAAGCGGCGGAAGAATAGCCTCTGCACCCTCACGTAGCTGCCGCCCATAAGAACCGGAGCGTCGGCCTCGCTGCCTGCGAGGGATGGCTCGGATCAGCGCCGGCACTCCGCGTGTCCTGAAAAAGCTTCGGCTAGAATGAAGCGGTTTCCTCTGCCGGGGTGGAGCTGTACGTGGGAGCCTGGATCATCGCGAGTTGGCGGGTGCGCTTTTCTGGCTCTCTGCACGGCAATTCCGGCGGCAACGTGACCGGGAGCTGCCGCTCGCTGCGGGAGATGACGCGGTCCCGGCGGGGACGACCTTGCCTGTCTCGCAGATGTTGTCTCAATGGATGCACCTACTTGATTCCACGCCAGGAGCTCGGCTGAGAAAGCTATGACTCATTCCGCAACCGTCCCCTCAACCCGTTCCCGGCTGGCTCCCGCAAAGGCCAGCTCACCAGCTGGCGGCGGCAAGAGCTGGCTCTTCTACCTGCTGCTGGCAGTCTTTTGTGGCTGGGTCCTGAGCCTTCCGGTCTTTCCTACGCAGGATGGCCCAGGCCACAAATTCTATGCAGGGGTGCTGAGTAAGTTGCTTTCCGGGGATCCATATGGCCAGGCTTATTTCATTCGCCATCCCTTGCCACCCTACTCAAGCCAGGACTATATGCTTGCCTGGGCTTCGCGGTTTATGGACATCGACGTGGCCGAGAAACTCTACGTCTGTCTGGTCATGATAACGACGGCGTTGGGCGTCCGGTTTTGCTGTGGCCGCATTGGTCCGGCTGGGGCGATTGCGTCGCTCTTCGTCTTTCCTCTCCTGCTGCACTGGCCGCTCATGATGGGCTTCATGAACTTCTCGCTGGGGCTCGGGCTGATGTTTCTCTGCTTCGCGATGTGGCTTCACGCAGACAAGGAAGGTGCAGGACCGGCATGGCTGGCTCCGTTCGCGCTCACTGTTCTGCTGCTTACGTTCACGCACCCTGTCCCGCTGCTCATGCTCCTGCTGCTCTGCGGCTACGACCTCCTCACGCTGTCTGTCTGGGGCCGCAAGGCCCGCCCGATCCGTTCGAGGGTGCTTGCCGCGCGCCTGTCCGCGATGATCATCCTGTGCTGCGCACTTGCTTACCCGGTGCTCAGCCAGAATGCCGCACGCAGCAGCAAGGATGTCGCACACTCTGTTTTTGAGCTCCACACCTATGTCAACGAAGGTCTTTTGTTCGGGCTTTCACCCTACTTTCGCCACAGCTCCGGGCTGTCGATCGTGAACCTGTATCGGGCCACAATGTGGAGTGTTCTGCTTGGGGCACTTTTGTTTGGCGGCCGTGGACTACTGCGGCGTTTCCGCGACGGGATGGCGGAGCGTTCCGACTTTATGCTGGTGGGGGCCGTACTGCTCCTGCTTATGATCCCGATCATGCCGGACACCGTGAATGGCGCTACCCACTTCTTTATCCGTATGCAGGTTGTGGGCTGGATTCTGGCACTTTTCGGGGCAAGCCGGATAGCTTTGAGCCGCAGGGGTTCGCTGGTCGCCACCGCCGTGGCTGTCGCGTTTGCAGCGGTGGCTTTGTTGCCGGCCGAGTTGCTTGTTCGTCCGGCGGCACGGCAGATAGCGGCGCTCGACCACCTGCGATTGCCTGAGCACACGCACGGCTTGATGCTCCTGCTCGAAAGCGTCGGAGACAAGAGCAAAGCCGTCATCCCCGATGAGGATCGCGCCTTAGCTGCGAACATATACGTGTGGAGCAGCATGGTTCCGATGCTGCACGCGCACGACGTCCCGGTGAACAGTCCCTGGCTGGACGCGACGTATCTGGCCCTGGGTCCGGGCCGGGATCCGGATCTGCTCTACAACATCGTCGGCAACGTGAGGGAGCAGCAGGACATCGACCAGCATGACGGCGACCTGCGCAAGATCACCCCGGAGCAGCGGGCGCAGGCGCTGGCCGCGGCGGATTTTGTGTTTGCCGTCCGGAACGACGCGACGCAGGTGGACCTGTCGCCGCAACTGGGCTCTCTGACGAATGCCTTTACCTGCAGCACCCGGGACTGGTACTTACTGTGCCTGCGAAACAGGGCACAGATCGCCGACAACTGAGGGTGTGGCCTCCGCGTACTTGCTGTTTCCGGCCTGATCTTGCCCCGGGCACAAGCAAGTAAGGCCCGGCAAGCGCCGGCATTGACGCTGCGTCCGCAGCCGTTCGCGACAGCAGGAACCTGCCTTCAACGTATGGGAAAGCGGCAAAGCGTGCCCGAGCGCATGGGAGAAGACGCTGCTATGTCATCTTGCCGCTGCATGCGACAGTGTTGCATGAGGAAGCAAGGTCACAGTACCAGTAGCTGCGTAACCGGTGGGGAGCGCTCAGCTGCCTGCGACCGAGATGGTTACAGTCGCATTGCACAGCTCAATCGCTGGTGGCCTGCTTTTTCGCCGGGGACTTGCTACTGGGGCTTTTCTTTGCGGGAGCTTTCACGCCGCTGTTGTTGGCGTTGTCCTTCACAGCGTGGTACTGCTCCAGCAGCTCATGACCTTTGTCTGCCAGTTTCTTCGCGTCTCCCTCGTTCTTGGGCAGCGGTTCACCCCAGGCCTGAGCCGAGAGAGCAAGGCGGGTCGGTTCCCCGTCGCGTTCCATGGGCCCGCGCGGGTTCGCGAAATGTCGCCGCAGGAACGAGCCTTTGCGAACCATCTTGTCTGGTGTGTCGGCGGGCCCTTGAACGCCGGGGCGCAGATGGGCACCCTCCTTTTCGGCGAACATCTTGCGGCCGGCGGCGGTAAGACCACCCTTTGGGTTCTTCGTTGGTGTCTTCGCGCGTGTAGGCGCGCCCTCGCCTGGACTCTTCGCCTTTGACTTGGAGGCAGGTGGTGTGTTCGCGGCCTTTTTGACCGCTTTCTTCGCGGATGGAGCTCTTTTGGTCGCTGCCATGGTGGAGGTGGATGCGTGTTTCCTGCCAGCAGCTTTTAGCTGATTTTCACATTATGAGGAGCATGCAGTATTCGACGCGAGGAGCGTGCGCCAGGGGACCGATTGCGAAGCCGCCTGCACTAACTCAGCGCGAGGAGCCTGCTTACGCCTGCTGCTGGCCGGCTTCACCGAGTGTGAGGCGCGCGGCCATCCTCCTTTTTCCGCGGTAAAAGGTGACGGTAACGGCGTCGCCGACCTGGTGCTTGTCCATGATGTCGGAGATGTCCTCCTTGGAGCTGACAGGCTGGCCGTTGATGGCGACCAGAAGGTCGCCGCCGATCAGGATCTCCATGTTGCCGAGGTAGGCGCGCTCTGAGCCGCCTCGGAGACCGGCCTGTTGGGCGGCGCCGCCAGGGATCGTCTGCACGATGAGCATGCCGGAGTTGGAGGCGAGGCCCATCTGGTCGGCGAGCTCGGGGCCGATGGCGATCGACTCGATGCCAAGCGAAGGTCGGCGCGAGTGTCCGAACTTCTGGAAATCGGCGAGCACGGCACGGGCCGTGTCGATGGGAATGGCGAAGCCGATGCCGGCGCTCTGGTCGGCCTGGCCATTCGGGTCGGTTGCGATGAGCGTGTTGATGCCGATGACCTCGCCGCGCGAGTTGAGCAGCGGCCCGCCGGAGTTGCCGGGGTTGATGGCGGCATCCGTCTGGATGGCGTTCTCGATCTCACCGCCGGAGGGACCGCGAATGGAGCGGATAGCCGAGATGATGCCTGTCGTCATGGTGCCGTTAAGGCCGAAGGGGTTCCCGATGGCGTAAACCTTCTGGCCCGGAACGAGATCGCGGGACTGGGAGAGCAGAACGGGCTGTAGGTTGGGCGCGTCGATCTGGAGCAGGGCGATGTCGTGCCGCTGGTCCTTACCGATGATGTGGGCCTTGTAGCGGTGCTTGTCCCAGGTCTGGACCTCAATATTGGAGGCGTCAGCAATGACGTGATAGTTGGTCGCAATATGGCCCTGGTGGTCGAGGATGAACCCCGAACCCTGGCCCTGTGCGGGCACCGGGCCGTAGAAGAAGTTCATCTGGACGGTGGTGGAGGTGACATTGACCACCGACGGCAGCAATCGCTTGTAGATGCCAATATTGTTGAGTTCTTCGGCGTCGTACTCGGGCGCGGCCTTCACCTCCTCGAGCACCAGCGGGGCAGTAGAGCGGCTGATGGGCACAGCGCCGGAAAACAGGTGCGCGCCGGGGAAGTCCGGCATGGCGAGATTTCCGTTAAAGTCACGCCCGGCAGCGAGATACCAGACGCCCCAGACGATGAGGGCGGTGAACAGCAAACGTCGCGCGATCATAAAGCGTTCGTACCTTTCACACCGTTAGACCACCATTACGCCAGCTTGTTTGCTTGCGCCGATGGCCGGCCTCTGCTTCCGGCATGGTCCTGCGCAAAAGGCGCGGGGTCTGCCAGCGGCGGGACGCGATCTCGGCCGGAAGATCGACACGTCCGCGCCTCGCTCTCATCCAGCATCCGTGTGTGGTCAGGAGCCGTCAAGATGCCGCCTGGACTGCGCGCCGACTCGGGCGACTACTCGGCTAGCCCTGCCGGCGCCCTGCCGGCGCGTTCGCGCAACGCAGCGAGCAGGCGCAACGCTTCCCGTCGCAGAAGCACCAGGGTTCGATTGTTGTCGATCACGTAATCCGCATGCCGGCGTTTCCAGCTTTCCGGCAGCTGGGCAGCAATGCGCCGGCGGGCGTCCTCGCGGAGCCGGTCCCGCTCGCTCTCGGTGGCATCGCGCCCTCCGGCGCGGGTGACAAAGCGCTCAACCCGTACCGGCTCGGGCGCTGCGACGAGGACGATGACATCGAAGCGGTCACGCCATCCGGGTGCGGTCGGGCCGGTGCTCTGGCCTGGGAATCTTTCACTTGCGGTCGCGGTCGGAATCTCCGAGGCCGATCGTGCGGGACTCGCGTCGCCTAGGCTCGGTTCGCCGGAAGATGCTTCAAAGATGAGGGCTGACTCGACAACTGCCAGGCGGTCCCGGCCTTCCTGGGCCAGTCGGCGCAGCTCGCGTTCCTGTGCCTCGATCACCGCGGGATGCACGAGAGCATTCAACTCGGCCAGACGGCCTCCGGCAAACGCCTCCCGGGCCAGCGCGGCTCGATCAAGTTCCCCGTCCGGGCCGACGACCGAGGGGCCAAACCGCTCGACGATGGCTGCATACACCGGTTCTCCGGCCTGCATCATCGCGCGGCCCAGTGCATCGGAGTTCAGCACGGGCACGCCGGCCTCAGCCCATACCAAAGCTACCGCGCTTTTACCGCTGCCGAGCCCGCCGGTAAGGCCTACCCGCAGCATGCTGCTCTCCCGTTCACCGGCGCTCCCTGTGCGACGCCGGCGCTCCCTGTTCGCGAGCCACGCACCTAGAATAGAGCGATGCCGCCCATGGTCGTGCCCGCCGCCGCACTCGCGCTGCTCGCCTGCCCAGTCTGTCATGGGCAGCTGGAAGAGGAGCATGCGGCAGGCGCAGCGGAGATTGTCTGCGCTGCCTGCGGTCGGCGTTACCCGGTGCGCGATGGGATCCAGGTACTGCTTGCAGCGGCGGCGACCCTACCGAGCGCGTAGGAGTGCAGGCGTAAGTGCCTCGTAATGGGCCAACAGAAAAACGCCGCCGCTTGCAACATGCGACGCAGTTTCCCGCTCCTAGTAGGGGTCTGTACCCATCCTGAGAAAACGCGAGGCTGCCATGAAGGAGACAAAGCGTGTGGAGAAGTTCAATAGCGATGACCTGGGCGCGCTGCGCACAGGTCTGATGCAGACCGAACTCGACTCCTTCCAGGCTTCGGAGCTGCTGGCCGCGTTCCTGAATGGGCGGGGTTACGGCGCGGACGCGCAGTTGGTGCAAGATGCCGTCATTCGGATGGAGGGCGGCCTCTGCGACCCGGAGCGGATGCAGAGCGAGCTGGAGCGGGTCGCGCTGGTGATGTAGACTCTGGCACCCGTGGCCACGAATCAAGAGGTCTTTACCGTCAAAGTAGCCTGGTGCTGTTGCCCGGTGCTGGCCGTTGCCGTGACGGTGATAGTTGAGGTCGATGTGGTTGCAGGAGCCGGGATGCTGTTCAGATGAACGCAGCCGACCAGCCCGGCCGCGAGCCATCCGCCCGCCAGCAGCAGACCCAAGCGCCGCCTGCGCCGTGTCCGGCTGGCAAGCCCGACAGGCAGAAGCGCCCCCAGCATGGCGACTCCACCTAAATACATGTTTCCAGCCGGTGCAAGAGGCGCTTCGCTTGAGCCGGCCGCGGTTGTGTTCGAGCTGGCGGTCAACGTCAGCTGCATGGTTTGCGGCACCCCTCCATTCACGCTCACTGTAGGTGGGGCGAAGCTGCACTGCACCTTGGCCGGGAGCCCGGCGCAGGCTGAGCTGATCTGCGCCTGGAGCGAGCTGTTCGGCGTCAGCGTGAGTTGCACGGTTGCGGAGTTTGCGCTGGTCAGGTCGACCGTGGTGGGCGAGGCAGTCAGCGCGAAGTCCGGCGCGGGCGGGGCAGCGATGATACCGGCGTGCTCGTAAATGCCCATGTCAATAATCGCTGTCGGAAAACTCTTGGCGTTCTGGATGCGCGCGGCACCGGCGAAATCGGTGAGGCCGACGCCCACGGCTGTGTTGTCGCCCGCGTCCACCGCCGGCGAGGCGAGCTGGAGCGTGAAGTCCGTAGGTGCAGCCGGGCTTACGCTAATAAACAATGGATCGGCTGAGATATTGCCATCTGCGCCCAGCACCCCGGGGCAGCCGGGGCCTGCAAAGGAGTCGGAGCTGCCGGTTGTGTATGCGTCATTGTTGCTGAAAGTGATTGTGCCGGACATCCCGGCGACAGATGCGGCGCAGTAGACGGGCGCCACGGCGTTCGGGCCGATGAACAGGTTATTGCTAACGACGGCCGTGCCTGTGTTCGACAGGAAAAGCTGTGTCCCCTGAACGATGTTGACTCCCGGGCCGTTGATGTAATGGTTGGTGGCGATGGTGTTGCCAGTGACGTAGGCTGTGTAGCCGGTAGAGATTGCAATGTTTACGGCCGCTTCGCTGCCGGAGCCGGATAGATTAAAAACGGCCGGAATCGTAGTTTCAATGTTCCCGAAGACAAGATTCTGCAGTATAGATGGCGAGGTGTTGCCTTCCACATTAATGGCCGAGCCTCCCACGAGGCTACCTGTATCACCGGTAATCACATTGCCGCTAATCAGGACTGAGCCTGCGTCGACCGCATCAATACCCGGAGCCTGTACTCCACCCCCTTCATTGCCATTGTCCGCGTTTTCGGTAATTACGTTTCCTGTGATCACGGTTTGGAGCCCCGTGCTCGATCGGCCATCCAGAAGAATCGCCGTCCCTCGCGCGTAGCTCGAGCCTGCATTTTCCTGCAGCGGACAGCCTTCCACTGTTCCGCTATCCGTCGTACCGGCAACCGTGCCGCCTTCGATCAACGGCGCACTCTGGTACGCCCCGATGCCGCACTCGTAGGTGTCCTGTATCGTTACGTCAACAATCGACGGGCTCGAGTTCAGCATGAAGATGCCGCCCGCCGTCGGTTCGATGGTGGCTCCTGGGTTCGCTGAAGAGCCGTGCTGCAGGGTCAGATTTTTGAGAACGCTTCCACGCCCCTCGCCGCTGACCATGCTCACGACCGGGCCGGTCATCTCTGAATCGATCACTACCTCCTGCTGAGTGCCGGTTCCCTCTACCGTGATCGCCTTGCCCAGGAAGTTCAGGACTTCCTTATACATACCGGGCGCAACGGCAACCACGTCGCCGGCAGAAGCGGCGTTGATGGCCGACTGGATAGAAGGATACGCGGCGGGTACCTGCAACGTCTGTTGTGCAAGGGTTGTGACGGAACTTGACAGAAGGTAGATGCAGAACCAGTGCGCTATGCATTTCACAGCAGAAGTCTATGCCTGGTTAGGGCTTCGGGAATGCCGTTTACCACGGATACATCGCCTTCTCAGATGCTAACTACCATCTCAGTATTTGGGAATTACAACAAGTTTTAAATGAGAACTATTACACAGCAACACAGGTCTTCGAAGATACCACCGTAAGACTTACGTCAGCGCCTTGCCTCCTAACGACGCCTAGTGGCACCCTGCTAATCCGCTACGGTACAAACAACAGTTCTTCCCCAGAACAACGTTGCTTACGTGACCGAAGGCGTGCAGGAGAACCCAACAGTCCAGCTCTTACCTTTAGCACCCACGTCACGTCAGGCTTGGCGCCTACACAATGTGCTATGGTCAATTTCAACGATTCCATCTATGTGTTTGACGGCCAAGACAATTCAAATGGTGGTGTTTTCGTGTCGCAACTCGATGGAAATGGGAACATCATCGCCAACACTCCGGTTCAAATACAGGGGATAACTACGCACTCTGGCCTATCTGCAGTTGTCTTCAACGGAACAATCAATCTCTCATTCCGAGACACATCCAACCACTTCGATATAGCTGCATCCGGTAACGGCTCGACCTGGGCCGTTCAACAGTATCCCAATCAGCTGTCGGGAACACCCTTCCTTGGCCTCTACGGGGGTCAAGTTGGCGGTAGCAGCGGCAATCTGTCCGCTGTGACTATTGCAAATGATTCCTCGTATTCTCTGTATTCGGATTACGACGCTCAGTAGTGTGAGTGGGCGTGCAACAAGGCCCTGATGCAACAAGGCCCTAAGTTGTACGCCGGCTTCCTTCCCTCGAAGCTTCGAGGTGATATGGCACAGCGCTGAGGCTGAGTATCGCAGAGGCCTCGCAAGAGGGGCCAAGCCGAACAAACGACAGAGTTTCGCGCCGACAGGCTTTTCCGCTACGCGACGGCTCCGTTTTGCCGGGAGCGGCATCTGTATGTGCATGAAGCCTGCCCGGGTCGCTTTTCGCAGCCGCACGCTGTTCGTGTTTGCCCTAGTTCTCGTGATTGGCTCCGTGTTCGCCGCAGTTCGGGGCGGTCGGGCGCAGACCGCTCCCCAGAGTGCAGCGCCGGCCGGGCCACCGCCGTTGCCGCCGCCGCCGAATGGACCTATCCCGAAGGCGATCGATCTGTATCCGCAGGGCGCGCCGGGTGCGCTGGGACGCAGCGAAGCAGATCGACCGCGAATCTACCCGTTTATACCCGCCACGCCGAGCTCCCGCGCAGCAGTGCTGGTGCTTCCCGGCGGCGGCTACTCCGCCATCGCGCTGGGGCATGAGGGCTTCCAGTATGCCGAGTGGCTCAACGCGCAGGGGGTCGCGGCGTTTGTGCTGGACTATCGGGTGGCGCCGTACAAGTTTCCGGCTGAAATTGCGGACGGAGTGCAGGCGATGCGCCTGATCCGCAGTCACGCGACGGACTATGGCATCGATCCGGACCGGATCGGCGTGTGGGGCTCTTCGGCCGGAGGGCATCTGGCAGCGGTACTTGCGACCAACTGCCATGTAAGCGATCAGCCGGGCTCCGGGCTGAACGGGCTGGACTGCCAGCCGAACTTCGCCATTCTGGCCTACCCGGTGATCAGCATGGAGGGTCCGATCGCGCATATGGGTTCGGTGCAGAGCCTGCTCGGCAGCAATCCCGATCCGGCGCTGGCGCACCGGCTGTCGCCACAGTTCAACGTGACCTCGGCGACGCCGCCGACCTTTATCTTTGCGACTACCGGTGACCCGACCGTCCCAGTCGCGAACAGCGTGGTGATGTACCAGGCGCTGCAAGCGCAGCAGGTGCCGGTCGAAATGCACCTGTTCGACTTCTCCAATCACGGCTGCGGCTTGTGCGGAGATATCCCGGAGCTGGCCGGCTGGCCGCTGCTGCTGCGTGCCTGGCTGGTGCACCATAACCTTGTGAGCCCGACTGCACCGCCGCCACCGCCGCCTGCGGCGAACATGCCGGACTGGCCGTCAGGGATCGACGGGCCAGGACACAGGGGCTGAAGCCAGAGCGAGAGAATTCGCTCTGCAACCTACTGCTAGGCTCAAGGGATGGCTTTATCGCAACATACTGTTCCGGCGGAGGCCGCGGGAACACGGCTGGACAGCTGGCTCACAGCGCAGTTGGACGGTGTGAGTCGCTCGCGCGTGCAGCTCCTGCTGGAACAGGGGAGCGTGCTGGTCAACGGCGAAGGCGCCAAGTCCTCGCTGCGGCTGGAAGGGGGCGAGCAGGTTGAGGTCCTCCGCGAGCCTGTACTGCCGCCGCTACAGGCAATGCCCGAGGCGATTCCACTCGACATCATCTACGAGGACGGGGATCTTTCGGTAATCAACAAGCCGGCCGGCATGCTGGTGCATGCCGGGGCCGGTGCGCGCAGTGCTGACGTACTGGAAGACACGCTTGACGAGGCTGGTGCCGAGGACTGGACCGAGGAGGCGGGCGAGGATGTAGCAGAGGGTAGCGAAGACGCGGCCGCAGTTCGGGCCGAGGCGGAAAGGAGAGCCGAAGCGAAGGTGCAGGCCGGGCTTGCGCGTGAGCGGGCGCTGCGCGATCGCGGAACGCTGGTGAATGCGCTGCTGCACCACTATGGGCAGGCGGAACAACTCAGCTCAGGCGGCGGTGACCCGCTGCGACCGGGCATTGTGCATCGGCTCGACCGGCAGACGAGTGGGCTGATCCTGGTGGCCCGCAATGACGCGACGCATGCGAAGCTGAGCGCCATGTTCGCCGAGCGCGCTCTGCGCAAGACCTACATCACGCTGGTGCATGGGCACCTGGAGGCCAATCGCGGCACGATCAATGCACCGATCGGGCGTGATGCGATTCGCCGGACGCGGATGACGACTCGCCGCGTGCACGGAGCGCGCACGGCGATCTCGCACTGGATGGTCGAGCGCCGGCTGGCGACCCGGTTTGGGCCGTTCACGCTGCTGCGGGTGCGCATCGAGACAGGCCGCACCCACCAGATCCGTGTGCACCTCAGCTCGATCGGCCACCCGGTGGTCGGCGACAACCTGTATGGGGCGCCAAAGGAGATTCGCGCAGAGGGCGAGCAGCGCATCCTGAAGAAGAGTCGACGCCGGGCGCTGGAGACAGTCGCTCTGGAGCGAAACTTTCTTCATGCGGCCGAACTCGAGCTGAAGCATCCACGCACGGGCGAGCCGCTGGTGTTCCAGGCGCCCCTCCCGGCCGAACTGCTGGGGTTTTTGGAGGCCATCGAGGGCGTGGGATAGGCTGCTGCTGAGAGGTTTCTATGCGACCGCATCTGCTCTCCTGCGCCCTGTTCCTATACGCCCTTTTCCTGGCAACATCTCCAACTCGCGTCCTTGCTGCCGAGCGACCGTCGATCGCGCTTCTTCATCAGGCGCTGGATGCACAAGGGGGCGAGCAGACGCTGCGGTCGATCAAGAGCATCCAGTGGGAGGCGTCCGGTTACCGCAATGAGCTGGAAGAATCCGAGCGGCCGGAGGGACCGTACATTACTGAGTTCGACAGGATCAGCGAAACGCACGATTGGGCGGGCCATCGATACCGCAGCGTGACCGAAGCAGAGGTCTACCCTGTTTTCAAATTCTTAACTGGAACAGTCGTGGACCATGAGTTTGCCATGCGGCTTTCCGATGGAGGTAATAGTCCAGGCACGCCGCAGCAACTACAGCTCGTGCGGGAACGGGAAGCACTTAGTCCGGAGAGGTTGCTCCTGACTGCGCTTGATGCGCCCGATACCCACGCGGAGCCGGATACAGTGCTGCAGTCGGTGCCCCAGAAGGTAATCGCATTTACCTTGGATGACGCGCCCGTCCGTGTGTATCTGAATGCGTACACGCACTTGCCGACAGCTGTGGACTATTCCGGCCCTCTCGCGCGCAGCGGGTACTGGGCTTTTCTGGGCGATGTTACCGAGCGCACTTATTTCAGCTTTTGGTGGTTTGCCAAGAGCGGCATTCACATGCCAATGCAGTGGAATATCGAGAGCAACGGCTTGCCGGATCGTATGTTTGTTTTGCGGAAGCTGCAGATCGACGAAGCACTTCCAGAAGCCGAGCTGAGCATTCCTCAGGAGATTCGCGCTAAGTACCAGCCGAATGCCCCTCCAACCGATCTCGAGAAGAGACCGCTCGGCGATCCGAAGCAGCCTGCGAAAGAGTTGGCGCCGGGCATTATCCTCGTTCCCGGATCATGGAATGCAACGTTTGTGCGCCAAGACGATGGCATTGTCATCCTGGAAGCGCCGATCTCCTCCGGCTACACTGCGAAGGTTCTTGCCGAAGCACGGCGCCGTTTTCCCGACCAACCCGTCAAGGCTGTCATTTCGACCTCGGACTCCTGGCCGCATCTGGCAGGAGTCCGGGAGTGTGTTGCTCAAGGTGTTCCGATCTACGCTTTGGACCTGAACCAACCTATCCTTGAACGGGTTATTACTGCGGCACACACCAGCAAGCCTGATGCGCAACAGCGCGCTCCACGTCAGGCAGTGTTCCACCTTCTCCACGACAAGACCGTTGTTGGCACAGGGGCAAATCGGATGGAGCTATACCCGATCCGCGGCGAAACCAGCGAGCGCCAGATGATGGTGTTCTTCCCTGAGCATCATCTGCTGTACGGAAGTGATCCCTTTCAGCTTAGCGAGGACGGTTCTTTCTTCTATCCGCAAACCGTAACGGAACTGACCGCGGCCGTAGCTCGCGAGCACCTTGAAGTAGATACGTTTTTCATGATGCACATCGGCCTCAGGCCATGGGCAGATCTGGCCAAAGCAGAAGCTGCGGCCCGGATACAGGACACCCCAAATGGCAATCTCCTTTGAGAGCCTGCGGAACCGAGCAGAGGAGGTGAACCGCGGCACCATCGTGAAGCGCAAATGTAGAATGGCAGCACGCCGATGAAGTCTCTGATCTTCCCTTCCACGTGTTTCCTCGTTCTACTAAGCCTTTTCGGCGTTAACCTTTCCGGACCGGCGGCACGAGCGCAGGCGGCACCTCCTGCAGCGCAGACGAGTCAGGCGCCGGCAGCTGCTCCTGCCGGGAACCCGCAGCCAGCGCAGCCGCAGGGCACGCCCGGCCAGGCGCCAAACGGCGGCTTCACCATCCAGACGCGGGTGCAGGAGGTCGACCTGACCTTTACGGTTACAGACCGGCATGGGCACTTCATCCAGGATCTGCAGCAGAATGACTTCGCCCTGCTGGACGACGGGAAGGCACCAGCGCAGATCTACCGTTTTGAGCAGGACACGAACCTGCCGCTGCGGGTCGGCATGGTGATCGATACGAGTACCTCGATCCGGCAGCGATTCTCGTTCGAGCAGCAGGCGGCGACTGAGTTTCTGCTGCAGATTCTGCGGCCGAAGAGCGACAAGGCTTTTGTTGAGGGTTTCGATCTGCAGCCGGACTTCAAGCAGGACTGGACAAACAACCTGGACCTGCTGACGACCGGCATCGACGGGCTGCATTCGGGCGGCGGCACGGCCCTGTTTGATGCGTTGTACCAGGGCTGCCATGAGAAGATGCTCGACGCGACCGAGAACCACGAGCCGGCACGGAAGGCGATCGTTGTGATCTCGGATGGCGACGATAACCAGAGCCACGCTTATGTCGAGGATGCAATCAAGGAGTGCCAGCGCGCCGCAACGGTGGTTTATGCAATCAGCACGAACGTGAGCCCGAGCCGCGACCGCGGCGACGACACGCTGCAGAAGATTGCAGACGCGACCGGCGGCCGGGCGTTTTATCCGAACCGGATCGAGGATATGCCCGTGAGCTTTGGGCAGATCCAGCAGGAGCTGCGGTCGCAGTACGCGCTGAGCTACAAGCCGGCGGACTTCGCGGCCAACGGCGCGTTTCGGACGATCTACCTGTTCGCGCTGGACCGGAAGTACCAGGTGCACTCGCGTATTGGATATTTCGCGCCGCGCCAGTAAGCGGTCCAGGGTGAAGCAGATCCTTCGGCCTGCGCTGCTCAGGATGACGTCTCTTTATAGATCTCACTTCTCCCATACGCGCTCAGAAGGAGGGCCGCGTGTAGAGTGCTTCCAATGAAGATGCAACCGATATTCCTACTGCTGACAAGCGTCATGCTGGCCGCTCCGCTCCGCGCTGAGCCGTGGGCGATCGCCGTGCACGGCGGCGCGGGTGAGGCGGAGTGGGAGCACATGGATGAGGCAACAGCGGCGGCATACAAGGCTTCGCTGAGTAGGGCGCTGGCGGCGGGTACAGCGGTGCTGGCGCGGCACGGCTCCTCGCTGAACGCGGTAGAGGCGGCAGTAGAGGTGCTCGAGGACGACCCGCTCTTCAACGCAGGCCGGGGCTCAGCGTTTGCCGCGGACGGCACCAACGAGATGGACGCCTCGCTGATGAATGGAGCGACGCTGGCGGCCGGGTCGGTCGCAAGTGTGCATACGACGCGGCACCCGATCGCCCTGGCGCGGGCCGTGATGGAGCACACACCTTACGTGATGATGGTTGGTTCCGGCGCGGACGCGTTCTCGCGCGCACAAGGCCTGGAGCAGCAGCCCCCATCGTTCTTCTTTACCGAGATGCGCTGGCAGGAGTTTGCCGGGGTGATGCGGGCGAGTGGCCGCGCAGTTCCGCCGCGGCCTGCGGGCGTGCCACCTGCGCCGGAACCCGGTGGCCTTGCCGCACTTACCGGGCCGCACATCTTTGCGCATCGCTACGGAACTGTGGGCGCGGTGGCGCGTGATGCCGAGGGGCACCTTGCGGCCGCGACCTCGACCGGGGGCATGCAAGGTAAGCTGCCAGGCCGGGTCGGCGACTCGCCCATCATCGGGGCCGGCACGTATGCAAGCGACCACTCCTGCGCGGTCTCAGGCACCGGGGTGGGCGAGTACTTCATCCGGCTCACGCTGGCCCGGCAGGTGTGCACGCTGGTGGAGCAGGGCAGGACGGCACAGCAGGCGGCCGACCGGATGATCCATACGGAGCTGCCGGCGCTCAAGGGCGGGGAGGGCGGCGTCATTGTGCTCGCGCCAGGCGGGCCGCCAGTGTGGAGCAACAACACAGTCGGGATCTTCCACGCCCAACAGGTCGAGGGAGGCCCCGCGCAGGTGTGGGCGAAGTAGCGGGGCTTTAAGTATGGGCCCGGTGGCGGCTTAGGATAGGACCCATGCCGGAAGCCCATGACGATCCCCGCATCTACTTTGCCGCAGAGCGAACTTTTCTCGCCTGGTTACGCACCGGGCTTGCGCTGATGGGCATCGGCTTCGCTGTTTCGCGATTCGGGCTGTTCCTGCGCGAGATCCGCGGAGGGCCGAACCTGCCGCAGCACGGCACCGGCATCTCGGTCTACTCCGGTGTCCTACTGGTGCTGCTCGGGGTGGTGGTGAATGTGGCTGCGATGGTGTACCACGTGGGGACGATACGCCGGCTGCAGGCAGGCTCCTGGCAGCCCAGCGTCGCCCGCAATGCTGTAGCGCTGGCGGTACTTCTGGCTGCAATCGGCGTCGGAATGGCGGTTTTTCTGCTTGTTGTGAGGTAAAGAGCTGAGCGACAGCGAACATGCAGTCGGCTCACCCGCTATAACGAGTCAGGATTGTTTTCGACCGCCCGCGTAGGCGCCGTGCCTTACCTGCCTTTGTAATCCACAAACAGGTCCGGGAACTCCTGCTTCAGCGCGGCGATCTTGGGCCGGTCGCAGACCTCGATGTAGGGGTTGTCGGGGTTGTGCAGGGCGTAATCCTGGTGGTAGTCCTCGGCTGCGTAGAAACCCTTGAGCGGCACGACCTGCGTGACGATCTTGCCGGGGAATATCTTTGCCGCGTCGAGCTGCGTGATGTAGCTCTGGCTAAGCCGCTGCTGCTCGGGGCTCTCGAAGAAGATGACGGAGCGGTAGGACGAACCGACGTCCGGGCCCTGGCGATTGAGCTGCGTGGGATCATGTGCGACCGCGAAGAAGATCTGCAGCAGACGACCGTACGTGATTTTCGAGGGATCGTAGACGACCTTCACCGACTCGGCATGGCCGGTGTTCTCCTGCGTAACCTGGTCATAGGTGGCGGTTGATTTATCGCCGCCGGCGTAGCCAGCTGTCGTATCAATCACGCCCTTGACCCGCTCGAAGACAGACTGCGTGCCCCAGAAGCAACCGCCGGCGAAGACCGCGGTCTCGCGGCCGGAGGTCTGGGCCAGAGCCACGTCCTGCTTCGGCGGCGGGATCTGCCGGCCGCTCGCGGCGAAACTGCCAGAGGTGGAAGAGCAGAACCAGTCCGAGCAGGGTCGCGCCGACGAGGCCGATCTTTGCAGGGAGGCTGCTTCGCGCCCCCTCCTGTTCTTCGTTTCTGGTCCCGGGCTGACGTTCACTCATTCGGTTCTCCTCACTGCTGCGCTGCGACACACACATTGTTTAGAGTCGCATTGGCCGCATGCGTTACCGAGTGGCACAGCAATCGTGTTCAGCAGGAGGCTTACGCAGGCGGCCCAAGCTGTAGCTCTCCGTAGTCCCGGCCCAGCTCGGCGCAGAGGACCTCGACGACAAGCTCGTGATCGTCGCGTTGCGGCAGGCCGGAGACCGTTATCGTGCCCAGGATGCCCGCGCCCTCGACCGCAAAAGGAAAGCAGCCGCCATGCGCGGCGTAATCGCGTGCCGGCAGCGCGTACTTCTCCGTCAGGTCGCTCTTCTTAGCCTTCAGCTCGAGGCCGATTGCGTAGGACGATCGGGAGAAGTGCCGGACGGTGTTGATCTTGCGCCGCACCCAGTCTCCGTTGTCGGGCGTGGTGCCGGGCAGCGCCGTGAAGAAGAGCCGCCGCTCCCATCGGCGGATGTCGATAACAATCGGGAGTACGCGAGCCGCAGCAAGCGCGCGAAGAGACGAGCCAAGGCGCCAGGCGAGCTCTTCGTCGAAGCGCGGGAACCGGAGCTCGCGCTCCTGCCGTGCGACTTGTGCGAGGTCTTCCGCGATGCTCATTGATCTCCTTGGGGGAAGCTCTCCGTAGCGATTAGTGTTGCAGCAACGCCAATAGCCCGGCCTCATCGAGCACCGGTACTCCGAGCTGCTGCGCTTTCTCAAGCTTCGATCCGGCTTCTTCGCCGGCTACCACATAGCTGGTTTTTTTGCTGACCGCGCCGGAGACATTGCCGCCAGCGTTTTCGATGCGTTCCTTTGCCTGCTCGCGGGTGAGTGTCGGCAGTGTACCGGTCAGCACGAGTGTCATCCCGGCGAGCTGCTCGGTGCGCTCGCGCTTCACAGAGGTGAACTGCAGACCGGCGACGCGTAAGTGCTCGACGAGCTCGCGATTTGAGGCTTCGGAGAAGAACTCGCGGATGCTTTCCGCGACGCGCGGGCCGACCTCATTGACGCGCTCGAGCTCGTCTGTATTTTCGGCCTGCGAAGCGGCAATCAGGGCATCCATCGATCCGAACTCCTCGGCCAGCAACTCTGCTGTGCGCTCGCCGACCATGCGGATGCCCAGGCCGAAGAGCACGCGGTACAAAGGGGCAGAGCGCGACCTCGCGATCTCGGCCAGCAGCGCATCGGCGGTTTTCTTGCCGATGCGCTCAAGCGAGAGCAGCTTCGCTTCGTCGAGCGTGTAGATATCGGCGACCGAGTGCACCAGTCCGCGCTCAAGCAGTTGCGCAACCACGGCTTCGCCGAGTCCTTCGATGTTCATGACGCCCCGCGAAGCAAAGTGCAGCAGGCTGCCTGCAACGCGCGCCGGGCAGGTCGCGTTGACGCAGCGATGGTCGGCCTCGCCGGGGGCGCGCTTGATCTCGGAGCCGCACACCGGGCAGTGCGTGGGGAACGCAAAGGATCGTGTGCCCCGCGTTTCGCTCGTCACCACCTCAACGACCTTGGGGATAACGTCGCCGCCGCGCTCAACCCGTACACGGTCGCCGATCAGAAGACCAAGTCGCTCGATCTCGTCCGCGTTGTGCAGCGTCGCGCGCGTGACTGTGATACCGCCGATCGAGACCGGCGCGAGCACGGCGACCGGCGTCAGCTTGCCCGTACGGCCTACCTGCACCTTGATGTCTTCGACGGCTGTGACTGCGAAGCGTGCCGCGAACTTGTAGGCGACGGCCCAGCGCGGCGCCTTGCCGGTGTAGCCGAGGCGGCGCTGCAGTGCGGTCTGGTCGACCTTGACGACAACGCCGTCGATTTCGTAACCGAGGTCGCTGCGATTGACCTCTGCCCGGGCGATGAAGGCAAGCAGCTTGTCGATGTCGGTGATGGACTCGCGGTGCGGGTTCACGCGAAAGCCCGCGCCCGTGAGCGCGTCGAGCGCTTCGGACTGGCGCGCGAAGAGCGGCTCGCCCTCGGGGGTGAGCACGAAGTAGGCGTAGAAGTCGAGCCGGCGCGCCGCGACGACGTTCGGCTCGACCATGCGGATTGTCCCGGCGGCTGCATTGCGCGGGTTCGCTGCTGGTGTTTGCCCGGCGGCTTCGCGCTCTTCATTCATCTTGAGGAAGCCCGAGAGCGGCATGACGACCTCGCCGCGTATCTCGAAGCGCTCCGGCAGTCCGGCATTGCGAAGCTGTTCCGGCGGAATCACAAGCGGCACGGAGCGGATGGTGCGCACATTGCCAGTGACGTCCTCGCCGACCGAACCGTCGCCGCGCGTGAGCCCGCGTAGCAGCCGCACCCCGGCCTCGGCAGGCGCTGCAGTGCTTTCCGGTTTTCCGTAGTGCAATGCCAGCGAGAGCCCGTCGAGCTTGTACTCGCAGACGAAGCTGAGCTCGGCGCTCGGCCCGGCGAGCTCGCGCACACGCGCGACCCACTCGCGCAGCTCCGCTTCCGAGTTGACGTTGTCGAGCGAGAGCATGGGCCGCGAGTGCGCCACCTTGCTGAAGCCGTCGGCTGCCTTGCCGCCCACCCGCTGCGTCGGCGAATCGGGCGTGACCCACTCGGGGTGTTCCCGTTCCAGTGCCTGGAGCTCGCGCATGAGCGCGTCGTACTGGAAATCATCGATCTCCGGCGCATCCAGCACGTAATACATGTGTTCGTGATGGCGCAGCTGCTCACGCAACGCGTGCACGCGGCTTTGCGCATCGGTCGGTTTAGCGGTTCTGGCCATTGGCATCTCCCCTTGTGATGGTACTCAGGCTTGCTGGAGCTGGCGTCAGATTCCAAACGCCTCTCTCTCTCTGGCGCGGGACGCGCTCATGCTCCATGCTGGAACAGCGCACCTTCACACACTATGGAACCCGTCACCCACTTCCTTACCGGCGCCTGCCTTGGCCGCTCCGGCTTCAATCGCAAGACAGCATACGCGACGCTCGCCATGACGCTCGCTGCCGAAGCACCTGATATCGATGTGGTTGCCGGCTTCGGCGGCCCGGTGAGCGGCTTCTGCCACCATCGCGGCATCACCCACACGTTTTTGGGAGCGCCTTTCATGGCGCTCGCTGTAACGGGGCTGGTCTGGGTGATCGCGGCTCTGCTACGAAAGCTGGGCCGAAAGCCTCCGGAGCAGCCTGTGCGGTGGGGCTGGATCTTCCTGGTCTGCTTAATTGCCGACCTGAGTCACTTGCTGCTGGACTACACCAACAACTACGGCCTGCGCCCGTTCTTTCCTTTCGACACGCACTGGTACGCGTGGAGCATCGTCTTCATCTTTGAACCGGTGCTTTTTGCGGCTCTGGTGCTTGGGCTCGTCATGCCGGCGTTGTTTGGCCTTGTCGAAGGAGAGATGCGGCGGCGGCCTCGTGGCCAGCTCCGTGGGCGTGGCTGGGCGATTGCCGCGCTGTTCTTCACCGGGCTGCTTTATGGCCTTCGCAGCGCGGAGCATGCCCGTGCGATCAATCTGGTTGAGCAGGCCGGCAGCAGCAGCCACCAGCCTTTTACCCGTGTGGCCGCGGAGCCTGTGATGGCCGACCCCTTCACCTGGCACACCCTGGCTGAGACACGCGACGACTACCAGACTGCAACTGTGCACACCTTTGGGAGCCGCCCTGATCCGTCAGACTCGATAGAGCCGGAAGGCTCGCTTGCGAAGGCGGCTGTGACGCCGGCCGTCCAGGCGGCGAAGGCGAGCTACCTGGGGCGCGTGTATGAAAGCTGGTCAAGCTGGCCGGTGACCGAGGACCTGGGCGCTGATGCGCCGCCGGGAGACGGAGAGCCACTGCCGCCCGGTGCGCACACGGTGGTCTTTCGCGATCTGCGCTTTGCACCGACGGCGCTTGGGGCACTTGCGGGCTCCAGGGGATCAGGACAGAGCCCGGTACTGGCCGGCTATGTGGTCGTTGGGTCTGGAAGCAGAGTGGGAGGCGAGATCCTGTCGGAGTGGATGGACGGTCGTCTGCAGCGTTGAGAAGCTTCGTCGCGTGGCTGCTGCGCAGTCGGCTTCCATGATGCCTCGCCGAATGGCACGTTGCCACCCGAGGCCAACCCTTCGCCCATTCGAGGTGCGAGCCATCTCCTCGCCTGACGCGTGCATCCCTACGGACGGAGAGTATTCGATGAACAAGTTCATGTGGATTCTCGGCGCGACCTGTCTTGGCGTTGCCGCGTATGTTCTTATCTCAGAGGCGCAGAATAATCCTCGGACCGCCGGCTACGACGGAGTGGACGATCTGAGCGATCAAGTTGGTGATTGGGGCACGAAGAAGCGGGTTTCCGGCACCGGCGGCGTACTCGGAGGCAAGCTGAAGCAGGGCTTCGGCAAGTTGACGGGTGATGACGAGCTTCAGGGCGAGGGTGCTGTGGATGAAGGCACGGGCCGGGTCAAGGACCTGGCAGGACAGGCTGCCCACGCTGTCAGCGACACTATCGACGACTTAAGGCGTTAGGAGCCGCGGAGTAGATCAGCTAGAACAGCGACAAGCATAGGAAATTCTTCTCCTGTGCGACCTGCGCGTAAAGGCTGATTCGGGCGTGTCGTTCTAGCCAATAGCCCTTCCTCAGAGTGCGGCGCGACAGTTCCTTGACTGCCGCGCCAGCTGAACATACCTCTTCGAGCTACCCATGCCTGCGCAAGATCCGGCAACAGCCGCCACACCGGCCAACAAGACATTCTTCTCTGAACTCTGGGACCCGCGCACGGCGCGTGTTCTGGCGACGGCACTGATCTTTGCGCTAGTACTTACATTTCTACGCGCCGCCCACGAAACGCTGACGCTTTTCCTCTTCGCCGTCTTGTTCGCATATTTTCTGGAGCCGCTGGTTGCCCGCCTGGAAAGGCCACTGCGCGGACGCGGCAAGGCCATCCTGATCGTCTATACCGCTTTGATCGGGTTACTGGTTGGGGTCGGCTTCATTGCCGGCCCGAGCCTTGGCGATGAGAGCCGAGAGCTCACTGTCAGTCTGCCATCGTTGTTAGACCGGCTTGGCTCAGGCGAGCTGGTCCGCAATTTCGGTCAGGCACACCATCTCAAGCCGGCCAACGTCGACCAGATCCAGGGTTTCCTGGTCAGCCACCGCAACGACATCCTAGGTTATGGCAAGGTCATCGGCTCCAAAATCGCGGAGCCGGCCCAGCATATCTGGTGGCTTATCCTGATTCCCATCCTGAGCCTGTTTTTTCTGCGTCAAGGCCGCGAGCTGGCCAAAGTACCAGTCAACCTGGGCCGGACAGCGGTTGAGCGCGAGATGATCCAGGGCCTGCTCGCGGACCTGAATCTAATGCTTGGCAGTTATATCCAGGCGCAGATTACGCTTGCCGGCCTGACACTTGTCGCGTACACCCTGGTGCTGAGCCTGCTCAGAGTGCCATACGCCGTTATTCTTGGTCCGCTTGCGGGTTTTCTGGAGTTCATTCCTGTTGTCGGGCCGGCGCTGGCCGCGGTATCCATCCTGACGATCGCGACTCTAGCTGGCTACGGTCATGTCTTGTGGCTGGTGCTCTTTCTGGCTCTGTGGCGCCTCACGCAGGATTATGTTACCGCGCCCCGCATCATGGGCCGTACGCTGGAGATCAATCCCTTACTACAGATTTTCGCGGTGCTTGCAGGCGGTGAAATCGGCGGGGTCGTCGGCGCGCTGATTGCCGTACCGGTGGCCGCGACGATCCGTATCTTGGCCCGGCGGCTCCGCCGGTCGGATGCCGGTAATCTACCGGCAGTAGGTGGCGCTGTCGCCGGAACCTCGGCCGTAACGGTCGTTTTGCCTACGCCGGAGGGGCGCGATTAACGTCAGAGCTTGACCACTCCCGGCGCACCCCGGACAATGAGGTAGCGGGCGGTCTCGCCGTCGCGGCTGGAGGTTGCTTTGCTCGCTATTCTGCTTCTCATGGCGGCTCTTGCGAGCCACGTACTGCCTCATCCGGTCTGGAACTTCACGGCGGTCGGCGGAGCTCTTCTGGTATGGGGTGCGCGCCGGCCACTCGCCTGGGCTGTTCTGCCAGTGGTGTTGCTCGCCGTGGGCGACTGGTATCTCACCCGCTTCGTCTACGGCTATGCCTTTCACCTTGATGCTTACCTGCTCACCTGGGCCTGGTATGCGCTGGTCGTCGTTCTCGGTTACCTGCTACTCCGCGGCCGCCCTGGGTTCGCCCGAGTGGCCGGTGCGGCGGTTCTTTCATCGACTTCCTTTTTCGCCGTCAGCAACTACGCGGTCTGGGCTTCGCCCGGCTCCTGGTACCCGCACTCGCTCGCAGGTCTGAAGGCCTGCTACACAATGGCAATTCCCTTTTACCGCAACGACCTTTCTTCAACATTACTGGTCGTGGGTCTAGTCTGGGGCCTGCCTGCGCTTGCCGCCCGCATGCGCCCCGACGCGAAGGATCGAGAGCTGCTGGGCCGCTTATGATCGTCGCCTAAAGGCACTCGCAGTGCGGAACAGCTACCTCCATGGGTAAAGAGTTACTCGCATGCTCTGCCAGCGGTTGGTAGTACCGCCTCGCTGGGTCGGCGCACCCGAAGCAGAGCTTTCTTCCGTCGCGCTCCGTCCAGCGCTCGTACGAGATGCCCTCCCCGCATTTGGAGCAGGCGGTTCGTTCGCCTTTGTAGCCGGGAAACTCTTTCGCCGGCAACTCGACCTGTACCCACTGCTCCTCGAACAGTTCCTCAGCCGTCATTTCGCGATAGGCATGCATCTGCTGCTGGTTTTTGTTCTCGATCCCAGGGTAGAGCTCGCGCGCCCGCTGCTTGGAGCTTTCAATTGCGGCAATGCGAAGGGCGCGGCCACTAGCGAGGTCGACGAAGGTTGCAGCCATTTTGCCCCAGTCGCGGATCTTTAGGGCGCGTTTGCCCAGCCGGCAGCCGGTGACAACGCCGATCGCGTCGGTGGCACAACGGTCGATCTCGACAAAAGTTACGAGACGCTTGCGATCACGACCGCGCGGCTCGTCGATGCCCAGCCGGGCGCAACCGAGCATCGCCATGCGCACCCCGAGGATTTGTCCCGCGCAAAGGTGCCCGTGTGCCCGTTCGGCGTCTGCCAGGAGTGCTTCCATTGCTTCCATCCTCTGATGGTAGCTTCTCAACCTCCCTAAGCTGCGCTTGCCGGCCTCACTGGGACTTATCGGACGAGGCTGCTGCCGGAACATCATCCGCATCGCCCTCCTCTACCAGCACCGCCGAGGAACCGACCAAGTCGAACGAAGCCGGCTCCGCTCCTGTCGCCTGGAAGGTGATGCGCAGCGGTTCGCGCTGCCAGCTTGCGGGTGCGCAGGCGGCGGCCGTTCTTGGTACTGCGGCATCCCAGGCTACAAGCTTCTTCACGACCAGAGGTTTGCGTGCAGCCACCTGCGCGACCACCGCATACAGTTGCTTGCCGGTCGTGGTGAGCCCACAGTACGCGGCGTAGTCACGAAACCAGCTGACGTCTGATACGGAGGGATCGTAATCCGGCAGCTTGAGCGGTACGGTATGCCCTACGCTGCGATCCACAAGGAGCCACGGTCCTCGCTGCCACACCCAATGCTCTGTCTTGTCAGTCGGCAGGGCATCATTGATGCGTATCGCGCGCCGCACCGCGAACGAGCGATCGGTCACGTCATGCGGCTCGCCGGTGGTCCACTCCTTGACGCGGGTGTCGACGACCAGCGGCCGCACCCTGAGCTCGGTCTCGCCCGGCAGCGCGCCTGCGGGGTCGCCCTCCTTGGAGTACGGCACCCTTTTAGCCGCCCCGAGTACGACGGAGTGCACCTTTGGAGGCTTAGCCGGCTTCGGCTTTTTCGGGTCCGCATCCTTGTCGCCTGAAGCATGGGCTGCAGAGGCCAAAAGGCAGGTAGCTAGAAAGACAAAGAGCCGCAAACGCATGGTTCACCCCGTGCGCGTGTATCGGCAGGAAACGAGATTGCGTTCAGCTTTGAACGTCGCAGAGCGGGACACTTCCCGAAATGGGACGCTTGCGATGAGCATTCTCGCTTCGGCGCTGCTCAAGTCTGGGAAAAGCAGGTCCCGCACTACGCCAGATTGACGCCGTTTGTGGGGCGGGAGCCTTTGCTATGAGACAGCCAGCCTAAACGAATACCAGGCATTGCGGCTTGCTCTGGGGCACGCTCTTTCCCTGCGTAGCGAGCTTTCCGCTCTGCGGGTCGCGCGCGAAGACGGCGATATTGTCGGAGTCCTGATTGGCCGAGAGCAACCAGTGCTCGGAGGGATCAAGCGCAATCAGCCGAGGGGTTTTGCCGCCGCACTCGGTGCGTGTCATGCCGTGCAGATCGCCCGAGCTTCCGTCAATGTTGAAGCTGTAGAGACCGTCATAATACCGGTCTGCTGCGTACAGGAACCGGCCACTGCGGTCGATGACGACCTCGGAAGCCTGGGACCGGCCTTTGAAGCCATCCGGCACGAGCGAGACCTGCTGGCGGGTGGTCAGGGTTCCTTTGGTCTCGTCCCACTCGAGCAGGATGACGGCGGAGCCCATCTCGACGACACAGTAGGCCCAACGGCCGTTCGGGTGGAAGCGTAGCGAACGCGGCCCGGAGCCGGCCGGCGCGTGCCAGGCAGGCGGGTCGTTGGGGGTGAGCCGTCCTGTAACTGGATCCAGATGGTAGATGTGGATCTGATCCAGGCCGAGATCGGCAAAAAGTGCGAAGCGGTTGCCGGGCGACGCCATGGCGCGATGTACATGGGGCGCATCCTGCCGTTCGCTGTTCGGGCCGTGGCCTGTGTACTGGAAGTGCGAGACGGCGGGGCCGATGCGACCCTCGCTGTCTACCAAGAACGAGGATGCGCTGCCGCCGCCGTAGTTAGCGCAGAGCAGCACCCGTCCGGTCTGGTCGAGACCGACGTAGCAGGTGGCCTGGCCGCCGGCTGGCTCGCTGCTGATGAGCGCAAGCTTAGGCTTTGGGCCATGCACTACGCGGAAACTCGAAACCCCACCTGATTGCTTCCCGTCAAAGGCGTCCGTTTCATTGGCAACGAAGAGAAAGCGTTTGTCGCGAGAGAGTGTCAGGAAGGTCGGCATCGGCGTGGCAACGGCAAGCCCCATCAGATTCAGCGCACCCCGCTCGGAGTCCCATCCGTAGGCGTAGACGCCCTTGCTGGTTGCAACGGTCTGGGTGCCAACGAAGAGGGTATGTCCTGCGTTCCCTGCAGAGTCATCGGGCAAGGCAAAGGCATGAAGCTGCGACCTAAAAAGAGAGGTAACAGCGGCGCTTTGCAGAAATCGTCTGCGATTCAGCCCCATAGTGGGCAGCTCTTGTATAGCAGGCTCGCGAGCAGGTGACCGAAGACCATGTCTCTTGTTTACGCGCTAAACAGGCGCGTTGTCCACACGCTTACAACCAAGAAACAACTACTGTCCGGCAAGTTCGACGACGAGTGGCTTGTGGAGGTCGCACTCAGGTGGAAAGCCTTGCACCACGAAGATGTGCGTAAACGCATGTCGCTTGGTATGCAATGAGCCAACATGAACAATTTGAGAATCTCAGAAGCTGTGGCCACCAACGGAGAGCGACTGCAATCTGAGAGGAATGTTCTAACTTGCTTCAAACGCCTTGCATGTCAGCAAGTACGTCCTTCACCGAATCTCCACCCCCTAGGAGCTTTGACAATGAACTTCTTCACCAAGTGTGGCGCCGCAGTCCTGCTGACTCTCGCGCCGATCGCCCTCCACGCACAGAACTCCCGCACCATCGCCTATGGACGCACCAGCGTCACTCTGACACCGGCCTTCGTGCAGGCGCTGAGCGGCTCCGGCGTCTCCATCACAGACCTCAACCTCGTGCCGCTTCAGAGTGGATTGAATACGTTTACCGCGATCAACGGTGTACTGGACCTGCAGACTTCCTTCGGGGAAGTGGAGTTCTCGGGTGGGTACCAGATCACGGTGAACGGCCAGACGATTCGGGTGCAGGACCTGACTTTCGAGATCCAGAACGCGACCACGGCTTACATCTCAGGCGTGTTCATCGTGAATGGCACCTTCCAGGCACGGCAGACCATCTTTACTGTCAACATGGCGCCCACCTATACGCTTCCCTTGCAACTGGACAATGGAGCGCTTACGCTGCCGGCGATGAGTCTCGGCCTGAGCCCGACCTTTGTGAGCCTGCTGAACAGCGCGGTCGGCCAGAATGCCTTTAACGCAGGTACACAGGTCGCCACTGCCAATGAGTATGCCGTGTTCGGTCCCACCACGCCGGAAGGCATCAACTAAGCACTCCGTGTGATGCAGCGGGAGTGGGATTTTTTCCTGCTCCTTCTGCAAAACCAGTCGCCGACCCCAAAGGTTAGAACCCGCCTGCGAGTTCCGCGGCAGCGGAAGCTTGTTCTACCCGGTGGGCGCGGACGTACTCGGCAACGGCGTAGCGTAGAGCTTCAACGCCCTGACCGGTGACCGCAGAGATCGGGAAGAAGGATAGCTTCTGCCGCTTCGCCATCGCCTGCAACCGTTTCAGCTTGTCGGGGTTGCCGGAGTCAATCTTGGATGCGACAACGACAACCGGTTTTTCGGGCAGGCCGTGGCCGAAGCTGCGGAGTTCGGCGGCGATGACCTTGAAGTCCTCGACGGGGTTCTCGCGCCCGCTGCCGTCCGAGACATCGACAAGGTGGAGCAGCACGCCGGTGCGCTCGATGTGGCGCAGAAACTGCACGCCGAGTCCGGCGCCGAGGTGCGCGCCTTCAATCAGGCCCGGAATATCGGCGACTACGTAGCTTTCCTCATGCGGCGGGTCACCGACGGTCACGACACCCAGGTTCGGCTCGAGCGTGGTGAAGGGGTAGTCGGCTACCTTGGGCCGGGCGGCGGAGATGCGGGAGATAAGCGTCGATTTGCCGACGTTGGGATAGCCGACGAGGCCCACATCGGCGAGCAGTTTGAGTTCGAGGCGTAGCGAAAGTTCCTCGCCGGCGAAGCCCATCTCGTGTTCACGCGGAGCCTGGTGGGTGGGCGTGGCGAAGTGCTGGTTACCGCGGCCGCCACGGCCGCCGTGCGCGATGATGATGCGCTCATCCGGGTTGCGGAAGTCGTGGATGAGTTCGCCTGTTTCCTCGTTATAGACAGAGGTGCCGACCGGCACTTTGAGGAGGACGTCATCGCCGGCGCGGCCGGTGCACTTAGAGCCCTCGCCATGGCGGCCGCGCTCGGCCTTGTGCTCCGGGTTGTAGCGGAAGTGGATGAGCGTGTTATGCCGCTGGCTTGATTCCATGACAACGTCGCCGCCGCGCCCGCCGTCGCCGCCAGAAGGGCCACCTTTGGGCACGAACTTCTCGCGCCGAAAAGCCATGCAGCCGTTACCGCCGTCACCGGCTTTCACGCGAATTCGGGTTTGATCGATAAACATGTGTCTGATCTGAGTTTATGCTCAGCTCACTTATCCGCTCCTTGTTTGTGTTTGTGCCCGGCGTCGGCGCGGCTTCTTGCCTTGCCTGCTGGCCGCGGACCCGACCGCGCAGCTGCCACGTAGCCGCTGCGCTCGGCCTGCGCGCTTACTCTTTCGCTGCGCTCCCTGGCTCCGCCGTGACCGCGCTTTCCAGGCCTGCTGCCTGGAAAGGCCTACGAGGGACCGTGCCAACGATCGACCGCAATCACGCTCGCGCCTGCTTCCCGCTTGCGCTGCTCTGCCTGATGACGCCTCTTACCGCATACGCGCAGGCGACCGACCTCGGCGCCATCGAAGGAGTGCTCGTCGACCCGTCGGGTCGCCCGGTCGTGGGAGCCGCGCTCGAGCTCAGCAGTGCTGCGACGGGCGCGACCATGAGTGCGAAGTCGAACGGGCAGGGGCTGTTCGAGTTTCCCGCGCTCGCGCCAGCGCTCTACGAACTAAGGGCTACCGCGCCCTCGTTTACTACGTGGCAGGCGGGTGCTCTTGTGACAGTTGGCACAGTGACAACGGTCCGAGCTACGCTGTCGATCGGTTCCGCAAAGGAGGTGGTGCGGGTTGCCAGCATCGCGCCCACGATTGACACCGCAACAGTTGCGGTAAGCACGACGCTGGACAATGCCGCAATCGAGGACCTGCCGTCCTCCAGCCGCCGCTGGTCAGACTTCGCGCTGCTTACCCCGGCAGTGACCCCGGATGCCGACGCGAACGGCCTGCTTTCGTTTCGTGGGATTGGGGCGCTGCTGAACGACAACACCGTGGACGGAGCGGACAACAACCAGGCTTTTTTCTCCGAGGAGCGCGGCCGCACCACTGTCGCCTACTCGACCTCGGACGCGGCGATCGAGGAGTTCCAGGTCAATACCTCCAACTACGACGCGCAATATGGCCGCGCTGCGGGCGGCGTCGTCAACACCGTGACCAAGAGCGGCGGCAACGCCTTTCATGGAGAAGCCTTTTTCTACGATCGCAATGGCGCCTGGGCCGCGATCAACCCCTTCGCCAGCAGCACTACCGTTGCGGTCGGCGCGACCAACGCTGTAGTGACGCCTCCGCTGCGGCTGCAGAACACGCTCACCCAGGGCGGCATCTCAGTGGGCGGGCCCCTTCTGCGTGACAAACTCTTCGCGATCTTTACCTACGATCGCTACCACCGCGATTTCCCGGCGATCGCTCGCGCCAGCAATGCCACCAAGCTCTTCGGCACGCCAACGCAGCAGACGATCCAGACGCTGGCATCGCGGCTCGGTGTGCTGCCCGAGCAGGCGCTTACCGAGTACAACGGCGTGCTGATCGGGCTCGCATCGCTGCTCGGTACCGTGCCGCGCACCGCCGACGAGAGCACGTACTTCCCCAAGCTAGACTGGCAGGTAAGCGATCGCAGTCATTTGACAGTGCAGTACAACCGCATGCGCTGGAACTCACCGAATGGTGTGCAGACCTCACCGTCGGTCACCTACGGATCCAGCTCCTTCGGCAACTCGGTGGTTGACGATGACGCAACGATCGCGCGCTTTGGCTATTTCCTTACGCCCAACTTGCTCAACGAGCTCAGCTTCCAGTACAGCCGAGATCTGGAGCAGCAGCAAAGCGACACGCCCGCGCCTTTTGAGCAGCAGATGGCCAACAACATCTATGGACGCCCGGCGCAGGTACAGATCCAGAGCTACGGCTTCAGCTTCGGAAATCCACCCGTGCTGAACCGCGCCGCCTATCCGGACGAGCGCCGCTATGAGCTGACCGACGGGCTCACCTGGGTGCGCGGACGGCATACGGTCAAGGCCGGCTACTCGGCCGACTACGTGAACGATTACTCCGACGCGCTCTATAACGGCAATGGCACGTATGTGTACTCAAATGTGATCGACTTTGCAACCGACTATCTGTCGCCTGACCATTGCGACTCAGCTACAAGCGGCGCCGGAACGCTCCCCTGCTACACCGACTACACGCAGAGCTTCGGGCCAACGACTTTCCAGTTCCAATCCGACGACTTCGCTGGATACGTTTCGGATGAGTGGATGCTGCGCCACGACCTCACGCTCTCGTTGGGCGTTCGCTACGAGTACGAGCAGCTGCCGAATACCAATGCAGCACTGGTCAACCCAGATATCCCGGAGACCGCAGCGCTACCTCATGATAAAAACAATTTTGGCCCGCGCACCGGGCTCGCGTGGGACATTGGAGGACATGGACACACTGTTCTACGCGCGGGCTATGGTATCTATTATGGCCGCATCATTAACTCGACTGCATTCTCCGCGCTGACAGAGACCGGCAGCCAAAGTGGGCAACGCTCGTACTACTTCAAGCCCCTCTCCACCGGCACGCCGCCCTTTCCGTTTGTCTTTTCCGGCACGCCATACCTTTCCGTGCCGCCGGCGGCTGTCTACTTCGATCATCACTTCCAGAACCCGCAGGTTGACCAGGCTGAGCTCTCGCTGGAGCAGAAGGCAGGCCGCGGAACCAGCATTACTGTCTCCGGATTGTTCTCGCTTGGCCGCGAGCTGCCGAGCTACATCGACACCAACATTGATCTGACTTCAGCAGAAAGCATCACTTACCAGGTCGTCGATCCGTTGCACGAGGGACCGCTTGGCCCAACGTACACGACGCGCTTCTACACAGCACGACTGAACCCGAACTACGGCCAGCTCACCCGCATCTTCTCCGAGACGAACTCCCGGTACGCGGCGGCGGTGGTGCGCGCCGATCATGCGCTGTCCCGCTCGTTCGATCTCCACGCGTCGTTTACGTATGCGCACGCGACGGACTGGAACCAGAACGCGACCGCGTTTTCTGACACCAACGACGTGCTTGATCCGGCCGATCTCGCCCTCGAATACGGAAACTCTGATTTCGACATACGCCGGCGCCTCACCGGCGGCCTCGTCGCAAAAACGCCCTGGCGTGTTGGCGGCTTTGCCGGCCGGGCCGTCAACGGCTGGGAGCTCGCGCCCACCGCGGAGGTGCGCGACGGGCTGCCTTACTCGATGCAAACTTCGGGGGCCATCCCGGCCGAACGCTATACGGATGAGTTGAACCGCACAGAGATCCTTAGCGGGCTCGGCGCCACAATCAATGGCTCAGGCGGGGCAAACCGCATCGCCAACGTAGGCCGCAACACCTTCCGCTATCCCGCGGTGATCAACGCCAATGTGCGCATCTCCAAACGCACCGAAATCACGCCGCGTGTCAGCCTGGAACTGCTCGGCGAGAGCTTTAATCTGCTAAATCATCAGAACGTAACCAGCATAGATACGACCGGCTACTCGATCTCGAACTCGAGCGTTGTCGGCACTCCCTCGAAGCTGATCTGGCAGAGTGGCACGACCGCCGGCAGCTCTGAGTTTGGCACCGTGCTAAACGCGAACAATACAAATTTGTATCAAAACCGGCAGATTCAGCTCTCGGCACGGTTGCATTTCTAGCAGCAAGTCTGCTCGCGCCAGGAGCAGGCAGGTTGCGGGTCCTCTGCTGCGTGCCTGTGCTTGCTCCGGAGGCGCTTCGCGTTGACTCTTTTACGCTCGCCGCTCCGCGCTTATTCATTTTCTCTTCACAGCAGCGTGTCAGGCTTGAGAACGTGCCACATCCGTTTCCGAGATGACGATCGCATCCGGAAGCTTCGCAATCACGCGTCGAGCATCTTCGGCGCGGCACAAGCGCATCGCGCAATCACAAGAAATGCGTTGGCCGTCACTGACGCTGGACTCACTTGAAGGAGCGCCACCTATGTCTCACCGCTACACCCTCGCGAGGGCGACCAGCATTCTCGCGCTTGCTTTGGCTGCTCTGCCTGCCTCCCACGCTCAAACTGCGGTTGATGGCGCTATCGGGGGCACTGCTGAAGATACAAGCGGAGCTGTGATCGGTAACGCAACTGTCACGGTCAAGTCCAATAGCACTGGCATCACAGCGACGGCGAAGACAGATGGTTCCGGCAACTTCCGTGTCATCCATCTGCAGTCGGGCGCTTACACAGTCACTCTCGACGCTCCCGGTTTTGAAACCTACTCATCGCAGAACGTCACTGTGCAGGTAGGACTGCTGACCAATGTCGAAGCAAAGCTCACCCTCGGTTCTGCTACCGAGACGGTGACGGTCTCCGGCGCAGCGCCGAACGTCAACACGACTAACAACGATTTCAGCTCAGAGATCGGGCAGAACACCATCAACAATCTGCCGGTCAGCAACTATCGCTGGTCCAGCTATTCGCTGTTGACTCCAGGCGTCACTGCTGACTCGAGCGGTTTCGGTCTGCTCAGCTTTCGCGGCCAGAGCACGCTGCTGAACAACGTCACCTTCGATGGCGCGGATGATAATCAGAAGTTCTTCTCGGAGGAGCGCGGCCGGACCCGCGCCGGCTACTCGACCGACAAATGGGCCGTGCAGGAGTTCCAGGTTAACACCTCAAATTATTCGGTTGAGTACGGTCGCTCCGCCGGCGGCGTGGTCAATGCTGTGTCCAAGAGCGGCGGTAACAGCTTCCACGGCGAAGGCTACTTCTTCGACCGCGATGCCGATTGGGGCGCGTTCAACGACTTCACCAAGCTTTCGGTCGCAACCGCGACCCCGGGCGTTTTCACGCAGGTTCCGTTCAAGCCGACCGACAAGCGCCAGCAGTTCGGCGGCGTCATTGGTGGACCGATCCTGCACGACAAGCTCTTCTTTCTCGTTGCGGGCGATCGCTTCCAGCGCAACTTCCCCGGCGTTTCCGCGCCGAGCAGCCCATCGCTTTTCTACACCTCCCCGGCAGCTACGGCAACAAACGTTGCTACGCTGGCGGCAGCCCTAAAGGTGAGCAACGCAGTCGCGGCAACTGACTACAACAATGCCGTTGCCGGCCTGAACTCGGTATTAGGCACTGCGCCGCGTACCGGCGACCAGACGGTATTTTTTCCGAAGATCGACTGGCAGGTAAACGAGAAGAACCATGCTTCGTTCGAGTACAACCGGCTGAACTGGGTTTCGCCGGCCGGCATCCAAACCGGCACCGGCGTGCTGGACTATGGCGTGCGCTCCTATGGCAACGATTATGTGCGGGATAACTGGGGTATTGCCAAGCTCGACAGCGTGCTCAACTCGCACCTCACAAACGAAGTCCGCTACCAGTACGGGCGCGATTTCGAGTTCGAGTTCAACCAGCAGCCGACCCAGTACGAACAGCAGACGCTGCTTGGGCCGACCGCGGGCGGCTACACCAACCCTTTCGGGCAGATACCGCCCGAGGTCAATATCACCAACATCTTCGAGTTCGGCACGCCCTCGTTCCTGGAGCGGCCCGCCTACCCGGATGAGCGTATGTGGCAGCTGACCGACACCGTGCAGCAGATCATCGGCAACAACAGCCTGAAATATGGCTACGACATGGTGCACACTAACGATCTGAGCGAGAACCTTACCTCGCAGTATGGGCTTTACAGCTACTCCACGCTCGACAGCTATATTGAGGACTACACGCTAGCGCAAAATCCGGCGACGGCTGCCCAGGCGAAGAACTACTCCAGCTACAGCCAGGGTTTCGGCACGCTTGGTTTTGATCTCACGACCATCGACTACGCCGGCTTCGTTCAGGACGAGTGGAAGGCTTCACCGCGGCTCAGCACGACAATCGGGCTGCGCTACGAGTACGAGCAGCTGCCGCAGCCTCAGCTGCCCAACGTCGGCGATAGCAATCCGGCGATCAACCTGCCACAGACGGCACACTTTCCGGACAACCGTAGCAATGTGGCCCCCCGTGCCGGCTTCGCGTATCTGTTGACCGGCGACGGAAGAACGGTGGTTCGCGGCGGCTACGGGCTGTTCTTCGCGCGGCTGATCAATTCAACGATCTACAACGCCATCGCGCAGACCGGAACGCTGGGTACCAGCAGCAACGGCAACCCGCTGGCACAGTTGCAGTTCAGCTACCAGACCAACACTGCGGGCGCGCCCTCGTTCCCTGACGTGGTGCCAACGGCCGGCGTGGCCGCGACAACCCCGGCGGCGATCTACTTCGACCGGAACTTCCGCCTGCCTGAGATACAGCAGGCCGACCTGACAGTTGAACGTGAGGTGGGCTGGAATACGACCGTCAGTGCTACCTGGCTCGCCGCATGGGGGCGCCGCCTGCCTGACTTTGTCGATCAGAATGTGCTGGGCAACGTCACAGCGTTGAACTACACGGTCATCGATCCGACAGGTAAGGGACCGCTGCCGGCCAACAGCATCTACACCACGCCATTCTATGCCCGTACCACGGCCCAAACCGTAACGGAGTCAAACGGCGCGAGCGCGACCGGTTACCGCGCCAACCCATACTATGGCTCGCTGACCGATATCTTCTCGGGCGTCAACTCCGACTATGAAGGTGGGGTTATTCAGGTCAACCATCGCGTGACGAACAACCTCGAATTCCACGCGAACTATACCTTCTCGCACGCGCTCGACTACGGCGAGAACAGCACGACCTTCACCAGCACGGATGCGCTCTATGATCCGACGAATATCCGGGCAGAGTACGGCAACTCGAACCAGAACGTCCCGAATCGGCTCGTGCTCTTCGGCGTCTACAACACCCCGAAAGCGGCCAACGGCATCTTGGGTTATCTACTGAACGATTACGAGATCGCGCCGACATACCAGGCGCAGAACGGCCTGCCTTATAACGCGACAACCACCGGCTCAGCAACCGGGCTGGTGCTGCCGAATGGTACAGCTGTCACTGGACTGGGAAACACAATCAACGGCTCGGGCGGGACTGCCCGTATTGGCCTTTTCGAACGGAATAACATCCGCCAGCCCCGCACGCAGAGTGTCGATCTACGACTCTCGAAACGGTTCGATCTCTTCCACGAGAAGCTGCACGCTGAGCTGCTTGGCGAATCGTTCAACCTGGTTAACCACCAGAACGTGACCTCACTTAATACGACCGCCTATACGATCGGGACGACAACCATCAACGGCATCAAGACCAACACCCTCACTTTCAATCAGAGTGGCGGTGTGCCGGTCTATAACACCGTGACCAACACAAACAGCGACGGCTTTGTTTACAGCCCTCGCCAGCTCCAGCTTGGTGCTCGGCTGCAGTTCTAGACAGGAGATCAGCTTCGTTTACAAGGGCATCTGCTTCGGCTGGTGCCCTGGCTGTTTTGCTGAAGAGCTTTGCGCGTTCCGGTCCGCCATCTCGAGGGCTTTGCCGGGCAAGCTATGCGAGGGTCAGCCGATACAATACTGGAGTGAATAAACCCACGCAGCAGCAGGAACTGCAGTATGACGTAGCCATCGTCGGTGCCGGCCACGCCGGATGCGAGGCCGCTGTCGCTTCGGCGCGGCTCGGGCTGCGCACTGCCCTGCTGACGCTTTCGCTGGACAAGATTGCGCAGATGAGTTGCAACCCGGCGATTGGCGGGATTGCCAAAGGTCACCTCGTCCGCGAGATCGATGCCCTGGGCGGCATCATGGGCGAGGTCGCTGACTCGGCGGGTATCCAGTTCCGGCTGCTCAATACATCTCGCGGGCCGGCTGTCTGGAGCCCCCGCGCACAGTGCGACAAGGCGCTTTACCGTGAGCGCATGCGCGAGCTGCTGGAGCGCGAGCCCGGCCTCATCATTCTGGAAGCAGAGGCGGCGGGTTTTCTTTTTGCAAATGTGGACGGCTCCGCGTGTGCCCCGGACCGGCAGCCGGAAGAAGGTGCGCGCCTGCTCGGCCTGACCCTGCGCGATGGGCGGGAGGTCCGCGCGCTTTCGACCGTCATCACCACTGGCACCTTCCTGAACGGGCTGATCCACTGCGGCGAGCAGCAGCGCACTGCGGGCCGCGCGGACGAGCCGGCCTCGATCCTGCTCGGGGAGTCGCTCAAGGCGCTGGACCTGCGTCATTGCCGGCTGAAGACCGGCACCCCACCGCGGCTGGACGGCCGGACGATCGATTGGGCGCGCTTCGAGGAGCAGCCGGGCGACCCGGAGCCAACGCCGTTCTCGTTCAGGACGCGGGAGCTGCCGCTGCGGCAGATCTCCTGCCATATCGCCCACACCACGCCGCGCACACTGGAGCTGATCCGCCAGAACGTTCACCGCTCGCCCATGTATTCGGGCGCGATCGAGGCGATCGGGCCGCGGTACTGCCCCTCGATTGAGGACAAAGTCGTCCGCTTCCCAGACAAGGCCGGCCACCAGTTCTTCCTGGAGCCGGAAGGGCTCGCGACCGATGAGGTGTACATCAACGGCATGTCGACCTCACTGCCCGAGGAGGTGCAGCGGGAGATCGTCGCGTCGATCCCTGGGCTGGAAAACACGGTCATGCTGCGCCCCGGTTACGCCATCGAGTATGACTCAATCGATCCGACAGAGCTGGACCGGACGCTGCGAGTGAAGCGTTTCAAAGGCTTGTATCTGGCTGGGCAGATCAATGGGACCTCGGGCTATGAGGAGGCCGCGGCTCAAGGGCTGATGGCGGGTATAAACGCAGCGCTTGCGGCTCGCGCGGCTGCCACTGACAAGGAGAGCAGCGCTGAAGGCGCAGACACCCGCCACGAAGTGGCTGTCAGCCGCGCAGGCGGTTTTGTCCCCTCAACCTTTACGCTCGACCGCACCGAGGCTTACATCGGCATTCTTATCGATGACCTCATCTCAAAGGGCACCAACGAGCCGTACCGGATGTTTACCTCGCGTGCCGAGTTCCGGCTACACCTGCGCATCGATAATGCCGATCGCCGGCTGACCCCGCATGGGCGCCGGCTGGGGCTCATCGCGGATGCAGACTGGGCGGCGTATGAGGCAAAGCAGGCGCGCGCCGCGGCGTTTGAGAAGCTGCTGGCGACCCGGCGGCCTCGGCCTGTGGAGTGGGCCGCCTTTCTCGCGAAATTTCTGGAGGCCTCTCCGGCGACGCTGCTGGCCGACGCGGCTGACGGCTTGGAGTCGGCGGCTGTGGGTCCGAGGGCTGCCAGGACCGTCCCGACGCATGGCCTGACGCTGGCAAACACCTCCGGCCTGACCTATGCACAGCTGCTGCGCCGGCCGGAGCTGACCCTGTCTGCCCTATGGCCATTGCTCGAAGCAGAGCTGGCCGTCTATGAGCAGGAGAGCGGGAATGCGGTGTTTGCGTCGTGGCTTGAGACTGAGCCGGGTACGCCGGCTGCGGGCCACCTGCGGGTTGAGCTGAAGGCCATCGAGACGGAGATCAAGTATGCCGGCTACCTCGACCAGCAACGCCGCTCCATCGACAAGCTGAAAGCAGCGGAAAGCCGCGCGATCCCGGCTGACTTCCGCTACGAGGGGCTTGCGGGGCTTTCGCGGGAGCTGCAGGAGAAGCTGGCGCGCGTGCGCCCGGGCACAATCGGGCAGGCAAGCCGAATTCCCGGGGTGACGCCTGCGGCGCTGACGCTGCTGAGCGTACTGATCGCGCAGCCGCAGCCGGCGTTGCCAGCCTAACCTGACGCTGCACAGCCAGGCTCGCATCGAAGCAGGCAGGAGCCTGCGATGAAGGTACTGATGGTGGGAGCAACGGGCCGGTTCGCCGCGATGGTGGTGCCGGAGCTGGTGAAGCGCGGCGCGACCGTCCGAGCACTTGTGCGGAGCGAGGACAAGGCCAAAGAGGCGAAGGCACATGGGGCTGCAGAGACTGCTGTGGGTGACCTGCGCGACGAAGCGAGCCTGCGCCGGGCTGCCGAGGGCGTGGATGGCGTCTTCCATCTAGGGCCCGCGTTTCTGGAGGACGAGGCGGAGCTTGGGGTGCGTCTGGTCGAGGTGGCGAAAGCCGCGGGGGTGGGCCGTTTCTGCTTCTCCGGAGTGATCCATCCATCGATTTCACGGATGCGCAACCACCGCAACAAGCAGCCGGTCGAGGAAGCTTTGTACGAATCGGGGCTCGAGTTTACGGTACTGCAGCCGACGATGTTCATGCAGAATCTCGAATCCGGCTGGAAGCAGGTCGTCAAAACGGGGCAGTTCGGGCTGCCGTTTTCCTCTCGCGCGAAGGTCTCGTATGTGGATTACCGGGATGTCGCGGAAGCCGCAGCCGTGGCGCTGACGGACCCGGAGAACCGGCTTGGGTATGGCACCTTTGAGCTGTCGGCGCCGGGCATGGTCGACCGCATGGAGCTCGCCGGGCTGATGGGCGAAGCACTTGGGCGGCCGGTCGAGGCGGCGGAGCCCTCGTTCGCGGAGTGGGTCGAGGCGGCCGGCATTCCTGAGGGACACATCCGCGAGGGCATGGAGGCCATGTACCAGGATTACGACCAGTTCGGCTTCCCGGGCGGCAATGCGCTGGTGCTGCGGGCGGTGCTGGGGCGCGAGCCGCGCAGCCTGCGGGAGTTCCTGGCCGAGCTGGCAAAGCGGTAAGCGCAGGCGGGTCGTGGCTGACCCTCCCGGTGAGATAAGTGGCCGATAGCGGGACAGAAGGGTTCAGGCATGTGCTTTTCAGCGACAGCGAACTTTGCAGGCAGTGCGGTGCTGGGCGTAATTGGCATAGCGACGATGCGGGAGGTGCGGCACCGGCGCGAGCTGCTCTTCGCCTCGCTGCCGCTGCTCTTCGCGGTGCACCAGTTCATCGAAGGTTTTGTGTGGCTGGGGCTTGATGGGCGGCTGCCGGCTGCTGTTGCGCACGATGCCGGGGCTGCGTTCATGCTGTACGCGCAGGGTTTGCTGCCGTTCCTGCTGCCGCTGGGCGTCCTGCTGTTTGAGCCTTCGGCGAGCTGCCGTCGCCGGATGCTGCCGTTCGCCATCCTAGGCGGCGCGCTGATGCTCTACGACCTGTGGGCGCTTGCGGCTTTTCCCACGCAGGTGCTTGTGGAGCGGCACAGCATCGTTTACCTGAATGTCGGGACGCACCAGGAGATCGTGGCGCTGTTGTACGTGGTTGCCACCTGCGGGTCGCTGTTCTTTTCCAAGGTGCGAGACATGGTGGTCTTCGGCGCGGCAAACCTCACCATTCTCATCGTGACGATGCTGGTGAAGCGTTACGCATTCACCTCGGTCTGGTGTGCGTACGCGGCCGCGGCGAGTGTGATTCTGTGGTTCGGTTTCCAAAAGAGCCGCGGGGCGCGGCCCTTCGTGTATGCGCGCATGTAGACGGCGCGCCGAGGGGTCCTGCAAGCACGGCCGCTCGCCGTCCCTGGCCGGGCTGGCCGCTTAGAGCGTGCCGAGCCAGCCCAGGTGGGCGTTCACCAGCACTGCCGTCTGGTGGGCGAACTGCTTGTAGGGGGCCGAGCCGTCGGTCGCTTCCTGCTTGAAGAGCCCTTCGTCCTTGGTGTGGATCTGCTTCATATCGGCGATGTAGAGGGCGTCGAACTGATCGGCGGTCACGGACTTGAGCTTCGCGAGGCGCTGCGAGAACTCAGCGTTGAGGCCGGGCTGGATGGGTGCGCCGGTCGCCCCGGCGATGCGGTGCAGCTCGTTACCAACGCCTTCGTGGTCGTGCGACTCGAGGACGCCGAAGTCGCGGATCACGGGCACGGTGCCGCGCTGGGCCGCGACCTTGCCAGCCTCTACCTCATAGAGGCCACCCTGCGAAACCTTGGCGACAAAGGCGAGGTCGGCCTGGGAGGCCGAGCCGGCGGCGTGCAGGGCGGTGGCGGAGAGCGCGAGGGCGGCCGTGGCGGTCAGGGCGAGGATGGCGGTCTTGCTGGTGTGCATGGGGCTCCTTTGGTGGGGTCGCGGGTTGGATGCGGGGTAGACAGCGGTGGTTCACTGCATCTTCAATACCTGGCATGCGCTATCCCAGAAGCTTCCACCGGATGTCTTGACATGTAAGCGCCCCGCCTCCGGCGATCGGGCCGAGCAAATGTTTCTGAAGCTGGCACTGCCAACTTGGGAACGCGCTATCCTCTAGTCGTGCCGAACCTGTCAGTGCATCAGCTGAACCTCTGGCTCAGTCAGCCCAAAGAGCACCAGCGCCTTGAGTTCAAGGAGGCAAAGCACACTTTTAGCTTCGAGAAGACTTGTGACTACTGCGTGGCTATAGCTAATGAAGGAGGGGGGCACCTCATCCTTGGAGTGGCAGACAGGCACCCAAGAGCAGTGGTTGGAAGTGACGCCTTCCTAGATACTAATAAGACTGCCAAAGATCTTCGTAGGAAACTCTCATTCAGGGTAGACGTAGAAGCAATCGCGCACCCGAATGGTCGCGTAGTCGTACTTGAGATACCATCACGGCCGAACGGGACGGCATATGCTCTTGAAGGCAAGTACTTGATGCGATCCGGCGATGAGCTTGTTCCTATGTCCGAGGATCGTCTCAGGAAAATCTTTGACGAAGGAAGACCAGATTGGCTTAATGAGGCAAGCGAGATTGTACTTACCTCGGAAGATGTCGTTAAAACGTTGGATATCCAAACCTACTTCGACCTGCGGGGTATTGCATACCCTAGCCAACGCGAGGGAGTAATTGACCGCTTGGTCCAGGATTGACTAGTTGAGAGACAAGGCCCTAATGCGCTCTTGATTAATCGTCTTGGGTCTCTACTGCTAGCTAAACGCTTGGACGACTTCCCAGAGGTTTCGAGAAAAGCGCCTAGGGTTATCGTGTACTCGGGGAGCTCAAAAAGTGAAACGAGGCTCGAACAAACAGGTGCTAAGGGCTATGCAGTAGGTTTTCAAGGATTGGTGAGCTTCGTCATGGCCCAGCTTCCACAAAACGAGATTATTGTGGGCGCCCTTCGTAAAGAGCAAAAGTTGATATCTGAGGTAGTCATACGAGAGCTGATCGCAAATGCTTTAATTCACCAAGATTTTGTTATTGGTGGTTCGTCGCCGATGATCGAGATCTACTCGGATCGGGTAGAAATATCGAACCCCGGTGAACCAATCGTTCCCGTCGAAAGATTCGTCGACGGTTATCAGTCTAGGAACGAGCGATTAGCTAGCCTGATGAGGGTTCTTGGTATATGCGAGGAAAAGGGTAGCGGTATAGACAACGTAATATCAATTGTCGAAAGCTATCAGCTACCCGCTCCAGCATTTCGCAAGCATCATAATAGGACCTTAGTCGCGCTCTTTGGTTCCCGGAAGTTTGATCTGATGCAGCGCGATGATCGAATCCGAGCGTGTTACCAACATGCTTGCCTCAAGTACGTGCTTTCCGAGCCAATGACGAACAAATCTTTACGAGAGAGGTTCGGGCTGCCAGAGGCGAAGTCGCCAACCGTCTCACAAGTGATTGCGGCAACCAGTGACGATGGCTTGATTAGGCCAGATGAAAAGGTTGGGGAGTCAAAGCGATTGGCTCGCTATCTCCCGTTTTGGGCCTAATTTCTGTTTAAAACGGAAGCTTTAGCGGGTGTCTATATTCTCCTAAGCTGTTTAAAACGAAAGGCTTATTTATTTAAGGGTGTAGTTTTCCACAGGGGCTTTTAGTACTCGGTCCCACCACCGTACGCCAAATTCTCGAAGCGCGTGCACTTGCTCAGGTACGCCAGGTGCACCGAGCCGGTTGGGCCGTTCCTTTGCTTGGCGATGATGATCTCGGCCTTGCCCTCGGTTTCCGGGTCGGGTTGGCCGTTTTCGTCCTTGTTGTAGTAGCTTTCGCGGTGGATGAAGGCGACCACGTCGGCGTCCTGCTCGATCGAGCCGGATTCGCGGAGGTCGGAAAGCATGGGCTTCTTGTCGCCGCCGCGCTGCTCGCTGGCGCGGGAGAGCTGGGAGAGCGCGATGACCGGCAGGTCGAGCTCCTTGGCCAGGGCCTTGAGGCCGCGGGAGACCGCGGAGACCTCCTGGGTGCGGTTCTCGTAGCGCTTCTGCCCGGCCCCGCCAGCCGCCGCGCCGGAGCTCCCGGACATCAACTGCAGGTAGTCGATGACGATCAGGTCGAGCCGGCCGTGCATCTGGCGCAGGCGCCGGGCCTTGGCCCGCATCTCGGTGAGCGAGATCGCCGGGGTGTCGTCGATGAAGATGTGCGACTCGGTGAGCCGCTCGAGCGCCTCCGTCAGCCGTGCCTGGTCTTCCCGGGAGGTGTAGCCCTTCTGGATCTTCTGCTGGTCCACAAGCGCCTCCGAGGCAAGCATGCGTCGGAGAAGACTCTCCTTCGACATCTCGAGCGAGAAGACGGCAACCACCGAGCCGCCGCGCACCGCCGCGTTCTGCGCGATGTTGATCGCCCAGGCGGTTTTGCCCATGGAGGGACGCGCCGCGATGATGATCAGCTCGGACCTCTGGAGGCCGGAGGTCATGCGGTCGAAGTCGGTAAAGTGCGTTTCGAGCCCGGTGACCTCGCGATGCCCCTCGGCGAAGAGCTGGTCGATCGACCCGAAAGAGCCGCGCACGATCTCGGGGATGGAGGCGAAGCCGCGCTGGACGCCGTGCTCGGTGACCTCGAGCAGTTTTGACTCGGCGGCGTTGAGCACGTCGAGCGCGTCCTCGCTCTGGTCGGCGGCCTCGGTGATCGCCTCGGAGCAGACAACGATGAGCTGCCGCAGGAGCGATTTGTTCTTGACGATGCGGACGTACTCTTCAATCGAAAGCCGGCGCGGCAGGTTCTCGGTCAGGGACGCCAGGTAGGCGACGCCGCCGATCGCCTCGACCTCTTTGTACTGCGAGAGGATGTCGCGAAGCGTGATGATGTCGACCGCACGACCGCCGTCGATGAGCTCGGCCATACGCATGTAAATGCGGCGGTGCGCCTCGAGCGCAAAGTCGGCCTGGGTGATGCGCTCGGCGGCCTCGTTGTAGAGGTGGTTGTCGAGCAGGATCGAGCCGAGGATGGAGCGCTCGGCGTCAATGGCGGCAGGCAGGCCGCGTTCAAACTGGATTTCCGGGAGGGTGGCCATCAGGGCTAGGCTACTCGGTGGAGTTTCCACCGAGTAGCCTAGCCTGTTAGAACCTCGGAAAAGCAGGACCGCCTGCGCGGCTGGCGGCCACTTCGTGGCGGGTGTACCTGGGTGCCTGCTTCGCGAGCTGTTGTGGCCCTTCCGTTGGTCGGGGCTGGCTGTTGCGGGAGAAGCAGATCCTTTGCTGTGCCCAGGATGTACCTGCTTTCTCGAGCGGAATCATCAGCAGTGCCTGATCCCGACCATCGAGAGGGTCATATCGCCAGCACTGCAACTGCTAAGTACACACGCCACGGAGTGGCCGCCAGCCGCGCAGGCGGTTTGCCTCAGCGGCATGTTCGAGCGCCTCTAGGCGCCGAACATGCCGTAATCCGGACGGTCGGAGAGGTGTTTGTGGCGGAAGGCGCGATAGATCGCTCGGTCTTTGAGGAAGAAGACGCCGGGAAGCTGGGTAGGGTCTTCCTTGCCGGGGCTGCCTGCGCCGTAGCGCCACAGGGCTCGCTGGAAAAGCTTGAGATAGGCGGTAGCGCCGTAGAAGTGGGGGAGGGCGGTGGTTTTGAGCAGGTTGATTTCGGGGGCGCGATAGAGATGCATTTCAGGGTCAGAGACGCGATCGACAGTTGGGAGACCGAAACGGGTGAAGAAGGGCCGTGCACGCTCTGGCGAGCCCATATGGACGAAGACCGGGCGCACATTGCGGCGGTCGAGCATGGGTTTGGCCTTGGAGACATCGTGGATGGTTTCGCGGCAGAACGCGTCGCCGAAGTGCCGGAGAAAGATGAGCAGCATGGGCCGTTCATCGAGAAGGTTGAGCAGGCTCTGACCGCTTTCGACGTGAGTGCGGGCGAGCAGCTCGACGAGCTCGGGGTCATGGGGCAGCACGCCGGGTGTACTCTCCCTGCGCGGTGCTGTGGCTGGTACTGGCTTCATGCGAACTGAGTCTCCCGGGTGGTCTGGTATGCGCCGGGCCGGTGCACTGCTACGCCGCGCTGCCCACATCATAGGATATCCAGCGGACGCTGGACGGCATGCCGGCCGGGACGCCGGGTACTACCGGAGTGGACGGGCGGCAAGGCTGCCCTTTCGCGCCGGCGCGGGAACCTGAGTAAACTAGCCGTGTATGCGCCGAACCGCCTTCTTGTTGTTTGCAGGTGCCTGCCTCCTTGGAGCCGCCGCCAGGCCGGCCGCCGCCGCACCGTTGCTTGTTGCGCAGGAAGATCGGGCGCAGCCTGCGCCTGCCACGCCGCCGCAGCCCGCGCTGATCCAGCAGTTCCAGAAGATCGAGGACACCTGGAGCATCGCGATGGTCAATAAAGACCAGTATGGGCTGGAGAATCTGCTCAATCCGACGTTTCTGGATATCTCGGCCGAGGCGCATGTGAATACGCGCAACCAGTCCATCGCCGACACGCTGGCCGGCGTACCGGAGCCGCTGCTGTCTGTCCAGCAAAAGGTCGTCAACGTGCGGGTGGTGAGCGACATAGCGATTGTGGAAGGCACGTATACGCTGCGACTGCGGGAGAGCCAGCGGACACGCGATGAACGCGGCGTGTTTACGCATGTGTACCAGCGGACCCGGGGCGGCTGGAGCTGTGTAAGCGCGCAGCGGACCGCGGTGGTGGACGAGCTGGAAGGTACAAAGCGCAGAACAACCGCGGCGGCGCCTGCGAGCGGCTCGGCTTCGGTCGCTGACCAGAAGAAGTCAAATGCGGCGCTGCCGTTCCACATCCCGCTGCTTTACAAGGGCGCAGCGCCGGCTCCGCCGCCTCCGGCGAGCCAGCAGGCCCCCCGATCGGGTACGCCGGCTCCGGCACCTGGGACGATCCCGCCGGAGCCCCAGGACAATCCTCCCGGCAGCGCGCCCCAGTAGAGCGCGCGAGACGCATGCGGCCTACCTTTGCCGAGATTCGACTCGGCTCGCTTCTCCACAACTACCGAGCGCTGGAAAGGAACGTGCAGGAACGCGCGGGCGAGACGGCTTGTCTGCTGGCTGTTATCAAGGCCGATGCTTACGGGCATGGGGTGGAGTGTTGCGGGCGCGCCCTGGTGCACGATGCCGGCGCGTCATGGCTGGGAGTGACTTCGCTCGAGGAAGCTGAGCGGCTGCGCGCCGCCTTGTTTGAAGGGATAGACAGGCCCCGGGAAGCCATGCTGGGGACGAGGCCGGTAAGCGCGCTGCCGGAAGAGTGGAAGCGCGTCGTGGAAGTGCGAACGCTCATCATGTCGGGCTTCTTCCCGGGCGAGGAGGACGAGGTAGTGAGGCTTGGATTCCGTCCGCAGGTGTGGGAGTCCTGGCACTTCGAGCGGCTCGACTGGGCTGCGAGGCTGCGAGGCTGCGCTGCTGGAACGGTGCCGGTTCACCTTGAGGTCGATACCGGCATGAGCCGGCAGGGCGTCGCGGCTGAGGCGGCAGCAACGCTCGTGACGCGATCGTTGCAAAGCGGATCCCCGGTGTTCGTGGAAGGAGTGCTCACGCACTTCTCGTCGCCTGAGCGGCTCGACAGCGCCGTAATGGAGAGGCAGATCGAGCGTTTTGGGCAGGCACTCGCGGAGCTCGCAGCAGCAGGGGTCCGGCCAGACTGGATCCATGCCGGTAACTCAGCCAATGCGTTGGCAGGAGCAGGACTGGAGCAGCTGGCACAGCTGGCTCGCCGGTGCGGGGCGAAGCTGCTGGTACGCCCGGGGCTTGCGTTATATGGGCTGGAGACCCGCTTTACGCCGTCCGCGCAAACGGCTACCACTCTGGAGCCCGTGATGACGTGGCGGACAGAGATCGTGAGCCTGCGCGAGGTACCGGCAGGCACACCGGTCGGCTACAACGAAACCTTTGTTGCGGACCGTCGCGCGCGCCTTGCATTGCTGCCGGTCGGGTACGCGGACGGTCTACGGAGGGAGCTGTCGAACCGAGGCTTCGTGCTCGTTCGCGGGCAGAGAACGCCGATTGTCGGCCGGGTCTCGATGGATCAGACGGTAATCAATGTTTCGGGCGTGCCGGGGGCGGCGGTCGGGGACGAAGTTATGCTGATGGGCGTGCAGGGTGAGGAGCGGATCACGGCCTGGCAAATGGCGGACTGGTGCGAAACGATCCCATACGAAACACTCTGCGGAGTCTCAGCGCGAGTCAGGCGCGTCGTAGTTTAAGTCGCGGGGGCCGGTAAGTCGCCCAAGAGTAGGTATGCCTGACCGTGACCTTCTATCCCCGCGGTTAATTATGTTTGCGTCCCTCTTTGGCTTAGTTGCCAAGGGTAAAGGTCACATTGATCTGTGTCTGAACCTCCACCGGAGCGCCGTTCAACAAGTAAGGCTTATAGCGCCACTGACGGACAGCGTCAAGCGCCGCCTGTACTAACATAGGCGAACCGGAGACTACAGCTAAGTTCTCGATTGTGCCGGCTTTTGAGATCGTCGCGGACAGGATGACTGTGCCCTGAATACGCGCGATCTTTGCAAGCTGGGGATAGGTAGGTTGTTGCTTTTGAAGAATGTTGCCAGCCATGACGCCCTGTGATACAGAGAGCTTCCTTTGTGGAGGCGCGGGCAGAACAGTTGCGGTCTGGCCTGGCCTTGGCGCAAAGGCTCCGAGGCTTGACAAACCTTGCCCATCCCCGGTCGACAAGCTTGAAGCTGCGAGTGGCCCTGGTATAGCGTCGGGGGCTGTGTTCACTATCCTGGAGATACGGCTCGGTAGCTCAACTGCTTGGATACTGGGAACAGCAGAAACAGTGCGCACTGGTACAAGTGGCGGCGGAGTCACGGGTGGCGCTGGAGCGACAAGCATAGTGGAAAGCGCGGTCCTGGGCAGGGCTTCCGGGTACAGCAGGGGGACAAGTACTAAGGCCGCGAGAAGTATTCCATTGAGCAGAAGACCAAAAACGGTGTAGTAACCGCTCCTGGTTTTGTAACTGTGAGTCGATTCCATCAGGGCGTCTTCAAACATAAGTGGCCTCCGTCAACATCAATGCTTATAAGCAAGTCAGACACCCTTTATGCTTGCTTTGTTCCCGTTGGCTCAAGCCGACTTCTACTCGTAGTGCAGACGACTTAGAACGCAGCTAATCCTTCGCCATACTCGAAGTTTGCTGAACCCGTCCTGTACCCTCCCTGGAACCTCCAGAAAGCGCACGCGCTTTGATCCCGGATAGGGAATGTTCGATGCGCACTGGATAGACCGCACAAGACGGTTTAGGCTCACGAAGTCACCCTGTCTGCAGACCACGTTCGTTGAAGTGAGCGGGGCACGCGTGAACGGCAGACCGAGATGGACCTTTTTCAAGGGGAGTACAGATGTCCGAGCAGAACGGTAAAGAGGTATTGAGCCGGCGGCTATTTCTAGGCAGGAGTTCGGCATTGCTGGCCGCTGCGGCGAGCCTACCGGCAGCAGCGGTGGCGCAGCAGGCCGGAACTGGTCCGGTCGCTGGATCCGTGGACAAGACCGGCGACACACATGACGGTGACAACGAAAAGGAGCTGGGCCCGCGAAATGGCCCGTTAGAGCAAGCGGAAACCGACTCGATGTATCCGCCAGAGAGCGATTCGGGAGGGCAGCCGCCGTTCAAGTACCCCTTTGCGTTTGCTCATAAGCGGATCGAGGCAGGCGGCTGGACGCGACAGGTCACCGTGCGCGATTTCCCGCTTTCGAAAAAGATGGCCGGGGTCGAGATGCGGCTGATCGCGGGCGGTATTCGCGAGCTGCACTGGCACGTGGGAGCGGAGTGGGCTTTCATGACTGCAGGCAGCGCTCGCATCACCTCCGTTGACTCAAAGGGACGAGGATTTGTAGAGGACGTGCACGAGGGCGACTTGTGGCTGTTCCCGGGAGGTAATCCGCACTCGATTCAGGGCCTGGGTCCAGATGGCTGCCAGTTCCTGCTGGTGTTTGATGATGGAAACTTCAACGAGTTTGAGACCTTTCTGCTGACGGACTGGCTGCACCATACGCCGAAAGAAGTGCTGGCAAAGAACTTCGCAGTCCCGGAGTCCACCTTTAACAACGTGCCGAGGCGAGAACTCTTCATCTTTTCGCGCGAGCTCCCAAGACCGCTCGAGGAGGAGAAGCGTGAAGTTTATGCCGTAACTGGCCCGGTGCCGGATAGCTTCGCCTTCTTCGCGAGCACCATGAAGCCAACGAAGGTGACAGCGGGCGGCAATGTGAAGATTGTAGATCGGTCAAACTTTCCGGCAACGAATATAGCGGCAGCGATCGTGACTTTGAAGCCGGGCGGGCTGCGCGAGCTGCATTGGCACCCGAACGAGGACGAATGGCAGTACTACGTGAAGGGCATGGGGCGGATGACTGTGTTTTCCGCAGGCGGCCATGCGCGAACGATGGACTTCCATGAGGGCGATGTTGGCTACATCGAGCGCTCAATGCCGCATTACATCGAGAACACAGGGACAACGGATCTTGTGTTTCTGGAGGTGTTTCCCACGCCGGATTATCAGGACATTTCACTCGGCGAATGGCTGGCGCATACGCCTTCCCGGCTGGTGGACCAGCATCTAGCGACGGGTGAGGAGTTCCTCCAGAAAATCGGCAAGCGCGAAGCGGTAGTCACGCCCGAGTAGCTAGAGCTCCCATCGTGTTTCGCAAAGAGTTTGCCCGTGTGGCAGACTCTTTTGCAGTCAATTTACCGCGCGTTCATACGAAGGATTGCCGCCCGTGTTTTCGAAATGCCGATTTCTGGTGATGAGCGTCCTGTTCTTCACCACGACCTGTGCTTTTGCGCAGCGTGAGTTCTACCCGGCGAGACTTGGGACGAAGCAGCCGCTGCACCTGAAAGCTTTGCCGAGCTGGATGACAATCGATTTTGAGCTGCGCGGCCGGCTGGAAGACCAGAGTTCGCTAGGCTACATCAGTAGCAAGGATCGCTTGTATGAGCTGACACGCGTGTGGGGCGGGCTGACTCTACGCCCGCTTCCGTGGTTGACCGGGTACCTGCAATTCATGGACGGCCACGCGCTCGGGCTTCCACTGCGAGATGTCGCCGCGAACCAGCGAGACGTCTTTGATCTGCGGCAGGGATATCTTCAGCTGAACTATAAGCCGGCGCAGGTCATCGCGGGTCGGCAGGAGCTCCGCTTCGCCGATGAGCGCGTGGTCGGGATTAGCGACTGGACGAACATCAGCCGAACCTTTGATGGCTTCGATTTACGCCTCAACGGGAAGACTCGAGTGGATATCTTCTCAACCTCGGTGGTCGCCGTGCACCCAACAAGCCTGGACAAGCATGGTGCGGGTCTGACCTTCCATGGTGTGGAGGCGAACCTGACAACGCTGCTGCCGAAAACCTCAATCGAGCCATTTGTGCTGGTCAGGGCGCTGCCCCGGGTGTTGAGCCAACAGAAGACCTACGGGACAGAAACGGAGGTCACCTTCGGCAGCTACTGGGAAACGAAGCTACCGTTTGGATTCGATTCGTCAGGGACCGGATTGCTGCAGCGCGGCAGCTACAGTAATGATTCGATCCACGCCGGAGCAGGCATCATCCGCGGTGGATATGTAGCGGCTGCGACGCTGTGGAAGCCGCATATCGAAGGTGAGTACGACTACGCGACAGGGAATCCGCACCGCGATCCTCTGCGCATTGGAACGTATGATCAGCAATACCCGAGTAACCACAATGCTTTCGGGTTGGTGGATCTATTCGGGTTTCAAAACATCAAGCAGGACAGGTTGAACTTTTCTCTCGCGCCGGCAGAGAACTTCTTCGTACTTCTGCAGGGTGGATCGCTGCATGTGGCTTCAATCTATGACGGTGTCTACACGAGCACGGGTACCAGCCTGTTCAGCGCGCCTGCCGGCGGCTTTCCGCATGACGGGATTGGAAGCGAGGTGGATGCTTCAGCGAAGTACATCCTGCGGAAGTCGTTCGTGACGAATGTGGGCCTGGGGCATTTCTTTCCCGGGTACGTGATGACGAGCTCACGGCACGGAGCGCCGCTTACACTGGGTTACCTGCAGCTCACCTACCGCTTTACTGTCGATAAGAGTCGTCCACAGTAGAACTTCTGAGCGGCGCCGTGTGGAAGCGCGGACTCGAATGCGGCTGGACGTGAGAAGCCTGTAGGGCTGCGCAGGGTGCAGCCGAACCCTCTTCACTGTGTTCAGGAGTCCGCGGCTGACGATCCGGCCGGAAGCGATCTTGTCAAGGTGCTCCCGCCAGCTTGCGAGTGGGTGTAGACAACCGCCTGACGCTTGGAAGCAGCCTCAGGCGGCTTCGGTGGCCTCGAGCAGCAAGCGCTGTTCGAGCAGGTCGATCAACTGCTGCTCCTCGTCACGCAGTGCATGGCTGCGCTCCGCGATCTCCTCATCGAGCTCGCGTTTCGCAGCGGTTGTACTTGTGCCTCCCAAATAAGCCTCCAGCACCGCCGGGTGCACATAGCACTTGCGGCAGACTGAAGGTGTGTTGCCGAGTCGGCGGGCGACCTGCTTGATGGCTTCGGCAATTTTCTTCTTTGCTTCCGTCGCGGTCTCAAACGGACCACTTTCCTTAAGCAGATCGCAGGTGAGCACAGAGCCGGCCCAGGTGCGGAAGTCCTTTGCGGTAAAGTGCTCGCCCGAGATCTGGTGGAGGTACTCATTGACATCAGCCGAGTCGATGTGGTGCTGCGTCCCATCGCGATCCAGATACTGGAAGAGTTCGTAGCCGGGTAGATCGGCGCAGCGCTTGACGATGGAAGCAAGACGGCGGTCGCGCAGGTTGATGGTGTGGTTGACACGCGACTTACCCTGGAACGTGAAGGTGATCTGTGAGCCCTCGACCTCAACGTGCTTGTTACGCATGGTGGTAAGCCCGTAGCTCTTGTTGTCGCGGGCGTACTCCTGGTTGCCGACGCGGATCAGGGTTTGCTCCATGAGGGAGACGATGGTGGCCAGCACCTTCTCGCGCGGCAGCCCGGGACGGGCCAGATCATGCTCCACCCGCTCGCGAATGATGGGCAGGGCGCGTGCGAAGTGGGTCATGCGCTCGTACTTGGTTTCATCGCGGTGTTCGCGCCAGCGCGGGTGGTAGCGGCTCTGTTTGCGGCCTTTTACGTCGCGGCCGGTAGCCTGCAAATGGCCGTTCGGCTGTGGGGAGATCCAAACATCCTGCCAGGCTGGCGGAATCACCAAAGACTTGATGCGGGCCAACGTTTTCTCGTCCCGAACCGGTGTGCCATCGGGCGCTGCATAGCGAAAGTGCTTTCCGTGGCGGTGACGGTGGATGCCCGGCCGGGCATCGGAGACATACCGAAGCCCGGCAGCCTTCGCGGCCTCGACCGGGTCGGTAATGGGTGCGGTGAGTGGGTCGGATTGCGGGCTTTCCGGAACAGCCCTGGCGCGCGCGGACATGAAGCTAGGATGCGCACGACTCCGCCGCTGGTTGAGTCTTCCCGACGGGATCAGTTGCACCCGGCACCTTCTATTGTCGAAACGGTGGCCTAGAGGATCTTTGGGCGTGAGCGGCGTGGAAGCGTCGGGGGGCCGCTGACCGGATCGACTGCGCGGTACCTGCTGCATCGCAGTTTGATGGCGATCTGAGCGCGGCGCTGGACATCGAGGCGATGCATTGATTCGGTACCATGAGCTCGATGCTGAAAGAGCGCTACGCGAAGTGGATGTATGAGTGGGAAACCGAGCTGACCACCCGGGATGAGAACCGGGTCGTGCGGCCGGTGGAGTGGGGGTTCGGGTGGCTGCGCGAGATATTGCCGCCCGATATGCAATGGCTGGCGAAGGCGGAAAACCAGTGGGAGCCGGGAACGCCGGCCCAGGCCGATGCGCTCCCCTTCCCGCGGGCTGAGCGGGCGATGCTCTGGGTCAACCAGCTGATTGTCGAAAACAGCTCTCGCTTTTTCGGCTACGAGCCGCCGACGGACTACCTGCTCGAGGAGCGCCACCCGCAGCTTTTTCCGACCAACGTGCGTCCAGAGACGCTTGCCCAGGATGCGGAGCTGAGGGCGATGGCCGAGCGGGGAGAGCTGGCAACAGCGGAGTTTCTGCGGTTCACCTCGCCGGTGCGCACGCCGTTCCCGGAGAACGATCGGGTGAACGCGCGTTGGTACCCGGCTGCGGCCGACAAGCAGACCGGCGAGCAGGGACGGAAAGCGATCATTGTGATGCCGCAGTGGAACGCGGACGCCTTCAGCCATAACGCGCTGTGCACGATGTTTAATCGTTTCGGCGTTTCGGCGCTGCGGCTCTCAAAGCCGTACCACGACATTCGCCGGCCGGCGGAGCTCGAGCGGTCGGATTACGCGGTCTCCTCGAACATCGGCCGAACGCTCGGCGCCTTCCGCCAGGCGGTCATCGATATCCGCTGCTGCGTGGACTGGCTTCAATCGAAGGGGTACACGGAGTTTGGCGTTCTCGGCACATCGTTAGGCAGCGCTTATGGATTCCTGGCGGCGGCGCATGACCCGCGGTTGGAGGTGTGCGCGTACAACCATGTCTCGACCTCGTTCGGAGACGTGGTCTGGACCGGGCAGAGCACCCGCCATATCCGCGCAGCTTTTGAGCAGGCCGGCCTCACGCAGGAGCGCATGAGGGCGCTATGGGCCGGTATCTCACCGGTGAACTACATGCACCAGTACCTGGCGACGGCAAGGGCTGCGCGCAACGGCAGGCCCCGGCGTACGCTGGTCGTGCATGCAACCTACGATCTGACCTTTCTCCCCGAGTACTCGCTGGAGGTGCTGCGGGAGTTCCGGCGGCTTGGGATACCGTTTGAGTCGCGCGTGCTGCCCTGTGGGCATTACACGACCGGCGAGACTCCTTATAAGTTCCTCGATGGCTGGTACCTGGGCTCGTTCGTATATCGCGGCTTCGCGGAGTAGGGCCGGAGTTCTCCGAGAGCGTTACAGGCTCACGGCTTGCCTGGTTGGACCGGCTTGCAGCCCTGCCAACGAAACCCGCATCGCCGAGACAGCGGACGGAATAAGATAAGTACATGGCACAGCGTGGCAGTTTTCTCGGTTCCTCCAATCCTTCCTATGGCGTCCTGAATGGCGGCCAGGTCTTCGGCCAGACCGAGAGCTCCTCGCGTCTACTCTCGAAGGTTCTGGGGCTGGTCGGGGCGGCGTTTGCGCTCACGGCAGCAGGCAGTTATGTCTCGCTCTCGATCCCGCCCGGCGTCGCGTTCATCATCATGCTGCTCAACTTCGGCCTTCTGTTCGCGATTGGCGGTGTTCGCGCCAACCCCGCCCGGCAGGTCACCCTTTTCTACCTATTCGCCCTGCTGGAAGGCGTAGGCCTCGGCCCCACAATCCAGCACTATCTCCGTGTTGGCGGCGCGACTGTTGTTGAAAACGCGGCACTCACGACGGCAGTCGGCATGGCGATGCTCGGCACCGTGGCTTATGCGGTCTCGGTCAACTATCGCAAGGTGCAGCAGATCGGCTTCTTCCTGCTGATCGGCGTCATCGTTCTTTCGCTGGTGACGATCTTCTTCCATTTCGTCCAGCCCACGACAGTCAGCTGGCTCATCATGGGAGTCTTCGCCCTGCTGACGGTAGGTGACTTCGCGCGCGTTCGTGCCGGCGGCGGCGGCGCAACTGCAGTGGAGCTTGCGCTCTCGATCTTTCTGGACGGCTTGAATATATTCCTGGCGGCACTGCGGATCTTTGGAGTGCGGGGCAACGATTAAAGGAATTCACTCTGCAGCAGGCGCGGGTGAGTGACCTACCATCGCGCCTGCTGCGGCATAGATGTTCTATGAAGAGCCGAGTAGCGTCGCTGCTCTATAGTGCTCTTGTCGTTCTCGCAACGCTTTTCTTGAGGGTTTTGGAGCATAGGATTCACTGATGGCCTTCAACCAGCACCCGCGTACGCTTGCACAGCAAGATCTTGAGGTTTTCTCTGCGCTCAACGCCGAGGCTACGCGCCAGCACGAAGGCCTGGAGATGATTGCTTCCGAGAACTTCGTCTCAGAAGCTGTGCTGGAAGCAGTCGGTTCCGTGCTGACCAACAAGTATGCCGAGGGCTACCCCGGTCGGCGGTATTACGGTGGCTGCGAGTACGCTGATGTCGTCGAGGAGCTGGCTCGGGAGCGCGCGAAGCGGCTGTTTGGGGCGGCATACGTGAACGTGCAGCCGCACTCAGGCTCGCAGGCCAACGCAGCCGTGATGATGGCGCTGCTGGAGCCAGGAGACACGATTCTGGGCCTCGACCTGGCGCATGGCGGCCACCTGACTCATGGGCACAAGCTGAACTTTTCAGGCAAGCTCTACCGGGTGGCGACCTACGGCGTCTCGCGCGAGACGGAGACGATTGACTACGAGGAGCTCGCGCGATTAGCAGAGCGCGAGAGGCCAAAGCTGTTGATTGGTGGCGGGTCGGCGTACCCGCGGCAGTTTGATTTCGTACGGATGCGGGCGATCGCGGATTCGGTCGGGGCAAAGCTGCTGATCGACATGGCGCACTTCGCCGGGCTGGTGGCAGGCGGCGCTCACCCGTCACCCTTGCCTTATGCCGACGTAGTCACGACGACGACGCACAAGACGCTACGCGGCCCGCGGTCAGGAATGATCCTCGTCGGCGAGCGTGGTGTCGGTGCCGGCGGGAAGCTTGGCCAGCATGGGTTCGCAGCGCCTCCGGTGACAGCCGCACCGGAACCAGGCGCTGCGGGGCCCGTTGACCTGAGTAAGCTCGGCACCCTGATCGACCGGTGCGTGTTTCCTGGGCAGCAGGGCGGCCCACTGATGCATGTTGTCGCGGCGAAGGCTGTTGCCTTCCAGGAGGCGCTGCAGCCCGAGTTCGGCGCCTACTCGGAACAGGTGGTGCGCAACGCGCGCGCGCTTGGCAGGGAGCTGGCTGCGCGAGGTTTTCGGCTTATCTCCGGGCCGGAGCACGGCGGTACCGACACCCACCTGGTGTTGGTGGACGTGTTCGAGCGGGGCATGCTGGGTTCGGAGGCGGAAGGGGCGCTGAGCGAGGCCGGTATCACGGTCAACAAGAACGCGATCCCCTTCGATACCAATCCCCCGATGAAGCCTTCCGGCATACGGATAGGTACGCCGGCACTAACCACGCGCGGTATGGGAGAAAGCGAGATGCGGGTGGTGGCTGGCTGGATCGCGGAGGCGCTGGACGGACGTGCAGATGCATCTGTGCTGCGCCGGATCAGGAACCAGGTGGCGGGATTGGCAGAGCAGTTCCCGCTGTATGCCCAGCGGCGTGCCGAGGCGGCTGCAGAGAAGGATAAGTATGTCGCGGTTTCACAGGGCGAACTGGCCCGTGTTTAAGGTGTCCCCTGCTCAGCGCTCAGAAGAGGCCCAGCTGTGTCCCGGTGTAATCGTTGAAACTCGGTGAAGTGAATGCCGAGATGGGCGCAGTGTTGCCGTTGGCCGTCGGGCTAAAGACGTCCACAGAGAGGCTGCCACTTTTTGGCGGCAGCGTTCCGCTTACTGCGTACACGTAACCGGCACTGTCGGCTGCGATGGCCGGCAGGTAGCCGAGACCGGTGATTGCACCGGCAATTGTGCGTAGCGGTACGCTGCTGCCGGTAGCGCCCCCTGCAAACTTCTGGATCTCCGTTGTTTGTTGGCCTGTACCGGCGTTGGTAGTGGTTGAACCGACATACACGTTCCCCAGGGTATCCGTCGCGACAGGGCAGTTGAGCAGTGCTGAGCCGACCGTGATGCTCCGCAACGGCGCTGTCGCACCGGAAGCTCCGGGTGGCAGTACCAGCAGCTGGCAGTTCGCGGAGCCGGCTGTGACCGTGCTGAGGTAAACATACCTTGAGGGGTCTAGCGCGAGGCTCAGCGTGAAGGTGAAACGGGACACCATGGGCGCGAACTCGCGGGTGGGTACGGCCAGGCCGGTTGCGTCAGGAGCAAACTCAAAGACAGATCCACCTCCTGTCACATAAAGATTGCCTGAACTATCGACCGCAAGGGCTGATAGGCCCACAAAGGTACTGGGCACAGCGCTTAGGGGATTAGTCAGGCCACCGGTCACCGTGCGCACTGGCGCTGTGGTGTTGCTGGTGCCTGCCGGGTAGATATCGACCTCGCAAGTAGTCAGATCGGACTCACATGCGCCGACGTAAATTTGACCTGCAGTATCGACAGTGACTGCGCGGATGTCCTTCCCAGCAGGACCGGTGAGCACCGCTTCTGGCGCGACGCTGCCGTTTGCAGTGGCGGCGAAACGCAGGATGGAACCGGTAGCGCCCCGTCCGGAGCCGTTCTGGACGACATAAACGCTCTGCGCCGCCGGACCGGAACTGCTGCCTGGATGCGTCAGCGTGACTCCGCAGCCGACTGCCGATACGGCGAGGAGCAAGGCCGGGAGCAGCATAAAGGACGTAGATCCGGCTTTTCAGGCGCCGGCTTGCGCTAGAAACTCTTGCAGCCCTGCATGTTCGGCGTGCTTTGCAATGGTTTGCTGAATCTGGAGAGCCAGGGCCAGCGCCGCGCGGGCCTGTTCGCCGGCAACGGCCGGCTCACTGCCAGTCTGGATGGCGTGGAGGAAGGCTTCAATCTCGAGGCGGAGCGGCTCGCCGGGCGCGATCACTGGCTTATGCATGCCCAGGCTCGGGAGGGGCGCAGTAGCCGGCGATGCTGTTACTGGTGATGGTCCATTCTGTCGGGGTCCCTGGTGTGGTGGCGTGCTTGGAAAACCGATTGCGGCCTGGCCTGTGAGCGCTAGCGGCGCAGATATGCCGACTGGCTCCAGGTTTGCTTCCGGGAGTGCGCCAGGAGCCTGAACGGCTCTGGGCGGCGATTGAACCTCGATGAGGAGCAGGTCTTGCCGGGCGTAGTCGACGGAGAGGTACTGGTGAGGCTGGAAGAATCGCAGCTTGCGCACCCGTTCGGTCGAGACCCGGGATGCGGTGAAGTTTGCAACACAACCGGAGCTGAACTCAACCCTTACGTTGGCAATGTCGGTTCTGCTGGAAAGGATCGGCAGGCCCACGGCATGCACGCTTGTCACCTCGCTTTGCGCAAGCTGCAGCACGATGTCCAGGTCATGAATCATCAGGTCAAGGATGACGTCGGTATCGAGCGACCGTGGAGAGAAGACGCTGAGGCGGTGCGCCTCGAAGAACATGGGTCCGCGCAGCAGCGGGCGGAGGGCCTGAACGGCCGGGTTGAAGCGTTCGAGGTGGCCGACCATGAGGACACGGCTGTGCTCGCGCGCCACTCGGATAAGGGTGTCGGCTTGCTCAATGGTGCTGGTGATGGGCTTCTCGACCAGCACATGGATGCCGGCTTCGAGCAGTTGCGCGGAAACGGCGTAGTGCGCGGTAGTGGGAACGCAGACGCTTGCGGCATCGATGCGAAGTACGCCGTGCGCGACGTCGGCGATGAGCGTGTCGACGTTTGGATAGATTGCGACCGCGTCCGTCGCATCTGGGGGGCCTGCTTTGTTGGCTGGATCGACCGGAGCGTCTCCACCGGCTGCGAAGCGAACCGCGATGCCGGCGGCGGTGAGGGCTGAGATGCTGGCGGGGTCGGGTTCGACAACAGCCGCAAGGCGGACCGGTACCCGGGAACCTGCGAGTTCGCGGTAGATGCGGATGTGATTACGGCCAAAGGCTCCGGCACCGCAGACGGCGATATGGGTGATCAGCGAAGTTCCTTTCATCACCGCTGAGGCCACTCCGGCGTGCGCGTACCCATCGGGACTTGCTCGAGGGACTAACCTTTCCGGTGCAGCGAGGAGAGTCGCACGGCTTACGTCGCTGCCCTATGAAAGACAACGGACACTGCCATAAGTGGAGCGGTTGCGCTTCGACAAAGAAGCGCTGCACCGTAGATCTGCAATCTCTTACTTGGCGGAGTCGGGCTTGCCCTGCACGGTCGCGAGGCAGCGGCCGTAAAGGTCAAGAAGCATGGTCACCTGATCTTCAGGTTTAGCAACGCCTCCAGCGGTGAAGCCGGTAGACGGAGCGGCGGTGCGAAGAATGTTGGTGCTGCCAGCGACGAAACGCAGAAGGTCGAGAGCGATGTCTTCGTTCCGGCGTGCGTGCATGTCGTTGGTGGCGGAGGCACTTGGGGAAGGCTGGTTGGTTTGATCCATGGTTTGGGTCCTGTGAGGTCGATGCTACCAAAACGCGATAGACGGGCGCTTGACAGGTTAGCTGGCCAGATTGCGTGGAGAGCGCAGGTATGGGTGGAAAGATGCGGCCGCTAGTACGAGATGTAGCCGTAACACACACGCCCAATGACGAGATCAGACGGCGAGAGATTTGGCGGAACAGCCAGCAGCCGTACACGGAAATCAATCGAGTGCGGGCGAAGCACGAGGAAATTCTGATCGAGCGACAGATAGCAGAAATGAAGTTGCCGACCCAGCCGCACGCCATAAATCGGATGGATGTGTGGCGGAGTGCTTGAGAGGGAGTTCGAGTGGCGATCGAGGACGACGATGCTGCCGGAAACAAGGACCGGATGCATGAGCTCAGCCTGTTTCGGGGTCAGAGACACGGCAACGAAGCGCTCCCGTGGGAGCCGACCTTGATCGCGCCCGGCTGTGAGAGCGGGAAGAGCGCTTGCGGGCACGGGCATGTACTCGAGAACAGAGGCGGCAGTAATTACGTCGTTGTTCATGGCGGCCTGTTGAGAGACAAGCGGCACGAATTTCGGCGGTAGCTCCGGCAAGAACGCAGCGTCAGCAGGCATGGCAAGCAGGTCAGCAATACTGAGCTCAAGCGCGGCGAGGACGCGGTCGAGAGCAGGGAGGCTGAGGCGACGCTTGTTGCGGAGGAAGTTAGAGAGGTGCGGCTGTCGCATGCCGGTTTTGCGAGCGAGCCGTGAAGCTGTGAGCGCCTCCCGCTCAATTCTGCGGAGCAGTTCCAATCGCAATCGCTCATGCAATTGAGAAAAGTTCATTTAGACGAACATGCCAAGGAGCTATAGCTCGCAGGAAGGCGGCTATAGCCCATTGGCAAGTGTCGCTTACAGATTGCAGTGGCGTTGCGGGAGGGTTAAGAAACGCGAGATTCGTGTCACTGCTGTCCCGTTTCAAACCGTTGACGGCAGGGCGGGGGAGGGGGGTAGAGTCGGGGTACTTTCACATGCATTTCTAAGCGAAACCTCTTCATGCAGCGGCTTACGCCTTTGCATGAGGTGGCGAAAGCTGCTCGTGGGTGGCGTAGGCCGCTGCATGAGGTGGCGAAAGCTGCCCGTGAGGTGGCGCAGGCCGCTGCGTGAGGTGGCGAAAGCTGCCCGTGGGGTGGCGCAGGC
>CAXTMF010000015.1:0-97147 GCA_964245435.1 uncultured Acidobacteriaceae bacterium
GCGGTGGCGCGACCAGCATCGTCGTCATCGCGGCCTTTGGCAACGCCTCGGGATACAACAACGGCACAAGAATCAAAGCCGCAAGAATAGACCCATTCAGCAGAACGCCGACGATGGTGTAGTACTTGCTCTTCGTCTTGATCTTGCCGCCCGATTCCATCATTGAATCTTCAAACATGGCGTGTACCTCGGGTGGAACGGACTCGTGTTGGAAAAGTAGACACCGGGTGTGGTGTGTTTGTTCCCAGCTTTTTCGGAGGGGTGGCGAAAGCAGGCTGTGAACACGAGGAACGCGTCGAAGCGCCCTTTGCGTACGCATTTGTATCACATGGCTGACACGGCTGGAAACCGCGGTGTCCGCATGCAGCCGCAATACAGAAACAGCCTGAGCTTGGGAGAGTTCGAAGCTTAGGCAGTCCGGCCGGAGTGGACCTAGTCGTGGCTAGGCCTTGAGGCGCCGGGCTGCGGGCAGGGCTGCGGCGCGCGCCGAGCCAGCGCGACGCTCCTGCCAGGCAACCAGCATGGGCGCCGCTACTGCGATAGAGGAGTAGGTGCCCACCAGGATGCCGACGACTAGCGCAAAGGCGAAGTTATGCAATACCTCACCGCCGAACAGGTAGATCGAGAGCACGGCCAGGAACGTCAGCCCCGAGGTGAGCACGGTCCGGCTCAAGGTCTGATTGATCGACCGATTGACGACCGCGGCAAGAGGCTCCCTGCGAGCGTGGCGCAGATTCTCGCGGATGCGATCAAAGACCACGATCGTATCGTTCATCGAGTAGCCGATCAGCGTCAGGATCGCGGCAATAACAGTGAGCGAAATTTCCTTGTTGAACAACGAGAACATGCCAATAGTGATGAGGGTGTCGTGGAAAACCGCGACAACAGCAGCAACGCCGTAGATCAGCTCGAAGCGGAACCAAAGATACACGAGCATGCCGGCAAGTGAGTAGACCGTCGCCAGCAGCGCCTGCTTGCGCAGCTGCGCCCCAACCTGGGGGCCGACAATCTCGACGTTGCGCACCGTAAACCCGGAAAGATAGGCGCCCTGCTCCAGCGCTTGCACTACCGCCGGATCGGCGACCCCGTTCAGGTTGGTAATGGAATCAAGCAGGCCGCCGCGGGTCTTGTCCCGGTAAGCGAGGATCGTCTCAGCCTGCGCGAGATACTTCCCATTCGCGTCATCCCCGGGTTGTAAATGCTCCGGGTTCGCCTGTTGGAGGAAGGCGGCCAGTGTTCCCCGGCCAGCGGTGTCAAGGTCCAGCTTGCCGGCAGCAGCCTGACTTGCCTGTGCCGAGTACCGGCGCTCCAGAGTTGCCACGATGGCAGCGCGACCGCGGTCCAGCGATGCCTCGCTTGTGTCGTTGCCGCCAAGCGTGATCAGCACTTCATGGCTGTCTGCCGCGCCATAGCGCTGAATACGCGAGTCTCGCAGCCCGGCCGAGTCGGCAGCAGAGCGCAGCCGGCTTAGATCCGGCGCATGCGCAAAAAGAATGCGGACCACTGTGCCGCCCTTGAAGTCGACATCGAGCGGAAGATGGTTCCAGAAGGCAAGCGAGAGAATGCCCGCGATGCTGAAGACGAGGGAAAAGCTGAGGAAGTACCACTTCTTCCCCAGCCAGTCGATGTTTACCTTGCCGAACAGTTCCACGAAGTCCTGCTTGCGATTGAGATTGTGCGGCGCCAGAGTCCGTTATGATCCTAGCGCGTCCGCCACAGCAAACCGGCTAGGGGCTAATTCCGGTCCTGAGCTGCCTTGATAACGGCCTGCTCAACAACAAACGAGACGGCGGCCAGGGCCATGCCTGCCGCGAAAACGAAGATGCCGCGGCCGATGGTCGGATGTACTCCCATCACCTTGTCGCTGCTCGCCTCTGTGTCCAGATCCAAGGCATCCATGCTTGAAGTGCTCATATCGATATAGCCTCTCCCCGCGCGCGGCGGTTTACGTTGGCGTCGAAGATCGTTCGCGAAACAAACACAGCGGTAAAGATGTTCGCGAACAGGCCAAAGGTCAACGTGATGGCGAAGCCTTTAACAGGCCCCGAGCCGAAAATGAAAAGTATTGCCGCCGAAACGATGGTCGTAACGTGTGTGTCGACAATCGTCGTCCAGGCATGGGCAAAGCCCTGGTCGACCGACGCCGCGGCGCTCTTGCCCGCTCGCATCTCCTCGCGGATGCGCTCGAAGATGAGCACATTTGAATCCACACCCATACCGATGGTCAGAATGACGCCTGCGATTCCCGGCAGCGTGAGAACAGCATGTGTGAAACCCATAAACCCAAGCAGGATGATGAGGTTAAGCAGCAGAGCCAGGTCGGCATTGATGCCCGCCCCCCGGTAGTAGATCAGCATAAAGACCATGACCGCGAGCATCCCGACCACCGAGGCAAGTACTCCCTGCCGGATCGAGTCCGCTCCCAGCGAAGGGCCGACCGAGCTCTCCTGGAGATAGTGAATGGACGCCGGCAACGCACCGGTCCTAAGCAGCATAGAGAGATCCTGCGCTCCCTGCGCCGACATCGAGCCTCCCGAGATTGTGCCGGTATCGCGGATCTGGTCATGGATGTTGGCGACCTCGCGGATCCTGTTGTCCAGCACCACGGCCAGGCCCTTGCCCTTGTTCTGCTGCGTAAAATCGGCAAAGTGGTTGCCGGCCGCGGTCGTTAGATAAAAGGTTACCTGCGGCTCGTTGGTGTTCTGGTTGGTGCCTGCCTGGGCATCGCGGATATCGGTGCCTGCAACCTCGGCGGTGCGCTTCAGCAGGTATACTTGGTCGCCCGAGCTGGCGCTTGAAGCTCCGGGCGACGCGTGTACCATCTCCTGGTCATACGGGATCGTGCCGCCGACCGAACCACGCGCCTCTGCCTCGGTCGCGAACGGGCCGCCGTCGACCAGGTGTATTTCAAGACGCGCAGTTGACTGAATGACGTCCTTGACCCGCGATGGGTCGTCGATGCCGGGCAGCTCGACCAGGATCTGATTCGAGCCGACGTTGTACTCCTGAATGATTGGCTCGGAAACGCCAAGGGTATCGACCCGTTGCCGGATGACATCCACCGCCTGCTGCAGCGTATTCGCCTTGAGCTCCGCGACAGCGCTCGGCTTCATGGTCGCTGTGAGTACGCTGCCTGTCTCAGCCAGCTCATACTGCGCGCCATAGCGGTTCTCGAGTACCGTCCGGGCATCGCTCATCTTTGCTGCCGGCACGCCCGCAAACTGCAGCAGCGTCGGCCGGGTCGCATCCGGCTTGGTCCCGGTCGCCTGCACGCCGGCCGAGCTCAGGTCAGTCTGCATCCGGACCAGATCCGAGTCGGTCGTGGCGCTCACCGCTTCATCGACCATGACCTGAAGGATCAGGTGCGTGCCGCCGCGAAGGTCAAGGCCAAGGTGGATGCGCCGGAGTAGCGAATCGCGCAGCGCCGCCGGCGTCACACCGCGAGGGATGCCGATGATGCCAAAGATGAAGACCAGAAGGATTGCAAGGATGGCCAAGAGCCGAGTACGGGGAGAGTTGCGCATGGGTGGGGTTCTGAGCAGCCGGAGCTACTTCTTCTCCTCTTCGGTCGTGACGGAGGCGATGGCGCTGCGCACCACTTCCAGCTTCACGTTGTCCGGTGCGACGCGGATGTGCAGCGTATCCTCGCGCAGCGCCAACACAGTGCCACGGATGCCGCCGGTCGTGGTAATCCGGTCTCCCGGTTTCAGGTTCGCCAGCATCTCCTGCCACTGCTTTTGTTTCTGCTGATTCGGCCGCATGAGCAGGAAGTAAAACACCACCGGGATCAGCACAAGGGGCAGGATGGAAGTAAGGCCCTGAGGCAGAGCGAGGACGGCGAAGGCGAGCGCAAAGATCAAAATGGTTCCTTTATCAGGGGCTGCCTGCACGCATGGGACGGCGCGCAAGCCAGACCGTCGATTGCTCCCCCGTGTGCCGCCGGAGGTCGGCAGCCCGTTCCGCGCCAAAAAAGCTGTTTCTGCATCGCGAAAGCCGCCACGCGCGAAGACGCCCCCGAAGGATGCAGCACGGGAGATACCCAAACATCAAGAATCATCGAGCCGGCTTAGGGTGTCAAGTGAAGCGACCTGTAAGTCCGAAACGTAAAGTCTGAAACGTAAAGTCCGGAACGCGCAGCAGGTGGAACGGGTCGTCGCGCGCAAAGGCCTTCGCGGGATCAGCTACTGTCGAACCTTGGCAGCCGGACCAGTGGTGACTTTCTTCCACACAAACTCACGCAGCAGCGAATCGGCAGCATTGAAGGCGATGCCGAGAAAGCCATTGCTGATGGTCACGCCAGCTCCGTTGCGATCCCTCGATGTCAGAAAGAGGTTCGAGATTGCCCCGGAGGCAAAGTTGCCAATCAGGCTGGAATAGGCTGGCTGCCAGCGCCCATTGTCTCCGCGCGTGATAAAGGCGCGCGTCACCGCATAGGTTGCCCGCTCCCGCGTGGTGCCTGTGCCTTTGTAGAAGTATCGAGGGTCCTGGTGGAAGAGCACGGGCAGGATCGCCCGCCCAAGGAACACGCCTGTGACGTCATCGCCATAGAGCGCGCCGTAGCGACTGCCATACCCGGCGGCGCCCTGGCCAAAGCCGGGGTAGGTGTTCTTTGCCTGCTCAACGCCAGCCGTGATGCCAACGCCGATGAAGCCTACCGGATCGATCGTCGACTTCAGCGCCAGCCGGAACTTCTCGCCGCGCGATAGCGGCTCGGCGTCCCACACATAGCTGCTATAGAAGTTGGGGATGACACCCAGCAGCCGCTGCTGCTCCTCATCCTTGACCTGCTCCTCGGCGATCTGGCGCTGGGAGTAAACCACGTGTACATCGGTACTCGACGACGCGATCGGCAGCGGCATGCGCGGCAGGTCTAAGTCCTGGCCGGGGCGAACCACGACACTGTGCTGCTCCCTGCTCCCGAACCCTGTGGCGGAAAGCGTCACGGTGTACGCTCCCTGGGCGATGCCTGGAAAGCGGAAGAATCCGTTGTCGTCAGAGACAGCGGAGCGCTTCTCACCGGAGGCTTCGTTCTCGAGCGTAATGGCAGCGTTAGGGACGACGCCCCCGTTGACGTCGGTGACAGTGCCGGTAATCGAGCTGGCCAAAGTATCGGCCGGCTGTACCTGAAGCCCGGCACCAGGAGCGTCCGGCAGCATGCCGCGCGCAGCCGTTGATACCAGCCGCTGGGGAGTACGTTGCGCCCCGAGCGCCGTGGCAAGCAGCAGCACAGACAAACCAGTGGTTGCGCAGAGCCAATGGCTGCCGCTCGTGGCAAGAGCCGCTCTCGTGCGCCGCTTATCTAGCTCCTGATCGCCCAAGGCTGCTCCCTTCGCGCTTTCACATCCCTCACGATAGCCGGAGCAGCCTTCCAACCTATCTAAATGACCGAAAGTTTAGCTGGACATTGAACAAACTCCTCCAAACACGTGATCGCCCCAACTGATTATCCATCCTCCGGTGTTGATCGTCCGGAGCACACAAATGGCTCTTTGGCGGCTAAGGATGGCTTCTGAGGCGTGCGCAGGCTTTCCGAGATCCCGGGAGCCGCATGCTTTGCCAGGTTCAGCAGGCCGGCGCTGCCTCGAAGCTGCGCTGGTTCCATCGCTTTCGCTTTCGTTTCCAAGGCGGCTACCGACGCGTGCTCTGCCTGCCTTTGGTCACCTGCTGCAATTGGCGGAACCGGATATGATGCACGCATGTTCAGCAGCACACCGCGAACGGTGGCCCGTGGACCGGCCTTGATGCTGGTTTTTATCTCAGCCTCCTTCTGCGGCACTCTGGGTCGGGCGCAAGCGCCGGAGCCACCCCGGGCTCTTTCTGCCGAGCAGATCGTAAGCCGGCTGATGGACACCAATCGGGTGCGGGCCAGCCGCCTCGAGCACTACACGGCGCTTCGCCACTACAAGGTCATCTATCACGGGTTTCCCTCGACACTCGAGGCCTCCATGGATGCCGAAGTGGACTACCAGGCGCCCTCGTCGAAGAGCTTCCATATCGTGAGCGAAAGCGGCTCAAAACTTCTCGCCGACCGCGTGCTGCGAAAGCTGCTGGAAACGGAGGAGGAAGCCGCGAAAACCCCGGAACGCACAGCGATCAGCCCGGAGAACTACGCCTTCTCGCTCGAAGGTACAGAGGCGGTTGCGGGCCGCCAGGCTTACATCCTCCATGTAGAGCCGTTGCGGGACAATCGTTACCTGTACCGGGGCCGGATCTGGGTGGATGCGACCGACTTTGCCGTCGTCAAGATCGATGCGGAACTGGCAAAGCCCTCGTCTTTCTGGATCGCAGGGACACACATCGAGCACCTCTACGGCAAGACGGGTGAGTTCTGGCTGCCGGAAACAAATCGGAGTGAGACCAGGGTACGCGTTGGTGGAAGCGCAGTACTCACGATCGATTACGGCGCTTATCACATCGGCAATGGCGCGACGCAGGGTAGCGGAACCGAGTAGGCCGTCCGCTGCGGGCAGATACAGCCGCTCATCAGGGTAATGGAACGGGTGCGGAGATGGTTCCGGCTCCCTACAGCAGCCGCCTGGCTGCCGAAGCTTGCGCTTCCATAGTCGAAGAACAAGCTGCTCACCGCGCGGAAAGCCGGCAACGCTGGCGGGCACTCCGCGAAACCGGCGCTCCAGCCCAACCCGGCCGGGACCTTCGCCGACCAGCACCAAACGGGTTCCCAGCCGTGCCTGAAGCGCCTACGACAGCTGTTTCAGCTTACTTGCCAACTGGCTCGGATTCCACGTCGCTGCCCGCCAGCTACCTTTACCGCTAGTGTTCCATCCAATCCGGCTATGAAGGTTATCGAACTAACCGCACCGCGTCTGGACGCCCTCCATGCAGCCACCTACGAGGAGCCGGCTCCGGGCCCGGGCGATGTGTTGATCCGTCTTCGCGCTGCTTCTCTCAACTTCCTCGATATCGCGATCGCCACGGGGATGTACCCGCTCGGCCGTTTCCCGATCATTCCCGTTACGGACGGCGCGGGCGAGATCGCGGATGTAGGCCCGGCAGTGAGCGGCTGGGAGGTTGGTGACCGGGTCATCCCACACTTCATCCCCAACTGGCAGGATGGACGCATGCCGGCCCCCGGTGGCGGACCGCGTCGCGGGATCGATCTTCCCGGCAGCCTCGCCGAGTTCGTCTCAGTTCCGGCAGCGTCGCTGGTTCGTACGCCGAAACACCTCTCCGACGCCGAGGCCGCCACGCTGCCTATAGCGGCGACAACGGCATGGCGCGCTGTGCGCACCGCGGCACTTGGTCCAGGGAGAACAGCCCTCCTGCTCGGCACCGGAGGTGTCTCGCTTTTCGCGCTGCAGTTCGCCAAGGCACATGGCTCGAGGGTGATCATCACGTCTTCGTCCGACGAGAAGCTGGCGCGCGCCCGGATGTTGGGCGCAGATGACACGGTCAATTACAAGAACATCCCCGAGTGGGCGCGGGAGGTGCTTCGGCTGACCGACGGGAAAGGCGTGGATCTCGTGCTTGAGACAGGAGGCGCTGCCACCTTTCCACAATCGATTCAAGCTGCCGGGGTCGACAGTACGATCTTCATCATTGGCTTTTTGTCAGGCGCAGAACCCTCGATCAGCGTCGTGCCCGTGATGGAGAAGCGCCTTCGGCTGCAGGGCAACAACACAGGGCCGGTGGCCGACCTGGCCGACGCGGCAGCAGCCATTGCGACGCACACGATAAAGCCGGTTCTCGACGCGACGCTCCCGATGGAAGAAGCAGAAGCGGCTTACAAGCAGGTTGCCGCCGGAGGTCACTTCGGAAAGCTTGCGCTCGGCATCTCGTAGCGCGGTCCGGTTCAGCGCTCCTTGAGAACACCTGAACTGAGTCGGTTAGGATGTGCCGATGAAGATGCAGGGACTGTTGCTGATGCTGGGGATGTGCTTCGCAGCTGTTGCGGGCTGGGCACAGGTGCCAGTCGGGGCGGGGCAGGCGGGGCCGCATACCACCGTCAACGCGGATCGGTCGATTACCTTCCGGCTGAGCGCTCCCGCGGCAAAACAGGTCACGGCCTCAATCGATGCCCTGCTCACTCCACTGACCCTCACGAAGGATGCCGACGGCACTTGGAGCGGCGCCACATCTGTTCTGCCACCAGAGCTTTACGGCTACACCTTTGTGGTCGACGGCGTAAAGATGCTGGATCCGCTCAACGGCGCGGTGCACCCGAACTACCTCGATCTTTACAGCGACGTGCTCGTTGCAGGCGAGCCGGCCATGCCGTGGGAGCTGACCGATATCCCTCACGGCGATGTCACGACGCACCTATCGGACTGCGATCGGGCTCCACTACCCCGAAGGTGAGACGGCCTACGTGGTGTACACGCCGCCCGGCTACGATGCTCGTCGTACGGCGGCTATCCCGTTCTCTACCTACTCCATGGCTACACGGACACAGAGCATGGGTGGACCCTGACCGGCAAGGCAAAGCTGATGCTCGACCGCATGATCGCTGATGGCAAGATGGTGCCCTTCGATTGTGGTGATGCCGCGCGGGTATGGCAATCTCGACATCGTGCTTAAGGCCGCACCGGCGGCGTCCCGATGGACGGGGAGAACGTAGCCCTGTTCAGCCGCATGCTCACCGAAGAAGTCATGCCGCAGGTGGAGCGCGCCTACAACGTGGCCAAAGGACGCGAGAATCACGCGATCGCAGTATTCTCGATGGGCGGCCTTGAGAGCGTTTCGATCGGGCTGCAGCATCCCGAGTTGTTTGCGTGGGTCATCGGCATGAGCTCAGCGCTCGGAACCTCGGGCTACGACACGCGCTTTCCAGTCGACCCCGCGAAGGCAAGACTGCGCTTGCTCTGGATCGGGTGCGGCACGGACGATCACCTGATTACCGCAAATCGCAACTTCAGTGCCTGGGCAAAGGCGAAAGGTCTACCTATTGATACTGTCGAGACACCCGGTGCGCTCACCTTCGTTGTCTGGCGACAGAATCTTCTCGACTTTGTTCCGTTGTTTTTCCGCTCTTGACGTAGAGCCGGTCAGGAGAAGTTCCCTATGAAGGTAGGCGTGCAGCTCCCAGGCCATACGGCACCGCACCACCGCTCGATACGGAACAGCAAGCTGCCTTCATGAAGAAAGTGACTACGCTTCCTCCGATGTGCCGGACAGAGTTGCTCGACGAAGCTTAGGCTCAAGCCGGCCAGCGGCATCTTCCGAGTGACTGCTACTTGCCGATGCAGAATGTCGAGAAGATAAGCTGGAGCACGTCCTCGCTTGTGGTTGCGCCTGTCAGCGTGTCCAGCTCGCGCAGGGCCGTGTACAGGTCCAGGAGCAGCAGCTCGTGCGGTAGCTCCTGCTCCGCAGCGGCCAGTGCCGCTTCTACCGCGGCCTGTGCGCCGGCAACCGCCCGATGCTGGCGCAAGTTTGTCAGCATCGCCGACTCTGGCGCAGCTCCGTGCTCACCGCCCAGCAGTGCTTCCATCGCGGCGCGCAGCAGCTCGATGCCTTCCCCGGTCAGTGCCGAAGTGCGCAGAATCCGCGCGTTGGGCGCGAGCTCGCGTACCCGCTCCTCTATCTCGCGCCCGTTGTCCACCTGTGTAGGTTCTGCCGCCGCAAGCAGGTCGCTTTTGTTCAGGGCGACGAGCAGCCGGCGGTCTTTTGCGTTTCTAAGGAGCGCCTCCTCTTCGGCGTCAATCGTGCCTGTGCCGTCGAGCACGAGCAACACAAGGCCGGCATCCGCGAAGGCTTCGCGCGACCTTTCAATGCCGATCCGCTCGGCCTCGCTTCCGGCTGCTCGCAGGCCGGCCGTATCGATCAGCTCGACCGGTATGCCGCCGATCGAGAGTCGCTCCTGCACGGTGTCGCGCGTGGTGCCTGGCTCCGCGGTCACGATCGCGCGTTCGCGGTCGAGCAGCCGGTTGAACAGGGAGCTCTTGCCCGCGTTCGGCCGGCCCACAATCGCAAGCGTGACGCCCTGGCTGACGATGCGACCCCGCGTGAACGAGCCGGCGAGCACGCCCAGCGCCGAAGCCGTTGCCTCTATTTGCGCCACGAGCGCGGCGCTCGCGAGCACCGGCGTATCGTCCTCGGCAAAGTCGATGCCGGCCTCGAGCACCGCGATCAAAGCGAGAAGCTCCTGCTTGCGCGGCTGCACACTGCGTGCCAGCGCCCCACCCAGCTGCTGCGCAGCGATCTGCGCCTGGAGCAGCGTTTGGGCGTCGATCAGGTCCCGCACCGCCTCAGCCTGCGTCAGATCGAGGCGGCCGGACAGAAAGGCGCGTTCCGTGAACTCGCCCGGATCAGCCAGGCGAACGCCGGCAGAGAGCAGCAGCCGCAGGAGATGGTCGAGCAGCACAGGCGAGCCGTGCGCGGAGACCTCGAAGACATCCTCGCCGGTGTAGGAGCGCGGCGCCTGAAAGTAGGTGACGATGGCATCATCCAGCTTCGCGCCGGTTGCCGGGTCCACCAGCGAGCAAAAGCGCGCCCGCCCGGGACCTGGTGTGCCTAGCGGGCCGCCCGAAGAGCTGCGAACAAACGCGCTTGCCGTTGCAAACGCAGCCGGACCGCTAAGCCGAAGAACACCGATGCCCCCGCGTCCAGGTGGCGTAGCGACCGCGACGATGGTGTCGCTGTCGTACGCTGCTGTCGGATCAGCGTCGGCGGGCATCGCGGCTGCCACGCTCCGGGCGGGAACCGCGCTCGCGGCTAACGGGCGGGGCAAAAACAGGCGGCGTATAGCTCCCGCGATCAAAGCCGACGGGGTACACCACCAGCGTGCGCTGTGCTCCCTCGCCGACCGAGGCCGACTCGACCTGCGGAAAGGCGCGCAAAGCCAGGTGCATCAGCCGGCGCTCGCGCGAGTTGGTCGGCGCAAACGGGAAAGGCTGCCCAGTGCGCGTCACCGCATCGACTGCGGTCTCAGCGCGTAGCTTCAACTCGCCGGCACGTAAGGCCTTGAAGTTTTCGGCGTCGAAAGAGACCTTATCGTGCTCCTCGCTCTCGAGGCCCACCAGCTTGGCTGCGACGTGCTCCATCGCGCGCAGCAGTTCGCCGTTGCGTTCGATCAGCAGCGGGGCGTCAGGGCCGGAAAGCTCAACATAGATCTCGCGCGCCTCAAAGCCGTCCGGATCCGCCGCACCAGCGCCAGCAAGGATGCGGTAGCGCAAGCGCAGGCGGCCCTTGCTGGTTAGCAGTTTGAGAAACTCGACAATGGTTTGCGCGGCGGCTTGGTAGTCAGCTATCGGCACAGCACCAGTCTACAAGCTAGAAAACCGTCGACGGCCACGGCGCAGCTGATCCCGCTAGCGTCTATGTTGCTCCCGTTCGACGGGAGCTTGCCCAGTATGCCTCGACCAATGGGGAGGGCCGCCCTTATCAGCGACCCCAGCATCCAAGACCTGCTGCCACGCAGTGGCCCCAGCAGGCGGTCTTACGCCTTTCGCGCGTTCACAATCTTCGCGTTGATGACCTTGCCGTTCTTCTTCGAAGCCCGTCGCAGTGCAATCTCGCGCATCTCGCGGCCCATGGCGGTCTTGTTCATCACCATCTGGGTCGCAATGCTGAGCAGGTTCGACGCAGCCCAGTAGAGCGCAAGCCCTGAGGCGATCGACCAAGTCATGAAACCGAAGACGGCCGGCATGGTGAACGCCATCATGCGCTGCTGTTGTGGGTCGACACCAGGGGAAGGTGTTAAGTACTGCACCAGGAACATAGAGCCGACAAACAGAATCGGCAGCAGGTGCAGCGGGTCAGGCGCGCTCAGGTCCGGAATCCAGAGGAAGTGCGCCTGCCGCAGTTCGATTACGTTCGAGAGCATGCGGTAGAACGCGAACAGGATCGGCCACTGGATCAGCATTGGCAAACACGAGCCGAACATGTTTACGCCGTTGTCCTTCTGCAGCTTGAAGACTTCCTGGTTCATCTCCTGCCGCTTCGGGTCAGTCGCCTTGTACTTCGCGTAACGCTGCTTGATGGCGTCCATCTGTGGCTGGATACGCTGCATTTTGAGCGAGGAGCGCATCATCGCGATACGCGAGGGCAGCGTCAGCACGCTTAGGAACAAGGTGAGGATAAGAATCGACGCGCCCCAGTTCGCAACAACATGATTGTGAAGCCAGCGCAAGGACAGGAAGAGCGGCTTCGACAGAATGGACCACCATCCGAAGCTGACGATCTTGTCGAGGCTGGGGCCTCCGTTGACGCCCTTGACAGCGGAAAGTGCGCCAAGCGTTTTAGGGCCGACAAAGAGCCGCGCGTCCAGCGCGCCGGTCGCATCCCAGGTCGCCGCACCCAGCACCGGTGCCGGTGTGGTCTCGCCATCGTTCGGCTTCCTTGGGTTACGAGGAAGGTCGACGGCGTTGTGCAGGGTAATCACATTCGCGTCGGCAGGGTGGTCCGGCAGAAAGATCGCCGCAAAGTAAAGGTCAGAGATGCCTGCCCAGTTGTAGTCGCCGCGCAGCGTGGCGCCACCCGCGACCTTTTTGTACTCTACGTGGTCAGCCTTGCCGTTCAGGCTCGAATCGAAGCTGGCGTTTGCGTACATGGGCAGCGTCGTCTGGTCGCCGAAGCCTGAGGGCCAGGCAAGCGCCGCAGCAACCGGAGCGCCGTTGCGTGTGACCGAGACATGCGCGTGGATCACGTAAGTGTTGTCGAAGCTAAAGGTCTTCTCGACCTTGAGTCCGTCAGCCGCGTAGGTGTACGTGATAGAGCCCGGTGCACTCAGGCTGGGCGCGGTGCTGGAAGGGACAAAGAGAGCCGAAGCAAGCCGGCCATTCAGTGCCGGATCGTAGGTGTGGATCGATAGCGGCAAGCCGAACTTCGCGGCCGCCAAGTGGTTCACCAGGTCGAGCGGATGCTTACCGCTATCGTCCTTCCAATCCTTCAGGATCCAGGAGGTTGCCTCCCCGCCACGGTTCGAGAGCGTGATGCGGTAGAGCCTGTTCTCGACGATAAGCGGAGCTTCTGCGTTGGCCTGGACAGCGGTCGCATCCGGTTGCGCTGTGGCTGTGCCTGTGTCCGGGGGCATTGCAGCAGGCCCGGACGACTCTGCGGGTGCCGCGGCACGCTGCTGCGCAGGTGCCGGCGCCGGCGCACTCTTCTGGCGAAAGTACTGCAACCCGAAAAAAACGAGCAGGAAAAGCGAGAAATACAGCAGCAGCGAGCTGCTGCTGCCACCTGGTGCGCCAGCCCCGCCGACGCCCTGCTGGTTGGGATTTTTGAATTCAGCCAAGGCTCAATCGTCCTAATCTCTGCCCATTCACGTTTCGCAAGGCGAAAGCGGAGGCGCAGTGCATCTCTATGGTACCTGCGCGGGTAGCCGCTCCCGGAGGCTGCTTCAAAACTGCGCTACCCGTGTGCTGCTGAAGGGAGTTCAGGGCCGGCGCGCCGGTGGAACCGGATCCCAGCCGCCGCGCGTGAACGGATGGCAGCGAAGCAGTCTCCATACTGCCAGTACGCTGCCATGACCCCAGCCATGCTCCGCCAGGGCGAGCGCCGCATACTCTGAGCAGCTTGGCTGATAGCAACAGCCGCCCCGGCCGGGCGCGAAGGCGTGCAGCACGGGCGAAAACCAGGCCTTGTATGCGCTAAATGCGGCATCGAGCACCCGGTGCTGGCGTGTGGCCTGGGTCATTCTACTCGTCCGGCCGGCTTGCCGGGCTTCCTGGCAGGCGGCTTCCCGCGTCGCGGCTGGCGGGGTAGCGGGGTGTTTATCGCTCCTTCACTGATGCGCCGCGCCACGTTGGCAAAAACTGCTTTTAGCTCTGCCTGCAGCGCAAGGAATGGCATACCCGCGACCTCAGGTCGGGGATGCAGCACAACGTCGGCGCTGGGCGGCAGGAGGTGCAGCGCAGCGCGCGCAACGACACGAACCCTGCGCTTGATGCGATTGCGCAGGACGGCCGGGCCAAGAACGCGAGGTACGGTGATGCCGAAACGAGGCGTGGACCCGGTCCCGCCTGGAGATGGCTCCGGGCGCACGCGGTAGAAGTAGCTCAGGGACGTGCTTTGGTGCTTGCGGCTGGCACCATAGACAAGGCCGTAGTCAGCATGCCTGCGAAGCCGGAGATTTTTGAAGGGTGGGAACATGGCAGCCTGCCATCTGGACGGTGCGCGAGCGGTCAGAACCTAGCCTCCCGCAACAGACACTGCGGCGCGCCGGGTGGCGCAGCGGCGTTTCTAGTCGCGGAAGCCGGCCGAGACTGCAATCTTGTGACGGCCCTTGGCGCGACGACGGGAAAGAACGGCCGCTCCGCTTTTGGTCTTCATGCGGGTGCGAAAACCATGAGTCTTGGAACGGTGGCGGCGGTTGGGCTGGAAAGTACGCTTCGGCATGGCTCGCTAACTCCTGGATGTCGACCGGAGGTCGGACTCTCCGCAAATCTGTCCATACTGGGAGGGTAAATACCGCGGCCCGGGGACGAACCTTAACTATAGCGCAGGAGCAGTCCGGCGAAAAGCAGCCGTGCTCTGCATGGCGCGACTGCCTTGTGCATCTCCCCGAGAGCATGCCGGGAGCAGTCGCGGTTCCAGACCCAATCGCTAAGTCCGTTTGGCAGCGATCGCTCTGCTTCTTCGGTAATCCCTTGAGCCCGGTGCAAGGCGCCGAATGGTACGCCGCCCAGGGCTCGAAACCAAGCCGTTTCACAAGCGATTGCTTCTGCAAATACACCGCATTGATAGCGATTCTCGCTGCTTTCACCACCATTTGTGCAAACTACGGCGAGCACAGTCAGCTCAGGAAAACAAGGTCCAAACCCCAGGGGGACTGTGCTAGTCTGAGCCTCGCTTCGAACGATCCATGGTTGCTGCAAGTCTGAGATCCAGGCGTTGCCTCAGGCGCCATTCCGCTTCGTTCCATAATTCGCCGCACGTCTCTTCCTACCCGCAAAGAGTTCCAGTTGGGGATAGCGGAGTGCATCTGCTCTTGCCTGACGCTTCTGCGTTCGGGCGAGCTGTTGTCCCGCTTCGGACGCGCGGCTCCTGCTGTTGTTCTTGGCCGAATGGCTCGACTTTGCTGTAGAGGGTTTTCTGGAATGAGCTTCTATCCCGCCGCTCCCGCCGCCCCCTTGAACCCCTGGGTTCGCATCCTGGGTGCGCTCCAGAAGAAGATCAACCGGCAGGCCTACGAGATGTGGTTCAAACCCACTCTCTTCAGCCACACCGATGGCAACGTTCTGGTCGTCCGTGTGCCGACCGCCAAGTTCCAGGGTATCGGCGACCGCTACGCCGACCTGATTGGCGAAGCGCTCGATACACTGCGGCTGCCCTACGAACGCGTCGACTTTGTCCTGCCTGAGCAGAGCGGTCTGCAGGGCGAAGAAGAAAGCAAGATACCGCCGGCCTCGGCACACGGTAGCCGCGCCGGTTCTCGCGAACGGAACAGCGCGACTACCAATTTGCAGGCCGAAGAAACCGGGTACCCCAACCAGCACGGCACCCAGCATGGCGTGGCGGCACAACACACAGCTGTGGCAGGCACCCTCCCGGCGCTCAATGGCGTCGCGCAACAGGGCCGCTTCGATTGGAACTCGGCCGCGCAGCTCAACCCTCGCTACACATTCGACGCCTTTGTCGCTGGCACCGGCAACCAGTTTGCGCGCGCGGCAGCCGCTGCTGTCGCCGAGTCCCCGGCAACAGCCTACAATCCGCTTTTCCTGTATGGCGGCGTCGGCATGGGCAAAACACACCTGATGCAGGCAATCGGCCACGAGCTGAAGCGCCGCCAACCGAATGCGGCCATCTGCTACGTCTCGAGCGAGAAATTCACCAACGAGATGATCAACTCGCTGCGCTACGACAAGATGACAAGCTTCCGCGACAAGTACCGCTCCGTCGACCTGCTGCTCATCGATGATATTCAATTCCTCGCGCAAAAGGAGCGCACGCAGGAGGAGTTCTTCCACACCTTTAATGCCCTGCACGAGAGTCTCAAGCAGATCGTTATCGCGAGCGACCGGCCGCCAAAAGAGCTGCCCGAGATTGAGGACCGGCTACGCTCACGTTTCGAGTGGGGCTTGATCGCCGACATCCAGCCTCCGGATCTCGAGACCAAGGTCGCGATCCTGCAGAAGAAAGCGGAATCCGAGGAGTATCCGCTGCCGACCGATGTTGCGCTTTTTGTCGCCTCCAATGTACGCACCAACGTGCGCGAGCTTGAAGGCGCACTCACACGGCTGTTCGCCTGGTGCAAGCTGCACGGCGTGGAGATGAGCCTGACGACCGCGCAGCTCTGCCTTAAGCAGTTCATTGACACGCAGGTCCGCAAGATCACGATCGAGGCAATTCAACGCGCAGTCGCCGAGCAGTTCGGGATGCGCGTCACTGAGCTCAAGCAGAAGAACAACTCTCGGGCCGTCGTGGTCCCGCGACAGATCGCGATGTACCTTGCCAAGCAGATGACCGAAGCGAGCCTGCCCGAGATTGGACGCCAGTTCGGCAACAAGCACCACACCACCGTGATGCACTCGATCGCCAAGATCGAAGACCAGCGTCGCGCGGACAAGGACCTGAACCGCATGCTCACTGCTCTTCAGGAAGAGCTCGCGACCTAGAAGCTTCGCTGTGACTGGTTCTGCCTGTGAAGAACACTCCGGTCAACCAACGCGAACGCCAGAGGCAGTCTCGAACTGGAACCAGATCGGAGCGGATCCATGCCGCTCTCTGCCTAGGCCCCGCGGCTCGGGCCTGCTCACCACAGCTTTTCCCTTCCTGTTTGCCGACGCGCTGTTGGTCAGTTCCAAACCTGGGCCGCAGCTCACTCTGAACGGCAATCGGCAGCTCGCTTCGGCAAGGGCGTCGTGCTTGCTACCTCTGTGATCCCACAACGACCTTGCGCCTCACCCAGGAGGTCGTAGAACTACCACTTTCGTGGCTGTTCCGGGCGCTACGGCGAAACGTCAGTACCCTTGCGAACATATTTCCGCGCGATTCGGAACACATGGCTTGATAGGCTCTCCTGCGGACAAGTCAGCTGACCTGCCCTCTGCTCGCATCCATGAGAGGCTTCATGTTCAGATCCATTTGCAATGCTGCGATCTTTCTAACTTTCTTTTGGCGCATTGGCGCAGGGTACAACGCCGCAGTCGATCTCGTTCCTCCCGGTTCCGGACCGGCCAGTGAACAGTGCTCCATTCCAGGTCGTTGCTCTTTCCTCGGCCTACCTGCCGGTCACGCTTTCTGTCGCCGGACCGGCTACGCTCAATGGCCGGGTGCTGACACTGACCGGGCCCGGCGTTGTCACCGTGTCGGCGGCGCAGGCCGGCAACACGCAGTATGCCCCGACGGCCGCACAGCTCAGCTTCCAGTCGCAGCCGGTTGTTCCGCAAATCAGCTGGTCTCCTCCCTCTCCACTGACCTACGGCATGCCGGTGAACGCCTCGCTGCTTGATGCGACCGCAACCGCTGCGCCGGTGATAGATGCAGCTGCGGACGCAGCGACAATAGATCCCCGCACCAGCGTTTCCTCGCTCGGCAACAACGTCCCGGTGTACGGTCCGGCTTCATCTGCTTTCCGCTACGAAGGCACCGTGCTCTCGGAGTCCACAGACCCGAACGCGGACGGCGGCTGGAGCGGCAACAACCTGCCGGCGCCGTACGGGCTCACCTACCGTGTGGGCTTTACCTGCGACTGCCAGGAGTTCGAGATCTCGTTCCAGACCCGCTACTCCCTCTACCGTCTGTGGGTCGACGGGAACTGGACCACAACCGATGCGATCCGGGACGCGACGGGCTTCCCTGGCCACACCTTTGTGCTGGTGCACTTCCCGGACCGGCGTCTGCGGCAAATCAAGTTCACCATCGACTCAAACGCGCCGTTCTTCGGCGTCAGCACGCCTCCTGGCGAAGCCACTTCGGCTCCTCAGGTGCCGCTTGGCCCTCCGGTGATGATCTTCGGTGATTCCTGGACCGGTCCAACGATCCTGCCGCCAGCCATCGGACCTGCGCAGCCGGGCTTGCTCAGCGGTGGCTTTCCGGAAATGCTGGGTGAGTACTTCAATTGGAACTACTGGACCGATGGCATAGGAGGCTCGGGTTTCACGCAGCCCGGCATGGATGAGCTCGGACGTACCTGGGTGCAGCGCCTGATGACGGACGTTTGTGGCAACAGCTCCAGTCTTGACCGGGTGCTGATTGTCGGCAGCGTGAATGATGGCGGTTCCAGCGAAGCCGTCATTCAACAGGCAATCGAGACCAGCCTGGGGGAACTGGATAGCTGCATGCCTGCTGCGCCAATCTATCTCACCGGCCCGCAGATGCCGGCCAGCAACATTGAGGCTGCCGACGCAGCAGCCAGTGCAGCTTACCCTGCAAACCTGACCACCCTCGACATAGCCCAGCAGAACCTCTTTTACGGCAGCAGCACCGACAGCAGTACCGGGAACGAATACCTCTATTTCAACGGCCACCCGACCCCACTCGGTCATGACTTCTTCGCAGAGGCACTGGTCGTGGACCTCCTAGCCAGGCTTCCCTCGTTGGCGCCGGTGCCCTACACGCTCATGGCACCTGTCAACACCCCTGGATCCTTTACGTACTCCGTAGCACCCGGGATCCTGCTTCCGGCCGGGTCGACCGCAATATCGGCAAGCTTTCGGCCAAGCGATCAGACCAACTTCGCCAGCGTCACCGCGACCCAGCGGGTACAGATCAACAAGGCACACTCCTCGACCATGCTGTCCGGCTTCGTGCAGCAAGGAAAAGTTGTTCTTACCGCTTCTGTTGCGCCACAGATCGCGGGAACGCCTACCGGCACAGTAAGCCTCTCCGCCACGGTTCCCTCGCTCGAAACCTTCCCGATTGGCACAGTCCAGCTCGTCGGCGGCAAGGCCACAATTGCCGTCAAGCTTGGGTCTCTGCCCGCAGGCCCAATCGTGATCTCAGCCGCTTACCCCGGAGACACAAACTTCCTTTCCTCCGCCGCGACTCCGCAAACGGTTTTCAACACGCCCCCAGCTGCTCCTGCTCGTCCCGTGCGCAGGCCTAATCCGCTGCCACCCGTACGGCATGCGACAGCCCAGCCGGCCAAGGCAGCGCCACCGCAGAACCGGCCGTTGCCTCCATCCGTCATGCGGCCACATCTGACAGCGAAGCAGGCCCGGGTAACCTCGTTGCAGAAGGCGACAATGCCGGGGCCGACGCGGTAAGTCCGCTGGCTGGGGACCCTCTTGCTATGCTCACTGCATGCGTTTCTGGGCATCTCCATGGCGGCTTCTTCCGCTGTTTGCCGCATTGTTCGCTGGAGCTTTCCCGGCATGGGCCGCGAAACACCCCCAGGACACCGGCTTTCTGAATCGGACTATTGTCGTCAACGGCGTTGTGCGACGCTACGTCGTCTATTTGCCCGAGAACTGGACCAAGAACCAAAAATGGCCGGTCATTCTGTTCCTGCACGGCTCAGGCGAGCGCGGCTCGGAAGGTCTGGACCAGACACAAACCGGCCTTCCCGCCGCCATCCGGCTCCATCCGGAACGCTGGCCCTTCGTGGTCGTCATGCCGCAGGTGCCCTTCAACCACCATCACTGGACCGACCCGGACATGATGCAGACCGCAATCGCGGCGCTCGAGGCCGAGGTGCGCGAGTTCTCCGGCGACCCGGATCGCACCTACCTGACCGGCCTCTCACTTGGCGGCTACGGCGTGTGGGAGATTGCGCGCGATAATCCCCATGTTTTTGCTGCAATCGCTCCGGTCTGCGGAGGCATTTTCTGGTCCTATCAGCCTTCCCGCTGGAACGAGCAAACCACTTTGCCCGAGGAGTACGCGCGCGTGCTGCGCCGGATGCCGGTATGGATGTTTCACGGCGCCGACGACCCGGTCGTAAGCCCGCGGCAGAGTGCGCTGATGTACGACGCGCTCAAAGCGGCGGATGGCAATGTCCGTTTTTACGAGTACGCCGGGGTAAAGCATAACGTCTGGGACAAGGCCTACGCTGACCCTGACCTGCCGCACTGGCTGCTGGCGCACTCGCTCAGCACGAACGCAAGGTTGCTGCCAGCCGCGGAACGCCTGCTCGTGCCTGTACACCCCGTGCCGGCCAAGGTCAATCCCGCGATCTACGAAGCGTACGTGGGCGAGTACGAGGACGCAGGCGTGCTTCAGGTCACCATCTACCGGACCGGCGACCAGCTTTTCCAGCGCGACAAGATCGGCGATGTTGCGGAGTTGCTGCCCGAGAACGCGAACACCTTCTTCTTCCCTCGTGGCAGCACCACGCGACTCATCTTCGAGCGCGACCCTGCGACAGGCACAGTGCGCGACATGCTCATACGCGATGACCGTCATGAAGAGCGCTGGGAGCGCCGGCGTTAGCGCAGCGATACGGACGATAGTGGTTCGGGGGCAAGACACGATGTATTCCGGCTTAGTTGACACCTCCACGACTTAGAACAAATCAGTACCGTCTCTCTATAACTTCTACAAGCTCGGGGAGCCACCAGATGGAAGGGCGCCGCCCCGCTGACGTGCGAAAAACCCGAATGACCTCCTTCTGCTCCAGAGCACGCAACATTGTCATGAGCGTGGGCGTACTTGGCGCATCGCCTTTCCATTCAAGCTGACTTAGCTGGAAGTATTGCAGCTGAAAGGCCGCGTTGTTTAAAGAAAACAGCCTTCCCCTTTACACAACGTGCCAATGGGTAAAACTTCTTTACACAACGTTTTTATTTGGGCGAGTGCTTCGGCAAACGGCAGCAGCACAGCCGCTAGACTCGGTCTATGGCTTTGCGCTTCGACGTCCTCGCGACCAGCCCCGCCGGTGGCCGGCGCGGACGCATGCACCTTCCGCACGGCACGGTCGAAACCCCGGTCTTTATGCCGGTCGGTACGGCGGCGACGGTGAAAGCAGTGCCGCAGGACACGCTCGAAAGCCTTGGCACTGCTGAGGCTAAGGCAGCAGGCGAACAGCCCGGGGCCGGCATCCTTCTCGGCAACACCTACCACCTCTACTTACGGCCGGGGCACGAGGCGATCCGCCGCATGGGCGGCTTGCACCGCTTCATGAGCTGGCAGCGGCCCATCTTAACCGACTCCGGCGGCTACCAGGTTTTCTCGCTCGCCTCGCTGCGCAAGATCACCGAGGAAGGTGTGCGCTTCCAGTCTCACCTCGATGGCTCCGCGCACCTGTTCTCACCCGAGCACTCCATGGCCGTGCAGCTCGCGCTCGGCTCCGATATCGCAATGGCCTTCGACGAATGCCTCGAGTACCCGGCCGATGAAGCGCGCACGCGCGCCTCACTCGAGCTGACCATGCGCTGGGCAGAGCGCTCACTTGCCTACTGGGAGGCCCACAAGCTTGAGGTGCCGTGGTGGACAGCACAGGCACCTGAGCAGCGCTGGACGACGCCGGCCATCGCCGCGGAAGCCCGGCCGAGTCTCTTCGGCATTGTGCAGGGCGGCATGTTCCCTGCCCTGCGGCGCGAGGCCGCCGAACGCATGGTCGCCATGGACTTCCCCGGCTACGCGATCGGCGGTCTCGCTGTCGGCGAGCCGCGCGAGCGTACGCTTGAGATCATCGCAGCCACACTCCCGTACCTGCCCGCTGACAAACCCCGCTATGTCATGGGCGTCGGCTACCCGGAGGAGATCGCCGCCTATGCCCGGATGGGCGTTGACATGATGGACTGCGTCCTGCCGACGCGCGCCGGCCGCCACGGTCTTCTGTTTACCTCGGAGGGCCGGCTCAATATCAAGAACCGGCAGTTCGCCGAGGACCAGCAGCCGCCTGACCCAGCCTGCGCCTGCCCGGTCTGCCTGCGCTACACCCGCGCCTATCTCCGGCACCTGTTCTCCTCGGGCGAGCCGCTCGCCGCAACGCTCAACTCGATCCACAATCTCGCGTTCTATCTCGAAACCATGCGGCGCGTGCGCTCGGAGCTGTTCTCGGCAAGCCCGGCGCGCGAAGTGGCACAGGAAGCGTTAAGCATCGCTCAGCGCGCGTAGGAGACGTAAAGCCGATCACAAACAACTACGGCCTCCTAAACGCAGCGGAGGACTGTCTGCGGACGCTTACCTATGGACCTCGCTCATACTTTCTGAAAGCCTGTCAGCTCCAGCGCGCGATGAATCTCCGCATTGCGCATAAAGGCGGAACGCACCGAACCGGTCCGCTGGTTCTCAGCCATCAGCATTGTCAGTGCCAGGTCGTTCGCGATTACGTCGCTGTCAAACCAGTCGCGAGCGTTCGCCGCCTCCCGGCTGTTCCATCTGCCGGCCCGGGGTCGGAAAGCATTCACATAGCCGTACCGGCTGAAGCATTGTGGGTAGTGCTCGCGCATTGCCTTCAGGACGACGATCGATTCCTCGGGCAGCAGTGTGAGCGAACCGCCGGCCGCGTGCGGCGCGAGTGTGCCGTCCCAGTCACCCACAACAGGTGGCGCAGCCCAGGCCGAGTAGGTGCCGTGCGATGTGTCGGAGGCCGAGAAACCCCACACCCGCTCGTCAACCCAGGGAAAGCGGCAGTGCTGCAGCATGCACCAGGTCTTATGGGCGCGCACAGCCGAGATCGAGTTCTCCCAATAGTCCGTGTAGCCATCGCGCAGCCCGCGTATGTCGGCCCAGACGTGCAAGTACTGGTGGATGAAGAGCGCACCGAAGCTCGAGATGAACCGGATCCCACCGTAGTCATAGGTGCTCCGCTCGATCCCGGCCCAGCACTCCGGCGCGAGTGGGTGGGTCGGCGAGCCGATCGCGAGCAGGTACATCAGCGTGCACTCCGAGTAGGAGTCCCAACGAGCCCGGAGAAATCCCGCGCCGGGCTGCCAGCCCATCGCAAGCGTTTTGCCCGGTCTTCCTGGAGCCTCCTGGCTGGCGAGCATCCAGGGCCATTCCACGCGCTCGTAGATCAGCGTGGACAGCTGCTCGGCGCGCGCAGAGTTGAGGAATTTCCGGGCGTGCAGCGCACCGGACACCAGCAGCGCAGTGTCGATGGACGAGTACTCAGCATCCGAAGCTGGCACGCCGGTCCGGGCATCCAGGTAATGCGGGAAGAACCCGTGCTGGTTTGGCGCCCGCTCCGCCAGAAAAGCGAGCGTCAGCAGGATACGCCGCTCGCACTCCGCTTCGGCGACATAACCGTGCTGCGCTGCGACGCAAAGCGCGCTCAGTCCAAAGCCGGTCGCCGAGATAGAGCCGGTCGAGTACTGGAGGCCGCTGCCATGCCCGCTCGCGGGCGCGCGGTCAAAAACGATCCCGGTCTCGGGGTCGGCACGCTCCACAAAGTAGTGCGACGCTCGCTCGCGCACGTCGTCCAGCAGGCGGTCGGCCTCGCGATCAAAGTTGGAGGGCTGATTGCGCACAGGCTGCACCGGCAGACGCGATTGAGCCGGCGCCTGCCGGGGCACCTCGTTTGAACGCTTAGGGTGCTGTGGCGTGCGGCAGCCGGCTTGCGGAAGCAGCGTACTGCCTGCAGCGAGCACGGGTAAGCTGCCCAGTCCTCGCATGACGTCACGCCTGTTGATTGCCTTCTCGTCGTTCTGTGCCATACCGCGTGTCAGACGTGCAGCTTGACTCTAACCACGGCCTCCCCCGAGAAAGTGATCCGCACAACGCAGGCTCAGCGCCATAATCGTCAGTGCCGGATTCGAGGGTTGTGCTGTCGGGAACACCGAGTTGTCGCTGATGTATAGGTTCGGGATCTCATGCGAACGTCCCGAGCCATTGACCACCGACCTCGCCGGATCGGCTCCCATCCGGCAGGTGCCGATCTGGTGTGCGAACCGGTTGAATGTCCAGCAGTCATTCCCCCCGGCAGCGGCCCAGATCTCGTGCATCAGCTTTGTCGCATGATCCATCATGCGGTTTTCGTTCTCGCCCGCCGTGAAGTGCACCAACGGCTTCTCGAGCCCCCGCTCGTCCAGCTCATCGGACAGTTCGACGAAGTTCTCCTCCGACGGCAGGCAGTCGCCGCTGATGCCCATCCCGGCAACATTCGGGAAGCACTGCACGTAGTTCATCAGGTCCCTGCCCCATAGCCCACGCCCGCGTGCCACCGACTCCGCCCAGGCCAGCGGCATGATGCCATAGCTCTGGATGAGGTAGCCGCTGGCAAAGTCGGCGTCCTTGGGGCGTATCGGGTCTTCGGTAATCAGCGACGCCGGAAATCCCTTATATGGCCGGGTATCTTCTGAGAATGTGCCCCAGATCTGGGTCGAAGGGTGCGCCATGAAGTTGCGGCCCACCTGACCGCTCCCATTCGCCAGTCCAAGACGCAGCAGCAGCCGCGCTGACTCGATCGCGCCCGCACATAGAAAGAGAGCCCTTGTCTTCTGCCGTAGCTCCTGGCCGTTTTGCTTGTAGACGATCGCAGTGATCTGGCCGTTCTCAACTTGGAGGTCCGTCACGAAGGCTTCCGCGCGGATCTCCGCCCCGGCACGTACCGCTGCCGGTAGAAAGGTCACATCCATGCTTGCCTTCGCGCCGTTCTTGCAACCCTGGTGGCAGTAGCCGCGGTTCACGCACGCGGCGCGCTCAGGGTAATCGTTGGCAGGCCCACTATACGCAAGGCTCGTCGCAGCCAGTGGTGCCGGCGCATGCCGGATACCCAGCGCATCGCACCCACGCTGCATCAGCTGCGCGGGCGCGTTCAGTGGTAACGGGGGCAGCGGGTACTTACGCTCCGGCTCCCAGGGGTAAAACTCGGGCCCGGAAACGCCGATGAAGCGCTCAACCTCCTCGTAGTACGGCACGAGCTCCTCGTACGCGAAGGGCCAATCCAGGCCTACGCCGAAATCTGTTCGGACCTTGAAGTCCCGCGCGTTCGGCCGTGGCACGTAGGCGCCCCAGTGTAGCGTCGAGCCGCCGACGCCGATCCCCGAGTTGTTCTTGCCGAACGAAACCGCGTTCTTCCCGTCCGTCAGTCGCTCATCGAGCCAGTACAGATAATTCTGCGCACGCTCGTCCGAGCTAAACTCCTCCGGGATCAGAAATGAGCCGGCCTCGACCGCTACAACCTTCAATCCCGCCTGCGCCAACCGGGCCAGAATCGGGCTGCCGCCCGCGCCGGTGCCGATGACGACCGCGTCCACTGTCTCATCCAGTGAGTACCGCCGCATCGGCGTGTTTGGATCGCGTGGAAGCGTGCCGGCTTTGCTCCGCGCCGCGGCAAATGTCTCTACGCTTTCGTGGGCCGCTGCAGATGTTAAGTCGCCGGTCATCGTTTCTTCTGTTTCCCCTTCAGCTCCCACGGCTCTGTGTTGTTGAGGCCCACGCCACCACCGCTATTTGCCGGCCAGCCGGCCGGCTCATCCGCGAAACCGTCGAAGCTCATCGCCTCCATCCCTGCAGGGTGTGAGACATAGAGCTCGGTCGCGTCCGCGAGGATCTCCTCAAACCAGCGGCTTGCATCAAGCCCCACCCACTTCTCCTCGCCATTCTGCACCCGGTGCAGCAGCGCATCGGCCCGGTCCTCGGTCAGCTCCAGAAAATGGCGTCGGTGCCGGTGCTGCGCGCTCTCATCCAGCTTCGCCAACCCGAGTGCCAGGGCCTGCGCATCGGGTGGCAGGTTGGCGTAGCGCCAGCCGTTGCCGTGCCCGGCAGCACGCTGCCGCTCCAGCCGAGCGGCGAGCGATAGCTCATTGGCGCCCGGTGCGCCGTTTTCGTCGTCGGGCAGGAGACGCCCCAGCATTCGCTCCAGAATGGCAAAGGCTTCCGGGCTGATGCAGGTGGGTTTGTAGTCCGATGGCGGACCGGCGAGGCGCTGTTCCAGCACCCGCCGGGTCGGCACGGAAACACGCGGGCTACGGAGAATCTCAAGCAAAGGAGCAGCAATGGTCGGTGTTTGCGGCATATTCCTCTTTCGCCCTGCGCAGTCGGCAGCAGGGCAAGGCGGCGTAATTGCGTCTGTAATGAAACAGCTTCCCTGCTCAGACGCGGCAGCAGAGCGAAAGGTGCGGATTTCGCGTTGGCTCCATGAAGAAACTGCGCAGCGGAGCGCCGCCGGATCAGACGGGCAAGAAACGCCGCCCTTCCACCCGATACCGCCCGGAAAGCACCTGGGCCACAGCCCGCGGATACAGCCGGTGCTCCTCGCGCAGAATGCGCGCTGCCAGAGCGGCTTCGTTATCGCCCGGCAGCACCGGTACCGCAGTCTGCTCGACGATCACGCCGTGATCAAGCTCTTCATCCACAAAGTGCACCGTGCAGCCTGTTACGCGCACTCCGTAGCGGAGCGCCTGCGCCTGCGCGTCGAGCCCCGGGAACGACGGCAGCAGCGATGGGTGGATATTCAGTACCCGGTTGGGAAAAGCGTGGAGGAACTCCGGCGAGAGCAGCCGCATGTAGCCCGCGAGGCAAACCAACGAGACTTCATGCTTCTGCAGATAGCGCAGCATTTCGGCGTCCTGCTCTGCCCGGGTTCGCTGCCGCGCCGGGATGGCAAAACAGGGAATGCCTCGTGCCCGCGCATGGTTGAGACCTGCGGCATCCTCCCGGTTCGAGAGCACAACCGAGATCTCCGCCTCCGGAATAACGCTCGAAGCGACCGCATCGGCCAGGGCCACGAAGTTCGATCCGCGTCCCGAAAGCAGGATCCCCAGTCGGTGCCGCTTGCCGATCTCCGCCCCGGCGACAGTGAGGGACCCGCTCGCCGGTACGCTCACTCGGACGCGGGCTTGCGCCGCCCGCGAGCGGTATCGCTACCCGCCTGCTGCCCCGTGTAGCTCACAGTGCGATCGCCGCGCATGATCTCGCCCATGCGGAAGTACGGCTCTCCGAGCCTGGCAAGCACAGCTTCTGCCCTTTTCAGGCGTTTCGCTGGAACAACACAGATCAGCCCGATGCCCATGTTGAAGGTGCGAAACATCTCGTCCTCGGCGACCGAGCCAAGCTCCTGCAGGTGTTGAAAGATGGGCAGTACCGGCCAGGAGCCGTGCCGAATCTCAGCTGCCACACCACGAGGCAGAATGCGCGGCAGGTTCTCCGTGATGCCGCCGCCGGTGATGTGCGCCATGCCTGCTGCAGCCCCCGCCCTGACCAGCGCCTGCATCGGCTTCAGGTACGAGCGGTGCGTCCGCATCAGAGCCGTGCTCACAGCAGCCTTCAGCGCAGGCACCCGCTGCTTGGCCCCGTAACCGGCCACCTCGAACAGGAGCTTGCGCGCGAGCGAGTAGCCATTGGTATGCAGCCCGGTCGAGGGCAGCCCCAGCAGCACGTCACCCGCCTCAATGCCAGCGCCGGTCACCAGCTTTTCCCGCGAGACCGCGCCCACGATCGTGCCGGCCAGGTCGTACTCACCATCCGCATAGAAACCCGGCATCTGCGCCGTTTCTCCGCCGATCAGGGCGCAGCCGTTCTCCCGGCAGCCCGCAGCGATGCCCGTCACGACCTGTTCGATCACCCGCGGCGCAAGCCGGCCGGTCGCTAGGTAATCGAGAAAGAAAAGGGGCGTCGCGCCCTGCACCGCAATGTCGTTGACGCAGTGGTTCACCAGGTCCGCGCCGACTGTTGTGTGCACGCCCAGCTCAAAGGCAAGCTTCAGCTTGGTACCTACCCCGTCGGTGCTCGATACCAGCACGGGATCGGGAAAGCGCTTGAGGTCGAGCTGGAACAGGCCGCCGAAGCCGCCGACCCCACCCAGCACGCCGCTTCGACGGCCAGGGGAGAAAGTTGTTCGGGCCAGCGCCTTGATACGCTCCTTCGCCCGGTCGCCGGCGGCGATATCGACGCCCGCTCCTGCGTAGGTCTGTGTTTCCCGGGCTATGCGTTTGGGCTGTACGGGCAAGAAAGGCCTTTCGAGAAGCAGTAGTTTAGCACCGGGTCTCCGAGACTCCCGCCGCAATGGGCGGCCCACGCCTGCCCCGGCTACAATAGCGGATGAGCCGCACCTGCACGTTGCGGAAACCCACCCGGACGGGCAGAGGAACAAAACACTGACGATGCGGCAGATGCACCTCCACCACTCACCTCACCGCGAGCTTCTGGCCGCTTGCCGAGTCACCCTTCAAGGATTCCACGCTGTCGTCGCGAAGCATCTGCTCATTAGTCTCGGCTTGCTGCTGCTGCTCGTACCGGCCGCTCAGGCAGCAGCGCCTGCTTCCACACGTACGGCTGTCACGGCCTCGCAATCGAACGGCTCGGGAACCGGGGCGGAGACGTTGACGGCGAACGTCCAGACCAGCACCGGCAACCTTGTCGACGCAGGAACGGTCGACTTTCTGCTGCAGAACGGCCAGTCGGTTGGCTCCGCGATCGTCGGGACGAATGGCGCGGCCACGCTTGTTCTGCACCAACTGCCGCAGGCCGGGAGTGCGGGCCAGCTCACGCTGACCGGCGTATACCACGCGAACTCTGCGTCTGGAAACTTCTCTGACTCAGCTTCCGCGCCTGTCGCCATCCCTTCGGCGACGACCGTAACACCGGATTTCACGGTGACCGGCAATCCAACCACTGTCACCACTCCTGTCGGCTCCTATGGCACGACAACTATTACGGTGACCTCGGTTGGCGGCTACAGCGGTTCAATGGAGTTCTCCTGCTCCGCCCTGCCTGCCCAGGTCACGTGCGCCTTTAATCCGACGCAGCAGATCCTCGCGGCAAACGGCAGCTTTGTTTCTACGCTCCAGCTGGAAACACAGGCTGCTTCCGGAGAGCAGGGCAGCCTGCTCCACCACAGCGGGGGCATCGCCATGGCGCTGGCCGTGCCGGGCGCGCTGGCTCTGCTCGGGCTTGCCCGCCGTCGGCGCATCACCGGCGCGCTGCCCTGGCTGGGCACGCTCCTACTGCTGACCGGCGCGGGCCTTGGTCTCTCCGGCTGCTCGCAGCGCTACGGCTATCTGCATCACCCGCCGCCTGTCGCGACTGGTACCCCCACCGGCACCTTTCCCATCACGGTTGCCGTCGACGGCGGCTCGGGCGCTTCGGTGATCGAGCATGACCTGACCGTCAACCTGGTCGTGCAGTAGTTCGAAGTAACCGGCTTCTGCGGAAAAGGCCGGGCGCGGCTGCCAGCCTTTTTCTATTCCTTTGAAGCAGCTGGATTTAACGTCCGCGCCACCAGCCCTAGAGCTTCCTCCACGATCCCAGGCTCGTCGCCGAAGCCGGAAAGCCAGTGAACCTCGGGCTCGCGCCGGAACCAGGTCATCTGCCGCTTGGCGTAGTTGCGGTGCCCCTGCTGTGCTGCGGCAATCGCATCCTGCTCCGTCAGCGTGCCGGCCAGCACGGCCGCCGCCTCGCGGTAGCCCAAAGCCCCAAGCGCCTGCGCCCCAGCGCCATAACAGACCTGCAGCTGCCGGGTCTCTTCGAGGAGGCCTGCGGCAAACATGGCGGCGGCACGCCGGTTCAGTCGGTCGTACAACAAGGCGCGCGCGGGGCCGAGCCCGATGCGGAGCAGGCGAAAGCCCCCAAGCGGATCCCTGCGCGCATCCTGGTTGGCAGCAAGGTCTACCCTCGAGGCAGGTGACGTGCCGAGCAGTGCGATTTCCAACGCGCGGATGAGCTTCGGCTCGTCGTTGGCGTGGATCCGCTCAGCCGCGCCGCGGTCAAGGCGCCGCAGCATACGGTGCAGGTAGCCTCCTGGCCGCGTGCGGGCGCTCTCCATGAGCCGCGAACGTACCGCCGGACACCGGGGCGGCAGCGGCGCCAACCCCTCAGTCAATGCGCGGAGGTACAGTCCCGTTCCTCCGGTCACAATGGGCAAACGCCCGCGCCTGGTGATGTCCCGGGCGAGCAAACGGGCAGAGCGGGCCCAGTCCCCAGCGGTCATTACCCCAGTTGGGTCAAGGAGATCGAGCAGGTGGTGCGGCGCGCGCGCCCGTTCTGCCGGCGAGGGTTTCGCCGTGCCCAGCTCCATGCCGCGATATACGGCGACCGAGTCGCAGGAGAGGATCTCCCCATCGAAGCGCTCCGCCAGGCTCAGCGAAAGCGCTGTTTTCCCGCTGCCGGTCGGCCCCAGCAGGATCAGGAGCAACGGGAGATGCGAGGGCATGAGCTAAAACCGCCACCAGCCTGCAGGAAAGAGCACGTGCGCGGGTGCGCGCAGGAGGACAAGCACCAGAATGGCTCCGGCAAGCAGCAGAAGACCCATCGCCTGCCTGCGCCGTGTAAGCTGTGCCTCCCGCAGGCGACCGTCGACGCGGGCATCCTCGGTCCGCGGAGCAGCCGGAAGACGCATCAGCGGATCCCCGCGCGGTCGTTGTACAAGAAATAAAAACGCAGTTCCAGAAACGGTCCCTTGAAGTTCTTGGGAAGTTGTGGAAACGGCGCCGCGCCGGTAATACCGCCCCAGGCTGCGCGATCCAGTGAAACGTCGCCGGACGGCCCTTCGAGGTGCATATCCTTGACCGAGCCGTCCGGCAGAATCTTGAACCGAATCAGCACCCGGCCCTGTTTGGAGATAGGCGGCTGGGCGACCTCCGGAATGATGGGGTACCAGGAGCGCTTGGTCGCGTAAATGACCCGCTGAATGTACGGCCCGAAATCAACGCCGAGCGTATCGGACAGCACATCGACGGCGCCCTGGTTGCCAGGGTGCTGCAGCGGCGCATTGGCTCCGGCGTCGCCACCGCCGTAACTGGAGCCGGTGCCCCGGGCCGCCCGCGCAGCATCCTGCACAGCGTCGGCCGCAGTCTGCGGTGTCGTCGAGAAGTTCGGCTTGGTTGGCTGCGGCTTCGGCGCCTCAACCGCCGCACTCTGGCTGCTAGGCACGGGCGGCGGCGCCGGCTTTTGCGGGGCGGGCTGCTGCTGGGCCACCTGCGGCGGGGCAGGTGCAGGCGGCAGCTTGCTGGGCGCCGGTGGCGGCGCCGGCCGCGGCGTAGGTGGCCCGGCGCGGCGCATGCGCTCCAGTTCCTCCAGCGTCTTGCGGTCAGGCGTAGGATTGCGGGACTGCTGCTGGCGGTTTTTGTCCGAGAGAGGCGCCGGCTTCTCCGGCTGCAGCTGCTTCAGGGCGTCCGGCGGCAGGTCCAGCACCGTCATCTTGTCTTTGTCGCGCAGCACGCTCCCCGCATCACGGACCTTGATGTGCCAAATGTATTTCGGCGCAAAAAGGAGGTACGCGAACAGCAGCATGTGCAGGATGAGCGCGATCCAGATCTTTTCCCGCAGTGAAACCCGCGCCCGCTCGTCCTCCAGTTCGTCGATGACATGGAGAAGGTCGTAGCCCTCCACGCCATGGCCGTCGTAGTCGTAGCGGCGTGCGCCGCGGCCGCGTCTGGGGCGTAGCGGTTTCTCTTCGGTGCCGGGAGTTTGCGGCGGCGGAGGCACTTCAGTGGTGGGCATGGTCTGATGTCGGCCGTCGGTTCAGGCGAGCGGGCTCTCCGGCGCTCCCTATTCTCTCATTTCGTTACTGGGGTACGGCTAAGTATCCCGTTCTCTCAAGCAAATGGCTGCAAACAAGCGTAGATGTCTCCGGAGTTAGCCGGTGAGATGCCGTCTCCGCGCGAAGGCTGTTTGCCGAAGGAGGCAGCCGTACAATCGACCTCGTGGATACGTCCGGGCAATCAGCCTCCCTGCCAGCTTTTGTTCTCACCGTCAGTGACAGCTGCGCTCGCGGCGAACGCGAGGACCTTTCCGGTCCCGCCGTCTCTGGCCTGCTCGCGGACCACGGCTTCGAGGTTGTCGGCAGCCATCTTGTTGCAGACGATCAGCCCGCCATAGAAGACGCCCTGTTCGCGGCAGCAGGAGTTGCCCGGCTGGTAGTCACAACCGGCGGCACCGGGCTGACAACGCGCGACGTGACCCCGGAAGCTACGCGCGCCGTCTGCTCGCGCCTGCTCGATGGGCTTGCCGAGCAGATGCGGGCCAAGGGCCGCCGGGAGACGCCTTTCGCCGTGCTCAGCCGCGGTGTCTGCGGCTTGGTGGGCCAGACCCTGGTGGTCAACCTGCCCGGATCGCCCCAGGGTGCGGTGACTTCGCTCAGGGCTGTTCTGCCCGTTCTGCCGCATGCCCTGCGCCTGCTGGTCGACGCGGCAGCGCCCCACCCGATGGAAGCGCGGCACACGGGCCCTGGCGATTGAAGCATCTCGGCCTGCTCATCAAGAAATGGACGCTGCTGCTACTCGCCGCGCTCAAGCCGCTCGGCTTCTGGGGGGCCGGTGCCGTGGCCCTGCTCGACTCAAGCACGGTCCCCGTGCCGATGGACCTGATACTGGCCAGCTACATGTGGAACGACCGCCGCCACGCGTGGGCGTACGTACTGATGGGTGCGGCCGGCTCGGCCGTTGGTGGCCTGCTGCCGTTCCTGCTGGGGCGCGCAGGCGGCGAGCTGTTCCTGCTCAAGCGCATCAACCGCGCTCGCTATGAACAGCTGCGCAACCGCTTTGAACGGCAGGAGTTTCTGGCCCTCATGATCCCATCCATGCTGCCGCCCCCGACTCCGTGGAAGCTCTTTGTCTTCGCCGCGGGCGTTTTCGAGATGCGCATCGGCGTTTTCATGCTGGCCGTCTTCCTGGGCAGGATTGTGCGCTTCGGTACGCTCGCTCTGCTGACCGTCCGCTATGGCCCAAAAGCGGTCGGGGAGATCGGTCGCGTAGCCCACGAGCACACAGCTTCTCTGCTCACCGTACTTGGATTGCTGCTGCTCGCGATCGCTGTGTACACGCTGCGGAAGAACGGCTCGCGGCGCACCCGCACAGCGTCTTGAGCTGGCCGTTCGCTCCTTGGCTTAGCCTCTGGTCGCTGTCTGCCACGGCTTACTTGCCGGTTTTCGGCAGGTAGCTGGCCAGCATACCGCGCAGTGCTTCGCGCTCGTTCGTGCCCAGGCTCGAAACCGGGAGCACGTTGTAGAGCCCCTTCTCCTTGCGCTCGAGCACGACCACATGCTCGCCCTCCTGGTATCCGTTGTAGCTGATCCACGGCTGAAAGCCCTGGGCGCCGTTCGGCCCATCCAGGCTTACGCCTTCGGCCGCAAGCGTCAGCGAGTTGGGCAGGGACGCATCCAGCTTCGCCACTGCTTCACGGCTGCCCCGGCGATAGCGGTAGAAGGAAAGGCCGCCCAGCAGCACGAGGATCCCGATGCGCGTGTACAGCACCTGCGGAGGAATATTGGCATGTCGGACAAGGGAAAGGAAAAGAATAGCGACTACGATACCCGCGTAAACAATCAGGCGCAGGTAGGAAAGCGCCATGCGAGCTCCATAACCCTTGGGGCGGATGAAGCGGGTCGCTTCCTTGACTTCAACCTCATTGAGCTTGCCGCGAAATTGCATGAGTCGTTATAGCAGAGCGCCAGCACAGGCAATAGAGTCTCCCGGGAGGGTCTGATCAGGCGATCTCCGATCCGGCAGGAACGATGCTCATCGTCGCAGTGTCCAGATTGAAGCTTCCGTCCGCGCCGACAGCGAAGTAGCGGCGGACCAGCTCCGGAGACTGCTCCTGCAGCCGGCGAATACTCTCGGCATGACTCTCGGGAGTGGCCGTCCGCGCGATCCAGAGGGCAAACTCCATCCGCAGCTTGCGAGTCGTGGTGCCGGTGAGAGCGAATCCCGATCGCGACAGAGCAGCATGCCACTCGGCCCGGCTGTAATCCCGCACGTGGGAGAGATCGCGAAGCAGCTCGCATGCCTGCAGATGGGTGTCCAGGATCGCCTCCGCGGGCGCAATGACATCGATAAACATCGCTCGGCCACTGGGTTTGAGTACGCGCCGGGCTTCCCTCAGGCCGGCCGTCAGGTCCAGCCAGTGATGCGCGCTGAAACGGCAGAGCACGACGTCGAACTCGCCGTCCGCAAACGGAAGTTGCTCCGCCGCGGCCTTCCGGGTCGAGATATTAGGAAGCCCGCGCTGAGTCGCCTGCTCAGAAACGACCGCGAGCATACTCTCGGTCACGTCGCAAGCGACCACATGCCTGACATGCTGCGCGGCGCGGTAACTTACGTGGCCGCCGCCACAGCCAAGATCGAGCACCCTGGCAGTGCTTTGGCCGCGCAGGAACGCTTCCAGCTCGTCCAGGTCCTCGCCTGTGCTGTGTGTGCGGCTGGTGACGTAAGCCTGAGCGCGCGAGGCATAGTGTTCTGCGACGAATTCCTGCTGCGACCCTCTCATAGCTGCCGCCTCCTGTAAGCTCCGCGCGGTGCGTTGCCGCGAATGTCAGCTGCGCGTCTCAGCCGCGCTCGATGGCTTCGCCGACCCGGAAGATCATCGCTTCATCGAAGTGTTTGCCCAGCACCTGCACGCCGATCGGCAGCCCGGCTTCCGAGCAGCCGACCGGGACAGACAAGCCGCAGATGCCGGCCAGCGAAGCGGTCACCGTGTAGATATCGGCAAGGTACATCGCAAGCGGGTCGTCGGACTTCTCGCCGAGCCGGAATGCGGGCGTCGGCGCAACCGGGGTCACCATCGCGTCCACACCCGAGGCGTAGACCTTGAGGAAGTCCGCCGCAAGCAGCCGCCGGACCTGCTGCGCCTTCTTGTAGTACGCATCGTAGTAGCCGGCCGAGAGCGCATAGGTGCCGAGCAGGATACGGCGCTTGACCTCGGCGCCGAAGCCCTCGTCGCGCGACTCGCGGTACATGCCCGAGAGCGAGGCTGCGCCGGGTGCGCGATAGCCGTAGCGCACGCCGTCGAAGCGGGCCAGGTTGGAGCTCGCCTCGGCGGTCGCGATGAGGTAGTACGCGGGCACTGCGTAGCGGGTATGCGGGAGGGAAACACCCTGGATCTCCGCGCCGGCTTCGCGCAGTCCGTCGATCGCGCGCTCGACCGCCTCGCGCACCTCCGAATCGAGCCCCTCGGCGAAGTACTCCTCCGGTACGCCGATACGCAGGCCGTTGATGCTGCGCTCTTCCCCAAGCAGCGCTTCGTAGTCCGGAACTGGCTGCGTGGAGGAGGTTGCGTCATGAGGGTCGTGCCCGGCGAGCACGCCCAGCACCGTAGCGGCATCGCGGACCGAGTTGGTGAATGGGCCGACACGGTCGAGCGAGGAGGCGAAGGCGATCAGCCCATAGCGTGAGACCCGGCTATAGGTAGGCAGCAGGCCAACCACGCCGCAGAAGCTGGCCGGCTGCCGGATGGAGCCTCCCGTGTCTGTGCCGAGCGAGGTGATTGCCATCCCGGCCGCGACTGCAGCCGCGGATCCGCCCGAGGAGCCGCCAGGAACGTGATCGATCGCGTGTGGGTTCTGCGTGGGGCCGAATGCAGAGTTCTCGTTCGACGAGCCCATCGCGAACTCATCGCAGTTAAGTTTGCCGAGCGTGACCGCGCCCGCTGCCTCAAGCCGAGCAACCGAGGTCGCCGTGTACTGCGCGACGTAGTTCTCCAGCACACGCGAGCCAGCGGTCGCCGGAAGGCCGGCGACCGTAAGCGCGTCCTTGATGCCGACCGGGATGCCGGCAAGCGGGGGCAAAGGGTCACCGGCGGCTGCGAGCTCATCGATGCGGGCGGCCTGAGCAAGGGCGCGCTCGGGCGCGAGCGACAGAAAAGCGTGCACCTGCCCGTCGCGCTCACGGATGTTCTCCAAGCAACGCTCGGTCAGCTCGGTAGCTGTGGCGTCACCGCCGAGGATCGCCGCGCGGAGATGCGGGATGGTGAGTGTGCCGGCGGGCGCATTCGGGCCCGGGATTTTGCTGGTCTCGTTCGCTTGGGTCATGCAGTGCTCGTTGTTCCTGCTCGCAGTTGTTGATTGACGGTCCGGCTGGAAATTGCGCTCCGTGCTACCGCTCGATGACCTTGGGGACTTTAAAGAAGGTGCCGTCGGTCGCCGGCGCGCCGCGCATCACCAGCTCGCGAGAGAGCGACGCTTCAGGCTCATCAGCCCGCAGGAGAGTGGGTGTAGGTTGCGGCCCATTGTGCGAGGTGCTTGGGAAGAGCTCGGATACATGGGTCAGAGGTGCGACGCCGGTGGTATCCAGCTGCTGCAGCTCAGCTACATAGCCAAGGATGCTGCCCAGATCACGTCCGAGCCGGACGAGCTCTTCCGGCGTAAGGGCAAGCGAGGCCAGCGCGGCAACATGCTCGACCTCGGCCTGCGGAACCGGAGGAAAGGCAGCGGCGGCCTCGCTCAAGGGCGATTGTTTCTGCTCAGGGGACACTCGGGCAGTATAGCCGCTCGACAGGGCTGCTCGGCTGCGCGCCTGTAGCGGCCGATATCGGGTTTCAGCTAGTTTCGGAAGCCGCGAGCAGGGGCTCAACGCACGGGCTGCTTACGCACATGGGCGACTCTTGTTATTGCACAACCAACTGCACGGTCGCCGTCCTCTGTGCGCCGGGAAAGCTGGCATCGACCGTAAGCGTGTAGGAGCCGGAGGGGGTCTGACCGGGCTGCGTGCCGGAACCGCTGCCGTTAACTCCGCTGGCATGGACGCCACACGCGATGGGCGAACCGAGGAGCGCCGCGGCCAGCAGGAGAAGCAGCAAACGGCGCCGCTGCGCTCGCGGTATGAGCAGCGGGCACAGGAAAGCCAGTGCAGTACCGCCCAGCCACCACTCGCCGCGGACATCACGGACCTTTGCGTTCGTCGCGGCCGTGCTTTGCGCGGTCGCAAGCGTCAGCGTGATGGAGCCGGAGGCACCGCCGGAAAGCGTGACAGTGGTGGGATTTGTCGTGCAGACCGAGTTCGCCGGGGCGCCCGAACAGCTGAGGGTGACGCTGCCCGCCGAGGCACCGACCGGTGTGACCGCGAGCTGGTAGCTGGCAGTCTGCCCGCTGGTAATGACGCTGGTGGCCGAGCCCACAACCGCAAGCTGGAAATCCTCGCCCGAGCCGGCGAGCGAAACGATGAGCGGCGGGAGCCCATCGCTCGTGATCGAGAGCGTGCCTTCGCGGTTGCCGATCGCGCCTGGTGTAAACACCACGCCGACCTGGCAGACCCCGCCAGGCGCGAGGCTTTGTCCACAAGTCGTCGACACGACGGCAAAGTCCGGACTGGTTGTGGCCATCGCAAGATTGCTCATCGTCGTCGTCCCGACGTTGCTCACCGTCACGAGCTGCGGCGCCGTCGCGATCGAAATGGCGTAGGGTCCGAAGTTAATGCTGGTTGGCGAAGCGAACGCCACCGGCGGTGCCGCGCCCTGCCCGGTCAGCGTGACAGTCTGGGTCCGCTGAATATCGGTAATGACCAGAGTTCCAGTTGCGGGCCCGGTGGCAGTGGGCGCAAAGGTGACGGCGATCTGACAGGCGAGATGCCCGCCAAGGCTGGCGCCGCAATTGTTGGCGGCGACAAACGGGCCGGTGGTCTGGACAGCGAGCTGGGCCAGGGTCGCGTCGCCCGAGTTGGTAAGCGTGACGTTCTGCGCCGCGGAGCTTTGGCCGACGACCGTGAGCCCGAAGCTGAGCGAGCTCACGTTGAGTGTGTCAGTTGCAGGCAGGAGCCCCGTACCCAACAGCTGGACCGTGTGCGTTTCCGTGCCGTCGGAGGCGGTAAACAGCCCGGTGCGCGAACCACCGGCCGTCGGAGTGAACGTCACAAAGATGCCGCAGGTGGAAGAGGCGGCGATGACCGAGCCGCAGCTCGACGAGCCCAACGCAAAGTCGCCGGTAAGCGCGAAGGGCTGCAGGTTGATGGCGGCCGTCCCGACATTGGCAACTGAGATCGCCATAGGAGCGGACGTAGTGCCGATCGGGAGCGGTGTCGCGAAGTTAAGAGTACTCGGCAAGAGCACGAGCGCGAGCCCTGTACCGCTGAGTGCCGCGCTGGCACTGGGCGCTCCCGTGCTGCCGGCGATCGAGAGGCTCCCGGTCTGGCTGCCGCCCGCGGTCGGGGCGAACTGAATGGCGATCGTGCAGCTCGCTCCTGCGGCGAGGGTGCTGCCGCAGTTGATCCCGGTGATCGCGTACTCGCCCGTAAGGACCGGGATCGCCAAGCTGGTAGCGACGCCGCCCGTATTGCTCAGGGTGAGCGTTTGCGATTGGGTTGTCGTATTCAAGGCCGCACCGCCGAAGCTGAGCGACGTTGGGCTGAAGACAAGATGCGCCGGGGCGAGACCTGAGCCACTCAGGGTGACGTGAGCGACGGGGCCATTGTTCCCGGTGCCGGCGAGCGTGAGCGTGCCCAGCCGGCTTCCGGCAGCGGTCGGCGCAAAAGCGACAGAGACGGTACATGAGGCTCCGCCGGCCAGGCTCGCACCGCAGCTGTTGCCGGTGAGCATGTAGTCGGCAGAGGAGAGCTGCGGGGTGGAAAGCGCGACCGTGACTCCGCCGGGGTTCGAGAGGATGACGTTCTGCGGCGCACTCTGGCTGCCGGTCACGATGGGAGCGTAGGAAAGTGATCCCGGCGAAGCCTGCAGCGCTCCGGGTAAGACTCCAGTGCCCGAGAGGGCGTCTGTTGCTGCGCCCCCGCTTACCGAGCCCGTCAGGGTTAAAAGTCCGGAAAGCAGGCCGGCAGAGCTCGGAGAAAAGCTCACCTGCAGCGTGCAGCTCGAGCCCGGTCCGAGCGTCGTGCCACACCCATTGACGACGCTGAAGCCGCCGGAGGCGGACGGCGCACCCAGGGTGACCGGAGCTCCGCCCGTGTTCTGGACAGAAATGCTTTGTACCGCCGTTGTGTCCACAACAACGGTGCCGAACCCGACAGGGCTCGGTGAAAGCGTGAGTGCACCCGGGGTCACGCCTTGACCGTCCAGCGCGACCCCGGCAGGACTGCCGCTGTACTGCCCCGGAAAGCTGAACGAGCCGGGGCTGTCCCCGGCTGCTCCCGGGGTGAAGGCGATCTGGATCTGGCAGCTTGCAGCGGCGGGGAGAGATGCCCCGCAGCTGTTGCTCTCGATGCTGTAGCTCCCGGTGATCGTCGGCGTCCCGAGTGCGGTCGCGACGCCGCCGGTGTTATTTGCGGTGATGGTCTGCGGCGTAGACCTCGTATTGATCACCACCGCGCCGAACTGGAGCGATCCGGGCGCGAGCGTGAGAGTGCCGGGCGTTGCGCCGGCGCCTGCAAGGCCGGCCGTCGCAAGCGCCGGTGTGCCATCATTCGCCAGCGACAGCGTGCCGGAGCGATTGCCGGTGGTGCTCGGCGTAAAGGTGACGACCACAGTGCAGGTACCGCCATTCGGCGCAAGCGTCGTCGCCTGCGCACAGCTGCCGCCAGTCGCTGAGAAGTCGCCGTTGGCCGTAGGCGCGGCTGTGAGGTGTACCGGGACCCCGCCCGTGTTGGTGACGGTGACAGCAGGCGCGGCTGTGCTGCTGCCAACGGCTGTAGCGCCAAAGGCAACCGAGGTCGGCGAGAAGCTGAGCATTCCGGGCGTCAGGCCGGTGCCATCCAGGGTCGCAACGGCTGTGGCGCCGGTGGCTGCGTTTGGCACTGAGAGCTGCCCGGGCCGGTCGCCGGCTTTGCTCGGTGTGAACTGGATCGCAAAGGTACAGGAGCTTGCCCCGTTTGGCGCGAGTGTCGCGCCGCTGCAACTTGCGCCGGTAATGGCATAGTCGGTAGTCGCCGTGATGGTGCCCAGAGTGACGGGCGAGCCACCCGTGTTGGTGACGGTCTCCTGCTGCGAGACGCTGGTTGAGCCGACGACGACCGAGTTGAACTGGTACACCGTCTGCGCGAGCGTAATTACGCCTGGCTGCAGCCCCTTGCCGCTGAGCTGGACAGTAGCCGCGCTGCCAGGCGCATTGCTGGGCTGCGAAAACGTGCCGGTAAGCTGGCCGACGCTGCCCGGAACAAATGCAAGCGCAATGCCGCAGCTGCTACCGACTGGAAGAGTCTGGGGCGAGAGCGGGCAGTTGTTGGCTGAAATCTGGAAATTGGCTGAGACGGAAGGCGCGCTAAGCGTTACCGGCACGCCGCCGGTGCTGGTGACAGTGAGCGTCTGCGAGGCCGACGCGGAGCCTTGCGGCGTGTCGGGAAACACAAGCGAAGTTGCCGAAAAGGTCAGAGCTGGCGGGGCAGCGCCCTGCCCGCTGAGCGCGATCTGCGCGGCGCCAGGTGGCGAGGCATTGCTGAAGTTGCCGTTGAGCGCCACGGAACCTGTGTAGGTAGACATTCCCGTCGGTGTAAAGACAATCTGCAGCGTGCAGGAGGCGTTGACGCTGAGCGTCGGCAGGGATTGGCAGCTGCCGCCACTTATGCTGAACGGGCCGCTCGGCGTCAGCGCGGAAATGGACGCAGGGTTACCGCCCGTGTTGGTGACAGTGATGCTTTGCGCGGCCGAGGAGGTGTTCTCAGCCGTAGCCGCAAAGGTGAGCGAGCTTGGGCTGAAGGTCAGCATACCCGGTGCGGTGCCTGTGCCGGAGAGTGCCGCGCTCACGCTTCCGCTGTTGTAGGGGAGCGTGAGGGTGCCACTGCGGGCGCCTGTCGCTGAAGGCGTGAATGTGACGCTGATAGAGCACTGCGCATTGGCGGCCAGTGTGGCCGGGCACTTGTCTGTGGCGGCAGTAAAGTCGCCGCTGGCCGTTGCTGTACCGATCTGGGCCGGGCTGCCTCCCGTGTTCGTCAGGGTGAAGCTTTGCGGCGCAGACGTGACACTCTGCTGCTGCGCACCGAAGTTGATGGAGATGGGCGTCAGCGCAGCGGCAGAGCCGGTTCCGTTCAGCGGCGCCGTGACCTGCCCGTTGACGACGCTGGGCGACGGGAGGGTAAACAGCCCCGCGCGGCTGCCGGTGCTCATGGGAGAAAACTCAATCGAGACCGTGCAGCTCGCGCCAGCAGCCAGTGTGGAACCGCAGCTGTCTGCGGAGAGTATGTAGTCCCCTGACACAGCAGCCGTACCAAGCTGCGCGGGCGCGCCGCCGGTGTTGGTCACGGAAAGGGTTTGCGGCGCGGAGATCGTCGAGACTGGTTCTGCAGCAAAGTTCAGCGGGCTGGGTGAAAGCGCGAGCGAGGCCGGCTGGAGACCAGTCCCGCTCAGGCTGACGGAGTAGGGACTGCCCGGAGCACTGCCCGGCAGTTGCAGCTGCGCCATACGGGCACCCGTCTGTGCTGGCGCAAACTCGACGGAGAGGCTGCAGCTGGCGCCGGCTGCGAGCGAGCTGCCGCAGGTGGAGCTGCTGAGTTTGAAGTCGCTCCCTCCTGACTCGGAAATCGTCGGCGAGCCCAGCTGCACCGGTGCCCCGCCCGTGTTCTGTACTGTCGCGGTCTGCGGTGAGGAAGCTGCGCCGGTGATCGTCGCCGGAAACCCGAGACTGCCCGGGCTTACGCCGATCGCACCCGGCGTCAGTCCAGTCCCATCGAGCGTTGCGGTCAGCACGCCGCTTGCGGTGTTCGCGCGCACCGCGAGCGATCCGGCACGGTCGCCGGTCGCACTTGGAGTGAACGTCACCTGGATCGTGCAGCCGGCTCCGGAGGCGAGCGCGCTGCCGCAGTTGTTCGCTTCGCTGTAATCGCTGGTCGGCGAGGCGCTGATCTGCGAGATCTGCAGCGCCACCGAACCGGAGTTGCTAAGCGTGAAGCTGGCCGCCGACGCGCTGGCCGAGCCTACACCCTGGCCGGGCGTAAAGGTGTAGCTACCTGGCGAAAGTGTGGCTTGCGCCGGCACCGGGGCGCCGGTCAGTCCGAGCGTCCAGATCCCCCGGCCATAGGTGCTGGCTTCCAGCACGGTGCTGCCGCCGCTCGAGTACACCGCCAGACCGGTCACCGGCGCGGTCGGCAGCCCTGAGCCGAGCTCGCCCCAGCAGTTCTGGAAGCTTGAGCCGGTCGTGCTGCAGTTGGCAACGTGCGTCGTGTAATAGACGCCGAAGTCGCCCGCGACATAAACAGTCTGGCTGCTGGTCGGGTCGACGACGACGCTGTTGACGGGTGCGAACGGCAGCGAGTTCGTGATATTCGCCCAGTGCGCGCCGCCGTCGGTAGAGACATAGAGGATTCCGTCGGGTGCAAAACCACCGATGGCCGCGTAAATGGTCCGGCCGCTTGAGTCGTGCGGATCGACGGCGATCGAGGAGATGGCATAGCCGGTGCTGTTGAAGGTTGGGCTGAGCGAGTCGTTGGTGACCGGGTTGCGCCACAGATCGGTCCAGCTCACCACGCCGCCGCTCTGGGGCACGGTTGCGCTGAAGATGTGGCCGGGCACGGAGCCGCCGCCGTCGAGCGGACCGGCCATACCGGCGTACATCTGCTCACCGCCCGAGTTGTAGCTGCCGCCGGCTGCTACCGACCGCAGCGCTGCATTGCCGTTGCAGAAGCTTTCCTGGTCGCCGTCCAGCATGTCGCTGATCAGGTTGCTGCTGCTCCAGCTGCTGCCCCCGCTCGCAGGGCCGAGCCACATGCGACAGGTGCCGAGGAGGATATTGCCCGGGTTCCCAGGGTCGAGGATCCAGGGCGCCGGGTCGAGTCCGTTGGTGACCAGGTAGTCGGTGTCGTCCTCCACCTGTGCGCGGCTGATCGCCGGCGCGCCGAAACCGGCCGTGTTGCAGTTGCCGCCATTCGAGCAATCGAAGATGGCGAGGCCCGCGCCTGCGTCGGCGTACCAGTCATTGGAGGCGGTTGGGTTGATGGCGACATAGCTTCCCTCGCCGGTCAACAGCTGCTGCCAGGCGCCCGTGTCGCTTTGCGCTGCGGCGGTTTCGCTCGCAACCACGCCCCACTCGCCCATGCCGGCCAACACCAGCGAGCCATTGGCCCCATTCACGGCCAGGTGGCTCACCTCGGCCAGCGATCCGAGTGCGCCGTTGAGGTTCTGATAGTGGCTCCCGTCGGTGCTGCTGCATACCGAGCCCGTCTGCCCCACGGTATCGGTCGAGCGCCACAGGCCGCCGTCGTTGCCGAAGTAGAGCAGCCCGTTGCTGCCGTACATGCCTTCAATCGCGTGCGTCGAGGGTGCGACCTGGGCAGCGGCGCAGGTCTGGTCATTGGTTGTGTTGCGCCAGGTGCAGCTGTTCGCGAGCGAGCACCGGTAAACGTCCTCAGTGCCGGCAAAGAGAACTGTGTCCTGACCGGACGAAACCGCTGAAAGCGTGAGGTTATAGTCGGCCTGGTCGATGTAGCCGGGGTTCTGCGGGTCGTCAAGCGCGGTGTCGCTGATCGCCGTCCCGAAGCCGACGGTGCTGCTCGTGTTGCAGGAGGAAACCGCTAGTCCGTTGGAGGAGCAAACGTCCTGGTAGATCCCTTGGTCGGCGTTGTTAATGTCGGTTGTGAGCGCGAAGGTGTCGCCGGTCGATGGCTGCACCGCGAGAGCACCGCGGAAGATGGGGCAGCTCGAGTTGCCGACGCCGCCAGGATTCGCCGGGCATACGTCCGTCGAGAGGTTCGGGCCGGGCTGATTGGCGAGCCGCGTCCAGGTCTCTCCGTCGGGCGAGGAGTAGTAGCCGTGAAAGCGTATCGCGGCGAGGAACAGGCTGCGTTTCGGATTCCAGACCACGGACGTGACAGCATTGCCGGGAGGGGTCGAACCCTTGCTGGCCGCCTGGATCACCTGGTTCGGCCCGTCTTCTATGGTCGCCAGATACCAGGTCTGCCCGGCATCGGTTGAGTAGTAAAGCCCCATCTCCGCTGTGCCGCTGTAGCTCTGGTTAACCAGGAGCCCCTCCAGCGACTGCGAGGCTGCGGCGACGACCAGGTTCGGTGTCGTCGTGCTCCAGGCAAAGCCCGCGAAGCCGAGCCCGCTGAACTGATAGTTCTGCGTGCCACCGGCAAACCCGTCATGGCTCTCGGGGATCAGCGTCCAGCTATTGCCGCCATCGGCCGAGCGCAGAATACCGACCCCGTAGTACGAATCGAGAGCGTCGTTCGGATCGCCGGTACCGGCGAGCAGGATCTCCGGGTCGCCGGGCTGTACCGTGACTGCGCCGATGGAGAGCGAGGGGATGGATACGTTGGAGTTGGCGAAGGCGGAAACGGCGTCAGTGAGCGGTGTAAAGGTGATGGCACCGGTGTTGCCGGCTGCCGCATTGGTACTCTTCCATACGCCACCGCCGGTCGCGCCCACGTACAGGGTGTTCCCCGTAGAGTCGTTCGGGTCCGCAGCTAGCGAGCTCACGCGACCGGTGATGAGCCCGTAAGCCGGGGTGCTCAGCTGCACCGGTCCGGCCGGCTCCCAGGTGGTGGTCGAGAGATTGGTCGTCTGCGGAGAGCCACCTAGTCGGGCCTTTGCCGACCGCTGCACAGCAACGGTCGCTCGCGCTGCCTGGAGAGCCTGCTGCGGTTTCGCAGCCTGCGCGGGCGTTGCGGAGCTAAGCGCCGGTGCTACGCCGCGGCTGCGCAGGAAGCGCTCATCCAGCTGCTTCTGCCGTGTAGCCGGGGTGGTCGCCTGCTGTGCGAACAAAGCGAGGCAGCCTGCAAACGGCAGCAGAACGAGCGCAACACGCCGAAGCGAAGCAGAAAGCATCCTAGATCCTTCATTCACGCGCCTCCACGCACCTGTGGGCACAAAAGGCCAGGCAGGCGGTCAGGTCCAGACGCTCAGAGCAGGCATGCGCGTGCAGGCTGCTTCTGAAGAACCGGCAACAAATCCCAAACGGAGTCGTGGGGCGATTATGCGTGCAACTCCCGACCGGCGAAAACGTGCCTTTGGTACCCGCAGTGCGGGCGGGCCGGCGAGATCGGCGTTTGGGGGCTCGTGCAGGAGGCAACTGGCCACGGCTTGCGCATCCAATGAAAAAAGCAGCTGGGAGCCAGGGGAATGAAGGCAGTCGTGTTGGAGGAGACGCGCAACATTGTTGTGCGCGAAGTCAAGGACGCCGAGATGAAGGAGCAGACGGATGTGCTGATCCGCGTCACCTCGACGGCGATCTGCGGGACCGACCTGCATTTTTACGAGGGCCGCATGCGCGGTATTGAGGGCGGCGTGATCGGCCATGAGCCGCTGGGTGTAGTCGAGGAGGTCGGATCGGCGGTAAAGAACGTGCAGAAAGGCGACCGCGTGACCGTGCCGACGCACATCTGCTGCGGCTTCTGCGCGATGTGCGTTGAAGGCCACTCGTCGGCCTGCCTTACCACGAACCCAGGCGCAGCAGGCGCGGCCTATGGCTACCCGAATAAGGGCGGCTACCAGGGCGCACAGGCCGAACTGCTGCGGATCCCGCTGGCCGACGCGAACTGCCTGAAGCTGCCCGGCGAGCCCGGCGACCAGTGGGAGGACGACTTTGTGCTGCTGGCCGATGCCTGGACGACCGGCTACCATGCCGCGGCAACCTGCGAGGTCGGCCCCGGTGACACGCTGGTGGTTTTCGGCGCGGGCTCGGTCGGTCTGCTTGCGGCTTACTCTGCCCGGCTGCGCGGCGCGGCGCGGGTGTATGTCGTCGATGCAGTGAAGGAGCGGCTCGAAAAAGCCGGCGAGCTAGGTTGCATGCCAGTCGACTTTCTCAAGGGTGACCCGGTCGAGCAGATCAAGGAGCAGCAAGGCAAGTGGCGCTCTGGCGGAGCGTTTCGCAATGAAAAGCCGCTTTCTGGCGTCACCTGCGCGATCGATGCGATCGGGTTCCAGGCTCGATCGAAGCAGGACTTCAGCAAGGAAGAGCCGCACTGGGTGACCGAGGCTATCGCGGAGCTGATCAACCCGGCAGGGCGTATCTCGATCGTCGGCCTCTGGCCGCCGAAAGACCCGAGCGGCCCTGAGCAGACGCTGCACGAGGGCAAGCTGCTGGTTCCCTGGGACAAGCTATTCGGAAAGAACGTGCAGATAACAATGGGCCGAGACGATGACGAGCGCTGGAATACCAAACTGCGTGACATGATCCTGACCGGCGTTGCGAAGCCGAGCCAGATCGTCAGTCATCGCCTCTCACTCGACGAGGCGCCCGGAGCCTTCCGGCGCTTTGACGCGCGCGAAGAGGGTTACATCAAGGTAGTGCTCAAGCCTTGATGTGAGTTCGCGGGCCGTCACGTTTTGAAGCCGGTTCGGGAGCGGGGCGAGGCGATCCATCGGAAGATCGGCGCGCCCCATACACCAATCGCCAGCAATGCCCCGAAGAGCACGACCGCGTCAATGCTCTCGCGTCCCTGCCGGGACCAGTACGCGGCCGCATCCAGGTTGAGCCAGAGCGCGAACTCGTCCAAGGTGAGTGCCGCGCCCACCCCAAATCCAAGCGCAAGCAGACGCTCCAGCAGCACGGATGTGACACTCTCGTCGTAGTTAGCTTTCGCCAGCTGACCATAGCCGGTCCCGAGCAGCAGCAGGATGCCCCACACCAGGTGGTGGATATGGCGTCCACCCATCTCGACGTAGCCGAATGGCCCGATATGGTGCGTGATCGAAGCAACGAGGAGCCGAACCGCGAGAAAGGTGATGAAGAAGGCGACGGCTGCTAGAAGGAGCCGACGTTGTGGCAGGTCGGGGATCTGCTGGTGTACCAGCCGGCCCAGCCGGGTAAGGTGCAGCACCAGCAGGAGGACGCCGATGACGAGAGCAGCAAAAAGCAACAGGATCCACGATCCGGCGATGTGCATACCGCAGCAGTATCATGCCGCGGCGTACCGAAGGGCGAACTCGTGCACAAGGCTCCACTCACGCGCTGCTGCTCCCTCGGCTTGTCTGGCTGCCGCGCCCTGGAGAAGAAGCAGGTTGCTGCTCAACTCGCGGCAGCCTTGCCGCGAAAAGATCCGGGCGCATGAGCGTTCTCCAGCACAAACCGGCGAAACGCACCCGCGTTGCCGGCAGGCAGCGGCCCGAGCGGATGCGCGAGCGAAAACATACGCGAGAGCTGTAGCTTATCTACGGCGACCACCTGCAGCGTGCCTAGGGCGAGCTGGTTGCGCACCGCCCAGCGAGACACAAACGCCACACCCAAACCGGCCTCGACCGCGCTGATCAGGCCTTCCGTCGTATCAAGCGTCATCTTGATCGCGAGCGACTTGACCGGGATGCCTGCCTGCTCCAGCGCCTGCTCGACCACCCGCCGGGAGCCCGATCCCTGCTCACGCATCAGCAGCGGCGCTTCGCGCAGCATGGCCAGCGTGACTGGGTGCCCGGTGAACTCGTGTCCGGCGGGCACGACCAGCATCATGTGGTCTTCGAGGAATGGCTCGGTGGCCAGGTCGCGGCGCATCGACGGGCCCTCGATCAACGCAATATCGATCGAGTGCGCGGCAAGCGCTTCCAGAACCGTGTCGGTGTTGCCGCTGATGGCGCGGATCTCGACTCGCGGGTTCTCGCGCAGAAAGCCGGCCAGCAGGTTTGGCAGCAGATACTGGCCGATGGTCTGCGATGCTCCAACGCAGAGCGGCCCGGCATGCTGACCACTGAGCGCGGCAAGTGCCTCCACAGCCTTGTCGACGGTGCTCTTCAGCTGCTCGGCATAACCAAGCAGCAGGCTGCCGGCCTCAGTCAGCGTCACGCGGCCGCCCGTGCGATCAAACAGCGGCAACCCGACCTCGTCCTCAAGCGCCTTGATCTGCTGCGTGACCGCGGGCTGGGTCAGCAGCAGCGACTCGGCAGCGCGGCGGAAGTTAAGCTCCCGGGCGACGGCGCGAAAGACCTTGAGGCGGAAGTTTTCCATTCGTCCCCGGTAGCAGACGCAGGTGGCCTGCGAGTCGAGTGTACTTCCGCGTGCAGACTGGCCAGCGTACCCACCTCCGACCGTCCCGCTCACCTCCAAGCGTCATCCTGAGGGCAGCGAAGAAATCTGCTGTTTCACCTGGGACCGCTGTGCAAAGCAGGAAGTTAGATCGAGATGTAGTTGCGAAAGATAGCGAACAGCGAGACGCCGGCGACCACGACCCAGAGCAGCACGCCCTGCAGGAGCGGACGCCCGCCCACCTGCCGCAGGCTCTGCCGGGAGAAGCTTGTGCCGATGAGGAAAAGCGTGGCAGTGAGCCCAGCTTTGCCCAGGTGGCTGAGCGAGACATACTGCGCAGCAAAGCGCGGCAGAAAGGTGCCAGCCGCTGCAGCCAGGCAGAAGCCGCCGATGAACCATGGGATGTGGATCCTCGCGAGCCGGCCGTCGCCGGAAGCGTTGCGCTTCTGCATCTGCGCCATGAAGACTGCCGTGAGCAGTGAGACCGGGATGATCCAGAGTGCGCGTGCGAGCTTGACCGTGGTGCCGACCGCGAGTGCCTCCTTGCCGTACGAGGCGGCCGCACCCACGACTGAGCTTGTGTCGTGGATGGCGAGCGCGGACCACAGGCCGAACTGGTTCTGGCTGAGGTGCAGCGCGTGGCCGATGAGCGGAAAGAGTACCAGCGCGACCGAGTTGAGCAGGAACACCGTGCCCATCGAAACGCTGATCTCCTCCTCGCTTGGCTCGGTGATGGGCGCGATAGCAGCGATGGCGCTGCCGCCGCAGATCGCGGTGCCGGAGGCAATCAGGAACGACGCTTTGCCACCGATGCTGAGCACTTTGCCAAGCCCGAGGCCCAGCGCGAGCGCGCCCGTAATGCTGACCGCGGTGTAGAGGAAGCCGGAGCTGCCGGCGTGCCCGACCGCATGCAGGTTCGTCCCGAAGCCGAGCGCGACCACCGACACCTTGAGCAGTGTCTTTGCGAGCGCGCTGCTTTCGTCGCGCAACGGGTGCTCGATAAAGAGCCCGAAGAGGATGCCGCCGAGCAGGGCGATAGGCGTCGAAACGAGACCACTCGCAGCCAGAAGCAGGCAGAGAAGAAAGATCAGGTGAGCGTTGCGCTTAAGCAGGTCGGTCATGTTCGTGGTGCGCCTCTGTCACCACTATCGGCAGCTGCAGAAGGCTCGTCCAAGCGGAAATAATGATGGGCGATAAGGCAGCTCGCGGACGGTCGAGTCGTCGCTTCCTTTGCGCCTCTTACTCGTGAAGGGAACTCTCAAGGAGAGCCGAGCGCATTGCAGCTGCCCTCTTGCTCGAGAAGAGCCGCCCGAAGCAAGGTCCCGGCGCGTTCGGCTCGCAATTGACTCGCCCGCGAGGCTCGGCGAGACTTGACGCTTATGCGCTACAGCGGACAAGTGGAATACGCCGAGGCGCGGCCGATCCGGGAGCGCAACACACGGCTTTACCGCCTGGCGCACTGGCCGATCTGGATCGGGGTCTTCTTTCTGGCACCGGGGCCGATGGTGTTTCGGCTCTTCGACCGTGGTCCCGGGCGCGGGCATCTGCTGTGGCTACTGGCAGTGCTCACCGGCACCGGCACAGCCGGGCTCCAGGGGCAGCTGCCGGGGGTTGAGCCACGGCCGTACATCCTGCGCTTCGACGAGGACAAGCCAAACCCGCTCTACCGCCGCGTCTGCTACAGCTTTGCCTGGAGCGCGGCCGTGAGCTTCGCGCTGATGAACCTCGCCGGACTTGTCGATGCGAGCGTGACCGGCCGCTGGCGGCTCAAGCAGATCTATCGCTACGCGTACTTCCCGGTCTCGGGAACAGTGCTGCTGCTGGGCGTGCTGGGTCAGCTGCCGCGGGTGGGGCCGTCAACAAAAGGCGAAGGGCTGGAGCGGCGCTACTTTTACGGAACGGTATGGTCGGTGACGGCCGCACAAACGTTGCTGCTGGTGCTCTGGAAGACACTGCCGGTGCGGCGCGCGACAAGCGTGGGCAAGCTGCTCGCGTTCTCGGGAGCGCTCGCGCTGCTGGGGCTCGCGGCCTCGCGTGGCGTGCTGCCGCGAACGCGGCCGATCCTGCCGGGTGAGTCGATGGTGGCTGACTAGCAATTGGGTTGGGCAACTGTTTTTAGTTGCAGAATATCGACTGACGCGTTAACCTAAGGCTATGTCGAAGCAGGAGAAACTGCGGCGGCGGCTCGAGAGCAAGCCCAGGGACTTTACCTGGGGTGAGCTTTCGACGCTGCTGTCGAGCCTCGGCTTTGAATTACACGCTGGCAGCGGCTCCAGCCGCAAGTTCATACATCCAGTGACGAAAGCGACGCTGATGATGCACGAGCCGCATCCGGGAAGCATCCTGAAGGCTTACCAGCTGCGCGCGGCAATCGACTTCCTTCGTGAGGAGGTAATTCCATGAGCGAGACGTTAACCTACCAGGGTTATGACGGATCGGTCGAGTACAGCGCCGAGGATCGCGTGCTGCACGGGCGCATCCTGGGCATCCGGGATGTGGTCACATTTGAAGGCGCGGATGTACTTTCGCTGGAAGAGAACTTCAAGGCAGCGATTGACGAGTATCTGGCCTTCTGTAAGGAGCGAGAGAAGACGCCAGACAAGCCGTTCAGCGGAACATTCAATGTGCGGACAGGAGTGGAACTGCACCGGCGCGCGGCGCTGTATGCGGAAGCGCAGCATATGAAGCTGAACAATGTCGTGAAGGATGCGCTAGAGCGCTTTCTACAGCTAGCAAGACAATCAGAACAAGCCCGAAATACCACGTCAGAGACGGCCGCATCAAAGCGTACTTAGGAGAAAAATGGCGAAGTTGATCTCGGTCTTCAACAATAAAGGCGGCGTGGGCAAGAGCACGCTTTGCTGGAACCTGGCTGACTCCCTCGGAAGACGGGGCAAGAAAACGCTTTTGATCGACTTTGATCCACAATGCAATCTATCTATTGCTGTTCTTGGTGAAAACCAATTCGTTGGAACGCTGCCATCGCTGAATGCACCTTACGGCATGACAGTTCGATCTTTTCTTCAGAGATTCCTCCAAAACACCGGCGGAGAGCAGTATTTCTCCACAAGGGACCCCACACCAGCCCAAATGTGAGCATGGTAGCCGGAGACTTCTGGCTTAATGTGTTCGCCGACTCTCTAGATGTCGGTGCTGATCTCTTAACCGGCACGGGACTCACGCGCTACGTAGCCCTAAGAAGGATTCTCACGTCTGCCGAAGAGCAGAACGGTCAGCCTTTTGACTACGTCGTTATTGATTTACCTCCATCTTTTGGAGCGCTTGTTAGAGCTGCTTTCTACTCTTCAGATTTCTACATCGTGCCGTGTACTTCGGATAATTTCAGTGTCTACTGCGTGGGCCTTGTTGGGCAGATGGTCCCATCCTTCTTGGCAGACTGGCAGATTGGCCTTCAGCGCTTCAAAGATACAAATCCACACTTTCCAGACTTCGATCAGCTTGGCAAACCCGTTTTCGCCGGCTGGATATTCAATGGTTTCGACACAGCACGTAAAAGAAGAACGCGCTCGGCGATTATCGCTGGGAGAGAGCCAGGCGAAAAGGAGATGATCCAGGCCGACAAGACAATGCACGATCGCGTAGCCCTCGCTATCAAAGATGACCTCGTAAAAAACCTGGAGAAAAGGGTGACAAGTTTCATGCCTGTCGCACCAAATCTACCCTCTGACTACAAGGTCGGGGATATAGAAGATGCCAATGTTCTAATCCAGAATAGTCTCTGGTTGAATGTTCCTCTCGGCTTCCTTGATTCGCACGAACAGGTGGTTTCTCTCCAGGATCGACGCCGATGGGCTGGAAATCAGGTTGAGCAAATTCAGCTGCTCAGAAGCAAGTTCGATAGCGCGGCAAATAACATCGAGACAATCTGTATCTGACTCGCCAAGGGAATCGTTGAGGATGCGCCAAGTTGCACGCGCATCAATCCCCGAACGCCCGCCCTTCCAGCACGTTCTCGATGTACCGCTTCGAGTTGAATTTCTTCCCCGTTGACGCCCCGGACATGTACCGCACCTTGCCGAAAATCTCGCGCTCAAACCACGGCCGGTCGTGCACGCCGCCGATTGCCCAGGCTATGCCGGAGTAGCCATTCGGGTCGCGGCCGTCGAGGAAGTATTTGTCGTTGAGATACACGCAGTTCGCCCAGGCCTCGGCCGCGTCCTTGCTCCACTCGAGAATTTTCTTGCCCCAGTACATGCGCAGGTAGTTATGCATCCAGCCGACCTCGACCATTTGCTGCTGCGCGGCATTCCATAACTCGTCATGAGTTTCGTGACGCTCCATCTGCTCGCGGGTGTACAGGTTCGGGCGCTTGTCGCGGGAGTGCTTGCGCAGCGTCTCCCTTGCCCAGTCAGGAGCGCAGGCGATCGAGTCGTAATCAGGCACAAACTTGACGAAGTTGACGCTCAGCTCGCGCCAGGCCAGCACCTCGCCGTAGTAAGCATCGCGCGCCTCCTGGGTGGTTTCGCCTTTGTGTAGCGCGTCTTCGATAGCGCGACAGATGGTCAGCGGGCCGATATGGCCGAAGTGGAGGTACGGCGAGATGCGGCTTGTTCCGTCGCGCTCCGGATGATTGCGCACCGAGTCGTAGTCGGCGAGCTTATTCTTGACGAACTCGGCGAGCAGCTCCTGCCCGGCGCGGGTACCGCCGGTAAATGTGTCAACCGGAGTGACAGAACGGTCGAACGGCGCCTTCCAGCCCTCGGTCAGGTCATCGCCGACGTGGAAGCTCTCAAAGCCGTGCGGCCACTGCCAGGTATGCTTCGCCTTCTCGGGCGCTTTCCATTCCAGGAACTTGGGCAGCTCCGCGTAAAGCTTGGGCCGGAAGAAAGCGACCGCGTAGAAGTGCTTGTTGTAGGTGTTCGACGGCACGATCACGTCGGCATCGACCGTCCAGTACGGTACATCGATGCGGTGGGCGAGGACCTGGCGCCAGCGCTCAGGCTCGCGCATGGGGTTTTCATCGGCGACGACGGCGGCGGCTTTGAGCTCGACGACCAGCTTCTCGAGCGCGTTGTGCGGCGGCCGGCGAACGATAAATGAAACGTTGCGCTCGCTCAGGTCGTGCTCGGTATCGACGAGGCCCTGCGAGAGGAAGTGGTAGTGGCGCCAGTTGGCGTGGGGGAAGTTATTGATCGCCGAGAAGAACGCAACGACAGGCAGGCCGAGCTCGTTGCCGAGTTCGATCGCGGTGTCGAGTGCCGGGTTATCGATGCCCCGCTGGGCTCGCTGCATCCAGTAGATGACGCAGCGCGCGTCCCGCGGCGGCTCGCCGCCGCGGCGCACGGTGACGCGGGCATTTAGCGCGATGCGGTCGAGCGCCTCCGGCATAGGGCCGGTCGCGGGCGCGTCCTGCACCTGCGTGCGGGTCGGTACGCGCTTGGCTTCTATATCGCTCGATGGCGCGTTGCGCCCTTTGGCTACGGCTTTTGGCGCCTTGCTCTTGCCGGCAGCGGTTCTTGCTGCCCCGTCTTCCCGTGTGTTGCGCTTCGCCGCCGGCCTGGCGGCATGTTTCCTGGGGCTGGCCTTCTTCGGCGTCTCGCTCATATCACCTGCGATGCTACCCAAACCGCGGGGCCGCGCAGCAGGCTGTTCACCACACGGCAACGTCAAGCACCGGCGGTGCGGCGCTACACTTGTTCTCGATGGCAGACGGCCGACGCATACCCCGATACGACTTTGCCGAGGCCTGCCGCGCGCTTGCGGCTGCGGATCCGAAGCTCGGCATGCTGATGGAGCGCGCCGGGCCCTTTACGCTGCGGCTCAAAAGCCAGCACTCGCCCTTTGAGGCGCTGCTTGAGGCAGTTCTCTCGCAGCAGCTGCACGGCACGGCGGCACGCGCGATCCTCCACAAGCTGCTCAAGCTGTTCGGTGACATCCATCCAACACCCGAGCTGTTGCTGCAGCAGCCGGATGAGGCGATGCGGGCCGCGGGACTTTCGAAAAACAAGATGCTCGCGCTGCAGGACCTGGCCCGCAAAACACTTGACGGCACCGTCCCGGGACTAATGCAAATCCGCAAAATGGCCGATGAGGAGATCATCTCCCGGCTGACCGCGGTACGCGGCGTCGGCGTATGGACGGTGGAGATGCTGCTGATCTTTCGCCTGGGCCGGCCGGATGTGCTGCCGGTCAGCGATTACGGTGTGCGCAAAGGCTTCGCGCTGACGTTCGCGCGACTGCCGAAGACGAAGGCGTTTGATGCAACCATGCTGGCGGACCCGAAGGTGATGACGCGGCGCGGCGAGCGCTGGCGACCCTGGCGCTCCGTTGCCAGCTGGTATATGTGGCGCGCCTGCGACCTCCTTGGTAAGCCGATGAGCACGCCGCCAGCAGCGTGACGCATCAGCAGTAACGTCAACTGCATCGGACCGGCATAGGGTGAGCACGATGACGAAGAGCAACAACCGCTTCCTGGTGGTCCACGGGCACTTCTACCAGCCGCCGCGGGAGAACCCGTGGATCGAAAGTGTCGAGACCCAGGACTCGGCCGCGCCGTACCACGACTGGAACGAACGCATCACTGCCGAGTGCTATGCGCGCAACGGCCGCTCCCGTGTCGTCAGCACCCGCAACGAGATCCTGCGGATCGTGAACAATTACGCGCAGATGAGCTTTAACTTCGGCCCGACGCTGCTCTCCTGGCTCGAGGAGCATGCGGAGCTGACCTATCGATCAATCCTAGAGGCGGACCGGGCCAGCGTGGCGCGTTTCGGCGGGCACGGCTCGGCAATGGCTCAGGTCTACAACCACATCATCATGCCGCTGGCGAGCCGCCGCGACAAGGAGCTGCAGGTGCGCTGGGGCATTGCGGACTTCGAGCACCGGTTTGGGCGCAAGCCCGAGGGCATGTGGCTGGCCGAAACGGCGGTCGACACCGAAACGCTGGAGGTGCTGGCCGAGCACGGCATCCTGTTCACAATCCTTGCGCCGAACCAGTGCGCCGCCGTGCGGCCCTTGCTGACGCAGGAGGAGGAAGAGCTTGGCTCGGCCGAAATCATCTCGGGGCTACATGCGGAGATCGACCAGCCGCTGCATGACGACTGGCACGAGACCCGGGACGGGTCGGTCGATACGCGGCGAGCCTACCGGGTGCCACTGAGCGAGGGCCGGTCGATCACTGTGTTCTTCTACGACGGGCCGCGATCCCGCGCCATCGCGTTTGAGCGGCTGCTCGACTCGGGCGAAGGTTTCGCCCTGCGTATGGCCAGTGGTTTCTCCGACGATGCGCCAGAAGAGCCGGAGCTGGTACACGTCGCCACGGACGGCGAGAGCTACGGGCACCACCACCGCTTCGGCGAAATGGCGCTAAGCTACGCCTTCCAGTACACGGAAGCCGAGCAGCTGGCGACGATCACCAACTATGGCCAGTTCCTCGAGCGATTCCCACCTGCCTGGGAAGCGCAGATCGCAGAGGCGACGAGCTGGAGCTGTGCCCACGGGGTAGAGCGCTGGCGCTCGAACTGCGGGTGCAATGGCGGCAAGCCGGGCTGGAACCAGCGCTGGCGCGGACCGCTTCGGGAAGCGCTCGACGCTCTGCGGGATAAGGTCGCGCCGATGGCGGCCGAGTTGGGCGCACAGCTCTTCCAGGACTGGGAGGGTGCCTGTGGGCGGTCGATCCGGGTCGTGCTTGACCGATCGAAAGCGAAGGCGTTTCTGTTAGCAGAGCAGAGCCATGCGCTCAGCGAGGCGGAGCAGGTTCAGGCGCTGATGCTGCTTGAGCTCCAGCGCCAGTCGCAGCTGATGTACACGAGCTGTGGCTGGTTTTTCGACGACATTTCAGGAATCGAAACGGTGCAGATCATCGCCTATGCAGCGCGCGTGCTCGAGCTTGCAGCGGAGCTGTTTGGCGCAGGCGGTGCTGCGCTCGAGCCGCCCTTCGTCGCACGGCTCCTTGAGGCCGAGAGCAATGTCGCGGCTGAAGGCACGGGAGCCGACATCTATCGCAAGCATGCCGGTTCACTCAAGGTCGGCCTGGAACAGGTCGGGGCGCACTACGCTGTCTCGTCGGTCTTCCGGACCTACCCGGAGCGTGCCCGGATGTTTGCCTTCGAGGTGGAAAGCCGCGAGCAGCAGGTACACCACTTCGGCCGAGGCCGCTTCACTTCGGGCGAGGTCGATATCTGCTCGACGGTCACGCACGAGCGGAACCGCTTCTTCTACGCGGTGCTGCACTTCGGCGACCAAAACCTGACAGCAGGGGTCAAGCCGGCGACCGACGCCACTCGCGCGGCGCATCGGCAGTTTACCGAGGCGGCCCGTGGCGCGATGCTGCGCGCGGATCCGCCGGCGATCATCCGGCTGTTTGACGAGGAGTTCAGCGGAAAGAGCTACACCATTCGCTCGCTGTTTACCGATGAGCAGCGGCGGGTTTTGATGCTGATCCTCAACAACACAGTCGAGGAAGCGGAGGAAAGCCTGCTGCGGTTGTACGCCGATCATGCTTCCCTGCTGCACTTCCTGACTGAGGCGCAGGTACCGCGGCCCTCGGCTCTCGCTCTCGCGGCGAACTTCGCTGTCAACATCATGCTGCGGCGAGGGCTCGAGAGCGAGCCGGTCGATACGGCGCAGGTTCGGGCTACGTTGGCGCTTGCCGGGCAGGATCACATCGAGCTGAATCGGCAGGAGCTGAGCTTCGCCGCGGATGAGCGGATGCGCTCAGCCATGGCTGCGCTGGCAGCGCAGCCCGGTGACCGGGTACGGCTCGAAACAGCCCTCGCCGTGGCTGAGGCGCTCAAGTTACTTCCGTTTGAGGCCAACATCTGGCAGGCACAGAACATCTGGTACGACCTGGCGATGCAGCATGCCGGCAAGCCGGTTCTGGCTGCTGAAAACATGGAGTTGTTCGAGGAGCTGGGGCGCAATCTTGCCATCGATATTGATTCGGCAATGGAGCCGGTCCGGGGTGCAGCTCCTGCATCGGCGCCCGCGATAGTTTCAGCAGCTAACCCGCAAACAGCGGTGGCTTCCTAGCCGTGTCGGCAGGCAGCGAACCTGGCAGGAGCCGCGCAGCAAGGGCAGAGTATCGGATCGGCGCGCGCTCCGACCGCCCTACAGAGTGAGCGGCGGCAGGGCGGGTCCGCGCGTCGAGTCCAAACCGGCAGCTGCCGGCAGCGTTACGGGCCGGCCACTCGCGGCAGCCTGGTAGATAGCGGCCATCAGGCGCTGGTCTTGCACGCCCTCCGCACCGCCGGTGCGCGGCTTGCGCCCGGTGCGGATGCACTCGGCGAAGTGGTCGATCTCGAGCGCGAACTGGTTGGAAGGGTTGAGCGTGTACTCGGCCTCGCTTTCGGCGATGCCGTCGCGGCGAGAAACCGTGAGCCTCTGCCCGTTGTAGTTAAAGGCCGAGGCCACACGGGCCCATGCGTCGACGCCCATCACCTGCAGCTCGCTGTGCTTGTGCGCGCTGTAGCAGGAGGTGCAGGCAGCGACGATGCCGGACGGGAAGCGCAGGGTGAAGTCGACCAGGTCCTCCACCTGACGAAAGCGCGGATCGTTGGCTGGTGAGTGAATGACGGCGGTGATCTCGACCGGCTCTTCGCCCGTGAGCGCGCGGACGGTGTTCAAGCAGTACAGGCCGATGTCGGGCAGCGAGCCGCCGCCGGAGAGCTGCCTGATCTGTCGCCACTGCTCCGGGTCGCTCTGGTTCTGGGTATTGATCGCGTGGACTGACCGAATCGTGCCGAGCTTGCCGCCGCGCGCCATCTCCGTCAAATAGCGATTGTTGTGCTCGTACTGGATGCGGTAGGCGACCATGAGCTGTACACCCGCCTTTTCGCAGGCGCTCACCATTGCCTCTCCGTCGGCGACGGAAACGGTCATTGGCTTTTCGCAGAGCACGTGCTTGCCGGCGCGTGCGGCGCGTTCGGTGTGCTCGCGGTGCAGTGCATTTGGAGTCACCACATAGACAGCCTCAATGTCGGGATTGCCCCGCATCTGCTCCATATCGGCGTAGGTGTACGTGTGCTCGATGCCGTACTGGGCCGCAATCGTCTTTGCCTTTGCCGGGTCGCCACTGATAAGCGCCGTCGGCCGGGCATGCTTGCAGGAAGGGAACGCCGGCAGGATCTCCTCCAGCGACAGACGGCCCAGGCCGAGGACGGCGAAGCCGACGCGCGTGTTGCGCGGGTCGCCATTTGGAGGGCCGCCGCCGGGCAGGTCGGTGTTGGCATGGATCGCGGGAAACTCAACCTTCTCGCCCTGCACCGTGCCGCGATCGACCGGCAGCACAGGCTGCGCGCTACCTGTCTGCGCGCTGAGCTTGGCTTCTGCTGCGGCGCTCGCCAGCAGCGCGCCCGCGATCCCGCGGCTGCCTTGCAGGAGCAGGGTGCGGCGATCGAGTTTTGCATCGTCCAGCGCATCGATTTTCGACATGAGGGGTTTTCTTCTCCGGAGCGTAGGTTGCGCAGGGGTTCTGCTCCTTGGATGACAGGGAGCCGGCCTGCAGCAAACCTGGACAGCGCTCGTTGAAGTTGCATCTCAATTCGCCGTGGTAAGCGGGCGATCCCTGACGTTAGGAACAGCCCGGGAAAGAAGGTCGAATATGAAAAACAAGCAGAGCAGCAGGCTTTGGGTGGGCAAGGCAGCAGCAGCCTTTGCAACACTGACACTGAGCGGCGCGATGGCGGTCGCGCAGTATGGGCAGTATGGTCCGCCTCCGGGTGGAGGGTACGGAGAGGTGTACCACGAGCAGCAAGGCCACCCGATGCTGGGCGCGCGCCAGGGCTGGATTGCCGGCCAGGCGCAGGGCCAGAGCGACCGCGAGCATGGCCACTCGAACCGGCCAACCAATGTGGACACCTACAAGCATGTACCGAACTCACCCGAGGGCTACCCGAGAGACCAGTTCAAGCAGGAGTACCGAGACGCGTTCGTGAAGGGGTACGAGCGCGGCTACAGCGGACGGTAGGCGGAGAGCGAAGGCCGGAGATACCTTCGGCCTTCCCCGTGCTTCGACTATCAATGGTAGGCTGTTGTTCTAACTACGCCAGCGGAGCGTAACGGGCCCGCTCATCGGGTGCCTGCCTGAGCCTTCCAGCCGGGCCTGCTTGAGCGCGAAGTACCACTTCGCCGGCCGGTCGGCATCATCGATCAGCATCAGCGTTGGGTCGTAACGCAGACCCTCAGCCTGTTCGATCATCGTTTCCTGGTCCTGCCGGACAAAGCGCTTTCCGAAGAACTTTGCGATCGTGGTCACGCCGGGAACCCCGTAGAAGATGTTCCACGCCGCGACAACATCGATGCGACAGGCGCGCGCGGTCGTTGGCGTCACGGTCGTAATGCTCGAAAACCATTTCGGCCCGCATCGGATTGTCTCGATGCGACGGTTCGGCAGCTGAAAGTCGATCGTGGTCGTAATGGGCTCGCCATAGACACCGAGCAGCTTATATGGGGCCGAGTTGCCGGAGGGCGCGTGCGCCGACATGCGAAAGCCCTCAGGTATCGGCTCAAAGTGCTTTTCCTTCTCGTGGATGGAGGACTGCTTGCGCCACCACCAGCTCTGGTGGACAAACGGGCCGTGCGCCGGGTCCATGAGGCCGATAATGCCGTGGTCGACGTTGCAGGGCAGCTCGGCGGTAAGGTAGGCAGAGCGAAAACGGCCACTAAACTTGGGAGCTTCCGGCACTGGCGGCAGCGCAGCCATGTCAGCGCGGATGCGGCCTGAGCGCGGCTCGGGCACATAGACCCAGGCATATTCGTCGCGCTCGACACACGGGTAAGCGGCCGCGTAGATGCGCGTTGGATCGAGCTTGTCATGGCTGGTAAGCGAAGGAATCGCGGTGCACCGGCCCGAGACCGGCTCGAACTCCCAGCCGTGATACTTGCAGGCGAGCGACTCGCCGTCGAACCAGCCGCAGGAAAGCGGGATGCCGCGGTGCGGGCAGCTGTCGCGCATGGCAAAGAGGCTGCCATCGCGCTTGCGTCCGAGCACCATCGGTATGCCGAGCAGGAGCGTCGTCGCGATGCGTTTGCCGCCAAGGCCTCCTGAGCGCATCGCCGGGTACCAGTCGTTGTAGATCAGCGTCGCCGCGGGTCCCAGCCCTGCCTGCCCGGGATTGTCGGCCGGGACCGCTTGAGCAGAGAGGGGCTGCGCGAGCTGGACGAGCTCATCAGGCTCCGCAAGCGGGCTCACGCGCGGGATGGCTGGAGAAACCATAACGAGTTCCCTTATTTTACTTACGCGGCCGCGCCGCTCCGCGAAGTCTCCCCAGAGGGGGAGCTCGGTATCCGCACCAGTTTGCCGCGATGAACGCGAAAGCGCTCTCCCCGCCACTCGATAGTGTCGCTGGCATAGCTCCACACCCAGAGCGCCAGCCCGAAACAGTCGCGTAGAGGCAGGAGCAGAAGATCGCGGAGCACCTGCCTGTCAGCGAGCAGGCCGTAGCCGATCATGAGCGCGACGGCTGCACGCGCGACGAGCGCCAGCAGCAAGAGAAGCCACGCGGACGCACTGCCGGCAGTCGCGATCAGGTAGAGCAGCGCCCAGGGCACCGGATGGGTGAAAGCCAGGCCAAGCGAACTGAGCGGGCGAAGGTCGCGTACCGTCCGAGCCCATCGCAGCTGGTGCTTCCAGAAAGCGGCGAGCGTGTAAGCGGGCACGGCAGTTGAAACTGGCTCCGGGCTGAGCACAACGCGGTAGCCGGCGGCGTGGACGCGCTCGCCAAGGACGCCGTCATCGGCCAGAACGCTGGTCAACGCCTCCAGGCCACCAGCCTCGGCCAGGGCGCGGCGTGAGACGAGCAGCGTTGAGCCAAGCGCAAAGCGCATGCCGCCATCGGTCAGACTCGCGGTCAGCACACCTGGGAAGAAGTCGGTCGCGATCGCCAGCGCCTCCAGGCGGGAGCCAAGCGTCGGCCGGGCGGCCGGGTGGGTGCGACCCCGGTACGGCGCGGTCACAAGGCCAGTCTTTGCGTCGAGAAAGGGCGCCGTGATGCGCCGCAAGTAACGCGGACCGACCACGATGTCGGCATCGCTGATGAGGACCAGCCCATGCCGGGCGTGTGGAAACAGCTGCGCCAGGTTGCTCACCTTGCCGTTGGTGCCGAGTACGAGCGGGGTTTCAACAACCTCGATACGCATCCACGGAAACTCGACGGCGAGCGCGCGGACGACGGGTACAGCAGGATCGTCGAGCGATACGACTGCGATCAGCAGTTCAAGAGGCGAGGCTGCAGGGTAGTCCTGGGTACAGTGGCTGCGCAGAGCGTCGGCGAGCCCAGGGTCAAGCCCCTTGACCGGCTTGAGGATCGAGACCGGCGGAGGCGCAGGGTGTTCGCGGGTCAGGTTCCGCTGCGCGGCCACAAAGCTGCGTGCCGCCCAGAGTGCCAGGGCGCAGAACAGGATACCCGCCATTGCCAGAAAGCCTGGCAGACTGGCGGCAAGTGGAAGCAGTCCAGGCACAGCGTCCAGTGTACCGGCCGTGAGTATGCATCTTAGGGCTTTGAAGCCCACCCGGTTCGTCGCCGGTGATGCAGTCGCAAAGGAGTGCAACGGAGATGATGCTGCCACTTACGGATCTTCAGATACGCGAAGCGGTACACGCCGACGCGCCCGCGCTGGTGCTCCTGCACGTGTTTGGCGGCTCCCGCCGCGAGTGGATCGAGGCGGGCGTCATGCTCGCCCCGCACTTCCGCATTGTCTCCATGGATACGCCGGGCTTCGGCGAGGCAGACCAGATCACGGGCTACACCGTTGCGGAGATGGCCGACAGATTCGCTGAGACGATCCAGGCGCTCAAGCTGGAGCGCTTTGTGCTGGTGGGCCACTCCATGACCGGCAAGGTCGCAGCGGTGCTTGCCGGACGTGGGCTGCCAGGGCTTGAGAAGGTGGTGCTGCTGACCCCCTCACCCTTGAGCCCGGAGCCGATCGCGCCCAAGGACCGGGCCACGATGCTCGCGCAGGCTGAGCCGACAAAGGCCGATGCAGAGGAGTACATCCGCAGCAACAGCAGTCTGCGAATTCGGCCGGAGATCTTCGAGCGTGCCGTGGAGGACCGGCTCCGGACCAGCCCGGACGCGTGGCGAGCGTGGCTGGAACATGGCAGCTATGAGGACTGGACAGAACAGGTGCCTCGGCTGAGTCAGCCGACGCTGGTCATCGCGGCCGAGGAGGACAAGTCACTCGGACCGGCAGTGCAGCGGCAGCTGACCATGCCGCGGCTGCTCAACGGGCAGCTCGCGGTCGTACCGAAGTCCGGGCACATGGTGCCTTTGGAAGCGCCGAAGCAGCTGGCCGATCTGATTCGCGAATTTACGAAGGGGTAGCGGCGCGGAGAGCGGAACCGGAAGGCCTACTCGTAGCGCAGCGCCTCAATCGGGTTCAGTGTGGCCGCTTTCCACGCCGGGTAAATTCCGAAAACAAGCCCAATCATGCACGAGATCGAGAAGGAGACCGTCGTCCAGGTGGTCGACATGCTGGCCGGGAGCGCGGCAATGCTGAGCCGTACCGCCAGCGTGACCAGCCCGCCTAGCGCCACGCCCAGGAAACCGCCGACCGCACAAAGCGTGACCGCCTCAGCCGTGAACTGGAGCATGATGCTGCCGCGAGTCGCGCCGATCGCTTTACGGACACCGATTTCACGGGTCCGCTCGGTGACTGAAACGAGCATGATGTTCATCACTCCGACGCCGCCGACCATCAGGCCGACACTCGAAACCGCGATCATGAAGATAACCAGTCCGCCAGTGAGCTGCGACCAGAACTGGACCAGAGCATCCGGCGTGAAAATGGCGAAATCATCGTCGGCCGCTGTCGGCACTTTGCGTGCAATCCGCAGCAGTGTCGTCATCTCGTCCTCGACCAGGGCCTTGTTCTCGGCTTTGTCGTAGCGCACCGTGATCCAAACGTCTTTCTGGTCGGGCAGGATCTTGCGGAAGGTGCTGACGGGCATATAGGCGATGTTGTCCTGCGGGTTCGCGCCCGAGCCAAACAGCTGCTTGTGCCGCTCCATAACGCCGAGCACGGTAAACAGCTCGCCACGAATCTCCACATCCTTGCCGAGCGCGCTCTCCTTCCCGAAAAGCTTCTCGGCCGTGTCGTAGCCAAGTGTGACAACATTGGCCCGATGCTGGTCCTGATCCCTGGTGAAGATTGCGCCTTCCTTCATCTTGAGGTCGGCCGTAAGCGGCATCTCGTCCGTGTCGCCCTCAACGAGGCTGTTCTGGATCGACTTCCCGCGATACTTGATCGATTCCTCACCGATGCCAACATTCGGGTCCTGGTAGCGCATGGATGCGTTGGTCGCAACCACATGCGGCAGCTGGCGCATCGCAAGTACCTCGTCGACGGTGAGGCGCCGGCGCGCCAGCATCTCGGCCGTTGGCTGCACGTCGACCGGCATGTGGAAGGCATAAATGGAGTTGGTACCGAAGGAGTTCGCGAACGCCGCTACCTTATTGTTGAGCCCGGTGATGATCGACGAGATGATGATGACCGTAGCCACACCAATGACGACGCCGAGGATGGTGAGGCCTGAGCGGAGGCGGTTGGCGCGCAGCGATTCGAAGGCCATCCGCAGCGTCTCCCCGACTCGACCGGTATTCATCTAGAGCTCCGACCGAAGCGCGACGATGGGGTCGAGGCGCGAAGCTTTGCTGGCGGGGTAGACGCCGAAGAAGATGCCGACCGACGTTGCGACGATGAGGCCCGCGATGACCGACCATGGACTGATCACAGCCGGCCAACCGACGCCAACCGAGATCGCGTACGAAACGCCCGCGCCGATGGCGATGCCGACCATGCCGCCGAGCGCAGCCATTGTCGCTGACTCGACCAGGAACTGGAGCAGCAGGTCGCCGCGCCGGGCACCGAGTGCTTTGCGGATGCCAATCTCGCGGGTGCGCTCGGTCACCGAGACAAGCATGATGTTCATAATAACGACGCCGCCGATAACGAGCGAAATGGAGGCGACGCCGACGAGCACAACACTGAAACTTGACGAGATACTTTTCCAAAGGTCAACGAGGCTGCCATTGGTCTCCACCGTAAAGTCATCGTCGGAGCCGGCCGGCGCTCGGCGCAGCTGCCTCAGGGTCTGTTTCACCTCGTCCGCCGTGTCTTCCATCGCGAGCGGACCGGGTTTGGAACGGACCAGGAAGGTAAGCGACTGGTGCAGACCGTGCGAGTGCATGTAAGCGGTCAGCGGCATCTCGACGTAGTCATCCTGACTCTGACCGAGGGTAGTACCCATCTTCTGACCTGCGCCGACGACAGTGTAGACGCCGCCGTCCACGCGCAGCTCCCTGCCGACCGGATCGGCGCCGTTCATCAGGTGGTCGACCACATCCTGGCCGACAACTACGACGTGCGCCCCCTGCTTCTCGTCGGCTTCGGTAAGCTGGCGCCCGGAAATGACGGTTTGCGCGCTCAGCGGCTGCATGCTGGGGGTCCAGCCACGGATGTCGGTGCTTTTGCTGGAATGCGTGCCATAGGTGACCTTGCCGGCGTTCGAGATGTTGGCGCCGGTCAGCAGGCAGGCCCGGCAAGCCTCCCCGAGCGCCGTGTACTGGTCAAAGGTCAGGTCTTTGCGCTTGTTGAAGCGCATGTACGCGTCGCCATCGAAGATGACGCTGGGCATCTTGCTGATGGTGATGACATCCGCGCCGTGGCCACTGATCTTGGTGGCCACGTAGTGGTTGGCGCCGTTAACGAGGGTGATCACGGTGATGACCGAGGCTACCCCAATGACCATGCCGAGCAGGGTGAGCACAGTCCGGAGCTTGTTAGCCCAAAGCGACTGTAAAGCGATGCGGATCGATTCAGTCCACAGCATAGGTTGAGTTTGCCTTGAGTCGCCGCTTGCCGTGAGTGTAGCAGCCGCTGGCATTACCCCGGCACGAAGAAAGCTGGGTCTGCAGTCAGGTCAAGCACCCGATCGGCGGGAGGTCCATTTCACTGGAAGCAAGCACGACTGAAATACGCCGGACCCGTAACAAGAGTTCGCGTGGGAACCCTGACGCTGAAGCGATGTTGCGATACGCATATCTGTTTTTCCCGTCCCTCTCCGAAGCGTTTTCATGCCGCACCACGTTACCGAAGGCACGAAATCGTTACCCTGAAAAGAACAACCCGGAACCATACTTCGGGCACTAACTGTTCACACGTCAGACCCATGCGAGCTTTGTGAGAGCTCGCTGGGTTCTACCCATCCGAGTGGGAGCGACGAAATGCAGTAACAGTGATTTCAGGAGGTTTGAGCGTGCCTAAACAGCTATTTACATCTCTTCTGGCTCCCCATGCAAAGGTGACCGGGGAGCAACTTGCGTCAGAGGAGGGGATCCTGGCGCTTGGCCAGACTCTGCGCGCCCTCAACCGCCGACGCTTTCTTTCAACCCTCGCCGCAGCGAGCGCGATTGCTACCGTCGGAAGCGCGATTGGCGGTAGGCCGGCAGAAGCGCAGACTACGACGCCTGCCATTACCGATGTACTGAACTTCGCTCTGAATTTCGAGTTTCTCGAAGCCGAGTTTTACGCCTACGGTTCGACCGGCATGTCGCTGGCCAACGTCATCTCAGGCGGCACAGTCGTTACGTCATCGCCGCCTACCATCACAACCAGCAATGTGCAAAACCCACCAACCGTTACTTTGACGGGCGATCAACTGGCCGTTGTGCAGGCGCTGCTTCAGGATGAAGCGCACCACATCTTCACGCTCCAGAACACAATCACCTCGCTCGGCGGTACGCCAATTACTGAGCCGACGATCGACTTCAGCGCCGGCGGCACTATTCCGGCAATCACTACCAATCTGGCGTTCTTCGCGGCGACCCGGCAGTTTACCGCTTTAGGCAACAGCGCCTACGCAGGCGCAGCAGCGGATCTGATCAGCAACATCACCGTTCTCAATGCCGCGTCGCAGATTCTTGGCGCAGAAGCACAGCACCTCGGCGTCGTTAATTATGTGTGCGCGGTGCTCGGCATCCTGCCTGGGCCAACGATGGACAAGCAGATCGACGCGCAGGATGTGCCGCCAAATGGCACCGCAGCCATCTTCACGGTGACGCCAACGACAGCGACGCCGCCTGCTTCCGGCATCGCACGTACGCCGCAGCAGGTGCTTGGGGTAGCCTATGGGATCTCGACGCCGACCACTACGACACCCCCGACCGGAGTGACAAAGGGTGGCTTCTTCCCTGGCGGGGTAGGCGGCAACATCACGAGCACCTAGCCGCAGGTGCCCACGCTTTGCTACCGCGGCGACCCTTCGCAAGCGAGGTTGTCGCAGCAAGTGATTCGATCGAGTGACGCAACAGGTTTTGGAGATGATCCTATGTCGAAGTACCGCGATTCTTCGCTGCTCGAACCCGGTGAGACGGTTCTTACCGAGGTGAGCGCTCTTACTCTGCGCCGCGAGGGCGCCCGGCTGAGCCGCCGCACGTTCCTTTCGCGCACCGGCCTCGCTGCTGGCGCGGCGGGTGTAGTCACCCTGGCGGGCTGCAGCAGCAGTTCACCCACAACCACCCCGGCCCCGGTTTCCACCACGCCGCCTTCGGTGGCGGACGTGCTCAACTTCGCGTTGAACCTCGAGTACCTGGAGGCGACGTTCTATCTCACTCTGGCTACGGGTAGTGGGCTTTCATCAACCGATATGGGTTCCGGCGCGGGTGCGGTTACCGGCGGTCTCAGCAAGGTCAGCTTCTCCCTGCCGGGTGTACAGGACCTGGTGAACCAGCTGGCGGCAGACGAGCAGGCGCATGTAGAACTTCTGCGCGCGACGATCGCTGCTGCTGGCGCTATGCCGGTGAGCATGCCGGCTCTCAACCTGGCAGCGCTCGGACCCGTAACCAACGATCAGCAGTTCCTGGCGATTGCCCGGGCTCTGGAGACAGTTGGTACCAGTGCATACGAGGGTGCAATCCAGTACCTGGTCTCCGACCCGGCGGGCCTCACCTACGCCGCGCAGGTGCACGACACCGAAGGCCAGCACGAGGGGACGCTGCGTCAGTATTGTGTGGCGAACAGCATCACCTCGCCGCAGGTCGACTCTTTCGACATTCCGCCCACGCCGACAAAGATCTTCAATACCGGCAGCACGGACGGGTTCAACACGTCAAGGTCAACTTCCCAGGTACTTGGTATTGTCTACGGGGTGTCCACTTCTTCGACAAGCAATCCGAGCACCGGCGTTACGTCGGGTGGCTTCTATCCGAACGGAGTAAACGGTGCGATCACGAGCACGTAGACCGCTTGTCTCACCGTCGAGGGATCGAAGCCGCTAATCCTTCAGCTCGGAGCGTTACCACCTCGCTTCACTTAGCAGTGGCTCTTCACCTGGAAGTTCGGTCCAGTCAGAGCGACATAGCCAACAGCAAAGCCACCCTATGCGGGTGGCTTTGCTGTTTTGCAAACGTCCTGCAGGCAGCCTGTAAGCCGAATTCTGTCCGGATTTGGATCCTGGACGGCCATTCCTCTAGGCGCGCCATTACTGACACGCTCCAGCGACCTACCCGGAGGTTTCCGCCGACCTGTCTCTTACGAGACAAGTTGGAGCTCCCGTTGGCGCGCCGGGCCGGCACGCTCAGCAGCTTCTGGAGCCGGGCTGCTGATTCCTCCCTATTTGGTCTTGCTCCGTGTGGGGTTTACCCTGCCACCGGCGTTGCCGCCGGCGCGGTGCGCTCTTACCGCACCTTTTCACCCTTACCTTCGTCCGCGCTGAACGCGCACGCTGGCGGTATCTTCTCTGTGGCACTGGCCGTCTCCGGGCCTTGACGCCCGAATCCCGGACGTTATCCGGCACACCGCCCTGTGGAGTTCGGACTTTCCTCTCCTGAGCCGCCTTCGCGGTTCAGCAGCGGCCGTCCGGCTGCCCGCAGCTCTTATTTTACCTACCCTGATCCCGCGCTGACAGGTAAAAAGCCCTGCGTTGTCTCATTCGGATCAATCCATCTTCTGAATCGTGTATCCGTCCGGGATGGTCAGCTGGAACTGGTTGTCTGCAAGCGGCTCATCGACCGTAAGCTTCTGGATCGTCAGCACGATCTGGTACTCGTCCAGAGGACGGCGAATCGTGATCGTACCTGGGTAGCGCTGGTCACCAAAGCTCGCGTACGGCCCGTAGATCGCCTGGGTTTGCATATTGCCGGAGTCATCGAAGATGTCGACGCCACTCGGCAGCAGCGTCGTCCGGTCGAAGTGAATGACACGCTCCGGAATGAGCTCCTGGCTGTTGGCTTTGCGGCGCACCACGGTCAGGTCGTACTCAGGGTCGGCAATGAGCTGGTGAGTTCTGGGATCTGTAAACGTATTGTTGTGAGTGGTGCGGGTCACCAGATCTTCCGGCCGGATGGCGCGCGGGATCATGGTGTCGAAGAAGATGCCGGGGCGCAGGTTCTCAAGCGCATTCGTGGAAGGCTTGCTTACCGAGTTGGAGCCTGTGTAGGCCTTGTTTCGGGGCGGTATCACAAGAGTGAACTGCTTTCCGTCGCTGGCGAGATTGAAAGCCGGTGTATGCACAACCGGCAGCAGGCCAAGGACGCGCAGCATCTCGGGCGAACGCAGCAGGATATAGCCGGAAAAGGTGGTGTAATCGGTCACCTTGCCCTTACGCTGACCACCGACGGAGACCTGGAAGTCGACGCTGGCTTTGAGTGTCTGCATGCGCTGGTTCTGCTCGTTGACCAGCTGCACCAGCTGGTCAGCTTCGGCACTGCGCACCACAGCAGGCATGCGCGGCTGCTGCACCCGATAGGTATGCGTCAGGCAGCCACTGAGACCGGGCAGCAACAGCGTGATACCTGCAAGCCAGAGTCGGCCGGCTTTCCTGGGACGCGCGGGCGCGACGCGTGAACTGCGATGGAGGAAGCGACGCAAGGCTCAAGTATAGCGGCTCAGCTTTGGCGGGCTGCACCTTGCCGGCGATCAGGGCTGGGGTCTGCGAGTGCACGCTTCCGCGAACGCCGAGGCGTGTGTTGAGGCGGCGGGAGTCGCACCTGCTGAATCGTCGGCAGAGTGTTTCCACTTTCAAACAACTCGGAGTCAGCAGTAGGGCTGCTTCATTTTGCAGCATCACTGCTGTGAGCCTCGGCCCGTACGGACGCGCGGTATGCTGCCACGTTGCGCTGGTGATCGGCGAGCGTGACAGCGAAACGAGAGTGGCCCTGCGGGTCGGCTCCGGCGGCGACAAAGTAGAGGTATTGCGTTTGCGCCGGGTGCAGTGCGGCGCGCAATGACACGAGACCTGGGTTGCAGATAGGGCCGGGAGGCAGTCCCGCATGGCGGTAGGTGTTGTAGGGCGAGTCGTAAGCCAGATCGCTCTGGTAGATAGCCCCCCGGTAGCCGCCATGCAGCAGGGCTGCGTAGATGACTGTGGGATCGGTTTCGAGCGGCATGCCGTGCGCGACGCGGTTCTCGAAGACGCTCGCGACTACCGGGCGTTCTTCTGGAAGCGGCGTTTCGCGTTCAACGAGCGACGCCAGGGTCACCACACGGTGCATGTCGCCGGAGATCCCGAGGGCCAATGCCTGGATCTCAAAGACATGGACCATGGACTCGAGCATCTGCTCGGGCGCAGTGTGGCGGCCGAAACGGTAGGTGGCGGGAAAGAGGTAGCCCTCAAGGCTGGACGCCTGCGGGTCGAGCCGTCGCACGAGCGCCGTGTCGCTCTGGGCGGCTTTGAGGAAGGCAGCGCGGGAGCCGAGCTGCGCGGCCTCTACCCGTGCCGCGATGTCAAAGAGATTTGCGCCCTCAGGAATGGTGAGTGCAACGGTGTACACCTCCCCGCGGGCAATGCGGCGATACACCTCCGTCACGCGAACAGGCTGGTCGAAGCGGTACTCGCCGGCCTTGAGCGAGCGGCCGTCGGTCACGGAGCCGACAAGCCGTAGCAGTATGAAGGGCAGCGGGCTCGACAGCACGCCGGCCTGCTTGAGTTCGTCGGCGATGGCGCGGGTAGAGGTGCCGGGCGCGATCTCGACAAAGGTCTCGTGCTTCGGGCCGACCGGCCAGGTGAAGATCCACAAAAGCCATCCAGAACCAGCAAGAAACACAAGCAGCACAGCAGCTGCAAACGCCCGGCGCATATGAGCTGATTGTATGCGGGAGGTGACGCTGGCATGATCGAGGGAGCGGGTGGGACGGGTGAGCGAAGAAGAGACGGGGCAAATGGTCTTGGAGACGGGCGCGGGCGGCAACGCTTCTGATGCCGGGCATGGCGCGGCACACCAGCCACGCTTCCTGGGCCTGGATATCGGCAGCCGCCGGATCGGCGTCGCCGTAAGTGACGAGCTGGGTTTGACGGCACAGCCCGTGCTGACGCTCTACCGCAAAAAGCCTCGCGACGATGTACGCTCGTTGGCGCGGCTGGCCCGCCGCTACGCATGCACGACAGTCGTGGCCGGCTACCCACTGCATATGTCGGGCGAGCCCAGCGCACAGGCCGCAAAGGTGCAGGTGCTGGCCGAGCAGCTGGGGCAGTTCTCCGGCCTGCCTATCCACTTCTGGGATGAGCGGCTGACCAGCCGGGAGGCGCACCAGGTCCTCTACGAAGCGGGCAGGCCCCGCCAGGAGCACCGCTCGGTTGTCGATCAGGTTGCGGCGGTGCTGATCCTGCAGGGCTTTCTCGACGCCCGGCGGCAGGGCGAGGCGGCGGAGCAGCCGGCTGGACGGGTATAATCAGGGTTCGCGCCGGCCAGGAGCACCTTTCACGCGCCCATCTCACCGCTATATCCCGGACCGCTACAAACCATGTCTGAACAGATCAGCAACACCATCCCCGAGCACATCAAGAAGAAGTTGCTCGACGAGATCCGCCTTCTGGAGCATGAGCTCGCGCACGAGCTGCCGCAGGAGATCAAAAAAGCTGCCGCGCTTGGAGACCTGAGCGAGAACGCCGAGTACCACATGGCGAAGCAGCGCCAGGAGTTTGTAAACGCGCGACTAGGGCAGATGAAAAAGCGCATGGGCGAGCTGGCGTTGGTCAATTTCTCCAACATCCCTCATGACAAGGTCGCGTTCGGCTCCAAGGTCACCGTGTTTGATACGACTAAGGATGAAGAGATCGAGTATAAGCTCGTCACGAGTGAAGAGTCGGATGTGCAGAAGGGCCTGATCTCGACGACTTCCCCCATTGGGCGCGCGCTGATCGGCAAGCAGGTCGGCGATACAGCAGTTGTTGTTACGCCGAATGGCAAGCGCGACATGGAAGTCCTGAAGTTCACGACGATTCACGACGAAGTCGAGTAGCTGGGCGGCGTTATCCCAGCATGACGCGCCCGAGCCGGTCCCAGAGCAGGTTTCACATGGACTCATTGCCGCAAAGCCTTCCCGAGACCCCTCGCGAGACGACCCTTAGCTCGCCGCCGGCGCTTCCCCGTGTGCAGATGGCGCAGGCGCAAAGGCATACCTGGACGGGAGCGTTCGGACGTGCCTGTGGCGTGCTGCTGCAGGCCATCGTCAACGGCCTGGCACTGACGCGGATCTCACCGAACGTGCTGACGTTCGTTGGCCTGCTGATCAACATCGCGGCCGCGGTGCTGTTCGGCTACGCGAGTGAGCACAACTTCGTACGCATGTTTCTCTACGCAGGCCTGGTTATCATCGGCGCTGGCATCTTTGACATGGTCGACGGCCGGGTAGCACGACAAACGAACCAAGTGACCGTTTTCGGGGCATTTTTCGACTCAGTCATCGACCGCTACTCGGACGTCGCGCTCTTTTTCGGCCTGCTGGTTTACTACGCGCGTGGCAATCGCTTTTTCTACGTGGGTCTGGTCGCGTTTGTGATGGTCACCTCGCTGCTGGTGAGCTATACGCGCGCTCGCGCAGAGGCGTTGATCGGCAAATGCAAAGTCGGGTTCATGGAACGCCCGGAGCGGATCGTGCTGGTGCTGATCGGCGCGCTGTTTGCACGCTGGGGCGTAATGGCGCCGGTACTCTGGGTGCTGGCTGTGCTCTCGACCATCACTGTGATCCACCGCATCGCCTACACCTACGACATGACCAGGAAGCTCGGCGCAATCTCCCCGCCGGCGGGACGCTAGCCCATGGTTGCACAGCGGGAGCCGCTGCTGCTCGTTCATGGAGGCGCGTGGGCGATTCCTGATGCGATGCATGCTGCGCACGAAGCAGGAGTGCGGGCAGCTCTCAGCCGCGGCTATGCCCTGCTGGAAGCCGGCGCGACCGCCATCGAGGCGGTGACCGCGGCTGTGACTCTGCTGGAGGATGATGAAACCTTTGACGCGGGACGGGGAGCTTTCCTGACTCGCGATGGGCGCGTGCAGCTGGATGCGCTGCTGATGGATGGCGCGACTCTGCGAGCCGGTGGGGTGGCCTGTGTCGAGCGGCTGGGAAACCCGATCCAGGCTGCGCGGCTGGTGCTCGAGGAGAGCCCGCACGTGTACTTCGTCGGCTCGGGCGCCGAGGAGTTTGCTGCGGCCCGTGGTATGCCTTTGATTGAGAACAGCGAGCTGGTAGTACCGCGCGAGTTGGAGAACCTGCGTGAGGCGAAGAGAAGGGAGCACGCTGGGCTGCCGGACACCAGTTTCGCCGGCGAGATCCTCTCGCATGACACCGTTGGCGCAGTCGCGCTGGATGTGAACGGCAACCTGGCCGCAGGAACCTCGACCGGCGGCACACTGAACAAAGCGCCAGGGCGCGTTGGGGACTCTTCGCTGATCGGCTGCGGCTGCTACGCCGATAACGAGAGCGCGGCGGTCTCACTGACGGGCTGGGGCGAGCCCATCATGAAGCTGGTGCTGGGAAAGTGGGCAACGGACCGGGTGCAATCCGGGGCCACACCCCAGGAAGCCGCAGTCGATGCGATCGAGTACCTCTTCAACCGCCTTGGCGGTTTTGGCGGCATCATCCTGATGGATCGTCGCGGGCGGGTAGGGCTGGCGCATAACACGCCTGGGATGGCCTGGGGGCTTGCGGCTACTGACGGCCTGCGCTCCGGGCTTTCGGCGCCAGCCGGGTACTAAGACGTGCCTGCGATCCCTACCAGCCTCGTGCTGGCTTCCGCCTCGCCACGCCGCCGTGAGCTGCTGTTACAGGCCGGCTTTGCATTTCGAGTTCATCCAGCGGTCGCCGACGAAACCCCAAAGCCCGGCGAGGATGCCGTCGCGCTCGCCCTGCGCCTCGCGCGCGTAAAAGCCGAAGCAGTCGCGGCCGAAGAACCGGATGGGGTCGTGCTTGGCGCGGACACCGTGGTTGCTGCCGCGAGCGGCGAACTGCTCGGAAAGCCGGACAACAACGAGGACGCGGTGCGTATGCTTACGCTGCTGGCCGGCAGCACCCACCAGGTTGTCACTGGAGTATACGTGTGCCACGACGGGCGGGCGGAAGCAGCCGCGGCACTCACCTACGTCACAATGCAAACCCTCTCTATGAGTGAGATAACGGCGTATGTCGCGAGCGGTGAGCCACAGGGCAAAGCCGGCGCTTATGCCATCCAGGGTCAGGCTGCGCGGTGGATTCCGGCAATTCACGGAGATTACACCAACGTAGTGGGACTTCCGCTTTCTTTGACTGCTGCAATTCTTGGCGCCTTCGGGATCTTTCCGGCTGGAACAAAGATTGGCTAAACGGTTCTTTATAAGCGGGTTGCCGGTTCAGATACCCGGGTCTCCTATGTGCGCGAGTGTGGCTTTCCTGCCACGCCACTCCCCTAGCCGCAAAGCGTTACTCTGCTCCTAAGCGAACGACGATCAAGCGCAGAGCGGGAGTTGCAGCATTGCCCGACCAGACAACGTCCACCAACCGGACACACTTCGAACAGACCCTCGCGGCTCCGCTCGTTTTTTCCGGCGTCGGTTTACATAGCGGAGCGCCGGTGTCCATGCGATTGCTGCCGGCAACAGCCGGCTCCGGGGTGGTGTTCCGGCGCACCGACCTCGAAAACTTCGAAATCTCAGCCACAGGCCGCAATGTCGCCAAAGTTTCCTACGCGACCAGCCTGATGCGGCAGGGCGTACTTATCTCAACGACGGAGCACCTGCTCTCAGCCCTGATCGGGCTCTCGATCGACAACGTGATCGTCGAGCTCGACAACCTGGAGCTACCTATTCTCGATGGCTCGGCCCTGCCGTATTTCCAGGCGATCGAGCGTACCGGGCTGAGACAGCAGCGGCGCCGGCGCGAATATCTTCGCATTCTGAAGCCGATTGAAGTACGGGATGGAGACAAGTTTCTGGGGGTTTATCCGGGCAGTGGGTATTCGATCGAGTACTCGATCGACTTCCCAGCGCCCATCGGCCGACAGCATCTCTCGATTGATCTGGCGTCGGGCTCCTACGGGCAGGCGCTGGCGCCGGCCCGTACCTTTGGTTTCCGGGAGGATGAGCAGAAGCTGCGCGACATGGGGCTGATCCGCGGCGTATCTGACCAGAACGCGATCATTGTGGCGCAAGGGCAGGTAGCGAATGGCTCACTGCGCTTTCCGGACGAGTTTGTGCGGCACAAGGTGCTTGACCTGATCGGTGACCTGGCGCTGGCCGGACACCAGATCCTTGGACGGGTGATCGCGGAGCGCGCCGGTCACGCCATGCATACTGCACTGGTTTCGCGCCTGCTGCGAGACCGCTCCACCTGTACGCTGGTGACATTGCAGCCGCCCAAAGCTCTCGCTGAAATGCACGTCGCGCTCGCAACCGCCTAAAGACGCAATCGCCTGAAAAGCTTCGACCAAAAGGGAGCGGCCGGCGCTTTCCAGGCGAGGCTTCTTACGTCTACTGGCCTTCAGGGTAGTCAGCGCCGACAGTCACTCCCTCCCAGGTTTTCAGGTCCTTTTCCCACTGGGTGAGCCGGTCGCGGAAGCGGTTCAGCGCGCTTTTACCGAGCAGCAGATGAACCGGCGGATCCTCGGAGTCGGCTACCTCGATCATGGCTTCGATGGCGCGCTGTGGGTCGCCGGGCTGCTTGCCGTTGCCATTCCGGAGATAGTCGCGGGCCTTGCCGGCAGTATCCTTGTACTCCGGCAACTCCCGCACGGCGAGCTTGCCGGAGCGTCCGAGAAAATCGGTGCGGAATGGACCGGGCTCGATCACGGTAACGTGCACGCCGAGTGGCTTCATCTCGCCGGCGAGCGCCTCGCTGAAGCCTTCAACCGCAAACTTGGTGGTGTTGTAGAAACCCCAGCCAGGCGAAGCAATGAGACCGCCGATCGAAGACAAGTTCAGGATGTGTCCGCTGCGGCGTTCGCGGAAGTGTGGCAGAAAGGCTCGCGTGGTGCGAATGAGGCCATAGACATTGGTCTGGATCATGGGGTCGAACTCGTCTTCCGCGACCTCCTCAATGGCTCCGTTCACGCCATAGCCAGCATTGTTGACCAGGACGTCGACCTGGCCGAAGGCGGCGATGGCCTGCTCGGCGATCAGCGCAATCTGCTCGGGGCGGCTGACATCCAGAGGGAAGGCACGGGCATGGTCCGGGTACTGCTCGGCAAGGTCGTCGACCTTGGAAACGTCGCGGGCGGTTGCGATCACGCGTTCGCCGCGGCGCAGCACCTCCTCGGCGAGCAGACGACCAAAGCCGGTAGAGGAGCCAGTGATGAACCAGACGCGGGAGGTGTTGGGCATGTTTGAAAGCTCCTTGTCGGCCCGTTCGCAAGCAACGATCGAGCGGGCCACTGAGGAGTGGATGCGATCGCTCCCGCTTTGGCGTCGGATGGAGGACAGCGCAGTCGCCCAGAAGAGCACGGCGCGACTTTTTCATCGTCCTTTCATCTAACTGGATATAACGAGGTTCAAAATGCCAAGGTTGAAAGCAGCTCTTACGCTTTCCCTGGCGACTCTGTTGGCGCCTGCCGCTATTTGGGCCCAGAACGCCAACCCAGCCAGACCAGGGACTCTGAACTACGTTGAAGGACAGGTGTCCATCGACGGTCGCCCGGTCCAATCCTCATCCATCGGCGCGACGGCGGTGGACGCCGGCCAGCAGATTGAAACAGGCAATGGGAAAGCCGAAGTCCTGCTCACGCCGGGAGTCTTTCTCCGGCTCGGCGACAACAGCGAGGCCACCATGGTGGCTCCGAACCTGACGCACACGGAAGTGAAGCTGGTCCGGGGCGAGGCAGACATCGAGGTTGATCAGGTTTTTAAGCAGAACGACCTGGTTGTCGACGAGGGAACGGACGACACACACCTCCTGAAGACCGGCCTCTATAACTTCGACGCAAATGACGGCACGGTAAAGGTATTCGACGGCAAAGCGGCTGTCGTACCGGCAGCGATGAGCGGGGATGGCCAGAAGCCGGAGTTCGTGAAGGGCGGCCACGAGCTCGCACTGAATGGGGAAGCCACGAAGCCCGCAAGCTTTAACAAGGCAGCGAGTGCGGATGACCTGTACAACTGGGGCAGTCTGCGGTCGCAGTACCTGGGTGAGGCGAACCTACAGATGGCATCGCGATACGAAGGAGCAGCCGGGTTTGCGCCGGGCTGGTTCTGGGATCCGGGCTTCTACGGATACACCTGGCTTCCGGGAGACGGGGCGTTCTTTAATCCGTTCGGGTTTGGGTTCTACTCGCCGTTCTACCTCTATGGCGGTGGCCCGATCTACGGTCGCGGGTATGGCTTCAGCCGGAGCATAGGTGTGGGCGCCTATCGCGGGAGTACCGCGTATGCCGGCACCAGCCGCAGCCTTGCAAGCGGCGGCTTCTCAGGGGGTGGATTTCACGGAGGCGGTGTGGGGGGTCGGCGGTAAGCGGACGGCAGCCCGTGAAGCAGAAAGCCCCAGGCCTCGCGGCGCTGGGGCTTTTCTCTTGCCGGCTGAGACTAGACGCCTACTTTGGCCGCTTCGACCGGCTTTGCACCGGCCGCATCCGGCTTGCGGATGTCGATGCCGCCCTTGAAGAAAGCGCCGTCTTCAATCGAGATGCGTTGCGCGGCAACATCGCCGGTCAGTGAGCCTTCCGAGCGGATGTCGACGCGGTCGCTGGCGACCATGTTGCCGCGAACCTTACCGAGCACGACGATCTCACGTGCCGTGATGTTTGCCGAGACCTGGCCATTGCGGCCGACGGTCACGCGATTGCCAGCCAGATTGATTGTGCCCTCGATCTTGCCATCGATGTAAAGGGACTCCGATCCGGAAACCTCGCCCTTGATGACCAGGCTCTTGCCAATGCTGGCCTGCTCGCCGGCAGCAGACTGCGCAACGCCACCACTTGCGGGACGCGCAGCCGGCTCAAACGCCGGGGTGGCCGGGCTGGCGGGGCGGATAGGCTCGTTAGGGGTCGAGGGGGTGTTTGCTGGCTGATTCGGTTTCCACATTGCTTCAATACATCCTTTCGTCGCTGAACGCGTCGCTTCCTGTCGGATGGCAAGGTGCGAGGCCGGGCCGGTTAGGGACGACGTATCGCGCCTGCCTTCGATGGGCAAACACCATTCCTTGTTGGCATCTTAAACAGAGCCTACGCCAAAATGCACGACTCTCTCGATCTTTTCATCCGCCGCAGGCGAAGGGTAAACAGTGTGCGTGAAGCATCTATCGATGCCCGTGACACAGGGGCTGAGGCCGTGAGCGGCGATAGGATGAGATAGATGCCGCTGACCCTTCCTGTAAGTGCTCTGCAGCCGCTCGGAGACGCCGGGCCCAGATGACAGACCGCGAGCTGCTGCGCCATATCGAGCGCTCGCCGAACTCCCGTGCCGGCTATAAACAGCTGGTGCGTGAGTTCGGAATCGGTGGCGGACGTGAGCGCCGGCTGCTGCTGGAGCACTTGGCACGGCTGACTGCCTCAGGGCAACTACTGCAACTGGACCGCGAACAGTGGACCATTGCGCGCGCCGCGCAGACACGCGACAACCTACTCGCCGGCCGGCTTGATCTGCACCGGGATGGCTTCGGCTTTGTACGGGTGACCGGCGACCGAAGCGGGCAGGCGAGCGACGTCTTTATTCCCCCACCGGAGATCAACGGCGGGATGCAAGGCGATCAGGTGCTGGTGGAGGTTGCGCCGGGCCGGGGTGGATCCGACGCCGACCGCCGGCAGGGGCGCGTGGTGCGGGTGCTAACGCGGCGTAATCCCACGATCGTGGGCATCTTTCATTACGCGACAAACCCGCGCCAGATGGGGCACCAGGTTGTCGCCTTTGACGAGAAGATCACGCAGCCGATCCTGATCCCGTTCGACGAGCCGCTCCCGGAAGCAAAGGCGACTCTGCGGACGCCACACCGGGTGCTGGGCGAAGAAGCCGTCGCCCAAATTACGGAGTATCCGGACCTCGCAGGCTTGGTCGTGGATGTGGAGGTTACAGAGTGGCCGACGGCGACCCGTGTGCCACGCGGGCGCGTAGCCGAGGTGCTGGGACGGCAGGATGATTTCGGCGTGGATGTGGAGATGGTGATCCGCAAGCACCAGCTGCCGCGGGTGTTCCCGGAAGGAGTGCTGGCAGAGGCACGTGCGGTAGCGCGGCTTGACCCGGAAGCCGTACGTGAACGGGTGGAGGCAGGGCACGACTTTCGCGAACGCGTGATCGTGACGATCGACGGGGAAACAGCGCGGGACTTCGACGACGCAGTGGAGGTGCGGGAGCTGGCGAACGGCAGCTGGGAGCTGGACGTGCACATTGCCGACGTAGCGGAGTATGTGCGGCCCGGGACGGCGCTAGATCTGGAAACGCGGTTGCGCGGGACGAGTGTGTACTTCCCGGATCGCGCGGTACCAATGCTGCCCCAGGAGCTTTCGTCGGACATTTGTAGCCTGCGGCCGGATGAGGACCGGCTGGTGCTCTCGTGCCGGATGCAGCTCGACGCGCGAGGCGAGATCACCGGGTACGAAGTGGTAGAAGGGGTGATTCGCTCGGCGCGGCGGATGACCTACACGAAGGTCGCAGCAGTGCTGGAAGGCGATGAGGCGGCGCGGGAGGCGTATCGCGAGCTCCTGCCGCACTTTGAGGCAATGCAGCGGCTGGCCGAGGTGTTGAACGCGAAGCGGGTGCGCCGGGGATCGATCGATTTCGATCTGCCGGAGCCGACGATCCAGTTTGACGAACAGGGCGCCATGCAAGGGGTGGCGCGCGCGACCCGCAACTGGGCGCATCGGCTCATCGAAGAGTTCATGCTGGCAGCGAACGAATCAGTGGCGAGCTGGCTGAGCGAGCATGCGCCGGCGTTGTACCGGATCCATGAGAAGCCGGATCCGAAGCGAATTCTGGACTTCGAGGATGTCGCGGCCGGCTTTGGGTACTCGCTAGGTATCGGGAACCTGCCGGTGAAGCGATTTGCGATGAAGCATGAGCAGCGGGAAAGCCGACACCGTACGGATCGGGATGGGCGGTCGCGTTCCAGCCACCGGGCAGCGCACGAGGTGCCGGAGGAGCTACCGGTGACACCGCAGATGTACCAGCGACTGGCGCAAAAGATCGCTGGGAAGCCGGAAGAGCGAATCCTGAGTTACCTGATGCTGCGCTCGCTGAAGCAGGCACGGTATTCGGAGGAAAACGACGGGCATTTCGCGTTGGCAACGAGCTTTTACACGCATTTTACGTCGCCAATTCGACGTTACCCGGACCTGATCGTGCACCGGGTGAGCAAGGCCCTGCTGCGGGCCGGGGTGAGTGGGCGCGGTGTGCCTCGCGCCGGGGTGCCTGCCGCATATCGGGTTCCAAGCGTGGGTGGAGTGGACGAGGCTCATCACGCCATGAGATCTTGGGCGTCCGGCGCGGGGCCAGCCGTACCGGTGCCGCTGACCGAGCTGCAGGCGATTGCGACCGAGTCAAGCGAGGCGGAGCGCCGAGCGGATGCGGCCGAGCGGGAGCTGGTGGAGTGGAAGAAAATTCGCTTCATGGCTGGGCGTGTGGGCGAGGAGTTCGACGGGCTGATCCTGAACGCGACTAAGTACGGCCTGTTCGTGGAGCTGAACGAATTGTTCGTGGAAGGCCTAGTGCCGATCCAGTCGCTCGGCGAACTGGACGGCGATCAGTACACCTATCGGGAGAACACGCGGGAGATCCTCGGCGAGACCTGGCGGCGGCGGTTCCGCATGGGACAGCGGGTGCGGGTGCTGCTGGAGAGGGTGAACGCAGTCGAAAAGCGGCTTCAGTTTGCGATTGTGCCTAGGCCGGAAAAAGCAGAAGCGCCGAGCCGGTTTGCCAAGTTCGTGAAGCCGGCGAAGAAGAAAACGGCGAAGAGCAAAGGGCGGAAGAGTATGCAGGCGAGTACGCCGAAAAGTCGGATCCCAGCGCCGAAGGGGACGGGGAAGCGGCCGAAACGGAAGCGGTAAGAAAGTGCGCCTCAGCATCGCTTACGGGGGACCAAAGAATGATTGTCGGCGTTATATCAACGCTACTACTCTAGGCTCTCGTCGAAGTCACCCGGTCCCGTCAGAAACTGTCGCGCCTGCGCTATGTGCTCTTCGTTATGGGACTGGGATCCGCTTCCGCTTCCTGCCTTGCTGCAGCTATTGTCAGTGCGAAGACCTATAAGGGTCTCGATTACATCGAAGCTTTTGTGAGCATAGTGCCCGGATCCGCTACGGATTTGGGGCAGCGCTTACCGCAATGGCACTTACAGCTGCGGGACGTGGTGCCAGCAGAGTTTGTGGGCTCGCCGGGTCGTTTCTGCTGCTGCTGGTCTGGTATGCAGCCGGAGAGTCTCTCTGAGGAGAGTGGCCTGGAGGCCGACAGCTGGTTTACTCCGGCAGCTCGTCGATACTGCGGGGCTCGGTAGTCGACCGGTCATACTCCTGGCGGCGTTCGCGGCTGAGTACCTCGTAGGCCTGCATGCGGGCGCGATTGATGGAGCCAAGCGGGCGATGGGCGGTGAGTGAGTGTGTGAGGCAGAATGCGAGCGCTTCGTCGATGAAGGCCTGGCGGGCTGGGCTCCAGGCGTCCTGAGGGGGGAAAACCAGGTACGCGACGGGCTGGTAGGGGCTCTCCGCCTCGGGCCACTCCTGGTTGGCGTTCTCGATCGGCATGATCCGTAAATCGGTGCAAAGCTGCGTGGCGACCTCAAATTGTGCAGGGTGCTCACGGAAGAAAGCGACGGTAGCGGTGCGCAGGCCATCGTAGTCGCCGGGCTGGAAGCTTCTGCCCTTGAGAGTTCGGTCCAAAGCCTCGATTGTTTCGGCAGCAGGCGCTACGCGGAGCTTTGCCATGTAAGCGCCATAGCGCAGAGGCGCCTGACTGTAAAAAGGCTCAGCGAGCGGATGCCGGACAGGGTGACCGAAGAAGTCGAGAACGGCGCTTCGGTGCCCCAAAAGTCTGTTGGCGGCAAGGCTGGCGCCCGAAACGATGCCCTTGATGGACTGCGGGAGGTGCGGAGCGACCGTCTCGATGGGTGCGATCTGGGCGAGGAAGGTTCTGGCGCCTATGGCATTGAAGACCTTGCCGGTGTCGAGGACGAAATCCTGCGTGTGCTCACCCTGGTGGCCCTGGAGCATCTCGCCTTGAACGTCAAAGATTTTGAGCGACATGCCGCGCGGGCCGGAGACGCGGCGGTCGTCATCCAGGTCGCCCGGGTTCTGCGCAAGGCGTGCGACGACCGGATAAGCACGCGGTGAGGCGAAAAGACCCTGCGCCAACCAGGGTGGCAGGTCGGAGAGGACCTGTAGCTCGCCACGAAGCAGGCCATGTGCTTTCGCGTGACCGGTGCGGACGGAGTGGCCGAACTTCTCACGGGTGAGGCGCTGAGCGGTACGCATGGTCGCAATGATGCGGTCGACCGTCTGCTGCTCGTCAGCCTCGGTCGCTTCGACATCCGGCGTGTAGAGCAGGTAGGTGCGGTCCGGAGTGGGGACTTGCCCCGTGGTGGCGCTTTCTATCGTTTGCATAAGCTCTGTGGCATGACATGAGATCGTCCCGAATACGAGCGCCTGTGTCGTCCACTTTCGGTGGATGCTGCAGCAGCGGCTGAGGAGTGTGGTGGCACGGCCGATGTCCGTGACATGGAACGACTCGCGCGGAAAGTGGAGCCTGCGATGGCTTTCGTTAGGGACAACGCGAAGACGGCTCTACACTCGAGGCAAGCAGAGACAAGGAAGCAAGAGCATCATGCCTGGAGGGCAGGTGGAGGAGGGTGTGTGGAGCTAGCAGAGCAAAGGTCGATGGCGGAACTGATCGAGCTTGAGAACCAGTACGGCGCCCGCAACTACCATCCGCTGGATGTAGTGGTGGAATGCGCCTCGGGCGCCTGGGTGACGGACGTGGAGGGCCGGCGCTACCTGGATTTCCTGGCGGCGTACTCGGCGGTGAACCAGGGGCACTGCCATCCGGCGATCCTGGCGGCGATGATCGAGCAGGCGCAACGGCTGACCCTGACCTCGCGCGCCTTCCGCAATGACCAGCTGCCGATGCTGCTCGAGGAGCTGCACACGATATCCGGCTTCGAGATGGCGTTGCCGATGAACTCCGGCGTGGAGGCAGTGGAGACTGCGATCAAGGTGGCACGCAAGTGGGGTGTGACAGTCAAGGGCATCCCCGATGGACGGCCCGAGATGCTGGTATGCGCGAACAACTTCCATGGTCGAACGATCGCAGTAGTCGGCTTTTCGAGTGAAGCGCAGTACCGGACCGGATTCGGGCCCTTTGCTGGCGGCTTTCGGGCGGTTCCGTTTGGCGACGCGGCAGCACTGCGTACGGCGATCACACCCGAGACCTGCGCCTTCCTCCTTGAGCCGCTGCAAGGTGAGGCAGGAATCATTGTGCCGCCGGAGGGCTACTTGCGCGAGGTTGCGGCGATCTGCGAGGAGCACAACGTGCTGCTGATCGCAGATGAAATCCAATCCGGGCTGGGGCGTACGGGGCGCATGTTCGCGTTTGAGCATGAGGGGATCCGGCCGGATATGGTGACGATCGGGAAGGCCCTTTCGGGCGGGTTCTATCCGGTTTCGGCGGTGCTGGCATCGCGGGCCATCCTGGGCGTTCTACGGCCGGGCGACCACGGGAGCACGTTCGGCGGGAACCCGCTGGCGTGCGCGGTAGCACGGGCGGCGCTGCGGGTACTGGTGGATGAGCGGCTACCAGAGCGCTCGGCTACGCTAGGGGCATATGCGCTAGAGCGCCTCCAGGCGATGCGAAGCCCGCACGTGGTGGAGGTACGCGGGCGCGGGCTTTGGATCGGAATCGAGCTGAACCGGGAGGCTCGGCCGGTGTGCGAGGAGCTGCAGCGCCGGGGCGTGCTGTGCAAGGAGACGCACGAGACGGTGATCCGGCTTGCGCCGCCGCTTGTGATCAGCAGGGAGGATCTTGACTGGGGGTTGGAGCGGATTGAGGCCGTCCTGGACGCATCCCCTACGAGGGTGTAAGCGAGAAAAGACAGTGACGGGTTGCGCTGTTCCACGAGAGAACACAGCTCCTTCGACTTCGCTGTGCTTCGCTCCATGGCCTTTTCTTATGGCCCTTTTCTTGCGGCGTAGAAGCCTGATCTCGCTGAACCAGCTGGCGACCACCGAAGCGTGAACGTCGGTCGTCTCCCAGCGGATGGGGAGTACGGTGCTCCTGCGGGAAAACAGGCGCATTGATTCCTGGGGCTCTCCGGGCTTGGGCAGTGTTGTTACCCGGTACGGGACAAGTGTGTGGCGCGAGACTCCGCTTGTCAAAATGACATGCCAGCTTCGGCACGGCCTGCCTGCGGGATCGAGTTGCCTTGCGGCGCAGTGATGCCACGAGCTGCAGCAGTATGCTGAGGCTAGCGGAGGTTGGCAGGTGGCGGTCATTGCGATTGATGGAAGCACAGTAGCGGGTGCCGGAGCAGCGGAGAAGCGGGTCTGGTGCGAGCAGTTGGAGGCTGGAACCATCCTGTACTTTCCGCAGACGCCGGTCCCACTTGACGCCGAAACAGCAGCTTTTCTGCTGGGGCAGCAGCAGACGAGCTCGTCGCTGCATAAGAACATCGCCTACAAGCCAGCAGCCGATATGTTGAGCGGGCTCGACGGGAGCGATGCAGCTACCGCCGAGCGGCTGCGAACGGTGATGCGCGGCTATTCAGAAGCGGTGACGCGATTTCTGGAGAACTTTCTGGTTCCGTATGCAGGCAGAATGCGGCGGGACTACGCCAGCTTTCGCCCACAGGAGGAGCAAAACCGGGATCTGCCACTGAGGCGGCGCAACGACCTGCTGCACACGGACGCTTTCCCGACAAGGCCGACACATGGCGCGCGCATCCTGCGCTTCTTCAATAACATTCATCCCGAGCGAACGCGGGACTGGGTGGTCAGTGACGCATTTGGTGAGCTGGCACCCAGGTTTGTACCCTCCAAGATTACGCCGCGCCCGGATGGAGCGCTCAGCCGGGCCGGAAAAGGGCTGGCGAGAGCTGTCGGGTTAGGCGCGGCTTTACCGGTTGTGAAGCGGACGCCGTACGACGACTTCATGATGCGCTTTCACAACTTTCTGAAGGAGAACGAGCGGTTTCAGCAGGAGACGCACAAGGAACCCTTCAGCTTTCCGGCTGGGTCGAGCTGGATGGTGTTCACAGACACAGTACCGCATGCAGTACTGGCCGGGCAGTATGCGTTGGAGCAAACCTTTCTGGTGGACAAAGAGGCACAGGTGGCGCCGGAGCATGCACCACTCACGGTTCTCGAAAAGATTGCGGGAACTGCGCTGGTGTAAGAGCGTCAGGCTAATGCGCTCAGGCGGGGTCGGCTTTGGTTGTGCCCGGAGCAGGTTCGGGAGAGATCTGGGACCGCTCGGGCGAATCGGAGGCTCTTGCCTCCCACTGTGTGTGCGCGGCCACAGCGAGCGTACGAGCGCGATCGCCGGCGCGACGGACCAGGGCTTCCACTGCTTTGGTATCGCCGGTCTTGAACTCGGCTAGGGTTTCAAGTCCGGCAGAGTCAGTGTCAAAGTAGGGTGCTTCCTCAAAGTTGCAGACGCTGGCAAGAGGAGCCTGAGGCAGCCGAACACGGTATGCGTTGTACTGCTCGACGGCTCGGTTGTAGGTCTCGCGTCGATCAAGTATCTCGGTCTCAATCTTCTCGAGCTGTGCCATGAGCTGCTGGAAAGTCTGATTGGCCTTGAGGTCGGGAAAAGCCATAGCGATCGCAGCGACCTGACTGATGGCGACATCAGCGCTCGCATTGGCCCGCTTGAGAGCAGCTACCGAGGTCATGTCCTCTGAAATCTGCAACTGCGCAAGCTTCTCATGGGAGCCGTAGCCATTGGCGATATCGACGAGACGGGACGCCAGATCAGCACGCTTGCGAGTGACAGCGAGAATATTGGAGCGGCGCGAGCGCACAGCTTCAGCAAGCACCTTCAGCCGGTTGTAACACCGTACCCCGATAGCAGCGAGGATTACCAGTAACAGGAGAAGCAGGATCATAGGGCACACCTGGCGAGGAGATTGGCGCTTCTACACCTGCTAACAATACCCGCGAAACAGGGTGGAGGCAAAAAGTGCAAGTGCTTCGCAAAGCGGCGGGAATGGCTGGCGAACTTGTCCGACAGCTGCGCACGAAGAGCGTTTGCGCTCACACGGGTGTCTGCTGGAAGAGAGGCCGCCCGAGCGGGGCGGCCTCGCCTGACTCTCTCGCGAAGAGCCTAGGTTAGAACCGGAAGCTGGATCTGCTGCCCGGCGTGGATCTTGTTTGGATCGGTGATGTTGTTGGCCTCAGCAATCTTCTCGTAGTGGCTGGCAGCTCCATAGAAGAACTGGCTGATCTTGGAAAGATTGTCGCCGGGGGCAATGGTATACGGCTGCTCTGCTCCGCCGGTCGTTCCGATCTCATGGTGAAGGTCAGTGTAGGCCGGGTCAACCTGCTTGATGGTGTCCCAGATACGGTTCGCGATAACGGTCGAGGGAACCGTTCCTTTGACGAGGAGCTTGTCGCCATCAAGAGCGGTTTGCTGAAGCAGAGCGCCCTGTGGAGCGAAGTGCTCAAAGAGGGCGAGGACTGGTGCGTACTTCTGTTTAAGCTGATCTAGATCGGCCATGCAGTGTCTCCCTGCAGCGAATAGTGGGTCTGGCTAAAGAACGCGGGAGAAGAGGCCCTGAGCCATGCTGGCCAACCCGCCACCCTGGTTCGCCTCTGCCGGAAGCTGGCCGGAGCCGCCCGAAAGGTGCGACATGAGCATGGGCAGTACTGCGGCAAGAGCGACTTTGGTGATTTCGGGTGACATTCCGGCCCGGCTCGCAATGGATTGGACCGCGTCGCCGCCGAGCCCCTGCTCAACCTGCTGCGGCTGAACCTGCTGCGTCGGCTGCGTGCCTGGCTGAGAGCCCATCCAGTTGTCTACATGTTGCCCCATGCCGTTTTGACGGAACTGCTCGACGAGCGTGGAAAGGCCACCGGGCTGTGAACCGAAATGCTGCATCAAGGCCTGGGCGGCGGAGGCGTGCTGCTCTGGGGAGGGTTGCTGGCCGCCGCTGGAGGACTGACCGACAAACGAGCTGATAGTGCTGAAGAAGCTCATGGATACTCCTGCGGGATCTTAGGGTGAGATTGCGAGCCGTGAACCGGATCACTGACACTCTGATGCGAAAAGCAGAGGGCGCTTCTGCTCTCACCAGGATTTCACTGGTATGCAGCCTATGGGGAAGGAGCTTTACGCCACTCGACAGGCGGACCAGAGCGTCGCCATGGCTGACTCGTCTGCCGTACACTGAATTGTTTGCTGGCGGAACGCGCGTGCAGTTGGGGAGAGAGTTGATGGCAACCGATGTAGTCATGCCGCAGATGGGCGAGTCGATTTTTGAGGGTACGGTGACCAAGTGGCTGAAGAAGCCAGGCGAGACAGTGGCTCGTGACGAGCCGCTTTTCGAGATATCGACCGACAAGGTCGATGCGGAGATTCCCTCTCCTGTCGCCGGTACTTTGCAGGAGATCAAGGTCGAGGCAGGTGCAACGGTCCAGGTAAATGCGATTGTGGCGGTGATTGGAGAGTCTGGGAACGGCATGGCTGCACCGGCCGAAACTAAGGCGGACTCGGTACCGGCAGAGCCCGAGAAGACTAGCGGGGACTCTGGCGCGGTCTCGTCGAGCGGTGAGGCTGCCGGCGCAGCTGCGACCGAAGTAGTAATGCCGCAGATGGGGGAGTCCATCTTCGAGGGCACGATCACGAAGTGGCTCAAAAAGGTTGGCGATCAGGTCGAGCGGGACGAGCCGCTATTTGAGATCTCAACGGACAAGGTTGATGCAGAAATCCCGGCGCCGGTCGCCGGCATGCTTCAGGAGATTCGTACCGAGGCGGGTGCCACGGTGCAGGTGAATACCACGGTTGCTGTTATCGGAGGTGCGGCCCAGGCTTCGACTGTAGTCACGCAGCCGGCAAAGGGAGCGCCGCCGGCGATCCCGGGGAAGCCCTCGCCTGTTCCAAGTGGGCCGACAGCAGGAGCGGAGCCAGCACCGGAGCAAAAGGAAAAGCTCCGCTCTTCGCCGTTGGTCCGCAAGATGGCCCGGGAGAACGAACTGGATCTACATCAGATTCCTGGATCGGGTTCGGCTGGCCGCATCACCAAGGAAGACGTACTAAAGCACATCAACAGGGGCGCAGATGCGTCGGCCGCGCCCAAGCAGCCGATCGCGGCTGTGGTACCGCCCGCGCCGACGACTGCTACTACCGCAACTCCTCCGGTAGCGCCCACCACTGTTTCGAGCTTACTTGCCGGGCAGCTTGTGCCGATGACGAAGATGCGCTCTATTATCGCCCAGCGAATGGTCGAGTCAAAGCACACGAACGCTCATGTTCATACCGTGTTCAAGGTCGACATGACGCGCATCGTTCGCATGCGAGAGAAGGAGAAGGCGAAGTACGAGCAGCGGAATGGCGTAAAGCTTACTTTTATGCCCTACATCGCTCGCGCTGTTACGACAACGCTGCGTAAGATGCCGATCATCAATGCCTCGATCGAGGGCGACGCGATCCGCTATCACGGCAATGTGAACCTGGGCATAGCAGTTGCTCTAGACTGGGGTTTGATTGTGCCGGTGATCAAGCAAGCGGAGGAGAAAAGTTTTCTCGGCATCGCGCGAGCGATTGCAGACCTTGCCGAGCGAGCGCGTGGTAAAAAGCTCAAGCCCGACGAGGTCGGCACCAGCACGTTTACGCTTACCAATGCCGGCATCTACGGCGAGCAGTTTGGTACTCCAGTCATCAACATGCCAGAAAGCGCTATCCTCGGGATTGGCGGCCTCTTCAAGGAGCCGGCGGTCGTGACGGATGAGCTTGGCACGGATTCTATCGCGATCCGCAGTGTTGTCCACTTAACACTCGGCTTCGATCATCGCATCATTGACGGTGCGGATGCAGGCAAGTTCATGGCGGAAGTGAAGAAATACCTCGAGACTTGGAGCGAAGATATCGGCTAGGTCTTAGTGGAGAGGACAAGGGCAGCGACGGCTACCCTTGTCGTTCCTTCTTCTTACAGCTCCTTCATCCCCGATAAGACGCGCTCAACTGCTTGCTCAGGCGTCGAGCCAGTTGCCGATAAGTGGCCCATCTTGCGCCCTCTTCGTGGTTGATGCTTCTCATATAGATGTAAATGAACGCCGGGGACGGCGAGCGCCCGATCAAAGTGCGGCTCGCGTTCCACCCAGAGGTCACCGAGAAGATTTGCGATTGCAGCGGGCCGCAGGACATCGACATCGCCCAGCGGCAGGTTGCAGATAGCACGGATTGATTGCTCAAACTGACTCGTGGCGCAGGCGCGCTCACTGGCGTGATAGCTGTTATGAGGCCGCGGAGCAACCTCGTTGACGAGCAGCTCGCCTGCATCCGTCACAAACATCTCAACTGCGAGGACGCCCTCCAGTTTCACCAGTTCTGCAAGCCGCAAGGCAATCTTCCTAGCGGCTGCTTCTGTGTCGGCGGGGATAGAAGAGGGAATGACGCTCCAAGCGAGGATCTGCTGCTCATGATGATTCCTCGCGGAAGGAAACGCCTGTATCTCACCTTGCGGAGAACGCGCAACTAGGACGGAGATCTCCATGGACAGCGCCAATGCCTGCTCCAAGACGCATGGTTGTTCACCGAGCGATTGCCAGGCGCGACTAAGATCAACTGGGGACGAATCCATGATGCGCACCTGGCTACGTCCGTCATAGCCGCCTCGAGCACTCTTCAGAAAGGCGTTTGCACCTAGCTGGCCGACTGCGATGCTAAGCTCGGCGAGCGAGTTGATTACCGCATAGGGACCAACAGGGAAGGCCTGCTCGCGTAGCCAGCTCTTCTGGGCAATCCGGTCCTGTACCATCTGCATTAGTGCAAGCCCCGGTCGCACAGGAGCAAAGCGACCTGCAGCCACCAGGCACTCCGGTGCTATCTGCTCGATTTCTAGCGTAACCACGTCACACCCGCGGGCGAGGTTTGCTGCTGCACGCGCGTCATCCCAAGCACCTTCAAAGCAGCTATCTACAACGAAGCGAGCCGGGCATGAGGGATCTGGATCCATTACCTGAATGCGGTACCCGAGAGAGCGCGCTGACATGGCCATCATTCGACCAAGCTGTCCACCCCCCAGGATGCCAATTGTTGCACCTGGCATGATCGGCGCCGTCACAGCGGCAGCTCCTGTATAAGAACTTGGCCCTTTCTCTCTTCTCGCCAGCGTTCCAGTCTACCCCGCAGCTCCACGTCTGAAAGGCTAAGTATCTGCGCCGCAAGAAGGGCTGCGTTCGCCGCACCTGGTGCACCGATAGCCAGCGTTCCCACAGCCACTCCGCGCGGCATTTGAACGATAGAGAGGAGAGAATCGAGACCGTTCATCGCCGTAGCCGGAATGGGTACACCAAGTACCGGGAGGATAGTCTTTGCCGCAATCATGCCGGGCAGATGCGCCGCTCCGCCGGCTCCTGCAATGATCACTTTCAATCCTCTGGCCACCCCTTCCGATGCGTACTCGAAGAGTAGATCCGGAGTGCGGTGCGCCGAAACAATACGAGCCTCAAAAGGCACCATCAAAGCTGCAAGGAGGTCTGTCGCGGCCCGCATCACCTCAAAATCGTTCTTACTGCCCATAATCACACCCACGAGCGGAGCCCTGTCCATCACTGGATTATAGGGCTCCATCTCCCTCACCGAGGCGCGCTAGAGCTTGATGCCGAGTGCCGACGCGAAGCTGACCACATCGGGCCACACGGCCCGCAGATCTGCGATCGTTTGTATGTCGAGCGGTATGTTTAGCGGAGTTGCAGCTGCCGCGCTCACGGAAGTCAGTGCTGTCTCCGTTGCACCCAGAAGGACTCCGAGAGCCGCGACGACGCCGGGCTCCAGCTTTGCAGCCAACGACTGGGAGTGCGTAAGAAAGTTCAGTACGTCTGTTGCAGCGACTTCAATGCCATGTTCGACATTCACAAGGATGTTAGCCAAGGTATGCTCCTTTCGTTGTTCCAACTACTTCTTTGCCGCTTCTCCTAACAGGTTCGCCGGTTCTGTTTCGAACAGGCCTGAGCGATCCAGATTAGCGGCAAGCAGATGCCCGAAGCGATACAGCCACTGGTACAGTTGGCTGCTTGTCGCGCCTGGTGCACCCATCGCGCTGACAGCCGCTGAAAAAACCCAAAGCGTAATTAAACCTCGCAAAAACGAGTGCTCCCTTGCTGGAGCTAACAACTCGCAAATAAGAGCATTCACAAGCTCCTCCTACATCGGTACATTTACAAACACAGCCGCCGACAACATTGAGTAGTTCGGCGGTACGGCACCGTCATACATCCGAAAATAGAACTGCTCAATATCTGCGAGACGGGGGACACTGACGTTTGCTGTCGGGCTCCTGAGTACCAGGTCCGAGTCCGTACCGGGTCCAAAGGTTCCATCTCTTCTTCTTACCTCGAAACCGCCGTTGACCGGAGGCATAGTGCCTGCATTCACGTTTAGCGACGAGCCCGACACATTTACCACGGTCAGACCGCTTAGACTCGCCAGCGATCCTGCAATCGTTGTCGGCTGTTGAGGGAGAACAGTGTTGAGCGGGATCGTTGTCGACAACTTGATCGCAAGCGACTCCGCATACTCATTTGCGAATCTGACTGTATAAACCGGAAGTGTGTCTGCAGGTAGTGTCACCGACACCTCCCGAACGATGACCGCCGCCGTCGTCCCGTCAGCCTGTGGCCCGATCAAGAGGGCATCTCCCGGCCAAATGTCCCCACCATGTGGGAGAATTGATGACTTGTAAGTTCCCTGCATCGCAGCAGGCGACGCTGCCGCCGCGTTCAGGAGCGCCGCGGCAGCATTGTCACAGTCCGTGCTGCTCCATGCAGCTGGCTCGTCTACAGTACCGATCCAGGTCTCCGTCGAAGAAAGCGGCTTGGTTCCACCCGCACTTAACGCCCGGCGCGCTACCGCTCTGCCCTCCGCTCGGTAGTTCACTTGGATCAGTGACCCGACAGCAGGAATCGTCGCCGGATAGAACTCAACATTCCCGTCGGTCGTGACGTGGCAGGCTCCGCCCTGCACTGCCGTAGCATTGAACTGCGGCGCTGCATTGCCGCCGCTTGGCGCCACTGTCACCCATATCGATCCTGTCTGCGTGCATGACACACTGCGCACGCTGCACTGCAAGCTGCCACTGTCGATTAGGCCGAGTACAGCGGCAGCCGGAAGGCTGCTCACCCCGCCTGAAAAGAGAAGGGTTGGCGCACCTGGAGCTCCACTCGTTACGTCCTGTATCTCAAATTCAAGCTGGCCGGCACTTGCTACCAAGTCGCCCCCGTTGACATCTGAGGCACCATTCATGAGCGAGAAGTAGCTCTGCCGTACGCGCTCCATCTCTGGTGAGTAAATCCGAAGCCGAAATGTATACAGGTGCCCTGGCTGCGGCGCGAAACTCGAACCCGCTGGTGAACCATTCACCATCGGCTTCACGGTAGTTGTCGCACCGACGCTGGACACCTGGAACCCGGCAAAGCAGCCACTCGCATTCACAGTTCCGGCGTACAAGCCCAGCACGATGCCGGCGCTGCCTGCCGTAATTTGCACGCTGCCACCTTCAATCGTCACCAGACCGCCAAGCTCAATCTGCTGCAGCGACGCAAGGGTGGTTTCCGCGTCCCGTCCGGTACCTCCGTTGCACGTCAACCCCGCAGCAGTTAGCGCGAGATGCGAGCCCGGGTCCACCGCACTCCAGATACTCGCGTTCAAGCTTGAGCCTTGGAACAGCTCCAGCAGCGTACTCTTCTGTCTAGTGGCTGGGCTGAACGGTTTTTCGGACAATGCGAACTTCGTTGTCACTCCATCGCCCTGAAAGAGTTCTGTCACATAAGCCGTCGGCTCTTCTCCCCCACAGATAGTGATGTCGCGGGCTAGCCAGCGCAGGTCAGTCACTGGGGTCGCCTCTAGGTGCAAGCCTGGATCATTCGCCGCAATAGCATGTGTTGTCTCTCCAATCGCGGCCACCTGTATCGTGTTAGCGATGGCGCGGTAAGCACTCCGCGTCTGGCCTGCCAACAATCCCGCATTCTCCGACCATCGCGCTCCCGCCTGCACCTCGACCCGGCTGGCCGCCGCGACCTCCTCAGCTAGAGCCACCTGCGCTGGAGTTGGCGCCAGGGCTCCGATCAGTCCCCAGCTTTGCTGAGCTGTCTGCCCAAGCCAAGTCGCGTGGAGAACTGCCTGGTTCGCGTCGAGCAGCACCTCATCGCTCACCGCCGTAATCGTCACTAGATACAGCGCCTGTTCGTCCTGCTCACCGACCACATTCGATGCCGGTGGTCCCGTCACATAGCCGGTAAATAAGAGTGCACCGAACGCATCCAGGATCTGGACCCTCGCCAGCTGCGGAGGCAACGGCAGGCCATTCACACCCGTAAGCAGTGGTAGCGTGCAGAGAGTAGGCTTATTCAAAGCGCGCGTGATACTCGCTTGCTTGCCGAACTGCACATAGTTTGTGTAGTCCACACTGCCCGTACCGCTCGGGTTATCGATCAGTACTTGCATATTCTGACGCGCCTCCTGGGCTTCTGAGTCGAGAGCCTGCTCGCGTTCTTACGGCATCCTGTTGTGGCCCGAAGCCATCGGCTACCGGTTGGATCCATTCGTCTGGTCGCTGCTTGTCCGCGCGAGTAAGACCTGCTTCAGGAGACTAGGTACCTCTCCGTGCATACTCGCCATATAGAAGTGGCCGTCGCATCCGAGCGTGCCACCTTCCTCATACAAAAGTTCCGCCTGCTGGGAAGTAGCTCCTGTAGCAAAGCACTTGCTGCTCGTCATTCCCGTCGATCACAGGCAACGCACGGAACTTTGCCGCCAGTTGCACCATTTCCAATGGCGTCGCGAGCACTACCGGTGTCTCAGCCGCGCTTTGACACGTCTGGAGGCGCGGGTAGTGGAAGAACAGCCGATCTCCCTGCACCCCCTGCAGGAGGAACAATGCCGACCACTCCTGGAAGAACGAGCCGCCCTCTCGATCGACAAAACCATATACCTGCTGTGCCTTCATCGATGCACTCGGCACTCCTCCAGGCAGTGGATTCGCAAGTCTAAATCCTCCATCACTCCCGATGGAGGTCACTCGCGCAACATTGTAGGAGAGCCGTCGGATGGTATCCGGGTCGTTGCCTACGGAGAGCGCACTTTGCACATATCCCGCAGTCACCGGAGAACCAACGAACCCTGTCTGGCCCGTGTAATCCTGATCCAGAACAAGTACCGAGCCCGCCTGCCACGCCGCAGGCGGGCTCGTCACATACACAGTTGTTGCATTGCTCGTCGCAAGCACCGCGACTGCGGGCGCCGCTTTTGCGCCGGACCCGATCGCCACCTCGCTAGTGCCCGGTGCGAGCACGTTCATGTGGTCCGACCCCGCACTCAGCGCCATCGACAGCTTGCTCCATGTTGCGAAGTGGAAAGCAACCGTCGCGCCAAGATTCTGCCGCGCCTGCAGCCGAACCGTCGCCGGCATGCCCGTATCCACCTCGACAATCTTGCTTTCAGCACTTCTCACGAAGCCGCTGATCCAGCCCAGGTCAATCCAGGGTGACGGGGGCGCGCTGAGATTCCAGGCGCTGTTCACCGCTGGATCAAAAATCGTCGGCGTCCCCGTTGCCCGATTTACTGGGGCGAAGTAAGCCCGGGTGCGCAACGCAATCAGCGGCATGGCCATCGGCGTGATCGTCGCGGTTGTACTCATCGCTCCCCCGGCTCTTGAAATGCAAATACCGTTACTTTCGCCACCCGGATCAGCTGATTGCGCACCGTTTCCGTTGCCACAAACACAGGCTCCGTCCAGAACACCTGTGTCTGCATAGCCACAGCCGGCGTTGCCGTGTAGCGCATCTTCTGCGTGCACATCGGCTGCAGAATCTGCAGTAGCTCGCCATCCATTTCTTCAACCGCGCGCCCTCTGTCCAAGCCGAATAAGGCAAGCGTTCCGCTGCTCGCGTAGTGCACCTCGCACCCGATCCCAGCCAGCAGCGACGGCATATTCTGCAATGCCGACAGGGCAGCCCAGCGAAGCACAAAAACGTCGTTCGGCAGCTCCGCCGTCTGCGCCTCGGCTTCTTCCACTAGGATCCCTGGCCGCTGCACCGCGCGCAGCGTCATCACTCGCGCTGGATTCAGCACGGCAAGACGATCTCGCAGCGCAACATAAAAGCTATCTTTCGCATTCTGCATAGGCCCTCAGCTTTGCTGGCTCACGGACGCCGACTCCGCGACGCGCAGCAGCATGCGATACAGCACTGCGCTTCCGAGCAGCGCCGAACAGGACCAGGCCTCCACCAGGAGACTCAGCCCGGAAATGTTCACTCCAGCCACCAGCCGTAGCAGCGCGTCCGCCGAGTCGAGCTGCAGCAGGCTCACCTGTTCTGCTATTGCCGAACCTGACACCAGCAGCTCGTACTTGGTTGGCTGGTTTTCCGTCATCGTCGCGCGCGTTTTCCGAAAAACGACGGGCGAAATGTCCAGCGATTGGTAACTCGGTGTGTCCAGCCCAAGCTGTCCGGCATCTGTTGCATCCCCTGCAGGCGGCGGCATCAGAAATGTCGCCACGTACCCGCCTGTCGCCCTTAGCAGCGCATCCGCGTTCCGCCGTGCGCTCTCGTTTGCGTTCCGTACGCTCCAGTCAGCCACCGCTCACCCCAATCTGTTCGCGACCCACGGCCGCAGCAGTGTTTTAACCGTGTTGTCCACCAGCTGGTCTGAAAAATACTGCACCTGCAAGGTATCCATGCGGCTCGACTTCACGTTCATCCCCGACGTGCTCTGCGCATTCTTGACGATCAGCGCGCACGCGCTCTTCACCGCGTCCGGAGTCACACTAAGGCCCGCCGTGTACGTCACCATCACCTCGTTAAACGGCAGCCCAAGCACACTCGTCGGAAATGTCAGCCCTCCGTCCGGCATCCAGTCAACCGTCGCTGGATCGATGGTGATCCAGCTGCCAGGCAGCGAAAACGCGCTCCACAGTTCTTGCATCCCGAACTGCGTCTCCCACACGCTTTCTCCACGCCTCGGCCGCATGAACCGCGCCTGCACCGAAAGGAGCGGAAGCGAAGCCGGCGGGAGCGCGGCCAGCGGCAGATATGTCAGCTGCACACTCTGCGATCCGGCCGTCAATCGCAGCCGCTCCGTGTACTGCGTCACGTTCAGGCTCGTCCGCCTGCAGTAGTTCTCCATAAGCGCCGACGCCACCGTGATCCAGTCGTCGGTCGTGTCCGCGGCCAGCCCATAGTTCTCGTAGTCCGTCGACTGCAGATAGCCCATCGCTAACCCTCCCAAACTCGCGAAATAACGGGCTGCCCTTCCGAGCAGCCCTCCATCAAGCATCTGCAGCAGCGCTCTAGCGGTCGACCAGTACCTGGTAGTGCGCATAGTTCGCGCCCTTCACCACCACTCCGCCGAACTTCGCTACCACATACTGCGAAGCCAGCGAACCTGGCAGCCCCAACTGGAAAATCCGCGCCCCCGGATCACCCAGCCAGTGATACTCGATCATGTCCTCTGTCACGATGTACGCCGGCAGCACTGCCGAGCCGGAACCGGGCGTCCCCGTGTAGCTCAGCGTCCAATCCGGGATCAGCGGCAGCTCACCCGCCTGCGTTGACAGGGTCTTCACCGTCAGACCCGCGATGACCTCTTTCGTGCTCAGCACCACGTTGTATTCGGTTTTCAGCTCGCGATCCAGCAGGTCCAGCAGCACCGGGTTTGCGTAAATCGCGGTCGGCCGTACCTCGAAGCCTGAATTTGCAACCATCTGCGCTACCGTTGACTTCAGCCCGTCTGTAATCGATGAGCTCGTCCCGATCGTCACCGTATTTCCGCCGCCCGCGATCTGCGCCGCCGCGCCCATGTACTGGGTCGTCGTCGGTGTGCTCAGCGAGGTGTCGTTGCCGTTCCACAACGCCACATCATGCGAGCGCAGCACGCCATCCACCGTGTCCAGCAGGTCCTTCGCCTGCAGGTACGCAAACTGCTTCTGCTGTACCCCCAGCTCTACGTCGAACAGGTTGTACGAGAGCTGTGCAACGATCGCTTTCAGCGGGACCGAGCGCTCCACGCGCGTCGGTACTACCACTGGAGCCGCGATATTGCGCGGATCGACAAAGCCTGCTGTACCCGGCGCAGGAATCGCTGTCTCCTCAAAGAACCGCGACGGATGCCCGGTCGCCGGGACCTGTCGAATCCGCTGCCCAAACGCGCCCCGCCGCCGCACAATGTCGGTGATCTCGCTCTGGTACAGCGGCACTTCAATCGCGCCGGGCCCGATATAATCTGCCGCCGAGTGGATCTCCAGGAAATTCGCCTTCATCTTTTCTCTCCGTGCCCAGCCAAGGGCGTCTGTCTTGCACCTGTCTCGCGAGCCGCGCAACGGCTGAACTCGCCGCCGTCTTCGGCACATATCGAATGCTCTTTTGCAGAACAAGCTTCAAGAGGTCATCCTGAGCGCAGCGGAGTCGAACGATCTGCGCTTCTCTTCGCTCAGCCTCGCCTATGCGCATCGAACAACCTGCTCCCGCACGGAGCGCTGCGTCCGCGCTAGGAAAGCCGCTTGTCCGTCCCGCTCCCAACGACACTCGCGCTATAGCGTCAACGCGCCCGTGCGCATCAGCTGCGACTTCACCGCGATCCGGTTCTCCACACTCAGGCCCGCAAGCGCTACGTCCAGGCTGCGCACGTCGACCGAATCCGCCGTGTCGATCCCCTGCTTGGCCAGCAGCTGCACAGTTGCCGCCGGCAGCGTCTTCCGCGCGACGCGCCCTTCGCTCCGGCTCTCTGCTCTCGGTGCACTCTCCGCCCGTAGTGCCTCCAGCGCACCTTCGACCTCGCGCAGCCGCGCTTGGAGCTCCCTTTCGCGCCGCGTGCTCTCCGCACCCTCGTCGCCAGCCTCCACCGCAGCCGTGATCTTCGTTACCGCGCCTGTCTGCTCCTCAGCGCACTGCCGCCACAGTGCCGCGACGCTCTCCATCGAGCTCGCCGCCGCTGTCAGCCGCTCCACACATGCCTGCAGATTGCTCATCGCCTCGTTCATCTCTAGCTCCATTGCGCTCCGTATCCTTTCTGCCCCAAACTCAACCCTTCCCGCACCGCTGCCGGCAGCACATCCCGTGTGCTCTCCCATGCCGCCGCCAAGCCGCCCGTCCTGCAGCGGTTCCGCTGCAGCCGGAACGACGTCCCTCGGTATGCGGCCTTGTCCCGGAGCAGCACCGCTGCTCCGGTAAACATCGCCCGCGTCACCGTCCACACATCGGCCAGCATGTCCTCTACCTGCGCGTCCGCCAGCTCGTAGCTCATCCCCATCGAACCCGGCGCGCCTGTCTCTACCTGCTTCACCACCTCCGGGAAATCCCGCCCGTACACATACCCGGCCACGCGCAGCTCCCGGCCCACCACATCTGCTTCGGTAATCAACCCGCATTTGCGCCGTACATCGTGCCCGTCGTAGCTCGGCGTAAACCCGATTGCCATTCCCAGGAGCGAGGGCAGCGCTTCCCTTGCCGCCTTGCTCGTCAGCACCACCCGGCGTCCCTTCGCACCCGAGGGCGGACGCGTGCTCGCCTCATCCACCGTCGTCAGCACGCCCTCAAACGGAATCCTGTTCGGGTGCCCTGCCACCTCCGGCACCCGCATCGCCATCGCTTCCAGTTGCATCCTGCCTCCCCCACCCCGTTGC
>CAXTMF010000016.1:0-96209 GCA_964245435.1 uncultured Acidobacteriaceae bacterium
GGAGCCAGCCAGAGGCGGGCGATGGAAGTTGGGCGGGGGTGGCAGGGAGGTTTGTGGTTACGGGGGAGCAGGTGTTGCCGAAGTAGGGGCGGATAGGAGACTTTCATGGACCTTGCGATGTCAGGTCGTCAGTGCAGGCATTACTGAAGACAATGCGACATGTCGTTACTGTGCTCGCAGTGGAGCACACCGGCGTTCTAATTTTCAATTCTTGCAGTGGTCCTTAAGGCAGGGTCCTTATTTGGGAGCAACATCCAGTTTGCTGAGTTCGACTGCTACTTCAGGACTGAGGACAACAGATCCAGCAGCCAAATTCTCGTCAAGGTGAGTAATGTCGGTCGTACCCGGGATAAGCAAGGTGTTTGTGCTGTGCTCCAGCAGCCACGCAAGGCCAAGCTGCGACGGCGTAATTCCGAGTTGGCCCGCAATATCAATGACTTTCGGCTGGTCCGTTACCTTGGGCAAGCCAGGCATGGCACCGCCAAGGGGAAAGAACGGCACCCAAGCAATCTGGTGAAAGAGACACAAGGCAAGCAGCTCTTCACATTCTCGATTCACCAGGCTGTAAGCGTTCTGAACGCACGCTATGCCGGCAGGAAGAACACGTTCTACATTCTCCAGGCTGACCGCACTTAGGCCGATACTACCGATCTTGCCTTCCTTGCGCATCGCGACCATCTCGGCCATTTGGTCGTCGATGTCGACGATTTGGTCGCCCTGGGTTCGCAGACCCGGCCCCACATCCGTCCTACGCAAATTGACTAAAGGAATCTGTTCCATACCCAGGCTGAGCAGGTTCTCCTCCACGGTCGCGCGAAGCTGCTCTGGGCGCTGGGCCAGCCGCATCGGGATGGGTCCGCCGATCTCAGGATCTGCTCCGACCTTGCTTGCGACCACGACACCATCCCAGTCAGCAAGAACCTTGCGGATCATTTGATTGGCGAATCCATTGCCATAGAACATGGCCGTGTCGATGTGATTGACGCCGAGTTCGAGAGCGCGCCTGAGAAGCGCCTCCGCCTTGGCCGGATCGGACTCAAGCTTCCGCAGCTGCAAAGCGCCATAGCCGATACGCGCTACTTCGTTCCCACAGAAGAAATAGGTGCCGCCCGGTGCGGGAACGCTTTGCGTAGAACGTGTCATAGTCTTGCTCCTGAAGTCCGATTCTAAGCGGAGGCAGCTCCGCTTATGAGAAGCCTAACCGGAGGTCCCTCCGTTTGTCAAAGTCCTCTGCTTTGCGCGCGGACGCAGCCCGAAATCGACAGCGAATCATTGATGTAGCACGCGAACAGTTTTCCAAGCAGAACAGCTCTGTCACGCTTGAGGAGATCGCTCGGCGAGCAGAAGTAGGGATCGGTACGCTCTACCGGCATTTTGGAACTCGTGAAGCTTTGGTCGAGGCGGTATATCGCTCAGAACTCGACGCGCTCATGGCGGCTGGAGAGGCTCTACTGAAATCGCATCCGGCGTTTCAGGCGCTACGGATGTGGATGGATCGATATGTCATATTCGTGGCGACCAAGCATGCGATGCGCGAGACTCTTAGCAGCGCGTTCACTTCGCGCTCTGGACCCTCCTTGGAGACGCGCTCCCGGATCAGGACCTCGATCGTACGATTTCTGTCGGCCGGAATTGCGGACCATACCATCCGAGACGACGTACAGGAGGACGATCTTACGGTCAGCCTCGCGGCTACAGTTTTGGCCATGAAGCTCGCAAGCGATGAAGATCAGCTGCGCCGCGTTCTGGATTTATTGATGGATGGACTGCGCCCTCGTACGTAAGACAAAGGAAATGCACCCAGTCGCGCGAGTCCAGCCCTTCGCCTTTGGGCTAAGTCCCGGTAAACGCCGTCTTCGTCAGCCGTAAAGAGTACGTTGAGTGATGCAGCGAGACTCGTTGCGTTTTCGGGATCGTTCGCTGAGACGATGGCGCCGCACGTACGAGGCCTGTTCTGGCTTATGTCCAAGGAGAACGGTGCGGTCAGGTTACGCTGCTTCCTGTGATGCTGGACGACCTTGTTCCAGCGCTGAGCGATTACTGCTCGGCTTCGGATGGGGTGCGGCCGGTGATGGGGTTGCAGCAAGGGGTTTGGGAGGGTTTGAACTCCATGAACTCGACGCGGGTGCCGTCGGGGTCGTACTCGTTGAGCTGGAACTTGCCGTCGCGGCCCATCTGCTTGGCTTTCTGGCCGTCGGAGGGGAAGCCGCGCGTCTGGAAGTCGGCGACGACAGTGTCCATCTGCGCGACGCCGAGGGCGAAGTGGTCGTCGACGCCGATCTGGCGCTTCGAGGGAGTGGGTGAGGCGTTGAGCATGTACTCGACCCAGTCAGTGCCGTCCGGCACCTGGAGCGAGGACCAGTCGACGACGCCGTCCTTCATGCCGCCCTGCCAGTACTGGTGGAAGCCGAGGATGTCCTTGTAGAAGTGGTCTTCGGCCGCGGCGGATTTGACGATGAAGCCGGCGTGGATGATGCGGCCGGAGATGCTGCCGGAGGTGGTTTCAGGCAGGCTGGCCGGGCGGATGGCCGCGCCGGTTGAGTCCGCGCCACGTTGAGCGAACTCGATGGAGTTGCCTTCCGGGTCCTTGACGAGGAAGATCTTTTCGCCGTCGCGCAGGGTGGTGACTTGGTCCGGCACGGCGATGCCCTTGCTCTTGAGATAGAGGCGCATGCCGTTTGCGTCGGAGGTGCGGAAGGCGACGTGGTCGAGCGGGAGCTGGCCTGGCGAGCTGGCGGGATGGATCTCGACGGTCTGGCGCGGGTCGCCGTAGAAGCGGACGCCGTCAGGGAACTCGGGTGAGGCGACGGCGGTCCAGCCCAGATAGTGCGTGTAGAACTCGCGCTCGGCAGCCATGTTGTTTGTGGCGAGTGCGATGTGAGCGATGCCGGTGATGGCCGGGCGCGTGGGTGGGGCGGGAGCAGCGATGGCGGTGGTGCCTCCCGCGCCGAAGATCACAACCGAGAGGAAAAGCGTGAGGAGGCCTGCGGCCTTGCGGGTGCGGGCGTTGGGGGAGTTCGGCATCGGAGTGGGCCTCCACGTATGGTGTCGCTCCCTCGGGCAAGAGGGAGCGGCCCTTTATAGCAGACCTCGCAAGGCGGGCGCGAGCCTCCATGAACGAGCGCTGTGCCGACAAAGCGAATGGCAGCGAGATCGTTGTTCGGCGAGAGCCTGCGGGCTAGGATCGAAGCATGGGCGATCAGGTAAGCGAAGGTCTGACGGACGAGCAGTTGCAGGGGATCGCGGACCCGCTCGAGCTGTATAACCAGTGGCTGAGCGAGGCCGAGGCGAGCGAGCCGAATGACGCGAACGCGGCGGCACTGGCGACCGCGTCGCCGGAGGGTGAGCCGAGCGTACGGATGGTGCTGGTGAAGCGGGCCGACGAGCGCGGGTTTGGGTTTTTTACCAATGCCGAGAGCGCGAAAGGTGAGCAGCTGGCGGCGAACGCTCAGGCGGCGCTGTGCTTCCACTGGAAGACGCTGCGGCGGCAGGTGCGGGTGGCGGGGCAGGTGACGGAGATGGCGCCGAACGATGTGGACGAGTACTTCCACAGCAGGGGGCGCAGAAGCCAGATTGGGGCGGCGGTCTCAAGCCAGAGCCGGCCGCTCGAGAGCCGGGCGGTTCTGGAGGAGCAGGTAAGGCGGTTCACCGAGGGGCACCCGGGCGAGATCCCACGGCCGGAGTACTGGCGCGGGTACTCGATCCGCGCGCACCGGATCGAGTTCTGGATGGATGGGCCGGACCGATTGCACAACCGGTTCCTGTTTACTCACCGCGATGGCGGTTGGGAGCGGACGAGGCTTTACCCGTAGGAGCGGCGAGCGTCCGTGTGGTCGGTGCTCAGCAACAGACGCCAGAATCGCGCCTGGATCGCACCTGGATCCTCACCCAGGATGTCAGGATCGCTGTTATGCCGGCACGGCGCCGGTGATTAGGCAAAGCGGCCAGAGAAGGACCGTCGGCATGCGTCAGGCTTGCAGTCCGCGCTTGCGAAACGCGGTGTTCTACTGGGCAACAAGCAGTCTCTGCTGTAACATCAGGAGCCGAAAACACTACGACGCACTGAGGGCAGCAGGCCACCAGCACCCACGGGCATTGCGCGGTTTAGCCGACAGACTGCTTGGAGTCCTCATCGCTTTGCTGAGAACGCAAAAACACTTTGATAGAGCGAGACGACACGGCACCTTTGCTAAGGACCCTCTGGTAGTCGCTCTAGCATGATGGCGAGTGTATCGGCGATCGGTCGTCAAGCCAGAACACTGTTGCCGAGAACGGCGTCTCGCAGGACCTTTCCTGAGATCTGGCCATCGAGTGTCCTTGGACGCAAGAACGGTCTAGCGGATTCGCTTCTTTCCCGCAGCGAGCATCCCTACAGCTTTTGTCACTCTACTTGCCTTAGTGACGGTCTGCTTTGCGGAAAGTATCCAGTCCACGTATTCCTTCTTCTGAGAATGAGTCATGAACCTCGCGGAGCGGCTCAGGGTTAACGCGATAGATGTGCTCGCGGTCTCTCTTCTGGACAGCAATCAGCTTCGCCCGACGCAGGATTCGCAAATGTTGTGAGCTAGCAGGGCGGCTCACTTCGAACCGCATTGCGATCTCGCCCGCAGCAAGATTCTGCGAGGACAGCATATCGAGAACCTTCCGACGGGTCGGATCACCGATCGCTGCAAACACGTCCGTTCCGCGCATGCGCAGTTTTGCTTTCATCACTCGGCCTCCAGACTATTGTGTGTAACCTTATGCTTACCCGTCAGGACCAACATCAATAAAACGGCTTGTCACCATAGATCAATTAGCGCAAGACCTGAGTACCTCGGTTCTGGCATTTACGCTCGCAAGTCGCATGCTCGGAAGCGATCCGCCCGGCCTTCTCAGTAACGAGAAAAGGCCGATGCTTTGGTGAAGCAGTCGCAGTTGCTTGTCCTTTCGATCTAATCTCATTTCCATGACCAACCTGCTTGCGTGGTGGGATCAAGAAAAGAAGGGTCAAACGAGCGCAACGCCCTGGGTGGAGCCGGCTGCGTTTCTGCCTGGCACCCCCTGGCATTAGCACCTCCGCCGATTACAGGTTGGAACCTATCGGTCTCGGCCGGAATGCAACCTTCTTCGGCAATGCCATCTATAGCCCGACGGCCTACATGCTGTTCTCATTGGAATACCAGAGGCTGAACAGCTGAGGGCGAGAACGAAGCACCGTTGAACCAACTCAGCCGCGTAGTGCAGGTGACGCCCGGGCATACGGAGCTTGGCGCGATTGTGCTGCCGGCGCAGCCAGTTGCTACCCGCACACACACGAACAAATTTGGTCAACTTTACGATAGCGATCAAGCAGCGACGTACTAGATCCGTTTTATCGGCTGCTGACGTTCCCCTTCAGAGTTAGCGTTTTCGCTCGGCGCGTCCGCCTGGATCAACGCCGCCCTGTGACCGCAATCAGCGGATCGCTCTCAGAGCCGTCCCGCAACACCTCTGCGCTGATGTCGCGAAAGCCGGCACGCTGGAGATAGAGGCGCACCAGGGCTGCGTGTCCGTTGGCGTCGAGTGACCGCCAGATCGCTACCGCTTTGGTTGGAAAGCAGCGGTCGGAAAAGCTGACGACACAAGGTGCGCCCGGCCGCAGAACCCGCAGGACCTCAGCAAAGACATCCAAGGGGTGCTGCAGGTACTGGACGCCCACACAGCACAGGGCGGCATCGCAGCTGTCGGTTTCCAGCGGCAGAGTGGGGGTGCGGTTCAGATCTTGTACGAAGCTTCGGGTCAACCGGGGATTGGCCCGGAGCTCCTCGGCGTTCATGCCCTGGCCGATCACCTCGGTAAAGGCCACCTCCGGCGGCAGATGGCTCACCCAGCTGGACATCAGATCCAGCAGCACGCCTCCGGCCGGCAAAGCGGCTCGGTAGCAGCCGGTAAGCGCGCGTGTCGCCGCCTCGTCAATGTGGGTGACCAGCCGGGCAGGCGCGTAAAAGACGGCGTCGTCGCCTCCGTCCTGCTTGAGGAAGGCGTCGGGCGGCAGCTCAGGCAGGCGGTCGCTCATCCCTGGCATTCGGCTCCGTGCTGATGGTGTCGGAGGGTGATGGGCGTCATCCTTTTCGCTTCGGCCGCTGTTCGAGGCCATCGGCGTCCTCGACAGAACAGCCCCAGCCTCATCGGCCTGCGACTGCCTGCCGACGTCTTTGGCCGCCTTCGCTAACGGTACCACCCGGCCGCGCGTTACGTTGATCTGTGAAGAGCGTCATCTCTCCCCCGGATTTGTTCTTAGGCCAGTGGGGCTGCTCCCATTCGGGACCCGGTGCATCCATAGCCCGCTCTGCAGTTGGCGTCGTCTGCACCGGCGCCGTCCTGCCCGTTGTCTGGTTCGATCCTTCACCGTTCGCGGAAACCACACGCAAGGTCAATCTGAAGCGTTTTCCTGCTGCTGGCAGCGCGTCCAAGCCTCCGCAATGCAGTTGACGCGCTCACAGTAGCGCCAGAGCCTGTTTCTGCTGCTTGAGGCGCGGTGCGAGAGACTCACTGATGCTGGAGCAAGGCCTCAGTGCAACCCGGCGCCCTTTCTACTGGATTGCAGCGTGCGAGAACACCACCCGGTAAAGCAACAACGAAACCACTTGGGGCTGCCTCGCCTTTCGGGTAGTCGGTTGAGAGAATCTGCGCGCCGCTCGCTATCACGGCATCCCGTCGCTTTGTATCGTTGCTGCGCGCCTGCACGGTATCGGCATCCGTGCGGGTGCGGACCAGATAGCCCTGCCGGACCAGCGCGTCGATAGCTTCCGGTGTTCCGTCGTTCTCTTCGGTAAAGGCAGCGTCGGGCGCGCCAGGTACGGCGTTGGTGAAGAGAATGCGTGACTCAAGGTTAGGGTGGCCCTGAGTATAGACAGCTTCCATCGGACGCTGATCCATGAGGAAGACGACCTTGCCGCGCGCGGCTGTGAGCGTAGGCCAGTTCCCGGCGCGAACAGCGGCGTTCAAACTTGGGTAGCGGCCCCGCACTTGGTCCGGCGTGATGAGCTCGTCTGCCGGAAAAACCGAGCGGATCTCGGCATCGAGCGCGTCGAAGACGGACAGCGTAAACGGCTCGGGCGTCACTGTCGGAAAGTCGACCTTAAGCTTGCCCTGTTTCGTTTCAATGAGAAGAAACACCGGCAGGTGGTCGGGATGCGCTTTTGACCACGCACGCACCTCTGCGAGGCAGGCGACGAACGGCTGGCAGACGCTCTGTTGATCAATGTCCTGCACGTGCATCACCTTGAAGCCGGGCTTATCCATAACGCCGTTGGGGTCGGGATCGGGGTCGCCTGCAATGCCCGCCTGCGTGGCAATCTTTTCCATGGCGGGGTGCGCATACAGGCCGCCCTTGCTGTCAGCGAACACATCAATCTCCAGCTGCCGGACGCCTTCGTCGAGTTGTCTGGTGAGCGAGGGATGCGTGTAGTCCAGCGCCGCGAAAACCTTTGGGTTCTTTTGCTGCAGCAGTCTTGCGACTCCCGGGGTAAGGCCTGCGTGGTAGCTGTTATGCGTCCCGATGACCTGGATCTGGTTGATCCGCACCGCTGTGTCGCCCGTGGACTGACCGAAGAGAACGGTGGAAGCAACAAGCAGTGCGAGAGGAATGGCGCGAAGTAAGTGCACGGCAGCTCCTGGTGTCGCGTGAGGGCAGGGAGGCAGCCAGAGCTGCCTTCTCGTGGAGGAAAGTGCGTCGTAAGTCGCCGCTAGAAGATGAGCTTGGCAGCTACCTGCAACTGGCGCGGCGGGAAATATGTCGTGATGGAACCAAAGCTGCTGTCACTACGGTTGGAGTCGGGCGCCTGGTAGTTGGTCTGGTTGAGCGCATTAAAGGCCTCCCCGCGAATGTCGAGCAGGGAGCTTTCGCTCCACAGCCGGAAGCCCTTGTGAAGGCCGAGATCCAGCTCATAGAAGGGGTAATCGCGAAGCGAGTTGCGGCCCGCATTGCCATACGGTGTCGAGGGCCCAGGCAGCGTGACATTTGTGCTGCTCAGGAAGTTGTTTACCGAGGTCGCCGTCTTGACCCGGGTACCGTCCGGCGTGAGCGGGCTGCCGTTCACGTTCGGACGGTAGTTCAGCAGACTGCTCACAGTATCGGCCGCAGGAATGCTGTAGATGAGGTTGACGGGCTGACCACTGGTGGCAGTGTTGATCGCAGTGACCTGCCAGTTGCCGAGCGCAGCGTCCAGCAGGCGCGGGGTGTTCGCGCCGAAGTGGCGGCCGCGGCCATACGGCAGATCCCATACCAGGCTTACCGTGTCGTTGAGTGGCTGGTTGTAGGCAGACTGGCCGCGTTCCCCGAGCGGGTTCGCGAGGTTGATACGCGAGTTGTCGTTGTTCGGTGTGTCCAGGTGTCCGGAAGCATTGTCCAGCGCACGCGACCAGGTGAAGGAGTTCAGCGCGTAAAAGCCGAGCGAAAAGCGGTGCTCGAGTTTTGCCTGCAATGCGTTGTAGCTAAGGAAGCCGTCTGGGAGCGACTCCTCGATGCCGGTGAAGCCGGCGATTGGGCGGCGCGCCTGCAGGCTGCCGCAGGCGCCGGTCGCCGGGCAGGGCGCGGCCTGGTTCAGGTCGGCCAACACCCAGAGGTGTACCCCGTGTTCGCCCACGTAGGAGACCGTGAGCACGGTGTTCGGCGCGACCTCACGTTGGACATCCAGGTGCCAGGACTGCACGTAGCCGGTTGGAATATAGGGCGGGATGTAGCGCGTCTCTGCCAGCAGGGTGCTGAAGTTGGAGGAAGACACAAATCCGTTCGGATAGCCTTGCGCGACGGGGCTAAAGCAGTTGAGCAGCTGCGTCACTGCGGAGGTGCCGTTGGCACAGAGAGGCTGCTGAACCGACTGGGTCGAGTGAGGCGCGTACTGATTGATTGCCGAGTTGACGATGTAGGGGCCGTTGTAGGCGAGCAGGTTTTCGCCGCCTTCGCGGTTGAACTGGTCGAAGGAGAGGCCATATGCGGAGCGGACCACGGTTTTCTGGTCGAGCTGGTAGGCCACACCGAAGCGCGGCGCAAAACTGAGCTTCGGCGTGTGTACCAGCGCTCGGTTAAAGAGCGAGCCACTGGATGCCGGCACCAGTGTGTTGGTGGCTGGATTGTAATTGGCCAGATGGTCGCCCGTGACGAACTGCGGGGTGACATTTTCATAGCGAAGACCGGCATTGACGGTGAGCTTCGGGGTGACCTTCAGGTCGTCCTGACCGTAGAAGAAGTTCATGTACTGGTGATAGTTCACGATGACGAAGTTGTTGAGCTGGTAGCCGGAGCGCGCACCCACCAGGAAGTCGGCGAGGTCCGCTGCCTGGCTCGCGCCCGCGTCGTTCGGGTTGACCGTGCTTGGGACGTTGCCGTCGCATTCGTCGATGTAGTTCGGGCTCGCGGATGTGCCCTGGTTGACCACGCACTGGCTGAAGGCACCGCCGAACGCTTCCGCACCATACACCGGGTTGAAGTCGTCGATCTCCGTGTTGATCGCGAGGAACTCCCAGCCGACCTTGATGCTGTTGCGCCCCCTGAGGATCGAGTAGTTCACTTTCGGGTCGATGACGAAAGGATTCTGGAACTGCGGATTGGAGTTCTGCGCGCCCCAGGCTGTGAAGCCGGTGACATTCTCCGAGCTGAGCTCACGAATCACAGTGGAAGCTGTGGGCAGACCCGGGATGCCGGCCTGTGTGTTGAGACTGGTCACTCCTGCGCCGTAGGGAGTCTTTCCGCCTTCGGTCCAGGTAAAGCCAATGCGGGCGTCGAGGATGGAGTTGGAGGTGAAGCTGTGCGTCACGCCGCCGACGATCTGCCGGTTGTAGGCGTGGATGGTTCCATTGCCCGCCGATCCGCCGTCTGCGCCGGGGATTGTTGTGATGTCAACGATGTTGCCCTCATGGTCGCTGTAGCGCCCGAAAGCCGTGGTCTTCGCATTGAGCACCAGATCGAGGCGACCATCGCCCTTGTCATCGACGAGGCTAGCTTTCGGCAGCGAGGCAAAGTTGTTGCTGAAGCCCGTGACGTTCGGTGCGGGCAGGTTCTGAAAGACCTTAACCGCAAGCGGCGTCCAGTCGCCTTGCGGCACAATGCCATTCGGGTAGATGGTCCCGGTGATCGGGTTGCGCAGCGGGATGGGCGTGCCGGTCGTTGTCTGGAAGATGCCTTGTTGCTGATTTGCGTTCGGAATGGTTGCAGTTGAGTATTGCCCCTGTACCTGCCGGTTGCCCTCGTAGTCGACGAAGAAAAATGCCTTGTTCTTGAAGACGGGGCCGCCGAGATCGCCACCGAACTGATTGCGGATGAGCACAGGGACCTGCCGCCTGCCGGTCAGTACGTCAACCGGTGGAAGAAATGGCCCTTGCGCGTTCAGGTCGGTGTTGCGGTTGTACTCCCACACTTTGCCGTGGAACTGGTTTGTGCCGCTGTTAATCGAGACGTTGATCACCGCGCCCGAAGCCCGTCCGTACTCCGCGCTGTAGTTGTTGGTTTCTACGCGAAACTCGTTGATCGCATCCGGCGAGGGCGGGATCGCCTGGTTGGAAAAGCCCTGGTTCGATGTGCCATAGGCGTTGTTGTCGACGCCGTCGAGCAGAAAGTTGTTGAACTCGGAGCGCTGCCCGTTGACGTTGTAGGAAGCGTCGCGGCTCGTGACCGACTGGTTCTCGAGAACATTGCGGCGTACGCCGGGAGCCAACGTGGCGAGATCCGCGTAGGCGCGACCGTTCAGCGGCAGGTTCTGTACTTCGGCCGGCGAAATCACGACGCCGTTCTCACTTGTCTCCGATTCCAGCTGGCTTGCGGCGCCGCTTACGGTGACATTCTCTGACTGGCTGCCCACCTTGAGCGCGACATCGACGCGCTGCCGGGCGTTCACGGCTACCGCGAACGGCGCTGTTGTTGTTTCACGAAAGCCCGCCGAAGTCGCATCGATGGTGTACTCGCCAACTTTTACGTCAGGAAAGTTGTACTCGCCTTGTGCATCGCTTTGGACGCTGATCCGCTGGCCGGTCTGCGTGTTTACCAGTGTGACGACGCTGCCTGTGACCGGTGCTCCCGAGCTGTCGCGGACAAAGCCGAGTACCGAAGCTGTTTCAAACTGTGCGAGCAGCGGAGTTACGGCCCCGAGCAGCAAGGCACTCGTGATTGCCAGGCGACATGCCAGGCGCGGCAGGCAGAAGCGAAGCATGAACGTGGTTCGCGGAGGGGACAATAGCACTCTGAAGGCTCCAACGGTTCGCTGCTTTCTCGCAGCTGCACCCAAGTAGTCTCAGCCGCCTGGCTGCGACTGCTGCAGAGTCTAGGCAGGATGTATGAATGAAGGATAAGAAGGTCAGAAGGCTCCGGCCTTTAAAGCAGATGGCGCTGAATTTCGAAAGCAGGACAGGTATAGAGAAGCAGAGGAAGCCATTCGCCGGGACTGCGATTTGATCACTGATCGTAATTGATCGCCGAGTACCTTTCGACGATGGTACCGAGCAGCAAGCGAAGGAGCGTCGAGAATCCGGCTGGTCTTGTCAGCTACTCGCCCAAGAAGGTGTGCCGAAGCGCCTCCGCGCGGCCGGTGCGTGACTCTGCTGCGGGCCCCAGGCCGTGTGGAGTATATCTGTGACGCTGCAAGGCGTGTACGCGGCTTGCAGCGAGAAGCTTCTACCATGCCCGGCTGCGCCCCGCAACCGCTTTAGTCAACAAACCAGCTCAGCCTGCACGGGATGGAAGTCAGAGCGACTCTTTGTGCTGCCTAACCGTTCCGCGCACCCGCTATACTGAGGAGCGCAAAGGGTGGAGATACCTCCGCCTGTGCTTCTCCCCCCACAAAGAGGCGCAGCGAGCGTGTGCTCAGCTGTTGCCGATATGACGCCCGCCTGGAGGGCTCCTTTGTCCCTGTCTGCTGCTCTGTTCGACGAGCATCTGCTGCTGGCTACACTGCGCGCTGTGGGAGACGGCGTGATCTCGTGCGACCGCAGCGGCTGCATCAGCCTGATGAATGCGAAAGCGGAGGCGCTTACCGGGTGGACCGAGGCGGAAGCACTCGGCAAGCCGCTGCCCGGAGTGTTTCGCCTGTTTGAGGAGAACGCGCCCGAGGTTTCTTTAACCGACCTGCTGCTTGCAGGCCGTTATACGCCCGAACACACGGCGCGGCTGAGTGCAATGGGCCGCGACGGCAGCCGGTTCGCGGCCGAGTTGCATGTCTCGCCGATCCCCGGACTGGATAGCGGGCCAGACGAGCCTTCTTTCGCGGGTACGGTGCTGGTGTTCCGCGATGTGTCGCGAGCGCGCCGTGCCGAATCAATCCTGGAGCTGCTGGCCGGAGCCGGGCGTGTGCTCGCCGAGGGGGAGGATCGCGAGTCGATCCTGGACCGAATCAGCCGTCTCGCGACCCGGCAGTTTGCTGACCTGGTTGTCTTCGATCTACTCGATGGGAACGGAATGGTTGTGCGCGTCGCAGGCCCGGCACGCTCTGCGTCGCAGGATGCGACGGTGAAGGAGCTTGGAAGTTTCGTGCCGGCGCCCGAGGTCATCTGCAAGGCTTTTCCAGGGGCGGAGTCGATGCGGGATTCGATCGCGATCCCCAACGTCGACGATGCGGCACTCGGCCAGATTACGCGTGGGGACCGGATGCAGATCGAGTTGTGCCAGCGGCTGGGCCTGCACTCGCTCCTGTGTGTGCCGCTCCTGTCGGGCGGAGAGCGCTTTGGCATCGTCACCTTTGGGAGAACGCTGCTCCCATCTGCCTATGACGGGGAGGATCGAGTCGCGGCCGAGGACCTGGGCCTCCGGATCGGCGCGGCGCTGCACCGGGCCAGGCTGACACCCGCGCTCGACGCGGAGCGAGCGCGCCTGAAAGCGATTCTCGACAACCTGCCGCTGGGCATCCTGGTTGCGGACCAGGAAGGCAGGATTGTGATGGGCAATGGCAGCGTAGAGAAGATCACGCGGCGTCAGGTTCACCCGAGCCCGGGTGTACAGGAGTACGAAGAGTGGTTTGCGGAGCACCCGGATGGCCGGCGCGTGCGCGGTGAGGAGTTTCCGCTGGCCCGCGCGGTGAGGCAGGGCGCCGTAATCGAGCCGGAAGAATTCCTATACCACCGCGGTGACCAGACCCGGGGCTGGATCAGTGTGACGGCCGCGCCCATTCTGGACGAAACCGGCGCGATTGCCGGGGGCGTGGCGGCGATTCTGGATATCGACGCGCAGAAGAGTGCGCAGGAGGCGCTACGCGCCAGTGAGGAGCGTAGCCGGCAGATCCTGACCAGTACGCGCGACTGCATCAAGGTGCTCGACCTGGACGGCGCGCTTGTCTCAATGAACGAGGAGGGGCAGCAGCGGCTCGGCATTGCGAACTTCGAGGAGGTTCGGGGCAGGTGCTGGCTGGATTTCTGGGGCGAGGATCGAAGCGGGGTGGAGGCAGCGATGGCAGCTGCACTCGCCGGGGGCGCCGGTCACTTTGAAGGGCATTTCATCACGGCGCACGGCGAGTCGACCTGGTGGGACGTGACGCTGACGCCGATGTATGACCGGTCGGGAAGAATGTCGCGGATGCTGGCGGTGTCGCGCGAAAGCACAACGCGCAAACTAACCGAGCTCGCGCTGCGGCAGAGCGAGGAGCGCTTTCGCCGGCTGATCGAGCAGTCCAGTGTCGGCGTCGCCATCGGGAGCTCGGGCGGCGCGTTGTCCTACATGAATCGCGCTTTGCTTGACTTGCTGGGCTTTCCCGGCGCGGAGGTGGACCGCGGCACGGTGCGGTGGGACGATCTGGCGGCAGATGGGCAAAGCTTCTGGTCGCAGGCGACGCTGGAAGCGCTGCGGCAGGGCTCGGGCTGCGCGCCTTACCAGAGACTGCTGCAGGCAAGGAGCGGCGCGATTGTGCCGGTGCTGGTGGGCGCGGCGGTGCTTGGCGAAGAGGGTGGACGGCTGGAGCTGGCTGTCTTCCTGACGGACCTGACGGCGCAGAAGAAAACGGAAACGGCGCTGCTGGAGAGCGAAAAGCTGGCTGCGGTCGGCAAGCTTGCTTCCTCCATCTCGCATGAGATCAACAACCCGCTGGAAGCGGTGACAAACCTGCTGTTTATCCTGCGTGGCGGCGAGCTGACGCCGGAGGAGGCGCGCAACTACCTGGAGATGGCCGACCGGGAGCTGCACCGCGTTTCGCAGATCGTCTCGCAGACACTGCGCTTCCATCGCCAGTCGACCCGTCCGCGGGAGGTTGATCCATCGACACTGCTGGAACAAGTGCTCGCCTTATATGCGGCTCGCTTTACGAACTACAACATCCATCCGCGGTGCGATTACGGCACCGGGGTGAGCCTGCTGTGCTACGAGGGCGACCTGCGCCAGGTGATCAACAACCTGGTGAGCAACGCCGTGGACGCGATGCGGGGCGGCGGCGAGCTGACGCTGCGTACGCGCCGCGCGCGCGAGTGGACGGGCGGCTGCGAGGGTGTGCGCATCACGGTTGCAGATAACGGCACCGGCATGACGCCGGAAGTGCGCCGGCGGATCTTTGAGGCATTCTTTACGACGAAGGAGATCCACGGCACCGGCCTCGGGCTTTGGATCTCGAGTCAGATCGTGGCCAAGCACGGGGGCACGCTACGCGTGCGCTCGATTGCGGCGGGCTCGCTGCACGGGACGGTGTTTGCGCTGTGGCTGCCGCTTATGCCAGCGGTTGTGCCGGGCACGCCGGCCTGCTGAGCTCGGCACGGCGGGCACTCCCGAGTAAATTCGTTCCAACATTGACACGCGGTGCGGGAGATGGATACAGCGCGGGCGCATCGTGCGCGGAACCGGAGAGAAAGAGAGACATGCTTTATTGAGGCTTAGCCACTGCCAGGAATGCGGCGATGTGCTCGTTCAAGAACTTCTCATCGGCAGGGCTGGCGCCGGCGCCAGCCGGGTGACCCCAGAGCGAAGGTATGGGAGTGAGCGTGCAGTGCGGGATGTACTGCGCCTCGTAGCGCGCGTCTTCAAGCGGGAAATACAGGTCCGTCGCAGATGGCATGTAGAGCACCGGCACACGGATAGAGCGTAAAGCAGCTTCAAGATCGCCACCGTGGCCGTTGCGGAATGGCGGCGTCATGCCGACGTCGTTCGACTCCCAGGTGCGAAGCTGCAGGATAAGGTTGTTGGCGTCGGCGCCGGGGATGAACTGTTTCCTGTTGTGGTCGATCACTTCGGCAAGCGTTTTGAGCTTCGGGTCATCCTGCCGCCACAGCTCCCTGCGCCACCACTCCTGCGAGAAGAGCCAGCCGGTCCACATCAGGTTGAACGCTTCGATTCCTTTTTCCGGCTCTACCTTGTAATCGCCGTTGGCGAACACCGGGTCTGTCTCGATCGCGGTGATCTGCCCCTCGTTGCGGACGATGCCGTGCCCGTAGGTCTTCGCTGTTCCGGAGGTGGCAACGATGCGATCCATGTAGGTGGGGTAGCTGACGGCCCACTGGAACGCCTGCTGCGCGCCCATGGAGAAGCCGATGACTGCGCGCAGGTGCCGCACATGGAGCTGCTCGACGAGCATCTGGTGCACGGCGTTGACGTTGTCGCGGATGGTCATGACGGGAAAGCGCGGCCCGTGGAACGGCTCGGGCGTGTTGCTCGGCGAGGAAGAGCGGCCGTTGCCGAACTCCTCGCTGGTGATAAGGAAGAGCCTGGTCGGGTCGAGCGCATGATCCGGGGACTTGGCCGACTGTACCAACCAGCCGTATCCGTGCATCTCCGCCATGTAGTGCGAGGGCAGAAGGATGGCGTTGTCGCCTGCCGCGTTGAGGCTGCCATAAGTGCCGTAAACGAGGCGGGCTTCGGGCAGCACGACGCCGCTCTCAGTGCGGAAGTTGTGCAGGAGGTATTCGTGCTGTGTTGGCTCAGGGTCAGCAGGGGGCGCGGCCGCCTGCGCCTCAGCGCGCGCAAGTGGCAGCGCGAGGAGCAGGCTCAGGAGGGTTATGGTGAAAAGCATCGGCGTGCCCCTTTCTGCGGGTTCGGCTCTCCTTGAGACCCGCGAATGAGAGAAGCATAGCTGCATCCTGCTGTCACGCGTGAAAGCTGCGGCTTGGCGCCGCGCCAGGAAGCTTCAGTGGCTGCCCGAAGCGGAAGCGACCTGCGGGACGGCTTCCTGCCGGGCCCTGGTACGTGCGACCAGTTTCTTCAGCTTGCCATCGATCTCGGCATCGCCAACGTGCTCATCCTGCAGCACGCCGTCGCTATCGATGGTGAAGGTATGCGGGATGGCGTTGACGCCGAACTCCTGCGCAACCGGCCCGTTGAAGCCGCCGTCCCGGTACTGCAGCCAGGTCATGTTGTTCTTCGCGACAAAGTCCTTCCATTTGGCTTCATCGCCATCGAGGCTGACGCTGAGCACAACAAGCGGCTGGCCTGCGAACTCCTTTGCGATATCTTTCATGTGGGGCAGAGCCTCCCGGCAGGGTCCGCACCAGGTCGCCCAGAAGTCAATCAGCACGACCTTGTCCTTAAGGTCATCAAGGGAGATGCGTTTTCCGTCGAGCGTTGTTACGCTGAAGGGCGGCGCCATGCGGGCGCGCACCAGTTCGGGCCGCTCGGCATAGCGCGCCACGCGGCCGTAGTCCACGGAACCGGGCTTGAGCCGGGGCGCAAGCTCCGTAAAGACCTGCTTCGCCGCGTCATCCTGTTGTTGCTCGGCCAGGCACACCCCTTTCAGGTACATGGCAGGGCGGTCCTCGGGATGGAGGGCCAGCGCGGCCTGGGTTTCTTTTTGCCCTTCGGCGAAACACTCGGGCTTCTTTTTGGCTTTGCCCATGGCGATGAGCAGCTTCGCGCGGTCCAGATGGCTGGCGGCCTGCTCGTCGGGGGTAGCGGCGAGCGCGAGAAGTTCGGTCGATGCTGCGTCCGCGCTCTTCCAGTTTTCGAGGTCTATCGCCACGTCGACCACCTTTCTGGCGCAGGCGGCGCAGCGATTGCCATCCTGCTTGTCAGCTTTCTTGTAGGCCTCAAGGGCGAAGCCCCATTGATGGCTCTTCTCGTACTCCACGCCTTCGCTGTAGCTCTTTTGCGCGCGCGCGTCCGCCGGCATGGCTGTGGCATTGCCGGACGTGCTGGTCGAGGACTGAGCCAGAGCAGCGAAAGCGAGTGAAGAAAGCAGCGCCAAGGCTGCGAGCAGGCGAACAAACAAGTAGGTGTCCCCCAAGTAAGCGACGGTCGTCCGGCGGGGCCAATCTACCACAATTGCCGGCGTTCACTTGCTGTAACGAAGGGCACTTACCAGCTTTCCTCCTGCGGGCGTGTGCCAAAGCGGGACTGTTCCGCCGCGCTTGCCAGCTGCGAGTGGCAAGACAGTTTGCTCTGAACGGTTCGGAGTCGGCAGCCGATAGGAACAACACGGTCAGAGCGGCTGAAAGCGACCAGGCTGTCCGATCGCGAAGGGCAAAGGACATAATGTTTTCGATCATCGGCATACTCGTGGTTTTCGGCGCGGTCCTCGGCGGTTTCCTGATGGAAAAGGGAAACATCGCGGTGCTGGTGCAGCCGGCCGAACTCGTGACAATTGCGGGTGCCGCAGTCGGTACGCTGCTCGCCGCCAACCCCACGCACGTGCTCAAGGGCATCGCCGCCGGCTTGGTGGGGGTGCTCGGAGGAGCGAAGTTTCCCAAGCAGCGCTACCTGGACACGCTGAAGATGATGTTCGACCTGTTTACCAAAGCGCGGAAAGAGGGAATGGTCTCGATTGAGAGCGACGTCGAGGAGGTGGACAAGAGCGAAATCTTCAAAAAGTATCCCGTGTTCCTGAAGGACCACCACGCCCGTGATTTTGTCTGCGACACGATGCGGATGGCGATCACAGGCGGCGTGAGCACCTTTGATGTGGACCAGATGATGGAGCTTGACATGGAGGTGCACCACCAGAGCGCAACGCAACCGACAGGTGCGCTGACGACGGTAGCCGACGCGCTGCCAGGACTCGGCATTGTGGCTGCGGTCCTAGGCATCGTGATCACGATGGGTTCGCTCGGAGGCCCGCCGGAGCAGATCGGCCACAAGGTCGCGGCCGCGCTAGTCGGGACTTTCTTAGGCATCCTGCTTTGTTACGGCATGCTGGGCCCGCTCGCCTCGGCGATGGGCAAGCGCGTCGGCGACGAGCACGGCTACTATCACATTCTGCGTGTTGTCATGCTCTCGTTTATCAAAGGGATGTCGCCGATCCTTGCTGTGGAGATGGCGCGCCGTGCGATCCCGGAGCATGTGCGGCCCAGCTTCACTGAAGTCGAGAATGTGTGCCGCGGCAAAGCTGCCGCCGCGCCGGCGAGCTAGCGATGACCAAACCGGAAGCGACAATTGTTATCAGGAAAAAAGGCTCGGGGCACGGCGGACATCATGGCGGGGCCTGGAAGGTCGCCTACGCTGATTTTGTCACTGCGATGATGGCACTCTTCATTGTGCTATGGCTGATGAGCAGCACTACCAAGGACCAAAAGGAAGAGATTGCCGGGTACTTTCGCGACCCCCATGGCATGGCGACGCACAAAGGCCCGTCACACCCTGGTGCCGGACCCAACATCCTGCTGAACAAGCAGGACATGACCAGGCTAAGGACGCAGCTTCTGCAGTCGATCCATCATGTTGATCCACTCGACAAACTCAAAAAGCAGATTGAGATCACGATTACGCCGGAGGGTCTGCGAATCGAGCTGATGGAGGATGCGCATGGCACGTTTTTCGCTACAGGCAGCACGACGCCGACGCCGCTGCTTGTCTCGATCCTCAAGGTGCTTTCAGTGCAGCTTGGTGCGTTGCCGAACCGTATTTCGATCGAGGGCCATACTGACGCGCAGCCTTACTCAAATGAAGAGATCTACAGCAACTGGGAGCTGTCGTCAGATCGGGCGAACGTCGCGCGGCGGCTGATGCAAACCAGCGGCGTGCGACCGGATCAGGTGTCGCAGGTCCGTGGCTTCGCGGACCAGCGACTGCGCGATACAAGCCGTCCCCTTGACGCGTCGAACCGGCGCATTTCGCTCATTGTGCAGTATCTTGATCCCTCGCAGCCACAGCTTGCCCCGCAGCTGGCGCCGCTGCAGGCCGCAGTACGCGGGGCAGCTGGCAAAGCGAATTCCGGCGGCGCGCTGCCGAATAGCGGGAGCGCACTGCCGGCCTCGACCACACACAGGAACGGCGGTGTATGAGAGAGCTTTTCCCAGGGCGGCAAGGCTCGGAAATTAAGATGTCACTCTGGGAAGTATGAGAGACACGTTAGTACCGTAGGCTGCGATTCACAAACTTTTGCATTTTCCTGCTCGGGTATATTCGGTCCTCAGGAACCCAAGACTCATGGATAGCTACGGACTGCTCCCCGAAGTAAGTGGGCAGCCTTCGGCAGCGCACGCCCTGGCGGACGTGCGAGTGCCGAGCGCGCCCTTTCCCGTTCACGAGACTCCCGAACCGCCGCGCCTGCTGATTATTGAAGATGATGTTCCACTCGCCCGGCTGCTTGGCTCATGGCTGGAGACCGAAGGCTTTGTTACCGAGGTGGCACACGATGGCGAGCAGGCGCTCGCCAGAATGGAGTCGGACCAGTACAGCCTGGTGCTTCTTGACCTGAACCTTCCCAAGATGGATGGTCTGACGCTGCTCGGGCGTCTTCGCGCGGAGCAGAAGGGTGTTGCCGTGCTGGTACTGACCGGACGCAACCGGACCGAAGACATGGTGCTGACGCTGAACCAAGGCGCGGATGATTGTCTGCTCAAGCCATTCTCGTTGCTGGAGCTGCTGGCTCGGATCCGCGCAGTGCTGCGACGTCATGCGGCAGCCGTGCCGGCGCTGCCGACGCCGCAGCCCGGGCTTTCGCTTCATCGCGAGGAGTACCGGGTGGTGCGCAACGGGCGCAGGATCGACCTAACCCCACGAGAGTTTGCTCTGCTTGAGTACCTGATGGAGCATTCACCGAAGCCGGTCTCCCGTGCGCGGCTGATGGAAGATGTGTGGCGTGTTCCGTTCGATCCAAGCACCAACATCGTTGACGTGTATATGAAATATCTGCGCGACAAAATCGATCTCGCGGGAGATCAGAAATTGATTCGCACAGTCCGGGGAGTCGGCTATGCACTGGCCTGCGCCTGAAGTGGAAGCTGCAATGATGACGGATGACAAGCTCTTTCTGCGAGAGCTGCGCGAGGAGATGCACACGCTGGCGCAGCCGCTTATGCTGCTGCAGGCGCGGCTGGAGGTGGATGCTCTGACCGGTGCGAGCGGGGCTGGGCGGGATACTCTGATTGCCTCGCTGTCCGCGGACGCAGAGCGGGCCTGCCTGAGCTTCCGTGCCATGCAGCAGCTGGTGGCTCGCTTCGACCGGAACACGCACGCACCGGCGCAGTCGAGGAGGTTGCCGTGACGGCCGCCCCACTGTCTGCGATGCGCGCTGGAGACCAGCAACCCGTACGTATTCTTCTGGTGAGCCCGAACCCGCGCGTGCGCGTACAGCTGCGCGAAAAGATCGGGTTGCCGCGCTGGGTCGTTTCCGAAGCCGCCAGCGGCGCCGAAGCGCTCGAAAGCCTTGCGGAAAGCTCTACGGAGATCCTGCTGCTCGACCCCATGCTGCCGGACATTGTGGCGAATGAGTTCAGCGCGCTTGTTCTGCAGCGCTTTCCGACGATCGAGATTCTGGGGCTGAATGCACAAACCGGACACCTGCTGCTGGCAAACGCTTCACCGACGCCGCTGGCGGCGCAGCTGACGGAGCTTGTTTACCGGGGCAGCCTTTCTGAACCGACGTCGCCGGCGGCAACGCCTGGGCACGGCGCCTACTTATCGCGGAGTGGGGGCGAGATCCGCAAAGGGCTGCGCGGAATGGTCGGCTGCTGCGCGCCGATGCAACGGGTGTATCGGCTAACCGAGATGGTCGCGCGGACCGAAACCACGGTGCTGATTACAGGCGAAAGTGGAACCGGCAAGGATCTGGTTGCGCAGGCCATTCATATGATCAGCGCACGCGCCAAGCACCCGTTTGCTGTGGTGAACTGTGCTGCGATCCCGGAGGCACTGCTGGAGGCCGAGCTGTTTGGCTACGCGAAGGGCGCGTTTACGGGCGCGATGCAGTCCCGCATCGGGCGCATTCACGCTGCACATGGCGGCACACTGTTCCTCGACGAGATCGGCGATATGCCGCTCTCCCTGCAGAGCAAAATCCTGCGCTTTCTGGAGCAAGGCGAGGTGCAGCGGCTTGGCGGCAATGACAATTTAAAGGTGGATGTGCGGGTCGTCGCTGCAACCAACGCCGACCTGAAGACACTCTCGCAGCAGAAGCTGTTCCGCGAAGACCTCTACTATCGGCTGGCTGTATTTCCCGTACAGCTGCCGCCGCTCCGGGAGCGCGACGGCGACCTGCGCAGCCTCACAGAGGCATTCGCGGCGAAGTTCTGCCCAAACGCGCGGATCGCGCCTGAAGTCTTCGACCTGCTGGCTACGCACAACTGGCCGGGCAATGTGCGCGAGCTACGGAACACGATGGAGCGCGCAGCCGTGCTGCTGGATGGAGAGCGCACGATGACGGCAAAGCACATTCTTTTCTAATCAATCCTTTCTCAAACGATGCATTCTCTCTCACGAAGTGGAAGTTCCGTCGGTAAGCTGCCTGCGCTCGCGCAAAGGGCGGATCGCTGCACTGTTGCAGCTTTACGGAAAGCCGTGAAAGCCCCTTCGCTGCCGAGGGCAGAGTGATACCAGTCCCAGAATCGCGCACTCTTTTCCGACGTTACGGAGCTGAGCCGACAGGGGCTGCACCGCGTTGGCCCTTTTCGTGCAAGAGAGATAGGCAGATGCTGCCCACCTCTCATTTCTCTCATCTGGTGCCGGCCTTGCCGATGGATGGCGACCGGCTCCGACCGGCTCCGGCGAAGGATGCAGCGGATGCGCTTGCCGGAGCCTTCGCCGAGTTCATCGCGGTGTCGTCCAGGCTTGAGATCTCGTACCGGGAGTTGCAGAAAGAGGTCGCGCAGCTGGATGCAGAGCTCGCGGCGCGTAATGCGGCGCTTGAGCGAAGTCTGCGCGAGAACGTCAGCATGCAGCAGGCACTGGCCGCGATCGTCGACTCAATGCCGTGTGGTGTTCTGGTGCTGGGGGCTGGCGAGCATGTGCTGCGTATCAACCCGGAGGCGCGACGGCTGCTCTCGCTGCCGGCGGGCGAGGCTGTACCGACAAGCCTTGCGGAGCTGAGCCGGCTTTCGGCTGTCGATCTGCACACGGTCTGCGCGATGGAGCACGAGAGCGAGATAGAGGTTGCTGAGTTCCACGCGGCCGGCAAGCCCGGTCAGCTCTGGCTGCAGGTGCGCGTTCGCCGGCTCGCGGGTGAGCCGAGCGCGGCGCAGGCGATCCTGACGCTCACTGACATCACCGGGCGCAAGGATGCCGAACGGGACCGCGAGGCTGGCCGCAGGGCGCTCGCGCTGGCTGAAGTGGCGGCAACGCTAGCTCATGAGATCAGGAATCCTCTCACCAGCCTGGAGCTTTTCGTGAGTCTTCTGGAGGATGAGCCGAGCCGCTCCGAGGAGTGGCTTGCACATCTACGTGCCGGGCTTCGCGGTGTCTCGGGGATCGTCAACAACGTGCTGTCGTTTCACGGCACCGGCTTCCCGCTAATCCGGCCGCTGCAGCTAAGCTGTGCCGTTGCGGTGGCGGCTGAGTTCGTCCGGCCGCTTACCGTGGAAGCCGGGCTGCAGCTCACGCTGACCGGCGAGCACCTGCCTGGAACTGTGATGGCAAGCGAGTCCGCCCTGCAGCAGATCATGCTGAATCTGGTGATGAATGCGGTCCGGCACACGCCGGCCGGCGGCACGGTCTCTATCGCGCTTGAGGAGGCTTGCCCTGGACGGCTGCGGCTCGAGATCGCCGACACTGGCTGCGGCATTGCACCCGAGCACCTCCCGGAGATCTTCCGGCCCGGCTGGAGTGAGGATGGGGCTCGCTCGGGCCTGGGTCTGAACGTCTGCCAGCGTCTTGCTGCGCAGCACGGGACAGAGATCACAGTGGCCAGTACGCCCGGTCACGGAACCGCTTTCAGCATGGAGCTGCCCCTGCTATGACATCGCCCACCATGAACTATGCTGTACCCGTGCCGCCGGTTGGCATGCGCGCAGTTCTCGTCGTCGACGACGAGCCCGGCATTCGCGCCGCATTGACTGCGCATTTTGCGCGAGAAGGCTGGCGAGTGACCGCGGCCGGCAGCCTGCGCGAAGCCAGGTTTCGCCTGGCCCAGGACGAGTTCGATCTGCTGGTCAGCGATGTGCGACTCGCGGACGGCTCGGGCCTGGAGCTGCTGCCCGCAGCTGAATCGACTGCGGCCGCGATGCCGGTCATTCTCCTGACTGCATACGGCACGGTTCCCGACGCGGTGGAAGCGATGCGGTGCGGGGCGAGCGACTACCTCATCAAGCCTGTCGCGTGGCCTGCGCTGCGTTCGCTAGCGGAACGGGTGCTGGCGGAGCGGATCACGCATCCCATCGCAGGCTCGGAGTCCGAAGCAGCTCAGGAGCTGGAGCCTGTGAAGAGTCTTACGGCGTCCAAGGTTTCTTTCGGGGCTGCTTCCGGCAACAGCACGCAGCAGGAGCCGCACGGCATTGTGGGACGCGCGCCGGCGCTGCTCTTTGCGCTGGCCCGCGCCCGCGCTGCTGCCGGCACAGACGCCGATGTACTGGTCGAAGCCGAGAGCGGCACCGGCAAGGAGCTGCTGGCGCGCTTTATCCACGAGGCAAGCGCGCGGGCACACAAGCCGTTTGTCGCCGTGAACTGTGCGGCGGTGCCGGAGCACCTGCTGGAGAGCGAGCTCTTTGGCCACGCGCGCGGTGCGTTTACGGGCGCTACCCAGGCGAAGCCGGGCAAGTTCGAGCTTGCGCATGGAGGCACGCTGCTGCTTGACGAGATTGGCGAGATGCCGCTCCATCTGCAGCCGAAGCTGTTGCGCGCTCTGCAGGAGCGCGAGTTCGAGCGGCTGGGTGAGACACGCACAGTTCGGGTCGACATCCGCGTGATCGCGACGACCAATGTAGAACTGGCTGCTGCGGTCCGAAAAGGCGTGTTCCGCTCGGATCTGTACTACAGACTGAACGTGATCCCGCTCTCGCTGCCGCCGCTGCGCGAGCGCGCCGAAGACATCGCGCAACTGGCGGCGCACTTTGCGCGCACCTGGGCTGAGCGCGCCGGCCAGCCCGTGCCGGTGCTCGCGCCGGAGTTTCTTGAGCTGCTCGCGTTGCAGCCCTGGCCCGGCAACATCCGTGAACTGGCTAACTTCATGCGGCGCGTTCTTTCGTTGCATGCCCCCGAGCGGCCACTCGAGCCGATCGACCGCGAGTGCTTCCTGCGCGAAGCAGCATCAAGCGTGATCCGCGAGCTGCCGCTTTCGCTCGTAACCGGACCGGAGCCGGTGCAGGCGCCGCGAGAAGCGGTACCGGCGGGCCTGCCCATCCGACAGCTGGAACGTATGCACCTGGAGAAGACGCTTGCCATGACCCACGGCAACCGCACCCACGCCGCCGAGATGCTTGGCATCAGCCTGCGCACGATGCGCAACAAAATTCGCGAGTACGGGCTTCCGCCCCGGAGATACGCCTGAGTATGAGCACCGCACTGATCCAGCCGAACATGGAGCGCTTTCTCGAGATGACCTCGGAACGCGAACAGGTAATCGTCGCCAACATGGCCAACGTGGACACGCCGGGCTACCACGCCAAGGACGTGAGTTTTGAGCAGACACTGCTGCAGGCAAACAGCGGCGCCGCGGCCGAAACCCTGCCGATCGCTGTTCGCGATGAACGCGGGCTGATGGACCGGCCGGATGGCAACAACGTCGACCTGGACCGGGAAAGCCTGCTGCTGGCAAAGGCGCAGCTGCAGTTCGGCCTCGGCGTGCAGCTAATCAAAAGCCAGTTCCACGAGGAACTGAGCGCGATCAACGGGGGAGGCCAGTAATGGGACCGTTCGATATGCTTCAGATTTCCGCTTCGGCGCTGACGGCCGAGCGGCAGCGTTCGGAGGTGATTGCGACCAACATGGCCAATGCCGAAACTACGCACACCGCGGACGGCGGCCCGTTCCGGCGCAAGGAGGTGGTCTTCTCCGCGCAAAACGCCTCGGCGTTCCAGCTGCAGTTTGCGGAGATGACGAGTGTGCCGCACCTGCGTTCGCGTACTTCGGGTTCGGTGCGGCTGTCGCAGGTGGTCGACGACCCGACGCCGCCGGTGATGCGCTACGAGCCGGGGCACCCGGACGCGAACAAGGACGGATATGTCGCGTACCCGGCGATCAACCCGGTCGAGGAAATGGTGGACCTGATGGGCTCGGTGCGGGCCTACCAGCTGAACGCTTCGGCGGTGAGCGCCTCCAAGCAGATGATCCAGCAGTCGATCGACATTTTGAAAAGCTAACCCGGGAATGAACCCAAAGAAAGACGAGAGGCAAACGCGATGATGCCCATTGTTCCCGCCGGCGGTGCTGCCGGCGCAGTCACTTCGATTTTCGGGCCGGTGGCGCCCGCGTCCGAGGCAGCCGGCAGCGACGGTTTTACGGGCGTGCTGCAGAGCGCGCTGAACCAGGTCAGCAGTATGCAGAACAACGCGGCCGATCAGGTAAATGCGGTAATGGCCGGCGGCAACGCGGATATGAGCAAGGTGATGATCTCGGTTGAGAAGGCCGACGTTGCCTTCCAGCTCATGATGCAGGTGCGCAACAAGATCGTGAGCGCCTACCAGGACATCGAGAAGATGCAGTTCTAAGCTCGCGCTGACGGCTCGGCAGCCGATTAGAAGAAAGCGGATATGGAACAGATACTCCGACAATTGCAGCAGTTCTGGGCCGGGCGCAACCGGCAGCAGCGTGGATTCCTCCTCGCCGGTGCGGCGGCCACCGTCGCGCTGCTAGCCGTGTTTGCGCACCTGATGGCGACGCCCGAGATGAAGCCGCTGATGACAGGGCTGGAACCTGCAGATGCACAGGCGCTGTCAGCCTCGCTGACGGCGAAGGGTATCCAGAACCAAATCAGCGCGGACGGCAAACAGCTGAGTGTACCGGCAGACAAGATGGATGCGGCGCGGTTGGAGGTAGCGGCGAACGGCGCGCCGCACTCCGGGCGTATGGGCTTCGAGATCTTCGACAAGGTCGCTTGGGGGCAGACCGAGTTTGATGAGAAGGTCAACTACCAGCGCGCGCTCGAGGGTGAACTGGAACGAACGATCGTGACGCTTGGCGCCGTGAAGAGCGCGCGCGTGCACCTGGTGATGGCGACCGATTCGATCTTTCTCGATCAGGCACGCAGCGCGAAGGCTTCGGTCGCGCTCAAACTGCGGGCCGGTACGCTTTCGCATGAGGAAATCGGGTCGATCCAGCGGCTGGTCGCGGGCGCGGTGGATGGACTGAAGCCGGCGGACGTGGCGATCATCGACGCCGATTCGAACAATTCACTTGGCGCAGGCGCCGGAGCGGATGGCAACGATGGCGAGACGGAGAAGCGGATGCAACAGAAACTGATTGCCACGCTTGCGCCGGTGGTCGGCGCGGACCATATCCGCGCCAGCGTGAACGTGGATTACGACCTGGGAACGACCGAGCAGAGCCAGGAGAAGTATGACCCGGCGGTGAGCGTGCCGCTGACGGTGCAGCGGTCGGATGAGGAGACCGGAGGGGGATCGCAGGCTGCCGGCGTACCTGGCACGGTAAGCAATGTGCCGCAAGGCAAGAGCGGGCTGCCGAACGTGCCAAGCGTGCCGGACGGGGGCGCGGAGAGTGCGAAGACGGAGAACTCAACCTTTGGGGTGAACAAGGTTGTCACCCATTCGCTGGAGCCGGCCGGGCGGATCCGGCGCGTCTCGGCGGCGCTGCTTGTCGACGATGCCGTGGTACACAGGCAGCTCGGCAAGGGCAAGGTGCAGGACTTGCGGGTGAGGCGCTCGCCGGAGGAGCTGAAGCAGTTGCAGGATCTGGCCGCGGCTGCGATCGGGCTCGATACGGCACGCGGCGACGTGCTCACGGTCGAAGACATGTCGTTTGAACAGCCGGCTGTGGCGGATGTTCCGCCGCCGTCGCTGGGGGACCGGGTTCGCCGGGGAATGAACGACTACGCCGCCGCCATACGCTACGGTTCGCTGCTGACACTGTTCCTGCTCGGGTACCTGCTGATGGTGCGCCCTGTGCAGAAGCGTGCCCTGGGCGGAGCGAAGGAGCTAAAGGCGCCGCAACAGGCGGCTGCGCTGATGGCCGAGATGGAACATCCGCAGCTTGCCCCGTTGCAGCCGGGTGAGGACGCGCTGCGCTCGGGCGCGCTGAAGGAGCAGCTGGTGCAGCTGGTAAAGGCCAAGCCTGAGAACAGCACCCGGGCAGTGCAGGCCTGGCTTCGCGGAGACCCGCAATGAGCCCTGAGATGATCCACGCCAGTGCTCCGCTGACTGGCACGCGCAAGGCAGCCATCCTGCTTGCAGTGCTCGGCGAAGAGGCTGCGGCGACGATCCTGCGTTCTCTGCCCGACGATGATCTGAACCGGGTCACGCACGAGATCGCGCGGCTTGGACCGGTGCCGAAAGAAGCTTCGATCAAGGTGATGGAGGAGTACCAGCAGCTCGCGGTGGCGCAGGAGTACATTGCGCAAGGTGGCCAAGAGGCAGCGCAGCGCATGCTGGTAAAGGCATTCGGCGAAAACGGAGCGCGCGAGATGGTGGCGCGGCTGGTGCGGGCAAGCGAGCTCAGCGCAAGCCGGGTGGAATCGCTGCAGCGGATTGACGCCAAGCAGCTCGCGCGCTTCCTGGATGGAGAACACCCGCAGACGGTCGCGTTGGTGCTGGGCCATCTCGACGCGAAGCCGGCTGCAGCGCTGCTGATGTGCCTGCCTCCAGGTGTCCGTGCTGACGCGGTAAAGCGGCTTGCGCAGCTGCGCCAGTTTTCGCCCGAGATGGCGGAGAAAGTTTCGGTCGTGCTCAACCGCCGGCTGCGTTCGGTCGGTGAGCAGACCAAGAAGACCTACTCCGGCTTTGAAACGGTCGCAGACCTAATGAACAATATCGATGCCACGTCGTCGCGCGAGATCCTGGAAATGATCGAGCAGGAAGAGGCGAAGCTGGCTGCCTCAATCCGGGATTTAATGTTCACGTTCGAGGATTTCCTAAGTGTCCCGGAACTGCACATTCGTGAAATTACCGGAGCGGTCGATAAGAAGGTACTGACGCTTGCGCTCAAGGGCGCCAGTGAGGAGCTGCGCAGTCATTTCTACCAAACCATGAGTTCGCGTGCGATCGAGATGATGAAGGAAGATGCGGAGTCGTTGGGACCAGTGCGCTCGCGCGACGTGGCCAAGGCGCAGCTGGACGTGGTAGCGCTGGCGCGGACGCTTGAGAGCGATGGAAAGATTGTGCTGAAAAGTGAGGGAGCCGATGAGTACCTTCTCTAGAAGCGGTGCGCTGCCGCGTATTCCGCTTGGGCCGGGTTCAGGCGCGTCGATCGGATCCCTGGGGGCGCCGAGTCCGGTGCGCTCGCTCGAATACCGCGAGATGACCTCCCTGCCTCCGCTGACGCGCGTCCGAGTGACGGTGCAGCCTGAGCCGGAACCGCGCAAACGGGCCGAAGTCGAGATGACCGAAGCCGAGCTGCAGGCGCTGCTGGCCGAAGCGCGACGGGAAGCTGCTGCTGCTGCCGAGGCGCGGGTGCGCGAGGAAGCGCGTGCGCGGCTGGAAGCCGAAGCTGCGCGGATCACAGGCGCGCTCGACCACTTTGAACGCGAGCGCAAAGGCTATTTCGCCAAGGTCGAAATAGATGTCGTACGCCTGGCGCTTTCGATAGCGGCCAAGATCCTGCATCGCGAAGCGCAGGTGGACCCGATGCTGGTAGCCGCGCTGGTACAAATTGCTGTCAACCAACTCAAGGAGAATACGGCGGTGTCGATCCGCGTCCACCCGGCTGCGGCAGCGCGCTGGCGCACGCACTTTGAGCGTGCGCCGCAGTGGGCCGCCGTGATGGTGGTTGAAGATGAAGCGCTCGAGGTCGGGGATTGCTATCTCGAAACCGAGCTGGGTACGGCCAACTTCTCGCTGGCGGCGCAGCTCAAGGAGGTCGAGCAGGGATTTTTCGACGTCCTTGCGCAGACGCCGCGGGCATAGAGGAGTGAACGGGTGCCGCTCACTTCGTACTTCGACCGGCTGGAGCAGGCGGGAACGCTGCGATGGACCGGACGTGTGCTGCAGGTTACGGGCAATCTGATCGAGTCGGAGGGGCCGTTCTGCTCGGTTGGTGAAGCATGCGAGATACGCGGCGCAGGAGATCGCTGTTACCCGGGCGAGATCGTTGGATTCCGCGGCTCGACCATGCTGTCGATGACACTTGAGCGGCCGCACGGCATTCGCTTTGGGGACCGGGTTGTCGCGCGGGGGATCCACCCCTCCGTCCGTGTGGGCCGCGAGATGCTGGGCCGCGTGGTCGATGCAACCGGGGCGCCGCTGGACGGCCTGCCGCCATTCCGCTCGGAGCGGAGCATGCCTGTGGATGGCTCGGCGCCGCTGCCGCTCGACCGAGCTCCGATTCGCGAGATGCTGGGCTGCGGTGTCCGGGTGCTCGACGCCTTTGTGCCGTGTGGGCGCGGGCAGCGGCTCGGGATCTTCGGCGGCTCAGGAGTTGGCAAGAGCACCCTACTCGGCATGATGGCGCAGGGTACCGCAGCGGACCTGATCGTGATGGCGCTGGTTGGGGAGCGTGGGCGGGAGGTAGGCGAGTTCCTAGAGATTCTGGGCGAGGCGGGCCGGAGCCGCTCGATCGTTGTTGTTTCCACCTCCGATCAGTCGCCCTTGCTGCGGCTCCGTGCCGCCATGAGTGCAACTGCTATTGCGGAGCACTTTGCCGCGAGCGGCAAGCACGTCCTGCTGGTGATCGACTCACTCACGCGCTTCGCGATGGCGCAGCGCGAGATCGGCCTGGCGGCCGGCGAGCCCCCGACCGCCAAGGGGTATACGCCGTCGGTGTTGAACCTGCTCGCACGGCTGGTGGAGCGGGCCGGCAACTTCCAAAGTGGCAGTATCAGCGCCTATTACACGGTGCTGATGGAAGGGGACGACCAGCAGGATCCGGTCGTCGATACGGTGCGCTCGCTGCTGGACGGGCACATCCTTCTGGACCGCGCGCTGGCGCTGCGCAACCAGTACCCGCCGGTTTCGGTGCTCGACAGTCTAAGCCGGCTCATGCCGGCGATCTGTGCTCCGGCGCACCTTCAAAAGGCGCGTGTACTGCGCCAGTTGCTCGCAAGCTACACGCGTTCCGAAGACCTGCTACGTATCGGCGCATACCAGAAAGGCGCAGACCCGCAGCTTGACCGTGCCGTCGAGGTGCTCCCGCACCTGCTTGGATTTCTCGAGCAGCGCGCCGGGGAACTATCGGCGCCGGCGCAGACGCTCGATCGGCTGCTGGCGTTGCCGAGCTGAGATGGGATACCGCTTTCCGTTGGCGACGGTTCTGCGCGTCCGGGAGCTCGCGGCCGAGCAGGAGGAGCGGACACTGGGGCGCATTGCGGCCGAGATTGAGCGGCTTCGCGGCTTGATCTCGAGCAACGAGGCGGAGCTGGTCGAGACGGCGCGGGCCCGCCAGCAGGCGCTTGGCTCGGTGTCGCTTCCCGCTATGCACCTGCAGGTTTTCTACGCGTCAGTGGAGGATCTGCGCGCACGTGGAGCCCTGCTGCACAAACAGCTGGCGCGCTTTGAAGAGCTTCGCCTTCAGCAGATCGTCCGTTTCGAAGAGGCTTACCGGCGCCGCGAGATCCTGGCCAGCCTCCAGGCGGAGCAGCAGCACGCCAGGGAAGCGGCGGAGCGCAAACGCGAAGAGCAGGCGGCCGGAGAAGTTTACCTGGCGAGGTTCGCTCAGCGAGTAAACCGCGAAGGAGACAGGTAGGCAACGCTTGCCGGGTGCTTGCCCGGCAGCCCTTGCCTACCGAGCCTGATGTTGCCGGGTTGCACACCGGCGCAGTGAGCAGGTGATTTGTTCTAAGTTTTTGCCGCACAACCATTTAGGGCAGAGTGCGGCTACAAGTTCAGGCTGCCGGGATTTGGTGTCGAACGTGCACCAGGAGAGTGCGTGAACATCGCTCACCCAAGTGTTTCGCGGACAGCAGGAAGTGCGCCGGCCGCACCGCTGTCGCAGACGAGCCAGCCAGCAGCCGGGTTTGGTGAGACCCTGGCCGCGTCGCTGCGTGACAGCAGCCAGTCGCAGAAGCTGCCGGTTGCGGCTGCTTCTGGCGCTGTAAAGCCTGGTATGGCCGCGCCGAAAAGTGTCGCCGAGCAAGGGGGGCAGCGCGCGGCGAAAGAGCGCAAACGCAGTGAAGATCTGGCCGGCACGGTGAGCACTTCGACCGATGCTCCCCCTGATCTCCTGGTATCTCCTGTTGCGGCATCGCCGGCGCAGGCAACGCTGACGCTCCCGCAAGCGGATGTGGATCACACCGTCGCCACAGCTGCTGCGGCTGCCGGCAGTGCGAATGAGAGCCAGCCCGGCCTCGTGGGGCCCGCGGCCTCACTTGCGCTTGCGGCGCAGGCGGGGACTGCCGTAGCGCTCGTCTCGCGCGCTCCAGTTTCCCAGCTGCCCGACGAGCCAAGCGGGCGTGCGGTGAAGCAGACGGACGGGCCGGGCGTGGCGTCCGAGCCTGGAAGCACTATGCAGAAGCCGCTTCAGGCTACTCCGGGGGTTCTTTTATCGCAGCCCGCAAAGGTTGCTGTTCACGCAGGTGCGCCTTCGCCGGAGCTAAAGGGAACAGCGCCAGCGTTGCACAGGCTGCCTAGCGCGGGCGTCGCAGACAAGACGCCAAGCGGAAGTGCGCCTGCGTCGGAACCGGAAAGCATGTCTTCGGCTGCGCATCGTATCGCGCCGGGAAGCTTGTCCGAAATGGACGGTGGGATTGTGTCGACTGGCGCAGTAGCCGCAGAGTCGAGGGGAGCACTTCTCGACGTCCGGGCGCGGAACGGCGGCCAGGCTGCGGAATCGGTGGAGGACCGGGCGGGTGCGACTGGTACTCCGGCCGACGCCGGGACGCAGTCGCAAAGCAGCAGCCAGTCCGGGCAGAACGCGCAAGACAGTGCCGGCCAGAATACGCCTGCATCCGCGAGCCAGGATCAGTGTCAAATGCACCTCGTGGTCAGCTCGTCCGGAACCACCGTTGCTTCAACCGCCTCTGCCGCGGTTGCTGTGACGCCTGTAGCCGCCGCCGTGAGTGCCACGGCGGCAGGGATGCCGGTGAACCCACCAGCGACGCCAATGGCCGCGGCTGCACACTTTGCAGCGGGCGCTGGTTCGCCGCAGAGCGCAACAGGTACCGCGCCCGGTGCGGCCGTGTTCAACAGTGCTCCGGCGATCAACACGGTTCAGGTGCTGAGCCGTATGAGCACCACCGAAATGCGGGTTGGGATGCGCTCGGACGAGTTTGGCTCCATCTCCATCGCCACGTCTCTGTCGCCCGGCAATGTGACAGCACAGATTGCCCTGGACCACAGTGTGCTGGGCGGTGCCCTAAGCCAGGCGCTTGTGACACACCTGCCCGGGATAGAGGAGCGTCTCGGAAGCACGCTCGGGGTGACCGCACGGGTTGAAATCCAGCATGCGGACAGCGGCTCCGGTAGTGCGCCTGGAAGCAGCACGCACGGGCAAACCGGCTCAGGAGAAAACCGCGAGCGGGGTGGCAGCAGCCAGGCGGCGCGGAGCCCGGTAGTACAGGACTGGAGCGTAGCTGCGGCAACGCCGGACGGAGTAGCCGGGCCCGGGACGGCGGGACGTTTGAGTGTGCGCGTCTGAACAGGGCGCAGCGGAACAATTCGCAGGACAGGAGAAAGCAAGATTGATGACTGTATCCCCTCTATCGACGGCAACAGCAGCGGCGCCCTTCTTCGGCGCCGTCCACACAAAGACACCGCTGCGGGCGCAGGCGACAACGACTGCACCCAGCACCAGTAGCAGCAGTTCAGGCAGCGACAGCAACAGCCTTTCGGCCGGCAATCTCGGCACGACGTTCCTTAACCTGCTCGTCCAGGAGCTGCAGAACCAGGACCCGACGCAGCCCATGGACCCGACCGCGATGGTTGGGCAGATGATCTCGCTCAACCAGCTCGATCAGCTGATCAGCATCAACCAGACGCTCACAACAGCTTCAACGTCCGCGACCGGCGCAGCCTCGGGAACAACGGCGGCCAGCGGCTCCGGCCCGGCGACATCTTCCCTCGCCAAGCAGGCGACGGCACCGGCTCAGGGTCTGAATGCGAGCAAGGCCGCCGCGCTCGACCCAACGCAGTCAGCAGCCAGTCTGGCAGGTCAGCAGGCTGCTATGGCCGCCGCACTCAACGCGGCGAGCCCGGCCGCCAACAACACAACCCCACTCGATCTCGGAACATTGCAGACACTTCTCGGAGGCAGGTAGATGTCATTCTTTTCCGTCCCCCTTTCTGGGCTGAACGCGAGCCAGAACGCACTTCAAGCCATCTCGTCCAACCTCGCCAACACGGACACGGATGGATACAAAGATCAGACTGTAACCTTTGCCGATGTTTTCGCGCAGAGCGGCATCAGCAACGGCGCGCTGGACCCCATCCAGACCGGCCAGGGTGTGCTGACCGCCTCGACGACCTCAGACTTCAGCAACGGCAATGTCACGGCGACCGGCATCGCTTCCAACATGGCGTTGCAGGGCAATGGTTTGTTCGTCATGCAGCAGCCGAATGGAAATGTCGCGTATTCACGCGCCGGAGACTTCACCCAGAACGGGTCTGGTTACCTTGTCGCGCCGGACGGTTCGCTCGTGATGGGTTATCCGGCGGTGAACGGAGTGGTCAACCTGTCGGCTCCGCTGCAGCCTTTGCAGGTTGGCGGCGGCTCGACCAGCCCGGCCACGGCGACAACAACGTTCAGCGCGGATATCAATCTCGATTCATCGACCGCTGTAGACGGTACGGCATCTTCGCCGATCACGATCAATGATTCGCTGGGCGGCCAGCAGCAGCTTTCCATCAACTACACCAAGACCGGGGCAAACAGCTGGACTTATACCGTTACGATTCCGAGCACCGCGCTTGCCAACCCGACCTCGCCGACCGGTTCGCAGACGGTGGCTTCGGGCACGCTCAGCTTCAATGCCAGCGGCCAGCTCACGGCGCCGGTCAACGCGACGACCGGCGTGCCCTCGCCGATCAGCATCACGATCCCAGGTTTTGCTGACGGCGCGGCGGCGATGAACGTGAACTGGGACCTGGCTGACTCCAATGGAAACAGTTTGATCACGCAGGCCGACCTGGCCAGCTCGACGACGGGCTTGATCCAGAACGGCAGCGCGGCTGGAACTATGTCGGGCTACAGCATCCTGGCCGACGGAACCATTCAGGGCTCGTTTCCCAGCGGCACAGTCACCCTGGGGCAGGTAGCGGTAGCTTCAGTCGAGAACACGCAGGGTCTTTCGCAGATCGGAAATAACCTGTTCACGACGACCTCCGGCTCGGGCGCCGCACAGGTAGGCATTGCCGGTACAGGCGGCCGGGGCACGATCACCGGCGGCTCGGTGGAGAGCTCAAATGTGGATATCGCGAGCGAGTTCTCGAAGATGATTGTTGCGCAGCAGGCGTACGAGGCAAATGCGAAGTCCGTCACCACCTTTGATCAGGTGGAGCAGGCGACGATCGGCATGCTGCAGTCGTAAGGCAGCACCCCGGGCAGACAGGCGCTTACAGAACCCTTCCTGCCCGCCATGTCTGCTCACAGAGGGCTTAGAAAGATGAGCCCTCCATGAGCAGCTTGGCGGGGCGCTGACTTGCGGCAGGCTATCGCTCCGCTGCACCGCGTACGCGCGAGCGGTGTCTTGTCCTGTGCTTTCTCACCTTCCGCTCATGCTCGTGCGCGACGGCGCGAGTGTGCAATTTCCTGTTTCCGCATCTCGCCGTGAAACCCTCTTTGGTCTGCGCTCGTTTCGTGTATTTGCCGCCTGTTCGCAGATTTCTCCCAAGGCGCTGACGCCGGTCGGGCGATTTGGCACCTGCCTTGCATGTACCTCCGTCAACTACCCCTTCCTGCTTGTGCGTCCGGGCCCATGCGGCTCTGCATGGAAGGGTGCGTGACAGCGGTGAGGAAGGCCGGATGAGCAACGCTCTGCAGAGGAATGAGTCACCGACACTCGCGACGGAGAACCCGGAGGCGCCGGCTGTTCCGAGCCGGCGGCCGATTGATGTACTGCCCTGGCTGCCGTGCACGGTGGCGCTCGATGTCGCGGTAGTCGCCTTTACGGTGCGCAGCCTGCTCGAGCTTGCGTCGGGCGACATTCTTGAAACCAGCTGTCACCAAAGCATGGACATACCGATGCGGGTCAACGGGCTACTGCTTGCCTGGACTGAGTTCGGCGTCGTGGGTGAACGGCTCGCCGCCCGGATCACGGATCTCGCATGAAACCGAGACTGTCTTCCGCAGTTCGCGCGCAAACCCAGAATCTCCTTTGTGCGCGCCTTGAGGCCGTGCCCAGTGCGGCGTCACGAAAAGAAGCTCCGGCTAAGCCCGAACCGAAAGCCGCGGAGTTTTTCGCGGCCAACCAGTCGCCGGACCGGACGGAACGCGAGCCGGCGCACCAAGCGCCGGCGGAAGAGAGCGCGGCGGGTCTGTCCCCTGTGCTTGTCCTCCGGAAGGCACTGCAGAACTGGATTTCCAGCAATCTCCAGGTGTTTGCTGCTGTCTCGCGATGGCTGCTCTCGCTGCGGAAGACGAATGGAAATGGCAAGCGACTGTACGTTTCCGAGACCATCTCTCTTGGCGAGAAACGCTTCGTCGCCGTACTGCATGTGGATGGGGAGCAGTTCCTTATCGGTGGGGGTGGCGACAATCTTTCGCTGCTGGCCAGCCTTCAAAATCCAGGCGCGCAGAGCGGCTTCTCACTCGCGATAAAGCAAGCCGAACAGGACCGGGAGTCGATACGTTGAGGAGGCGCGCCAGCTACGCGGCTTGCGTTCTGCTGCTTGCGGGCGCAGCTGCTTTTGTACGTCCGGGCTTTGCAGCTTCGCCGCCAGCCGCCGCGCCTGCGCAGAACGATGCGTGGGTCGATGGCGCAATCGTGCCGTTCCAAAGCCCTGAGGATGTCACCCCCGCGCCGGCAACTGCACCTTTGCCGCCGGTCGCGCACCCTTTTGAGCAGCCAGCGCGTGACGGAGGACGCGATGGCGAGCTGCGCATCAGCGGACTGGGCGGGTCGTCGGCTTCGTGGGGCATTGTTGTTCTGCTTACGCTGCTGACGCTGATTCCGTCGCTGCTGCTGTGCGTGACTCCGTTCGCGCGATTGCTGATTGTTTTCCACTTCCTGCGCCAGGCGCTTGGCCTGCAGACGACGCCTTCCAACCAGACACTCATCGGGCTTTCGATGATTCTCACCTTCTTCCTCATGCAGCCGACGGGTGCGGTGATTTATCGCGACTCGATTGTGCCGGTGCAGAAGGGGCGTATCACCCCGCTCGACGGAGTGGTGCGCGCCGGTGGGCCGATGCGGCACTTCATGGCGCACTACGTGCGCGAGAAAGATGCTGCCTTGTTCCTCGAGATCGCGAAGGAGCCGCGCCCACGTACGGTTGAGGACCTTTCCTTCCGCGTGCTGCTGCCGGCCTACATTCTTTCAGAGCTGAAGGCCGGCTTCCAGATCGGCACCGTCCTGTTTCTGCCCTTTCTGATTGTTGACATGGTCGTGGCTTCCATTACGACCTCTGTCGGCATGATGCAGCTGCCGCCGGTCGTGATTTCAACGCCGCTCAAGCTGCTGCTCTTCCTGATGGTCGATGGATGGCACCTGCTGATCGGCGCCTTGATGCGGAGCTTTAATTGATGGGCCACGCGAGGGGCACATGGATGTAGACGCAGTGGTAACGCTCGGGCGCGGCATGCTCATCGAGGTGATGCTGCTCGTGGGCCCGGTGCTGCTGGTCGCGATCGCGGTCAGCTTGCTCGTGAATATTGTGCAGGTACTCACCTCGCTGCAGGACCAGACGCTCACGTCTGTGCCGCGCCTCCTTGCGACCGGCACGGCGCTGTTCCTGCTGATGCCCTGGATGTGGCGCCACCTGGCCAGCTACACCCTTCACATGCTCGGCGACTTCCACCGGGTGCTGCAATGATCGCAATCCCGCTCCTTAACATCCTCAGTGGCTTCCTGTTTATCAGCGTGCGCCTGTCGGGGCTGATGCTGTTTGCTCCGTTCTTCGGCAGCAATGTTGTATCGCCACGCATCAAGGCTGCGCTGGTTGTGGCGCTTTCGCTGCTGCTTTACCCGGTTGCCGCGCCGCGCTTTCCTGCGCTTGAGCTCAGCCACTGGCCGATGCTGGTCTTCTCGGAGCTGCTTGTCGGCGCCGCGATCGGGATTGCAACTTCGCTTGTCTTCGACGCGGTACAGATGGCAGGGCAGATCCTGAGCGTGCAGATGGGCTACTCGCTGGTCAGCATCCTGGACCCGAACACACAAGCTGAATCCACCGTGATGGCGAGCTTTCACCAAGCCGTTGCAATGCTTATCTTTCTGCGGCTCGATGTACACCTCTGGATCCTTCATGCCATCGGAGACAGCTTTGCGTACCTGCCACCTGGCTCCGCGCACCTGAGCCACGCGTTTGTGCGCACGGCGCTGGCCGCGGGCGCAGCCGTATTTTCTATCGGTGTGCAGCTGGCCGCGCCGGTGCTTTCGGCCACGTTGATCGCCGACCTGGTACTCGGCCTGCTCGGCAAGGCTTCGCCGCAGCTGCCCGTTATGCTGCTTGGCCCCGCGGTAAAAAGCATGCTTGGCCTCGCTGTCCTCATTGCGACGCTCAGGTACTGGCCTGACATGTTCCGTGGACTTTTTCTCGGCGCGATCCACTTCGGCGATCAGCTCCTACACCTGGCGCGCTAAGCGCCCGCAACGGCTGGGAAGACTATGGCAGAGGCAAACAAGACAGAGAAAGCGACACCCAAGCGGCGCGAGAAAGCACGCGCGCAGGGCAGCGTTGCACGCTCGCGCGAACTGCCGGCGGTTCTGGCGGCGGTCGGCGTTGTTGCGGCGCTGATGGTGCTCGGCCACGATGCCGCGACACATTGGACGAGCTTTTATCGCGAGCTGCTCGACTCGGCTATCGACGAAAGCGTTCGACCGAATGGTCCGGTGTTGTTCTGGTCTTCGGTGGAGGTGTTGCGCTGGATGGTGCCGGTGCTCGGCGCGGCCGCGCTGCTTTCGCTTGCCGCGCAGCTTACGCAGGGCGGCTTTACGGTCGCACCGGGCGCACTCCGTTTGAAGCCGGAGCGCATGAACCCGGCTTCGCGGCTGCAGCAGATCTTCTCGGTGATCGGGCTGAGCAATCTGCTCAAGTCGCTGTTGCCTTTCAGCGCGATCGCATGGATCGGCTGGAGCACGCTGCAGGCGAACTGGAGCGCGATCGTGCACGCATCCTCGTACACGCTGCGCACCTTCGCCAGCTTCCTGGGCAGCGTGACGCTTGCAGTCGGATGGAAATGCGGACTGGTGCTGCTCTTCTGGTCGGGTATTGAGTACTTCTTCACCTGGCGAAAGATGGAAGGCGACCTGAAGATGTCGCGGGAAGACCTGAAGGACGAGATGAAGCAGACCGACGGCAACCCGGCGATCAAGGCGAGGGTGCGCCGGGTACGGCGGCAGATGCGCAAGCGCCAGGCGCTCAAAGCCGCCGCAACTGCAACTGTTGTGGTAACAAACCCGACCCACTACGCGGTCGCACTGCGTTATGAGACCTCCATGCCTGCGCCCGTTGTCGTGGCGAAAGGCCTCGATCTTCTGGCGCAGCAGATCCGGGAGATCGCCACCGAGCACGGCATACCGCTGATGGAGAACAGGCCGCTCGCGCAGGCGCTCTACAAGGGCGTCGAGGTGGGCGACTCCATCCCGGCCGCGCTGTACCAGGCGGTCGCCGACATTCTCGTTCTTGTGTTCCGCGCGCAGGCCGAAGTGCGCGCGCAGGAAGCACGCCGCCGCAATCGCAATGCCTCAGGAGACCTGATCGCGCCATGAAAAGCCATACGAAACCTGCGGCGGGCCTCCCAAAAGCCGCTGCCGCCGCCACGCAATCCGGAGCAAAGCACAGCCTTCTCGGGACACTTCGCGCTTCCAGCGACTGGATCGTACCGGTCGGCGCGGTGGCCATGCTGTTTGTCATGCTGGTGCCACTGCCGGGCTTCGTGCTGGACCTGCTGCTCACCATCTCAATTACGGCATCGGTGCTGGTGCTGCTCACAGCGATTCAGATCCTCAAGCCGGTGCAGTTTTCAGTCTTCCCAAGCCTGCTGCTGCTGCTTACACTCATGCGTCTGTCGCTTGATCTCGCGAGTACCCGGCGCATTCTGCTGCACGGTTCGGACGGGCCCTCCGCCGCAGGGCACGTCATCGAAGCCTTCGGTCAGTTCGTTGTCGGTGGCAACTACATAGTCGGCTTTGTACTTTTCCTCGCTCTGACCGCTATCCAGTACCTGGTCATCAGCCACGGCGCGGTACGCACGGCCGAGGTGACGGCGCGGTTCACCCTGGATGCGATGCCCGGCAAGCAGATGGCGATCGATGCCGACCTGAATGCCGGGCTCATCAACGAGCAGCAGGCACGGCGGCGACGCGAGGCGATCTCACGCGAGGCTGAGTTCTGCGGTGCGATGGATGGCGCGGCGCGCTTCTCACAGCGCGACTCGCTGGCCACGATCCTCATCATGGCGATCAACATCATCGCCGGCTTTCTTATCGGTGTTTTCCAGCAGGGCATTCCTTTCGCCGAGGCTCTCAAGACCTACACGATCCTCACGGTAGGCGATGGACTGGTCGCCATCCTGCCTTCGCTGCTGGTTTCCGTCGCCGGCGGCATTGTCGTGACGCGCGCGGCCAGCAAGGAGTCACTCGGCGTTAACGTGAGCCGGCAGCTGCTCGCCAGCCCGCGCCTGCTGCGGATCGCCGGCGGCGTGCTGTGCGCCTTCGCGCTCATCCCTGGCCTGCCGAAGATTGCGTTTGTATCACTCGGCGGCGTGCTCTTTTATGCTGCGCACAAGATCAAGTCCGAGCCGCGCCTGGAGGAAGCAGAAGAAGCCGCGCTGCCCGCAAAAGGCGCAGCGGCGGGGCAGGGCGCGCTCAGCACGCCTGGCACAGATCCGATGGATGCCGTGCTCAAGCTCGACGAGCTCATGCTTGAGGTAGGCGCGGGACTGGTGCCGATGATCGACGCAAAGCAGGGCGGCCAGCTGTTGAACCGCATCAAGGCGCTGCGGAAGAATCTCGCGCAGCAGCTCGGTTTTCTGGTGCCCTCGATCCACATCACTGACAATCTTTCGCTGAAAGACGGCGAGTACGTTGTATATCTGCGCGGGACGGAAATCGCGCGCGCCGAGCTGCGCCGCGGTCACATGCTGGCGATTGCGTCAGACCCAGCTCCGGGCCCAGGTGGAAGCCCGGGGGCAAACACACTCGCGCTGCCGGGTATCGACACGCGGGAGCCGGCTTTCGATGTGCCCGCGAAGTGGATCTCGCCCGAGTTGCAGGCGCAGGCCATCGCTGCCGGCTATGCCGTTGTAGACACCACTTCGGTGCTTGCCGCGCATCTGGCAGAGCTGATCAAGCGCAATGCCTATGAGCTGCTCACCCGCGCCGAGACCAAGCGGCTGATCGATCGGCTGAGCGACTCGCACCCGAAGCTTGTCGAGGAGCTGGTTCCGAAGCTGATGACTCTCGGCGAGGTGCAGAAGGTGCTGCAACAACTGTTGCGGGAGCAGGTTTCCATTCGCGACATGGGAGCGATCCTGGAAGCGCTGGTGGACACGGCGGCGACCAACAAGAACTCGATTGCACTGGTCGAGGCTGCGCGGCATGCGCTGGGGCGCTCGCTTGTGCGGACGCTGCTCGACGACAAGGGCGCGCTGAAGGTGGTGACGCTTGACGCCGCTATCGAGGAGGAGTGCATGCGCGCGGCCAACGCACAACCGGGCACGCTCGGCAGCAGCGCGCTGCAGGTGAGTGTGGCACGAAAAGTGCTGGATAGTTTGCGCGGAACCTTTGGCGAAACGATCGGCGAAGCGCCTCCGATCGTTCTGTGTGCTTCGCCGGGCCGGTTCTACTTGCGCAGGCTCATGGAACCGTTTCTGCCCAAGCTGGTGGTGATTGCGCCAACCGAAATACCGCCGCTGACCGCGGTGCAGTCGGTCGGAATCGTCCGGTGATGCAAGTTGGATGAGAGCTATCCAAGAAGGCTGTTTCGAAGTTGGACCGCAGGTGAGAGGGAGATGAGGAGCGCATGACACAGGCACATGCCGCCTACAACACGATCCGGAGTATGGAGAGCGACGCCGCTGCGGAGCATTCGCTTGCTGCGCGGGACCAGCTCATTCTCCAAGAACTGCCGCAGGTGTACTTTATCGCAGCGCGCATCCAGGAACGCTTGCCGGCCAGCGTACAGATGGAAGATCTGGTGAACGCAGGCGTGATCGGACTCCTCGAGGCGTATGAGCACTACGATAATGCTCGCAATGCGCAGTTCAAGACATTTGCGCGGTTTCGCATACGAGGCGCGATCCTGGACAGCCTGCGCGTGCTCGACTGGGGCTCGCGTGGCGTGCGACGTAGAGGGCGCGAGATCACTGAGACTTACGCTCAGCTGGAAGCCGCACTCGGCCGCAAGCCGGAAAAGGAGGAGGTCGCGGCGGAGATGAAGATTTCCATCGACCAGCTGGATACAGCGATGACGGAGATCGACAGCCTGCAGATTGTGGGACAGCAGGCGACCGTGAGCGCCGAAAGCGGCGAGGTACACGACCTGATCGAGATGGCGCCGAGCCGCGAGGAGAACCCGTTTGAGCTGTGTGTGCGGGCGGAGCAGAAGGAGCAGCTCGCCGCTGCGATCGCGACCCTGAGTGAGCGGGAACAGCTGGTGCTTTCGCTCTACTACCGGGAGGAGCTGACGATGAAAGAGGTAGCGCAGGCAGTCGGCATCGCGCTTTCGCGTGTTTCGCAGATCCACAATGCGGCCATCACCAAACTGCGAGTCGCTCTTGGCGCGCCTGTTTCGGTGAGGCAAGGCGCACGCGTGGCGACGATCGCTGCCGCGGCCGGAGTGCAGTAACAGTGGAGACTCCCATGCAGGTTCAGACACAGGTGCAGACACAATCCAGGAAGGCGGTAGCCGAACGTACCGTACAGCCGTGCAACTTCCGCTCCGCCGGACGACTTTCGAACGAGAGTGCCCGCGCTCTCAAGTCGCTCCACGAGTCGCTGGCGCGCAACCTGATGAACACGCTGGATGTGTATCTTGGGACGGCGCTCGAGGTGAAGCTCACTTCGCTCGAGCAGCTCTCAATGGACGACTACCGGACCAGTGTTTTGCAGACGGGGTACGTGATGCCATGCGCGATGGCGCCGGCCTCCCACACACTGCTGCTCGAGCTGAACGCGCAGCTGCTCTACACGATGATCGATGTGCTGCTCGGCGGCCTTGGCAACGATGTGGATGCAACACGCGAGATCACCGAGATTGACGAAGAGATTGTGCGCGGCGTGGTGACATTAATCGCGCAGCAGGTTGAGCGAGCCTGGCAGCCGATCGGCGTCTCCATCACGCCGGGCTCTACGGTGCGGCCAAACATGGTGCACAAGCTTTTTCCGCCGACCGAGAAGGTGCTGCTGGTGCGGTTCGAAATCGGGCTGGCCGGCGTCGCGGGCCAGCTGCAGATCGCTTTTCCGGCTTCGGTCGGCGGCCATTTGGTCCGGAACATTAAGGCCGATCCGACGAGCGTGCGCGGCCCGGTCCGCTACTTTCCGCGCCTGCCGCTGGAGGAGCGAATCCTCGATTGCCGCTTCATGCTTTCGGGCGGTTTGCCGGAGATGCGGGTGCCGGTACGCGAGCTGGCAGCGCTGGCTGTCGGTACAGTCTTCCGGCTGGGTGCGCCGGTTCACTCGGCCGGGCGCCTGCTGCTGGAAGGCAAAGAATTCTTCGAGGCAGTGCCGGTACGCAGCGGTAAGAAAAAAGCGGTGGAGCTGATTGCTCCGTTGTCCGCAGCGGAGCTGGCTGAAGAGTAACAGCATGGATGGGAGCGCATGACGATGGACACGAGACAAAACGCGATCAACGGGGCCTTGCACTTGGCAGGCATTCTTGCGCCGCTGCTTCAGGACCAGCTGCGGGCGGCTGGAGCGGCCGTGCACGAGCTGAGTGTTCGCCGCGTGGATCCGGAGATTGCACCGCTGTCGGAAGGGGAGCGCACGACCGTGTCGCTGCGCTTTGAAGGTGCCATGGCCGGCCAGTGCACTCTGGCTGTCGACAGGGCCGGGCTCCTCCCGTTCGCAGCGGGAGACGCCGGGAAAGAGCAGCTGCTGGAGCAAGCGCTTAGCGGCGCGTGCGAGCCTTTTGCTGCTGCGCTGTTTGCGAGCTACGGCAGAGTTCGGGTGAGCGTGGCTGACAGCATGGAGCTGGCTGAGGACGAACTTGCTCTTGCTGAGCTGGTCGTCGCCGGTGAAGGCTCCGGGGCGGCAGGCGACGCGACGCTCGTGCTGACCTTCCACGCCGATGGCGAGCTGCAGCGCAGCCTTACACGCCTGGCACGTGTCGCGGCCGCAGCGGAAGCTTCCGGGATCACCGGCGGCAATCTCGGCCTCGTGATGGATGTGGAGCTGAATGTAGCCCTGCGCTTCGGCCAGCGCCAGCTGTCTCTCCGTGAGGTGATGGAGCTCGCGAGCGGCTCGGTGGTCGAGCTCGACCACGAGGTGGATGAGCCCGTCGAGCTGATCCTCGATGGGCGCGTAATTGCGCGAGGTGAAGCTGTGATCGTGGATGGGAACTATGGCGTGCGGGTCACTGAGGTCCTGCAGCCAATGGCGTTTTAAACCTCGTGATCGGAGAAAGGTTCAATGGTCAAAAAAGTTCGGCAGGATCCCCGCCCGAAGCTCGCCTTGCTTCTGTGCAACGGACCGGGATGCCGCCGGTTTGCGCTCGCGCACCGGCTGCTCCGAAAGGATGGGGTCTTCTTGCACGCAGGCGGCGAGGAACAATGGTTGTGCAGCACGCGGTGCCTCGAAGCTGCCGTGACGGCATGGCTGGAGCGTGATCCGCTAGCCGAGCGCCTGCCGATGCCGCGGCTGCCTCGTATGCCTTTTCGACTGATTCTGCTGCAGCGCGGACTGCTCGGCGAGGAGCAGCTGCGCCGCGCACTCGCCCATGGGAACGGCACCGGCCCATCGTTGAGCCGGGCACTACTCCAGCTCAGGCTGGTCAGCGAGGAAGACCTGGCTGCGGCGCATGCTGCGGAGAACGGCTGCGCCTTCTTTACGCTGCCGCCGGCGCCGGTCTGCCCGGATCTGCGGCTGCCTCGCGAGCTGGCCCGACGTGAGCAGGCGGTGACGCTGCATGGGACACCCGACCGCATCCTGGTTGGTTTTGTCCACCGGATCGACCGGGCGCTGCTGACGATGGTAGAGCAGCTTACCGGGCGTATCGCGCAGGGCTGCTTCCTCACGGCCAGCCGACACGCAGCGCAGCTGGCGTTCGATGGCGACCCGCGGACAGACAGCAGCGCGAGCAGGCTCAATCGACAGCAGGTCGCGCTCGAGCTGGTGGCGAAAGCTGTTGAGAGCGGCGCCGAAGCCGTCCACGTCGGACGCACCCGGAAGATGTTGTGGGTGCGCTACCGGTGTGGATCCGGAGCCTGCGTCGACCAGCTCCTGGAGCTCGCAGACCAGCCGGAGAAAGTAGCGTCCGTCCAGGCCGGCACCAGCAGCGAAGGAAGAATGAACAAAAAGCTGCAGGTGCTCTGAAACGCGGCAGCGCGGGTGCCGATAGAGGGTGAGGCCCAATGCTCACCCCCCTTGCCAATTCGATCGCCGGGACCGGCTCGTTTCCCGTAGAGGTTGAGCCGCTTGGTTTCCCATCCGTGCCTACGCTGCTCGCGACGCGCCTGCACCTGGAGATGCTGCTCACGGAGCAGCCGGTCGATCTCAGCGTCGCGGCCGGCATTGTCCTGAACGATCTTGGTGCAACGCTTGAGATTTTTCGTCGCGCCGGCGAAGAAGCCGGTGCCCCTTGCGGCAGCCGCATGGAAGATTGCCTGGCCAGCCTCAGCACGGAAATGTGGATGGAGGCCGTCTGTGCTGAGGCGGTTGAGAGAACTGCGGGCAGCAGTGTGCACTTGGCCGAGCTCGCCGCTTTCTGGGAGCACGCCCGCTCTGTAGGCTGTGCATGCTGGCTGCTGGCTCAGCATGTCGATAGCATGTGCCCAGAGGAGGCGTACCTGGCTGGCCTGCTGCATGAAGCCTCGCAGCTTCCGGCTCTACTCGGTTGGAGATCTCCTTCCGAGTCGGCGATCATCTCTGCTCCGTACAATCGTGCGCCGTGGTCTGAAGCGATTGTAGCTACCCTCACGAGGCACTGGCAGCTGCCCGCAGCTGTGCGGGCGCTGGTCGTGTCGCCGCTGTCCTCTGATCGCTGGAGAGCGCTGCTTGAGGCGGCCCATGCCTGGGTGGATCGTGCTGCCTGTCTGCCCCTGGATACAGCGCGGGTACGTAGCAGTTCCCAGCGGCTTTCCGGATAGCTCGGTCGGAACCGGCCGGTTTCGGTCCGCCCCGGGCCGAGCGGGCCTCGCCACCGGATCATCTGTTTCTCGCAATCTCACCAGCGTGCGCTAAGCGATCTCTCACGGAAGCTGCGGAAGTCTCACCCTGAACTCATGGAAGCTGCTCCCGAGACAAAAGCAATGACGCAATGAGCAAAACCCGGCAAGTGTTGCCGGGTTGAATTGGCATTCCTCGTGCATTTAGCCGTGAGCGAGGAAGCATTGCGATGGACAGTGGACTGTATGCAGCATGCGCGGGGTTGATGGCCCGCACCGACTCGCTCGACGCGATCGCGAACAACCTGGCCAACACCAGCACAGCCGGCTTTCGTGCGCGCGAGGGGTCGTTCAGCACAGTGCTGGCTGCGAGCAGCACGCACCCGCTTGGTTCTGTGCTCAACCAGGTGACGAACAACTATGGCGTGCTCAGTTCCACGCGCATGAACCCCGGCGAAGGTTCGATGATCTCGACCGGCAACGACATGGATTTTGCGATCCAGGGCCCCGGATATTTCGCTGTGGAGACCGCAAACGGTACCCAGTACACGCGAAATGGTGCGTTCCGCGTTTCGCCGCAGGGCCAGCTCACAACCCAGACCGGGGAAGCCGTGCTGGGCGAGGGCGGCATCATTCAGCTGCTCCCCGGCGCTGTTTCGGTCAGCGCGGATGGAACAATCTCTTCCAACGGCGCGATCGCCGGCCGGCTCAAGCTGGTCGAGTTCGCGCCGGGCACTGAGCTGCAGGCCGCAGGCAGCAATTTCTACACCGCTCCTGCGGCAAGCGTGCAAAGCGCGAGCGCAGCGACCACCGTAAGCCAGGGCATGCTGGAGAGTTCAAACGTGAACCCAGTCGAGAGCGTCGTGGCGCTGATCGATGCGCAGCGCTCGGCCGAGACGATGCGGCATGCGCTCTCCATGTTCGACACAGAAATGAACAAGACCGCGGCGCAGGATCTGCCGCGGGTAACCAATAGCTAAGCAGATTCAAGAGGAGCCTACGCACCGATGATCCGCGCACTCTATACAGCCGCAAGCGGCATGACCGCGCAGCAGATGAACCTCGACGCGATTGCCAACAACCTGGCTAACTCGAGCACCGCCGGCTTTCAGCAGCGGACGGTTCAGTTTGCCGACCTGCTCTACCAAAACCAGATCTCGCCAGGCGCGGCGGCTTCGCAGCAGACCACGGTCGCTTCGGGCCTGCAGGTTGGGCTTGGCTCGCGCCCCGTTTCGACAGAGATCATCCAGACGCAGGGCGAGCTCTCGACAACCGGCAACCAGCTCGATATGGCGATCTCCGGGCAAGGCTTCTTCCAGATTTTGCTGCCGAACGGCCAGACCGGCTATACCCGTTCGGGTTCGTTTCAGCTCGACGCGCAGGGCAATGTCGTGACTGCGAACGGCGATCCACTGCAGCCCGGCATCACCATTCCGCCGGATGCGACCGCAGTCACGATCGGCTCGGACGGTACGGTAACGGTGACGCAGCCCGGCCAGACGCAGGCGCAGCAGGTGGGCTCCATCCAGCTGGCGCTGTTCGTGAACCCCGGGGGCCTGAATAGCGCCGGTAACAACATCTACCTGCAGACCACGGCCTCCGGCGACCCGATCGTCGGCGCGCCCGGGGGCACGGAGGGACTTGGATCGCTGCAGCAGGGGATGCTCGAGCAGTCGAACGTCAGCGTTGTGGACCAGTTCGTACAGATGATCGTCGCGCAGCGTGGGTACGAGTCGAACTCACGTGTGGTGAAAGCGGCTGACGAGATGATGCAGCAGATTAACCAGCTCTCGCAGTAGGGCGCGCGAGACAGGCTTCCGGGATCCGGGAAAGGGTGGCATGCGGCAGATGAAGCGTTCTTGGTGGCTGACACTGGTGTCCGGTCTGTGCCTCGGCTTCGCGCAGGCGTATGCTGCCGCGCCGTCGTATCGCATTCAACTGGCGGATGTGACCGGCGTGGTGCTCGCGACCCATCCGGAGCTCGTCGGCGTATCGCTCGAGCTGCCCGGCCGGATCGAATCTCATGTGCCGTCCCCGGCACTCGCGGCCGGCCCGCTGGAACACCAAAGCGCTGCCGAGCGCACTGGCAGCATTCGTCTGCACTGTGCCAGGGAGGGCGAGTGCCTGCCGTTCTACGTGCTGGTTCACCTCGACGGCAGTGCCCCTGCCACTGCGTCTGATGCTGTGTCGCAACGCGCTGCAAAGAGGAACGATCCCACCACAACAGCCGCCGGTACAGCTGCCACCGTGATTCGACCCAACGCTGCAGCCGCGGGCAATCTATCGCAGCAGAACCCTGCGGCGCCGGTGCTGCGCTCCGGTGAGCGCGTCTCCATGTTGATCGACAGCGGCCTCTTGCATCTCCGCTTTCCGGTCACCTGCCTGCAGAGTGGCGCCGTCGGCAGCACCATTCGCGTTACCGTGCTGGGCCGAGGCCGTGTCCTCGAGGCAGCGGTGGTCGACCAGGCGACCGTGCGCGGGAGTCTCCAGTGAGCGCGCGCCTGCAACGGAGGCTCCTTCTCTGCCTAGCTGTCGTGCTCGGGCCGATGCTTCATGCACAGGAGACCGAGGATTTAGTCAAGCTGCTTCCGAAAAAGCTCCAGCCGAAGCAGCAGACGCCTGCGCAGCTACGCGCCGACTACATTACCCGCCTGCAGGAAGCGAGCGTACCCAACTCGCAGGCGCAATCGGTCGGCAGCCTGTGGGTGCCGGGCGCCACGCTCGGCGATCTCTCGACCGACTACAAAGCACATGGGTTGAATGACGTCGTTGTGGTGCAGGTTGCTGTGCAGACAACCGCCGCGCAGAGCGGTTCGGTCAACAGCCAGCGGCAGTTCAGCACCAGCTCCGGGATCTCCGGCCTCGCGGGTGGCCTGGCTACGCATGGAGTCAACCCACTGCTGAACGCGCAAAGCAACACTGCGCTGAAGGGCTCCGGACAGACGGCTTCCAACACGACCTTCGCTACCAGCCTCACCGGCCAGGTGATCGCCGTGCTGCCGAACGGCAACCTGGTCGTCGAAGCAGAGCGACAGATCTTTATGAACAACCAGCACGAGAACCTGGTGATCCGCGGGGTCGTGCGGCCCGGCGATATCTCCTCAGCCAATACCATCCCTTCGACTGCGCTCAGCAATCTCGAGATCGAGATGAAGGGCAAAGGCATCATTGCCGACAGTGTGCGGTCGCCCAACCCGTTGACAAGAGCCGTGCTCTGGCTTTTTGGATTCTGACCGCCATGCCTACTTGCTTACTCATGCGCCGGCGACGGCGAAGCCTGATCGGCTGCACGCTCCTCTGTCTGGCAGCTGTCACCACGGAGGCAGCTGCGCCCAACCGGAAGGTGCTGCTGCGCGACATTACCGATGTTGAAGGCGTCCGCGACAACCAGCTTGTCGGCTATGGGCTGGTAGCCGGCCTGCGCGGCACCGGCGACCGTCAGCAGACCTACTTTACCGTCCAGACTCTTGCCAATGCGATGCTGCGCATGGGCGTACAGATTAATCCGGCAGTGGTGGTCGTCAAGAACGTCGCGGCTGTGTTTGTTACCGCAACTCTGCCGGCGTTTGCAAGCCCCGGCATGAAGATCGACCTGACGGTCTCCTCTGTCGGAGACGCGAAAAGCCTGGAAGGCGGCGTGCTGCTTCTGACCGCGCTGCGGGGCCCCGATGGGCAAGTGTACGCGGAGGCGCAGGGGCCGCTTGTCTTGGGTGGATACAGCGAGGGTGCTGCCGCTAACCTCCGGCAGGTCAATCTGCCGACGACCGGGCGTATTCCGAACGGAGGCATCGTGGAGCGCGAGGTTTCGGTCGATCTCTCCCGGTTCCGGACGGTGTCGCTGCTGCTTCGCAATGACGATTTCACAGCCGCTCGCGACGCCGCCGACGTCATCAATCAGTCGCTCGCTCGGCCTGCGGCCACTGCGGTCGACAGCCGGAGAATCACGATCGACGTTTCCGCATCGGGCGAGAGCTCGGTGCCTTTGCTGATCTCGCGCGTGCAGGGTCTGCCCATTAACTTTCATGAGCCGGCCAAGGTCGTGGTGAATGAACGCACGGGAACAATCGTGCTTGGCGGCGATGTGAAGCTGTCGCCCGTTTCGCTGCTACACGGCTCACTCACCATCGAGGTAACGACGAGCATCGCCGTATCGCAGCCTGGTCCACTCAGTTATGGCACGACGAGCACGGTTCCGGAGACGACGCTGGCAGTTAAGGATCCGCCGGCACAGTCGCTGCGACTCGACAATGGTGCGGATGTGGATGAGCTGATGCGCGGCCTGCACGCGATTGGCGCCACATCGCATGACATCGTTGCGATTCTGCAGGCGATCAAGGCCGCCGGCGGGTTGCAGGCCGATCTGGAGGTGATCTAACAGTGGCATCTGTGCAGATGAACTCCCAGGCGGAAGCGGCAGCCGGCGCGCAGGGCGACCTGTTGCTCGCGCAGGCCCGGGCCGGAGCGCAATCACGCGAGCAGCAAAAGATTGAAAAGGCCGGCAAGGATTTCGAGTCGGTTCTGCTGGGCAGCTGGCTCCAGGCCGCCGAGCACAGCTTCGCTGCCGCACCGGGCGGAGAGCCTGACGACGAAGAGGCGGGCCAGGACCAATACATGGGCATGGCAATGCAGCAGTTGGCCGGCTCCATCGTGGGCGCCGGCGGCCTCGGCATAGCGAAGATGATTACCGAGCACCTCGCGAAGACTGCGGATGGGAAGGAGCGAATGGAGGTGTCTGGCGAGGCTCGCTGATTGGCTTGGGACGCTTTTCAGAGAAAAATCTGGTGCGGACTGAACGAATGGGAGCGTTGTGCCGATATGGCACTCGTCCCAGAGGAGGCCCGTGATGCGAGTTGACCTTACCGTAGCGTCCGTTCTGGCGGAAGCCGGCAGTACCAGCGCTGTCGAAAGGCTTTCGGGAGGCGTATCAGCCGGACAGCAGTCGGTGCCCGAGGACACGGCTTCTCTGTCCTCGAGCGGCCTCTCTGTGCCTCCGCTCACGGCCCAGGCATTGGGTACCACCGAGGCGCGGGCGGCCAAAGTGGAGGCGCTTCGCCAGGAGATTACCAATGCTACCTACGCCATTGATCCAGACATGATTGCGGACGCCCTGATCGGCAGCGGAACCTTTTAGCTGACAGCTTAGCTGGCAGCAGGAGAGGCGTGGGGTTAAAAGAGGGCGACATGGTGAACACGGGTGAGGCAGAAAAGGACAGGAGTGAGCGGATCTTGGGATCGATCACTGCGTTGAGCGCAAGTCTGGAACGCGCTGTGCAGGCGATTGCGCGCGACTCGGTCAGCGAGCTTGCCGCCGAGATACGGGAGCAGCAGATGCGCTGTGCAGAGCTTCGTCTCTTGCTCGGGCGCAGCGCCGGGCTATCCGCAGTGGGCAAGCTCTCGGGAGACGACGCAGTCGTATCGCATCGGCTGATGAAGGCCTGGCAACGACTGCGTGCTCGCAACAGGGAGTATGCGGCAGTGCTCGAGTACTCGGGAAGATCGTTAAGGGCGCTGGCGGCCGTCCACCGGCAGCCCGGGGGCTACGGCGGGCTGCTCGCGATGCGGGATGCCGGGTTTGTGTCGGGCGCGGGCTGGCGAGGCTAGACCTAGACAAGCAAAGAAACAAGGAGGGGCTGATGGGTGGTCTGAACGCAGCACTTTCGGTGGCAGCCGGCGCGCTCTCTGCGCAGGAAGCCGCGATTGAGGTCGTAAACAACAATATTGCGAATGCGACCACACCTGGGTACGACAGGGAGGTTGTCGATCTTTCTGCCGCGGCTTCCACGCCGACTGACGGCGTCGAGATCGGCGACGGCGTACAGGTGAACGGGGTAACGAGTGTTCGCGATCAGCTGCTTAATCTGCAGATCCAGCAGCAGACCTCAGAACAGACAGCAGCCTCGGCGCAAAGTGGCGTGCTTGGCTCCGTTCAACCCTACTTCTCGACATCCGGCACGACGGTCGGCACCAGTATGTCTTCGTTCTTCACCAGCCTATCCGCGCTCTCGTCCGCGCCTTCGAACTCCGCGGATCGCCAGACCGTGATCAGCAATGCGCAGGCGCTCGTGCAGCAGTTCAACGCGACCAGTGCCGGGCTTAGCTCGACGCAGACAGGCCTGAGTACACAAATCAGCGGCGACGTTACGGAGATCAACACCCTTGCCTCGCAGATCGCGGCGCTCAACGCGCAGATAGGTCCAGGCACCGGCACCGGCCAGGGCGACTCGAGCCTCGTCGATCAGCGCAGCGCGCTCGAACAGCAGCTATCGGGGCTGACACAGATTGCGATCACGACCACCAACGAAGGCGACACGGTCACTACCGGCAGTGGAACGGCTCTGGTTGCCGGCAGCGAGAGCTTTGCGCTTTCTCTCAGCGCCGGCAGCGACGGTCTGGTACAGGTACTCGACAGCGAGGGCGACAACGTCACGGCGAGCCTGACTGGCGGCGATTTAGGGGGGATGCTCGAGGCGCGCGACGTGAACGTGCCCAGCTATCTCAACCAGCTTGACTCCCTGGCGAACGGCTTCGCGAATGCAATCAACGCGGCCCAGGCATCGGGCTTTGACCTCAACGGGGATCCCGGGCAGCCGCTGTTTACGATCCCAGCCACTGTAAGCGGCTCTGCAGCCAGTATCGCGCTCGCTACGACCAGCGGGAGCGCGGTCGCCGCCAGCTCCGTAGGTACGCCGTCGGGCAGCCCTGGCAGCAACGGCAATCTGGCTGCGCTTACCGGTGTGCAAACAGCTGCGCTCGCCGGCGGGCTGAGCCCGACCGGTAGCTTTGCAGCGCTTGTGGACTCTGTGGGTAATGACGCATCCGAGGCCAGCAGCCAGTCCACAGCCATCCAGGCAAGCCTGACGCAGTTGACCACCCAGCAGAGTGCGGTTTCCGGCGTGTCTATCGATGAGGAGTCGACCAACCTGATCCAGTACCAACAGGCTTATGAGGCTGCTGCTGAAGTTGTAACAACAATCAATTCACTCTTCAGTACGACGCTGAATATGGTGAGCGAAACCGGGGGTGCCTGACTGCTATGTATGTTTCCTCAAACCTTGAGCCCGATGTCCTTGCTGGCATCCAGGCCAGCGAAGCTTCTCTCCAGATCGCGCTGCAGCAGGTGTCCACTGGCCAGCGGGTCACCCTGCCCAGTGACGACCCGTCAGCCGCGGCCGCCATGGTGCAGGTAAACGCCGCGAGCGATGCCGATGACCAGTACACCGCAAATGGGAACGCAGCCCTCGGCGCAACGCAGACCGCAGATTCGGTGCTGACCTCCGTCGTTTCGCTTCTCACGCAAGCTGTTTCGATCGGCACGGAGGGTGCGAATGGAACGGAGAGTGCGACAAATCGTCAGTCTCTGGCGAGTGAGGTCCAGGGCATTCTTTCGAATGTTGTCTCCGAAGCCAATACGACATATCAGGGTGTCCCGATCTTCGCCGGCACTGCTACCCCGGACGCAGCGTTTGTCGCTGACAGCATTTCTCCGTCCGGGTACAGCTATCAGGGAAACAGCGACGTTAACCAGGTACAGGTGGGCGCCTCGTTACAGGTTCCGGTGAATGTGCCGGGCGATCAACTCTTCTTAAACAGCAACGCCAGTGTGCTTGACTCTCTGAGTCAATTGGCAACGGCTCTGCAGAGCGGCAGTTCGTCTGACGTCGCTAACGCGACTACGAGTATCTCGGCTGCGCTCAACTTTGTGACAGCGCAGCATGCCTCTTATGGAAGCAGCATTGATCAGATTCAGTCTCAGGAGACCTTTCTGGGCCAGGAGAAGATCACACTGAGCACTCAGGCAACGAACCTCATAGGGGTGGACTCAGCGACGGCCGCCGAAAATCTTGCCCAGGCAGAGGCGCAGAACTCAGCGGTGTTGGCGGCGGCAGCAAAGGTGCTTCCGACGACGCTGCTCGACTACCTCAAGTAGTTCCAAGGCGATGGCTCTGGAAGTTTGCCCGCTCCATAGCTCCGCGAGGAAAGCTTAGAGGGGGCTCTTAACCAGCGTCTGTTGCTACCGGTCCGAGCCCGCTCAGTGCGTGTGGAGGGCGCGTCAGCACATCAGCTACTCTTAAGCTCAAATGTGCAAGCGTCGCGGTGCCATGCCATGCCGGCCCACATCCCAGCCGGACTTGGTTGCATCCTATTACCAAACCCGAGTTAAGGAAGAGTTTTTGCAACCTAAAGTTGGCTGATCGCTGGCGTGATATGCATGCCTCCGCTCCTTCTGCAACTGGACAGGCATCGTTGATTCAAAGTCGATAAAGGTCTTGAGCTTCTGCAAATTACGGCTAGGCAAGGCGGGTCGCTCGCAGGTCTTAGACGCTGATCAGATCTGCTTACTGCCAGTGGCCCCGCAGCTGACACTGGTTCTATAACTTTAAGGGTTGCTCTTCTCTTATGCGTCGCATACTCGTCACTGGCGGCTCCGGATTCTTCGGTGGCATTCTTGCCCAACGGCTTTTGGATGAAGGCTGCGAAATTGTGAATATTGACCGGGTCGCTGACCGCGCACAGCACCGCAGGCTGCAGAGCGTCAAGGGGGATATCCGCGACCGCGATAGAGTCGATGAACTGTTCCGCGCAAACCGCTTTGACGCAGTGATGCACTGCGCAGCCGTGCTGGCGCATGGTTCGTCTCTCGACGAGCAGGACCTATGGAGCTCAAACGTCGACGGATCGCGAGTCATCGCGGAGGCTTGCCAGCGTCACGGCGTGCGTAAGCTCGTCTTTATCTCTTCAAACTGCCTCTGGGCTGAGGATATGGGTCGCCCGGTGACTGAAGAAGATGAGCCGAACCCGATCGAGGTCTATGGACGGTCGAAGCTTGCGGGCGAGCGAGTCCTGGCGGAGTACGCGAGCGACGTGAATATCGTCATACTGCGCTGCCCCACGATCATCGACAGCGGCCGGCTCGGCCTTCTTGCCATCCTGTTTGAATTCATCCAGGACAACAAAACGGTTTGGGTGGTTGGCGAGGGAGCGAATCGGTACCAGTTTGTGAACGCGCAGGACCTTGCGACAGCGTGCCTGAGAGCGCTTGACTACAACGAGGGCGATCTTTTTCACATCGGTGCAGACAAGGTGAACTCGCTCCGGTCCGTGTACGAGGCCGTGATACGGGAGGCTGCAAGCCGGTCGCGGGTGCGCTCTCTTCCGAAAGCTCCGACTCTGGCGCTGATGCAGCTTGCGCACCGGCTCAACATCTCGCCGCTCGGCCCGTACCATTACCGGATGATTGCCGAGAGCTTTTCCTTCGACACGAGCCGCATCAAGCAGAAGCTGAACTGGAAGCCGACACTGACCAATGAGCAGATGCTGACGCGGGCTTACCAGTACTATGCGGGACGCCGTAAGGAAATTCACGCGCGGACCGACGTTTCGGCGCACTCACGGCCCGCAGACATGGGCGTAATCCGGCTGCTGAAGTGGATCTCCTGATGCTTCGATCGCTCACGGCGAGTAACACACGCTGGAGCTGGTGGGAAACAGGAGCGTTGCTGGGGTACACCGGAGTTGTGGCGGCAGGCCTGCGTTGGCACGAAGGCTGGACCGACGAAGCGCAAGCCTGGATGATCGCGCGCGACATGGGCTGGTGGCAGATGATGCTCCATGGTGTGCGCTACGAGGGCACTCCGGGGCTGTGGCACTCGGTACTGTGGATACTGGCGCGGATGCACCTTTCCTACGGGGGCATGCATTACGCAGTTGCCCTGTTTGCCGTTGGCGGGGTTGCCGTGCTGCTCCGGTGGGCGCCGTTTCCACGCTATTTGAAGCTTCTGATTCCGTTCACCTTCTTTCTGGCCTACCAGGATGCGGTAGTAGCGCGAAGCTACGTTTTGTTCACAGGGCTGGGCTTCGGGGTCGCAGCGCTGCTGCGCGGTCGGGCACAAAGACCGCTGCTCCTGGCAGTGCTGCTCGGTCTGATCGCACAGATCTCCATCCATGGCTGCATCGTCTCGGCGGGGCTCGCCTGTGTTGCGCTTTTCAAGGCGTGGCAGGAAGCGCACCTGGCCGATCGGCGGTACTGGGCGGCAGCCGGGTTGCTGCTCGTCTTTTGGGTGATAGCAGTTGCAACAGCGGCCCCTCCGAAAGATCTGGATTTCGCAGCCGCCAAGAGCTTCCGAACAGCGAGGACATGGGTGCCGACGGCCGGGCGGATTCCTGGGCACTGGATCTACAACAACGACCAGGTGCCAGTCGACCCCAACCCCGACAAACCACACCTAGTCACGCGCAAAGACGCAGCCAAATCACACACGATGAAGCCCGGCGAGCTGGCGCCAATTCCACTTGTCCGGGCGCACCTGCCGCTGGCCCGACGGCTGTGGCTTCGGGTGGCGCACCTGCTTGGGCTGATCACCTTTGCCATCTCGACTTCAAGGTCGCTCGCTGTCGCCGCGGTGGGATTGTTCCTTCTCCTGCTGCTTGTAGGGCGGCAAGCAGGCAGCAACGGCTTGGGGCCGATCGTCCTGCTGCCCCCGATGCTCATGATGGTAGCGTTTTCGAAGCTGTACATCGCGCCGCGGCACATGGGCGTCATGTTTACACTCTTCGTCATGATGCTCTGGCTCGCCTGGCCGGAGCGCGCGCTGGAGGACGAGCTAGAGCCGCGGCGTCAATGGATGCGGGTCGCCTTTACTACCGTGCTGGTGTTGATCTTCGTGCAGCAGATTGGCTGGACCAAGGACGCGATTCTCGCGGACAAGCACTTCCCGTACTCGGGGGACTGGACGACGGCAGCGTTTCTACGGACAGCCAAGGACGACGGACCCATTGCGGGCTTTTACTATCACGCAATTGGAGCGCTGGCGTACCTGCCGGGCTACCGGTATGTCAACCAGCCGCACAGCTACTGGCTTTGGACGACGAAGCTCCGGGTGAACCAGGAGGCGCCGAAGGTGCTCGCGCAGCACCCGGCGTACGTCATTGTGGGCGGGTTCACGTGGGGCGACGAGGGCGACGTCATGGTGGACTGGGGCGACGCCTATGATGGCTCGCCGTACATGCCGATGGCGGACTCCTACCGCATCGTGCGGTACTTTAAGCGGCATGGGTATATTGAGAGCCATCGCTTCTGCGGGCGCTTGTTGATGCGCGACGGGTACTCGGAGGAGGTCTGCAACACGGTGCTGGAGCCGTATGTCGCGGAGGACTGAGCCTGTGGCGTTGCCCAGCCGCCAAGTTGCCTGGCGCAATACCTGGGGTTGGCCGGAGAGCCTGGCACTCGCCGGCTACATGGTGATTGTGGCGCTTGGACTGGCATGGCATGAGCCATGGGCAGATGAGGCGCAGGCCTGGCTGATCGCGCGCGACATGGGCTGGACAGCGATGGTCCTGCACGGCGTCCGCTACGAAGGGTCGCCGGCGCTGTGGCACTCGATCCTGTGGGTGCTGGTGCGGCTGCACGTGAGCTTTACAGCTATGCGCTGGATTGGCGGTGCATTCGCGGCGGCCGGCACAGCGGTGTTTATCGGGTGCGCGCCATTTTTCAGGTTGCTGCGCCTGCTGCTGCCGTTCACATTCTTTCTGGCCTACCAGCAGGCGGTGATCGCTCGCAGCTATGTGCTGGTAGGTCTGCTGGCTTTTGGCGCGGCAGCCCTGCTGCGCTGGAGTCTGCTTTCTGCCCGTCCAACGGTGCTTGCGCTGAGTCTGCTGTTAGGTTTGCTGGCCAACGTTTCGGTGCATGGCTTCGTGCTGTCGACGGGGCTCGCCGCCATCGCATTCATGGTGTGGCGGCAGCAGCGCGTGCCGCGCAGCCAGTGGTGGCCGGGGCTAGCGATGCTGCTCGCTTTCTGGCTGGCAGCAGTCGCGACCACCGCACCTCCTGTGGACGTGAACTTTCCGGCTGGCCGGAACCTGGCGCGCTCGTGGAGCAAGCTCTCCGAGCTTGATGGCAAACGCAAGGGGGCAATGGCCCTGGCGCGTGGTGTGGACCCGGAGGCAGGCGCGGTGCTGCCCGGGGAGCTGGCGCCGTTTGTGCCGCCGCCCGTGCGTCGTCGGGGTGACGAACATCTACGGCTTGTCCGGCTGCTTTCGCTGGTGACCTTTCCCTTCTCCAACTACCGGGTCGTCGGCTTGGCGGCGTTGCTGGCGCTGGTCGCCGTCGCGCTTCGGGAGCGCAACGGACTGGGCCTGGCGGCACTGCTGCCATATGGAACGATGCTTCTCGTGTTCCAGGCGCTCTACATGGCGCCGCGGCATGCGAGCACGTTGCTGGTCGGCTTCCTGGTGAGTGCGTGGCTGGCGTGGCCTGTCGTGAATTTCAGTGCGGCTCCCACGTTGGTGCTCAGCGGCATCCTTTTACTGGTGTGCGTCCAGCAGATCGGCTGGACTGCGCGCGCGGTCTGGCTGGACGTGCACGGTCCGTACGCGGCAAACCCGATCACGGCTGACTTCCTCCGCGGCAGAATCGCAGCTGCAAGTGAGGACCGGCTGGCGGCGTCCAGGAATGGGCAGGTGCCGAAGGTTGCAGGTTTCTACTATCACTCTATTGGGGTTCTGCCGTACTTCACGCGCAACATCTATGAGAACCAGCCGGCGCACGCTTATTGGGACTGGAGCACCCGCAACCGCATCGACGCTCGTGCCCCTTTCGAGCTCCTGCGCCGGCCGGATTACGTCGTCGTCAGCGGATGGACCTCAGGGCCAGATGAGGGCATCACGGTCGACTGGGCAAAGCCGGAGGAAGCAGACGGGCCGCAGGTTCCGCTGGCTGACTCCTACGGTGTGCGGACGTATTTTTTGGCCCACGGCTATCGGGAGACGCACCGGTTCTGCGGATGGACATGGATGCGAGACGCGTACGCGGAGGAACTGTGCGATGTAGTGCTGGAACCGATGGGGCCAGCTTAACCGTAAAGTTTTACGCCGGGAAACACCGATTCGCTCGCATGCGCCGCGTTGTTGAACACCTTTTGCCTGGGCCAGCCGCGTTGCTGCTCGAAATACCTAAACCTTTCTGATGCCAACGCACCACTACTCCCCTCGCAGCGCCTCGATAGGCTCCACTGAGGCGGCGCGAAGGGCGGGCAGCATCGACGCGCCGACGGACAGCAGCAGCACGACCGCGGCGGCTGCGACGAGCACCGGCGGATCGAACGGGCTGACACCGAAGAGCAGAGACCGCAGCAGGCTGGAAGCTGCCGCGGCTCCGAGGAGCCCGAACACGCAGCCTGCTGCTGCCAGCTTCGCTCCGGAGATCACGACCAGGCGCACGATACCGGCACGCGGCGAGCCGAGCGCAAGCCGGATGGCCATCTCCTGCTCGCGCGAAGCAGCGGAAAACGCGATGACGCTGTAAATGCCGAGGACTGCCAGCAAGACCGCAGCCATGGCGAAGCTTGTAATCAGTGCTGTGTTAAACCGGCGCGAGGCCTCGCTGTCCGCGACGGTCTCCTCCATTGTCTGGACGCCAGTCAACGCGAGCTGCGGATCGAGCGCATGCACGGTGGCGCGCAGGCTGTTCTCCATCTGCTCAGGCGGCAGCGCGGAGCGCAGCACGATGTACCCGCCGTCACCCACGACGGCATCGGGCGGGGCTGGAGAATAGCTATACGAGGCGACGACCTGCGCGATCGTCCGGTAGTACTGCTCGGTCGCTTCCGCGTCGGGCGAAGCGAGCTTCACATCTCCAACCTCGCCGACTACCGTCATCCATGGAGTTCTTATATCCTGCGTCCCGGTGCGCATGCGCTTGCCGATCGGATCCTGATGCGGCCAGTAGTGTTCGGCGAGCTTGCGGTTCACGATAACCGCAAGCTGTGTTTCTGGCCGATCTCCATCATTGAAAAAACGACCGCGCAGGAGAGGAACGCCCAGGGAGCGGAACAAATAACTCGTCACGATAGAGCTGTTAGCGTTGAGCGCATTGCCGCCGGGCGATGCGTAGCCTTCCACAACAAAAGCCTCGATACCGGCCCCGCCCGATACTGGAAGAGTGCTGGTCAGCCCAGCAGCTATGGAGCCCGGCAGGTGACTGAGCCGCCGGAGAAGTTCATTGTCGAATCCGTCGACTGCGGGTTGGTTGGCGTAACGTTTCCGCGGCAGGGAGTAGCCGGCCGTGACAACATGCTCGGGCTGAAATCCAAGCTCGGCTTCGCTCATCTTTGCAAAGCTGCGCAACAGTAGGCCTGAAGCGGCAAGCAGCGTCATCGCCACCGCGACCTCGCCAATGATCAAAGCCGAGCGCAGCCGCGCATGGCGTCCACCTGCTGAGTTGCTACGGCCACCCTCCTTAAGCGAGTCATTCACATCCGTATCAAAGATGGCGAGCGCCGGCGCGGCGCCGCATAGCAGGCCGGTTCCGGCCGCAAGCAGCAGCGCGAAGCCCGCAAGGCTCCAGTCCAGACCAATCATGTCCAGGCGCGGCAGGCTTTCCGGCAAAAGGCTCTTGCCGAAGCGCAAGGCAAGCGCGGCGAGACTTATGCCGAGCACACCACCGCTCAGGCTTAGCAGCACGCCTTCCAATAAGAAGGCGAACTAGCGTGCCGAAAGGCGCACCCAGGGCAAGCCGTACCGCGACCTCCCTCTGTTGCCGGATCGCCCGGACCAGCAACAACCCGGCCAGGTTCGCGCAGCAGATCAGCAGCACGACGGCAACGGCGAGAAACAGCGTCCACAGCAGCGAGCGTGCCTGCACCACGGTTGCCTGCTGCAACGAGCGCACCAGGGCATTGAAGTGCAGACTGGCAAACTTGGCCGGAAAGCTCCGCATGATCTGCTGTGCGACGCGCTCAGCGTCATCTTGTGCCTGCGCGGCGGTTACGCCAGGTTTTAAGCGGGCCACCATACCGTATTGCCAGGAGGTGTAATGAGTAAGCTCGGCGGCCGTCAGGCTCATGGGCACCCAAAGTTCACTGCGGTTCAGGTGACCCGGCACGAGCGGGAACTCGAAGCTTTGTGGCATGACGCCGATGACCACATAGGGCTTCCGGTCGAGCAGGATTTTGGTGCCCAGGATGTGCGGGTCACCTCCGAAGCGGTCCATCCAGGTCTGGTAGCTCAGCAACGTCACTGCCTGGCGCTGCTCGTCCTCCTCTTTCGTGAAGGTACGGCCAAGCAGCGGTGCAACGGCGAGCGTGGAAAAGGCACTGGCGCTCATGCGCGCCCCATGCACCTGCACCGGCTCGCCGCGCCCAGAAAGCTCGTATGCGTTATAGCCGTAGCCTCCTGTGCTCGCAAACGCATACGTGTCCTGCGCGTAGGCGAGGATCTCCGGCCCAGTTACTGGTACGAAACCACCGTCGTCGCCCCAGTTTGTATTAGCGACATGGTCGCCGAGTAGAACCAGCCGATCCGGATCGGCGAACGGCAACGGTCGCAGCAGCACGCCATTGACGATGGAGAAGATGGCGGTAGTCGCGCCTATGCCGAGTGCGAGTGTGAGCACGGCGGTCAGCGTGAAGCCGGGGGCCTGGTGCAGACGGCGCAAGGCATAACGGAGCTCCGCGAGAAGGGTAACCATGGTCGACTCCTGGGCAGGGGCACCCGTCCAAACATCACTGCGGGCCGCCCTGGTTCACCTCCTCAGCATCTGCATGTTCCGTGCAAAACGGCACGGGTTCCAAATGCTTCATTTCACTGCTCGATCCGTCCTGCCTGACACCAGGCAGGCGTCCGTTCCCGAACACAATGATCCGTTCCGGACAGTTCCGGCCGCCACGGCAGACTGCTCCTCGGTGAGGGATGGCCGGGGGTGAGACCGGGGGACCATATGCGGGAAGGTGATGCCTTTACGGCGTGGCTATGCCGGAGGGTTTTGGCATGGGCTCGTCGAGCGGCACGGGGCGGCCGAAGACCGGGACCCCTGTGGCGGGATCATAGGTAAATGGCTGGATGCGCGGACTGCGCTGGTTGCCGCAGCCCTCACCAGGCTGGGGATTGGCGTGATAGATGATCCAGTTCTGCGTGCCATCCGGGGAGAGGAAGAAGCCGTTGTGGCCGGGTCCATAGGCCGGGCTTGCCGGGTCAGTCGCGAGCAGAGGGGCGCCGGCCTTGGTCCAGGATTTGCGCTTCATCGGGTCCCGGCCCGGCGCCAGCGTCAACATGCCGAGTGTGTAGCTGTCGGTCCAGCAGCCGCTTGCGGAGTAGACGAGGAAGGTACTGGTACCGTGCTGGAGAATTTCTGGACCCTCGTTAACGCCTTCACGGGGAATATCGACCTGCGCGGCGACAGCGCCGACCTGCTTCTCCCAGGGAAGCTCAGGTTTAGATAGGAGCTGGCGCTTGCCCTGGATCGTCCAAGGGTTGCTGAGCTCGGCAATGTAGAGATCCTGGACTTTGTTCTTGCTGCCGGGCCAGCCGGACCACAGAAGGTACTGCTTGCCGTTCAGCTCGAGCACTGTCGGGTCGATCGCCCAGCGCATGGAAGGGTCCGAGACCATCCCCTTGAAAATCCAGTCGCCTTCTTCCGGGTCATCGTTCGTGTTTTCGAGAACGAAGATGTGGTGGTGGCGGTTCTCCCCGTCATCGGCAGCGAAGTAGAGGTACCAGGCGTTGTCGAGCCGGTGCAGCTCAGGCGCCCAGAGCTGGGCAGAGTACTCCGTGTTCGGCGGCGGCGTCCAGATGATTCGGCGCTCAGCGCGGCGCAGATCAGTGATGTCGCGGGTCTTCCAGAGGCGAAGATTGTTGCCGGTAGAGCGCGTGTAGTAGTAGTAGCCTTTGTAGGCGATGACCCAGGGGTCTGGACCAACGGGCACGAGCGGATTCGTAAAGGTCGTCGCATCGGCGTCGTCCTGATCAGCGTCCTGCGTTGCATCTGGAGCGGCGGCAGGCGGTGTTTGGGGCGCTGTTGTCGGGGGTGGCTCGACGCTTTGACCCGGGATGGCGTTCGGCGTGGTTGCTGGCGAAGAGGAGCTGGTTTGCGCAGCTGCGATCGGGAAGACAGCAAATGCGAGCGGAGCTGCGAGGAACACCAGCGCTGTGTTGCGGGCCTGCCGTACCAGGAGGGGGAGGAAAGCGAGCGCCATACACCATGATTGCCGGATTGTTTGGACGGGGCAAGGGTTGGCCGACCCGCAAAATGGCTCGATCGCGATGTGGTGGAGAAGCCGCTGTGCTGCTGACGCTGCTCGTGCTGGGTGGCTGCTCGCATGGTGCCAGGCCGCTGCGGCACGGCCGGCCGCTTCGACTATCGCGCTGGTACCGGCCACTGCCGGCAGAAGACCTGCTTCATGGCAACATGGTGCCGGTTCATGACCCAAGCATCACGCGGCGGGAGGATGGGACGTTTGTTGTCTTCGACACGGACGTGCCGTTTCTGCATAGCGAGCACTTCATCGAGATGCGGTGCAGCCGAGACCTGGCGATCTGGCATGGTTGCGGTTACGTATTTACATCGAAGCCTTCCTGGATCGCGGGTGATTTCCCGGAGCTCGCAGCCTCCGGCCAAGGGCTATGGGCGCCGGATATCTCCTACTTTCATAGGCTCTGGCACCTCTACTACGCGGTGTCGACGCTCGGTTCACAACATTCCGCCATCGCTCTGGCGACGACGCCGACGCTGGACCCGGCTGATCCACGGTATGGCTGGACGGACCGCGGAATCGTGCTGCGATCCGCTCCGGGAGCAGCGCGGAGATTGACAGAGGCTCAGCAGTTCAACGCCATTGACGCGAACGTGTTCGTCGAGGCTGCCGATTCCGGTGAACCGCGCGTGTGGCTGAACTATGGGTCGTTCTGGGACGGGATCTTCCAGCAAGAGCTGGATTCTACGACCGGACGATTGCTGGCCGGCGGCAAGCAGTACCACCTGGCGGAGCAGCCGAGCGACCGCGGCGGAGCGCTTGAAGCTGCGGCGATGGTCGAGCACGACGGGTGGTACTACCTTTTTGCGTCAGTCGGACTTTGCTGCGAGATCCCGATCGAGCGGGACACATACCGGGAGATCGTGGGCCGGTCGCGGAGCGTGCATGGGCCGTTTCTGGCGGAGGATGGCGGTCGCATGCTGGAAGGAGGCGGGACGGTGTTGCTCGCGGGAGACGCTCACTGGATTGGACCAGGGGGCGGAAGCCTGTGGCAGGGTGGCGAGACCACGCTGATCACCTTTCACGCGCTGCACACGCGGGAGAACGGCGCGTTGGATTTATGGGTGGAGCGGGTTCGGTGGCAGGACGGGTGGCCGGTGCTCGAGCCGGTCAAGTAGGTGGCGCATGCCGTCCCAAAAGCTCTCTCGGCGCAACTTCTCCAGATGCCTTCGACTCTGCCGACCCACCTTGGCTGAAGTAGGAAGCGCTTCTCTCCGCGGAGCTCCACCAGTGTGCGCGCCAGCCTTCGGGTGGGAAAGATCATCGGTCATAAAGCAAAGGTACAAAGCGAAGAACCTGCTTTCTGCCGGACGGGCAGGAAGCAGGTCCTTTGTTGTTCCACTCTTCAAGCTGATATCACCCAGACTATTCGGCTGAACCGGTCAAAGAACGAGCCGGGTCGGTGATCGGGGCTACTTCTCGGCCTTTTCGGCAGCTTTCTTTACTGGTGCGATGGCGTCCTTTGCGGCCTTGGCGATGCGGAACTTGACGACAGTCTTGGCCTTGATCTTGATCGCCTCGCCGGTCTGCGGATTGCGGCCAGTGCGCGCCTTGCGCTCGGCCTTTACGAGTCGACCCAGACCGGGGATGACGAACACGCCATTCTTCCTGGTTTCCTTGACAGCGGTATCGGAGAGCAGGTCGAAGAAGGCAACGGTCTGCTTGCTGGTGAGCTCAAGCTTTTCGGCCATCTGGCGGACGAGAGCGGTTTTCGTGAGTGCGGTTGCCATGGATAGTTCTCCTCGAAATGTGATTCCGGAAATGCCTCGGACTGCCAGGGTGGCGCTACGGTTTTCGCCAGCAATGACGCGGGTTCCCTGAACAGCCTGTCGGGGTTTACCTTCTCGTCTGCGAGCCCACCTTGTCAACAAGAAACCAGTGTTTATGCGGGTTTTCGTACCGGTTTTCCGGTTTTAGCTGATAGCTGCGGGTTTCTCCGAGTTCCTGGGGTACTTTCGTTTCGCACTCTACAGCCGCGTTCTAGTGAGCAACCTTAATCGGTGCTATGTGAAGGCTTCCATAGTGCCTGATGCCCGAAGCGCAAAGCGGGTACTCGTTACATGGACCAAGCGGGCTAGAGGAAATAAGGCAGCAAAGATTGCACGGTAACTCTTCCTGTGCTTACCAATGAGCTGTGACGATTTTGGCCCTATGAAGAGAAAACACAGTATCTATGGAGTCGTGCCGGGATGGAGATAGAACGAACATCCCAACCGGGCGGGTAGGAGTCCTCATGCAAGGGAGAGAGCTGCCGATAGAGCAGTTATCCCGAGGGCACTTGCGGGCAGCAGGATTTGACAAAAGGATACCCAGGGCGATGACAAAGACAAGAAAAGCACTCGTAATTGGAGCCCATCCGGATGATTGCGCTTTAGGAGCGGCTGGTTTCTCTGTTCTGCTGCGGCGGTCGGGTTGGCATGTGACGTTTCTTACAATGACAGATGGCGAGCTGGGCGGCGAGCCCCTGCTACGCCTGGATGAAGAGCGGGTAAGCGCAGCGGTTCTTGGTGTGAATCTGGACTTCGGGCATCTGCCAGATGGCTCCATGAGCGGACGGCAAAGCGTAGAGCTACTGGAAGCGAAACTCGATTCACACCGGCCGGACCTTATCCTGACGCATGCACCGACAGACTCGCATGCGGATCACCGCGTGCTGAGTGATTCCCTGGTGTCGGCGGCGCGGCGGCATGCGAGCATCCTGTTCTTCGAAGGGCCTTCTACGCTTGAGTTCTCGGCGGCTCTGAAGATTGACATTTCGCGCACCTGGGATTTGAAGGTAAAGAGCCTGCTTGCGCACGCTTCACAGCGCGAGCGGGTACGGACGGTCGAGTGGGCGGAATCGGCCGGGCGGCACAGGGCGTGGCCGCACTACCGTGGTGTGTGCGAAGCGTTCTCGCCTGTGCGCATGAACCTGGACCTGATGGTTGAAGTGGCATCAGAGATCGCGGTACCGCTGGCGGTGCACGAAGGCCGGCACGCCGGCTCGCTGGCCTGGAGCGTGGTCTAATGCGCACAGTCAAAGTACTGATCGTCGGCGCAGGCCCATGCGGCCTTGGTGCGGCCTTGGAGATGCTGGAGAGTGGGCCGGGCGGCACTCAGGATTTTGTGATTGTGGACCCCGGTGCAAAGCCCGGTGGCTGGGCTTCTTCGCGCACAACCGCAGAAGGGTTCACCTTTGACTTCGGCGGACACGTGCTGTTTCCTCACAAGCACTATGCGCATTTTGGTGAGCTGCTGAAGCAGCTGCCGCTCGCGTGGGCTTCCTCTGTGCCGGAGCGAGGTGTCCAGGTGGACGGGCGTTTCCTGCCCTACCCTGCGCAGCGCAATCTGCAGCGGCTGCCGCTTGGGAAACTGCTGCGGGCCGTTGCAAGCATGGTTCTGCGACAGGTACGGCCAAGCGGCGCAGCCCAGAAGCAGGAGGCCAGTTCCGGAAGCGGCAATCTGGGCACGTACCTTCAGGAACATTTTGGCAGCTACATCACGAGCATCCTGATGGCACCGCTGAACCGCAAGCAGTGGGCACATGCACCGGAGCAGCTTGCCGATGTGTGGGTGCAGCACCGCTCAGGCTCAACGACGCGCAACATAGCCGACATGGATCTCGGCTGCATGCTGCGCAACCTCTTGCTGGGCAAGGATGATCCGGGCTGGACGCCGGAGACGAAGGTGACCTACCCGGCCGCCGGTGGTTCGGGAGCGATCTGGTCGGCCATGGCAGAGGCGATTCCGGCGGAAAAGATGATCCTCGATGCGCGGGTCATATATGTCTCGCTCGGAAACAAGACGGCACTGCTCAGCAATGGCGAGATGATCGGCTGGGAGCAGATGATCTCAACGATGCCGCTGGATGTGCTGCTGAAAGCACTACCGGAGCGGCCGGAACTGGCCGAAAAGGCGAAGGGCTTCGTCAAAGCACGCTCACGGCTGTTCGGCTTCGGTGTACGAGGCAATATGCCGGAGCGATATGCCGGGCTGCACTCCTGCCAGGTAACGGACGCGGATATACCGTTCTGGAGATTGAACTTCCCCATGACGGTAAGCCGGGGTAATGGTCCGGACGGCTGCTACTCAATGCTGTGCGAGGTAAGCGAGCCGGCGGAACAGCCGGCACGCCCGGCTGCGGAGCTTCGCGCTGAGGTCGAGGAGAGCCTGTTCCGGATGGGGCTGGTCGGCAAGCCGGGCCAGGAGATCGTCTCGCGCTGGGAGTACTCGATCGAGCATGGCTACCCGGTGCCGTTCCTCGGCCGCGACGCCCTGCTTGGCGAGGTGCAGCCACAGTTGGAGGCTGCGGGCGTGTACAGCCGGGGCCGGTTCGGTAGCTGGCGGTACGAGATCTCGAATCAGGATCACGCGTTTATGCAGGGTGTCGAGGTCGTGCGTCGCATCCTGTTCCGTGTGCCGGAAGAAACATACGGCAACGCGGTAGCGGTGAACGAGGTCGCAATACCGGAGCAGGTGGTGCTGACGACCGAACCGAAGCTGGAACCAGTGCGGGAGGGCTTGCAGCAAACCGTCGGGGTAAACGCAAGTTAACAGGGACACTGAGCTCCACGATAAGTACATACAAGCAGGTGAACTAAATCTTGGGTGCCGCGATGTGATGCGGCACCTTTCCTTTTTGGAACGCGATCTTGAGAGATGGCGTCACCTTCCCCCAAGGAAAGCAGCCCGGAGTTGGAGGGTCTCTTTGGTCAGTGAGAGGACGCGGCCCGGGCATAGGCGTGAGTGTTCTTGCGCTCGCGTTCCGGGAGTGTTTCGGGCTGAGTCGGCTGGTCGTCGCTCCCGTTCGGATCGGTGTTGTCCGGACCGAGTTTCAGGTGCTTCGAGAAGACCGGATAGAGCACAGGCAGAACGTAAAGCGTGAGAAGTGTGGCGGTGATGAGGCCGCCGATGACGACCGTCGCCAAAGGGCGCTGCACCTCGGCACCCCGTGAGGTGGCGAGCGCCATAGGGATGAAGCCGAGCGAAGCGACGGTGGCCGTGATGAGCACGGGGCGCAGTCGGTCAGCAGCGCCCTGGCGCACCGCATCCGCCATGCGGAAGCCGCGCTCGCGCAGGTTGTTGATGTGCGAGACCATGACGATGCCATTCAGCACCGCAACGCCGAAGAGCGCGATAAAGCCGATGGACGCTGACAGATTGAGGTTGATGCCCCGGAGCCAGAGCGCGGCGACGCCGCCGACCAGCGCGAGCGGCACAATGAGCAGGATGAGCAAAGTCTGACGCAGGTTTTGGAAGGTGGCGTATAGCAGGCCAGCAATGATAAGCAGCGAGAGCGGTAACACCAGCGCAAGCCGCTGCTCGGCAGCCTGCTCGTTCTGATACTGGCCGCCCCAGTCGAGCGAGTAGCCGACAGGGAGGTTGAGCTTCTGCGCGATCTGCCGCTGCGCGTCCTTGACGAACGAGCCGAGGTCGCGGCCTTCGACATTGGTTGAGATCACGATACGGCGGTGAGCATTTTCCCGGTTGATGAGGATGGGACCAGGAACGCGGCGAATATCTGTAACCTGATCGAGGCGGACGAGTTCGCCGGTTGGCGTCTTGAGTTGCAGCGCGTAAATGGCATCAAGGTCGTTACGAATGGAGGGCGGCAGGCGCACGGCGATCGGGAAACGTTGCTCGCCCTCAACCATCTCCGAGATCTGCTTGCTGCCGATGAGCGACTCGACGACTTCCTGAATGTCGGAGACATTGAGACCATAGCGTGCGGCCTGCTCGCGGTTAACGTGGATGTCGAGATTGGCCGCGCCGGCGATGCGCTCCACCTGCGGCTGCGAAGCGCCCTTGATCGAGGAGAGGATGGCGAGCGCCTGGTTGCCGAGCCGCTCGAGTGTGTCGAGGTCAGGCCCGAAGATCTTCAATGCGGCGTCTCCGCGGGTGCCGGTGATCGTTTCATCCATGCGCATCTCCATGGGCTGGGTGAACTCGTAGGTGACACCGGGAATGCGGTCGAGCGCGGCTTCGAGTTTGTCAGAAAGCTCCTGCTTGGTTTTGCAGCACTTCCACTCACTGCGGGGCGCGAACGACAGGTAGGCATCCGTTTCGTAGACGCCCATCGCCTCGGTGGCAAGATCGGGCCGGCCCATCTTGGAGACAACGCCGGTCACCTCGGGGAAGGAGCGAATGACCTTCTCGATCTGATCCTGCAGCGCGATGGACTCGGTGAGCGAGATGCCAGGCAGCTTTTTGGAGGTAATCACCATGGAGCCTTCGTCGAGAGTCGGCATGAACTCGGTACCGATGAAGGGCAGCGAGCCGAGCGCGAGCACCACAAGCGCGATGGCGAGGAGGATAACGAGTTTGCGGTGGCGTTCGGCTTTGGCGAGGGAGCGCGTGTAGCGGTCGCGGAGCCGGTCGAACCATCTGCGGGAATGGAGAAGCAGATTCTGCGACTGCGCTGCGCTTCGTTCAGGATGCCCCGGGTTCTTGGAGGCGCCGGTATTCATCTGGCGCGAGAAGAAGGCAGGTCCTTTGCTTTGCTCACGAGGATGCTGTTTCTTGATGGACCGGCGCAGCGCGATAGAGCAGACTGCCGGAACGACAAAGAGAGCCAGGATCAGCGAGCCGGTGAGCGCGGACATAACCGTAACGGCCATGGGGCGGAACATCCGTCCGGCAAGGTCCTGCAGGGTGAGCACCGGAAGATAGACAGCCAGGATGATGAGGACGCCGAAGGTGACGGGGCGGGCGACCTCGCGTGCTGCGTCCCGGACGACTTCCAGCAGAGTAGGCGCCGGGGCGCTGCTCGGCATGATGCGGTGCTCGCGGTCTTCGGTACTGCTGTCCAGTTCGCGCGGGTTGGGACCGTCACTGAGACTCTCCCTATCTTCGCCGCCCGTATCGTTCTCCAGCCGATGCATGCAGTTTTCGACCATCACGACAGAGCCATCGACGATGGTGCCGAAGTCGATGGCACCGAGGCTCATGAGGTTCGCCGAGATACCGAAAAGACCCATACCAAGGAATGCAAATAACAGTGAGAGTGGAATGGTAGCGGCCACGATGAGCGCAGCTCGCCAGTTACCGAGGAACAGGAGCAGGACGGCAACCACGAGGAAGGCGGCCTCGAAGAGATTCTTCTTGACAGTGTGGATGGTCGCGTCAATGACCTGCGACTGGTCGTAGAAGGGGATGATCTTCGCTCCACCCGGGAGCTTCATGGTGGCGATCTTCTGCTTGACCTCGTGGATGATCTTATTGCCGTCAGCGCCCTTGAGGATGATGACCATGCCAGAGACAGTTTCGCCCTGGCCGTCGTGCATTACGGCGCCGTGCCGGATCAGCGGCAGCAGCTCCAAGCTAGCGACCTGGTTGAGCAGCACCGGCGTGCCATTGTGGATCGCGACGACAATACGACCGAGATCGTCAAGCGATTCGGCGCGGCCCTCACCGCGTACGGTGTAGGTCTGCCCGGCGTGTTCGATGTAGGAACCGCCGAAGTTCGCGTTGTTCTTCTCGACGGCAGTGACGACGTCGTGGAGGGTAAGGTCGTACTGGCGAAGCCCCGCCGGGTCGACGACGACCGAGTATTGCTTGGTCTCGCCGCCCCAGGAGTTAATCTCCGAGACCTCGGGGATGGTAAGCAGCGAGTAACGGATGGTCCAGTCGTGCAGCGTCTTGATATCCATCAGCGACATGTGCGGCGCCTGGACGGTGTACTGGAAGACTTCACCAAAGGCGGTCGACATTGGTCCCATGGTGGGCTGCAGGCCCATGGGCAGGCGAGTCTGTGCTTCGTTGAGGCGCTCAGCGACCAGCTGTCGGGCGCGGTACTGGTCGATTGAGTCATCGAAGATGATGGTAAGCATCGAGAGCTCGAGCTTGGAGGTGGAGCGCACGACCTGCAGCTTTGGCAGGCCCAGCATCGTTGTTTCGAGCGGGAAAGTGACCAGCTGTTCGACCTCGACCGGGCTCATGCCAGGCGCCTGACAGGTGACGACGACCTGATTGTTGGTGAGGTCGGGGAAGGCCTCGATCGGCAGGTGCGTCATGACGATGAGGCCGGCAGCGACGAGAAGCACCATGGTGATGAGCACAAGCCAGCGATTGGAGAGAAAAAAGTCGAGGATACGGGTCATGATCCAACCTCACCTGTGCCGTTCTAGAAATACTGATCAGCCAGTCCAGGCTCTTCATGCAAGCCGATGCAAGCCGGTGCGACGCCTTGCGAAGATGTTGCCGGTCTACTCGTCGCCGATGGTGCTCTTGAGCAGGTCAGATTTGAGCACGAACGCGCCGGTAACGGCGACCCGCTCGCCGGAACGCAGACCGTCAGTGACTTCCACCTGACCGGCCACAGCGGGCAGCGTTTTCAGGGCGCGCGGCGCGAAGTGTGTACCGTCTGGAGTGACGAACGCAACGGAGACGCCGTTCACTTCCTGTAGGGCGCCTTCCGGAACGAAGAGAGCCGGGCGGGTGCCGCTCGCTGCCGGAGCTTCCTGGATACTGGCTGTAGCAAACATCTGCGGCTTGAGATGCCCGGCCGGGTTGGCGAGCGTGGCACGCACCTGCACGGTACGTGTAGCGGGATCGAGCGAGCTGCCAATCAACGTTACCGTACCGGGAAAGTCCACGCCTGGCCACGCGCTCGTCGTGACCAGCACATGCTCGCCGAAGTGCAGGTGTGGCAGTTCTGTCTCAGAAACGGCCGCCACCATCCAGACCTCCTTGAGATCGGAGATGGTGTACGCCTCGGCGCCCGGTTCGAGCACACCGCCTTGCGTGATCGACCGGGAGATGACCGTGCCTGCAATCGGAGACGGGATGGGTACGTCTTCGTAGCTATAAAGATTAGTCGGGGTAATGCTTGCGGGCTCGATAAAGAGAATGTCGCCAAGGTGTTCGCGTTCCATGCGAACGCTGGCCTGAGCATTCACAAGGTCGGTCTGTGCCTGCAGAAGAGCCTGCTGGCTGGACTGCTGCTGCTCGAGCGAGGCGGCTTGGATGGAGTAGAGGTGCTGGTAACGGTCGCGCATGCCCTCGGCGTAGGACACGGCGGCCTGGGCGCGAGTTTCGTTGGCGAAATCCTGAGCGAGCGCGCCGACTGTTTCGTGAACGGAGTGGCTATGGATGCGGGCGAGCACGGTGCCCTTGCTCACTGGGTCGCCGACTTGCTTCAAAATATCGACAACGCGGCCGTCCGCGTAGGAAGAGACATGCGCAGTACGCTGCTCATCCATCATGATCTGCCCGGGAACGGTGAGCGTTCGCGCAACCTCCCGCGGAACGATCGCTGCGACCTGGATGCCGGCGACGCGCTGTTGGTCCTGCGGAACCTCAATCGTATTTTTATTGCCCGACGGCTTGGCCTTCGCGCCGCCCGAGTCTGCGTTGCCGCCCGAGCCGGACTGCCCCCCGCCTGAACCGGCATCGCCGCCGCTGGCCTGCTTTGAACTTCCGGCAGCGTTGGACTTGCCGCAGCCTATTGCGGCACCAAACGTGAGCACCGCAGCAAACGCGACCCCGAAGGAGAGCGGCGCGGTAGGCCGAAGCATGCGCAAAGCAGCCAGAAAGAGCGTGACGAGTCCACGGAGCGGAACCGCGGCAGCGCTGAAGCGATCCCCTGGACGCAGCGCCCCAGAGCATGCTGTTGGCATCATGGCTGTTCTCCATAGGCGAGCCGAAGCGAAACGACAGACCGCTGGTACTCGGCCCAGGTCTGGATAGCAAGTAGCCGGGTTTCAACCAAAAGCCGCTCGGCATCAAGAAAACGTAGGAGGTCTGTTCCGCCGGAGCGGTAGGCGTCGTCAATGATCGAAGCGTTGCGAGCTGCGCGGTCGTTCATACCGGGGAGCGTTGATCGCACCAGGTCTGTCTCGCGATGGTATGCACCCGCAGCGGTGGCGATCTCGGAGCTGGCACTCAGTCGCGTGTAGGCGAGCTGGTCTTGGGCAAGCTGGCTGCTCGCGTGAGCGGTAGCGATGCCGCCCTGATTGCGGCTAAACAAGGGCAGATCGATCTGCAATCCGCCGTAAGCTGTGTCAACGCCCGAGTTGCGCTTGTAACCGGCGAGGAAGTCAAGGTTGGGCACGGCGTCCGCGTGCTGCAGGCGCAGATCTGCCTGAGCATCGGCGAGAGCCGCTCGCGCGGCGGCGACATCGGGACGCTGCTCGATTGCGACAGACAACGCCAACTCGGCTATCGGGCGCTCCTGCTCGAGCGCATCGCTGAGCTGGGCCATGCCGGCTGACACGGAGGCAGTGCGGCGCCCTAGATCGATAGACGCGGCTTCGGCATCGCGGGCGGCTTGTGCAGCTGACAGGGCGACGCGGTCGCGTTCCACCTGCGTTCGAAGCAGATCAACGCCGGCATTTGCTCCGGCGGAGACGCGATCGCTCTCATACTTGACGATACGATCGAAGTCGGCCAGCTGGTGCTGCCACTCGGCGACGGTTGCGCGTGTAGCGGCGGCGGACCAGTAGGCGTTGGCAATGCCGGCTGCGATCTCCGCGAGCTCATAAGCATGCTGTGCTTTGCTGCGGCTTACGTCTCCTTCAGCGTAGCTGATGCGCTTTCCGCGTTTTCCATCGAGCTCGATGGTGTAGGCGAGATAGCCATAATCCTCGGTATTGTTTTCGAAGGAAAAATTGTTATCCCAGGGGTGGAGGTCTTCCGACGAAAGATAAAGCCGCGGGTTGGGTCTCATACGCGCCTCTGGTATGCGCGCCCGCTCCAGCTCGACGCGGTCGGAGCTGGCTTGCGCCTCGGGCGCCTGCGCGAGACCCATGCGGATGGCTTCCTGAAGCGACAACGATTGCTGGGCGTCCAGCGTTGCGGGCATCGCGATAGACAAGGTTATAGCTAGGTGCGCAAACAAAATGGAGCGTCCGCGAAAGTCGCGTCGCCTGCTGGTAGCGATGTTTCGTTCCTGCTGTACAAATATCTTCATCAGTAGAAGGCAATGGCGTAACGTAGCCGAAGCAAGCTGCGGATTGGATAGATGCAACGCTCTTGCAAAGCTGACCGCTAAGTCCGACCTATCCTGTCGGCGACCTACCTTGTCGCCTATTACACGATGCTTCGGCAAGACGATGATACAGGCAGGGTGCTTGTGAGCGGAGCCGTAGCGGGTATGACATCACAAAGATGACGAATCGTTCATCTGCGACTTAGTGTGAGTTACGCCTAGCTTTCTTCTCGCGTCGTGACGCGAAGCGACTTCTCGTATGTTTTCACAGGACATGCTCCGGATGGTGGCTGCCAGCGTGGGTGGCAAGGGAAGAACACCCAAGCTTGTACCTGCAGAACAAATCAGCACTTAAGCGCAAGCGAGATGAAGGCCAGTCTAGCGAACAAGCTGTAAGGCCGCGCGAAAGAGCGTGTCAAAGTTTTCGCCCGCAGTGGGCGTGCGCGTGAGTGCCGTGTCGAGCGCTTTTTGTGCAGCCGGCCGAGCGTAGCCGAGATTTACAAGCGCGGAGAGCACGTCACCCGAGGCCGCGTTCTCCCCTGCTGTCACCTGCCCGCCAGCAGCAGGCGCAGGTGTAGCCAGGTCGTCCAGTTTGTCCTTGAGCTCGACGGCAAGCCGCTCGGCAAGGCGCTTGCCGACCCCGGGGATGCGGGTGAGCATGGCATGATCCTGCGCGCGGATGGCCTGGATTGTTTCAGCGGTCGAAAGCCCGCTCAGGATGGAGAGCGCGAGTCGAGGCCCGACCCCCGAGACCGTGATGAGCCGCTCAAAGAGCCGCTTCTCCGCGAGCTCAAGGAAGCCGTACAGCGCGAGCGTGTCCTCGCGTACCTGGGTGTAAATATGCAGCGCGACTACCTGCGGCGAGGCCGGTGAAGCAGTAGATGGGCTCGTGCGGCGCAGGTCGCTTTGCGGCCTTTGCGGCTCGGGCAGGGCGGAGTAAGTGGGGATAGAAATGGCGACATCGTAGCCGACGCCCGCGCACTCGATGATGCAGGAACCCGGGGTCTTGCTGAGGAGGGTGCCGCGGAGATGAGCGATCATACACCGCGTATTCTATGCGCGGCTCAATCGGCTAAGAACTACGAAGGTCGGCCGGTGAGCCGGACCGCTCTCACCGACGCAGGCAAGCCGTCACCACCGCTGCTAGTGCCGGCGCCGGTAGCGGACCGCGAACTCGTAGCCGACAGGCGGCGGGAAAAGCTCGGCAACCAGTCGTAGCCGATCGGCAAGAGCCGACGGTGTAAGCAGCGGGTACTCGCGTTCGCGCAGGTCAGCGTAATCCAGATCGATGGCGAGCGAGAGCATGTAGATGGCGAGCGAGTCAGCGAAGGCCGACTCAAAGAAGCGTGTGCGCTGTTCTTCGAGCTTCTCTGAAGCTTGGCTGGAAGACGATGGCGTGCTGCCGTTGCGTGATGCTTCCGGCGCCGATAGCTCGATGGCGCGCTTGCGTGCTTCGTAGCTGTCCTGCGAGGTTTCTCCGCGTACCTCAGCGACTGCCTGCTGCCAGAGCAGTGCCGTGAGGCGTTCGGGCAGCGGTGTTTTCTGGAGAGTGAGTGTGTCGACGTACTGGTGGCCTACGTTAATGAACAGCTCAAAGGCCAGTGCGAAGCGATCCTGCATCAGCCGCGTCGAGATGAATGTGTAGGTTGCACCCTCTATCGGCACCGTGCGATGACAGATCGCGCGATCGGCAAAGTCGGGCGTGTGAACGCGCGCAATCTCGGTGTCGCGCGCGTGTATCGTCTCGCCGAGTGCGAGCGGAACAAAAACAAAAGCGTTGCTCGACATAGCGCCCGCGATCGTGGGCGGCACGGCTTCGACGATGCGTTGCAGCGTGTCGCCTGTGGTTTCGAGCTCGCCGAAGACACCGTAACGAAGCGTGTTGCGCGCTCGGGCGAGAGTGGTGGCGCGGACGGCTTCTCCGGCGGGGAGCAGATCGCGCGGTGCGGGTGTGGCCATAGCCTTGATTCTACCCTCCGCCCTGCCGGGCCGCAGCGCGATGCTGAGGGCAGAAGCGCGGCCGGGCGTAACCAGCCGTTGCGGAAAGAGCCTCTGAGCATGGGGAGAGCTCCTATGCAGTCGCCTCGACGGCCGGTCTGCGCTCTTCGGCAAAGACGACATGCGCAGCTTCGATGGTCGTTGCCACATCCTGGTCGCTGTGCGCCGTGCCGAGAAAGGCCGCTTCGTACTGCGAGGGCGGCAGCCAAACGCCTGCGTCCAGCATGGCGCCGTGGAATCGTCCGAAGGCGCGTGTGTCGCTTGTGGATGCAGTTGCAAAGTCCGAAACGGGAGAGCTTGTGAAGAACCAGGTCCACATCGCCCCGACACGGTTGGTGGTGAGCGGGATGCCAGCCCGCGCGGCCTCGCGAGCTACGCCGTCGGCGACTGCAGCGGTGACCGATTCAAGCCGTGCATAGACGTCCTCGCGGTGCGCCTTCAGGTAGCTGACGGTCGCGAGCCCGGCTGCCATGGCGAGCGGATTGCCGCTGAGTGTGCCGGCTTGGTAGACGGGTCCGAGTGGAGCGAGCTGCTGCATGATCTCGCGGCGTCCGCCGAAAACCCCGCATGGCAGACCCCCGCCGACGATCTTGCCTAGCGTGGTCAGGTCGGGCGTGATGCCATAAAGCTCCTGTGCGCCGCCGAAGGCAAGCCGGAAGCCTGTCATGACCTCGTCGAAGATCAGCAGAGAACCTTCCCGGATGGTGAGCGCGCGCAGCCCCTCCAGAAAACCGGGCGTAGGCGGAACACAACCCATGTTGCCGACGACCGGCTCCAGGATGACAGCGGCGATCTGACCCGGGTGGGCGGTGAAGGCTTGCTCGACAACCGCGAGATTGTTGTACGGCACGGCAAGAGTGAGCTGCGCAACCTCTTCCGGAACGCCTGCCGAGCCGGCGATGCCGAAGGTGGCGACGCCAGACCCGGCTTTGACGAGAAATCCATCAGAGTGGCCGTGGTAGCAGCCCTCAAACTTAAGAATGTAGCGGCGGCCCGTAAACGCCCGGGCCAGTCGGACCGCGGACATGGTTGCCTCCGTACCCGACGAGACGAAGCGCAGCATCTCGATCGACGGGCATGCCTCGGTGACAAGCGACGCCAGTTCGGCCTCGGCGGCTGTAGAGGCTCCAAAGCTGGAGCTGCGCTCGGCAGCACGCTGGATCGCCTCGACGACCGGCGGAAAGGCGTGGCCGAGGATCATCGGACCCCAGGAGCCGAAATAGTCGAGGTAGCGATTGCCGTCGGCGTCCCAGAGATAGGCACCCTGTCCACGCTCGACAAAGGGCGGCGCGCCTCCAACGGCGAGAAAGGCGCGCACCGGCGAGTCTACGCCGCCGGGCAAGAAGGTTTGTGCGCGTGCGTGCAGCGCGGCGGAACGGTCTCGGGTGCGTGCCATGGATTTCTCTTTCGCGAAGGTTGCCGGTGCGCGGCTCAGCGTTTCGATGCTCGGTGGCCTGCCTAATCGCTCAGACGTGATGGGGCAAGTGCAAGGCTTTAGCAGGGTCGCTCTCCAAAGCTGCTTCGAGCGAACCCGCTTCGGGCTGCCGTCTACGGAAATAACGTGCTGGGCGCAGTGCGTCTGCATGCGTCCCGAGTCCGGCGCAGCTAAGGCCGGCTTCCTTTCGGTTTTGCGGGCTGGTGAGCGACTGGCGCTCCGGGGTTCATGACCGCCGCCCCCTGGTCGGCAGTGGACATGCCTGCGTCCGAAGCTGCCGATGGCTGATAATTCACCGTGTCGGCCGGTGAAGGCAGCGCAGCAGTGCCGCTGCCGCCGCCGGACTGCGACCCTCCGGACCCGGCCGCACCTGCACCTTGGCCACCCTTTCCTTTTTGACCGCCGCTCTTGCCGCTTTGTCCGCCCTGGCTGTCCGGCGTGTAGGTCTTGCCGGAGTCTTTGGAGGTGCCGGAGCTTTCCTTGGAGTTGTTCTTGGTTGAGCTTTGCCCGGCGCAGCCGGCCAGCAGAATCAGCGCTGTCAGAGTCACGCACACAGCCTGCGTTCTTCGTGTTGTAAGCATGATGTGCATTCCTAGCGCCCCATCGCGGCTCGGTCGCTCAGCACACCGGCCGGCCGGCCACCCTGCCACTCGGGATGGAAGTTAACATCGATCCGGCCCAGATCGCGCGCGAGATTGACCTTGGCAAGATTGAACTGGAACTCTGCATTGATTGCCTGCACCTCGGCCTGAGCCAGCGTCGAAGCCGCCGTGACACTGGGGAGATTGTCTTCGATACCTGCCCGAAATCGCTCGATGGAAAGCCCCAGGGAGGTCTGAGCTAGCTGGACGCTGCTCTTGGCAAGTGTGACGGTTGCAGCGGTGGAGTCGAGATCAATCAGATCGCTGCGAACCTGCTGCGAGATCTGCTGGCGCAGGCTGCTGGCCTGTGCTCGCGCATTCTGCAGCATAAATTCGGTCGTATCCCGGTCAGAGCGAAATTTGGCTTCCTGGAAGATCGGGATGTTGAGGGTGCCGACAGCGGCAAACGTGCCATGGTAGATGCCCCCTGAAATGCCCGTCACGCCATAGTCGCTGTTAAAGATCAGGGTCGGAACCCGTTCGCGGGTAGCTGCTTTGCGCTCCAGTTCGGCGGCCCGAAGCTGCTCGATGGCGCTCTGATAATCCTGCCGGGCGTCAAGCGCCTCGTGCTCGGCTGCTTCCGGGGTTATCGCTTCCAGCGCAGGAAAAGGCGTCTGATCGGAGACGCTGATCTCTTGCTCGGGAGCAAGACCGATCTCACGGTTGAGCGCGATCTTGCTCTTGGCCAGCGTATTGGTGTCGGCGATGAGGGCCTGCTGCTGGGTTTGCACCTGCACACGCGCGCGCAGCTCATCAAGGTTGGCAAGGATACCGGCCTCATGTTCCTGCTGGCTCTGATAGAGCACGGCCTCATCGGTCTTCAGCAGGGTCTGGTCGTAGACGATCTGAGATTGCGCCGCCACAACCCGCAGGTATGCCGTACCGACATTCTGTACAACCGAGCCGCGTGAGGATGCGGAGGTCTGCACGGTGGACTTGATGAGGTGGCCAAGTGCCTTGACCAGGTCAAAGCCGGCCAGATCGAAGAGGTACTGCGAGAAGACAAGCTGGCCCTGGGTCACATCGACCTTGACCACGAAGGGAAAAGTGATGTTCCCGGAGCCGGCGGGAAAGAGCGAGGCGAACTCGGGCAGGATATCCGGGCGAAAGCCTTCGGACTCCAGATTGAACTGGTGGAGGGCGGTCGAGCCCTGGAGATCCAGGTTGGGCAGCAGGACGTTGAGCACCTGGAGGCGCTGCGCCTGGTCTTGCCTCTGGCTCTGCTTTGCATAGATGAGGCCAAGGTTGTTCTCGATGCCGAGATGGAATGCGTCATCCAGCGAGAGCGGCACCACTTCAGGGCTGGCCGGGCGAGCCTGCACACTGCCGAGGTATGGATTGAAGAGCGAACTTTGTGTGGGCAGCTGGATCGGGGAGCTGCCGTTCGTGGTGCCACTTACAGCGCCGCCGGTGCTGCCGCCAAGTGTAAGGCCTGTAGCGGTGTTGGTGGTGGGGGCGGGAGCAGCAGGCAGCTCAGGGGTGGTTTGCACCTGCGCACTCGCCAGGCCGGTTAGAGCGGAGGCGCCAGCGAGTGCGAGGGCGAAGCTTGAGGCCCGGCGGAACAGTGGTGTGACTCGGGGAGCAGCCGGTTTGGCCGGGCGTCGTTCTGAAGAAGGCGCGGAGCCAATTGTCTCCCCGCTCCTAGGTTTGCACTCCGCCATCCGTACCCTGCTCCTTTGTCGCGCCTTGTCAGCAACACCCATTAGAGTCCATTTTCTACCCTCGGATGCCGAAAGTGCCTCCTGACCTTTATTCTGATCTCGCTTTCGCCCCCTTTCGGTCCGGGTCGGGCGGGTAGAATCAGCCCGATGTCCCCGTCTAAAGAGTCTGTGCAAGTGCCGCCGGCGCCGGCCGAATCAGCCCGACCCGCGTCCCCTTCGGTGCTCGGTCAGGCGCTGCAGACACTGCGTCCGAGCCACGCCCACACCGCTTTCACGGCAACCATCCTGCTGTCGGCGGCCGCACTCGGCTCCAAGGTCATATCGCTTGTACGCGTCAAGTACATCCTCTTCCTGCTGGGCAAAACACCGGCGGCCGACGCATTCAACGCGATGTTTCAGCTGCCGGACACCATCTCGTACTTCCTGATCGGTGGCGCAACCTCCATCACCTTTGTGACGATGCTGACACGGTACCGCGAGAGCGGCCGTGCGGCGGAAGGCGAAGAAGCGCTCTCGGTCATCTTCACCACAATGATGGTGGTGCTTGGTGCCGCGATCGTGCTGGCCGAGCTCCTCACACCTCTGTACATCCGGCTTGCGTTTCCCGGCTTCGTGCGCGACCCGGCAGAGTTTGCCTTGTGTGTGAAGCTGACCCGGATCATCCTGCCGGGACAGCTTTTTTTCTTTGGCGGAGGCATCTTCGGGGCGGTACTGCTGGCGCGCAAGCAGTTCACCCTGCAGGCGTTCGCGCCGCTCATCTACAACATCGGCATGATCCTCGGCGGGGTACTGCTGTACAGGCGGCTCGGGGTTGCCTCGATCGCCTGGGGTGGCCTCGCGGGCGTTATCCTGGGCCCGTTCGCGGTGAACGGGCTCGGTGCTCGTCAGGCCGGCATGCGGCTTAAGCTGCGCTTCGACCTCCGAAACCCGGGGCTGCGGGAGTGGTTCGGTAAGACGCTGCCACTCATCCTGGGCTTCTCGCTGGTCACGGTCGACTCGTGGATCATCGCGCATTTCGCCTCGGCGGTACCGGGCGCAGTCACGCTCTTTCTGAATGCGAAGCAGCTGTTCAGCGTGCCGCAAACGCTGGGGCAGGCAGCCGGGGCAGCGTCGCTCCCCTTTCTTGCGGCGCTGTTCGGGCGGGACGGCAACGTGCCGTTTGCCCGGTCGGTGAACGACTCGGTCTCGCGGATCGCGGCCTTTTCGCTGTTGCTCTCCTCATGGATGGTCGCCATGGGGGCGCCGGCAGTGGACTTCTTCTTCCGCGGGGGGCTGTTTCATCGTTCAGATGCGGGTGCCGTAGCGTTTTACTTCGCGATCTTCTCGGCTTCCCTGTGCTTCTGGTCAGCGCAGGCGATCTATGCGCGTGCTTTTTACGCGGCCGGCAACACGCTTACGCCGATGATCGCGGCAACAGCGATCGTGCTCCTGTCGCTGCCGGTGTATGCGGGCCTATTTCGGGTGCTGGGCCTGCCGGGCCTAGCGGTCGCCTCCGATCTTGGAACCACGGTGCAGGCCACCGTCTTTGCCGCGCTGCTGGACCGGCGCGGGATGGTGCCGCTCCGTGGCTTGGACGGATGGGAGCTGCTGCGCTCGCTCACCGCTGCGGTCGTGAGTGGTGCGGCCCTGTTTGGCATACGGGCAATGCTGCCGGCCGGGCTTTCGCGGCTCGAGGAAGGCCTGCTTCTGATCGCGAGTGCGGCGCTCTGGCTTGCTATCTGTCTGGGCATACTGCGGCTCACCGGCTCGCAGTTGCCGGAACAGCTGGCGGCGCGGTTGCGGAGGCGTCGCGCTTCTGCAGTCTGAGAGACAGTGAGCCGCCGAGGTATGTGCTCCAGCACAGCAGCTTCGGACTGTTTGTTGCACCGACATGGACGCACCAGAAGAGGCGAAAGGATATCGGCCGACTAGAATCGGCTCTATGGACACCCCTTTCGTTCGCATGCGGCGCTTGCGTCAGACCCCGGCACTGCGCTCGCTGGTACGGGAGACGCGGCTGGAACCCTCGGCTCTGATCCTGCCGCTGTTTCTGTGCCCGGGTGAGGGCGTGCGGCGACCGATCGGGTCCATGCCAGGTGTGTTCAACCTGTCGCTGGATGAAGCGGAGAAGGAAGCTGAGGCAGCAGCGAGCCTGGGCCTGGGCGGCCTGCTTCTGTTCGGGCTGCCCGAGGCCAAAGACGAAGAAGGTTCAGGTGCATGGGCCGACGATGGCATTGTGCAGCGCGGCTTGCAACGGCTGAAGGCCAACCGAGCACTGCGTGAGTTGGTCATAATTGCTGACGTCTGCCTGTGTGAGTACACAAGCCACGGACACTGCGGGGTGCTGCACTCAGTAGACGGAGAGCAGCATGTGCATAACGACCGCACACTGGTGCCTCTGGCGCGTACCGCGGTCTCGCTGGCGCGAGCCGGGGCTGATGTCGTGGCGCCCAGCGACATGATGGACGGGCGGGTAGCGGCAATCCGGAGAGCGCTCGACGCGGCTGGGCGGGAGCAGACGCCGATCCTGAGCTACGCAGCCAAGTTCGCCTCGGCGTTCTATGGGCCTTTCCGGGAGGCAGCAGACTCGGCGCCGCAGTTCGGCGACCGGCGCGCGTACCAGATGGACGGGGCGAACCTGAGGGAAGCGATGCGGGAGATTGAGGGGGATCTGGCCGAAGGCGCGGATATGATCCTGATGAAGCCGGCGATGCCCTACGCGGATGTGATCCGAGCGGCGCGGGAGCGGTTTGATGTCCCGCTGGGCGCCTACCAGGTAAGCGGTGAGTACGCGATGCTGAAGGCTGCGTTTGAGCGTGGATGGCTGGAGCCGGAGCGGGCGATGCTCGAGTCACTGGTTGGTCTGCGCAGAGCGGGGGCGGGGTTCATCGTGACATATTTCGCCAAGGATGCTGCGCGCACGCTGGCGTAGAGATTGAGACCGCCTACGTGTAAGGCGGCCACTTCGTAGCATCGTCGCGGCTCACCGCAAGAACGAGAATTCGACTGCGAAGTAGCCGCAGCCCGCAGGCGATTGGCTCTTCAACGTAGGAGAAATATCGATGCGCTCCGGCTTGTCTTTTGCTCTCTGTATTTGTCTCTCCCTCACCGCCGCGGCTGCAGGCGCACAGCAACCTACCTATCTGTCGCCCTCGCAGCCGGTGCCCATCGGCCAGGCGCCGGGTATGCAGGTCAAGCTGCTCAACAACACTCCTGGCGAGAAGACCTATGCAGTCATTTTCACGAACGGCGATGAAGCGCTGAGCGGCTTGACTGCATTTGCGACCAAATACATGGTCGGCGATGCTCACTTCACCGCTATCGGAGCCACCAGCTCGGCAACGCTTGCCTGGTTTGATCGCTCGCGCAAGATGTACCGCGCCATTCCGGTCGGGGACCAGACCGAGGTGCTTTCGCTCGTCGGCGATATAGCGACCTTTGGGGGCAAACCGATCGTCCACATGCACGCCGTACTGGGTCGTCCGGACGGCAGCACCGTAGGTGGTCACGTTTTCGCGCTCCATGTCGCGCCGACGCTTGAGGTTTTTGTGACCGCAGAGACGACGCACCTGGGCAAGAAGGAAGATCCGGCTACGGACCTGAAGCTGATTGACCCGGCAGAGTAGCGAACGAAAGTCTCGGCATTAACTTTCGCGCTTCAATACGTGATCGATGAAGCCGATTCCCTGGCCGAAGAAGGTCCGCTCCCGGAGCATCGAGGCGGTAAGCCGTTGGCTTTGCCGGACGTCGTCGGCGAAATCGCTCTCGATCGCCGTCGCGAGCGCTCTGTCATATACGGCAAGGTTTACCTCGTCGTTCAGCGCAAAGGAGCGATGGTCAAAGTTGGTTGAGCCCACCACGCACCACTGCCGGTCGATGGTCATCAGCTTGGCGTGAATCATCGCGGGTGTGTACTCATAGATCGCGGCGCCGGCTTCCAGCAGGTGGCGGCAGCTGTGATGGCTAAGCCTGCGGACGATGGGATGGTCAATGTGGGGTCCTGCGGTCAGGATCTCGACGGAAACGCCGCGCTTGTCGATAGCCTCTACGAGCGCGGCCCGCGCGCTGCGGTCCGGCAGAAAGTAGGGTGTGGTGATGCGGATGCTTTCACGGGCACTGCGGAGGAGCGCCTGAAAGAGAATACGTGCCTGCGTGCCGCCCCCGTGCGGTGTGCTGGTCACGACAAAGCTTCGCGAGCCCTCCGGGGAGGCCCGGAAGCTGAACTGTGCCGGCCCGGAGAGGATCTGCCCGGAGGACTCGAGCCAGTTCTCGCTAAAGGCGGAGATCAGCCCGGCAACTGCCTCACCTTCCACCAGAAAGACGGTGTCCCGCCAGGCGGGCCCCTCCGCCGTGCTGTGCAGCCAGTGGTCGGCTACACCGGCGCCCCCGATGAAGCCGGTTTCTCCATCAACGATAAGCAGTTTGCGATGGGTGCGGTTGTTCGCGTTCTGCCAGGTGTTCCAGTCGACCGGGTGATACCAGTGCATCAAGCCGCCTGCGCGACGCAGGGGCTCAAAATAGGACCGTGGTGTGACAAAGCTCCCAATAGCGTCGACAACGACGCGCACCGCGACCCCGGCCTCGGCGCGCTCGGTAAGTGCGGCCAGAAAAGCATCGCCCACGGCGCCCGGCTTGAACTCGTAAAACTCAAGGTTGATCGCCCGCTGGGCGCCGCGGATGGAGGCGAGCTCGGCCGCGTAGAACTCGCTGCCGTTCCGAAGCCGCGTGACCCTGCCGCGTCGTACTGTGCCATCAGTGACCAGGCTGAGGAACTGAAGAAACTCCTCGGAGTCGAGCGGGCAGCTGGCGTCCTGCGGCATGGAGTAGGGCAGCGCCGGGCCGAAGAAGTTGAGCAGCACTCGGGAGCCGTAGAGAAACAGGGCACCGGCGCCAACGGCGGCCAAGCCGTGCACAACGGAGTGGGCGCTTCGGGCTCGGGTTGGGGATTTCATGCAGGGCCAGCATACAGCGCAAAAGCGCGCCACGAGGCAAGCATCGTCTCGGCTACTGGGCGTCGAGCTCCTGCCAGGCGGCCATGAGTGAGATCTCGACCTGTGTGCCCTGGATCGTCAAGCTGCCGGTCGCGGAACCCTGTTCAGGCTCGTGGAAGCCGAAATCGTCCGCACGGTAAGCGCGGCGGTTGTAGGGATCGATGATCCAGGTGTGCTCGACACCAAATGTTATGTAATCACCGACCCGGGCGCGGGTCTTGCTCAGCGTGTCTTCCGGAGAGAGGATCTCGATGGCAAGGAGCGGTGGGGTGCGCAGGATAGTCTGCCTGGGCGTATCAGCGCGGACAACGGTGATATCGGGCACGCGAAAGCGGGTTGGGGAAACCTGGACGCGGTACTCCGGGAAGACTCGCACCTTCCAGGCTGTTTCATTGTTCCCGAAGATACGCGTGAGGAACGCCTGCAGCCTCGAGTGCTCGTACTCTCCCAAGTTTCTTTCCTCAACAACGCCGTCGATGTACTCGCAGTCGGGCCGATAGGCGGTCCGCAGGTACTCCTCGATGGTGACAAAGGGTGGTGTGGCCAGCGCGCTCATCAGGGTGTCCGCTTCTCCGGGAAGGTACCCGATCCCCAGGATCTCTCCAACAAATTTTATAGCTGTCAGTATGGGGCAGCCGGAACGGCGAAGGGAAGCTGCCTGCAGGAAGGCTGACCTGTGGCGCGTACACTAGAGCCTTGTGCATCCGGCGCCTGAAACAGGAGCGGACGCGCACTTCTCTCGGGGTTGAGGTGCAGTTTTGGCGGCTGAGCAGGCGATATACGACGTAGCCATTGTGGGTGGTGGGCCGGCCGGGTACACGGCGGCGATTCGCGCGGGGCAGAACGGGCTGAAAGTGGCGCTATTGGAGCGCGAGGACGCGCTCGGCGGCACCTGCCTCCACTGGGGCTGCATACCGACCAAGGCGATGCTCTTCAACGCGGAAGTGTACGAGCTGATGGAGCATGCAGCCGATTACGGCATTGAGGGCCTGGGGACGCCGACGCTGAACTGGAGCAAGGTGCTGGCACGCAAGAACGGCATCATCGCGAAACACGTCAAAGGCCTCGACTTTCTGATGCGTAAGAACAAGGTCACGGTGGTGCGCGGGCAGGCCAAGCTGACCGGGCCGGCAAAGGAAGGCGTGCATACAGTCGCGATGAGCAAGGCAGCTAACGGCGTCGGCGAGCCGGGCGAGGTGCGCGCGAGGAACGTCATCATCGCAACGGGCTCGGACGCGCGTATGCTGCCGGGCATTGATGTAGCAGATGGCTATGCGCTGACGAACAACGAGATTCTGCTGATGCCGTCAATACCGAAGTCTATGGTGATCATCGGTTCCGGTGCGGTCGGGGTGGAGTTCGGTTCGATCTTCCGTAGCTTTGGCGCGGAAATCACGATTGTCGAGTACCTGCCGCGGATCGTGCCGGCCGAGGATGAGGAGCTCTCGAAGGAATTGCAGCGGACCTTCCGCAAGCGCGGCATCGATGTGCACACCGGCGCGAAGGTCGAAAAGGTAGAGAAGAGCGCGGGCGGCGCGACCGTGACCTGGACGGACTCCGCCGGCAAACAGGTCTCGAAGGAAGCCGAAAAGGTGCTGGTAGCAGTGGGACGCGCGCCGCGAACCGACGGTATCGGCCTTGAGAACCTGCCCGGGATCAAGCTGGAAAAGGGATTTATCCAGACTGACGAGTGGATGACGACGGGCGTGGACGGCGTGTATGCCATCGGTGATATCGTTGCCGGGCTGCCGCAGCTGGCGCATGTAGGCTCCATGTGCGGCATCGTCGTGGCGTCAAAGCTGGCGGGCAAGTATGCGCGGCCAGTCCGGCGCAACCGCATCCCGGCGTGCACCTACACGGAGCCGCAGATCGGCTCAGTGGGCTTGAGCGAGAAGCAGGCGCGCGACAAAGGTCTGGAGGTCAAGGTGGGCAAGTTCCCGTTCTCGGCGAACTCGAAAGCCTCTATCGTGAACCAGCATGATGGCTTCGTGAAGGTTGTGACGGACGCGAGGTATGGCGAGGTGCTGGGCGTGCACATCATCGGTGCGTCGGCAACTGAGCTGGTGGCAGAAGCGGTAGTCGCGATGGAGCTGGAAGCGACGCTTGAGGAGCTGATGTTTACGATTCACGCGCACCCGACGCTGGCGGAAGCGATGCTGGATGGCTTTGGGGCGGTGGAGGGACTGGCAATCAATGTTTGATTCAGGGTGTGGTTTGACAAAGGCCCGGCATAAGCCGGGCCCTTGTTGCTTATGCCGGAATGCTCCGAGCCCGCTACTCAGGCGATGTTGAGGGAACTCCGGTCTTGTACCAGGTTTCGATAACGGCATCCATGCCATAGCCTGCCTTGTGGCAGGACAAAGCCGAGAACGATGAGAACTGCCCAGGAGGAAAGCCCCAGCGGACGCTGCCAAAGCCGGCGGGAGCCCAATCCCATGTACCCGCTTCAAGCCCCAATCCTGTGCTGCTGGAGTTACTCGAGAAACTCGACCGTGGACGCTGGCGTGTCTTCATTGCAGAAGTAGCCGCCGAGTCCCATTCTGTGATGTTTTACTGGAGCCTTGCGCGAGAAAGCGCCAAATCTGGCGTCCTACACCTGACGCGCCTGACCTTCCGGATGCAAGGCGTACGGGTGCGAGGCATAGGCGACCTGTTCATCGGCAAGCAGAGGCACTCCGTCGGCCAACCCTGTGATGAGCCCGGCGAAACTTGCTCTCAAGTACATGGACAAGTCTCCTTCTTCGACAACGTCGTAAGTCGATGTCGGGGCTTTCGGTCCGAGATCGTCTTCCTGATGAACAACCACAAGCCGCACCAGTCATCCGAGCCGCCGCATTTCGGCTGTCTCTTGCAATACACGGGGTGAAAGAAGCAAAGCGGCCTCGGAGATACTGCTATTTGGTGTCGCTTGCCTGTTCGTTGTACCCAGCGGGTGTGCCAGGAGGAAGGTTTGGCTGAGTTGTTAACGGTCCTGGAGCTTGGGCGCGTCGAATATGGCCGCGCTCTCGCCTTACAGGAGCAGTTGGTGGAGCTGCGGCGCGAGGGCGCAATTGGCGATGTGCTGCTGTTGCTGGAGCACCCGCCGGTGCTCACGCTCGGCCGAAACGCAGGCCATGAAAACATCATCGCGAGCGACACGGAGCTCCACGCGCGCGGCGTGACGCTGTATATCGTGAAGCGGGGCGGCGATGTGACCTATCACGGTCCCGGGCAGCTGGTCGGCTACCCGATCATTGACCTGCGGGCGCACACGCTCGAAAGCGGCGCACGTATGGGCGTGGTGGATTTTGTGCGGCGGCTGGAAGAAACGCTCATCCGGGTCTCGGGCGAATTTGGTGTGCGCGCGGAACGGGTGGCCGGCCGCACCGGCGTGTGGACCATGCCGGGCGGAACAGTGCAAGAGAAGAAGCTGGCGGCGATCGGCGTACACGTCTCGCGCGGTATTACCTCGCACGGCTTTGCACTGAACGTGACTACCGACCTGAGGGATTTTGGCCTGATTGTGCCCTGTGGGATCGCGGACCGGCAGGTGACGTCTCTGGCCGAAGAGGCCAGCGATCGAGCAGGCGAGCCGGTATCGCTGGCGAGGGCAAGCCAGGCGGCCTCGCGGATGCTGGGGCGGGTGCTGGGGCTACAGGTACTGGCGGTGGAAAACCCCGGAGCCGTGCACCCGGACCTTGAGAGTTGGTAGTGTGGTAAACTACCCTGCTTCTTCCAAGTGCGCTTCGGCTTCAAAGCTCATGGCGAGTAGATCGGTTTCGCCGCCGATGTAGCGCTCCAGGATTTCGACGCCGTCCGGGCCACTCGCGAGCACTTTCAGGTGCAGCGTGACGATTGAACGGGCGAGGGCTTGGCGTAGAGTCGCTGAGGATTTCTCTGCAGGGCTATCAGCTTTGCTCTTCATCCGGGTTAGGATTACGTCCGTTCCACGCAGGTTGGCGCGAAGTGGGTACCTACAGTTACCGTAGTACCCGACAATTGGGGTGTGGCATGGCAGATAACGTGAAGCAGCCGGCGATGAGCGCCCTGCGGGTAGCGCTGCGGCGCGCAGCGCATCAGCTGGTGGACTGGCCGGTAGTGTTTCATGATCCATTTGCCGTGCGGCTGCTGGGCGCCGAGCACGCCGAAGCGCTCCGGCGAACTCCAGCGCGTGCCCGGTGGTCGCGTTCGCTGCGTGCTTTTGCTGTGGCGCGGTCCCTTTGCGCCGAGGAGCAGCTGGCACTAGCCGTCGCGCTAGGCGTGCGGCAGTACTGCCTGCTGGGGGCGGGCCTCGATACCTTCGCGTGGCGTAACCCGTTTCCAGGCCTGCGGGTGTGGGAAGTGGACCGGCCGGAAACGCAGGCTTTCAAGGTCGAGTTGACGACCCGGGCGGGCCTGCCGGCGGCAGCGCGATGCGCCTTCGTTTCGGCGGATCTCGGCGACGATCGATTGCCCGCGAAGCTCCGGGAGGCAGGTTGGCAGAGCGGAGAGCCGTCGGTATTTGCGATGCTTGGCGTCGCGCCTTACCTTGCCAATGCGTCCTGGCGCACGGTACTGGCGCTGGTGGGTGCACAGGGTGGCGGCAGCGTCCTCGTACTCGACTACCGGCTTCCAAGAGCAGCCCTGGGCGAGGAAGAGCAGAGGCAGCATGATTCGCTCGCCGCAAGGGTCGCAGCCCGCGGTGAGCCCTTTCGGAGCAGTTGGACCGCGGACGGCATGGCCGCCGAGCTGCGCGAGTTCGCTAGTCTGGAGGACCTGGGCAGCGAAGCCCTGAACCGGCGCTACTTTGCCGGCCGCGCGGATGGGCTTGCCGTGCTCGGCCGTGCCGTGCGGGTGGTGAGCGCGCAGGTCTGAATGACGCGCGATGGAAGGAGCGATAGATGACCGCATGAGTGACTGAGCGACTGATCTTGCGCGCCTGGCGGGACGAGGACCTGGTGCCGTTCGCGGTAATGAACGCTGACCCGCGCGTTCCTTACCGGCCGCGCATGCGCTCCATTGTGCCGCGATCGCGGCGGTTCGGTTTCGCCGGTGCAGGCATACCTTCGCTATGCAGGGCTTTGCGCTCGGCGGCGAGCTGCTCGCGACGGATGCGGCTTTCGTCGCTTTCGCGAAAAAGGGTCTGCGCGACGGCAGCGGGACCGCGCGCCTCGCTGATTTCCAGGACCTCGATGCCGAACTCACCACCCTCGTTGCGCACCAACAGCGTGTCGCCGGCGCGGATGGTACGTGAGGGTTTGGCGCGGGTACCGTTGTGCTCGACGCGGCCAAGGTCGCAGGCGCTTGCGGCCAGTTCGCGGGTCTTGAAGAAACGTGCAGCCCATAGCCATTTGTCTAAACGAAGTTCAGGAGAAGAGGAGTGCTGGGAAATGGTCTGATGGTTGTTGCGAGCCATCGCTCTATTTTCGCCGTTCCGGGCCTTGGGCGCGAGCCCGCCAGCTCAGCGGTTGAGCACGACGATGCCTGCGTTGAGATAGAGTGCGAAGCAGGTCCAAAGAAGGTAAGGCGCAAGCAGCCAGGCGGCCAACGGGCGGATGGTGTGGAAGGGCCGCATGGTGAGCACGATGGCGGCGATCAGGATGAGCAGATCGACCAGCGCGAAGCCCGGCGAGTGCATGCGGAAGAAGACCGCCGTCCAGGCAAGATTGATGGCGAGCTGCACGGCCCACAAACGGAGACCTCCGGAGCGGCAGCTGGAAGCGCGGGTGCGCCAGGCGAGCGCGGCAGCGGAGGCCATCAGCAGGTAGAGCACGGTCCAGACTGGGCCGAAGATCCAGTTTGGCGGCGAAAGCGGTGGCTGGTGCAATGTCGCGTACCAGCCATGAATCGATGGAGCCGCAAGCATGCCGGAGAGCGTGGCGACCAGCAGGACGGCGAGGAAGAAGCCGCAGGTTGCGAGGGTGTTGCTGACGGGGTCGGAGCCGTTCCGTAAGCTCAGCCTTGCGTCCGGCTGAGGGCTGATCTCGGGTCGAGATCCTCCCGCGGTTTCGGGCTCCGTCTCGGGCATGAGTGGAGTATGCGCCTGTGCCTGGACAGGTGCAAAGCATGCAGCTCTCAATAGTGCCGCCCAGCGTACCTTACAGGAGCGAGTTGTCAGCCTGTGGAGCCTGGCCAAATGCCTTGCGAGCTCGCTCGACTGCGTCGTAATTTTTCTCAGCCCAGATCCAGACACCGCAGAAGGCAGCACCGAGGTTCAGGCCCAGTTCGGTGAGTTGGTATTCGACGCGCGGCGGCACGACCGGGTATACGGTCCGGGTTAGCAGACCGTCCCGCTCCATTTGGCGGAGCGTCTTGGTGAGCATCTTTTGGCTCACTTCGCCGACCAGCTCGCCGAGTCGCGTAAAACGGAGAGTACCGTGCTCGGCCAGAACCTCTAGCACGAGCATTGTCCACTTATCGGCGACCCGCTCGATGATCTCGCGGACAAGCGTCTCAATGCGCGGGTCTATTGTTTCAGGTGGCGTGATCGGCTCTAGATGCGCCTTCATCTCAGCCACGCCGGGCCGGGCGAAGTAGTCAGTGAGCTGTGAATTGTTCATGCGCTAGACGCTCTCCTGATGGTAAGTATGGCACTTGCAAGTGCCTACTTCCCGGCGGGAGGGTAGCGACCTAGGCTTGGAAGCAAGGGAGAACAGACGTGAACACTACAGGAAACACAATCTTGATCACAGGCGGCGGGTCCGGGATCGGACGGGCCCTGGCGGAAGCGTTTCATAAACAGGGCAACCAGGTGATCATCTCGGGGCGCCGACGCGAAGCACTGGAAGAAACAGCGCAGGCGAACCCGGGCATCGAGTGGTTGACGCTCGATATCGGCTCGGCAGATGCGATCGCAAAGTTCGGCGAGGAAGTCACGGCAAAGTTTCCGAAGCTGAACGTGGTGCTGCATAACGCAGGAGTCATGCGGCCAGAAAAGCTGAGGGACGCCGGCAGTTCTCTTGCGGATGCCGAGACAACGGTAACGACAAACCTGCTGGGACCAATGCGGCTGACGGCGGCACTCCTGCCGCTGCTTGAAAAGCAGGAGAACGCGACGATCCTGACGGTTTCGTCCGGCCTGGCATTTGTACCGATGGCTTCGACGCCAACCTACTCCGCAACGAAAGCGGGTCTGCACTCCTGGACGCAGTCGCTGCGCTACCAGCTGCAGGGGACGAAGATCGAGGTAGTTGAGCTGATCCCGCCGTATGTGCAGACGGAGCTGATGGGAGCGCACCAGGCGTCGGACCCGAATGCGATGCCGCTCGACGAGTTCATCGCCGAAACGATGAAGCTCCTGTCGGCGCAGCCGACGCCGGCAGAAGTGTGCGTGGAGCGGGTAAAGCCGCTGCGCTTCGCGCCGGAAAACGGCAAGTTTGACCAGATCTTCAAGGGGATGAACGACGCCATAGCAGCCGCCTCGCGCTAAATCGCTGCTTTGCGGCTTGAGCCGAGATTCACAGTTCTTGCCGCGGCCTTTTCCTGTCGAAAAGGCCGCGTTTTCCTGGTGTATTTCGTGCCGCTCGGGACGCGGGCGACATTCGCTCAATCTTTGAGCGCTGTATGTACCGCCTCTTCAAGTGTCGTAATCGGTCGACCAAGCAGTTTCCGGAGATCGTCACCGGCGTGGTCGAGCTCTTCTCGCGAAGCGCCCGCATCGGCATCGGCGATAGCAGCAGCAAGAGCCGCTGGCAGACCGAAGCCAGCGAGAGCTTTCGCGTACTCGGCTTCTGGCAGGTTCTGATATACCACCGCTTTCCCTGCCTGGCGGGAGACTTCGGCTGCGAGCTCGGAAAGTGTGTAGGGCTGGTTGCCCCCGAGCTCGTATATCTTGTTCTCATGGCCGTTGCTGAGGAGCACAGCTGCTGCAGCTCCCGCGTAATCGGCGCGTGCTGCAGCAGCGAAGCGTCCTTCGCCGGCGGCGCCAAGGATCGCTCCATGAGCGAGCGCGGGTGCGAGCGCCTCTGTCTGATTCTCGAGGTACCAGCCATTGCGAAGAAAGGTAAACGGCAGGCCGGTGGACCGAATGTAGGACTCGGTCGCTTTGTGGTCCGCAGCGAGCGCGAGGGTCGAAGTATCAGCGCGCAGGATGCTCGTGTACGCGAGCAGTGTGGCTCCGGCCTTTTGTGCGGCGTCCGTGACATGGCGGTGCTGCTGCACACGCTCATGGAGGTCGTTCGACGAGATGAGCAGCACGCGGGTAACGCCGGCCAGGGCGCGGACGAGTGTTTCGGGTTGGTGATAGTCGGCTATCCGTACATCGAGGCCAAGCGCGGCAAGATCGGCAGCTTTCTCCGGAGTGCGTACCAGGGCCGTGATCTCGGCTGCAGGTACGTGCTCAAGCAGGTTTTGGATAACAAGGCGGCCCAGTTTTCCGTTGGCGCCAGTGACCATGATCATGTGCGTTTCCTCTAGGAGCGCGTCGGTGAAGCTCCTGAAGAAAGCTTAAGCTGAAAGCTTACTTTGCGTAAGTACGTACCTCAAGGTAAGCTGCTTACGTATGGTGACTACGGTACGTGCAGGATCGGCAAAGAAGCAGGTTCGCCTCGGCAATCTGTACAGCGCGACTTGCCCGACGAGGAGTGTGCTCGATCATGTGAGCTCGCGCTGGGGCCCGTTGATCCTGATCCGGCTGCTTGAGCGGGAGCACCGTTTCAGCGAGCTGGCGCGGCAGATCGGCGGAGTAAGCGAGAAGATGCTGGCGCAGTCGCTGCGCTCGCTGGAGGAGGACGGCTTTGTGCTGCGCACGGTGTACCCGATGGTACCGCCACAGGTGGAGTACAGCCTGACGGAGCTAGGCCGCCAGTTGGCACCGCATGTGCGAGCGCTGACCAGCTGGGTCGAGGAGAATGTGGATCGAGTGATGAAGGAGCGGGCGCGGAGAGCGCGGTAGGAAAGCTCGCCTAGCAGCGGCTGCTAAGCTGTGCGAGGCGGAGAGCGTAGCAGCTCCAGAACTCGCCTACGATTCGTCCTGGCCTCCGGGTGAGCGAGCACAAGGCGGTCCGCTCATCGGTTCGTCCCGGCAAGAGCTGTGGACGGTGGCTGGGTAAAATCCAGACGCGACGGGAAGTGTGTGCATGCGGAAGTTTGGCGGCACAACTGTGGCTGATGCGCGCCGACCAGAGGGGCTATGGAAGACTCGGTTGCATCAGGACGAACCAGTTTTCGCCTTCAAACGAAGCGGTCAGACTAAAGGCGGTGCTGGCGTGCGATCCCAGGTGACCTCAGGACCGCCCTCGTGAAAAGGGCGGCGGTCCTGGGCAAACGAAGCGCTGAGCACACACCTTAGGCAGCCGTAAGAGTGCTTGACGCTAGTTCCTTTGACGACAGCCTCGGTGGCTTGCACCCGGCGAGACAGAGCAGCACAAGCAGATCTGTCGCATAACTCCTGCAGACACCAGGCAGCCAGGACGGTTTCTGAGCCTGCTTTAGGCGCTATGCTAGGGCGTGGCTATGAGCGAGCAAAGACAGGCCGTCCAAGAGCAAACAACGATCAAGATTGAGCTACCAGATGGGGCGGTACGCGAGGTACCTCCTGGCACCACGCCGTTGGAGGTAGCGACGGCCATCTCGCCGCGGCTCGCAGCGGTGGTTGTGGTGGCGCGGGTGCGACCCCTGCGTGTGGCAGCCGAGGCAGCGGAGCGGGATGCAAACACGGAAGCCGGCGTAACCGAGGCAGCGATGTATGGCGCGAGCGATGCCACGGTAGAGCGGCTCATAGACCTGCGGGAGCCTCTGCGCGAGGATGTGCGGCTCGAGCTCCTGAAGGAGAGCGATCCGGAGGCGCTGCGTGTGCTGCGGCACTCGGCTGCTCACGTGATGGCAACAGCGCTGTTGGAGCTCTATCCGGATACAAAGCTGGGTCACGGGCCGGCGACGGACGCGGGTTTCTTTTATGACGTGTATCGTGAGGAGCCACTCAAGGAAGAGGACCTGCGGCTGATCGAAAGGCGCATGGCGGAGGTTGTGGCGCGTGATGACGCGTTCCTGCGGGTCTGGGAGCCGCGCGAGCAAGGTCTTGCCGACTACGAGCAGGCCGGCGAGTTCATGAAGGTGCACTTCATCGAGCGATTCACACGGCCGGGCGAGGAAATCTCGCTTTACCGCAATGGGGAGTTCACGGACTTCTGCCGCGGGCCGCATGTACTCTCGACCGGGCGCGTCAGGGCTTTTCGGCTGCTCTCACTCGCCGGGGCATATTGGCTGGGAGATGAGCGCAATCCGCAGCTGCAGCGCATCTACGGCACAGCATTCTTCTCGCAGAAGGCGCTCGACGAGCACTTCGCGCACCTGGAAGAAATAGCCAAGCGCGACCACCGCGTGCTGGGCAAGCAGCTGGACCTATTTTCCATCCAGGAGCTCGCGGGCGCAGGGCTCATCTTCTGGCATCCGAAGGGCGCCATCATCCGCAAGACGATGGAAGACTGGATGAAGGATGAGTGTATCCACCGCGGTTACGAACTGGTGTACACGCCGCATGTGGCAAAGGTGAACCTGTGGCAGACGAGCGGGCACGAGGGCTTCTACGCGGCGAATATGTTTACGCCGATGGAGCTGGACGACGCGGACTACCGTATGAAGCCCATGAACTGCCCTTTCCACATCCTCATCTACAAGAACTCACCGAAGAGTTATCGCAACCTGCCGGTACGCTATGCGGAGCTGGGCAACGTGTACCGCTACGAGCGCTCGGGCACGATGCACGGCCTGCTGCGGGTGCGCGGATTTACGCAGGATGATGCGCACATCTTCTGCACGCCGGCCCAGATCGAGGACGAGGTCGTCGGCTGCATTGACTTCGCGCAGGCAGTGCTGACGACCTTCGGATTCGCGGACTTCAAGGTGGAGTTGTCGACCTGGGACCCAAAGGATCGCGCAGCGTGGGCCGGCTCGGATGAGAACTGGGCGCTGGCTACGGGCGCGCTGGAGCGGGCGCTGGCGCGCCGCGGGATCGCGTATCAAACCATTCCCGGCGAGGCCGCGTTCTATGGGCCAAAGATCGACATCAAGCTGGTCGACGTGCTCGGCCGGCTTTGGCAGCTCTCGACGGTACAGTTCGACTTCAACCTGCCGGCACGGTTCGAGCTTGAGTACGTCGGCGAGGACGGCGAACGGCATCAGCCGGTGATGGTGCACCGGGCACTGTTTGGTTCGATTGAGCGCTTCTTTGGCGTGCTGATCGAGCAGTTTGCCGGGGCGTTCCCGTTGTGGCTCGCGCCGGTGCAGGTCGGATTGGTGCCCATCGCGGAGCGGCATCTTGCGTACGCGCAGGAGGTCAAGGCACAGCTGGAGCTTGCCGGGCTGCGGGTGGAGCTCGACGGCCGCAACGAGAAGATGAACGCCAAAATACGCGAGCTCACACTGCAGAAGGTGCCGTATGTGCTGGTGATGGGCGACAAGGAAGCGGAGTCGCGGGCTGTGAGTGTGCGGACGCGCGGACGCGGCGATGGCGGTTCCATGCCGCTGCCCGAGTTCATCGAGGGAGCGAAGAACCTGTTGCGGACGCATTCGGCCGAACTGTAATCTCGCGCTCCGGACAGGTCGGAGAGCGATGCTCCAAGAGTTACAGATTTGCAAAACGGAAGCGCTAACGACGGCAAAGTTTTTACGCAGAGGTGCCGACGCGTGAGATCAGCAGCAGATGGGTAAGCTGCTGGCCCGAGTTGAAGCAGGAACTGGATCGGCAGGATATCGCTGTGACCGGGCCTTGGTTTACGCACCACTTTCAGCTGCCTGACAACTTCTTTGACTTCGAGGTCTGCATGCCTGTGGCAAAGCCGATCGAGAGTTTGGGTCGAATCGAGCCGGGCGAGTGGCCAGCGATGCAGGTGGTCCGCACCGTCTACAAGAGGACGTATACCGGCCTAGTCGCAGCCTGGGCTGAGTTGATGCAACGGCGGGACGCACGGGATTGGAACAACTGAAGAAGCATGGGAGCGCTATCTGGTGGAACCGGCTACTGAAAGCGATCCGGCTAGCTGATGCACTGAGTTGAACCGGCCAGTCGCTCAAGAGCAGTCGGGCGCGCGTGGAGCGCCTTGCATGGCGCTCCGCGCTGTGTCACACGTGACCGTGGTCCCCGCCCCCGCCATGTGGAGC
>CAXTMF010000017.1:0-68416 GCA_964245435.1 uncultured Acidobacteriaceae bacterium
CAATCGTCCCTACATTGACGTGCGGCTTGCTGCGGTCAAACTTTTCCTTGCCCATCGCGTGCTTCTCTCCCTCTGGTACCTTTCGGATATCGCATTTCGTTGCTCTCGAACGCGCCCTGCCTCAGTAGTACGCGTACGCCTTCAAAAACTTCGCGCGCAGCTCCGGCGCAACTCGCTCCACCAGACTCAAGTATCGCTCTCGCACATGGCCGCGGTCCGAGTCGCCAAGTGAGGCGTACGCTGCCGCCGACTCAGCGCCAAGCAGTCCGCTGGCGAGGATCGCCTCGAACTGGCGGGCGCGGAGCCTCGAGCGCGCCAGCTGCCGCAAAAACGCAGCCACATGGGCCGAGGAGAAGCTTCTTTCCAGCGAGTCGTGAACGATTGCAAAGGTCTGCTCGTCCTGAATGGGAAGGAGTGCCTGCTCAAACATCGCTTGCTCGCTCAACTCCTCGTCGGATTGGCCCGAAGCTCAACTGGGATGTGGAGCGGGAGACGGGAATCGGACCCGCGACCAACAGCTTGGAAGGCTGTGACTCTACCACTGAGTTACTCCCGCACTCTCCGACCGGCCGATGCTGCCTGCCGCTCCGGTCATCCTGTTTCTCCGGCTACTTTCTTACGGCCACTCAAATTCTGGAGCTGATGATCGGGATTGAACCGACGACCTCTCCCTTACCAAGGGAGTGCTCTACCGACTGAGCTACATCAGCCCTGTGTGACGGATACAACCGCCGCCCCTTGCGCGACTCCATGCACCGCAGTGAAAGCCTACGGTTCCCTGCGGCCCAGCAGCACGATTCGCAGTGCAAAGCCGGCCAGCAGCACCAGCACTCCATCGCGAACCCTGCCCGCGTCCATAGTAGCCCACGCAAGCATTCCCGTGCTGAGTAGAACTGCAAGCGCCACAGCCACACGCCGGACACCCTCAACCCGCACAAGACCCGATCCTAAACCGTTCTCAAAACATGTGGTGCACAGGGGAGGATTCGAACCTCCGTAGCTCCTCGGAGCGGCAGATTTACAGTCTGCTGCCATTAACCACTCGGCCACCTGTGCCCTTGCGTGCGACCGGCCCATGGCCGGCGCAACAAACCAACGCGCAGGCATACTTCGCCTGCAACTACAAACCTTCACAACCTGCTATGCCGCCTGGGAGTGTGGAGCTGGCGAAGGGACTTGAACCCCCGACCGTCTGATTACAAATCAGATGCTCTACCAACTGAGCTACGCCAGCCCGTTCGAGCCCGGTCTCCAACGCTGGCAAACAGCAGCCAGCACGTGAGCCTTGAGGCTAGCACAGAGGCTGTACTGCCGCAATGCAGCCCTAGCGCGCCCACGCCGTTAAACCGCCATCCACAATCATCGACTGCCCCGTGACGTAGGACGCCGCACTGCTGCAAAGCCAGACGATCGCTTCCGCAGCCTCATCGGGCTTACCGATGCGTCCCAGCGGGACACGCGCGGTGTACCCGGCGAGCGCCGCCTGCGTTCTTTGCGGGTCTCCACCGCTGCTTCTTGCTAGAGCCTCCCGGAGCATCTCGGTATCGAAGCCGCCGGGCACGAGAGCATTCACCCGGATACCCTTAGGTCCATATTCCTGGGCGGCAGATTTGGTTCATGCCAAAACCCCGGCTTTCGACATGGCGTACAAACCGGCTCCCGCTACACCACCAAGACCATTGACCGAAGATACGTTAACGATTGAGCCTCCACGCGGCTCCTGCTGCTGCATTTGCGCAATCTCGTACTTCATGCAAAGCCATACGCTTTTCAGGTTGAGTGCTATTTCCTGGTCGAAGTCCGCCTCCTCGTACGAAACAAGGCTTCCAGTCTTGGCAAGAGCAGCGGCGTTGTTGCACGCGTAGTCCAGGCGTCCAAACCGCTGCGTGGTACGAGCCACCAGTGCCTCTACATCGGCCGGTACGGAGACGTCGGCGCGCACGAACCAGCCAGCGCCGCCCTCTGCACAGATAGCCTGCGCTGCTGCTTCGCCGCGCTCGACGCCGCGTGCAGCGATGGCGACGAATGCGCCAGAGGATGCGAAGAGTCGGGCCGCAGCAAACCCAATGCCCGCGCTCCCGCCAGTGACCAACACCACCTTACCCTTCATCGATGTATTCACTTGGCCTCCTAACCCGGCGACAGTACCTCGGCGTAGCTGCGATGATGCGCCAGGGCCGCAGAAGCGCAAGGCCATGCTAACGTGTCCGACAGGAGAAGCGCGTTGGCCGCTCGAAAGCCTTTGATCCCCGGCGAAAGCGAGCGTATCGAGTATCGCGGCCACATCCTGCCGCTTGACGGCCTCCGCGGCGCCGGCATGCTCTCCGTTCTCCTTTTCCACGCCTTTTACGACGCCGACTACCCAGCCGCCCCGCACTCATTTGCCGCCTTCTTTCTCCGCTTCACCTCGCTTGGTGCCGCGGGCATGACCATGTTCTTCTCTCTGTCAGGCTTCCTGATCACCGGCATCCTGCTTGACTCGGTCGAAAAGCCCCATTACTGGAAGAACTTCTACGTCCGCCGCGCACTACGCATCCTCCCCGCCTACCTGCTCATGCTTGTCGTTCTGCGGGCAGGCCACTTTGTCTCCTCGCGCTTTGTGCTCGCCTGCCTGCTCTACATCGGCAACATGGCTCGGCTTGTCGGCGCGCACTCGCAGGAGTACGGCGTCATGTGGACCCTCGCCGTCGAGGAACAGTTTTACCTGCTCTGGCCGGTCGTCGTGCGCTACGTCAGCCGGCGCAAACTGCTCTGGATTACCGTTGCCGGCGTCTTGCTCACGCCCTTTTTCCGCCTCGCCCTCGCCTCGGTCGGCATTGAGACCTTTCTCAACACGCCCTCTAACGTCGACTGCATCGTTTCGGGCGCCTTGCTCGCTGTCCTGCTGCGCAACGGCGCCATCCACCGCGGCAACGTCCGCACGATCTATCGCCGTCTTGCCTGGATCGGCGGGATTGCCGCTGCTCCCTTCTTGGTGGCGGTTCTCTCCGGCGCCCAGGGCAAAGTAGTCACGGTTCTGCTCGCCGCGTTCAAGCAACCGCCTGTCCTCGCCCTCTTCGCCGCCTTCGCGCTCTGGGCTGTGGCGCGCCACCGCCGCAACGGCCCTCCGCCTAGCCCTACGCTGCGCTTCTTTGTTTTCTTCGGCGACATCAGCTACGGACTCTACCTCGTCCACCAGCTCATCTTCCGGCTCTACGATCGATATACGGCCGGCACGGCGCTCGGCGGCTTTCACGCGGACTTTTCGCTGTTGATCGTGCGCTTCCTTGTCACCAGCCTCATCGCAACCGGGATCGCCTGGCTCTCGCGCCGGTACTTCGAGGACCTCTTCCTCGCGCAAAAGAACCGTCTGGCACCCTATCGCGGCGACCCGCTCAAGGCCAGTGTGCCTGCGCCCGGCGTACTGCCCGGCACGGAGACCCAGTAGAGGTCACGCGGTCAGCTTCACCAAACGGGTAATCTTTTTCGAGAGGTTCCCGTTGCGCCGCACCGCTCTGCTCATCCTCCTGCTTGCTCTTGCGCTAGGCGCCACCCTTTTCTTCTGGCGTCGAAGCACCCCGCCGCTGGTGGCGCGGCTGCTCCCGGAGTCGCAGGGCATTCTCTACGTCAACCTCAGCCCGCTCCGCGCCGCGACACACTTCAACCGTAAGCCTGTCCCGCACGACCCCGACTACCAGCACTTCATCGACGTGACCGGCATCGATGTGGAGTGCGACTTGGACGAAGCAGCGTTTGCACTCGACCGTCTGCCCGACCTGACCGGCCCGAATGGCGGCCTGGCCTACTCGGAAGCATTTGCCGGCCATTTCGACCCCGCAAGGCTTTCCCGTTACCTTGCCGGCGCAGCCATCTCAACCGAGAACTACGCCGGGCTCACCATCTACAGCATTCCTAGTGATGGGCGTATCGTGCGGGTCGCCGTGCTGCCAAGGGGCTTCCTCTCCAACATTGAGCCGGGACTGGTGCTCGTCAGCAACACGCCTACTCCGGAGCAGATCCACTCCATGCTCGACCGCGCCCGCACCGCCTGGCTGCCTTTTGGCTCCGGCGAAGCGACGCTGCTGAGTGCCCACTACCGCGATCTGCCGGTGCTTTCGCTGGCTTGGGGGCTGGGCGAGATCGGGCTTCCCTTTGCCGACCATGGCGAGCTTCGCCTGCTCGGTCTGAGCCTGCCATTTCGCCTCGACGCAACCTTTGTGGCTTCCCTGCGCTGGACCGGCATGCTCCGCGTGCGGATCGAGGAGATCGCGCCCAGCGAGGCCGCAGCCCGCGCCTCAGCAACGGCACTCTCGGGCCTGCTCAGCCTGGGCCGCCTCGCGGAGAACAACCTGCCGGGGCAGATGACGAACGCGGACCTGCAATCGTTGCTGAACACCGCCTCGGTCACCCAATACAACGACCGCGCCGTCCTGAACGCAACATTGCCTGACAAGCTGCTGCGCTCGCTGGTACGCAGCCCGGAGCCGGTCAGCGGCAGCCACTAACGAGCAGAAGGGCCGTCCGGAGACAGCCCTTCTGCTCTCACACCAGCTTGCACCAGCGACTACTGACCGCCGTGCGCCGGTCCGTTTGCAGAGACACCCGCGCCGGTGCTCGCGACATGCTCTTCCTGCTCTTCCATCGTCTCGCGGAGATATTTGTGCGGATTCACCGGCACATTGTTCACCCGAACCTCATAGTGTAGGTGCGGCCCCGTGCTGCGCCCTGCTGAGCCGACATAGCCGATCACTTGACCCTGCTTCACAATCTGCCCGGCTACCATGGCGAACGAAGACAGATGCCCATAGATCGTTGTGATCCCGCCGCCATGGTCGATCATGACCTCGCGCCCGTAGCCGCTTGCCGGTCCTGCCTTGGCGATGACCCCATCTGCCGGAGCGTGGATTGGCGTTCCATAAGCCGCCGCGATGTCCAGGCCGGCGTGGAAAGCACCTTCACCATTGAACGGGTCCAGCCGCTCGCCGAAGGAACTGGTCAGCCGGCCCAGTACCGGCCACATTGTCGGCACCGCACCCGCTCCCCCGATCACTGCATCCGCATTAGTCGCGAACGGATGCGGCTGGTAGGTAAAGTGCGCCTCCAGGTGGCTGCTGGTCAGGGCTGCCGTGCGCAGCTCATCGAACTCATCGAGCGACCGCGCATACGCCTGCTGGCTGAAGCCTATGGAGCTGTCCGGCGAGCTGTTCGCCAGCAGCGGTGTTGTTGCTGTCGCGACCGCCTTGGTCGCGCGCTCGTGCAGACCGTAGAGCGCTGAAACCTGGCTGGCCAGCGAGCCGAGTGAGGCTGCCTGCACATCCTTCTGGTGTGCCTGCACCTCCAGCGTTGCGTAATCCTTGCGTAACGCTTCCCGCTGCGACCGCACCTGGTTGAAGCTGGCCGTCTTCAGCAGCATCCGGCTGTACGAGCCGGCCATTCCGGCGATCGTGAAAGCCCCGACCAACGCTGCGGCCACGAAAATATACGCGTAATGCAGGGGTACTGGCACCTTGCGCAGACGGCCGTCCGGCTCACGCGCGACGAAGATAATGTAGAAACGCTTGTTCAAGGGGCTGATCCTGACTCCCTGTTTCCGACCTACTTTGTTGGGAAGCGATTCGAGTTCTGGAGACCACACCATGGTGGACTCGATTAAGGGGGCAGCCGGCCGCCCTTGATAGCAAGTTCAACGCTAGCAGCCTGGTCATGCCGGGTCAACGACCTTCGTCACACAGCTTCCTGTTACGAAAGCGCCAAGAACAAACATCTACTGATCTCGGCTTGCTACTTCTCCCGACTGCCGCGCGACCTCGCCGGCGGAGTAACGTGACCGCAATAAGAAGGCTTTCCTCCTTCGCTTCCTTTGACATACGATGAGCGGCGTGAAAAAGGACCTGCTTCTACTTGCTATCGATGAGGAACTAGACCGATTGCGCCAGGTACGGGATTTGCTTGCCGGAGTGCCTCATGACCCTGCCTGGAAGTCTCAGGTGAGGGTCACAGCGGATCCGGTCCGACCCAGGAAGCGCAACCTGAGTGAGGAAGCCCGGCAAAGGATCGTGGCAGCGCAAAGACGGCGCTGGGCGGCCGTGAAAGCAAACGCCTGATCCAGCAGCGCCTACTTTTGTGCTGGCTATCCAGCCTCGAAGGGAAGCCGGATACTCTGAGTGCACATGCCGCCAAGTGGTTCGTCTCCGCCCGTCCGCCTGTCTGGGGAACGCAGCATGATCGCCGCGCTCCAGCTACAGGCAGCTCTGGGAAGAAGGAGTGGCCAGCAGATCCGCGTCGGCATCGGGGATGATTGTGCGATCCTTCGGCTGCCTCCGGGCGCAGAGCTCGCGGTCACGACGGACATGCTGCTCGAGACCACCCACTTCCGGCGTGACTGGCACTCGCCGGAAGCCGCCGGGCACCGCTGCCTGGCCCGGGGTTTGAGCGATCTTGCCGCTATGGGTGCCGAGCCTCTGGCAGCCTTCCTGTCTGTGGCCATTCCGCCGGACCTTGCAGGCGCCTGGATGCGCCGATTCCTCCAGGGCCTGCTGCGCCTGGCAACCAGCGTAGGCGTCCCGCTCGCTGGCGGCGATACCGCGCAGGCGCCGTCGCCCGCCGGCGGCTCTGCCCTTTTTTCTGCCGACATCCTGCTGCTCGGCTTCGTGCCGGCCGGCACAGCCCTCCTGCGCTCGGGCGCACGTCCCGGAGATCGCATCTATGTGACCGGCGCGCTCGGCGGCTCGGCGGCCGAGTTAGCGAGCCTGGCGGCCCACTCGGCTCGCAGCCTTCGGCTCCGTACGGCCGCAGCCGGTCATCCGCACCTCTTCCCCGAGCCACGGCTTCGGGAGGGCCGCCGGCTGCGGGCGCTCGCCTCGGCTGCCATCGACCTGAGCGATGGCTTATCGACCGACCTGGCTCACCTCTGTGAGGCATCCAGGGTGCGGGCAGAAGTTGACGCGGTGGAAGTGCCTGTCCACTCTCTGGCCCAAAAGCAGCCGGATCCCCTCTCCCTCGCCCTCCACGGCGGCGAGGACTACGAACTGCTGTTTACCGCACCAGGCACCACGCGCATCCCGAAAGCCATCCGCGGGGTCTCGGTCCATCGTGTCGGCCGCATCCTGCGAGCCCACAAAGGCTCGCCGCTCATCACCCTCATCCAGGCTGATGGCCGAAGAAGCCCCCTCGCCCCGGGCGGCTGGGAGCACTTCCACAGCAAGCCTGCCCGGTAAATGCGGCGCCACCCTGCCCGAGTGTCGCCCCTGGCGGAATGCAAAGTCCTGGCACAAGCTGCACTCCTCGCAATCAGCCGCAAGCCGCGCAGGTAGTTTTGCCCTCGCGTATAGCATCGAACGCGTATGGCTCGTGTTCGCTTTGCTCCGTCTCCAACTGGCATGCTCCACATCGGCAATGCCCGTACTGCTCTTTTCAACTGGCTTTTTGCGCGCGGTTCGGGTCCGGGCAGTGGCTTCGTCCTGCGCGTCGAGAACACGGATGTCGAGCGCAGCGAGGAACGTCACGAATTGCAGCTGATGGAAGACCTTCTCTGGCTCGGCCTGCGCTGGGACGAGGGTCCGGTCGTTGGTGGCCCCCACGCGCCGTATCGCCAGAGCGAACGCCTTGCCATCTACGCCCGCCACACCGCGCAACTGCTTGACACTGAGAAAGCCTACCGCTGTTTCTGCACCACCGAGCAGCTGGAAGCCGATCGCGAGAACGCCCTCACTACACACCAGCCGCAGAACTATGTCGGGCGCTGCCGCGCTATCCCGCCCGCGGACTCCGCCGCCCGCGCCAGAGCCGGCGAGCCCTTCGCGGTGCGCCTTCGCATCCCCGAACACCCGCTGCGCTTCCACGACCTCGTCCGTGGCCCGGTGGAGTTCCCGCACGAGACCATCTCCGACCCGGTTCTAGTCCGCTCCGGCACTCACAATGAGGGGGGCATGCCGGTCTACAACTATGTCGTCACAATCGACGACGCGCTTATGGGCATCACCCACGTCATCCGCGGCGACGACCACATCTCGAACACACCCCGTCAGGTCGCTGTTTACGAAGCTTTCGGCTGGCAGGTCCCGGAGTTTGCCCACCTGTCGACAATCCTGGGCGAAGACCGCGAGCGGCTTTCGAAGCGTCACGGCGCCACCTCCGTTGCGAGCTTCCGCGAGATGGGCATTCTGCCTGAAGCGCTGATGAACTACCTGGCCCTGCTTGGCTGGGGGCCCTCGGGCGGCGATCGCGAGGTCTTCTCCGCAGAAGAGCTCGTCAAGGAGTTCCAGTTGGAGCGCGTTACCGCGTCACCTGCGGTCTTCGACTGGTCAAAGCTGCGCTACCTTAACCGCCACTATCTCAAGACCGGCAACCCGGCGCGCTTGCTCGAGCTGGCGTGGCCCTTTTTCACTGCAGCCGGTTACCTCCCGGCCCGCGGCAGCGCAGCACCGGAGATTGCCGGCTGGGCTGGGTCCATGCTCGCGCTCTTTCTTCACTCGATTGATCAGCTCGACGAGCTCCCGGCGAAAAGTGCCTTTCTCTTCGGCGTTGACCTTGCTGCGGTACGCGCCGACCCGGAGAACGCCGCCCTGCTTGCGACCGACGCCTCCGAAAAGGTGCTCTCGGCATTCGCCGCACGCCTGCAGACGCACGCGGGCTCAGTAACTCCGGAGCTCTTCAAAGACTGGATGAGCGCTGTGAAAGAAGAAACCGGCGTGAAAGGAAAAGACCTCTTCCATCCCGTCCGTATCGCCCTTACCGGCATGCACTCCGGCCCGGAGTTTGACAAGCTGCTGCCCGTCATCGAACAAGGCGCCGAGCTGCCGCTGCCGGCACATGTACCCAGCGTGCGGGAACGGATGGAGGGCTTTCGAGACAAAGCCTGAAAGCCTGAGGATGCGTGAAGAACCATACCCTACCGACCGGGATGGAGTCGTGGAGCAGCGATACCTGCTTACTTCGCTGACTTACCAAGTCACGGGGACAGATCCGATCTGTTAGCCAGCCTAGAATGGCTTCAACTTACTTTTGACGCTTTTCGCGAGCTTGATAATCGCGTCTGCCGTCTCAGGCGCTTTCCCGGACTCCGCGGAAACAGTTGTCCCCGTCGCACCGTCGACCTGCTTTTTCAGCTCTGTAGCCAGCTCCACCAGCTTGGCCGCATCCGCCTTCGCTTGTTCCTGCCGGTTCAGGCTTAGCGCAGCCTGCCGCTCACGGATCATCCGATCTGCCGGATCTTCAACCTTCTGGCTGTTTGTAGCATTGGGCGTGGGACTTTGCCCGGGCCGCTGGTTCCATGAAGGCGGGATTGGTGGGTTGTCGCCGACCTGTGAGCTCCACCCCGCAGGCAGGGTCATAGCTAGCGCAACAGTTCCCGACAGGAGCAGGACTTTCATCTGTTTGGCCTCTGTCTCTGAACTAAGCACAGCGTCAACAGGGTGCGCAAGCACGTAAGTACAACCCTTCGCGAATCCATCCTAGGTGCGTCTTCTCGCAAATGCTTCGACTCACTCCTTGGTATCGCGACCCCCTGCGCCTGCCCCGTTCGCGCTTCGCTATGAATCGGGCTCACCGGTCGGCAGCGAATGCGTGTAGAAGCTGAGCGCAGCCTCCCCCTGCTCCAGCACGCGCGTGCGGCGCAGCACGCCATAGTTCTCCGCGAGAACCGCAGACGCTTTCGCCTGGTTCCGAACGCGTCGGTGCTCAGCGATCGCCAGAGCCCCGAGACCGAGAAGGCCGCCGCGGGCTTCGCCCAGGCAGCTTAGCGTCGTGGCATACTCGCCGACGGCGTCGTATGGAGGGTCCAAAAAGACCAGGTCGAAGGACTGCCCGGCATTCTGCAGCCACCGGGCAACCGGGCCCGCGACCACCCGTGCGCGGGAACTGACACCCAGCGCCGCAATATTGGCCCGCAACGCGGCGAGCGCCGGCTCGGCTTGCTCCACAAAAATTGCTTCCTGCGCACCTCGGCTTAGCGCCTCCAGACCATTCGCGCCTGAGCCGGCGTATAGATCGAGAAAGCGTGAGCCGGCCAGCCCTCCAGCCGTACGCGCCTCGAGCACGTTGAACAGTGTCTCGCGCAGACGATCCGAGGTCGGCCGCGTGTTCAGCCCGCCCGGCGCCCGCAGCACACGCGAACGAAACTCCCCCGCAACGATGCGCATCGTGATCCATCCTAAGCCGGGAGCGTAGAAAGCCAGTCCCCGCCAAGCACTACAATCAAACACGTTGGGGATCGAAGCCCGCCAGGAGGAACGAGAACAATGCGCGCCTGGAGCTTCCCCCTCGGCAAGCCGTTCGGCATCGAGCTGCGCATGCACGGTCTCTTCCTCGTGCTTCTGTTTCTGGCCTCGCTCTACACCAGCGCGAACGGCCTGGGCGGCTGGCGCGGAGCCGGCCTCTGGCTGCTGCTGTTTTTCGCCGTAGCCGTCCGCGAGATCGCCCGCGCGCTCACTGCCGCCACCTTTCATATCGGTCTGCGCTCTGTGCTACTGCTGCCCATTGGCGGCCTCCAGTCGCCGCTCGACCCCGACGCCGAAACCGAGGCGCGCAACTCTCGCGCCCAGTACACCCTTGCCGCGATCGGCCCACTCGCCAATCTGCTGGTAGCCGCGCTCATCGCCGGGCTGCTCATCGGCGGCAGCCCGCAGGTGCCGCTGCTCGCACACCCGCTGGTCTCAGCCGCGCATCTGCTACGCTCCGCTGTCTGGTTTAACGTTGCGCTCGCCGCGCTGCACTGTGTGCCCGCTTTTCCGCTCGACGCCGGCCGGCTCCTGCGTGACCTTTCCGTCCGCAAACACGGCGTGCAGGAGGCCAGCCGTGCTGCCGTAGGTCTCGGCCGCATGCTCGGGTCCGCCTCGGCCGCGCTCGGTATCGGTCTGCTTCTATTCCCCAACGTGCCGCTCGCCGTGACGGCCAGCCCCTGGCTGCTGCTGTGCGGCTTCTTTGTCGCTGTCGGTGCCCAGCTCGATGATCAGGGCACCGTTTTCCAGTCCGTCATCGACACGGTCGCCATGCGCGATGTCATGCTGACCAGCTTCTCGACCGTTTCTCCATCGGACACACTCCAGGATGCCTTGGCAAAAGCCGTTCACTCCCTCCAGGACGAGTTCCCGGTCGTCCGCAACGATGAGATCATCGGCGTCGTCTCTCGGGGCGCGATCCTGGTCTCCCTGCGTACTCAGGGCAACGGCTATGTGCAGGGCGTCATGGCTCGCAACTTCCTTGTCGCCGCACCCGAAGACTCCCTTGGCACCACCATTCGCCGCATGCGCGAAGGTCGCGTCGGTATGATTCCGGTCGCCAACGAGGAGGGCCGAGTCCTCGGCATGGTTACGCTGCAGAACCTCCGCCAGAGTATGGTTCCCCTGCTCGAGCAGCGGAAGCTCCGCGCGGCCGAAAATGGCGGCAGCGGCCTGTAGTTAAGCTTCGAAGGGTCAATCTACGTGTCAGAATTTCTACCTGTCGCGCCCTCATCCGTGCCAGCAGAACCAGGTTCTCGTGAGCGGAGCGCAGCCGAGCCGAAGGATCAACGGTTCACACTCGCCACGGGCGACGAGGAAAACTCGCCGGAGTCCTCCCCAGATCCGGCGGCCCAAAGCGACTCCAAAAAGGGCGAGAATCCCGCCACCCTCGCGCCCGGGCTTTATCTCGTCGCTACGCCCATCGGCAATCTCGAAGACATTACCCTGCGCGCCCTGCGCGTTCTTCGCTCCGCAGACCGCATCGCCTGCGAGGACACCCGGCAGACGGCCAAGCTGCTCCACCACTTCGGCATCGCTACCCGGACCCTCAGCCTCCACGAGCACAACGAGCAGGCTCGATCAGCCGAGCTCCTTCCGCTGCTTCTGTCCGGCGGCCGTATTGCAGTTGTCTCCGACGCCGGGACTCCTGGGATCTCCGACCCCGGGCTGCTGCTTGCCCGTGAGGCCATCGGCGCCGGCGTGCCAGTCTTCGCTGTGCCGGGCGCCAATGCTGTTCTTACGGCGCTGGTTGCTTCCGGCCTGCCGGCAGATCGGTTCACTTTTCACGGCTTCCTGCCTGAGAAAGCAGGCGCCCGCCGAACCGCGCTCGAATCGCTCGCTGCTGCCTCACCGACAGGTGCGCAGATCTTCTACGAAGCTCCGCACCGTATCCTCGACACACTTACGGACGTCGATGCCGTGTTCGGCGCCCGCGTGGAGGTAGCACTCGCCCGCGAGCTCACCAAGCTGCACGAGGAATTTCTGCGAGGCACCCCGGCCGAGGTCCACGACCTGCTTGCCGCGCGTGGCCGCATTCGGGGCGAAATGGTGCTCCTGCTCCGGGTAGTCTCGGCGGCTACCGCGCCCGCTACGGAGTCGCTGGCTGCGCGAGTCGCCGAACTGCAGGCTGCTGAGAATCTCGACGAGAAAGACGCGCTTAAACGCGCCGCCCGCGAGCGGGGTCTTGGCAAGAGCGAGGCATACCGGGAGCTCCAGCGCGAGCGCGCGAGCTCCCGGCCTGCAAAGCGCACGCTCTGAACATGAACGAGGCGGGACCCTATCCCTCCAGGAACTATTACCGCCTATAAACCGGACCCTCCTGGATGCGTGTTTGAGGAGCCCCTGAAAACTCCAGGGGCGTCATGCTGAGCGCAGGGAAGAGGCTGCTTTAAGGCCGGATGCACAAGAAGCCTTCACCGCTTTCATCCTGAAGATGACGCGTCTCTCGGACGTACCCGGGAACTTCACACCCTTCGCGGAAACAGGCCCGCAACATGTGCCCTAGATCACCAGCTTCGCTACCTCCGAAAACGGAAAATCAATCCCACGCTCGGGCAGGCTAAATATCTCGCGCCGCGTAAACCGCCCTTGTTCGAACTGCTCAAAGACGCCTGTCTGTGGGTCGAGCACATAGACGGCACGAACGCCCATTTGCAGGTACTCCCGGAGTTTGACCATGAGCCGTGTATATCTGTCATCGGGACTCAAGATCTCGAAAACAACGAGCGGCGGATGGATCGCGATAGGGTCCTGAGCGAAGTCAGCGTCGAGAACAGCGACGTCGGGAAGCCGGAAATGGGTCGGCAGCGTCTGCACATGCAGTTCGGTTCGCGCGCCGATCTTCCACTGCGCGGCATGGATCACAAACCAGGCGGCGATCGCCGCCTGCCACGCAGCATGTTTGTTCTCCCCCACATAGCGCTCCTCAAGAACCCCGTCCACATACTCCGGTGCCGGCTCGTACTCGGTGTGCAGGTATAGCTCCAGTGGGACGCGTGTCGTCGCAGCCATTGTTCCTCCAGTCGCATCACCTTGCAGCATTTACGGCCTTCACTCTACCTCGCCCGGTGTTCCCGCGCCCACCGGCTGTTCCCAGGCCGGCTTCGGCCGCTCGGCCTCGGGCAGATTCCGGCCCTTTACCCGGTCGTAGATGTATTCCTCGCTCACCGGGCCCATCGCCTCGTTATAGAGCGTGATGCTGCCTGTCGCCTGGCGCAGCTCCTCCTGGAACCGGTGCAGGTTGCGGAGGTGCTCAGCCGTTGCGGGTCGCTCGGCGTGCGGCGTCTTCATGAATTTTTGATAGCCACGGTCGAGCACATGGCCGATCTCTCCGTTGATCACCACCCCCGGCTTTACCACGACGGAAGCCGGCGCACCCGCGGCCGGCGCCAGCACCGCCGCGCAACCGTACTTGGCCACCTGCATCGCGCCGGCTGGAAGAGTAGTGGCTGGCTGTGCGACCGCACCTGCCGGAGAAACATCAAACTTGGAGCCACGCAAGGTGGTCAGGGTTTCATCAAAAGTGGGCTGCTTGATCTTCTGTTTCGGCATCGAGGTCTTCTCTTTCTAGGAGCCTGCTTGCGAAAGGGAAAGGCAGGCGAAGCTACACTCAAAATGTCGCACAGTGGGCACCTCAGAGCAACGGAGACTCGGTGCCGCTGAACGAGCCGGGTCGTAAACCGGCAGGAAGATGAGACACAGCATGGCGGCGACTTCCACTGAACCGGCAGCAACGGGCGTAGCCACAGACCAAGGCCTGGGGCACACAAGCAAGGAGCATAGTGGCCTTCTCGGCGTTGTCCCACATGCTCGCGTCGGCTCAACCCCGCTGCTGCGCCTCGACACGCTCACGCGTCACCTGCCCGGGACGCAGATCCTGGGCAAGGCCGAGTGGACCAACCCCGGCGGCAGCGTCAAGGATCGCGCCGCGACCGCGATCGTCCGCGCCGCTCAGGCTGCTGGCCATTTGCTGGCTGCCTCGCCCGGCAAGCCGCAGGAGCGGCTGCTCGACGCCACCAGCGGCAACACCGGCATCGCCTTTGCCATGCTCGGCGCGGCTCTGGGCTTCCCTGTCACGCTTTGCATGCCCACCAATGTCTCGCCAGAGCGCAAGCGCATCCTTGCCGCTTATGGGGCCGAGGTCGTCTGGACCGACCCGGCAGAAGGTTCCGACGGCGCCATCCGCATGGCTCGCGAGCTCGCCGCTGGCGACCGAGAGCTATACTTCTACGCCGACCAGTACGGCAATTCCAACAACTGGCAGGCCCACTACGACACCACCGGAAATGAGATCTGGGAGCAGACCGATGGACGACTGACTCACTTTGTTGCCGGCCTCGGCACCAGCGGGACGTTTATGGGCACCACCCGTCGCCTCCGCGAGCTCAATCCTGCCATCCGCTGCTACTCCATGCAGCCCGACTCGCCTTTTCACGGTCTCGAAGGCATGAAGCACATGCCAACTGCCATCGTGCCGCCCATTTACGATCCTGCACTTGCCGACCGCAACCTGGAGATGGCCACCGAACGTGCCCACGCGATGGCCCGTCGTCTTGCCCGCACTGAGGGTTTGCTCGTGGGCGTCTCTGCTGCGGCAAACGTCGCTGCCGCACTCCAGGTCGCGGAGGAAGAGGCCGCTGCGGGCCGCGAATCCGTGATCGTGACGATCCTCTGCGATGCGGCCGACAAATATCTAAGTGAACGCTTCTGGGAAGAGTAGGCCGTTTCAAGCCCCCCTCCCGGCAGCGAACATTCTGCCCGGAAAACGGCCTTCCCGGGCAAATCGATCGGTGCAGCGGAGTCTCGCGGCAGCCAGGCAACGTCGAAGAAGCTGCGTCTCACGCCCCAGACCTCAAGGACTCAACGATGCTGAAGCTCTCCGAACTCATTTTGAACACCCTGCGAGCCCATGGCGAGCAGACTTACCCGCACGAGTGCTGCGGCGTTCTGCTCGGCCATGCAACCGGGGAAGCCAACGTGGTCCAAGCGGCTGTCCGTGCCGGAAACACCCGCACTGACTCCGCCCACAACCGCTACTCCATCGCGCCGCCCGAGCTCATCCGCATCCAGCGTGAAGGACGTGCCCACGGCTGGGATATTGTCGGCTTTTACCACTCGCACCCCGACCATCCCGCGCAATGGTCGGCCACCGACCTTGCTGAGGCCCACTGGCTCGGCTGCTCCTACGTCATCACTGCGGTGGAGCAGGGCCGCTCCGCTCAGACCAATGCCTTCCGGCTACACGGCATCACCGAAGAAGACAAGCGCTTTCTTTCCGAGCCCATCGAGGTTGAGCTGCCCGCATCCCTCCAGACTCGGTAGGGGTGCCGCCGGCTCACCATACCTTGCACCTCCGTGCTGTCCCGCCACATCTAGTGTCGTAGCGAACCCATGAGGACTGAAGAGCATGCAGATCCACATTCCTACACCGCTGCGAGCCTACACCGGCCAGCAGGCTACCATCTCGGTTGAAGCCGCAACGGTGACCGCCGCCCTGGACCAGCTCATGGGTGCGCATCCCGAGCTCCGGCGCCACCTTTTCACGGAGGACGGCAAGCTGCGATCTTTCGTGAATCTCTACCTTAACGATGAGGACATACGTTACCTGCCGGAGAAGGAAGCGACCCCGACGAGCGCCGCGGATGCGCTCTCCATCATTCCCTCCATCGCTGGTGGGTGCTGAGCTCGTCCTGGAAGCATGCGCAAGCTGTCAGCACAGCCTACCTTGGCACTCAGGACAGGGATTCTTGCGCTAACATCTGTTGCTTTTTCCAATGCAGCCAGCCTCGCCCAAAGCGCGCCTGCGGCCGCTGTGCGACTGTATGCCGACGTCGCGAACGGCGTCAGCTTCGCCTACCCGTCAGGCTAGTCTCTAACGAAGCCGCTGGACAGCTATTTCCCAGACCCTGTTACCTCCGCCGAGCACCCGGAGTGCTTCCGTTGTTCTCAAGATAGTTGTGTGCTCTCTGAAACGACCATTTCAGCCTCTATCTGCTTCGCGCTTTAAGTTGTAAAACGTTAACACCACGACCGCTCCTGGGTACTGGACCTTCCTGCTTAGGAGGTGCCGCTCGACGCGGTGACGCCCGACAATGCCGATTTTGCTGATATCAGGCGGGAAAACCATTCCTTTTCGTCAATGACGCAGTTCGCGCAGCGAAGCCTCAAGCTGGAGGGCACTGCTCTGTCTTTCAACGCAGCGGCCGTCGATGGGGACTTCTTCAGAACGATTGAAAGCCGGCCTGCTCTCGGGCAGCCAATCAGCAACGAAGATCATCAGCAATCCGGCGCAGATGTGGCGGTCATCAGTCATTCCCTGTGGCAGCGGCTTTTCGGCCAGGATCTCTTGGTGCTGGGTAAGCCTCTTCGCCTCGGTGGCAAAACATATAGGGTCATCGGCGTCATGGCTCCTGGTTTCCGCTACCCGCAGAAGGCCGAACTCGACTACGGCAACAAACACATTGATGGCACGGACGTTTGGATTCCTTTGTCGCTGACTTCTGCACAACGGGCAGACCGCGGCTTGTCGGGGGATTGCTTCGCCCTGGCGCGCTTGCGGCACGGTGTCTCCGCTCGGCAGGCAGAAGCAGAGCTAAGCGCTCTCCTGGAGCGGCTTGATCCTCTCCATACTCCGCCTGCCTTCAAGGAAGGGTGGTACGCCCACGTTAAGCCGTTCACGCAGACGCTCGAGGGCTCGTCCCGCCCTATTTTGCTCCTGCTGATGGGTTCGGTGTCCTTTGTGCTTCTGATCGCCTGCGGAAACAGTGCAAACCTCCTCCTGGCCAGGAGCGCGAGTCGCATGCACGAGCTCGGGATGCGAGCGACGCTAGGCGCTGGACGTGGCCGCCTTGTTCGGCAGCTACTGACCGAGTCTCTCCTGCTCGGGATCGGCGGTGGACTTGCGGGGACGGATCTGGCTTTCATGTTTCTCCGCGTACTTCGCTTGCTCGACCCTGGAGACATCCCACGCCTGAACGAAGCATCGCTCAATGTTGCAGCTTTGAGCTTTGCCGTGGTGCTGACGCTGCTGTCTGGCGTGCTCTCAGGCATCCTCCCTGCGCTTCTCGCTTCCCGCGTCAATCTGATGGGCTCGCTCCGGTCAAGCGGGCAGACAGGCGCAAAAGGAAGCCGCTATCGTCTCAATAGCGCGCTGATCTTGGGCGAAGTCGCAATTGGTGTGGTCCTGCTCACCGGGTCCGGCCTTCTCATCCGGAGCCTGATTCAAGTCAATCGTGTGCCTCTCGGCTTCTCTTCTACCACGCTGTCCATGAAGCTTGAGCTTCCCGCGAACTACACGTCATCCGATCAGCGTCAAGCCTTTTACCGCACGCTTCTTGCGCAGCTCGCGGCAGTACCGGGGATCGGTGCTGCCGGTGCAGTAACGAATCTGCCGCTCGGCGACTCGAAGGGCGTCGGATTCTTTCGGGTGGAAGGAAGTGCAAACGCGGCAGGTCAGGCAATCGACGGCATGTCTGTCACGCCAGACTACTTCGCAGCCATGGGTATCCCGTTGCAGAGCGGGCGCTCGTTTAACGCGAGCAACGAAGGCGAATCCAGAAATGCCGCAATCGTCAACCAGGCATTCGTGAAAGAAAACTTTGCTGGGCGCAGCGCTCTGGGCAAGCGTGTTCTTCCCGTAGGCACAGGAGGCAGCATCCGTGCGCAGGATGCGCAAACCATCATCGGTGTCGTCGCAGATGTGCGCGATTGGAGCGTAGAAGCGCCGCCACAGCCGCAGATCTACTCACCTTTCCGCGACGCCGACAGCACCTATATCGTGGTCCGGTCCATCCTGCCGCGTGCGGAACTTGTGACATCGGCGGCCACGGTTCTGCACCGGCTCGACCGGAGCCTGGCATTCTCCCAGGTTCACCCCATGGCCGAGCTGGTGTCGGAGGCAACTGCGAGGCGTCGTTTTCAGACCGTGCTACTTACCATGTTCGCTGCCATGGCGCTGGTGCTGGCCACGGTCGGCTTCTACGGGCTGCTCTCCTATACGGTCGTGCAACGCGAAGCGGAAATGGGCATACGCCTCGCGCTTGGCGCGACGCGAACCCAACTCATGCGCTTTGTCCTGCGGCAGGGGCTGCGGCTGGTCTCCATGGGGCTCGGCATCGGACTCCTTGGAGCCCTCATGCTCACACGGCTGATTGCTTCGTCTCTGTACGGAGTTAGTGCTCTCGACCCCATTACCTTCGGAGCCGTTCCTGCGTTCTTCCTGCTCGTGATGCTCGCTGCCTGCATTCTTCCGGCAAGACGAGCCGCTGCCGCCGATCTCATAGTCGCACTTCGTCGCGAGTAGACTGCGCCTGTCCGAAGGAGATACTGCGGAGATCTCAAGGTGCATCAGCTATATCGCTTCTTTACGCATGGTAGTGAACGGTTAGCATGTACGGTCGCCTGCTCTGGAGGGAGACCAGCTTTTCGTAAACAAGCTAGGGGGCAAGCCGCGCCCAGGCGTCATGTATCTAGGCGGACCCATTCTGCGCGTCGACACCTGAGGAAGGTCGCCCCAGGACTTCGGGGCACCAGAGCCGGCTATCGGGCGGTTGACGGCGTACGGCAGCTCACAGGGGCGCAGCGGCAGGAGATCAACCGACAGCTGGACGCCATGCTTGCCAATGTCAGCTACCATGACGCGCGTTCGCACGGTTAGACCTACCCTCGAAAGTTGCATGCGAGTCGCACATCTAGAAAACTGAAACCTGCACCACCACGGAAGGTTGAACAAGGACCTGCTATGGCCAAAGCAACAGAAGTGACACCAAGCACCGGAACATTGCCCGAGCTCACCACGGACGAGCTCCAGCGCTACGCGCGCCACCTCATCCTGCCTGAGGTCGGGCTGGAGGGTCAGCGAAAGCTGAAGGCCGCAAAGGTTCTCTGCGTCGGCACCGGTGGCCTCGGTGCGCCGCTTGCGCTTTATCTGGCTGCGGCCGGCATCGGTACGCTCGGCCTGGTCGACTTCGATACAGTCGACGTCAGCAATCTCCAGCGGCAGATCATCCATGCCACGCCAGACGTCGGCGACCTCAAGGTCGACTCGGCCGCACGGAAGCTCCTCGCGCTCAACCCCGCGCTCCAGCTCGTGAAGCACAACACCATGCTGACCAGCGCGAACGCGCTCGAGATTTTCGCTGCATACGACATCATTGCCGACGGCACCGACAACTTCCAGACCCGCTACCTCGTGAACGATGCCTGCGTGCTGCTTGGCAAACCGAACGCCTACGGCTCAATCTTCCGGTTTGAAGGCCAGTGCTCGGTTTTCGCCGCAAAGGACCGGAACGGTCCATGCTACCGTTGCCTCTACCCCGAGCCGCCGCCGCCCGGCCTCGTGCCATCCTGCGCCGAAGGCGGTGTACTCGGCATCCTGCCGGGCCTCGTCGGCGTGCTCCAGGCGACGGAGGTTATCAAGCTGATCCTCGGCATCGGCGAGCCGCTCATTGGCCGTCTGCTGCTTGTCGACGCACTCTCAACAAAGTTTCGCGAGCTCAAGCTGCGCCGGAACCCTGCGTGCCCGGTCTGCGGCGACTCGCCCACAGTCACCGAGCTTATTGATTACAACCAGTTCTGCGGCATTGCCGGCGCGCAGGAGTCTGTCACCGAAGCAGCAACAAAAGGAGCGAAAGCCTTGCCCCAGCAGAATGGAATCGAGCAGATCCCGGTCACAGAACTTAAACGTCGCCGCGATGCAGGCGAGAATCCCTTTGTGCTTGACGTGCGCGAGCCCTGGGAGTACCAGATCGCCAATCTTGGCGGCCATCTCATCCCGCAGGGTGAGCTCGCGCAGCGCGCAGGCGAGCTGCCGCGCGACCAGACCATCGTTGTCCAGTGTAAATCCGGAGGCCGCAGCCAGAACGCCGCTGAACTGCTCAAGGCGCAGGGCTTTCATGTAGAAAACCTTGCCGGCGGCATTACCGGGTGGTCGAATGAAGTGGACCCGAGCGTGCCAAAATACTGAACTCCAACAAATTCTCTGGATCTGCTAGTGAAACGACTTGCACCAGTGTGGGTGACACGCCCGCATCGGTGATCTAAGAAAGTGTCCGACTAACAACAACTGCCGTGCGGAACAGAACCTACATCCGTGGTTCCGTGGTGATCGCCGGATCGATGATCTACATCTGCGATCTAGCGATCTCCATCGGCACTTTTCTCATGACTGCGCGCGAGGATACTCTTACTAACCAGCTCATCTATTTCAGCCTTCTTCTCGTTGAACCCGCAGCTTTTCTGCTTGCGATGTTCAGACCCTTCCAGGCAGGTTGTTTATTGATGGGCGTGACTCTCTTCTCTGGGACGGTGGCTTTCCTCAGCTGGCTTCAGCCGCCCAGACACACAGATGTACTAGGAATGCTATGGTTCGCTGGGGTTTACTGGGGACCAAAGTTCGCTCTCGCCTGCTTCCTGCTTCGCTCGCAGCGTGCCTGGACGGAGGGCCAGGTTCCAGCTGCTTGATCGCTGCGGCATGTTCTTACCGAACTAACACAAAGCCGCTCCGCCAGCCCTGCTAGCCTCGATTCTGTGAGCACCGCAACCCAGACACCCCTGCTCGACGCGCCGTACGAGACCAAACCGACCCACCGTGCCGAACGGGATGCCGTTCTGCTCCAGCAGCGCACCGGTCCGCTCAACTGGAAGCTGGTTGTGCCACTGGTGATCTTCCACCTGCTCGCCGTCGCAGCTCTCTTTTTCTTCACCTGGTCCGGCCTCCTCGCAGCGGCCATTTTCTGGGTACTCGCGCAGAATATAGGCATCGGCATGAGCTACCACCGGCAGCTCACGCACCGCGGCTTTGTTACAACGAAGTGGGTCGAGTACGCGATGGCCGTCTGTGCCACGCTCGCACTCGAAGGCGGTCCGATCTTCTGGGTGGGCGTTCACCGTTTGCATCACCAGGTCACCGACAAGCCCGGAGATCCGCACTCTCCACACGATGGTGCCTGGTGGTCGCACATGGGCTGGATGCTCTACGGTACGATCCACAATCACGACCCTTTGCTCGACCGCTACGTGCCCGACCTTAAGCGGCAGCCTTTCTACCAGGTGCTGAGCCGCTGGCACTGGCTGCCGGTGACGCTCTCAGGCTTTGCACTCCTGTTTGTGGGCCTCTGGGCCCCGGGCGGAAACTTCTACCGTGGTGTCTCTTGGGTATTGTGGGCTATCTTTTTGCGCGTTGTACTCGGCCTTCATGTGACCTGGGCTGTCAACTCCGCGACGCACATGTGGGGTTCGCGCCGTTTTGCCACGCGCGATGACTCGCGCAACAACTGGTGGGTCGCGCTGCTCTCGGGCGGCGAAGGATGGCACAACAACCACCATGCCCACCCTGTTTCAGCCCGCCACGGCATGACCTGGTACGAGCTTGACGTCAACTACTGGGGCATCCGTTTGCTCGGCCTGCTCGGGTTGGCCAGGAAGATCACCGTGCAGGCCCCGCACTTCGCCGCGGGCGCGCGTGCTGACGAAGTGCGCACCCGTATCCTTCACGGCTGAGAGCTCCATTTTCGTTCCTCATTATGTGCGGACACCCGGCCATCCTTGGAAGAGCCGCCCACTGAAGACTGCTCATTCGTGAACGGGCAGTCTTCAATCCATAGTCAGAACTTACGCGCGTGTACGGTACTCGCTCCATGCTTCATTGAGAAGCGCGGCCGCTTTTACCGCTGGAATCTTTGTTGCCGCCTGTCTGCGTTGCGCGTCTCGGCCTGCAAGAAAAACAAGTGCACTCGACGCCGCTAGAAGTGTACCCAGTGCCACCAGAATCTTCTTCAAACCCAACCTCTTTTCTTATAGCGGAATTCGCCGCGAGCCGGGATAATCCGCTTGCCAGGCCTTCGGGAGTATTGACTCACTCTCACCCGGCCCTTAGCATCCACTTTTCGCAAGTGCGCGATCTCCAGTGAGACAGGCCTTGCCTGGCAACGGTTGTCTGCCCGATCTGACATTGTGGCGATCACAGATCGCTGCTGTATCGCTTCTCCCCGGCCGGGATGGCCACCTGCAGCCGGTTCTCTTTCGGCGCCAGCGGGCAGGTAGCAAAGGGCGAGTACGCGCACGGCGGGTTGACTGCCTGATTGAAGTCCAGCTCCAGCGTTCCAGGCTTGTCCAGGCCACCGCTCGGAGCCGCCACGGTCAGAAAGCGTCCGCCACCGTCGGTCTCCAGCCGGCTCGTTGTGTCGCGAAAGACAAAGAACAATCTGCCATCCTCAACCATCGGCTCCAGCCGCTCCGTTTTGCCCTCCATCGCGAATTCCGCATAGCCCGGCACGGGCTCATGGCTTAGCTGCCCTAGCTTGTTGGTGATCGCAAGCGTATGGCCGGCCGGGTAGGGCACCCATTTGGCCTCTACGCGGTATCTCGCCTGCGGCTCATACCAGCGCAGCCCCTGAAAGTGCAGCCTCTCGGGCGCCTGAGCATCTTTCACGCGTAGGTACTTTTGGCCGCCGCGATCGATGACCCAGAGCAGCACGCCTCCCACCTGCATTGCATGCGCGTTATCTTCGGCTTGTGTATCAAGGACTGTTCCAGCGGCTAAAGATTGCCCCTGCAGATGCAGACCGGCATCGGCCCTGTTTACTGTGATCCGGCCGGACTCTTTGTGCAGCGTCAGTAGCTCGGCCGGCACATGGGCCAACACCACTGCATTGCCCGCACCCGAGCCGACCGTAGTATCTCCGTCCTTCAGCCACTGCAGCGCCACCAGCGAAAACCATCCATCCGGTCGCGTGAGTGATTGCGCCCTCGCTGCACGGAGCTGCTGATAGTCCGGAGCAGCTGTATCAGCCGCGACGGATACCCCTGCGGTCCCACTCAGCAGCAGCCATCCCCCAAGCCACACCAATACGCGCATCATCCTGCCAGCATACGGTCAAACCCTCTAAAATGGACCCCGACGGCGCGGCCTGGTCCGCACGCGATGACTCCGGGAGATCCCTGCATGCCGCGCACCCTTCTTACGCTCCTCTTCTCTGCACTGCTATGCGCGTCGCCTGTCACGCTCCTCGCTCAAACCGCCGAACAATCAAGCGTCGAACAGGTCAACATCGACGCTCACGCCGCTGGCACGCCGTTCCCGCACTTCTGGGAGCAGATGTTCGGCTCCGGCCGCGCCGTGCTGGCCCTTCGCGACGATTACCGTAAAGACCTGCACACCGTGCAGCAGGTCACCGACTTTCGCTATGTCCGCTTCCACGGCATTCTTGATGACGACATCGGCGTCTACGATGAGGACGCGCACGGCAACCCGGTCTACAACTGGAGCTACGTCGACCAGATCTACGACGGACTGCTCGCCGAACACATCCGCCCTTTTGTTGAAATCAGCTTTATGCCCAAGAAGCTCTCCTCTGACCCGAATGATGTCCAGTTCTTCTGGTACCGGCCCAACGCCACCGCGCCGAAAAGCTATGCCAAGTGGGACGCGCTCATCACCGCATTCGCGCAGCACCTCCTAGAGCGCTACGGCATCGGCGAGGTCCGGCAGTGGTACTTCGAGGTCTGGAACGAGCCCAACATTGACTTCTGGCACGCGACACCGAAGCAAGCGACCTACTTCGAGCTCTATGACCACACCGCGCGCGCGCTCAAAGCCGTCAATCCCGGACTTCGTGTCGGCGGGCCGGCTACCGCGCAGGCCGGCTGGGTCGACGCCATGATCGCCCACGCGGCAGCGACCCATGCGCCACTCGACTTCGTCTCCTCCCACGTTTACGGCGACGATGTTTCGCACGACGTCTTCGGCGATAACCGGCCCGTTGCCGGCCATCAGATGGTTTCCGCCGGCATTGCCAAGGTGCATAACCAGATCCAGCACTCAGCCATGCCGCAGCTGCCGCTTATATGGAGCGAGTTCAACGCCAGCTACGCCAACCACCAGCCGATCACCGACTCCATTTACATGGGTCCCTGGATGGCCGACACCATCCGCCAGTGCGACGGTGAGGTGCAGATGATGAGCTACTGGACCTTCTCCGACGTCTTTGAGGAACAGGGACCCGTCAAGACGCCCTTCTACGGCGGCTTCGGTCTGCTCGCCGAACGCAGTATCCCTAAGCCATCGTTCCTGGTGTTCTCGCTGCTCCACACCCTCGGTGACACGCGCCTGCCCGCCCCCGCCAAGGACGTCCTCGCGACCCGACGCGCTGACGGCACAGTCGTCCTCGCCGCCTGGAACATGGCCGAACCACCCGGCTCTACCCTCCCCGCTAAAACGATCACCATCGCCCTACAGGGCTTATCTGCCACCACTTCAGCAACCGTTCGCCGCGTCGATGAAGCCCACGGCGACACCCTCCGCGCCTGGAAACAGATGGGCTCGCCCGCCTACCCGACCCTCGCGCAGATCGCGGAGCTCAAACGAGTCGGCACCCTTGGGGAACCGGAATTGCTCCCACTGGCCGGCGGCCAGCTCACACTGACCATCCCTTCCAGTGGCTTGGCGGTTGTGGAGATCACTCCATAAGAACGGCGCTGGTGGTCTCCCATCGGCCAGGCCCACGCGCATAAGTGCGATACAAGCGCGCCCGGCCGGCAAGTGCCGGCCTGACAGACACGTACCCTGAAGACTATGGCTCTCGCCGCCACCACTCACGACGCCGCTATCCTCGGCGCCGGCGCAGCCGGCCTTTTTTGCGCGGGGCTGCTCGCGCAGCAGGGGCTTCGTGTTGCCCTGATCGATCATGCTCCCGAGCCCGGCCGCAAGATCCTTATCTCCGGAGGCGGCCGCGCCAACTTCACCAACCTCAACACGCGGCCTGAGCACTTCCTCTCGGAAAACCCTCACTTCGCCCACTCTGCACTCGCGCGTTACAGTCCCGAGCAGTTCGTCGCCCTCGTCGAACGCCACGGCATTCGCTACCACGCCAAGACGCCCGGCCAGCTCTTCTGCGATGGCTCCGCACGCCAGATCGTCGACATGCTCCTGGCCGAGTGCGCCGGAGTCGAGCTCCTGCTCGGGACAAGCATTCTCTCCGTCGAGCGAAGAGCCGAGGAGGACGGCTGGCACTTCACTCTTCGGCTCCGTACAGCGGGCGGCGAGGCGACACTTACCACCCGCAATTTGATCGTCGCTACCGGCGGTCTCTCGATTCCCAAGCTCGGCGCTACTGACTTCGGCTACGGGCTCGCCCGGCAGTTCGGTCTTGCGATCGTGCCAACTCGCCCCGCACTGGTTCCTTTTACCTTCAGCCCGCAGGACGCTGCCCGCTTCGACGGCCTCAGCGGCGTCGCCACCGAGGCTACGCTGCGTCTCACCGCACAGCCGATTCGCGCCAACGAGAAAGCGCCGCAAGCCTTGCGTTCACAAGGCGAAGGCCGGCAGGCGTCTGCGCCTGGAACCTCCAGCCTAGCCTCGCTCGCCGCCGCGCGCTCAAGCAGGGCCGCAAGCCGCAGACCGCGCGGGCAGACTGTCGAGTTCCGCGACAAGCTGCTCATCACCCATCGCGGGCTCAGCGGTCCCGCCGTCCTGCAGATCTCCTCCTACTGGCAGCCCGGCGCAACCCTCTCGATCGATCTCGCCCCTGATCGCGACGTCACCGCACCGCTGCTCCGCTCGCCGGCCGGCCGCGACGGCTCTGCCGCGCTTGCGGCTTACGCAGACGCTTTACCTCGACGCCTTGCCGAGCGCCTGCTCAGCTTCGCTCCGCCGCGGGGCTGGAGCAACGATGCGCTCCTCGCCGCAGAGCAGCAGCTTCATGCCTGGCCGCTCACCCCGTCCGGGACCGAGGGCTACCCGAAAGCCGAGGTCACCGCGGGTGGCGTCTCCACCGCCGAACTCCACCCGCAGACGCTGGAAGCACGCCGCGTTCCTGGCCTCTACTTCATTGGCGAAGTCATTGACGTCACCGGCCATCTCGGCGGCTTTAATTTCCAGTGGGCATGGGCGTCGGCAGCTGCCGCTGCGAGCGCGATCGGGAGCAAAAACAAGCCCGGTGCGAGTCCGGACGTGCATACGTTTAAGAGGCCACAGCCTGACGGCTGAAGTCGCCATCCGGCCCATCCGGGTTCCAGGATCGTCTCGAGCCTCCGTAGGCGTTCCCCAGTACATCTCGCTGAACCATCGGCCTCGACCGACGCCTTCTTCCAGGCAGCTGGTGACGAGCATGCGAAGTAGCGGGATGGAGTTGACGGAGACAGGTCCCGCGTTATCGAGCGACGGTGTGTTCGTTACAAGGCCAGCGAATGAGTCGCATGGACCTACCTGTCCGACGAATCTTTGGCGCCTGTCTTCTTACATGAACCGCATGTACGCGGAGCCGGCGAAGCGACAGCGCGCTTCCTGATTGCAGCCGCGATACACTCAAAGCGATCGCTCGCCTGTTCCTTGTGGCGAACGCTCACCACTTTCAGCTTCGCAAGAGCTCCTGCAGGAACACGGAACCCATGAGCACAACCCCTGCCACACCCGCCAGCCTTGTCGAGGTCGCTGCTCGCGAGGCCGGTCTCGCGCCAGCCGCCATCACGGCGGGCAGCGATTTTCATGGCAAGCCGACCGCGCGCTTCAGCTTCGCCGGAACCGACGCCGCAAAGCCACTTACTCTCGAGCTTTCTGAAGCGTTCACTGCGTCCAGCGAGCCGCTGCGAAACGGCCTCGCCACTCACCTGCGCGCACTCGCCAGGCGTTTGCGCAATCCCGACCCGGAGCTCTACGTCACCATGACCGGTCTGCCCCTGCGCTTCACTGGCTTTGAGTGGCCGTTTCATCGCTCCACCTCCGGCGCTGACACCTACCTCGTTCACGGGACCGCTTGGCTGGCCGACGGCAACAACTCGCCGCTTCACGCAAAGCTCTCCGCAAGCATGACGGTCACCTTTGCCGAGATCGTTGCCGCGCCGGAGCAGCCCTACGCCGAAGACTTTATCTACAACGCCATCCGCAAGACCTTCGACTACGGGCAGCTTGAGCTGCTAAAAAGCGGCAATCGCCAGCCCGTACCCGTTACGACGCGTTATTACAGCCGCTGGAAGAACCAGTTCGTTTTCACGGAGACGACCGACGACCACCGGGCCGCCTTTCTCGCCCGCAAAGCCTTCTGGCTCTCTGCTGCGCTCGGAGCAAGCACGCCGGTCTGGCTCGCTGACCCGCGAGATGCGCAGTACCTCAACACCACCGAGGAGCAACTCGTCCAGGACGCCAAAGCACTCGCCGCTGCCGGCCTTATCGCCCCAGCCAACGACCCGGCTTTCGCCGCAGCTACGCCTGCTTTGCTTGCCCGCGAGCCCGAGTACCGCGCCGAGCTCGCCGAGTCCCTGCAGAACCTGAAACCTGCCTTCAACGAGAGCATGCGCGCTGGCCTTACAAACATGTGAGCGGCACTCTGCACTGGTCTTTGCTGCACGGCGAAGGCCAGTACTCTTGAGCATCACCACAGTCCGATCCTGCATGGCCTCTCTACCCCGTCTGCAGCATGTGCTGCATAGAAATTTTCAGACGGAGGTGCGTGTAGGAGAAAGTGATCCAGCTTGCGGCTCGCTGTACGGAGTCCGCTCACTTTTAGGAGTATGTGACCTGCGCGGCCTGCAACCAGCCGACTCGCGTTCCGCACACCCCGCAGAAGCGCGCTTCCGGCATCAGCGGCGAAGCACACTGCGCACAACGCGGTGCTTCAAGCGCCGGCAGAGCCGCGCCAGGGGCGGCATACGCTGAGAGCTCCGCTGCCGCGTTTGCTACCTGCCAGTTGTAGCGGCGCACCCGGCCCGGCATCAGGAAACACTCGATCAGGCCCAGAATCGTCGGGATCCCCGTCCAGAAGAAGAGCAGGTAGAGCGCGCCGATGCCATTGCGGCGCAGGTAGAACTGGTGCGCTCCAAACGTACCCAGAAAGAACGCCAGAAGCACGCCTGCGGCCTCGTCCTTGCGCTCACTCTGACACTTTGCCTCGAACCAGACGCGCTGCTGCGCTGTCCAGCCTGCACTTCCAAAAACTCCGGCTTCATTCATCTTTCGCCCCCCAGTCCGTTCGAGTTCTCGCTCTCCGCTTCGGCTGGAGCGGGTACGCCCGCAACTGACACTCTGTTCCCTTCTCTGCCGCGCGGTTACTGATTTGCGCTCGAACATCCCTGTGGCGCGAACACCATCCTTTGTCCTTGCTACCCTTCCCCTGTGCATCTACCCGAACGCATGCAGACGAAGGCGAGAGTGGAGGAACGGGCTGCCCGGCAAAGCTCGGGGGGCAGCCTGCTGACCCGTGAGCCGCTGCTGCTGCTTGCGCTGCTACTGGCTATCTTTTACTTCGGCCGGCCGCTGCTGATCCCGCTTGCCCTGGCGCTCACCTTTAACTTCCTTTTCACCCCGCTGGTCTCGCGGCTTGAGCGCCTGCACCTGCGCCGTACCCCAGCCGCCCTCCTCGTGCTCATTGCCGCGAGCGCGCTGCTCGGCGCATTCCTCTGGCTGGTTGCCGGCCAGCTGCTCCACGTTGTCAACGACCTGCCCAGTCACGCACCTAACATTCGCACCAAACTCGCCAAGACTCACGTGCCCGCTGACAGCTCACTCGGCCAAGCGCTCATCAGCATGGAAGGTCTTTCCCGCGAGCTCTCCGGAGATCCCGCGCAGCAGGACGCCCAGCACCGCGCTCTCGCGAGCACGGCTACTGCCCGCGCCCGATCAGCCGCCGGCCGGGAAGCCGCACGCCGCGCTGCAGAAACGGGCCAGCCGCCCGAACCGCAGCCCACCCCGGTTGTCGTCGTGCAAACTCCATCGTCTGAGACCGCCTACCTGCGGCAGCTGCTTCGCCCCGTGCTCGCACCGCTCGGCACCGCCGGCATGGTTCTGGTTTTCACCGTTTACATGCTCATCAAGCGCGAAGACCTGCGTAACCGCCTGCTGCTGCTCGCCGGAATCGGGCGGCTCAATCTGGTCTCGCACGCGCTTGATGACGCTGCCGCACGCATCTCCCGCTACCTCATCGCAAATGCCGCGGTCAATGCCGGCTTTGGCATCGTTTTCGCTGCTGGACTCTACGCCATCGGCGTTCCTTATGCCACGCTCTGGGGTGCGCTGCTCGCCATCCTGCGCACCATCCCCTATGTCGGCTCGCTGGTCGGCGGCGGACTGCCAGTGCTCTTCGCGCTTATCTACTTTCCTTCCTGGTGGCAGGCCGGCTGCAGTTTCGTACTCATCGGCCTGCTTGAAATCCTCGTTTCCAACTTCCTCGAGCCCTGGCTCTACGGCGCTCACACCGGCATCTCCGAGCTCGCGCTGCTCGCCATGGCCATTGTCTGGACGCTGCTCTGGGGCTGGCCGGGTCTGGCACTGTCCACTCCGCTCACTGTCTGCCTTATCGTCGTCGGCCGCACCATGCCCCAGATGTCGTTCCTGCACATCCTGCTCGGCGATGACGCTGAACTTGCCCCGGAGGCTCGCTTCTACGAGCGCATGCTTGCCCTCGACCAGAACGAGGCCCACCTGTTTGCCGAGCGCTTTCTCGAACACCGCACCGCCATCCCCCGCACCGATCTGCGCCCTGGCCGCCGCGCCTACCCTGGTGTGGCCGCCGCCTCGGAACAGCGCACGCCCATCGACCTTTACGACACTGTTCTGCTGCCCGCTCTGGCCCTTGCAGAAAACGACCGCCACAAAGGCGCGCTGGAAGAGTCCCGCGCTGCTTTCTTCATGCAGAGCGCCGCGGAGCTCATTGCCGAGCTCACTGCCTATCCCGTCAAGGTCGCGGCCCCTGCATCAGCAGCGCTGCCCTTGTCCGGCGCTGTGGAACAAGCCATAGCCGAAGCCCTCATCGCCCGCAACTGCTGCCCGGTGGTCTGCATCCCGGCCAGCGACCAGGCCGACGAGATCGCGGCGACCATGCTCGCGCAGGTGCTTGAAGCCGCGGGCCACAAAACCTTGTTGCTGCCTCCTTCCGCGCTCACCCCGGACCTGCTTCGACGCTTCGCAGAGGAACCGCAGACCACCCTCTGCATCTCCGCTCTGCCGCCGCTTGCCTTCGCTGCCGCACGCACCCTCTTCGAGCGGCTCCGCAGCCAGCTTCCCGACAATCCCATCCTCGTCGGCCTGTGGCGCAGCCAGACCGCACCCGACCTGCTTCGGCGCCGCTTCGGTATGTCCAGCGAGATTGATGGAACCGCCAGCACCCTCGCCGAAGCCATGCGAAAAATTCAGCATCACGGGGGCTCGATGACGCTCAGCGACATCTACGCTCGCACCCCCTCCCAGCCTGCAGCTTCGGTCCGCTGACACTCTGGGGCCGCCGCGCATCTGTCGAGCAATCGGCTAAGCTGGTGTGTCAGCCCGGAAGCCAACCCGGAGCGGACCCGCATCCAAGCTGAAGACCGAGCGATCCGATGGAAACACCCGAACAGGTACTCGAAGCCAGCCTCGTCGCGTACAACGCGCATGACCTTGCCGCCTATATAGCTACCTTCGCGCCGCAGGCGACCTTCGGACAGCTCGGCGGCCGCACCCTGCTGGACGGTCGCGATCGTATGGAAGCCTTCTTCAAGGACTTCTTTGCGGACCAGCCCAGCGTCCGCTGCGAGATCGCCCAGCGTGCCATCATCGGCCCCTTTGTGGTTGAGCACCAGGTCGTCTCCAACCCCGAAGCTTCTGCGCAGGGCCGGCCTCCGCTTGAAGCCATCGTGATCTCCGAGGTCCGCGACGGCCACATTGCCAAGGTCTGGTATGCACCCGTTGCCGGAGGCCCACCCGGCCAATGAAATAGTTCCGTTTGCGACCGCGATCTGGTCGCGCTTGGGCGGCGTTATGTAGCTGGCGACCTAGAAAGCGTCACCCAAGTGCTCCGACGGATCCGCAGTACCACCTACAGAGCAAAACCTCTTTCGCCTCACACCACCCACCCGCGTCTACTCCAGCAGCAGCGGGCTTGGCCCAACACTCACCAGGCCCGTTGTCGCGACCGCGCTCACGTTGCCATTCACATCCGTCACGGTCGAAGCACCCAATGCACTCGCAGAGATTGCGCCGGCGCTTGACCAAACCACCCATGCCGGGCTCCCGCCGCGTACCAGTTGGCAGGTCCACAAACTATTGGCGGTCGCGGCGCAGCCGTTCAGCTGCGACCCGGCGAGCCATCCTTCTACGGTGTTGTAGGCCACAGCCGCTGCCGTAGGCTGGCCTTGCGCGTTTTCCAGCAGCAGCGCTCCCGGGTCGCTCTCGTCCCACGCATACCACTGCAGGCGAGCCACCCCGAGCCCTGCGTTCAGCAGCAGCGCGCGCGCTGTATAGCTCGCCTGCGTGCCGGCGTCCGTTTCACCCGGCCCAAGTACCCATGAAGCCTGCTCGTTCCACAGCGGCTTGCCATCCGCCGCGGTACCCGCCAGGGCCGCGCGCAGCGCCGGCAGCGTTGTTGCCATGCTTTCCGGTGCCGTTGAGCCACCCGTGCCGCCACCGTTCAGCGAGCACCCAATTACGTCTACTGACGCACCACCGCCAGCAACTAGAAACGCGCTAAGCCCCCGCGGAGAAAACGCTGGCGACACGACTACCGCGGTGGGGTCCGCACTGTGCACCGCAGCCGCGGCGTGCTCCGCCAACGCAGCCATGTCGTTACCCATCTGCCCTGGACTATCGCTAAAGTAGGCCGCGTTCTCGGGCGCATTCCACACCTCGTAAGCGTGGATGCGTCCCTGGTACCGGCTCGCCACGGCTGCGACGTACATATCCCAGTCCGCAAGCCGCGCCGGCATCGCTGTCGCCCCTGTGCCGTAGCTTGACGGAGCCTCAGGCTGAGACGACGCCCAGGCCGGCGTCATCCCCAGCGTCAGTGTCAGTTCCACACCATCTGCCTGCGCCTGCGCCACCTCAGCGTCCAACAGCGTCCAGACAAACGTTCCCGGCGTAGGCTCCAGCGCGGCCCAGTTCACACCCGAATCCCACAACCGCCGCGCGCCAGTCTGCACTGCCGGCTTCACCCCCGCCTGCTTCACCACCATGCCAAAGAACTGCGGCGGCAGTTGCCCGGTCGACACTGCGGTCTGCTCCTTCTCAAGCGACGACGAGGCGGGCGCACCCGCACCTACCCCGCACCCCAAAGGAAAGTACAAAAGCAAAAAGAAAAAGGTCAGCAGAAAAAGCGGTGTAAATGCGCTTGAGTGCCTGCCGGTCAGAACGGTCAGCTTAAGCATGGACGTATTCTCCTCACCAGCATCATGGGGCGAGTGCAGCTGCAGCATGAGCGCAAACGCCGTCCGTTCCGAGACGCTGTTTCAGAGCGACACACGACCCTTCAATGCTTTCCAAAACGGGAAGTTGCTCCGCCTTTCTTCCCGATAGCTCTTGCTGCTCCCATCCGCTGCACATTCCCCGATGCCGCGTCGCAATTGCGCTGATTTATCTGTCTATCTTTAGGTTATTCGCTAGATAGGCCGTTGCATCTTTGTAGGTTTTCCTCGTAGCCGGAGAAAGACATTGCCAACCGCAGGGTCTGAAGAGCTATAGTCACCGGGTACAGGCAGGAGCACACCTGCCGTTCGTTGAGCTGACAACAAAAATGTGCACTAACTCATTTCCTTTGAAGGAGCCCCACACAATGCAAGCACTTTGCATAGTCACGGCTGAAGATACCTGCGACGTTTCATGCCCCACCTGCGGACAGAAATATAGCGTTTACTACTCGCGCCAAGGTAAGGCCGAGTGCGAAGAGGCGCTCGAACTCATACGCTGCGCCCTCCTTGAACATCATGCGCGCAATCCGCTGCCAACCGCGCACCCAGGCGACGCATTTAATATTCCCGCGTGGAACGGCCCGGCCCACGCCTCGGCCGCAGCCCTGCTCAGCGGCGCTCACGTCCGCTGCCCATCCCGCAACAGGCCCGCCTCGCTTACGTTGGTTCCGAGCCTCCAGCAGCGCCGCGTTTCCTGAGCCGCAGCTCAGAAGACGATCCAGCAAATACAAAAGCCACCCTATCGGGGTGGCTTTTATATTCAAAACGCTCTCCAGAAACAACCTGTTCTCCGACCTGCTCACTTACTCGCGCGTGGTATCCACAAACGCCTTTAGCTTGCGCGACCGCGAAGGATGCCGCAGCTTCCTCAAAGCTTTCGCTTCTATCTGCCGGATCCGCTCACGTGTTACCTGAAAGCTCTGCCCAACCTCTTCCAGCGTGTGCTCAGAACCGTCCTCAAGCCCAAACCGCATCTTGATGACGCGCTCTTCGCGCGGCGTCAACGTGCGTAGTACCTGAGAGGTGTACTCCTTGAGGTTCACGCTGATCACCGCATCGGACGGCGAGACCGCCTGGCGATCCTCGATAAAGTCGCCAAGGTGCGAATCCTCCTCTTCGCCGATCGGTGTTTCGAGCGAGATCGGCTCCTGTGCGATCTTCAACACCTTACGCACCTTTGCAACCGGAATGTCCATTCGCCGAGCGATCTCTTCGGACGTAGGCTCGCGCCCCAGCTCCTGCACCAACTGCCGCGAGGTGCGAATCAGCTTGTTGATCGTCTCGATCATGTGAACCGGGATACGAATTGTACGCGCCTGGTCGGCAATCGCACGAGTAATTGCCTGCCGGATCCACCACGTCGCATAGGTCGAAAATTTATAACCGCGACGGTACTCGAACTTATCCACCGCTTTCATCAGGCCGATGTTGCCTTCCTGAATCAAATCAAGAAACTGCAGGCCTCGATTGGTGTACTTTTTCGCGATTGAAACCACCAGCCGAAGATTCGCCTCAATCAGCTCGCGCTTCGCCTGCTCGGCATCCATGTCGCCCTGGATCATCTCGCGCTGCGTGCGCTTGATCTCCGTCAAGGGAACGCCCGTCTCCTCTTCCATCTTTTCGAGGTCAGCGCGGCAGTTCTTTTGCTGGCGGCGGTACTCTTTTTTCAGCTCTTCGCTCTTGGAGGCATCAAACTTCTGGTCAAGCAAACGAATCTGCCGCTCGAGCATCCGCATCGAGTCGACTGACTTGTTCACCTTGTCGAGCAGCCGTTTGCGCTCGCCGTTCGTGTACTTCAGTTCGCGCACGATCCGCGAGACATACACGCGCTCACGCGCGATCATCCATCGCGTCTTCCGAGCTTCCTTGGCCTTCGTTTTCACGCCATCGAGCGCCGGCAGCTTCTCATCCAGCAGTGCCGCCTTCTTCAGGTGCTTCTGCATCGACTCGATACGCGTCGACGTCTGGCGCACTCGCGCCAGCACGACTTCCTCGGTAACCTCTTCCTCGTCGAAGATCACCACTTCCTTGATGTTGCGCACGCCGCGCTTCAGATCCTCGCCAAGTGCGATGATCTCGCGCACCACAATCGGCGAGCGCGCAATCGCCTTCATCACGCGCACCTGCCCTCGCTCGATACGCTTGGCGATCTCGACCTCGCCCTCGCGCGTCAGCAGCGGCACTGTGCCCATCTCGCGCAGGTACATACGCACCGGGTCGTTGGTCTTCTCAAGCGTGCCCGGTGTCAGGTCGAGCTCGACATCCTCGCCCTCTTCGTTCTCCTCAAACTTGTCCCCGCCGAACTTGGGGCCACCTTCCAGGATGTCAATGCCTTGCGTCCCGATGGTCGTCATCAGGTCGTCCAGGTCATCGGGCGAATGCATATCGCCGGGAATCAGGTCATTGACCTCGTTATAGGTCAGATAGCCTTTTTCCTTCCCTGCTTCGATCAGGTTCTGAATATCGTCTTCGTACTTGTCTTCCATGGCCAAGCGAGTCATCTCCCGCGTATATTTCGGACTATTCTGGGTTTTCCGGCGTTCGCTGTCGCAACTTCACACAGGGAAGGGCCGTAGGGAGTTCCCCTTCTGGGGCGCAGGCCGGCTCAGCATGCCAAAGAGTTCCAGAGTAGCAGGTTTTGATAGGGTCGTATGCTCGTTTTCGAGCCTGCTTACTTTCCAGGCGCCCAGTCATCCCTGCTTGGTTTGGTCCGCTGTTCTGTTAGATGTCTGAAACTCGATTTTGTTTCGCCTGCCGGGAGTCGCGTAAGGAAGCAGCATCCAGCCTTGTTGATAGCGCCCTAAACTCGCCGCAGCACGCGCCCGGAGGCCTACGCAACGGGCAGAGAACCTCCAGGAGAACCTCTTTGTTCCGGGCAAAGCGAAGAAGCTGCCCTTTCTCCACCCCGGCACCCTTCAAAGCGCTCGCAGCGCCCGTTCCACCTGCTGTTTTCGCGCCATCAGTTGCACAACCCCATCCTCATCGCCGCGCCGCTCCGCATCGGCCAGCGACACCCGCAAGGCGCGCTGTTCGCGCTCCAGCGCCGTACACTCGAGCGAACGAAGCGCTGCTTCGGCAGCCGCCAGCTCAACCGTATGCTGGCCCTCCCCAAACAGCACCTTGGCAAGCAGCGTTTTCTCCGGCCCATCCGGAAGCGTGTGCACCGGGTCGGCGCCCGCACCCTCCCGCAACAGCCGAAGCGCCCGTTCCGCCGCCAGCCCCGCAAAATGCTCCGGCTTCTCGTCAAAGGCATGCGCAACTAGATTGAACACGACGCTCCCGGGCGGAGCAGCCATCGCCCGCACCAGCTCCTTCTCCGCATCGCTTAAAGCCACGGCGCTCCCTTCCAGCGACGCTTTCCGACCGGCTGCCGCCTGCTTCAGCTCCTCGCGCACCCGCGCCGAGTCAATCCCCAGCCGGTGCGCGGCGTCGCTCGCAAACTCCTCCCGCCCGATTGTGTTCGGCATGCGCCGGATATGCGGCAAGAGGTAATTCAGCGCATCGATCTTGCCCTGCGCCGTCGCCGGGTAGAGCTGCCGTGCCCGGTCCAGCAGGTACTCCGAGTGTCGCCTCGCTCCGCGCACCGCGGCCGTGTACGCCGCAATCCCGCGCTCGCGCACAAAGCGGTCCGGGTCCAGCCCACCCTCGAGCGTCACCACTCGCACTTCGAACCCTTCCTCGGTCAGCAGCGCTATCGACTTCTCCGCCGCCGCAGCTCCCGCCGTATCCGGGTCGAAGTTGACAATCACCCGCTTCGTGTACCGCCGGAGCAGCCGCGCCTGCGTCTCCGTAAATGCCGTTCCACTCGTTGCCAGGACATTGCCGATGCCGGCCAGGGCGACCGAGATGCAGTCCATCTGCCCTTCCACCAGCAACGCGAAATCCAGCTGCCGGATCGGCTGCCGCGCCTTGTCCAGGTTGAAGAGCACCTGCCCTTTCGAGTACAGCGGCGTCTCTGGCGAGTTCAGGTATTTCGCTTTCTCGTTCGCGTCCAGCGCACGCGCCGTGAACGCGATCACCCGCCCACCCTCGTTGAGGATTGGAAACGTAATCCGCTTGCGAAAGCGCGGGTACACCGGCCCGGTCATCTTGTTCCCAGTCTCGTCTTCCTGCTCTTTGGCAGTAAACAAGCCTGCCAGCCGCAGCAGCCGACCGAGCTCCCCCGAGCGCACCGCCTCCGGGCCGGCCAGCGACTCTAGATTTACCCGCAGCGCTGATGACGAGTCCGGCGCATACCCTACCCGGAACCTCGCCATCCCCTCCGCCGCCATACCGCGTCCCGCCAGGTACTCCCGCGCTCCGGCACCCTCGGCCCCGCGCAGCTGCGCCTCGAAAAATGCGCTCGCCTGCTCATGCAGTTCGATCAGCCGGCCACGCTCCCGGTGCCCCTCGGCCTCCTCGGGTGACGTGAACTCCCTCTTCGGCAGCGGGATTCCCATCTTCCCGGCCACGATCCGCACCGACTCCGGAAACGATACGTTCTCGATCCGCTGCACAAACGTAAACACATCGCCGGAAGCCCCGCACCCAAAACAGTGGTAGAACTGCCGCGCCTGGTGCACCGAAAAGGACCCGGACTTTTCCGAATGGAACGGGCACAGCCCCGTCCAGTTCTGCGCGCCGCTTTTGCGTAGCCGCACATGCTCGCCGACAATCTTCACGATGTCGGCCTGTGCTTTCACGTTCTGGGCAAAGTCATCCGGCATAGGTCTTAGAAAGTCTACCGAGCGCAACTTCAACGTTCGCAAGGAAAGATCTGCGTTGGGGCTCTGCCCGGGAGCGGCCGCAAGCCGTGCAGGCGGTTTTGCCCCTAGCTACCGGCCAGCGTAAAGCTTGGCTCGTGATGCACAGGAAACGCCACGGATCGCGCAATGAAGCACATCCGGGCCGCCTCGTCATGAAGGCGCGTCGCCTCCTGCTCCTTCGCCCCAGCGCCGAGCGCTACATGCGGCCGCAGCGTCACGCTCACAAACCGCCCCGCGCCATCCTCATCTTCCACCATCATTCCCTGGGCGGCATCCCGGTAGCTTTGCACCACCACCCCCGCCGCTGCGCACAGGTGCAGGTACCAGAGCTGGTGACAGGCGGCCAGCGAGGCCAGGAGCAGCTCTTCCGGGTTCCAGCGGGCCGCGTCACCCCGAAAGCTCGGGTCCGCCGAGCCCGGGATCGCCGGCTTTCCGTCGGCGCGTACCTCGTGGGTCCGATCGTAGCCGCCATAGGACCGAGTGCCCGCTCCCGTGTTTCCTGTCCACTCCACGCGGATCTCGTAGGTATGCTCCCGTGCCATGCTGCTCCCTTCACGTACGAAAGTGCCTCGCTCCGGACGCGTGAAGCTTACCCCACCTGCGCCTGCTCTGCCATCCGGAGCACCTCTGCCGCGCTAAACCCCTGCTCCCGTAAACCGCGCACACTCGCCGCCTCGGCCCGCTTGGCCAGCCGCTCGCCATGCTCATTCACCACCAGCTGGCAGTGGAACCATGCCGGCTCGGCCGGGAGGCCCAGCGCCCGCCACAGCAAAAGCTGCCGCGCCGTCGAAAGCAACAGGTCCGCTCCGCGCACCACTTCCGTCACGCTCATCGCCGCATCATCGACCACCGTCGCCAGCTGGTACGCCGGTATCCCGTCTCGCCGCCAGACGCTGAAGTCCCCGAAACTCTTCCCTGCCACAAATTCTTGCCTGGCGCCCGCGCCGCCATCCTCCCACGTCAGCGGCTCACCATCCGGCACCCGGAACCGCCAGTTCACCCCATCCGGTCCCTTCCGGAGCCAGCTCGCCCGCTCCTCTGCACCATCGGCCGAGTCCGGCAGCCACGCCGGCCGGCACCGGCCCGGATACACCGGCTCCTCGGTCTCCGCGACGCCGCCGCTCGCGCCCGCTCCAATCCCGACACGCTCCCCATGTGCCCGCGACCCGCTCACCGGCGACCCGAGGCCCTCATGCGGGGCCGCCACAGCTTCGGCCAGGTCCCGCCGCGAGCACCGGCATGGGTACACCCACCCTGCCTCGACAAGTCGCTGCCAGGCCGTCCGGTACGCCGGCCCACGCTCACTCTGCCGCCACGGCTCTCCGTGCCACCCCAGCCCCAGCCACCGCAGATCCTCTTCAGCCGCCGCGACATACTCGGCCCGGCTTCGCTGCGGATCCAGGTCGTCCATCCTGAGCCGCAACACCCCACGCGCCGCCCGGGCCCGCCCATGCGCCACCGCAAACGTCCTCACATGCCCCAGGTGCAGCAGCCCCGTCGGCGAAGGAGCTAGCCGCCCGATATACCTGCCCATTCCCATCGCTTCCGGAAGTGTATCGAGCTCCAGAGTACCCAGGGGCATGCAGGCACCGTGTCCTGCAATCATCTGTATCGTCGCAGAGTCGGCCCGCGTCTCAGCCGCCTCACTAAGCTCTGCGATGCGCGACGCGAACCGCGGCGGTGCTTTTCCAAGCAGTCGCAGGAGACTTATGCACCAAAGCGCGACCTCCGGATAGATAGGTTCCAGACCTTCATTGCAATCCTGCGAAATGGCAAAACAAGAATAGCTTTTGTAAGTCGCAGGCTTCTCCGCCATGCACGGAAAGCGTGCTGGTGCCGATCCTGACCACTTACAGAAATACTCGTATCGCCTTGCCAATTGTGGACTTTGAGCCTCACCTTGATCCAAACGCGGCGGAAACGCGAACTGGAAGAACAAGACCCTCAGCGAATGCTCTCGCCTTCTGCTCTTCTCACGCAGCGTAAGAGAGCGGAAGCTGAACGCGATCGCGACATCGATTAGAACCAGAGAGAGCAGCAAAGTGAGGCTTAGATAAATGTTTCTCGAAGAGGCTCACAGCATGTTGACATGCTTCCTACGCAGGGAAGACCATTCGTGACGCTGCGAGCTCAACGGTTCTGCAGCGCTTCATAGGTCCCCCACCAAGGAGCAAGATCATGACCCTTGTACGTTGCAAGATCCTACTCACAGCCTTAGTTACGGTCGTCCTCCTTTCACTGTCAAGCAGCGCCCGTGCACAAACAACGCACTACTGCTCGCAGTACGCACCGATTGCCATTAGCAATGGCTACAACGTTCAGAACGACTTCTACGACCAGACTGGCGGCACTCTCTGCACGGACGTCAACACCAGCACGGGAGCCTTTACCGTGGATAACACCAACTCGACACCGACCAATGGCTCGCCCGGTGGCTATCCATCGACATACGTCGGCTGCCACTTCGGCACCTGTTCCTCCTACGGTGGTGGCATGCCGATCCAGCTCAGCGTCATCGGCGCGGCTACATCCAGCTGGAATGTCACTCCGGCAACCAGCGGGGCCTGGGACATCGCCTACGACATCTGGTTCAACCAGACCCCGACAACAAGTGGACAGCCAAACAACCAGCCCAATGGGACCGAGATCATGATCTGGCTCAATCACGCGGGCGGCGTCCAGCCTGCGGGATCAAGCACCGGGCAAACGGTCACGGTCAACGGAATCGCCTTCACTCCATGGATCGCGAACCAGATCTCCTTTTGTGGCTGCGGGACCAAGTGGAACGTGGTCTCGTACGTCGCCAACACCCCAGTCAGCTCTGTGAGCAACCTGAACTTGCTGAGCTTCTTCCAGGACGCGGTGAACCGCAGCCAGCTGCAGAACGCCTGGTACCTCATTGATGTCGAGGCCGGCACAGAAGCCTGGCAAGGCGACAGCGGCTTCAAGAGCAACTCCTTCTCTGCAACGATTACCCACAAGTAGCTTCAAACAGCTTCCCGAACCCCTTGCGTCGATGCCCAGGTCTCGCTTTTAGACCTGGGCAGATCACACCACCCGGGCGCATGCGGAAGGCTAACCTACGTGCGCTGACATCTTCGACCCGCACGCTCGCGCCCAGACTCGTGCACATGATTTCGCAGGGTAGCTCACGCGCCATTGAGTAGCCATGCAGCGTAACAGCTGAAAAGTGGCACGGGAACTTCGTCCGCACATGTCCCGGGTGCAGAAGTCCATCGGTGAAGGTCCCAGCCGCGCGAAGTACCCGCTCCCCTCCTTCACGCCCTGAGTCTGCGTCCCACCTCATCCCTCTCCGGGGACTTACGCATGGGGTAAACGCGCACGATTTTGCTGGTCGACAGGCGCACACTGATTTACACACAATGGGTGGAAATCGCGCGCTGGTCCCGGTTTTGCCCTCTTCCTCTGTGTTCCCGCTCTGCTGCGTTTGCTGCCGCGCTGCTCGCCGCTTCTCTGTCTGCCCCCGCGCAGACGACACCGCCGCCTGCAAGCGTGCGTATCCTCAAGGTCCAGCCAGCTCCCGCGCCGCCGCCCGCGGCGAGCGCCGCCGACTACTCCAACGAGCCACTGGTTGAGGAACGCAGCGATACCACCTACCGCTACAACGCCGACGGCACGGGCGAACGCACCTTGCATGCCGTGCTTCATCTCCAATCCGACGCCGCCGTCCGCCAGTTTGGGTTACTCGACTTCACCTACGCTGCCGACAACGAAACGGTTGAGCTCAAGTACGTACGCGTACGGAAAGCTGATGGCACTGTCGTCGTGACCGACGCCTCCGCGGCGCAGGACCTGCCTGCCGAGATCACTCGCCAGGCGCCTCTCTACAGCGATCAGCACCAGCTTCAGATCCCCGTTCGCTCGCTCGCCGTCGGAGACCGCCTTGAGTACGAAGCGGTCATTCACGTACGCAAGGCCGAGGTACCCGGCCAGTTCTGGGGTGCCCTCAACTTCGAGAAGCGCCTGGTCGCTCTGAAGGAAAGCATCGAACTGCGCTTTCCTGTGGACCAGCGTGTCACCGTGCTGAGTCCAGCACATGAGCCGGAAATCGAGAAAGAGCATGGCGAGATGGTCTACCGCTGGCATAGCTGGCAGCCGAAGCCCACCGTCGCTCCGCCCGGTGGCACTGCTCCTCCCGACGATGACGACGCGCCAGCAGACTCACTCGTTCCTGATGTCGCTTGGACCACCTTCCACGACTGGGCTGCCGTCGGTGACTGGTATCGCACGCTTACCGGCAACCGCGCGGAGCCGACTGAAGCCATTCGCGTGAAAGCCGCTGCACTTACCGCCGGCGCCACGACCGACGACGAAAAGATCAATCGCATCTACAGCTTCGTTTCCATGCAGATTCGCTACATTGGCATCGATTTCGGCGTTGGCCGCTATCAGCCCCACGCCGCCGCCGAAGTTCTTTCCAATGGCTATGGCGATTGCAAGGACAAGCACACGCTTCTCGCCGCCCTGCTCGCCGCCGCCGGCTTCCACGCCGACCCTGTACTCATCGGCGCGAACATCCACATCGACAGGGACCTGCCCGCGCCCAACTCCTTCAACCACGTCATCACTGCCCTGGAGGAAGGAGGCGGTAAGCGCCTCTGGCTCGACTCAACTGCCGAGGTCGCACCGCCGGGCATGCTCTCCGAAGGCCTCCGCGACAAGGACGCGCTCCTCATGCCGACTTCTGACGGGAGCGTTGCCGCGGGAAACCCCTTGCTGGTCAAAACACCTGCCGCGGCTCCCTTCCCGGCATTTGATCACTATGATTCCCACGCCACACTCACCCCCGAAGGCAAACTCACAGCCCACTTCGACGTCACCCTGCGCGGCGACCTCGAGCTCGCCTTCCGTGCTGTCCTGTTCAGCGGCAGCCGCAGCGACTGGGGTCAGATCGGCCAGGCCATCTCCTCCAATCTCGGCTTTGGAGGCACCGTCACCCACTTCACTCCATCCGCAGTCGACACTCCGGCCCAGCCGCTCCACATCACCTACGACTACGAGCGTGACTCCTACGGCGACTGGCCCAACCACCGCATCCTTTCGCTTATCCCCATGGGCATTTTCTCCGGCGTCACGTATTCCAAGCAGCCCGCCGACCCCATCGAACTTGGCACGCCCCGTACGGAGTCCTCGACCTCAACGATCACCCTCCCCAAAGGCTTTTCCATTCCAACCCTGCCTGACGAGCTGCACGCTCAGTCCAGCTTTGCGCGCTTCGATCTTACCTATGCCCTCCACGGCTCCGATCTCGTCACCGAAGAGCGCCTGCAGCTGCTCGTTCCCAGCATTCCTGCCACACAGTGGCAGTCGTACAACACGTTCATCAACGACATAACAGGCAGAACGGGCGGCTTCATCACTCTGGCCGAGTCAGTCCCGACGGCCGGCAGGACGGCTCAAGCTACTTCCAGCACGCCCGTCACACCGGCCCCGGTGGCAACCGAAAAAACGCCGGCTGCTTCCACGGCCAACGTCCTCAACACCGACGCCCAGGCGCTTGTCGCCGAAGCCGCCGACGCACTGCAGAAAGGCAATTCCGACACGGCTGCGACGAAGCTCGCCGCCGCCCGCGCTCTGAACCCCGAGCAGTCCGGCCTGCTTACCCTCGAAGGAGCCGTCGCCGGCCAGAAGCTCGACTATGCCACGGCCGAAGCCGACTTCCGCAAGGAAGGCACGCTCCACCCGGATCTCAATGACAAGCTCTTGCCCATGCTGCTCTGGGCGCAGGCGCAACAGAAGCACCCGGCCGACGAAATCAACACTCTCGATGCCATGCGTAAGCTCAAGCCGGACGACACGGAGCTGCCGCGCCAGGAAGCTTTGCTGCTGACCCAGACCTCGCGTCACGAGGAAGCGATCTCTCTGCTTGAGGGCGTCGCCCTGCACCACCCCTCCGATAAGCAGCTGCTCCTTGCGCTTGGGAACGCACAGTTCGCCGGCAACCGCACCCGCGAAGGCCAGACAACGCTGGAAACCGCGCTTGAAGATACCGATAACCCCGAAATCCTCAACGACGCTGCTTATGCCCTGGCCGACCGCAAACTCGATCTGACCCTGGCCGAAAAAGCCGCAGCCCGAGCGCTCACGCTGCTCGATGCTGAGACCAGCAAGGTCTCCCTCGATACTCTGACCGCCGAGCAGCTTGCCCGTCAGAACCTCCTTGGCGCTGCCTGGGACACCCGCGGCTGGATCGAATACCTTCTGGGCAATCTTGACACCGCCGAGGTTTACCTGCGCGCGGCCTGGGTGCAGTCCGAACGCGCCGACACTGGCTATCACCTGGGCATGCTCCTTGAAAAGCAAGGTAAGCCGCAGCTTGCCCTCGCCCTCTACCGGATGGCCGGGAGCGAGTCGGCGTCCGAGGGCAGCGATGCTCAGGACCTGGATCTCCTACACCAGCGCAGCGAAGAGCTCTCCAAGAACGGCATCAAGGCCGATTCCACTCAGGCTGAGAGCGTCGACCTGGCAAATATCCGCTCACTCCGCTTGCCCCTCCTGACCAAGGGGCACACGGAAGCTGACTTCTTCGTTCTCGCTTCCGCATCGGCTGTCGAAAAAGTCCTTTTCCTCCAGGGTGACCCGCAGCTGAAGGACAAAGCGCCCGTCGTGCAGCAGGCCCTCACGCACGATCGCTCTTCGCTGGTGCTCCCAAGCGGCTCGGCGGCCCGGCTGGTGCGGCGCGGCGTACTCTCCTGCTCACCACTCACCGGTTACTGCGAGCTCACCTTTTACCTTCCCCGGGACACGCGCATGCCAAAGGCTTCTCTGTCGATCAGCGCTGAAGAAGCCAGGGCCAAGCCGCAACAGCGGTAAGGTACAGAGTGCGAATCCTGCATCCGGGAGCTGGCCCATTAAGTTGCTCTCTCTCTCTCAGGGCCCGGGGCCGTTGCTCGTCCAGAAAAGCCGTATTCCGATGCAGGAGACACTCCAAACAAAGACTTCTCAGTACTTCGGCGTGATCCGAAAGCTTTTCCGAGATGGCACACGATTCTCTCGGGGCCGCTTGCACAGGCTTCTGTGCAGGATCGTGAATGTGAGATCACAAGAATAGCGCATACTTGCACCATAGTTGGTGAAATGCGCTTATCCTGCATTCCCTCTGTCTCCCACAAACATTGCAAAAAGTGCCGCTTTTTCTCCTTCGCCGATCGAGATCGCTCATCTCGACGATCTCCCACAGAGGTGGGATCTCAGAACAGATCCGGGATGTTGGTGAACGCGATCCGCGTCGGCGCAGACGCTCCGGCCAGCAGCATGCTTGCGGTCGCTAGTGTGTTGGTCCCGTAGCGCTGGTTCACCCGGTCCATGGCGGTCGAAAGACGCGTCCGCTTCGCTTCTACCTCGCTCTCCAGCCCGGAAAAGAAGGAAAGCGTATGCAGGTGGTCGGGCACCAGCTGCCCTAGCCACACGCCAACGTAGAACGGCGCCTGGTACTGCTCGCCCTGCGGTCGCCGCGCCCAGAGCTTTGCCAACGCTTCTACCAGCGTCTGCGTATCCTGGCACTCAATCACCGAGCTCCCCTGCGACCAGACCGCCTGCGGGATTCCCGAGCTGTGCACTGCTTTGCGGCTACCCGCGGCAGACGCAGCGCTACGCCCCGGCATAGCCGCTCGCGGTACCGCGAACTTGATCGAGAGCGTCAGATGCGTCGCCCACAGCCGCGCCGTACGCAGCCGCATCGCGGCCTTGTGCAGCAGCTTGTGCAGCACGGCGTATGCGCCCTCCGGATTGCGCAGCTCGGGCGGGAGAACGTGGCTCTGCGAGATCGACTTTTGGTGCTCCAGCTTCGGATCATGAAAATCCTCGCCTTGCAGCCAGAACCACAGCTTGTCGCCGCCCGCGCCGCCCCACACCTCGCGCATCCCCTCGCGTCCCAGCCCGAGCAGCTCGGGCATCGTGCGGATGCCGGCGGCGATAAGGCGGCGCTCCATCTGCGCGCCGATCCCGGGCAGGTCACGCAGCGCAAGCCCGGCCAGCGCAGCGCCGAGGATATCCGTCGTCAGCGCCACCAGCCCGTCCGGCTTCTCCATGTCGGAGGCGATCTTGGCCAGGTACCGGTTTGGCGCGAGGCCGATCGAGCACCGCAGCGTCGCGCCGGCGTGCATGCGAATCGACTGCTTAACGGTTGCGGCGAGCTCCATGGCGTGTAGCAGGCGGCGCTCGCGCCCCATCAGCGAACATGCCATCTCGTCGATCGACATGACTGCTGAAACCGGCACACAGCGCTCAACGGCCTCGATCACACGATGGTGGTACTCGACGTACTCGCGATGCCGGGCATGAACCAGCAGGAGCCCCGGGCACATCCGCCGCGCGTCTCCCACCTTTACGCCAGTTTTGACCCCGAAGCCTTTTGCCTCATAACTCGCCGCGATTACCGTCGAACTATCCGCCATCACGGGTACCACTGCAATCGGTTTGCCGCGGAGCTCCGGACGCATCTCCTGCTCGACCGAGGCGAAGTATGAGTTCAAGTCAAGAAACAGCCAGCCGACCTCAGGCTCGGCAGGCGCAGTGACTTGCCGGGCCCGCTCTCCGGCGGGCGTAAGGAGCTCGTCCTGTTTCCTGTCGACGTGCTCTCGTTCACCGGCCATCTCGCCTCATCTATCGCTCCTACTCAGTGTATTCGCTCTTTATTCGCCCGGCCAGCGCCTGTACTTACCCCTCCATAAGAAGTGGCGGACTTACCAAGGTGGAATTGCGAATGACCAGAGTGACGTGAGACAACGGATTCCCATTGCAGACTCTTCTTAGAAGATGACAGCATAGACAGATAGCGGTATGGCAAGACCCGCGAAGGGTAGCTGGTCGGAAGCAAATCGTTGAAGCAGAAGAGGATCAGTACTATGTGGTTTCTTCATCTTCAGGACATTCTGTGGCATGTCGCGCACCTAAGGACCTTCTGGGCCGAGGCAGCGATTACTGCTGCGGCCGCGTTGCTGGTCGGCTGCGCCGCTTCCTGCGTCTGCAGCCCCAGTGAAGAGAAGGACGAACTGTTCCACAAGCACGTGTCGTAGACGCGGCTTCTTTGTCGAGTCCCAGGTAGCTCGAGTGTGCGCCGGCTGGCCCGCTACGCAGATCTATTCTAATTCTGTGCCATTCTTTTCTGCTGCTCGTACCCTGCACGATCCGCGTCGCTTGTTTTAGCGTGGAGAGCAGAGGTGCTGTCCATGAGTGGTACTGACACACACAAGCAGGCGCGCGTTTCGCTCGCCAACAGCGAAAATCCCCTACCCGTCTCGGCTTCCGAGACCGGCGCAGTTGCTCCCGAACAAATCCTGACTGTATCCGTCATCGTTCGCCGGCGAAACCCACTCACGCTGCATGACCTCGGCGGTCGTGTTATCTCCCACGAGGAGTTCAATCGCCAGTATGCGGCAGATCCGGCGGATTTCGAGACGCTTCGGAGCTTCGCACACCTGCAAGGCTTGTCTGTGGACGAAACGGCCTCCAGTCTCTCGCGTCGGACGCTCGTGCTGCGTGGGCCTGCCTCCCGCATGGAGCAGGCATTTGGAGTCACCCTGCGCACGTACCATCATCCAGAGCACGGGCAGCAGTTCCACAGCTTCTCCGGAACCATCTCCGTGCCGTCTGAACATGCACCGCTGATTGAGGCCGTTTTAGGCCTGGATACGCGCCCGATTGCGAAGTCACACCTGCGCCGCCTTCCTGGCGAGGCAAAAGGCGACGGCCGCATCATTCGCGCCAATGCAGCAGGCAGCAGCTACTCGCCGATTCAGGTTGCAGAGCTGTACGGATTCCCAACGAATCTGACAGGCGCCGGGCAAACCATCGGCATTCTTGAGCTCGGCGGCGGCTATGAGACGAGCGACATAACAACGTATTTCCAGGGTCTCGGCCTGACTTCGCCTACGGTCGTGGCAGTCTCGGTGGACGGGGCTACCAACGTACCCGGCGGCGATCCCTCGGGTGCGGACGGAGAGGTCGCTCTCGATATTCAGGTGGCCGGTGCCGTCGCGCCAGGCGCGCGCATCGCGGTCTACTTCACTCCCAACACCGACCAGGGCTTCATCGACGCGATCACGACAGCCGTGCACGATACGACCAACAAGCCGAGTGTGCTTTCGATCTCCTGGGGCGGTCCGGAGTCGGGCTGGAGCGCGGCTTCTCGGACGGCGCTTGATAATGCCTGCCAATCCGCCGGTGCGCTGGGCGTGACGATCACGGTGGCCTCGGGCGATAGCGGCTCCTCGGACGGCTCGACCGGCAACAACGTCGACTTCCCCGCCTCAAGCCCGAATGTGCTGGCTTGCGGCGGCACACGGCTTTCCGGCTCAGGCACGACGATCTCTTCCGAGATCGTATGGAACGACCAGCCGAGCGGCGGCGCGACCGGCGGCGGCGTTAGCACAGTGTTTCCTCTGCCAAGCTGGCAGGCCAATGCGAACGTGCCCAAGCCGGCCGATGCAGGAGGCGGACGAGGGGTCCCGGACGTGGCTGGCGATGCCTCGCCGGAGTCGGGCTATAACGTGCTGGTTGATGGGCAGCAAGAAGTCGTCGGGGGCACCAGCGCAGTGGCGCCGCTCTGGGCGGGTCTGCTCGCGCTAATCAACCAGAACCGTGTGCAGGCCGGCAATGCGACGGCTGGCTTTATCAACCCGACGCTGTATGGCGCGCCCACCGTACTGCGCGACATCACCAGTGGTTCGAACGGCACCTACAACGCCGGCCCGGGCTGGGATCCTTGCACCGGCCTCGGTTCGCCGAACGGCGCGGCTGTTGCGCAGCTGCTGGGTGCGAGTGCCGGGGCAGGTACAGGCGCACCGGGACTGGGCAATGGTGCAGGAGACGGGGCGGGGACGACCGCGCCGCCGACCACCCCTACAGCGCCGCCGGCGGAACCACCGGTGCAGAAAAAGCGCAAGAAACACCACAAGTAAATACCCCTGGACGCAAATGAGCGGGCTCGCACCATGGAGGTGCAAGCCCGCACACTTGTAAGACCTATCAGCTCACCAGCGTGGCTCGCAGCCACGCGGCAATCTCTCCGAGCGCCCGGTCGCACTGAGGAAAGCGCGCCACGGTTGCCGGGCTGACCGGGAAAGCGTGATGCATATCCGGCGAATGCAGGTGCGTTACTTCGATGCCGGCCCCTCGCAACATCTGTGCATACGCCCGGCCCTCGTCGCGGAGGACGTCATACTCGGCCGTGGCGACCAGTGTGGGCGGCAGAGGGGGCAGGTGCATGGCGCGCATCGGTGAGATCCCGGGATCATCCGGAGACACACCCGCGGCATAGAGCTCCCAGTACCATCGCATCGTGGAGGCTTCCAGTCCATATCCCGTACCGTTTTCCGCATACGAAGCATAGTGGGCGTCGGGGTGGTCTGTGACTGGGTAGAGCAGCAAGAGCCCGCGCAGCGCCGGTGCGGAGCGCTCCGTCAGGAGCCGGCTGGCAGCTACGGCGGCCAGGTTGCCGCCCGCGCTGTCGCCACCCAGCGCGAGCAGCCTCGGGTCTCCGCCCCATGCGGCCGCGTGTTCGGCTGCCCACAGCACCGCCTGGTGTGCATCCTCTAGCGCCGCGGGATAGGGTGATTCCGGTGCGAGCCGGTAGTCGACCGAGACGATGCTGACGCCGGCGAGCGATGCCAGCAGGCGACAGAACGGGTCGTGCGTCTCGACAGAACCTGCGGCCCAGCCGCCTCCATGAAGGTAAACAAGCACCGGCAGCGGCGTTCGCAGCGAAGGCGGGGTATACACCCGGACCGGCAATGCGCGGCCCTCCCCAGCTTCGATCGTGAGATTTTTGACTTCCGTTCCGTTCGGCAGTCCCGGGATCGTGCCCGGACCCGCCTGACGCTGCTCCAACGCTCTGCGCATGCGATCGCGCGCTTCGGCCGGCGTCGTGATCGGCCCATTGAAGGCAGCAGCCTGTTCGTCAAGGAAGCGCCTGAGCGCAGGATCTATCGGCTGGCGAGGGGTCATGCCTTGTTCTGATTCCTGCCGGGGCACTCGCGGCCAGCACACTTGCTTCAAGCAGGCGCAGCCGCTTCTCGCACCCTAGCACCCTGTTTCGTGGCTTCCAGGTAGGCAGCCGGCGAACCTGGCTCGTGGGGGAAAACCACCAGCCAGTCCTCGGGGATCGCGCGCGCGTAGAAACGCTTCTTCTCTTCGATCACGCGCATGGGATCGAGATCGTAGCCCATCCCCCAGGTGAGCGGCAGGTGAGCGGCGGTTGGGATCAGGTCTGAGATGTAACAGGCACGCCTGCCCGTACCTGCATCGCGGACGTGCACCGCCATGAGCTGCCGGGTATGGCCCGGATAGAGTTCAACCGCAATCCCTGGGGCGATCTCGCGCTCTTCGCCCGGCCCCAGCGCGACTGGTTCCATTTGGCCAGAGGCGAGCAGCGCTTCATAGTTGGCAGCCACGTAGGAGACAGCGTCCCGCGCGTGCTGCTCGCGCCCATGGGCTATCTCGCCGGCGTGCGCGAAGTAACGAGCGTTCGGGAAGGTCGGCAGCAGAGTGGCTCCGTCCGGGCTCACGCGCGTGTTCCAGCCGCAGTGATCCCAGTGCAGGTGTGTGTTAACCACCGTGTCGACAGAAGCAAGCGGGACACCAGCAGCGGCAAAGGAGTCGAGCAGGCGAGCCTCCACACCGCAGAAACCAACTACCTTCTGCGGGAGCTTGGCTCCGAAGCCGGTCTCAATGACCACTGTTCGCCCGGCCGTGCGAATGACCAGCGTGTTGAGCCCCATAGTGACGCGGTTCTGCTCGTCGGCCGGGGAAACCTTGCTCCATAGGAGCTTGGGAATGACGCCGAATATCGCGCCGCCGTCGAACAGACAATTTCCATCCGAGAGTACGAGGAGCTCAGTCTCCTGCCCCAACTGATAGCGCGCAACATTGGCCGTGCCGGACGGTTGTGGCAGATCTCCGGCATTCTGCGGTTCATTGCGAGGGATCACAGGCATGCGCTTTTCACTTTGGCTATTCCCATCCACCGACAGCGTATCGCTTCGGACCGGGTATCCGGGCATAGCCTCGCCAAGATGCTAGCCATGTCCGGTACCAGTTCGGGGCCGAATGAGGTAGGTTGGGCGCATGGATCATATTATCGACGGCGTGCTCCGGTTCCAGCGCGAAGTTCACCCCGACAGCGAAGCCTTGTTTCAGGAGCTTTCCCGGGGACAGTCGCCTTCGGCCATGTTCATCGGCTGCTCCGACTCACGCGTCGTACCGGAGCTGATCACACAGCAGGGCCCGGGCTCGCTCTTTGTGGTGCGCAACGCGGGCAACATCGTCCCGCCACACTCGCCGATGCCGGGCGGCGTCACGGCGAGCATCGAGTACGCGGTCGCGGTCCTCGAGATCCCGGATATCGTCATCTGCGGACATTCGGGCTGTGGGGCGATGACGGCGATTCTCAGCGGCAGCGGGAAGCTGGAGCAGTTGCCGGCTGTCGCCCGCTGGCTGCACTACGCTGACCCGGCACGGGACACCGTCCTGCGCGAATATGGCAGCGCAAGCCCCGAGGAGCGGCTGAATGCGCTGGTCCGTGAAAATGTGCTGGCCCAACTCGACAACATCCTTACGCATCCGACGGTAGCCGCCAGAGTGGAGGCGCGAAGACTGCGGCTACACGGCTGGTTCTTCGATATCGGGCTTGGACGCGTGACCACCTATGACCCGCGCGTGCAGAAGTTTGTAGCGATCAGCGAGAACCCGCAGGTGCATGCAACTCCGGTAATCTGAAAGGGCCAGGGATCGAGCTGTGTTTGGGCGGTGATGTGCGGCGTACGTAGCCTTGTGATTTCGAGGGAAAAGCTTGCTGCCTCTCTATGCTTCGGCGAGAGACAGCAGCGCCGGCTTTGTGCTGTCCGGCGTTCCGGACATCCAGACCTGATCGCGGCCATTGTGCTTCGCCATGTAAAGCGCCTGGTCTGCCTTGCGCAGCAGAGCTTCGCCCTCAGCCGCGTCAGAGGGGTAAAAGGCCATGCCGATGGACACGGAAGCGCTGCCGAGCGGCGCGTTTCTTAGGGGGATACGGAGCTTCGAAACGGATCGCCGGATCGCTTCGGCGCGCTCCGAGGCTGCTTCCTCCGTCATGCCCGGCAGAATGATTGCGAACTCCTCACCGCCGTAACGGCAGACGATATCTTCCTTGCGCACGGAGCAGGTAAACGCTTCCGCAATCGACTGCAGCATGGCATCGCCCGCGCCGTGACCGTGCGTATCGTTGAAGCACTTGAAATGATCGACGTCGAGCATTAGCACTGCCAGCGTGGTCTGCTCGCGAGCAGCGCGGGAGAGCTCGCGGCTGAGGGCGACCTGCATGAAATTGCGATTGAACAGTCCGGTCAGCCCATCGCGAATGGATTGGTTTTCCAGCCGAGTCCGCAAGTTCAGTGAGGCAACAGCCATGCCGGTCAGCTGCAGCAGCTGGCGCACGCCATCCATGCGCTGCTGTACGGCAAGGTAGGCAGCCTCTTCTTCGCAGACGATTGAAACGACACCGAGCGTCTCGCCCTGGGCGACCATGGGAACACACAGGTACCGCGCAGGCGCCTCCGCGTAGTGAGCACAATCAATTTCAGACAAGCCCTTACGGCGCCAACGCAGCTGCCCAAGACGAAGACCGCAGCAGGCTTCCGGCGCAAAGATCTCGTGCATGCCTGAGTCCGCGCCCCAGCTGGACACAACTCCTACCATGTGGCGCGAGTTGTTGATGATTGCCAGCGAGCCGGTTGAACGCGGCAGAAGCCGGGCCAGGCAGTCCGCTGCAGAGCGATAGACCTGCTCTACTGTCATGCAGAGCTGCAGTTCATCCCGGCAGGAGGTAAGCAGGCGTGACTCTTGCATGCGCTCCTCCAGCGCGTGGACGCTCGCTTCCAGATGTTCATTGGAAAGCAGCGTCTGCCGGGCAAGCCTCCGGCGGTGCAGCGCGTCGCGGACCAGAAAGCAAAAGACGACAACAAGGGTCAGCAGGGAAAGTGCGACAAAGGCGCACTCCGTCGTGAGCGAGACAACGGAACTATGCTGGGATTGCTGGCTGCGCTGCTTCAGCAGTCCCCGCTCCTGCTCGCCCATGAGGGAGAGTACTTCGCGGCAGCGCAGCAGCGGTTCAGATGGCGCCTCGCTTTCCGGAGAAAGCGAGCGCACCGCGCGGTTCAACCCGCTGGCACACGCAGACAGCTTCTTGCCACTTTGCAGCTGTGCAGGGTTGTCCTGTACAAGCGCTTCAACACGAAAGGCGATGGTCTCGAGGCTGATCGCGCTGAGCCGGGCGGTATTTAGCTCCCGCTCATCCTTGTTCACCAGAAACAACCGCGTACTGAACTCGATGCGGTCCACCTGGAGAGAGGCCGTTTGCAGTGAGGTCAGGACCTCCTGCGTATGCTCAACCCAGTCTTTCGCGGCTACCAGGCTTTGTGTATTCGCGTACAGGAAGAAGCCCGCGACGAGTGTGAATAGCATCGCGCCAAAGCCCGCTGCGACCAGCAAAGCGATGGAGAGGGTGCCCGTATTCGCGCCCTGACTCGGAACCAACGAGGACCCGGTGTCCTGTTTCTCTATAAACATCGTGAGCCGCGTTTCTCCTTGCTCCAGAGCTTGCAGGGTTCAACGGCGAAACGAGAAGAGGAGTTCACAATACTTTGGCGAATTGTCAGGTACTTTGGTTCACAGGCGGGAAGGCGGCAGCCCTGAATGGGAGGCTAGTAGAGCAGCGTGATAGGGTCGCCCACCGCAAGCTGACCGGGATGAACGGTTGCAGCGTAGATGCCAACCTTGCCCTCGTGCATATGGGCAACATGCCGCATCACGGAGGGCTCTGCCTTGCCGCTTTCGGGGTCGAGCGTGATAATACGGCAGCGCGGGTCGCGCTCCTTGACCAGGATGGCCGCGCATGCGCCAAGCTGAATACGCCGGCCGACCAGCCGGTCCTCGCCGAAACCTTCCTTCGAGTCAAGATCGATCAGGATATTCGCCCGGAAACGCTGAAACCCGAGAGCGAACCCCAGCTCCCGCTCTAGCTGCCGTACGCTTTGAAGCGACAGCAGCGCTAGTGGCCGGCAGTCCGTCATGGGCAGAGCACTACGCCGCAGCCACATGGCGTGGTCGCTTGCCAGCTCTGCCTGCAGAGACTCCAGCAAGGAGGGGTCGTCGGCTGCATATTGCCGGCCTTCAGGTGTGGCCACCGAGACGGAGGCTGCGAACTCAGGGTTTTCTATCTCATAGTTTGCAGCTTCCGGACGGACGAAAGCCGCCCGGCAACGGAGGGAGAGGTTTCGCTCGGCGCCGGTCAGCAGCGGTTTGCCCACAGCAGCGTTGGCGCTCTCCAGTGCGAGCATGCGGTCGCCGGCAATGCCCAAGGGGGTGAGAGCAACGGATGGCACGGATTCGCCTCGCATGCTTTTAACCGGGTAACGCCACAAGCTCGCGATCTGCCCGATGCGCATGCTGTCTACTCCCGCTCCGGCTCGCGCCTGCTACTGCCCGGCTGCCGGCAGGGTGCCTTGCCGCGGCGCCAGGTACTGCTCCCAATGCGCCAGGATTCTCTCAAACAGCTGGATACGCGCATCCGCGCCTGCAATCGAGTGAGTCTTGCGTGGGTAGATCTGCAGGTCATAACTCTTGTCGGCATCAATCAGCTTCTGCACAAACTGCACCGTGTTCTCGAAATGCACATTGTCATCGCCCGTACCGTGCGCCAGCAGCAGGCGCCCATGCAGCCGGGCTGCGTCCGGCAGTACAGCAGCGGCATCGTAGACCGCTTTTTCCGCTCCCGGCAGGCCGAGGTAGCGCTCGGTATAGATGGAGTCGTAGTTGCGGAAGTCGGTCACCGGCGCTACTGAGACGCCGGCGCGAAACCGGTCCGAGTGGGTTAGCGCGTTCAACGTAAACGTACCCCCCCAGCTCCAGCCCCACCAGCCAAGCCGCTGGCCATCCAGCTGCGGGTACTTCGCGAGCACCTGGTCGATGGCAGCCAGCTGATCAGCTAGCTGCACCTTGCCGAAGTCGCGGTAGCAGGCCTGCTCAAACTCGCGGCCGCGATCGCCCATGCCGCGGTTGTCCACATGGAGCACCGCAAAGCCGTGCTCCGTCAGTAGCTGGTCAAAATACAGGCTCTGCCTGCCCCAGCTATCCCAGCTGTTCCGTACAGTCGATGTGCCAGGCCCCCCATAAGGGTTCGTGATGAGTGGCACACTCGCCGCGGCGGTCATGTGCTCTGGCAGTAGCAACGCCGCATAGATAGTGGTCTTTCCATCAGCCGCCTTGAGCGTCAGGATCCGCGGAGCCTGCACGTGGTGGCCAGCCGGGAGTGAGTCCTTCCAGATTGTCTGGCAGGCGCTCGCACCTGAGCCACCACCCTGGCTCTGACCGGAGCAAAGGTCGAGCATCGGTGGCGTGTGCACGTCCGAGTGGCTGTCTGTGTAGGAGCCGTGCCCGGATGCGAAGGTGGCCTTGTGAACACCGGCCGATTGGGTCACCTGGTGCTTGCCCGAGCCGTCCAGCTGAATGGCCCATACCTGCTGGCTAAGCGGATCGCCCTCGTTGCTCGCGTAGTAAATGGTCGTGCCCCGCCCGGAGCCTGTCCCAGCGCCCGGAACAACCGAAAGAATGTCTTGAACCTCGTAAGGCCCGTTCTCGAGCTGGCCGGCGAGCCTCATGCTCGCTTCCGTGGGCGCAGCTGCGTTGTAGCTGTAGTGGTCGATATGCGTGTGGCCGGAGCGCCAGGAGCGTAGCAGCAGATCGCCCGGCTGGAAGAAGTACAGGTCGTAATTTTCGTCGAAAAACTTGTCGTCGGTCAGCGCGAGCACGCGCTTTGCTTCCCCGGTTGAACTGTCGGCAAACCAGATGTCGAGATGTTTGTGGTCGCGTCGCAGTGTCTCAATCCACACTGTTTTCGCGTCGATCCAGCCAGAACGCGGAATGTAGTCCTCATTCGGCCGGACCTCCGGCAGATCTATCCACCGGGTCGGGCCCCCGGTGGCTGCTACGACTCCGACACGCACCGCCGGGTTCGGGTCGCCGGCCTGCGGGTATTTCTGCTCATCCACGACGGCATGTTCCGGGATCCAGTCGGCAATCGGATACGTGGGCACACGGGTTTCATCCATCTGCACATAAGCGATGTGCGCCGAGTCGGGCGACCAGGAGTAGTTGGTGCGCACCTTCAGCTCTTCGAGGTACACCCAATCTACCTCGCCGTTCAGCAAATTAGGATCCGTTGTCGCGGTCAGTGCAACCGGCTGCGAGCCAGGGCGCTGGGTGTATAGATTGTGATCGTGCAGGTAGGAGATCATCTTTCCGTTCGGGGCAAACTTCGCATCATCCCCCGAGCCCTGGCCGGTGTCGCCGATCTCCCGCACCTCGCCACTCTTCCATGAGTCGAGCCAGAGTGTACCGTCCTCGTTGAAGAGGATCTGCGACCCATCGGGCGACCAGAAATAGCCTTTCTGGCTGTACCGCGCCCGGTGGTCCCGATCCTTCTCGTTCAACGGACGCTTCGCGATGCCCGCAAGCTTGGCGGCGGAAGTCAGCACGACGCGCTTGCCTGTGCGCGCGTCCACGGCGCTGAGCGACCCGTCGGGCGCACGGTAGCTCAGCAGATTTCCATCCGGAGACCATTCGGTTTCAGCTGGAGCAACGGGGGTCGATCTGACAGGGGCATAGATGTCACGAACCGTCCAGGGACTCGGGGAGGGTGTCGGCCCATCTGTCGCGTGAGCCGGAAGAGCCAGGCCCAAAAGCACGCATGACATAACGAGGCAGGACAGGGATCCAAAGCGAAGCAAGAGAGCTCCAGACTGTATGGAATGTGTGAGCCATAGTGTACCCACTGGCTGCGCTGAGGGCACAAAAGGAGATGGCAGCAGGGACCCTGCTGCCATCGTGTGCTTGCTTCTGCGCGGCCCTAGAGTGCAGCGCTCGTGCCGTTTGATCGAGGCGTCGGTGCAAGCTGTTGGCTGCCCACCGCCTGCTTGGGCGTAGAGGTTCCATTACTGGTGGACGCTGGGGACCCTTGACGTGTGTTGTTGGTCCCTAGCGTTCGTACCGTATTCTGCGCGTGTTGCACCTGCTGCTGGTGCATGGTCACGATGATGACCTGAGCCGGGCTTACGCCGTTGCAACGATAGGAGTGAGGTGTGCTCGCGTCGAAATAGACTCCGTCACCAGGCTCGACGATGTGCAACTTGTCTGCATGCCGGATCTCAAGCTCCCCTTCCAAAACGTACAAGAACTCAAAACCAGGGTGTACGTGGGGTTTGACGTCACTGGCTTTCCGCAGCGGCAGGAACTCCGCGACATAGGGATCAAGCTGGCGGTCCGGAACCATATAGCCAAGGCTCTCGAAGTAGTAGGAAGGGTCTTCAACACCGCTCTGCGGGAGGCGCATCCGTTCCTTCTTCCGGTGAATGCGGAACATCGGCTGCGGCTCAGCCTCGAAGAAGTAATTCAGGTCTTTGCCGAACACGATCGCCACACGGGCCAGATTGCGCAGGGTCGGAACCACGCGGCCCGTTTCAAGTTGTGAGAGAAAGCTCGCCGAAAGACCGGTCTGGCGTCCGAGTTCCACCAGTCCCATGGATTTCTTCAGCCGGAGACGTTTGATTCGTTCGCCAATCCGTTTTTCGGCGATGAAAGCTTCGGCGCTGGCCTGGTCGATGGAACCTTTCTCTTCGCCGCCAGCAACAGCGACGACGGGCGATGTTTCCTGCTCAGATGCTTCCGACTTTGGCTTGTTTTCCAACATGGAGGGTCCTCCCGGACCGATAGCGCTTCTGCGTGCGTAGGTATTTGATGCTTAAGGTTCCTCAGCTGAATAGTTATTTTTACTTGTTTTCCTTTTCCTTCACCTTTTTCTCTTAGGGACGTCTCCTGTGTACTTCTGTCAGAAATGATTTTGATAAACCAAAAAAGTCTAGCCTGTACCGCACGAAAGGCTACCAAATCGCATTTCGGATTACATACGTGCTTTGATTTGCATCAGAAACTGAAAAGCTTGGGTGCACTCAGCGCTCGTTAATCCTGCGGAGCCTGTACCTATTCCGCGTACAGCTTTCCCCATCTGGCAACTTCTCAGTTCAAGGAATGTATATGCAGACACCGAGCGCCTCAGCGCATGACGACGCTCCGCAATCTGAATCCATGCATCCCAGACGGCTGCTGATCACCGGAGCGAATGGCATGATCGGCCATGCCCTGCAAGCTTCCGCAACGGCCCGCGGGATGGAAGCTGTGCCCGTCCAGAGGCCGTTGCGAAAAGAGGCCGGCACAGGAACGGCTCCCGCGAGCCCCGAAACAATCCTCTGGGAGCCGGAAGCGACTCACCCATTTGCGGACCTGGAGCAGTTAGAGGGTTTTGATGCCGTGGTGCACCTTGCCGGAGCAAACCTCGCCGCGAAACGCTGGTCTCCCGAGTACAAAAAGCTCATCGTCAACAGTCGGACACAGCCCACCGGCGCCCTTGCACTCGCGCTGGCACGGCTCAGGAACCCGCCGCGGGTTCTTCTTTCTGCTTCGGCGACAGGGATCTACGGTTCGCGCGGTGATGAGGTGCTGACCGAAGAGTCAGCCGCCGGGCAGGGTTTTCTGAGTGACGTATGCAAGGCCTGGGAAGCTGCGAGCGCCCCGGCGACCTCCGCCGGAATACGGGTGGCGCACCTGCGCTTCGGTGTTGTGCTTACTCAGTATGGTGGCGCGCTCAAGCAGATGCTGCCGCTGTTTCAAGTGGGGGTGGGTGGCCGGCTCGGCAGCGGCAAACAGTGGATGAGCTGGGTCACACTTGACGACCTGCTCGACGCGGTCTTTCAGGCGCTGGGGGATGAAAAGCTTCAAGGGCCGGTAAATGTTGTGTCGCCCAATCCGGTCCGAAACACTGACTTTACGCATGCGCTTGGGGCGGCATTGCACCGTCCCGCGTTTCTACCGGCACCAACGTTCGCTTTGCGGGCGGCCTTCGGCCAGATGGCTGATGAAGCACTGCTGACCAGCTGCCGCGCCGTACCGTCCAGGCTCCAATCGAGCGGCTTCGTCTTTCGTGATCCGGAGATAGGTCCGGCTCTTGCAAAGCTGCTCAGCGTGCCGGCACGCGCGTAACAGGCAGTGGGCGAGCCGGGAAGAACAGCTCTGCTAGGCTTGGCTTGCCATGATGCTTGTTCGCCGCCTGGAGATCCTCCTGCTATGCCTTCTGCTGTGCGGCTGCGGGAACCCAGGCTCACCCCTGCCGCCGTCACTGATGCTGCCACAGCCTGTCGTTGACCTCCAGGCAAGTCGCCTTGGCAACGTAGTCACCCTGCGCTGGACCATGCCACGCCGGACGACGGACCGGCTTCTGCTGAATGGCGACCAGCGTGTGGTGGCCTGCCGCGCGGTAGGCACAGGCGCTTGCCAGGAGATAGGCCAGCGTCTGCTAGCTGCCGGTGCGCCAGCGCAGATGGAGGACCAGCTTCCGGCAGAGCTGGCCGATGGGCCGGCACGCCTGCTGCGCTACGAGCTGCGGCTTGAGAACAAGAGAAAGCGGGATGCAGGTGCCTCAAACCTCGCATTTGCAGCAGCCGGTTTTGCACCTCCAGCCGTAAGAACTGCGAGCGCCGCAATGAGCCCGCAAGGCATCCGTGTACGCTGGGCTGCACCCCCAAATGAAATCGAGACACTGCCTGGCGCCGGAGCAAGGCTGCTCGTTCGCCTGGAGCGGGACCGCGTACTGCTTCCGGGCGAGAGCGAGCGCCCTTCCAGCGAGGAAACACGGTCGGGGGTGCCGCAGCCTATGCAGCAGGTCCTGGAGGCTTTAGAGCATCCGCCGGCCCAGCCTGGCACCTCCTGGCTGCCTGACCACACACTCGATTCTGCGGCCGTGCTGAACCGCAGCTACCGGTACAGCGTCCAGCTGGTGGAGCAGGAAACGCTAGGCGGCCACTCGGTCGAGGTCGATGGGCTGCCAACCGTGACCGATGTTGTGGTGGCGAAAGATGTGTACCCTCCGGCGACTCCCGTCGGCCTGGCAGCGGTGGCCGACGCAGAGGATGGCTCAATCGATCTCTCCTGGTCAGCCGGGATCGAGTCCGACATCGCCGGCTACATTGTATACCGGCGCATCGCCGGAGCGGCTGACCGACCCGAGCGGGTCAGTGGCAAGGATCTGCTGCCGTCCGCAGCTTGGAGTGACAGGAACGTACAGCCTGCCGTTCGGTATACGTACTCGGTGTCCGCCGTCGATACGAGCAGCAATGAGAGTGCGCGGTCTGCCGAAGTGACCGAAGCACTGCCGGCGAAGCAGCCATAAGCGCGTCTCGTTAGCCCAGCTTCGAGAGTGCGTGACACGCAAGGCACTGGATGAACGGGAGCTGCGCGAACGCTCTCTTATCCTGTAGAAGCCTATCTCGCTCCCCTGCATCCAAATACAGGTAAGCGCTTGCCGGACGAGCCTCGCGCAAGATCCGGCCGCCGCACGAAGAGGAGACAAACCGATGGCACAGACACTGCTCGAACAGCTCCGCAAGATAACGACCGTGGTGGCCGACACCGGTGACATCCAGGCCATCGAGAAGGTGAAGCCGCAGGACGCGACCACCAATCCATCCCTGATCACAGCTGCTGCCGGTATGCCAGCTTACTCGCAGATCGTCGATGATGTGCTGCTTGAGGCAAAAAAGAAGCTGGGCGACGATGCCGCCGACAAGGACGTGGCCAACGAGGCCTTCAAGCACCTGGCTGTGGCTTTCGGGAAGAAGATCCTGCAGATCATTCCGGGTCGCGTGTCAACAGAGGTCGACGCGCGTCTGAGCTTCGACACCGAAAAGACGCTGGAGCAAGCCCACGAGATCATCAAGATGTACGAGGATGACGGGATCGGCAGGGAGCGCATCCTGATCAAGATCGCTTCGACCTGGCCGGGGATCAAGGCGGCTGAGAAGCTGGAGCAGGAAGGCATCCATTGCAACCTGACGCTGCTCTTCGGCCTGCACCAGGCAGTCGCCTGCGCAGAAGCGAAAGTGACCCTGATCTCGCCGTTCGTAGGCCGCATCCTTGATTGGTACAAGAAGGACACGGGCAAGGACTACCAGAGCGCGGATGACCCAGGGGTGCAGTCGGTTACGACGATTTACAACTACTACAAGAAGTTCGGCTACAAAACGCAGGTGATGGGTGCTAGCTTCCGCAACATTGGTGAGATCCAGGAGCTCGCCGGCTGTGACCTGCTGACTATCTCGCCGAAGTTGCTGGAAGAGCTGGATTCAAAGCAGGAAGAGCTGCCGCGGAAGCTTGATCCGTCTCACGCGAACGATCACCCGATCGAGAAGCTGACGGTAGACGAGAAGACCTTTGAGGAAATGCACGCCAAGGATCGCATGGCGCATGACAAGCTGAAGGAAGGCATTGAGGGCTTTTCGGACGCGCTGGAGCACCTGGAACAACTGCTGGCTAAGCGGCTGACGGAGCTCGGAGCGAGCGAGGAAAAAACAGTCGGCGTGCGGTAAGCACTTCAACCTTTCTGGTAAAGGGCGACTATTGGCCGCCCTTTACATTGTCCGACGAGATTCGGGTTGTTTCCTGGACCGCTCTCGGATAGACTATGAGTCCGGCACGAATGCCTCGGTTGCATTCCGCTCTCACCGACTCAGGGTGACTGATAGCCGGACATTTTACTCAGGTAGTTGCAGGATTGGAGCCACGGTATGGCGCAGGTTTGTGCAATATGCAGCAAAGGCCCGCAGTTTGGTAATAACATCTCGCACGCGCACAATGTGACGCGCCGACGCTGGAATGTGAACCTGCGGCCGGTCAAGGCGAAGACTGCCGGTGGTGCGAAAAGGATTCGTGTTTGTACCTCGTGCATCAAAAGCGGCAAGGTTATTAAGGCCTGACCATCCTTAGTCTCTGAGCTTTCCTAAGATTACGCAGAAACGCCCTGCACTACAGTGCAGGGCGTTTCTGCGTAACTCTGGAGAGCGGATATCCCAGTCGTTCGCTCAGAATAATCTCCAGCTTTCGCGAGGAGCTCCGGCTCTTAGCTCATCTGCGTTGGCTACTTCTTCTCGAAGCCGAGTGAAGCCGAGTTGATGCAGTAGCGTAGTCCGGTCGGTTTCGGGCCGTCCGGAAAGACATGTCCCAAATGGGCATCGCAGCGAGCGCAGGTGACCTCAACCCGGCGCATGCCGTAGCTCGTATCCTCGTGAGAAGCAATCGCCTCCGGGCTTACCGGGGTCCAGAACGACGGCCAACCGCTGCCAGACTCATACTTCTCCTCCGAGCGGAACAGTGGCGCTTGGCAGGCGACGCAGTGGTACACACCATCGTCCTTAGTTTTATAAAGGGCGCCGCTGAACGCCGGTTCCGTGCCCTTCTGCCGGGTTACGTAGAACTGCTCGGGTGTCAGCAGCTCCCGCCATTCCTCTTCCGTGCGATAGATCCTGTCCTTGCTGTCCTCCTTGATGCCAGTCGTTGCCATAGTCCTCCTTGTCTGTGAATTAGATGGAGTGAGCGCTCCGAACGACGCCTAGCTTGCCTGCCCTCCAAGTTAGCGATTTGAACGGTGCGCGATGACCTCGATCTCTACGCGCGCGTCCCGGGGTAGCCGGGCAACCTCGACGGTTGAACGCGCCGGCGGCACGATGCCTTCCGGAGCGAGAAACCGCGCGTAAACCTCGTTCATCGCCGCAAAGTCGTTCATATCCTTCAGGAAAACTGTTGTTTTGACGATTTGCCCCAAGCTGCTGTCCGCAGCCGACAGGACAGCCTCCAGGTTCCGGATCACCTGCTCGGTCTGCTCCACCACGCCTCCCGTGACGAGCCGGCCACTCGCGGGATCGAAGCCTACCTGGCCGGATGTATAAACGAGATCGCCCACAAGGACAGCTTGGGAGTAAGGTCCGATTGCGGCCGGAGCGTCTGGAGAGTGGACGGCTTGTTTCGCTGAAACGTTCATTCTTCTATTCTGCCCGGTTCCTCAGCTTCTCGCGACACGGCGGAGCTCCCTGGCAGCGACCGGTGAATTGCGCCACTTCTGCCCACGGCGTTTTTCTAGGACATGCATCCGACTGAGAAAAGCAACCGGGCACCGAATCTCGCATGAAAGGTGATCCTCTCCATGACCATTCTTCTTCTGCTCGCCGCTTTTCTCTTTCCCGCGCCGGACGCGACGCTTGCCGGCAATTGGATCACGCCCGATACTTCGGTCGTGAAAGTCTATCCATGCCAGAGCGGGCAGCTTTGTGTGCGCATTCTCACCATCGGCCAAAAGAATGTGCCGCACGTTGACGCGAATAACCCGGACAGCTCACAGCGGAACCGTACGCTTTGCGGGCTGACGATAGGGACCGCGTTCACTCCCGACGGCTCAGCGCAGGCAAAGGGCGGAAAAATTTACGACCCGAAATCAGGCAAAACCTATTCGGCGCAGATGGAAAGCCAAGGCGACGAGTTGAAGCTGCATGGGTATATCGGGGTCTCAATTCTTGGGCGGACTGAAACCTGGCATCGCGCAGCTGAGACTGTGCCCGTTTGCAGCTAGTTAACAGCTGCGCGCAGATTAAAGCTTAGAGGACCGCTGGACATCGCGAACGCCTGGAATCCGGCGCAAACCGTGCTGCAGACGCTCCAGATGGTGAAGGTCATGCGCATCCAGGGTGAGCTCTATGTACGCTTCGCCGTTCACCCCGGAGCGGGTGTCCATGGAACGTATGTTGGTGTTCTCCTCGCTCGCCGACGCCGTGATCTCTTTAAGCATGCCGGGGCGGTCATCGCAGAGCACCGAAAGTTTGACGGGGTAGGTCGCCCGACGGCCTTCCGCTCCGCTGGGAGCCTGTCGGTCACGAGCCCATTCGACAGAGATGCGCCGATCTGACTCATAAAGCAGATTCTGTACGTTGGGGCAGGTGCGCGCGTGCACGGCAACGCCTTTGCCGCGCGTGATATACCCGATGATCTCCTCGCCGCGGATCGGGTTGCAACACCGCGCCCGGTAAACCAGCAGCTCGTTGGAGCCTTCCACTTCAAGCGTGTCCGCGGCGGCGTTAGCATGCAGTTGCAGGCGCTTTGCGTCTTCGGCACCGGTGGGGAGCCCAGGATCATCAGGCGAGGGCTGCTGGTGGAGGATACCCGGTGCAAGCCGGTTGAGAACCTGCCGGGCTGAGTACTTACCAAACCCGATTGCCGCCAGCATGTCGTTCGGGGTCGCGACTGAGTAGTCGGCAGCAAGGCGTGCATAGTCCGACTCCTCAAACTTCGAAAGCGCAATCTTGTACTTGCGAGCCTCGCGCTCCAGCAGCTTGCGGCCGATCTCAATGGCGCGTTCGCGCTGGTGCTCGTTGATCCAGTGCTTGATCTTGTTGCGGGCGCGCGAGCTCTTCACGATGGTCAGCCAGTCACGCGAGGGCGTGTGGCCGGTCTGCGTGACCACCTCGACGATGTCGCCGTTGCGCAATTTGGCACGCAGCGGGACGATGCGGCCGTTGACTTTCGCGGAGACGCAAGTGTGGCCGACCTCCGTGTGCACGGCGTACGCAAAATCGAGCGGGCTCGCATCTTTCGGCAGCACGACGACCTTGCCTTTTGGTGTAAAGGTGTAGACCTCCTCCGGATAGAGATCGATCTTGAGCGTCGAGATGAACTCGTTGGGGTCGGTCATCTCGCGCTGCCATTCGACCAGCTGCCGCACCCAGGCAAGTCTCTGCTCGTCACGGGCCGATACGGGCGAGCCGCCCGCCTTGTACTTCCAGTGCGCCGCGATACCTTCCTCGGCGATCCGGTGCATCTCTTCGGTGCGGATCTGTACCTCGAACTGGTGGCCGGCCTCGCCCATCACCGTTGTGTGCAGTGACTGATACAGATTCGGCCGAGGCATCGCGATGAAGTCCTTGATGCGGTTCGGCACCGGGCGGAAAAGCGAGTGAATGAGGCCGAGCACAGCGTAGCAATCACCGACCGAGCTGACGATGACGCGCAGCGCGAGCAGGTCCCACACCTGGTCGACTCCCGTGCCGCTCTCCTGGAGCTTTTGGTGAATGGAGTAGAGCCGCTTAATACGCCATTCGACCCGCGCCTTGATGTTGTTTTCGGCCAGCTTCTCCGAGAGCAGTGCTTCCACGCCGGTGAGGAACTGCTCGCCCTGCGTACGGCGTGCTTCGATGGCAGCGTGCAGCTCGTCATAAGCTGGTCGATCGACGTACTGGAATGCCAGGTCTTCGAGCTCGCCACGTACCTTGCCCATGCCCAGCCGGTGCGCCAGCGGCGCATAGATATCCAGCGTCTCACGGGCAATGCCGGCTTGGCGGTCGGGCCGAAGGTGCTCGAGCGTGCGCATGTTATGCAGCCGGTCGGCGAGCTTGATCAGCACGACACGCACATCGCTGACCATGGCGAGCAGCATCTTGCGCACGCTCTCGGCCTGGCGGTCTTCCCGGTTCGCGAACTGGATTTTGTCGAGCTTGGTAACGCCTTCAACAATATGCGCGACCTGCTCGCCGAACTGTGCGGTGATCTCAGGCGTTGTGACCGGCGTGTCTTCGACTGCGTCATGCAGCAGTCCGGCCGCGATCGCGGTGGAATCGAGCTTCATCTCGGCCAGCACGATGGCTACTTCGAGCGGGTGCAGCACATAGGGCTCTCCCGAAGCACGCAGCTGCCCCCGGTGGTGCCGGAGGCAGAACTCCCAGGCCTTGCGGATGATCTGGGTGTCATCGCTGGGCCGGTTATGGTGAACACACTCAATCAGCCGCTCATAACGCGGGCCGGTGATGGAAGCAGTCTCGGCGTCGTAGCGCGCCAGCGACTCGGCCGAGTAAGCGGCGGTTGTTTTCTGAGACGCAGGCGCGAGCACAGAAGCCTTGCCTGGCGGCGGGGTGCGGCGGGGCAGCTCAGGTTGCGCTGGAAGTGGTTGCGCGGGCGCCATAATTGATTATAGGCACCTCCTGGCAGATCCGAGCGCGGGCGCGGGCGCAGCTTTCAGCCCAGTGCCATACTTCTGCTATGGCGAGGGCTTGCATGGCGGTTTAGGTGAAGCTGAACAAAGCTCCGCCGCAGTCTGACGCGCCCCTAGGCCCCGGTTCGCGCCCGCTCGATCTGCTCCCACATCGCCGCCCAGGTCTTATCCCAGGAGTTGGTGGCGAGCTTGGCTTCCACCGCCTCGCGCCACACGGACGTAGCCGGGTCAAGAGCTGCGTCCAGAGCCGATGCAAACTCTATGGCTGTTCCGGCGATCGCAACCAGGCCTTCGTCGCCATAGCCATGAACGACGTCATGGATCGGTGTCGAAACCACCGACTTACCGGCTGCCAAATACTCAGGCGTCTTGGTCGGCGAGATGAAGCGGGTTGATTCGTTGCGGGCAAAGGGTAGGATCGCGACATCCCAGCCGGCAAGATAGGCCGGCAATTCAGCATACTTCTTTGCGCCGAGATAGTGCAGGTTGGCTCCAACAGGCAGGCTTGCCGGGTCGATCTTGACCACGGGCCCGATCAGCACGAAGTGTACGTCCGGACGTAGCCGTGCTACTCCAGCTACCAGCCGGATATCGAAACGCTCATCGAGTACTCCGTAGAACCCCGCCCGCGGATGAGGGATAGCTACCTGATCCTCCGGTTCGCCTGGCGCACCGTTTGCCTGCCGAAAGTGCGCTACATCGATGGAGCTCGGAAAGGCGTGCACGTTGCCGTGCTGTTTGCGCTTGCTCTCGTACAGGCTCATGCCGCCGGTGAAAACAACATCTGCGCGCGAGAAAAGCTCCTGCTCCCGCGCTCGCAGCTCCGGCGGTGCACCAAGAAAGCCGGAAAGCTCGTCCATGCAGTCATAAACGACGACCTGCGGCATGAGACCGGCAGAGAAGCCCAGCGCCATCGGTGTGTAATACCAGGTCACATACTGCTTGATGGCGAAGTCGCGAAGCAGGCCGGCCAGAAGCTCCTGCTGTAGCGCATTCGCATCACTGCCCGGTGACAGGTGCGGGCGAAGCACCCAGAGGCTGTCACCCTCCTGAAGCTGCTCCAGCGTAGCCGACTCGCCCGCGTCGAAGAGCGGTTCCTCCCAGAAGAAGACGCGGCGCTCGCGCGCGGCCCGGGTGAGCAGATGCTGGGGCCGCTGCGTAACAAAGTGCCAGCGCAGGTGACTGAAGCAGAGAATGTCCGGAACGGCGATGCCAGCTGGCTGCGGCGCGGACTCGTACGATGCGGATCGTGGGGCACCAACCTTGTTGCTGCTTTGCGAAACATTGCCCGGCAAACGACCTCCTTTTCTGGTTGGGAACGAAAGCTCCGCTCGCATCCGTTGCTTTGGATGCTTTCTCATGTTGAGCCGGGAACGCCGGCCCGGAAAGCATCGAAGCAAGAAGGATAGCTGGCCGGTGCCACGGCCCAGAAAGGCGTCAGCATGCACGAAGACCCGCTTGCCAGATTCGTGACCGCGCAGGATGCCGTGTACCCGCAGGTCATCGCCGAGCTGCGCGCGGGACAGAAGCGCAGCCACTGGATGTGGTTGATCTTTCCGCAGATCCATGGCCTGGGCAGCAGCCCGACAGCCGTGCGCTATGCGATCCGCTCGCGCGAGGAGTCGGAGGCGTACCTGGGGCATCCGGTGCTGGGGCCGAGGCTTCGCGAGTGCACGGCCATTCTCCTCCACCTGGAGGGCCGATCGGTCGAACAGATCTTCGGCTACCCGGACGACTTGAAACTGCATTCCAGCCTGAGCCTGTTTGCAACTGTGGGAGGCGAGAAGAGCCCTGAAAACGATGTTTTCGCCCGGGCGCTGCAGAAGTACTTCAACGGGCGGCTCGATCCGGCTACTTTGGAGCGGCTCGACTAGGGCCGGTGGGTCGAGTACGCGCAGGCAGCGGCATGTTTCGGCCAGGACTGCACGCCTGCATGCGCAGAGCTGGCGTGAGCCCTCTCACATAGGCCTAGCTGACTGTCTGGACCTTCGATCCGGTCGCACCGACACGGGAATGCTGGCAAGAGACGCGATACACTGGAAGTCCAATCAACCAAAGAGAGTGACCACGCCCTTTGAGACAGCTCTTTACCGCCCGCCTCGCCAACAAGCTTCTGCTTTCAGACGTCGCTCAGTGCTTTCACCTGGAGTTCGCCGTCGATGAACTACCCACCTTTGACCTGAAGCCAGGGCAGTTTGTCTCCTGCGTGGCCGATGATGCGGCGTCAGGGAAACAGCAGACGCGCGCGTACTCCGTCGCCTCAGCACCGCGCGAGAACATGTTCGACATCTGCGTGAACCGCGTGGAAGGTGGCTTCTTCTCAAATCTGCTGTGCGACCTGGAGGAGGGCGATACGGTCAAGTTCCACGGGCCGCACGGGCTGTTTACGCTGCGCCAGCCGTTGGTCGACGGTGTCTTCATCGCGACTGGCACCGGCATCGCACCGATGCGCGGCTTCGCGCAGTGGCTTTTTCCGGAGAATGGTCCGGATCGGAGCGAGGGCAAGGATTTCTACCTGGTGTATGGGACCCGCTATGAGACCGACATCTACTACCAAGACTATTTCGAGCAGCTCGCCGCCAGGCACTCCAACTTCCACTACGTAGCGACCCTGAGCCGCGGCCAGGAAAGCTGGAAGGGTGAGCGCGGGTATGTGCAGGAGCATGTGGCGCGCCTGGTGGCTGCACGCGCCGAGCAGAAGGTGCTGGTCGGCGCTGGTGATGTGCCTCCCGAACCAAAGCCGAGTGGGCCCTTTGACATCTACGCCTATATCTGCGGGCTCAATGACATGGTTTCGGCAAGCCGCGACCGTTTGGTCGGCATGGGTTGGGAGAAGAAGCAGGTCGTTTTCGAGCGATACGATTAGCTCCGTCGAAGAGTTAAAAGAAAAGCCGGAGCCACTGCTCCGGCTTTTCCTTTGGCAGGCTCACCGACGTTGCCGGGGTTGATTGCCGGGCCGCGCGAAGAACATGCCTGCCGCGAAGAAGACAATAGCAACGCCGAGCGCACCCAACGTCCGGCTTGGCACACGAAACCGCAGGGAGAGCGCCGCGACAACCAGCCATACAGCAGCGCCAAGGAACCAAATACCGTAGGTCCACAACCGCATCGTTCTGTGATCTCACGGCGCATGGGCGCTACGCAAGAGCCTTGGAACCGGACCCCATTGATCCCGCAAAGCCGAAGGCATCCTGGTTGAAAGGCTCCCTTGTGTCGCCTGGTAGATCTTTGGGCAGATCTGCAGGTTTGGCGGTGTCTGGCTTGCGCTATACTTTGGCAAGCGGCAGCCCTGTCGCATCTACGCAGGCGCGTAGCTCAGTTGGTTAGAGCGCTACCTTGACACGGTAGAGGTCGCTGGTTCGAATCCAGTCGTGCCTACCAAGCGTTAGTTTGGCCGGTTAGGGTGTTCAGGTATGCCCGGC
>CAXTMF010000018.1:0-46975 GCA_964245435.1 uncultured Acidobacteriaceae bacterium
AGCTCGTCCCGGGCCCAGAGGTTGAGTTCTGCTTCCGGTGCTCGAAGGTACGCATCGACGGAGTTCTCCATAACAACGGACCCATAACGAATCCTTGGGCGTCACATCCGGCAAAATGCGCCGAAAGCATCGGCTAAACTCAAAAGGTGTCCTCTGTCCTCCACATCCCCGGATACCCTGATCCGGTGCTGGCCCCATCCGCCCCGCTCAAGGTCGGCTTCGTCTCGCTCGGCTGCCCCAAGAACCTCGTCGATAGCGAAGTCATGATGGGCCTGCTTGAGCAGGCCGGCGCCGAGCTGACCAGCGACACTGCTTCGGCTGACGTGCTCATCGTCAACACCTGCTCTTTTATCGACTCGGCCAAGCAGGAGTCGGTCGATACCATCCTCGAGATGGCCGGGCACAAGCTCTCGGCCGGCGGCCGGGCGCAGAAGCTGATTGTTGCCGGCTGCCTGGTGGAGCGGTACCGCGACGAGATCCAGCGCAGCATCCCGGAGGTGGACGCGGTTGTTGGGACCGGCGAGCTGGAAGCCGTCCTCGAAGCTGCCGGCCTGAGCCGGGCGGTCCAGCAGCCGGTAAGCGCTTCGCCGTTTACGATTCTGAGCACGAGCACCCCGGCGCAGGTACGTGCCGCAGCAGAAACGACCTTTTCCGCGCCCACAGCCCAGATCTCTTCGGCGCTCCAGACAGACGCGGGACCGGCACCGGCCAGCCGCCCCGAAGGAGATCTGCGCGAGCAGCAGGGCCGCTTCACACGCGAAGCCTGGGACGGCGCCACGGCCGCGCTCCCGAGCTATCTCTACTCAGATGACACGCCGCGCCGCATCGCGACCGGCCGCACCTCGGCCTACATCAAGATCGCCGAGGGCTGCGATCACCCCTGTACCTTCTGCGTGATCCCCAACCTGCGCGGCAAGTTTCGCTCCCGCCGGTTGGAGTCGATCGTCGTTGAAGCCGAGCGGCTCCTTGCGAGCGGCGTGCGCGAGCTGACACTCATCGGCCAGGACACCACCTGCTATGGCGAAGATCTCGGAGTGCGCGATGGGCTCGCCCTGCTGCTTGATCGGCTTGCAGCGCTCGACGGACTTGTCTGGCTGCGTTTTCTCTACACCTACCCCAACCGCATCACCACGCGGCTGCTGGAAACCATGGCCCGGCACGCGAAGATCTGCCCTTACCTGGATGTTCCGCTGCAACACGCCTCGCCTGCCGTGCTCAAGCGCATGCGTCGGGGCGCAGGGGCCGATATTTTTTTGCGCACGATCGAGAAAGCACGGGCCATCGTCCCGGACCTGGTGCTCCGCACAGGCTTTATCGTGGGCTTCCCGGGTGAGACGGATGAGGACTTCGCTACGCTCAAGCAGTTTGTGCGTGATGCTCACTTCGACTGGATGGGCGTTTTCTCCTACTCGGACGAGGAGGGCGCAAGAGCCTTCGACTTTGGCGAAAAAGTACCGCGCCGTACTATCGAAGCACGGAGGCGCTCGCTCATGAAGCTCCAGCAGGGCATCTCGCGGGCTGCGAAGCAGCGCTGGGTCGGGCGCGAGCTCGATGTGCTGGTTACCGGCCCCAGCGAGGAAACGCCGCTGCTCTGGGAGGGCCGCTCCGGCTTTCACGCGCCTGAGATTGATGGCAAACTTTACCTCAACGACTTCGGCAGCCACGAGATGCTGGTGCCCGGCACCTTTTATCGAGCGGAGATCACCGAAGCGCATGACTACGACGTGATCGCCCGAGTGCTCTGATGCCCCAAAAGAAAGCTACCGCTCTGCGCTGCCCCACCTGCGGCACGCTTGTACTACCAGCCGACCCTGACTTCCCCTTCTGCTCGGATCGCTGCCGCCTGATCGATCTCGGCAAGTGGGCCTCCGGCGCCTACCGCATCTCTTCGCCGGTTCATGACCCTGAGCTGCTCGACGAACTCGACGGCCTGCGTTCCGCGCAGAGCTCCAAAGAACGTGATCGCGGGCATGATCCGGACCTCGACGAGAATGGCTGATCCTGGGCTCGGGCAGCCGACTCCCACCATCGTGCCTATACCGCCTCGAACACCCTGGGCCTGGACCGTCGCGACGTTTCTCGGCGCGGGTTTCCTCAAGCCGGCACCGGGAACCTGGGGATCGGTCGCCGCTGTTCTGCTCTGGCTGCTTTTTGCCGCGGCAGCCCATCCTTCACCACCAGCTTTGCGCGCCACCACAATGCTCGCCGCGCTCGTCGCACTGGTCGCCGGCATTCCTGCAGCCTCGCTCGTCGAGTTTGAATCAGCTGATGCCGATCCAGGGCATGTCGTCATTGATGAAGCAGCGGGCCAGTGGATTGCGCTGCTTGCTTTCTGCGGTTATGGCCATGCCAACTGGCCACATGGGCTCGTCGCGCTCGGGCTTTTTCGCCTTTTTGACATTCTCAAGCCGCCACCGGCGCGGCAGCTGGAGCGGCTCCACGGCGGCATGGGCATCATGCTGGATGATGTCGCTGCCGGCATCTACGCACTGCTTGTCGGCGCCATCCTCGGCCACTGGTGGTAGGCGCTACAGTAGAAGAGGATGACACCTGAAGCCCCCAACACCTCTTCGCAATCCCCGGCTACACCTGCACCGCGCATCACGCGAGTGCAGCCCATCGCGACACTGCCCGGCGGTGAGATCCAGGTGTACGGTTCGGGCCTTGAGCCGGTCGCCGGCCGGCTGCCTGTCGCCATGCTCGGCGAGCTTGCCGCCAGCGTTCTGCTCAGCCGTGCGGAGCGGCTTGTCCTCCGCGTACCCGATGAGGGCGAACCCGGCCTGCTGCGAGTGCTGCGCAACGGCGAGCAGAGCAACAGCGTTCCCATTGATGTAGCGCAGATGCTCGCCTCCGGTATTCACCAGGTCTCCAACCCGGCTGTCGATGCGCTCGGCAACGTGTACGCCACTTTCTCCGGCCCGCGCGGGCAGGAGACTCCGGTCTCGGTCTTTCGGGTCAGCCCGGCCGGCGACGCCGCACCGTTTGCTACCGGCATCGTGAACGCCACCGGCCTCGCCATCGGCCCGGACGGTCACCTTTACGTCTCCTCACGCAACGACGGCACCATCTACCGGGTCACGCCCGAGGGCGCTATGTCAACCTTCTCCGAAGGCATGGGCGTTGCGACCGGGATCGTCTTTGACGCAGCCGGCAACCTCTACGTCGGCGACCGAAGCGGTACCATCTTCAAGATCGCGCCCGATCGACAGATCTTCGTCTTTGCCACGCTCGAGCCGTCCATCGCCGCCTACCATCTGGCGTTCGGCGTTGACGGCACCCTCTTTGTCACCGGCCCAACTACCTCAAGCTTTGACACGCTCTACGCCATAGGGCAGGACGGCACCGCAGAAGCACGCTTCCGCGGCCTTGGCAGGCCGCAGGGCATTGCGCTCGACGTCGCTGGCAACGTCTACGTGTCCGCATCGCTTGCAGGGCGTCGTGGCATCGTCCAGATCAGCTCGGAAGGTACGGCGGAGCTGGTTGCCTCGGGCAGCGGCATCGCGGGGCTAGCCTTTCAGCCGGGCGGTGATGCCATCGTCGCCACTGGCAATGCCCTGTTTACCCTGCCGCTCGGGGTCGAAGGTTTGCGACTCTATTAAGCTCCCAGGAACATAAAGAATGAATTGTGACATCATCGCGGTCGGCTCCGAGCTACTCACCCCGTACCGGCAGGACACAAACTCGCTGTACCTTACCGGCCAGCTGAATGAGCTTGGGGTACGCGTCTCGGCTAAGACCATCATCGGCGACCGGCGCGAGCACCTGGTCAGCGCGGTACGCAACGCGCTCGAGCGCGCCGACATTGTCATCGCGATGGGCGGGCTCGGGCCGACAGAAGACGATCTGACCCGCGAATCGGTTGCCGAAGCGCTCGGCTTGCGCCTGCGCCGCAACCAGGAGATCGTTGCCGCGTTGTATGCGCGCTTTGCTGCACGACGCATCCAGATTACCGACAACAACACCAAGCAGGGCGACGTGCTTGAAGGCGCCGAGCCGCTCGAGAACACGGCCGGCACCGCACCCGGCCAGTGGCTCGACACCGTGCACGGCGGCCACCGCAAACTGGTCATCCTGCTGCCTGGTCCACCCAGCGAGCTCAAGCCAATGTGGCAGAACGCCGTGCTTCCGCGCCTGGTTGAGGCTATTCCGCGCCGCTACTACGCGACGCGCACGCTCAAGGCTGCAATGATCGGCGAGTCGGCCTGCGACACCCGGATTGCGCCCATCTACAAGCAGTACACCGACGTCGAAACCACGATTCTCGCTCACCTTGGCGACATCCAGCTAAACCTCATCTGCACTAAGCCCTCGCAGGCCGAGGCACAGGCACGAGTCGATACGCTCGCAAGCGCGATTGAGGAGGAGCTGGAAGATGTTCTTTACTCCTCCAATGGCGAGCCGCTTGAGCGCATCGTGCTCTATCACCTTGAGCTCGCCGGGGCGACACTCTCGGTCGCGGAAAGCTGCACCGGCGGCATGATCGCGCAGCGCTTGACCGGTATCAGCGGGTCTTCTCGCGCTTTCCTCGGCGGTGCCGTTGTTTACTCGAACGAGCTCAAAACACTGTTTGCCGATGTGCCGCCGGAACTGATCGCGACGCATGGCGCAGTAAGCCGTGAGATAGCCTCGGCGCTCGCAAGCGGCATACGCGCTCGGACGGGCAGCACGCTCGGCGTCGGGGTCACGGGGATTGCTGGCCCGGGTGGCGGCTCGGAGGAGAAACCGGTTGGACTGGTCTACCTCGCCGTGAGCGACGGGGCAGAAACAGAAGTGCTTGAGAAGAACTTCTCGTACGGCGCCGATCGTGACCGCATCCGACAGTTCGCCGCGCAGCAGGCGCTCGATCTGACACGCCGCTTTCTGCTCAGGCGGCGCTAGACTCCGCGGGTCGGGCTTAACAGGCCCAGCTCTCTCGTAGGCGCCTCAGTGCGCGCTGTAAAACGTATAAAGAGCCGTGTATGGAACCTGCGTAACCTGGCCCACGTGCGCCTGATTGCAGCCACTAGTTGGCCCCAGTCCGCCCTTTGTTTCGGAGCGGCGCACCCACACGATCGGCGTGAGCAGCCCTTTCTGCTCCCCGAGCGGGCTCGCTGCCAGCAGCAGCCAGGGAATGTTGCCCGGCTCATCCGAAGCCTGCGAAACGACTACTTTTCCTGAGACAGCGCTCCCATCGTTCCATCGCCACATCGGGCCTGCTCCATGCGTTCCCAGCTGGGCGTGTGTAGCCGGGTCCAGCAGTTTCGCGTCAGGCGCCTGGAACTTCCAGGCAGGCGCTCCGTTTACCTCCGCGCAGTTGTAGACCTGCATTCCCTGACCAATGACCTGCGCCACCAATCGCGCACCTACAGGCACGGTCGTATCGGAGGGCGGAACAGGGCGGGGCGCGATCTGAGCGGGCGCCCCCACAGAGAAGGTGAGGCAGACGACAGCAAGAGCGGCAGCGAATGAAATGGAAAAAGGGCGCATGGCGCAGACAGGCTAGCACCCAAGGACGCGAATGTTCAGCACAATCGCCATGGCGCCTGATTCCTCAACTACATGCAGCAGTTAAGGCCTTCACACCCGCACTACCGGGAACTGCGCTACACTCGAAGCGCAATGAACGCCGCCTCACCCGCGCTGAACGCAATCCCCTTTCTTCTTATCGCCGTTGTTTCCTACCTGTTCGGCTCGATCCCATGGGGCTATCTGCTGGTGCGCGCATTTCGCAAACAGGACATTCGCTCGACCGGTTCAGGCAACATTGGCGCGACCAACGTGGTCCGCTCCGGTGCGAAAGGCCTGGGCGCGCTCACCTTCCTACTCGATGCGGCGAAGGGCTGGCTCGCCGTTGTGTTCGCAACCGGTCTGCTGCCCATGCTGCCGGCGCGCTGGGTACAGCACGATGCCGCTTACACCGATCACGTCACGATTGCGGCCTCGCTTGCGGCGCTCTGCGCGCTGCTCGGCCATATCTTTCCGGTGTGGCTTCGTTTCCGAGGCGGCAAGGGTGTCGCGACGGCGTTCGGTGTCGTACTCGGACTGGCCTGGCCGGTGGCGCTAACCTCCCTCGGCACTTTCCTGGTGACACTCGCGCTGTCTCGCATCGTCTCGCTGGCCTCGCTCTGCGGAGCGGCCGCGATGGCGATCGCTGCTTTTCTGCTGCCACCGCACCTCGGCCGCGGCTGGGCTCCGCTGACGGTGCTGGTACTGGTGCCTGCGATCGTCACGCTGAAGCACCACGCCAACATCCGCCGGCTGCTCAACGGTACAGAATACCGCTTTGGCAGCAAACGGACTGCAGCGGCATGAGCCGCATTGCCGTCCTTGGCGCCGGTTCCTGGGGTACAGCACTCGCTCTGAACTTGAGCCGCCGCGCTGACCACAGTGTCACACTTTGGGCGCACACCGCTGCGCACGCCGCCGCGCTGACGGAAACGCGAGAGAACAAGCGCCGCCTGCCCAGCTACCCGCTCCCGGCCACGCTGGCTGTTACTGCTTCGCTCGCAGACGCTGTTTCCGAAGCAGATGCTGTACTGCTCGTTATGCCATCGCAGCACCTCCGGGTCACGGTGGAAGCGTTCGCACCGCATCTGCGGCCCGGCAGTCTGCTCGTCAGCGCCGCCAAGGGGCTTGAGGACGGCACGCTGCTGCGCATGACCGAGGTCGCCGCCCAGGTTCTCGCCGGAGTACAAGCTCCAACTGGTCTGCCCGCAGCCCAGGGCCGGTACTCGCAACCGATCGGAGTGCTGAGCGGCCCGTCGTTCGCGCAGGAGATTGCGGCCGCAAACCCCGCCGCCGTCACCATCGCCTTCCCACGATCCGAAGACGCCGAGAGAGCGCAGGCGATGCTTTCGACCAACACTCTGCGGCTCTACCGCAACACCGACGTTGCCGGGGTTGAGCTTGGCGGTGCGCTCAAGAACGTCATCGCCATCGCCGCCGGCGCGGTCACCGGGCTTCAACTCGGGCATAATAGCACTGCGGCCATCATCACCCGCGGCATTGCCGAGATTACCCGCCTTGCGCTAGCCTGCGGCGGCCGGCGCGAGACCCTGGCTGGCCTTGCCGGGGTCGGCGACCTCGTACTCACCTGCACCGGCGCGCTCTCGCGCAACCGCTACGTCGGCGTTGAGCTAGGCTGCGGCAAAGCTCTTTCCGAGATCATCGCGAGCCTCGACGGCAAGGTCGCCGAAGGCGTGCGCACGACCCATGCCGCGCTGGCGCTGGCCCGCCAGCACGGGGTTTCCATGCCTATCACCGAGGAAGTACATGCTGTGCTGCACGGCCACCGCTCGGCTGCCGACGCTGTGCGCGCACTCATGTCGAGGCCCGGCACGGAGGAGTAATCCGCCGGGTGACTCGGTCGAAAGGAACACTTGAACCTGCATCGTTTCGCCTGCTAAAGCGCCGCCCGTATCGCTCGAACAGCCTTGAGTAGAGCGTAGCTGACCATGAGAGAAGAGATGGTGATGACTGGCAGGCTGATCGCGCCGAGGACGGCATATCGCAGCAGGAAGGAACGCCGCTCCTTGCGAGGCGTGAGCATGGCAGCAACAGCGAGTGCCGAGTAGGGCAGGATAACGAAGATGGATGAGACGGTGCCGGGAGCGGATCGGCGCCGTACAAAACAAAGCAGGCAGTGGCCGACTGCGTTGAACAGCAAGGAAAATGTGCCGACTCTGGAGAGAACGCAAGGCGTCCCTTTGTCCGCTTTGAAGGTCGCTGCGCTGTTAACGGCAGCCCCCACCGTCAGCATGAGTAGAGCACCACGCATCACGGGGCGCGTCATGATCTTCTTGATCGGACTGCACTGGTAAGAACGCGCGAACTCGTCGAAGCCGGCGTACTCCTCTACATTGTGGATCGCGAGAACCACCGGGAAGAACAGGTTCATAGCGCGGAAGCTCATCGGCGCACTCGGAAGGCTGAACACAGCAGGTCAGCTAGTCGCGTAGGTCCCGGATCCTGGCCCAGTCAAGCACGCATGCACTTCCCTCACAGGCAGGCTCTTCACTTGGCGTCAGCACGCCTTCCAGATAGCGATAGATCGTATCTGTCTCCGGGTTGATGAGAACAATCGTCCGCACGCCCATGGCCTGGTAGTCGCCGAGCTTCCTGAGAACGCGCGGCATCCTGTCCTCGGGCGACAGCACCTCGAAGACCGCGATGGGAGCGTGAGTAAGTATCTCTTCAATCGGCTGCGCACGATTCCAAACAGTCATGTCGGGAACACGGTAGCGCGTTGCCGCGACTTGAACCCGGTACTCGGCAAGAACGCGAGTATCCCACTCTTTCGCGTGGGCAACAAACCAAAGCTGAAGCGCTAGCTGCCAGGCTGCGTGGCTATACCGGCCCGTCGGGCGCTCCTCGATCTCCCCATCAACATACTCGGCATCCGGCTCGTAGTCGCTTCGAGGTACACCGCGAGCGGCACAAAGGTTGTCGCGGCCATAAGTTCCTCCGGCGCTGCTGCCCACAAGTTTAATCCCGATCAGCAGGAGGTTTTGAGTAGCCGCACCTCAGCACGACTGAACGCCGCCACGAAGTGACCGCTTTCCTCGCTTTCGGTTCTCACCCTTTAGACTTGTTCCATGATCCAGACTCTCTTCGGCTCGCTTGATCAACCCGAAAAGCGGAGTGTTTTCGACCGCATGCGCGATGCGGTCACGCGCACGCGCGAGCAGTTCTCTGATCGTATCGGCGACGTGGTTGCGCTGACCCGCGAGGTCGACGAAGCCGCGCTCGACGAGCTTGAAGAGGTTCTGCTCACGTCGGACCTGGGCATGAGCACCACGACTGTCGTCCTTGGCGCGTTGCGCGACCGTGCCCGCCGGCAGGGGATTGCAAACGGCGCCGAGCTCAAGAGTCTGCTGCGCGAAGAACTGCTCGCGCTGCTCAAGCACGAGGACCGTTTGCCGAAGCGTGTCATCACGCCACCTGAGGTGGTGTTCCTGGTCGGCGTCAACGGCACCGGCAAAACCACCACCACCGGCAAACTCGCAGCCTGGTACCGCCGCAGTGGTAAATCCGTACTTCTTTGCGCAGCCGACACCTTTCGCGCAGCCGCCATCGAGCAGCTCGAGGTCTGGGGCCAGCGTTCGGGCGTCGAAATGATCAAGACCCGTCAGGGTGGCGACCCTTCGGCCGTGCTTTTTGACGCACTACAAGCGGCGAATGCGCGCCGCACCGACATCCTGCTCGTCGACACCGCGGGCCGTTTACACACCAAGACCAGCCTGATGGCCGAGCTCGAGAAAATGCGCCGCACCGCGCAGCGCATCGTCTGGGACGCGCCGCACGAGGTGTTGCTTGTGCTGGATGCGACCACCGGGCAGAACGGGCTGCAGCAGGCCCGGCTCTTCACGGAGTCGGCCGGCGTGACCGGCATTGTGCTTACCAAGCTCGACGGAACCGCTAAGGGCGGTATCGTGATTGCGATTGCGCAGGAGCTCAAACTTCCTGTACGTTTCGTGGGCGTGGGCGAGCAGATCGATGATCTACTCGCTTTCGACAGCGAGGCCTTTGTAGATTCCCTGCTCGGAGAGGAAGCCAGTGCGGGAAGCATACCGGAGCGATGAGCGAGCAGGGGAAGATCATAAAGAGCGCAATCCCGATGCGCGCTGGATGCGCCAGGCCCTGCAGCTTGCGGAAGCCTCCATCGGACTCGCTTCGCCCAACCCTCGTGTCGGCTGTATTCTCGTCCGCAACGGCCTGGTTGTTGGCCGCGGCGCACACCGCTACGACGAGAAAGATCACGCCGAGATCGTCGCGCTGAAAGACGCGGGCAGCCAGGCTTACGGAGCGACCGCTTACGTCACGCTCGAGCCCTGTTCGCACACCGGCCGCACACCACCCTGCGCTGAAGCGCTGATCCGCGCCGGGGTCAGCCGCGTTGTCGTCGCAACCGGCGACCCGAACCCCCTGGTAAGCGGTCGCGGCATCGCCATGCTGCGCGAAGCTGGCGTCGCGGTCACACTCGGCGTGCTCGCCGACCAAGCCCGCGCGCTCAACGACGGCTTTGCCCGCTGGATCCGCCGCAAGCGGCCCTTTGTCACGCTCAAAGCTGGTGTGTCGCTGGATGGTCGCATCGCCCCTCCGCCAAACACGCGCCACGCCGGCCGGGTCAGCTACCTTACCAGCGCCCGCTCCCTCCTTGCGGTGCAGAAGCTGCGCCATTCGATGGATGCCGTCCTTACCGGTATCGGTACTGTCCTCGAGGACAACCCGATGCTTACCGACCGTAGCGGCGGCGCACGCCGGCGTGCTCTGCTGCGCATCGTGCTCGACTCACGCCTGCGCCTTCCGACCGACTGCCGCCTGCTGCAGACCGCGCAGAACGATCTGTTGCTCATTACTTCGGAGAGCAGCGATGCCGCGCACGCCGGGCGGCGAAAAGCCCTCGAGGCTGCCGGCGCCCGCGTGCAAACAGTAGGCCGCGGGCGCTCAGGCGAGCTCAATCTTCACGCTGTCATGCGCCTGCTTGCGGAAAGTTACCAGGTGCTCAATCTCCTGACCGAGGGCGGCTCTCAGCTCAATCGATCCCTGCTGGAGGCCAGCGACGTCTTACACGATGGGGCACACCTGGTCGACAAACTGTGCCTGTTCTACGCGCCGATGTTTCTAGGCGATGCAGGCGTTCCGCTGGTAGCCGGCGGCTTGGCGCTGCCGACCGAGGTGCGCCGCTCCAGCATCTCCGAGTCTGGCTCCGACTTCCGCCTGGACGCCTACCTGCGCGATCCCTGGCGCGACCCGTAGCGCGCATCCCGCTTCGCGCAGAGACTCTTCTTGACTCACGGCTCCGGAAAGCTTCCGCTGCACCTCGCTATGGCCGAGCGGATGCGTGAGGTAGCCGAGACCGACGCGCATACCCCGGACAACCGAGGCCGGCATCGTAAGCGACAGCGTAATGCCGAGAATGGCGTGTGCCACCGCGAGCGGCCATAGATTGCGGTAGCGCAGAAAGACCCAGCAGCAGACAAGCCCCCACACAAAGGTTGCCGGCGCCAGGATCGGGTTTGGCAGATGCGCCAGCGAGAAGATCGCCGCCGCTCCGATCGTTGCTGCGCCTCGTCGTCCCGAGAACAGGCTAAGCAGCCGGCGCAGAGAGAAGTCGAGCAGCAGCACCTGCTGGAAAAAGGCCCAGATCGCGTAGCTCCAGTAACGCCGTAGCAACGCCAGCGGGCTGCCGACCGGGTGCAGCAGGTGCAGGTGAAACGACACCGGGACCGCTACAGCCGCTATCAGCAGCGCGCCGGCCACCACCCAGCTTGAGCGGAAGAGGTTGGTTCTGCGCAAACCGATTACCGGTAAGCTGCGGAACGACCGCCACGTTAGGACTACGAAGAAGGTGAGTGCGACGAGATAGAAGCTTTCCTGCCATGGCCTCGGTGTCCACAGCACCAGCAGGAGCAGCCCATAGCCGACAAGCAGCTCGACCAAGCTGCGCCTCTGCAGCCGCTGCGGGTCTGGCGGCCTGCCGAGAGTGGCGGGCGGACTGGCACTTGCCACTTTGCTGGCTTCCATCCTGCGATGCTACTGCTCTGAGTGCAGCTGGCGCAGTGATGCCAGGAGCAGCGATCTCACCTTGCAGGTGAGGCAGGCAGCGCTGGATTGCTTTACCGCCCGGAACCCGCCAGGAACAGCCCGCCTACAATCAGATAAAGGGAGACAACCGACCATGTTTACAGGCTTGGTACAGGCAACCGGCACCATCGAAGCGCTCGCGCCCGCAGGTGGCACGCTGCGGCTCACTGTGCACAGCCCCGATCTGGCCGGCAAGTTGAACATCGGCGACAGCATCGCGGTCTCGGGAGTTTGCCTGACCGCGCTCGCGCCCGAGAGCGACCGCTTCCACGCCGAACTCGCGCAGGAAACGGTTGAACGCACCTCGCTCTCGAATCTCGCCATCGGCTCCCGCATCAATCTCGAGCTGCCCACCCCGGCTGGAACCCCGCTCGGCGGCCACATCGTGCAGGGACATGTCGATGCCACCGGGACCTTGCTCGGCCTCGACCGGGTCGGCAGGAACAGCGAAATTGGGGCAGGTCGCTCCGACTGGCTGCTGCGCATCGCGGTACCCCCGGCTGTCGGCCGGTTCGTCGTCGAAAAAGGCTCGATTACGATCGAAGGCATCTCCCTCACAGTCGCTCGCTGGTTCCCGGAGAAGGACGCGAACGATGACACGGTGACCGGTGCCGGCGAGCTGCACGTTGCTGTGATTCCGCACACCTACGAGGCGACTAATCTGCACACCTTGGCAAGTGGCTCACCGGTCAACCTGGAAGCGGACGTGCTGATGAAGCTCGCCATTCAGAACGGCCTCGTGGTCGCCGGCAAACAGGAAGACCGCTGGACCCGGATCGCCGAAGAGGACACGCGTGGCGATCACTCCTTCGAGGTCACACTGCCTTACCTCATCGCGAACGGTTACTGACACGCATCCCCGGTGCGGTTCACGTCATCCTGTTTGGTAGGAGGCCGACTTTGGCCAAGCACGCGAGCATCCTTGGAACTGTGGGCAACACCCCTGTCGTGCGTATCAACAAGCTGGCTCCACCGCACGTGAACCTTTATGTCAAGGTGGAAGCCTTTAATCCGCTCGGCTCCGTCAAAGATCGGCTCGCTCTCGGCGTGATTGAGGACGCGGAACGCAGGGGTGCGCTCCAGCCGGGACAGACAGTTGTCGAGGCATCGAGCGGCAACACCGGCATCGGGCTCGCCATGGTCTGCGCGCAGAAAGGCTATCCACTGGTGATCTGCATGGCCGAAACCTTCAGCGTCGAGCGCCGCAAGCTCATGCGCTTTCTCGGAGCCAAGGTCATCCTGACACCCGGCGCAGCGCGCGGCTCGGGAATGGTCGCCAAGGCAACGGAGCTTGCCGAGAAGCACGGCTGGTTCCAGACACACCAGTTCGAGAATGAAGCCAACGCGCTGATGCATGAACGTACGACGGCGCAGGAGATCCTGCGCGACTTCGCGGGCGAGCGGCTCGATTACTGGGTCACCGGCTTCGGCACCGGCGGCACGCTCGACGGCGTTTCGCGGGTGCTCGCCAAGGAGCGGCCCGAGACAAAGATCGTCGTTTGCGAGCCGGACGACGCACCGATGCTTGCAAGCGGTCTGCCGCAAGAGCGCAACCCGGACGGCTCGGCGGCGAAAAGCCATCCGGCATGGAAGCCGCACCCGCAACAAGGCTGGAGTCCCGATTTCATCGCCAAGCTGGCCGCCGACGGCATGGAACACGCACGCGGGCAGCTATTTGAGCCGGTGTTGCGCATTCCGAATGCGGAGGCGTTCCGGTGCAGCCGCGAGCTCGCACGGAAAGAGGGCATCTTCGTCGGCATCAGCTCCGGCGCGACGTTCGCCGCGGCGCTGATGGCCGCAAAGGAAGCACCCGAAGGCTCAACCATCCTATGCATGCTGCCCGACACCGGCGAGCGTTACCTGAGCACGCCATTGTTCGCCGACGTAGAGGTCAACATGAATGAGGAAGAGCTTGAAATCGCGCTCTCCACGCCGAGCGCGCAGCCAACGCCCGCGCCAGCGCCCACCAGTCAGACACAGCCGACGATGTGATGAAGGAGCAAACACGTCGAGGAAGGTAGGTGAGCCAGTCAGGCCTCCTCGCCCACTCACCCCTTCTCCGGCCACTCCCTTCTTTTCCAGGTCTCGCTAACCTCAGGGTCCAGCCGGTAGAACGGGTGCACCAGCCCCGTCACATCCCACACCGCATCGTGCGTCCACCGGAAACCAAGCCGCAGCAGCAGCGACCGGGAGGCGTCGTTTTCCGGATGGTGGCCAGCCACAAGCGCCGGTACACCAAGTTGCCCGAAGGCAAGTCGGATCACGGCCCGGGCGGCCTCCTCGCCGTAGCGGCCGCTCCAGAACGCCTTGGCGATATGCGCGCCGATCTCCAGCACACCGGGTTCCGCTTCGTAGAGAGCCAGCGGCGGCCGCAGCCCGCAGCAACCCACATGCTCGCCCGTCGCACGCTGAAAGATGGGCCAGTACTGGTAGCCGAGTCTCTGCTGATGCTGTACTTCGAGCCGCATCCGTGCCTGCGCGCCCGCCGGCTTCAGCGGGCCACCGATGTAGCCCATCACTGCCGGGTCGCACCACAGCCCCTCGGCCAGCGGCAGGTCCGTCGTCCGCCATTGCCGAAAGCCAAGCCGCTCGGTCTCGAGAAAGTATCCGCTGGATTCAGGCGGCGCGTTCACTGGGGTGTGATGATCCCGCCGACCGGCATGCGGTCAGGCAGCTTGGCCTGCTGCACGGCCGCACCTGGCCGAACTAGATCCATGGCCTCCGCGATCAGGTCGGTGTACTTCAAACCCGCCCCAGTGTTGAACAGGATGACCCGGTCTTCCGGCTTCAGGAAGCCCGTGGCCAGCAGATGGTCGTACGCCGCGGTCGCCGCAGCACCTTCGGGTGAGAGCAGCAGGCCCTCCTGCTTCGCCCAGTCCAGCAGCGAGGCGAGAATCACATCGTCCGGCAGGTCCAGAACCAGCCCGCCCGACTGCCGCACGACGTCGAGCACGATGTAGTCCCCATACGGCTTTGGCACGCGAAGGCCACTCGCAAATGTTTCCGCGCCATTCCAGAAGCTAGACGCCGCTTCGCCGGCGTCAAAAGCGCGAGCTACCGGCGCACAGCCTGAGCTCTGCACCGCGATCATCCTGGGCCGTTTGCCGCGCACCCAGCCCAACTGCTCCATCTCCTCGAAAGCCTTCCACATTCCGATCAGCCCCACGCCGCCGCCGGTCGGGTAAAAGACAGCCTCCGGGTACTCCCAGCCCATCTGCTCGACCAGTTCGTAACCCATGGTCTTCTTGCCCTCGACCCGGTACGGCTCCTTGACGGTCGAGACATCAAACCATTCTTCGGCCTCCCTGCGCTCAGAAACGATGCGGGCACAGTCTGAGATCAGACCGTCCACCAGTGTCGTATGCGCGCCATATGCCACACACTCCAGGTAATTCGCAAAAGGGACGTCCCGCGGCATAAAGATGTGCGCCTCAATCTTTGCTGCCGCTGCGTAAGCGGCCAGCGCGCCGGCTGCATTGCCGGCCGAGGGCACCGCCAGCTTCTTGAGCCCGTAATGCTGCGCCATCGAAACAGCCATTGACATACCCCGCGCCTTGAAGGTCCCGGTCGGGTTGGTTGCCTCTTCCTTGATCCAGGCATGGGCAAAGCGGCGGCTCTGCATCAGCGGTGTCCAGCCCTCGCCCAGCGTCACCGGTTCCACATCAGGCAAAACGCCGCGGTACCGCCACATGGTGTCGTCCAGCTGACGCTCCCGCCCGTCCAGCGCCTGCGATCCTTCAGGCATCCGGGCCGTTTCGCGTAGCTCGTCCATGTTATAGCGCACGTACAAAACACCAGCGCAGTGAGGGCAAACCGTCTGCGGCGTCGCGGCAGAGGTGTGCTGCTGGCAGCGAGAACACTGAAGAGAATGGATGGGTGGCATTGCTTTGAGAATACTTCCTGCCGGGCGCCCCCGGCGAGACGCCGGCTCGACCTGCGCAACTTTCCACGCCAGGCGTTACCAGCAGCCGTTTCTTTACTGCCCCGCAAAACCCGCTCGGTAGGCCAGCCGGTACACTAGCTCCAATGACCCATGGTTCCGAGAGCCGCCCGCCGCACTGGCCGACAGTTTCGCTGGCCGCCTTCGACATTGACGGCACCCTGATGCCCTCCGACGGTACGCGCATGAGCGATCGCACCATCGCGGCACTGCACGCCGCCGTGGCCTCGGGTGTCGAGGTCGCGATCGCTACAGGCCGCCGTGCCGCCTACGCTATGCCGCTGCTCCATCCGGCTGGGCTCTCGCCCGAGACCGTGCTTATCTCGTCCAATGGTGCTTCGACCCGCGACTTCGCCGGCAACCTGATGGACAGCTTCTTCCTTTCCATCGAGACCTCGCGTCTCCTGTGCGCAGAGCTGCGCCCTTTCGGCGGCACCATGGTCTTCACCTTTGACAAGGAAGGTCCCGGCGAGCTCGTTCTCGAATCGCTCGACCGTCTCCACGACCGGATCGCGCTCTGGGTCGACGCAAACATTGATTACATTGAGCAGGTTGACCCGCTCGAGCAGGTTTTCGACCGCGGCGAAGCGCCGATGCAGGGCATGATCTGCGGAACGGTCGCGCAGATGGCCGCCGCAGAGCGGCATCTGCAGACGACTCCGTTTGCCGCGCAGATCGAAATGCACCGGACCGAGTACGCGGAGCGCGACCTGAGCATCCTCGACATCCTCCCGCTCGGCTGCAATAAGGGCGTAGCGCTCGCCCGGCTTGCCGCCGAGCGTGGCATTGCGCGGGAAAATGTCATGGCTGTCGGCGACAACTGGAACGACCTGGAGATGCTGCGCTGGGCTGGCCAGCCTGTGCTGATGCGCAACGCCGCCGCTGCTCTCCGCGAGGAAGCCGCACGCAGCGGATGGCAGATCACCGCAACCAACGACGAGGATGGTGTTGCGCTTGCGGTCGAGGCTGCCCTTGAAGCACGCGCTGCAGCTTCCGTCGCTATTCCGCAGGAGGTCTGAGCGGGTGATGCGCCGCTTACTGTCATTCAGACTGAGCCAGTGCTCCCCTGCTATGCTGAACCGTCGGCAGAAGCTGGACGCTCTCTTCATCGCCATGCGTCATCCCAAACGCCATCGCCGCCCCGTTCGTCGTTCCCTCCGGCGACTCGCCTTCCGCGCAGCACTCCCAGTTGCCTTTGCCGCTCCCGCATTTGCCGCGGACCACATCAGCCTGGCTAACGGCTATGACCTTGTCTGCGATCACCGCATCGTTGATGGCGACCGCACCCGACTCTACATGGACGCAACCTCCACCGATTTCATCGAGGTCCGTACCGCTGCCATCGCCTCGGACACCCTGGTGCCCGACCCTCCTCCATCGCCCACTCCGGCGACAGTCGTTGCAGCCGCCCCGACCGGGTCTGTAAGCCGCTCAGACATCCCACAAGTCCTTACATCCGGCGAGCTGCACGAAGTGCTGCAGGGCGCGGGCCAGGCACACGACCTTGATGTAGATCTGCTTGCCAGCGTGGTCCACGCCGAGAGTGCCGGCCGGGTACGTGCGCAGAGCCATGCCGGCGCGCAGGGCCTAATGCAGCTGATGCCGGCTACCGCTGCCTCGCTCGGCGTACACGATGCCTTCGTGCCGGCGGAGAACGTCGGCGGTGGCGCTGCCTACCTTGACGGCCTGCTCACCCGCTACCACGACAACCTCGCCCTTGCATTGGCCGCATACAACGCCGGTCCAGGCGCGGTCGACCGCTGGCATGGTGTTCCGCCCTATCGCGAAACCCGCGCCTACGTCGCCCGGATTATCCGCGAATTCAATAGCCGTTACCTGGCCAGGCAGGCTTCCGGAGCAGCCGCGCTTCGCGCCTCGGTCAAGCCCTGAAACAATACCCGCATATGCTTTCAGGCCCGATGGTGACGTACCCTGTGGCCAGCCCGATCGTACAGGAGACCTATCCTTGAAAAAGAACCAGGCACTACTCTGGACCGTCGTGCTGGTCGTGCTCGCCGCGGCTGTCTTCTTCCTGCGCGGCCGTATCCACTTTGACTGGGCCACCTTTGGGCACCAACTGCAGCGAGCGAACTGGCTGCTCTTCGGGGTGGGCATCCTTCTTATCTGGGCCGGTTACGCTCTCCGCGCCGTCCGCTGGGCTCTCTTTCTCAAGCCGAGCAAGCGCATCAGCCCGGCTTCGCTGCTTGGCACCCAAATCATCGGTTTCACGGCGGTCGCGTTGCTGGGCCGTCCGGCTGACCCTGTGCGCCCGTACCTGGTGTCGCGCCGCACCGGCCTGCCGCTCAGCGCACAGTTTGCCGTCTATGCACTCGACCGCATGTTTGACATGGGTTCGGTCGCGCTTATCTTCGCCGTTGTGCTTTTAGCCGCACCTGACCGCCATGCCCTGCCTCACCCGGAGCTGATCAACAGGACCGCGATTTCCGGTCTGGTTATGGTCGTCGCGTTTGTGGCGTTTGCGTTCTTCGTCCGCGTTGCCGGCCGTCAAGCGGCCGCCGTAGTCGGCAGCTTCTTCGCGCGGCTCTCGCCCAAACTCGGCGAAAGCGTCCGCGAGAAGATCCTGGCCTTCCGCGACGGCCTCAACGCCATCAACTCGTTTGGGGACTTCCTCCAGGCACTCGCTCTTTCGCTTCTTATGTGGGGCGGCATCGCATACGCCTACCTCGAAACTCTGCGCGCCTTTTCGGCCTCGCCGCAGCTTGCGTCCATGACCCTCTCCCGCTGCATGCTGCTCATGGCTACAAGTACCGCCGGCTCGCTCATCCAGCTGCCTGTGCTCGGCTGGTTTACGCAGATTGGCATCGTTGGCGGCGTCATGCAGTCCTTCTTCGGGGTCGCACCTGAGCCCGCAATCGCCTCCGCGGCCATGCTGCTCATCGTTACCTTTCTCAGCATCATCCCGGTCGGCCTGATCTGGATGCGTTTCGAGCATGTCTCGCTCAAAAAGCTCGCCGAGGACAGCGAGCAGGCCGAAGAGAAGCTCGGCGCGGTAGCTTCCCACGCCGGACACCCCGCGGAAGCTGAGCGCGAGTTCGTTCCGGAAGCCTGACCGGGGCACTCGCGCTCTGGCGCAGACACCCGGCTATGCTGCGCGCCTCTTGACTTCAACGGGAGAACGGCCTCGCCCGGCCTGCCAGGCAGCCGGGCGCATCCATATCAGGTATGCAGAAGAACGGCTCCAAGTCTGTAAGAAAAGCCCTCCTCGCCGGCCTCATCGGCGGCCTGGCCGGTTCGGCCGCAAAAGTAGTCGGTGAAAAGCTTGTGCCACCCCGCACAGAAGGCCAGCAGCCGCCGCCTGAGATGATCGTGGAGCGCACCGCAGCCGCGGCCAGCGTCCCGGTTTCTAAGCCGGCTAAAAAAGCTGCGACCGAGGCCATCCATTGGGCATTTGGCACGCTGACCGGCGCGGTGTACGGCATCGTGGTGGAGTACCAGCCTCGCGCGACCGCCTGGCAGGGCGCGGCTTTCGGCCTTACCCTCAACCGGCTGATGCACGAAGGCGCGCTGCCTTCCGCAGGCTTGGTGGAACCGGTAAAGGACCAGCCTGCCCAGGAACGCGTCAGCGAGTGGGTGACGCACGTCGCTTATGGAGTCGTAACCGAGGTCGTTCGCCGGGCTGTTCGCAAGCGGCTCTAAACGTAACCCCGACAGCTCTCCTCCAGCTACGCTTCTGCGCCTGGATACCCCTTTCATGCGCCGGCATATAAACTGGCCCTGACCATGAAGTGCCCCTTTTGCGGCTACACCGAGGACCGGGTTGTCGACTCGCGCGAGATTGAAGAGTCCGCCGCGGTCCGCCGCCGCCGCGAGTGCAACCATTGCACACGGCGCTTCACTACTTATGAGCGCCTCGACGAGATCCCCTGCATGGTCGTCAAGAAAGACGGCCGCCGCGAGCGCTTCGATCGCCAGAAAATCCTGACCGGCCTGCAGCATGCCTGCGAGAAACGCCCAGTTGCTATGCGCGAACTGGAGCAGCTGGTCGAAGCAGCTGAAACCTTCCTCAATGACGCCGCCGACCGCGAGCGCACCACCGCCGAGCTTGGCCAGCTCATCATGGACGGCCTCAAACGGCTCGATACAGTCGCCTACATCCGCTTCGCCAGCGTCTACCGTGAATTCAAGGACGTTGCCGAATTCCGTGAAGAGCTGGAGCAGCTTGCGCAGTCGCGCGCCCACGCTGCAGAACCCGCCAAGCCCGTCCGCCCGACTCCCGCGCAGAAAGACCAAGCCGCGCATCCCCTATGAGCCAGCACACGATCACTCTCATCCCCGGCGACGGCATCGGCCCCGAGGTCACCGCCGCCACCATCCGCATCCTCGAAACCGCCGGTCGCGAGACTGGCACCACCTTCGTGTGGGAACGCTTTGACGCGGGCGCCGACGCTTTTGCGAAGACAGGCGAGTACATCCCGAAGGTGCTCTACGAGTCGGTGGAGCGCACCAAGGTTGCGCTCAAGGGCCCGGTCACGACGCCGATCGGCGCTGGCTTCAAGAGCATCAACGTCACGCTGCGCAAGGAATTCGATCTCTTTGCCAACTTTCGCCCCATCAAGAACCTGCCTGGGCTCGCGACCAAATACCCGGAGGTCGATCTCATCATCGTCCGCGAGAACACCGAGGGCCTCTACGTAGGGCTCGAGCAGGAGATCGTCCCCGGCGTCTGCACCTCGCTCAAGGTCATCACGGAGAAAGGCTCCACCCGCATCGCGAGGTTCGCCTTCGAGTACGCCGTCAAGCACAAACGCAAGCGCGTACACGCCATCCACAAAGCCAACATCATGAAGCTGACAGACGGCCTGTTTCTGCGCTGCGCCCGCGATATTGCCTCGGCCTACCCTGAGATCACTTACGCGGAGCACATCGTCGATAACACCTGCATGCAGCTCGTCACCAACCCCTACCAGTACGACGTCATGGTGATGGAGAACCTGTACGGCGACATCCTGAGCGACCTGTGCTCCGGCTTTGTTGGCGGTCTCGGCCTTGTTCCGGGAGCGAACCTGGGCGAGAACGCCGCAATCTTTGAGGCTGTCCATGGCTCGGCACCCGACATCGCCGGGCAGGACAAGGCAAACCCGACCGCGCTGCTGCAATCGGCCGTGCTGATGCTCGACCACATTGAGGAAGCTACACTCGCCGGGCGGATTCGGACCGCTATCGATATGGTCTACCGCGAAGGCAGGACACTTACCCGCGATGTGGGCGGCCAATCCGGCACCAGCGCCTTCGCCGATGCCGTTATCGCCGCGCTCGGTTGAGGCCGAGCACGGCGAAAGACTTATCCTGAGGTATGCCCCGACTGATTCCCGGTTTCGCCGCGCTCCTGTCCCTCGCGTGCCTGCTCTCGCTCACCAGCTGCAAACCGGGCTCTCTCGGGCCGACCAAGCAGTACTCGCAGGTTGACTACGCCCACGGCGGCACGGTTTCGGGCGTCGTCCACTTTACCGGCAAACCGCCTAAACCGGTCGAGATTGACATGGCCGCGGACTCGGTCTGTGCCATGTCCCCGGATGTAGACGGAAGCAAGATGACGGACGATGTCGTCGTGAACCATGGCGGCCTTGCCAACGTGCTCGTGTACGTGCAGAGCGGACTCGGGAACCGCGCCTACCCGATCCCGCGGAACGAGGTCATCATCGACCAGCGCGGCTGCCGCTTTGAGCCGCATGTCTCTGGCGCTATGGTTGGCCAGGGAGTCCACTTCACCAACTCCGACGATACGGTGCACAACGTCCACATGTCGCCAACGGTAGACGGCAATCACGCCTTCGACATCTCGCAGAACGCGCACGCTGACCCAGTCACACGCTATTTCGAAGCGCCCGAGCTTATGATTCCGGTCCGCTGCAACACCCACCCGTGGATGCACAGCTACCTCAACGTCCTGGCAAACCCATTCTTTACTGTCACGGGAGCCGACGGACAGTTCACCATCAAGGGTCTGCCACCTGGCACCTATACCCTCACCGCCGTGCATGAGCAGCTTGGAAAACGGTCCGCGACAGTGACTATCGCCGCCAACGGAAAGGTCCAGCAGGGCTTTACTTATTAGACGGGAGTCGCTGACCCTGAACATAGGGCTTCCTTTCATCGCCGGGTAAGTGGGTCATCCTGAGCGAAGCGCAGTGGAGCCGAGGATCTGCTTTTCACCCTGTAAGCTCGCGTAAAAAGCAAGTGCTACACTCACCAGCAAACAGGGAACATGTATGGCGACAACGACTCATATCCCGCTGGATCTCTACCTCCGGACCGCCTACGAACCGGATGCGGAGTATATCGATGGCGAGGTCGAGGAGCGTCCCAAGGGGGAAGACAGCCATTCAGCCTGGCAGGCAGCTATCCAACGCTGGTTTTTTCGCTATGAAAACGAGTGGGACATTGTTGTCTGCCCCGAACTCCGGGTGCAAACCAGCCCGACCCACTTTCGCGTCCCTGATGTAACGATCCTTGACGCCACGTTCCCGCGCGAGAGGGTTGTTACGCATCCGCCTGCTGCCGTCCTCGAGATTCTCAGCCCTGAAGACACGCATCAGCGCCTCATGCGCAAGCTCCGCGAGTACGAGCGGATGGGCATTGCGGCGATCTGGGTTATCGACCCCGACACCGGCTTCTTCGAACGCTTCGAGTCGGGTCAGCTTGTTCGCCGCAGCGAGTTCAACCTGCCCGCGCGGGGCATCGAGTTTTCCGTGTCTGAGATTGCCCGTCTCGTCCGCTAGTCTGCAACGCTTTCGGACCGGCGATGCCTCTCCGAATGGCATCGCCACCCTCCGCAAGCGGGCCGCGGCCGAACACGGCTCGATCCTGCTCGAAGCTCCGAGCAGACCTGTCACAGCTGCAAAGGCCAATGCCGGCCGTAGCTTCTTCTTCTGCAACCCGCTCGCATGGCTCGAAGCGCGTGCCCTCGATGAGCTGCCGCGGCTCTTTGACGAGATCGAATGCGCACTGCATGCTGGCTACTGGGTCGCCGGCTATCTAAGCTACGAGTGCGGCTACCATTGGGAGCCGACTGCCGCACCCGGCTTCCAGCCCGCGCCAGGCAGCCTGCCTCTCGTCGCCTTCGGCATCTATTGCGAGCCGGTGAACCCTGCACCCACAGCAACTCTCGATGCTCCCGACAGCAAGCACCTCCGTGGCCTGTCTCTCACCATCGACGAAGCCGCCTTCACCCGCAAGGTCGACCGTATCCGCGGTCTCATCGCTGCCGGCGACACCTACCAGGTCAACCTCACTGACCGTGTGCTTGCGGGCTTTGATGGCGATGCCGCAGCCCTGTTCGCCCGCATGATGGAGGCGCAGCCGGTTGAGTTCGGAGCACTGTTGCGCATCGGCGGCCGCTGCATTCTCTCGGCTTCGCCGGAGCTCTTCTTTCGCCGACTGGACCGCGAGATCTCCGTACGGCCAATGAAAGGCACCGCCCGTCGCGGGCGCGATACCGCCGAAGACGCAGCTTTCGCTCGTGCGCTCGCCGCCGACCCAAAAAATCGCGCCGAAAACCTGATGATCGTCGACCTGCTGCGTAACGATCTCGGCAGAGTCGCCGAGATGGGCAGCGTCCACGTCAAGCAGCTGTTCTCGGTCGAGCAGCTGCCAACCCTGCTGCAGATGAGCTCCGAGATCACGGCCCGCCTCCGTCCCTCGCTCACCAACTACCAGCTTTTCGCGAGCCTATTCCCTTCCGGTTCCATCGTTGGCGCGCCCAAGGTGCGCACCATGCAGATCCTTCGCGAACTCGAAACGCGCGAACGCGGCGTCTACACAGGCGCAATCGGGTTTATCGCGCCGGACAATGACCGTTCCAGCGGCGAAGCTGTTTTCAGTGTCGCCATCCGCACCGCCGTAGTCGAAGGCGATCGGCTGGAGATGGGCGTAGGCGCCGGAATCACCTGGGACTCCGGCGCGGCAGCTGAGTACGCCGAGTGCTGCCTCAAGGCCAGGTTTCTTCGTGAACCGGCGTTCCAGCTCATCGAGACCATGCGCTGGGACGATGGTCGCTGCGCACTTCTCGGGCGGCATCTCGACCGGATCGAAGCTTCCGCCCGGTATTTCAGCTTTGCGTTCGAGCGGAAGACTGTACTCGCAACGCTGGAAGCATACATTGCAGGCCTCCGCGGAATGCTGACGCAGGCTGGCGCGATCCGACTGCGCATGCTGCTCGCCCGCGACGGATCCTGCGTCCTTTCCTCACAGCCGATTTCCGAGGAGCCACCTGGCCCGCAGCGGGTCATGCTCTGGCCGGAGCCTGTGCACTCCTCCGACCGCTTTCTCCGCCACAAAACCACGCGCCGTGCTTTCTACGATTACGCCTACCAGGAGACACAGCAGCAGGGCTACGCCGACGCAATCTTCCGCAACGAGCACGGCTTTGTTACTGAAGGCGCTATCCACAACATCTTCCTGCGCCATGGCAGCACCTGGCGCACGCCGCCGCTTTCGGCCGGCATCCTGCCGGGCGTCTACCGCGCCCACCTGCTCGAAACAATGCTGGGCATCGTCGAAGCAGAGCTCACACTCGGCGACCTCGAAACCGCGGACGAGATTTGGCTCACAAACGCGATCCGGGGTGTGCGACAGGTGAGCGTCGACCCGGGGTTCCCGGCTACTGCCCCTTCTCGTTCTCCTCGATGAACGCAGCCGTCCGGTCATGCAGCTTCCGCAAGGCGTCCTGGTTGACGTAGACCATGTGTCCGGTCGGGAAGAATGTGTACTCGATGTTCTTCTCGATCGAAGGCGGAACAGGCAAGTGCTTCATCTCGTAAGTCGCGGCGAAGTAAAGGGTGCCCAGGTCGAAGTAGCCGCCCATCAGCAACACGTGCATGCGCGGGTTCTCCTTCAGTGTCGCCGTCAGATCGGCGGAAACGTTGGTGTAGGTACCCGGCCAGCCGCTGCCGACGACATGGTTCAGATCCCACTTCATACCCGGATCATCCGCACTGGGCTTGTAGGTCATCTCTCGCCCAAACTCGAGCGTCTCGTGTGCATAGCTGTTCATCGCCGCTTCGATTGAAGATTCCACTGCTCCGGAGAATGGATCGTAGTCCGACGAGCCAGCCAGGGGATCCATCACAGGACCTTCATAGCGTGTGTCCAGACGCCCGGTCGTGATGTTGGCCTCGTCCTGCAGGTACTTTGCAAATTCGCCGCCGTTGATGCGCAGGTTTGCCTTGACCCATAGCGACGCTGCAACGCCGGTGTAGCTTTCGAGCTTTGCCGCGACAGCCTGCTTCCGGGCAGGGTCAAGATCCGCGCCCGCCAGCAACGCACTGGCATACTCGCCCAGCGCGTACTGCTCTACTTCATGCTGCCGCGCTTCGAACTGTGCTGTGTCGTACTGCGCGGGCTCGCCTGGCACTTTGTGGTGGAACCACGCGGTCGCCGCATAGCTCGGCAGCGCCAGAAAGAAGCCGTTTTCCGTACCAATGTTCGCGCCCGCGCCATCCGCCGAATTGTCGAAACTGAGGATCTGGCTTAGAAAAACGATGCCGTTCAGGTCGACGCCGTGGTTCTGGAGCCGCCGGCCGAGCACGGCATCACGCGTGGTGCCATAGCTCTCGCCGAAAAGAAACTTGGGCGAGTTCCAGCGGTTGTACTTCGTCAGGAAGCGCCGGATGAAGCGATCGAACGCGCCGGCATCCTGGTCGATGCCGTAGAAGCTCTTCATGGCGTCGCGGCCGGCGATACGGCTGTAGCCGGTGCCAGGCGCGTCGATAAAAACCAGGTCAGCTACGTCCAGGAGCGACTCTGGATTGTTCGCCACCCTGTAGGGTCCGCCGACCGGGTGCTCCAGATCAGGAATGTCGACCCGGACCGGCCCAAGACTGGTCATGCGAAGGTACATGGTGGAGGCGCCAGGCCCGCCGTTATAGAAAAACACAATCGGCCGGGTCGCGGCCGCAGCATCCTTCGCGATGTACGCCGTGTAGAACATGCGCGCAGTTGCCGGCTGCTCGTCTGCCTTCGCGGGCAGGTCGACGGCTGCATCCGCCAGGTAGCGCCCATCCAGCGCCAGCATGGCATCCTGCGTATCCGAGGCGCCCACGGTCAGCAGCCCGGCAGTCGCGGTGTAAGCGACGGATCGGCCGCTCGCCAGCTTCACCGAACCATCTGTGACCGAGTCAGGCGGCAGCGCCATGCCCTTCTCCTCGCCGGCGAGCACGGGTGCAGCCGGTGCGGCCGTCCTGTCCGCGGGGCTGCTCGCCCCATGGCTCTGTGCGGATGCAGCTGCTGCGCACAGCAGAAGACCAAGGGCTACCGGAGCGATAGCGCACGTTGTAGATCGAGGGAGAATCATGGGCGGAAAGCTCCTGGGGTACGCTTTGCGGCGCGTCGACCGCATCTGTGGATAGAGCCCAATCTACAACGAAACCTTGCCGGCCTCGGCACGGAACATGATCTGCAGCTGCTCGGCGGTCCACCTGCCCGAGCGAGACCGAAAGTTGCGCGGCGCGCCCCTCGCTGCAAGGATGATCGCTCCGGGCGGCGATACACTGATGGCGCGTCGGCGTTCCGGCTTTGCCAGGATGCCCCCGCGCAAGGAGTTCCCAAAACCATCCGCATGCAAGCAAGAGAACCGATTGAAGTAGGCATACTCGGCGCAACTGGCATGGTCGGCCAGCGCTTCCTTGAGCTGCTCGCGCATCATCCCTGGTTTCGCGTGACCTGGCTTGCAGCCAGCGAGCGCTCAGCCGGCAAGCTCTACGGTGAGGCCGTTCGCTGGAAACTTGCCTCCTCGCTGCCCGAGCATTTCGCGCGCATGCCGCTCTCGCCGGCGTTGCCCGACGCCGCGACACCGCGCGTGATCTTCGCTGCGCTCGATACCGACATCGCGCTCGTGCTCGAGCCGCAGTTCGCGCGGGCAGGCTGCGCCGTGATCTCCAACTCCTCTGCCTTTCGCATGGACCCGCACACCCCGCTTGTCATCCCGGAGGTCAACCCCGGGCATCTGTCGCTGCTTCCGCTACAGACGTGGAACGATCCCGGAAGCGCCTCTGGGAGCTCCGGAGCGGGCGGCTACCTCGTCACGAACCCAAACTGCTCCGCGATCGGTCTCGTGCTCGCACTCAAGCCTCTGCAAGACGCCTTCGGCATCGACAGTCTCTTTGTCTCGACGATGCAGGCCGTCTCCGGAGCCGGCTATCCTGGCGTGGCCTCACTCGACATCCTCAGCAATGTTGTCCCTTTCATCCGCAACGAAGAAGAAAAGATGGTCGCCGAAACCGCCAAGCTCCTGGGCAGCTTCGACGCTGAGCGCGGTATGGTCGCGCCGTATGATCTGCGGATGACCGCGCACTGCAATCGCGTTCCTGTTGAAGATGGCCACACCGAATCCGTCTCCGTGAAGCTGAGAACATCTGCGACCCGCGAGGAGATCCTTGCTGCCTGGCGAGAGTTCGCGCCCCTGCGCGTGTTTGATCTGCCGAGCGCTCCCGCGCAGCCGGTCGCGTACCTCAACCAGGATGATCGCCCGCAGCCTCGGCTTGACCGTATGCACGGCGAAGGCAGAGCCGCCGGCATGGTCGCTGTCACCGGTCGCCTGCGCCCCTGCACATTACTCGACTGGAAGTTCACCGTGCTCTCGCATAACACCATCCGCGGCGCAGCCGGCGCGGCTCTACTCAACGCCGAGCTGCTGCACGCCCAGGGCCGCCTGCTGCCACAATCTCAACCAGCTGCTGCCGCGCTCTCGCAGGCGACCGCATGAAATATCTCGTCATGAAGTTCGGCGGCACCTCCGTCGAGAATGCTGACGCCATCCGTCGCACCGCAACGATTGTCGCCGGCCGCCGCTCGCTGGAGGTGCAGCCAATTGTGATCGTCAGTGCGATGGCCAAGGTGACAGATCAGCTGGTGCTCGCCGCAGCGACTGCCGCCCGGGGCGAGCGTGAGCCGGCTCTCGCCATCACCGAGCGGCTGCTTACCCGCCACCGGACCGCGGCACGCGAGCTGGCACTCGCGCCCACGCTCACCGATCACTGGCTCACGCAGGAGTTCGCCGCGCTTGATGAGGTGCTGCGCGGGCTTGCCGCTGTCGGCGAGCTCACCCCGCGCATCCACGATATGATCGTCTCCTATGGTGAGCGTCTTTCGAGCCGCCTGATCGCGGAGCACTTCGCGCTCTCCGACGCGACCACGCCTGCGCTCGACGCCATCCACATCGACGCGCGGCAGTGCATCATCACCGACAACGCCCACATGCGCGCCGTGCCCGACGACGTACGCATCGAGGAGCAGCTGCGCAAGTACGTGCTGCCCCACGCGGACGCCGGCCGCACTGTAGTGATGGGCGGCTTCATCGGTTCGACCGAAGCGGGTGCAACCACCACGCTTGGCCGCGGCGGATCCGACTTCACCGCGGCGCTCGTTGGCGGCGCGGTACACGCCGAAGCCATCGAGATCTGGACCGACGTTAACGGCATCATGACGACCGACCCGCGCGTCGTGCCCTTGGCGCTGCGGGTGCGCTCCATCTCATTTGAAGAAGCAGCCGAGCTCGCCTATTTCGGCGCAAAGGTACTCCACCCGGCGACGATCCTACCGGCCGTCAAGCGCAATATCCCGGTGCTGGTGCTTAACTCGCGCAACCCTGGAAACGAGGGCACTCGCATCCAGGCGCTCGCACCACCCTGCCGCAATCCGGTCAAATCAATCGCCGCCAAAAAACGGCTGACCATCGTGGACGTGGTAGCGAGCCGGATGCTGATGACCCACGGATACCTCAAAGCCATCTTCGATATTTTCGATAAGCACCGTTGTGCGGTCGACATGGTCTCGACCTCGGAGGTTTCTGTCTCGCTCACGGTCGACTCGAACGAGGCACTTCCCGCGATCGCAGCCGACCTTTCAAAGCTTGCGGACGTGAAATACGAGGGGCGCAAGGCGCTGGTGTGCCTGGTAGGAGAGGACATTCGCGGCCACTCAGGTGTGGCGGCGCGGCTGTTCTCTGCGATTAAGCACATCAATGTGCGGATGATCTCGCAAGGTGCGAGCGAGATCAACATGAGCTTCATGATTGATGAGGATGATGTGGAGGAGGCGGTACGATCGCTGCACGCGGAGTTCTTCCAGGATCCGGACCCAGCGATCTTTGACGTGGAAGCAGCGCAAGCGTAGTTGACGTTGCAGCCCTTGAAAAACCGCGAAGCGATCTGAACATGCCACGAAGCGGCCGCAAGCCGCGCAGGCGGTCTCGGTCTCGACTTTGCAGAAGAGGAAGCTTTTGGCACGACTGTTGATTCTGGGCCGAGGCAAAACCGGCTCGTTCGTAGCCGAAGCCGCACGCGAGCGCGGCCACTCTGTGCGTGTGCTTGGTTCCGACGAGAACCCGCAGGCCCATGCGCTCACGCCGTCGCTGCTCGCGGAGATCGACGTCGCAATCGACTTCACGACACCTGAGGCCGTCCTTGCGAATCTGCGAGCCCTGCTCCCCCTGGGCACAAAGGTCGTGGTCGGGACCACGGGCTGGTACGCGTCGCTGCCCGAGATGGCGGAGCTGGCCCGTGAGCACGGCGCTTCCCTGCTTCATGGAACGAACTTCTCACTCGGCGTCCAGGCGTTCTTCCGTGCTGCGAGGGAGTTGGCGCAATCGCTACCCAGCTACGAACCTGACATCGAAGAAACGCACCACATCACAAAAAAAGACTCGCCCTCGGGCACCGCGCTGACGCTGCAACGTGTCATCGAGCGTGCTTCCGGTCAGCAGGCCCGGATCACCTCGCATCGTGAAGGCGACGCAGCCGGGCTGCACGTGCTGACGCTGCGTTCCAGGGAGGAGACGCTCACGCTCCAACATGAGTCATTCTCGCGCAAAGCCTTCGCGGTAGGCGCTGTCCGTGCCGCGGAGTGGCTTTCGACTCGGGTGCACACTGGCGTATCTGCATTCAGCGATATCGCGCCAGGACTGCAGTAGTTCACCGCGAGAAACCGCCCACAGTCTTAGAAGACGCTCATTTCAATTCTATGAAGCGTCTCCTGGGGGCGCTGCGAATGGCAGCGCGTTGCACGGAGCCCTGCTTGAAAGGCTCAACTGGACACACGAGGAAGTCTGCAAAGAGGTAAACGGAAGAGGCGGGGTCTTCAACACCGACCCGATCGGCAGCTCTCACTCCACTCTCAAGCCAAGCCTTCACTTTGAACGAGGAGGACTCGTCCGGCTCATACTCATGGTGCGTTCCTATCTGCCAGATACGAAGCTGTCCATCTGCACCTGCAAGGTGTGCTCGACCAGGTATCACGCTGCAGGCTCAGCTGCGTATGCACAAAGAAGGACAGCGATGAAGATACTAGCAACTGCTAAACATCTCGAGCAGCTTCCAGAAAACACGAGGCATCTCCCGCATCACTTGGTACGAACAACGATGCATGAGTTCGTCATATGGCGAGCCAGGCAGCCACTTCATGCCGCGTTCATTCCACGCGCTTCAACGCCACTTCTCCGGCACCGCCGTGCGCTCGCGATCCTTCACTTTCTTCGCAGGGACCCCGGCATAAATCCCGAACGGCTCCAAGTCTCTGGTCGCGATCGCTCCCAGCCCCAAAATCGCTCCGTTCCCTACGTTCACCCCCGGCGAAACGATCGCACGCGCACACACCCAGCTGTATGCCCCCAGCCGCATCGGTGCCGAGACCAGCGGAAAATCCGGGTCGTTGTAAGTGTGCGTGGCGCCGCACACATACGCGCCCTGCGAAACAATCGAATGCGAGCCCAGGAAGAACGGCGACGGATTATACAGCTCCGCGTCGTCGGCCAGCGAAACGCGATCTTCGCACACCAGGTTCCACGGCGCCCAGATGCGGCCTTTCGCATAGAAATGGCACTTGTCTCCTAGCTTCGCCCCGAACAGCCGCAGGAGTCCGGCCCGCCAGGCATGCATCGGCCGCGGTGAAGGCCGGTACAGCACGGCATACGTCAGGTTCCATAGCGCTCGCAGAGCGCGGTTTGCGAGGGAAAACTGCGGCCGCAGCGTAGGATCTGCCGTGCTGGTCTCGTCGCTCGTCACTGCCTCTTCGTGCGCCTGCAAACGCTCTCCTCCTCAGGCTTCAGCTGTAACACACGGCTGCGATCCCGGCCACGGTACCATTGGCTCGCACTTTGTTTCTTTTGCAACCACTCGCCGGTATTCTGCTTGACGGGAGCGTCCTCCAGCTGACTCTTCGCAGGTGCGGTTTCTCTTGACGGAAAGATCGTCTCAGCGATCATGGCTTTGGATACATTCTGAGCAGGTATCGCTGAACGTCACCAAAAAGGATTCTCCTTGAAACCGTCCGTCCTCATTCTGGCATATAACTCCGAGCTCACCATTGCGGAGACGATCCGGTCCGTGCTGCCCTTGACCGATGACATTCACATCGTGGACTCCTTCAGCAAAGACGGTACGGTCGAGCTCGCGCGTTCGCTCGGTGCGCAGGTACTGGAGCATGCTTTCGAGAACTACGGCGCACAGCGCAACTGGGCGATCGACAACGCACCGGTGCGCTACGGCTGGCAGCTGCACCTTGACGCCGACGAGCGACTGACTCCACCGCTGCTCGAAGAGATCCGGGCGCTGCCCGAGGATGCTGACGAGACCGGCTTTATCCTGCCGCGTCAGATGATCTTTCTCGGGCGCCCTATCCGCCACGGCGCGCTCAATCCCACCTGGCACATGCGCTTGTTTCGCAACGGTATGGGTCGCTGCGAGATGCGCAAGTACGACCAGCACTTCTACGTGCTTTCCGGCAAAACGCGCCAGCTCAAACACGACATGATCGACGACATCCGCATGCCGCTCACCGAGTGGACCTTCCGCCACAACCGTTGGGCCGACGCTGAGGTGGAAGAACAATCCGCGCGAGATGAACAGCAAAGGGTCGCAGCCAACGCGGGCGGCAACGTCATCGAGCGCCGGCGCTACCTGCGCAATCTCTACAACGATGCCCCCCTGTTTCTGCGCCCATTCCTGCTCTTCTTTTACCGATACGTGTTGCGCCTGGGCTTCCTTGACGGCCGTGAAGGCTTCATCTTCTTTGTGCTCCAGACCTTCTGGTTCCGTTTCCTCATCGACGCCAAGACCTTTGAACGCCGCAAAGGCCTGCACATGTAGGCGCGCCCGGACGCCTACCGGACAGCTCTGCCGCCGCACCGGAGCTGTACCCAGCTTCAGGCACTTTTGCTCGCCAGCACTCCTGCGCTGTTAGCTGCTGGCGCTCCATGCAGCAGCTCTCGGGTCTTCAGCACAATCTGCCACTCATACATGGCCTGCAGGGTTGAGTAAATGGCGCCTGCCTTGCCGTCCAGCACGCCGCCACGCACAAACATCAGGTACAGCCAGCGAAGCACCGGCCGGCCTGGCAGTAGGTAAAAGATCGCCTTTTGCGCCCGCCGCCTTGTGTGAAAGTCCGAGTGAAATAACGCTGTCTTCAAGTTGGCGTCTCCGGTAAAGCTACGCTCCGCAATGATGCGCGCTTCCATGGTGGAGTAGAGATTGTGCTTGGCGAACCACCGGTCCAGCCCTTTGGAAAAGGAGTAGTGGTCAAAGCGTGTCTGCAGCTGCCATGTTTCGCCCTCCACCTCCAGGAACTCGTTGATGTCCCGCGTGTACCGCACGTGGCCCAGCCGCACCAGCCGCGTATATAACGCCATCATCTGCGCGTGACGCAGGTGATGGCCCAAGAAGTGGTCGTCGCGCCGGATCCGGAATGCGTTGACATGCGCCGGAGCCGCCGCAACCGCCCGCAATGCTTCGGTCCAGACTTCGGCGTTGAAGCGCTCGTCTGCGTCCAGGATCAGCACCCATGGATGCTTGAACGGGATTGTGTCCAGCGCGGCGTTACGCTGTGCCGCGTAGGAGTCAAACGGCCGCTGGTACAGGTGCGCGCCCATCCTTCGCGCCACCTCGACCGTCTCGTCTGTACTGCAGGAGTCAAACACATGCACGTCGTCGCAGAAGGAGACCGATGCCAGGCACTCCGGCAGGTCCAGCTCCTCGTTCTTCGTCAGGATCACCACAGAAATCATCGCTTCATGCCCCCGTGTTAAGCGCCTTCATCCCGCGCGCTTACGTCTTCTCTTTGCCTTCATCGGCGCGCTCGCAGCTGTCTTCAGCGTCATGACCCAAGTCCGTAGCCCCTCGCACCAGAATTGGAACAGCATTCGCCTGGCACTCTCGCGCGAGCCGCAGCCGACCTCTCGGCGCGCGATATAAACTCGAAGGTGATATGGACCTGGTCGGTTGCGGAACAGCGTTAGTCACCCCTTTTCGCGCCGACGGCGCCATCGACGAGCCCGCCCTTCGCGCTTTGATCAGCTGGCAGATCGGTCCAGCCGCCACCCACCGCCTCACCCAGGGCAATACGACCTTCGCAGGTGCGTCGGACCCATCGGACGCGCCTGAGGATCCGGCCTTCCGCAATGTCTTTCAGCCTGTCCGCCGCGAGTCTACCGCCGACACGCCCGGGGCCACGTATCAGTCCTCAAGCCCGGTGCCGGCAGGCGTCGACTGGCTGGTCGCCTGCGGCACCACCGCTGAAACCCCCACGCTCTCGCACGAGGAGTGGCTCTATGTTCTCCAGGTCACGGCTGCGGAGGCGGCCGGCCGAGTACCGGTCTGGGCCGGATGCACCAGCAACTCCACACGCGAGGCAGTCGAGCGTGCTCAGGCCGCGGCGCGGGTGCCCGGCATCTCCGCCATTCTCACCGCGAACCCCTACTACAACAAGCCAGGCCAGGAAGGTCAGTTCCAGCACTTCCAGGCGATCGCGAAAGCGATCCATCCGTTCGAGCTGGTCCTCTACAACATCCCGGGTCGTACAAGTGCCAATCTAGAGCCGGCTACGGTCCTTCGTCTCGCCGAGGCCTGCGACAACATCGCCGCCATCAAGGAGTCGAGCGGCTCGCTCGCGCAGATCACCGAGCTGCTCACGCTCCTGCCGCGCCGCTTTCAGGTTTACGCCGGCGATGACGCCATGGCTCTCGGCGTTCTTGGCGCAGGCGGCGCAGGCCTGGTGTCCGTCGCGTCCAATGCCATCCCGGCCGAGATGGCTCAGATGGTCCGTGCTGCACTGGCCAATGACTGGGCTACGGCCCGCCATCTCAATCACATGTACTTCCCGCTCATGCTGGCGAACTTCCTCGAGCCCAGCCCTGGTCCAGTCAAGGCTCTGCTCGCCATGATGGGCCGCCTTCACGAGACATACCGGCTCCCTATTGTGCCCGTCGCAGCGGCCACCCGCGAGCGGCTGCACACCCTTGCCGGCCAGCTCGGCCTGCTGGCCGAGCGGCAGCCCGCGCACGCAGCCACAGCGCGCGGTTAGCCCAGCCGCCCCGTGCATCTATACACGTAACCGTCACGGCCGCGCGAGCTGGAGAAAAAGCACGATGACAGCACTCAAGAGCGAAGCATCGCAGGGCAGTCTCGAAGCACGTATCGACAGGGCCTTTGCCGCCGGCGCCGCGGTATCCGGCGATCAGCAGGCGCTATCCAGCTTCCACATCCTTTTGGAAGCTCTCGAAGCGGGTACGCTGCGCGCTGCTGAGCCGGACCCTGCTTCGCTTTCCGGTTGGCGCGTCAACGCCTGGGTCAAGCGCGGCATCCTTCTCGGCTTTCGGCTCGGCTCGTTGGAAGGCATGGGCTCGCCGAGCAGCCATCCCGCATACGCAAAGACGCGCTTCTCCGAGGATCTCGACTCGCACTCCGAGCTCCGCTATCCATTCATCGACAAGAACACGTTTCCCACCCGCACCTGGCACCCACGCGAGAACCTCCGTGTTGTTCCCGGTGGATCCTCCATCCGCGCCGGCGCCTATTTGGCACCGGGCGTCATCTGCATGCCGCCCATGTACGTCAATACTGGTGCCTACGTCGACTCCGGCACCATGGTCGACTCGCATGCACTCGTCGGCTCCTGCGCCCAGATCGGCCGGCGTGTCCACCTCAGCGCGGCCGCTCAGATCGGCGGCGTTCTCGAGCCGGTCAATGCCTCGCCGGTCATCATCGAGGATGATGTGCTGGTTGGTGGTAACTGCGGCGTCTATGAGGGGACCGTTGTTAAGCGGGGCGCGGTTCTTGCCGCAGGTACCATCCTGACTCGTGGCACTCCGGTCTACGACATTGTTCACAGCACGGTAATCCGCGCCGGACATCGCGACAGCGGCAGCAATGACACGGATCTGCCACTGATCATCCCAGCTAACGCCGTTGTCGTCCCTGGCTCTCGCTCCCTGGCTCGCGAGAAGCTGTCCGGCGAAGCCGCCGACTGGAACCTCAGCGTCTACACTCCCGTCATAGTGAAGTACCGGGACAGCAAGACAGACCTCAGCACCACGCTGGAAGACCTGTTGCGCTGAGCATCTCCGCCAGATATCTCCCAGGCATTTTCGTGTGACGAAGCGTCGCGCAATGAAACTCTTCCCGGGCGTGTCCTGAAAGGACGCCGCACTTGCGGCGGGATGGCCCTCCATAGCGTTCCATTAAGAAGACTTAGATGACTTACGCGAGCAGCTCTGCTCGCAAGTGTCTATAGCGTATAGGGCCTAGCTGATCGACAGCTGAGGCAAGACAGCAATTTTACGAACTACCTTCCTTAATCGTGACAACTCGCCCACTCATTCCTGCACCGTAGTAGGCAGCAAGCAGCGACTGCAGGTATCGACCCGAACGTCGCCCTATCGCTTGCTCCAACAGTAAGCTATGGCTTCGGATTAACTTCCCCAGGAAATCCGACCACCTCAAAAGCTTGCCTGTCTTCGATCCCTTTCCCAGAAAGAGGCTGCATCCCTATGAACAACGATCGAACGACCCTTGTGTGCCTCTTCCATCATCCCCGGCAAGCGGAGGCTGCTTTGGGCGATCTCAGCCGGGCAGGCGTTCCGAGCTCCGCTATTTCTGTCATCGGCAACCGGCCTGGTGGGCTAAGCGGCGTTGAGGGTGGACAGGCTGACTTCCGTTCAGTCACTCTCAGTGAACTCGGTGTTCCGGAACGTGATTTAGGTCACCTGAGCGCGGGCGTCCAGGAGGGTGGAACCGTTCTCGCGGTGTATGCCTCGCCGGATCATGTCAGCGCAGTTGAGCATGTGTTTGATCGCAATCTTGCCACGGTAATTGACGAAGCCGAGGTTCGCGACACCGTAGTAGCGCCGCCTGTCGCCCCGCTCGCGGCAGCAACGGTCGCGACGAGTATCCCGATCGTGGAAGAAGAGCTCGCTGTTGGCAAGCGCTCTGTCGATCGAGGCGGTGTGCGCGTCTATCGCCGGGTTGTCGAGATACCAGCCGAAGAATCGGTATCGCTTCGCGACGAGCACGTCCACATTGATCGACATCCTGTTGACCGCTCCGTGACCCAGCAGGATTTAGCGATGCAGGGCGACCAGACTATCGAGCTTACCGAAACATCCGAAGAGGCGGTTGTTAGCAAGAGCGCACACGTCATAGAAGAGCTACGCGTCAGCAAAGATGCTGTGGAGCACACCGAAATGGTGCATGAGACGCTGCGTCATACGGAAGTCGAAGTGGAGCAGTTGTCTCCGGACAGCAGCGCAGCTGCACTGCGCTCGGGAGACGTTCTAGCCAATGCCGGGAGCTCATCGCATTCCACCGGCGTTCCCTCCAGCGAGGGCTCCAACATCACACGCGGCGGTAATTAGGAGCGCTCGTCCTCTCGTTGCTTCTCACCAGTTTCACGCTTGAACGAATGTATCCCGGAGCTCCTCCAAATGGCTGATCGCGTTAAGATTTACGAAGAAACAAAGAAGAAAGGGCTTCCTGTCTGGGCTTGGCTGCTTCCCCTGCTGCTTATCCTGGCTTTGCTCGCTTACTTCTTCACCCGGCACGCCACCACGCCGGCTCCTGCCGCTGTTGCCCCTGTAGCGACATCGACGCCTGAGGCAGCCGCAAGCACACTGCCAAATCTTGGAACAGTCCACTTCGCTACGAACCAGGCCACGCTTACACCTGAGGGTGAAGCCACCCTGGAGCGAGCCGCAAGTGTGATGAAGTCCAACCCTGCACTTCACCTCCGGCTGGAAGGCTACACCGACAGTACCGGAGCGCTTCCAAAGAACGCGACGCTTTCGCAGCAACGCACAGCGACTGTAGCGAATTTTCTGAAGAGTCAGGGCATCGACGGCAGCCGCCTGACTGGTGATGGCTTCGGGCCAAGCAATCCCGCAGCATCCAACGCGACAGAAAAAGGCAAGGCCGACAATCGCCGCGTTGAACTCTTTTCACAGAAGTAATGATCTGGTGCCGGTCAATAGCTGGCACCTCAAATTCCAAGGAGAACTATGTCAAAGACAGTTGTAGGACTTTTCGCTACGTACGCGCAGGCACAGCAGGTAAAGCAGCAGTTGGTTGCGCAGGGTTACGAGTCGCAGAACATCACCGTCGTCGCGAACGACGATGAAGAAGTCTCCGACTCTTCTATCGGGAACTCGTCTGCCAGCTCATCGATGGGTTCATCGGCGACAGCTGCGGGCCGGACCACCCAAACATCAGGCGCTGCCGGTGTCGGCGAAAAGATTGGAAGTTTCTTCCGCAACCTGAGTGGTGGTGACAGCACTACGCACGAGCACTATGCAACTGGCGTGAACCAGGGCGGAGCGCTTCTCGCCGTAACAGTCAACGACCCGCAGGCCGAAGAAGTAGCGTCCTTGCTGATGCAGCACGGCGCCCGCGAGATCGAAGGCGAGTACGCTGGCGCATCTGCCTCGGCATCGACGACGAGTATGCCCCGCGCGACAGGCGCGACTACGACGGGCGTCAGCGGCGAAACCATGATCCCGATCGTTGAGGAGGAGCTGGTTGTCGGCAAACGCGCAGTGGAGCGTGGTGGAGTAAGGATTTACTCGCACGTCGTCGAGCGTCCTGTGGAAGCAGGCGTTGTCCTTCGCGACGAGCAGGTCCACGTGGAGCGCCACGCTGTCAATCGTCCGGCAACGGCGGCCGACTTCGGCACAGGAGCTGGCGAGACCATCGAGCTGCGTGCGATGGGTGAAGAGGCAGTTGTCGGAAAGACTAGCCGCGTGGTCGAAGAGGTCCGCCTGGGCAAAGAGAGCACCGAGCATACCGAGGCGATCCACGATACGGTCCGCAAGACCGAGGTCGACGTGGAGCAGCTAGACGGCACGACGCAGGAAGGTGTTACCCCGCGCAAAGCCGGCTACTAAGCAGAAGCCGTCGCTCACGGCACATCGCAGTATCCACCAGCAGGGCCGGGCCTCGTCGTCCGGCCTCTTCTGTCTTCACGGTAAAGGATCCTTATGGACGCGCAGCAGACTCCCGAACTCCTATCCAACGAGAATCGTCACGAAGATACGTCCGTCCACGTAGCCGGGCCTGGCAACATACTTGTAGTTGACTCCGGTCAGATTGACATCGGGCACGAGTACACCGAGTTGTGGATGCCGGATGGGCAGGTGCTTCGGGTGCCGACTGCTCTGCTGCAACCGTCTCTCCTCAAGGAGAGCGCGCAGGAGATTCCAGCCTCCATGCCGCTGGCGAGCGATCAGGCAACGAGCTTCACAATTCCTCTGGTCGAAGAGCGGATCGAAGTCGCGAAGCGGACAGTCGCAACCAGTAAGGTTCGCCTGCAGAAGACGGTGCAGACCTATCAGGAAACGCTTGACGAGCCACTCGCGGTGCGCAGCTTCGATGTCGAGCGCGTCGTGAAAAATGAGCCCGTAGAGGTAACTCCGCCCGTTCGTCAAGAAGGTGAGACGACGATTTATCCTTTGATGGAAGAGCGCCTGATCCTGACCAAACAGCTCATCCTTCGCGAGGAGCTCCGCATAACGAAGCGTGAGAGCGAGCGGCGGGACACCCAGGTAGTTACTCTTCGGCGAGAACACCTAACCGTGGAACGGGAAGCTATCGCACGGGAGCCTGACGAGAAGAAGCGCGATCACGATGGAGTACAAACGGAAGGCAAGTACCCCGGCGCACTCCAGGCCTAGACAGCCGCTCTGGAAGTACAGCTTACCGCAAAGTTTTACGATCCTCTGACGGGCACTTACCGCGGTCCTACTGTACCGCGGGCAGGATGTAGTCCGTCAGCAGCTTCTCCGTCTGTTCATGCATGCCCCGCGTGTTGTAGTTGGTGCTTGTGATCACGACCGACAAACGCAACGACGGCACCACCACGACCTTGTTCCCGCCGTTGCCGCTCATGTAGTACGCAGGGTACTGCCGCCCCTGGCTTGCAAACGCCTTGAGCCACCAGAAGTATCCATAATCCGTCGGGATCGCAGCCGGCTCGTCACCCTGTTCGGGCACGCGCGCGTGCGCCGTCGTTGAAGCATGCACCCAGCTCTCGCTCACAATCCGCTTTCCGCCTACCTCGCCGCCCAGCCGGTAGAGCTCTGCGATCTTCAGCAGATCACTGCTCGTCAGCCGCAATCCGCCGCCGGTCTGCGGCAGCCCCAGCGGCGAGTACACCCATTTCGCATCATCAATCCCTAACGGCGCAAACAGCACCCGTTGCGCATACACATCGGCCGGCACCCCGGTCGCCTTCGCCAGCACCTGCCCCATCAGGAACGCCCCAGCCGTACAGTAGCTAAACCGCCGCCCGTACATCGGCGGAGGCTCACCAGGGATGCGCGCAAAGCCGCGCACCGGCAAGTCCAGCGCGAAGCCGGTCCAGTCCTCAAGTGTGTACATCCGCTCCTCATTGCCACGCGAAAAATCGTTCCAGTCGTCGCACTCCAACGGCGAACTCATTGTGAGCAGGTCCTCAAGCGTCATGCTGCTCTTGCGCGGGTCGGGATTTTGGATCACACGGCCGGGAAAGAAAGCCAGCACCGGAGCGGAAACACCTGCGATCCGGTGCTCATCGATCGCAATGCCAGTCAGGATGGCTGTAATACTCTTCGTCGCGGACCGCGTGTCTCGGAGCGTCTTGGCATCTCCGTTGAAGTAGTGCTCATAGACCAGCCGCCCATCCTGCTCCACCAGCACGCTGCCGATCTTCTGGAAGCGGCCCTGCCGGACCGCCTGCTCCATCGCTGCCAGCGTTTGCGGCTCTTGCGCCGCCGCCGGCCGGGTGCTGCATAGGACTGCCGTAAGGATCACCGCACTGACAGCCGCCCTGAACAGGGCAAGCGACCTGATCTGCTCACGAAGAAGGCGAGTGAAACAAGGCGGCGAGAGAGCCTTTGCATTGTCCATGCCACAGCTACGGCAAGGAGCGAAGTGAAGTTCCGCAATGGGCAATCCTGCTTATGATTTTCGCGTTTGCCGGATCAGCACCTGCCACACGGAATCAGACAGCGCGCGACGACCTTCCGGGTCAAATCATCAAGGGCAGCTCAGTCATTCCTGTGATCTGCGCCTGGAGCCCGCCGTCTTCGCCCGCGATGGCAAGCCCCAGGGCCTTGTAAACTCAGAGCCGACATGCCGAGCGACTCGCAGCAGCCTCATGAACCCGGCATCCAGCAGGCAGAGCTCTCCGGCGCGCAGCCCGAGCTCGCCGACGAGCTCGACCGTACGCCGGCCGGCACAGACGAGCTTCCACGCGGCCCGCGCCGTGCTGCGGCACTCTTCATCTTCTTCACAGTAGCTCTCGACATGCTCGCGCTCGGCATGATCGCCCCCGTCCTGCCGCGGCTCATCGAGAGCATGCTCCACGGTCCCGCTGCCGGGCGCGCCGCCGAGGCCTCGCAACTACTTGGCGTCTTCGCAACCGTTTTTGCCGGCATGCAGTTCGTGCTCTCGCCCGTCATCGGCTCGCTCTCCGACCGCTGGGGCCGCCGGCCGGTCGTCCTGCTCTCGAACTTTGGCCTTGCCTTTGACTACCTGCTGCTCGCCTGGGCGCCGACCGTCGGCTGGCTCTTCCTTGGACGGATCGTCTCTGGTCTCACTACCTCGTCCATACCCACCGCACAGGCCTATATCGCCGACGTGACCCCGCCCGAGAAGCGTGCCCAGGCTTTCGGTCTGCTCTCGGCCGCCTTCGCAATGGGCTTCGTGCTGGGCCCCGCGGTCGGCGGACTGCTCGGTACGCTCAGCCCGCGCCTGCCCTTCTGGACGGCCGCCGGCCTCTCGCTTGTCAATGGTTTATACGGCCTTCTCGTCCTGCCAGAATCGCTCAAGCAGGAGAACCGCAGCCCGTTCTCCTGGGCCCGCGCGAACCCGGTCGGCTCGCTACGCATGCTCTCGCGTTCGCGCCTGCTCCTCTCTCTTTCGGCGCTGCTGCTGCTCGCCTACATCGCCCAGCAGTCGCTCATGAACGTCTACGTCCTTTACGCCGATTACCGCTTCCACTGGACAGACCGCACCGTCGGCCTTTCGCTGGCTGCCGTCGGCCTCTTTTCCGGCCTCTACGGTGGCCTGCTCGTCAGGCGCGCCATTCAGTTTGCCGGCGAGCGCGGCTCCATCTTGCTTGGCCTCGCGCTCGGCATCATCGGCTTCTGCATGATCGGTCTCTCCCACACCGGGCTGCTGCTCTGGCTAGGGATTCCGCTTATGAACGGGATGAGTTTCGTCTGGCCAGCCGCGCAAAGTCTCATGACCCGCAGCGCGGCCGCCAACGAGCAGGGGCAGCTGCAGGGTGCGATTCACTCGCTCCGCGGCATCTCCGGCCTGCTTGGGCCGGGGCTGTTTACCTACGTTTTCTCGAGATCGATCGGCGCAGGCGCTTTCATTCCTGAGCCGGGCTCGCCCTTCTTTCTGGCGGCACTGCTGCTGGCGCTTTCCCTGCTTACAACCTTGTTTGTACGCACGCCACGAGCACCCGCAGCAACGTAGCTACGAGCCAGGCTGGCTGCGCGGCACCGGCACCTTTACCGGCAACTGCTTTGGCAGGGGCTGCCCGCGCAATGCCGCACCAAGCCGCAGCCGAAAAAGCGCCAGGCTGGTCGGTTTCTTCAACGCGAACCAAAGCACGATAAGTACCAGAAAGATTATGTGCGACGCAGCGAAGAGGACCCCTGCGACCGCCAGTGCGGTATCATCCCGGGCGATCCAGACGTCTGCGCGCATATACCTAGGATGTCACGCCTACCCACGTGACTCTGCCGGAGGATTGCGGCTGCTCAAAAAGTCGGACTGCAGGCTCTCACGCACGTACCTTTCCCGACAGAGAGCAACTGCCTGGAGCGCCGCTAGTCGAGATCGCTTTCGTCCAGCAACCGGAACAGCTCGTCCAGATCGACGTACGCCGGGCTCTCGGCGGCTCGCAACACGCGCGACTCGACCCACGGCTCCCGGCTGGCTACCCAGCCCAGCTGCTTCGCCGGATGGATGACCCAGATGTTCGGAATACCCATCGCCTGGTAGTCGGCTACGACCTCTTCGAGATGCCCGAAGGTGTCGCTGGGCGAGATGATCTCGATAGCGATCAGCGGCGGCTCCGTCAACGTCTCCGGCCAGCGTCGCCGTGGCCCCACCACGACATCCGGAAGTCGAACGCGGGTGGGCGAGACGCGGGTTCGTACCTCCACTGCAGCCTTGATTCCCCATTCTTTCGAGCGGTTCATAAACCAGGTTGCCAGCTGAGCCTGCAGCAAACCATGTACCGAAACAACCACCGCCCGCTCCCGCAGTTCGCCATCCACGTACTCGACGTCCCGCTCGAAACTCATGTGGTCGTACTCTTCAATTGAAATCAGCGTCGCCGTCGCCATGGAAGCCTCACTGTCGTAACCCAGACAGTATAGGGCTGAAGGAGAACGCGGAGAGACCCCGAACGCTGCGAGCCGCGCACGAGAGGACGCCATCCCGCCAGCCCTCACCTGCTACCATTAGAGATTCCGATGCCTGAAGACAACGTAAAACTAATTCCCCTGGGGGGCCTGGGCGAGTTCGGCATGAACTGCATGGCCGTCCGCTATCAAGATTCGATCCTCGTCATAGACGCTGGCCTCATGTTCCCTGAGTCGGAGCTTCTCGGCGTCGACATCGTCGTACCCGACATCTCCTACCTGGTGGAGAACAAGGCCATGGTGCGCGGCATTTTGCTGACGCACGGCCATGAAGATCATATCGGCGGTCTGCCGTGGATCCTCTCCGAAATCAATGTCCCCGTCTACGGCACTGAGTTCACCCTCGCGTACGTCGAAGGCAAGCTCGACGAGCACAAGATGCTCGACGCGACCGAGCTGATCGAGATCGCGCCCAACCAGAAGTTCTCGATCGGCCCGTTCACACTCGAGCCTATTCGCGTCACCCACTCCATGGTTGACTGCGTCGCATTCGCGATCGAGACACCGGTCGGCGTCCTCGTGCATACTGGCGACTTCAAGATTGATCTTTCCCCGCCGGACGGCAAGGCCTTCGACCTGCATAAGTTCGCTGAGTACGGCCAGAAGGGCGTGCTCGCGCTCCTGCAGGACTCTACCAACGTCGATCGCCCCGGCTACACACCCAGTGAGTGGGCCGTAAAACCGCGTCTCGATGAAGTCTTCCAGCGCACGAAGAAGAAGCTCTTCTTCTCCTGCTTCTCCTCATCGATCTACCGGATTCAGATCGCGCTGGACCTCGCGCAGAAGCACGGCCGCAAGGTCGCCATCGTCGGCCGCTCCATGATGGAGTCGACCGAGATCGCGCAGGATCTTAATTACCTCAATCTGCCACCGGGTCTTACGATCCATCCCGGCCAGATCGGCGATCACTCGCCCGAGAACGTCATGGTGCTCATCTCCGGCACGCAGGGCGAGCCCATGAGCGCGCTCTCCCGTGCCGCGGTCGACAACCATAAGCACGCCCGCATCTCGCCCGGCGACACCGTCCTGCTCAGCTCACGTGTGATCCCTGGTAACGAAAAGTCGATCTACCGCGTCATCGACCACCTCTACCGCCGCGAAGCGGAGATCCTCTACGACGACGGCACCATGGGTCTGATCCACGTCTCCGGCCATGCCTCGCAGGAAGAGCAGCGGCTGCTCATTAACCTCCTGCGGCCCAAGTTCTTCATCCCCGTCCATGGTGACTTTCGCCATCTGAAGAAGCACTGCGAGCTCGCCAAGTCGACCGGTGTCGTCGGCGAAACGGTCCTCATCGAGGACGGCGACATCCTCGAGATCACCGCGACCAGGGCGCGCAAGGCGGGCAAGGTCACGGCCGGCCGCGTCTGCATCGACTCCGGCTCGACCGCCGATGTCGTCGGCGATCTCGTTATCCGCGACCGCCGCAACCTCTCAGAAGACGGCATCGTCCTGCCAATCCTCACCATCAACAAGCTCACCGGCAAAGTCGAGCGCACGCCCGAGGTCGTCACCCGCGGCTTCGTCGGCGCGGATGCGGCCATCCTCGGCGAAGCCCGCAATGTGATCCAGCAGACACTCGACACCTCCAGCGCCGAGGAAAAAGCCGATGCCGGCGTTATGAAAGAGAAGATCCGCATCGATCTCAAGCGCTACATCCAGAAGCACACCAGCCGTCGCCCGTTGATCATGCCCGTCATCCTCGAAGTGTAGCGCTCCCCAGCGAGCATGGCTCACGCGCAGGCACACGGGCATGCTCGCTGTCACTCCGGACGACCGGATAGATTCAAGGCAGCAAATCTGGATCCGATTCTACCTCCCAGATGCCCTTTCCGTATCCCTCCCAGTCAACTATTACGCGAACCGGGTGTAAACGGGCTGTCACTTCGCGCATTCCGCGCATCTTCCTCTTCGAGTCTTCTCGCGCCGTCGCTTCGCTGTTGATTGACATCGGAAGCGCGCGTCGCACAATGATCTAGCGATTCAAAACAGGAGAAACAAATGAAGATACGCGCAGGGGTCTTGGCGATCTCCACTTTCATTGCTACTACGGCGTTTGCCGCCGATACTGACACGTCATCCAAGTTGAGTGACCGCGTCGAATCAGCCACCAAGGTGCTTCACCAGCTTGCCAGCGTGCCGGACAAAGGCATCCCGCACGGGATTGCTCGCATGGCGCGCTGCGTTATCGTCGTTCCCGGCTACGTGAAAGGCGCCTTTCTCGGCGGTGTGCAGTACGGCCAGGGTCTCGCCACCTGCTACGTCGACCGTAAAGGCTGGAGTGCTCCGGTCTTCGTGCAACTGGCCGGCGTAAGCTTCGGCCTGCAGGCTGGCGGACAATCGACCGATCTGGTGCTGGTTGGCACAAGCAAGAAGAGTGGCGATGACCTGCTGAAGGCCAAGGTAAAGCTGGGTGGGGATGCGGCTGCATCCGCGGGCCCGGTCGGCCGTGACTCGCAGGCCAACACCACCGAACTGGCCAGCGCCGAGTTCCTGACCTACTCCCGCAGCAAGGGCCTGTTCGCGGGCGTCGACCTTACCGGCGACGAGGTGAACCAGAACACCAAGGACACGACAGCGTTCTACGGCAAGGACATCCCTTATCAGGCCATCCTTGGTGGCACAACACCGACCCCAGCCACGGCCCAGCCATTCGTGCGGGAAGTGACGCGCGTCTTCGGCGGCCCTGCTAACCGCAAATAGCCGAGCGAACCGCCTTCCCAGGCCACATGGCGTGAGAGCTGTGTGGCCTAGATTGTCGGTGGTTGCAGCGGCGAACCAACCCTCTCGCATTCCGACAGATCCAGGTCGAACAATCCTGGAGCCCCGCAACGATCTCACTTGTGGCGTCAAGATCCTGGACACCCAGCTGTTCTTCCTGCACCCCTGCTCAGCTCGACCAGCTACTAGTCAACCCTGCACCCAGAGCTTCCGCGTCTCTGCGAAACAGATGACGAATGCGCCCGCGGTCTGCCGCGTCCGTCAGGATCAACCCACCCACGACACCCGGCAGGGCGATCCACCCCAGGCAGTCGCAACGAGCGCACGCTAAACAGCCGCCGCAAACCGCATCGCGCCCGCATTCATGCAGTAGCGCAGCCCTGTCGGCTCCGGCCCATCGTCGAACACATGGCCAAGGTGCCCTTCGCAGCGCACACAGCGCACCTCGGTACGCGTTTCGCTCAATGAGCGATCCTCCACTTCCTTCAGGTTCTCCTTCGCAATCGGCGCGAAGAAACTTGGCCAGCCTGTGCCCGAGTTGAACTTGGTTTGCGAACTGAACAACGCCGTATCGCAGCCGAGGCAGCGGAAGACTCCCGCGCCGTGGTTTCGCTCTGCATTTGCTTCGGACGGCATCTCTGTGTCCGCCCGGCGCACGATGTCGAACGAGATCTTGCCCAGCTGCCGGTACCATGCCCCATCTGTCTTCACAACTTTAGCGACCGTCTGCGTGCCCAGCTTCCGGCCGTCGTCGCTGAACAGGACCACCGTCACCACGCCCGGGGTGCCGTGCACCTCGGTGCTTGCCTCCTCGCCTGGCGCGCTGTGCGCCACCACCATAGCCGAGCCGGCAGCAACCGCCACGCACCCGGAGAGAAACACCCGCCGCGTCACCTTTCGCGAAGCCTCATCCCGGCTCACGTCCGAACCGAACATAGCCACCCCCGCCTATTCTTTTGACACATGCGTATCCCGGGAAGTTACGCTCCCGCCAAACCTCCGTCTCGCACCAGCAACACGCGGTCTGCTCCAGCCTGTTCCAGATCGGCCTATCCTGTATCCATGGCACTGAGTCCGGTACTCGCGACAGAATCGCTTCTCTCCCTCCACAGCTTCCACGCCGCCCAGCGCCGGATTGCGGGCACCGCCGTACGGACCCCGCTCGTCCCCTTCCCCACGCCCGAAGCGGCAGGCGGCGGCGCGCAGCTCTGGCTCAAAGACGAGGGCGCGCAGCCAATCGGCTCCTTCAAGCTGCGCGGCGCAGCCAACTGCATTCTCTCGCTGCCGCCCGAAAGCCGCCGGGCCGGCGTCATTACCTACTCAAGCGGCAACCACGCCCAGGCTGTTGCCTACGTCGCCCGCGCCCTCGGGATTCCGGCCGTCATCGTCATGCCGTCGAACGCGCCCGAGATCAAGCGTGCGGCCACTCGGGCTCTCGGCGCCGAAATTGTCGACGTCGGCCCGGCCAGCTCCGAGCGTAAGCTCCGTGCTGAGGAGCTCGCCGCGCAGCACGGCTACCAGATGATCGCGCCCTACGACGATGACGCCATCATCGCCGGCCAGGGCACCTGCGGTCTCGAGATTCTCGAAGACGTACCCGATGTGGACCTCGTGCTCGTTCCGGTTTCGGGCGGCGGCCTGCTCTCCGGCATCGCCGCGGCCATCAAGCATCAGCGGCCCGAGGTCTCCGTCATCGGCATCGAGCCCGAGCTGGCAGGCGACGCACGCGAAAGCTTCGAGCTCGGCACCCTCCAAAGCTGGCCCGCCGAGCTCACCACCCGCACGGTCGCCGACGGGCTCCGCACCCAGTCCCTCGGCGCGCGCAACTGGGCGCACATCCACGCCTTCGTCGACTCCATTCTCACTGTCTCCGAGGACGAGATCCGCTCCGCCGTCCGTGCCATCTATGATCGCTGCCGCCCACGCGCAGGCGCCGGAGACAACCTGCATCCTTCCGGCCTCGTCGCCGAGCCCAGCGGAGCCGTCACCACCGCTGCCCTGCTCTACCACGCAACGCAGCTGCTGCCCTACCGCAAGGCCGTTGCCGTGCTCAGCGG
>CAXTMF010000018.1:47075-59920 GCA_964245435.1 uncultured Acidobacteriaceae bacterium
GCTACACCTGCGGCGAAAAATCCGTCAGCTTCATAAACGTGTGCTCCTGCGCCGCGACGAAGGCCCCGTTCTTCTCCGTTTCCGTCTTCAGCGCAACCCACTCCGGGTCCGCGCCAAACTTGGCCCAGCTCGCGGTAGCCGCCTCGCGGCTCCGGTGGCGAAGAATGTAGATGAGCGTCCCACCACCGCCCGGCGTCAGAGCCGGGCCATCGATCGCTATCCAGTACGCCACCGGCTGCATGCCCATCCGCTTGAAGATTGCCGTCTCGCTGGTCCGAAAGCGGTCAAGAATCTTTGGCTCCATCCCCGGGTTCAGGTGGTAGACCCGCAGCTCGTACACGGTGTCGGGGCCGATGCCGCCGTCAGCGGCCGCACCTTGAGCTTCGGCGGCCTGACTCTTTAACAAAGGGAGAAGAGCCGCCGCGCCCAGGCTCTTGATAACGCCACGCCGGTCGCCCTGCCTCATACGTGATTCTCTCCCCCTGCAGACTCCTGAATGCTGATGTTAGCGGCTCGATTTTCCGCAATCGTCTGCTTGTTGCGCGCTGCCCAAAGATGAAGCGGCACGAGCGCGGCCCGGAGCGTCTGGCCGAGTTCAGTCAACTCGTAATCCACTCGTGGTGGAACACTCGGAAACAGGGTCCGAGTCACGATGCCGTCCGCCTCGAGTCGCTTCAGTGTCAGTGTCAGCATCCGTTGCGAGATCCCACTCACCCGCCGCTGGATCTCGTTGTAGCGCAACCTGCCCCTGGACAGTGCGCCCACCACCATGATCGTCCACTTGTCTCCAACGCTGCTCAGCACCTCGGCCAGCCCCTTGCAATCGGCTGGCGCCAGTGATCCCTCAGGCACAAATCTGTTCGCTTCAGACAAGAAAGTGCCTCCTTGTGGGGCCATATCACGCGCTCCATACTACCCCTACGAACAGAATGTTTGCGCTCCTCTGCACGGCAGGCGCTGGAACATCTCTGGAGAAAGGACAAATATGCCGAAGCTGTTGATTGTCGAAGCAAGCCCGCGCGGGGAGTACTCTATCTCCCGCAATCTCGCCGCGAAGTTTGTTCAGTACTGGAAAGCTGCGCACCCGGTGAGCGAGGTGATCGAACGGGATCTCGCGAAAATGAATCTGCCGTATGTGAATCTGCCTTGGCTGGGCGCAAGTCTGACGCCGCTCGAGAAGCACACTCCTGAGATGCAGGCTGTGCTAACCCTCTCGAACGAGCTGGTCGATGAGCTGCTGGCCGCGGATCACATCGCCATCAGCACGCCGGTCTACAACTACAACATCCCGGCAAACCTCAAGTCGTACATGGATCACGTCGTGCGTAAAGGTCGCACGCTCGGAGCGACCGGCGAGGGGCTTGTCCATGGCAAGGTCTGCACCGTGCTGATGGCCTCCGGCGGCGTCTATACCGAAGGCTCGCCGATTCGCGATCGAGATCTTGCGACGATGTATCTGCGCCTGATCCTCAAAGTCATTGGCATTCAGGATGTCACCTTCGTCGCGGCTGGCGGAAGCAAGGTCGTGGACCTCGGGGAGAAATCCCGCGAGGAGTTCCTGTCAGCGTTTGAACCGGCTCTCAGCGCCGCCGCAATAGCGTAAGCGCAGCTTCCCTTAGACACTCCGAGCTTGCTTGCAAAGCCGATGGATCGTAGTAGATTCAGCTCGATAGGTCGCGGCAGGATTGCTTGTTTGGCGAAGCTGCGGACCAAGTCGGCGAGGGCACTTGTAAGTAGCTACTGGCCAGGTCCAGCTAGGGAAGACGCAGATGAGAAAGCTCACCATCATCGAACACGTGTTCCTGGACGGCGTAATCCGGGCGCCCGGCGGCCGGAAGGAAGACGCCGACTACCCACACGGCGGATGGGCCGTGCCGCACGGGGACCCCGCCATCCTCGAGGCAGTTAACGCGGTGCACGGCGGCACGGACTTTGCCCTTCTGCTTGGCCGGCGCACCTATGACGCCTGGGCGACCTATTGGCCAAGGGCCGAAAAGAACTGGATGTCAGACAGCCTGAACGCGGCGACAAAGTATGTCGCAACTCACCGGCCGGACAGCTGCGCATGGGGTCCCTGCGAGCGTCTCGGACCGGACTTCATCGAGGGCGTTCGCCGCATCAAGGCGCAGGACGGCCCGGACCTGAAGCTTTGGGGCAGCTCAACCCTGACCTCGACGCTGCTCGAACACGAGCTTGCGGATGAAGTGCTGTTGTTTGTCTATCCCGTCCTGCTGGGCAAGGGAAACGCTTCTTCTCGGATGGCACCCCGCCGCGCGAGCTCGCGCTCACCGGCACCAAAGCTGCTGCCTCCGGCGTCCTGATCAGCAGCTATAAGCCCGCTGGAGCGCTACGCACCGGATCTTACGACAACGCGTCGTAAGCCGCTGCAACCATCTCAGGTAGGCCTTTCACGGGTAGGTTCAACGTGGTCGAGAAAGCTTCTGCTACCGCCTGCGCAGTCCCTTCTCGCCTCCCGGCAGGCGTGAAGCTCCGTCAACTCACGCGCCGCCTGGGCTGTAGTTGCTGCTCCGGACACGATGCTACAGTTCGAGCAAGAGGTCTCTCCCCATGCCCTGGCTCGCCGCACGCCACAGCACTTCGCTCGCCCTTGTCGCTTCAACCGCCACCTGCCTGTTCCTCGTTGCCTGCGGCGGCAGCAGCAGTTCCAACACGACTTCGTCAACATCATCGCCCGCAGCGTCGAATCCCTTCGCCACCACCGTGTTCTTGGGCGACTCTCTCACGGCCGGCTACCAGAACGGCTCGCTTCTCGACACGCAGCAGCCCAATGGCTATGCAAGCCTTATCGCCCAGCAAGCCGGTTTCGCCATCACGCTCCCGCTCATTGCGCCGCCCGGCGCGCCGGCCGTACTCGAGCTGACCAGCACCGGCTTCCCTCCGGGCATCCAGGCTGAAAGCGGCACCACGACCGGCCGCGACAACGGATCCGCGCAGCCGACCGATCTGGCCGTACCCGGACACAAGCTCCATGACCTCCTGAACGACGCCCCCACTGCCACTCCGACGAGCGACGAAGACATCATCACCGACCTGGTTCTCGGTTTCCCGCTGGGTAACACCAACACGCAGATCCAGGAAGCCGTCTCCCTGAAGCCTACGACCGTCTTCCTTTGGATCGGCAACGATGACGCTCTCCAGGCTGACGAGAGCGGTGACCCGACCAGCATGACAGCGGTGAGCAGCTTCACGAGCGACTTTACGCAACTCATGACCACGCTGCAGGGCACCAAGGCCAACCTCTTCGTGGCTAACATCCCCGACGTGACCGCAATCCCGTACCTGACGCCTGCGGCGACCGTGATTGCCGACCTCGCCACGGCGACAGGGCAGTCGGCCGCCGCCATTGGTGTAGGACTTGGCATCAACACGGGCGACTTTGTCAATGCGACGGGCCTCTCAGATATCGAGTCGCAGCTGCCTGCCATCAGCCAGGGCGGCGCACCTACGGCGCTCCCCGGCAATGCCGTGCTGACCGCGGCGGAGGTTGCCACCGTGCAGGCGACGATCAACAGCTACAACCAGGTCATCCAGCAGCAGGCTTCCGCGGCCGGGGCCACCCTGGTCGACATGCACAGCTACTTCGCTACCCTCTCCGCCGGAGTCTCTATCAACGGAGTAAACGCAACCGAAAGTTTTCTTGGCGGCCTCTTCGGGCTGGATGGTATCCACCCGACCAACACCGGCTATGCGCTGCTTGCCAACCAGTTCCTGGCCGCTACAAACGCGAAGCTCTCACTCTCGACAGCCACGGTCAACGTGAGCGCGGTGGCGGCAAAGGACCCCTACTTCCCTCCCAACATCAAGCCCGTTTCGCCTACGCTCACGCGCATTCCCGCGGCTGCCGCGCTTCGCTCGGACCAGCTGATTACCGGCCGCCTCCCGCTAGGTGGCCGTTAACGCGGCAGCGGGCCTGAGAGCGGCATGGCCCTCGCCCTCCGCTTTCTCGCCGCTTCCCCGGGCCGGTATACTCCTCACGTTCCGGCGCGCGGGTTTGCAGCGCGCTACTTCCTCCTGTTGAAAGTGAGTTCGCCTTGGCTAAGTCTTTTTCCCGCCGTACCTTTACCAGCCTGCTTGGTGCAGGCGCTGTAGCCGCGGCCGCTTCCACGATACCTGCGAGTACTGCCGCGGCCCAGGCCCAAGACAGCTCTCGGTCCGGCGCGCTCATCCCGCCCGGCGGCAAGTTTCCCGACGGCTTCCTGTGGGGCTCCGCTACCGCCTCCTACCAGGTCGAGGGCGCCGTGAAGGAAGACGGTCGCGGCGTCTCCATCTGGGACACCTTCTCTCACACTCCCGGCAAGACCCACGATGGCGATACCGGCGACGTGGCCGACGACGACTACCACCGCTACAAGGAAGACATCGCGATCATGAAGGAACTCGGCCTCAAAACATGCCGGTTCTCGATCGCGTGGCCGCGCATCTTCCCGGACGGCACAGGCAAGCCGAACCCCAAGGGCATCGACCACTACAACCGCTTCGTCGACGCGCTGCTCGAGGCCGGCGTCGCCCCCTACTGCACCCTCTACCACTGGGACCTGCCGCAGGCGCTCGAGGACAAGGGCGGCTGGCAGTCCAAGGAAACCTCCAAGGCCTATGCCGAGTACGCGGGCTACACCGCGGGCAAGCTTTCTGACAAGGTCCAGCACTTTATGACCATGAACGAGATCCAGACCTTCACCGATCTCGGCTACGGCAACGGCATGCACGCGCCCGGCCTCAAGCTCGACGCCAAGGGTCTTGCGCAGGTCTGCCACAACGCTGTGCTCGGCCACGGCCTCGGCGTACAGGCCATCCGCGCCCACGCCAAAGCCGGCACACTTGTCGGCCTGGCCGACAATGCGTCCGCCACCTGCCCGGTCATCGCCAACGACGAGCAGATTGCCGCCGCCCGTCGCGCCTACCAGGAGGAAAATGCCCGCTACCTTAACGTCATCATGACGGGCAAATACACCGACGCCTATCTCAAACGCCTCGGCAGCAACGCCCCTAACACCACGCCCGAAGAGATGCGCGCCATTTCGAGCCCGCTTGATTTCGTCGGCCTCAATGTGTACCAGCCCACCTGGGTCATGGCCGACCCTTCCAAGGACGTCGGCTACGCCAAGGTGCCCAACCCCTCCTCCTACCCGCATATGTTCTCTGACTGGCTCTCCGTCGGGCCGGAAGCGCTTTACTGGTCGCCCACCCTCGCGCACTCGCTTTACAACATACAAACCATCTACATCACCGAAAACGGCGCATCCTCGGACGACAAGCTCACCAGCGACGGTCATGTCCTCGACACCGACCGCACCATGTACCTGCGCAATTATCTGACGCAGCTACAACGCGCCATCACAGGCGGTGCTCCGGTCAAGGGCTACTTCCTTTGGAGCCTGCTCGACAACTACGAATGGGCCGACGGTTACCAGAAGCGTTTCGGCATCACCTACGTCGACTTTCAAACCCAGAAGCGCACGCCGAAGCTGTCATCGCGCTTCTACAAGAACGTGATCGCCAACAACACTGTCTCCTAGCCCGGCAGAGAAGCTGGAAAGCGGTCTCCGCGTTCGAGATCGCTTCCCGCTGCATGCCTCCTCCGCGTGCAGCACCGCTCCCGCCGCGGGAAGCTCGCTCACTGACACATCCCGGCGACCATCCACCGAACATGCTTGAAACCCAATCACGCTCGCGTCCATCCGATGGAGATCAATCGCAGGGAGCCACGATGACGACCCCAGACAACACCGCTGGTATCAGCCCAGTCCCCGCGATCATGAAGGCCGCAGTCCTTCACGCACCCGGCGGCCCCGAAGCCCTGCAGCTGGAGCAGCTGCCGGTGCCCGCGCCGGTGCCCGGCAAGGTCCTCATTCGCATCCGCGCCGCGGGCCTCAACCGCTCCGAACTCTTCACCCGCCAGGGCCACTCACCGGGCGTAAAGTTGCCCCGTGTGCTGGGCATTGAGGCCGTCGGGGAAGTTGCCGCCGCACCGGGCGGTGAATTTCAGCCAGGCGAAACGGTCATGACCGCCATGGGCGGCATTGGTCGCGAGTTTGACGGCGGTTATGCCGAGTACACCCTTGTTCCCGCCTCGCAGATCCAGTCTGTGCGCACCACCCTCTCCTGGGAAAAGCTCGGCACCCTGCCCGAGATGCTGCAGACTGCATGGGGCTCGCTCTTTACCGCGCTCGCGCTCCAACCCGGCGAACGTTTACTCATTCGCGGCGGCACCACCTCCGTCGGTCTCGCGGCTGCTGCCATCGCGCGCAACCACGGCGCGCTCGTTGCCTCCACGACTCGCAACGCCGCTCGGGAAGATCTCCTGCGCTCGAGCGGCGCTGACCGGGTCTTCGTTGATTCGGGCTTGATCGCCGGCGAGGTCCGCAAAGCCTACCCGGAAGGCGTTGACAAAGTCCTCGAGCTCATCGGCACCACCACGCTCAAGGACTCACTCCGCTGCACGCGCCCACGCGGCATTGTCTGCATGACTGGCATCGTCGGCAACCAGTGGTCGCTCTCCGATTTCGCTCCCTTTGAGGCGATCCCCACAGCCGTCGCGCTAACCGTCTACGCCGGCGACTCGGGAAACTTCATGCACACTCCCCTCCAGGAACTTGTGGAGCAGGTGGAGCTCGGAGCCCTTCCCATCCCGGCCGGCCAGGTTTTCTCTCTGGATAACATCGTCGAAGCCCACCGCTGCATGGAAGAGAACCGCGCAGGCGGCAAGCTCGTCGTCCTTCCCTGAATGCGACCGGTCTAAAAAGGGCCGAGCATCGCGGGCGAACCCTAACCCAGTTCACCTCCCTGGAACACCGTCCACGAAGTAGCCGCTCCTTTCTCCCCGACGCACTTCGCGTTTGGTGCGAACCGATCTGGCCTTTTTTCACGGAAGGCCACACTGACGATTGCTGATCCAGACAGTATGGCAGGAGGAAGAAAGCCGCGCAGGCGGTTTACGTCGCTAACCCTCTAAAATAAAGCTGTGCGCACCCTGCTCCCACTTGCCCTCCTGCTCGTCGCGCTCTCCTCGCACGCCCAGAAGAACGGGAAGGAGCCCGATCCGCGCAACTCGCCGCAAGGCACGGTCATCCGCACCACCACCCTCTACATCCAAGGCAACACCGACTCCGACAAACTCGGCACCGTTACACCCGGCCGCGAGATGGCCATCCTCGAGCGCAGCGGCCATTGGGTGCGCGTCTACGCCAACACCGACGACGAAGCCGTCCGCCAGGATGCGCCGGTCTTTACCGATGCCGCACCCGCCCACCCCATCTCCGGCTGGATTGAGGACAACAATCTCGTTACCTCCGACACGCCAAACGGCGATGCCATCCTCTTTGGCGAGGCGATCTCGGCCGAGCAGGCCGCCAGCGACCCCCATCCCGCCGCAAGCGCCGCGGCCGACGCGCGCCGGCTCTACCGGATGGACGCCGAGCTCTTCCCGCAGAGCCCGCGTGCCGGCGAAGCCATGTGGCGCGCAGCCGACATCCGCTGGCAGCTGCAGAAGCAGGACGCCTCCACCCTGCCCTCGGCTCACGAAAAGGAAAACTATCTGCGCCAGCTACCGGATGAAACCGAGATGAAGCGCATTGAGAAGCTCGAACCCGGCAGCAAGTGGGCCAGCTACGCCGCCTACGAGCTCATCGACAACAAGCTGTGCGGCGACTGGCAGGGTGCGGAAAAATGTCCGGAAAAAGAGGCGAGCTACTACACCGAGTTCGCCGACCGCTACCCCGATTCTCCCCGAGCCGCCCAGGCCCTCTACGAAGCCGCCTGGCGCCTGGCCTGCGCGGGCGATATGTGGACCTCTGACAACGAACCGAAGCGCGCCGACGACGATCGCCACCACTCCGCCGATGTCGCCCAGCACCTGCTTGCCAGGTACGGCTCAACCGACTACGCCGCCCGCGGTGCCGGCCTGCTCTTCAAAGTGCAGCACGGCATCCCCGTCTACGGCAACGACCGCCAGTAGCTACTGCCGATAGATAGATCTCCATAGCACCTAGAACAGCTCTGCGAGCAGGGTAACTGGCAATCGTCGCTGCGCTAAGTCGGATTTCTAACTACCTGCCGGCACAGAGACGTTATCAATGACGGCGGTCTCTACCGCTCCTTCCTGCGGGACAAGAGACAACCCAAGCTGCTGCTGCAAATCCTCGGCAATGCTGTCGGCAGAAGCGGAAGTAGTAGCCCAATGAAAATTGATCTTATAGCTTCCCTTTAAGCCAGTGTTATCGAGGATCGGATGATTAATCTGGGCCGAAAGAACCTCAGCGAGGGCGTCCGGACCACCTACGATGGCGATCTGACCTTGGCCATCCTTGATGGAAGATCGCGTCGAGAGCAGAGGCTCGTTTGTTCCTGGAGCGTTTGGTGGCGTTACGGAGGCAAACTTTGCTCCTGCATCACTTACTACAAGCGCAAATGCCGGTCCCGGCTTGGTCTCCTGGCGTAGCACAAGATGAAACTGCTGCGACAGTATTTGCTTCAACGCCGCGCCCGAAACCATGCTCTTTGGATCGCCTGACGGCTCCCCACCGGTAAAGGCGAGATCATATCGATCTGATCGATCCAGCTCGGGCCGCCTGTAAGTTGGTAGCTCTTCAGTGAATAGGCGAGCTCAATGAGACTGCGCACCGTGATGTTCGTTATCGACGTTCCGTCTGCAGGGTGTGTGATCAGCGTCATGGCATTTACCGAAGTACTTCGTTTAAGGACGGTGATCCGTACTGGACCGGACGAGATACCGGCAGCGGTCGCTTGAGCGAAAGCTCTCGGGTAAGAGGCGACACCTATGAGCAGCGGTGCTGCGACCATTGCTAGGGCGAACGAGCTGATGATGACTCTTCGGCTTGTCGAGAGAGCGCTAACATTCTCATTTGTCATAATGTGCTTGATCCTTTTGTTGAGATTCGGCCCACTAACTCCCGCTACACAGGGAAGCGGGGATTTCATACAAAACCTGCAGGCTTTCAGAATGCCCTCGGCGTAAGCAGCAGGTTCGCTGCCGAGCCTGAGTACACCCTCGTCACAGGCAAGTTCTCTTTCCTCCATCTGCCTCGATCCAAGCCACCAGACCAGAGGGTGAAACCAGAAAACAGCCTCGATGAGTATCTGCAATGCCGCCAACAGATTGTCTCGACGGCGCGCATGCCAAAGCTCATGCGCGAGAACCGCCCTCAGTTGCGACTCATGAAGTTCTTTCGAGATGCCGGGCGGCCACAAAAGCACAGGCCTGAAAATCCCAAAAACTCCGGGCTCGAAGCGGTTCTTCAAGAGCAGAATCGGCATGGCTCTGATGCCGACCGCGGGCAGCAAAGAACGCACAAGCTCGACTTCCATGCCTTGTTCGATCGGCTCCGCAGCCCTTCGAGCAGCAGACACCTGAGCCATCGCAACCACCACACCATGACCGCCACGGTCACGCCAAGCGCCCAGACCAGTCCAAGCAGAGCAGGTATCGCGCCGGTCAGCTCGTCGCGCCGGGTCGACTCTGGAAGGTGCGCCCTTGTGTGGCCGAAGGGCTGGCCGGCAAGCTCGACGACGAGAGCGAAGTTTCTCGAAGGTACGGTAATTAATCCTGCGCCAAGAGCATGGCCGAGATGAATCAGCATTGCGAACGGCAGAAAGAACTTAATCGACGCTAAAAACCAGATATTGAAGCGGCAATTTGCTGAGTTCCTCTTCAGCAGCAGCGTGAGACAAGAAGCAACAAGAGCGACTACGCTCGATTGCCAGATGTGGTCTGCAACCGGTGCAGCGGCTTGCTCGCAGAAGTGAGCAAAGCCGCGGGTCATCGGTTCTCTCCCGGCTTGAGCTTCTGGAGAAGGGCTTCCGCCTCACGTATGTCCTCAATCGTCAGCTTCCCTGATTGAATGAGATGAGCCACAACAGGCTGCGTGCGGCCGCCGAACATCGACAACAGATCGTCAATCAATCTTGTCTGAGCGGCGGCCCGCGTAATGGCAGCAGCAAAGATGTGAAAGTTGCCCACCTTCCTGACTCGCTTAACTGATCCTTTTGCCTCCAGCCTGTACACGGTCGTCTGAATGGTCGTGTATGCCGGTCTTCGCGTCTCAGGGAACGAGTCCTGAAGCTCGCGGATTGAGGCCTCCCGCCTACTCCAGAGGGCTTCCATAATGCCGTACTCGAGTCTGGAAAGCTTTTGTTCGGCCACAGTTGTCTCCTACACATGTTTGACTATCTACTACACATGTGTGGCTGTCAAGCCTTAATGCTGCGGGGTCGTGCACTTTCTAAGCCCATAGCCAACCAGCTACGGTTCTGATTCGGCACACTCGCGCGTTATACCTCCCATTCCGCTTCGCGCCGCAAACGCCCGATGGTATAACCAACCTGTCTCGACACCAGAGCCCGCATGCGAAGGAAGCTTGACCTAAAGGAACCGCACCCGCATTGAACGACTACGTCATCTCCGTCATCCTCGGCATCGTCGAAGGCCTTACCGAGTTCCTGCCCGTCAGCTCCACCGCGCACCTTCGCCTCAGCGAAGCCCTGCTCCATGTCTCGCTCACCGACCCCTACTGGAAGATGTACACAATCGTCATCCAGCTTGGCGCCATCCTCGCGCTGGTGCTCCTCTTTCTCAGCCGCATCGTCACATTTCTGCGTAGCTTTCCCAAGGGTGAAGGACGCGACCACACCATCCTCACGCACCCGCTGACGCTGGTGATGATCGCCTTCGTCTGCACAGCCATCCCATCGCTGATCTTCGAGAAAGCCATCGGCAAGCATCTCGAAAGCCTCCGCGTCATCGAGCTGTCGCTCCTCATCGGCGGCATCATCATGTGGGCGGTCGATGCCTGGTCCGCCCGTCAGACTGATCACCCCATCAAAGATGTCGACAACATGGGCGTCGGCCAGGCCGTCTGGATCGGCCTCTGCCAGGTACTCTCCGCTGTCTTCCCCGGCACCTCGCGCTCCATGTCGACCATTGCCGCCGGCCAGCTCGCTGGCATGACGCGTACCGCTGCGCTGGAGTTCTCGTTCCTCGTCTCCATCCCCGTCATGGTCGCCGCCACCGGCTACGACCTGCTCAAAGCCGTGCACCCCAGCCACAAAGCTCTTGCTGAAGCTGCAGCTTCCGGAGAAAGCATCGCTCCACTTGTCATGACCGGCCACGGATGGGTCATCCTGCTCATCGGCTTCGTGGTCTCCTTCTTCGTCGCACTGGCCGTCGTTGGCTGGTTCCTGCAGTACGTTCGCCGCCACGGCTTCACGATCTTCGCTGTCTACCGGATTCTGCTCGCGATCGTGCTCATTGCCGCCGGCTCCAGACTCTTTCCTGCGTGACGAATTGCAATCATACGTACTGATCTCCTGAAACAATCCTCCGATAAGGTCTGCATAGACTATCGGAGGAAGCATCGATGCACACCGGCCAGGACACGTCGGCAGAGAACGTGGCAATGCTGCTCGTGCGAAGGCGAAACACGGCAAGACAGCCCGCGCTCTTCGGCAATCTTTTCCACGCTTGCTTCGGTGCAGCCGCCTTTGCTGCCGCTTGGTTCGTCTGCTTCCTCTTCGAGCACCCGCGGGAGGAGAAGAAGCCTTCCGCGCCGGCAGGCGTGAAGGCGCACGCTCCCGTTACTCTCGCTGTTCCCTCCGCCGATCCCCGCGCGAATCGTACGTCGCCGCCCGGCCGGTCTGACATACTGAACTTGCTCTGGCCAATGGCCTGCTCTACCCCTGCACTCGGCCTCTCTACGCCTGTTGATGAAACCACTCGCCCTCGTCACTCCACCGACGCGCCATCATCGGCTTTCTGAGCTGACCGGCCTCCTTCTCCTGCTCTGCTCCGTCCTGCTCCTGCTCGCGCTCGTCTCCTACCGAGCAACGGACCCGTCGCTCGACACGGCTGGTTTCGTGAGCGCCACACGGGCGTCCAGCGCCGCTCCATCCGCACCGCCATCTGCAACAACCGGTTCCGGCGCAGCTGCGAACTCTGTTGCCTCCAGGCAGGATCATCCAGCCTTCTACAACTGGACCGGCCGCGTCGGCGCCACACTCAGTGACCTCTTGCTCCAGATCGAGGGCGCCGCCGCCTTCGGGCTGCCGCTGATCCTTGCCGCCCTCGGCCTCAGCCGGCTCCGCGCGCACGCGAGTCCCCGCACCGGCTCTTCTTCGGACAGCCCGGCCCGCGCGCGCCGCAACGGCCTGCCCTGGGCCCGGCTCACCGGCCTCGCGCTCGCCGTCGTCATCGGCCCGGCTGTTTTTGCGCTACTTCCCTGGAACCTTCAGCTTTTCGGTGCCGTCCCCATCAGCGGTGTCATCGGCACTCTCGTGCTCGACGCGCTCGTCGCCTGGCTCAACTATCCCGGCGCCTGTGTCCTCGTCCTCTTTCTCGCCCTCATCTCCGTTTCGCTTCTCACGTCGTTCTCGTTTAGCTCCGCCCGGCAAGCGATGCTCATCCGCTCCGCATGGCTCGCCCGCCTGCGCGACCGTCTGGCCAACTGGCGGGCCCGCCGCGCGGAACGCAGGACCGAGCGTGCCGAACGCAAAGCCCTCGCCCGCGAAGCCAGGGCGCTCCAGAACCGGTCCCGGGACGAGAGCGACCCGGACGAGCTGAACGAGAACTCGGACGAAAGCGTCCCGCTCGGCGATTTCGCCCCAGGCGCCGCACTGCCCCCGGCCAGCTCCTACGCCAACCCGGCCCTGTTCGAGGACGATGACGCCCCGCTCGGCCGCCGCGGCTCCTTCGCCGAAACCTCCGAGAACCGGCCCCGCATGGCCACCGGCTGGGACGACGAGGACTTCACGGATGCGCTCACCCCACCCGATGCCGACCACGGGGAAAGCCACGCCGCCCGCCCGCCAAGCCC
>CAXTMF010000019.1:0-59674 GCA_964245435.1 uncultured Acidobacteriaceae bacterium
TACTTCGGCAACACCTGCTCCCCCGTAACCACAAACCTCCCTGCCACCCCCGCCACACTTCCATCGCCAGCCTCTGGCTGGCTCCCGCCCAACGACACCCTGTACTCCCCCGCCTTCATCGCGCGCTGGCCGCTTGCATCCACCACGCTCAGCTGCCGCGGCGGGAGCGTGAACCGCACATGCTTCGTCTCGCCCGGCGCAAGATGCACCCGGTCAAAGCCGGCCAGCTGCAGCTTCGGCGCGAGACCGGCCGGAAACAGGTTCCCCGGCGGCGTCAGGTACAGCTCCGCCACCTCGTCCCCAGCCATCGAGCCTGTATTCTTCACGTCCGCCTCGACCGTTAGCGGCTGCCCGGCCTCTACGCTCGGCGTCGACATCCTCAGCCCGGAGAACGCGAAGCTTGTGTAACTCAGTCCGTAGCCGAAGCCCCACAGCGGCTTGCCCGTGAAGTACCGGTACGTCCGGTTGCGCATCGAATAATCGTCAAACGCCGGCAGCTGGTCCGTTCCGGCGTAGAACGTCACCGGCAGCTTGCCGCCCGGGTTGCTCCGCCCGGCGAGCGTCTCCGCGATCGCCGTTCCGCCAACCTCGCCCGGGTACCACGCTTCCAGGATGGCGCTGCTCTTCGTGGGATCGATCGCCAGCGCGCTGCCGTTCATCAGCACCGTCACGACCGGCTTGCCGATCGCGGCCAGCGCGTCGAGCAGCCGCCGCTGCGCTTCGGGCAGGTCGATGCGCGTGCGGTCCCCTCCCGAGAAGCCCTCCACATGAACCGGCATCTCTTCACCCTCAAGCTCTGAGGTCAGCCCGACCATCGCGACCACCACGTCCGCCTGTTTCGCCGCTGCGGTCGCTTCATCCAGCTCCTCGGCAGCCGGCGCCATCCAGCGCAGGCTGATACCGCCCGCCGTATGCGCGCCGTCATGCCGGTACTCGATCGTGATCGCGTGCGGCTTCGCATCAGGGAAGTTCACGTCGAACTCCGGCATGATCGTCTCCCAGGTATCGGTGCCCGGCGTGTGCTTCGAGAGGTCGACCGGCTTGCCGTCCACTGTCACCGCTACGCTTTCCGTCTCGCGTTTGCCGCCCTTGCCGTCGCCCAACCCATTCGGCTGGCAGGCATCTCCACAGCGGCCGATCTTCACTCCGAACTGGTAAGTGCCCGGCTTCGGCGGCAGGAGCATGCCAGTCCAGCGCACGGCATAACTGTCCCGGTTCAGCCCCGGCACCGGGCTCGCATGTGTCCAGTCAAAGTCGACCTGCGCATCCGTCCGTGTCAGCACCGGCGCACCGCCCGCGTCCCCGCTCGCGCTGCTCGTAGCAAAGTACTGCCCGGTCAGCCCCGGCTTGCCATCCGCGGTTCGCAGCAGCGTACGCGGGACCGGCAGCTCGATCCCCTCTGTATACGGCGAGCCCTGCGCGTAGATCACGTGCGCGTCCGGGAAAGCCGCGACAATGCCGTCCACCGGCAGTACTGGCTTCGAGGGGATCGCGTTGTAGTTGCCCTCGAGCGCAAGCAGCGACGCGGCATTCGGGCCCACCACAGCAATCGTCTTCACGCCGGCTTGCAGCGGCAGCGTCCCGTTGCTGTTCTTCAGCAGCACCATCGCTTCTTTCGCCGCCTGCTCGGCCATGGCTCGGTGCGCCGGGGTGTCGTTCTCGCTGAACGGGATGTTCGCGTACGGTACGCTTCCCTTCGGATCAAACATGCCCAACTGGAGCCGCGCCGTAAACAGCCGCTTCACCGCTGTGTCGATCGCGCTCTCCGGCAGCAGCTTGTCGTTCACCGCCTTTACCAGCGTCTTGTACGTATTGCCGCAGTTTGTATCGGTGCCGGCCAGCACCGCCGTCGCCGCCGCGTGCTCGGCGTCCGGCGAAGTATTGTGCCCATGGAAAAAGTCGTCGATCGCGCCACAATCCGAAGTGATAAAGCCCCCGAAACCCCAGCTGTCGCGCAGTGTCGTCTTCAGCAGCATCGTGCTCGCGCATGCCGGCAGCCCGTCCACCGCGTTGTAAGCGCACATCAGCGAGTCCGCCTTGCCGTCCACAATCGTCGCCCGGAACGCCGGCAGGTACGTCGACTCCAGATCGTAGGCGGTCGGTTCGACATTGGCCTGGTGCCGCGTGCTTTCCGGGCCCGAATGCACCGCGAAGTGCTTCGGTGTCGCGATCGTCCGGTAGTACTCGCTGTCGCTGCCTTGCAGCCCGCGCACAAACGCAACCCCCAGCGTTCCGGTCAGGTACGGGTCTTCGCCGTAAGTCTCCTGCCCGCGCCCCCAGCGCGGATCGCGAAAGATATTGATGTTCGGCGACCAGACCGTCAGCCCGTAGTAGCGCGCGTGGTTATCTTCCGCGATCGCATGGTTGTACTTCGCGCGCGCCTCGGTCGAGATCACCTGCGCCTCTTTGCCGATCAGCTCGCGATCCCACGTCGCCGCCATGCCGATCGCCTGGGGAAACATCGTCGCGTAGCCCGAGCGCGCAATGCCGTGCAGCCCCTCGTTCCACCAGTTGTACTCGGGAATGCCGAGTCGCGGAATCGCCGGCGCCTGATCCATCATCTGGCTGACCTTCTCCTCCAGCGTCATCCGCTTTACAAGGTCATCCACGCGGTCCGCCACCGGCAGCGACACATCCGCGAAAGGCGTGCCGGCCTGCGCCAGCGCTCCAGGCATGGCAACAGCCGCAAAAAAGAGAGCGATAAGGAGGCGAACGGCTGCATTTCGGGTCATTTGGCTTCTCTAGGCATCGGTTAGGAGCTGCTCACGAGCGGCCACACTGCCGCGCCGAAAATGTCGCCCCAGCATAGCGTGTTCTCGCCGGCCCGTGAGTATCCCTTGCATGTGGCAAACGCAAACGCGTGCCCCGCAGTAAACTTTGCTGCAGAAATCCTGTTTAGGGGTGAAACTGAACTCAGTGCTCGCGCGTTAACGAGACACTCTTAAGCCTGAGTACGTCTAGGTGTCGCCGCTGCGCCTTGGCGCGCCACCGAACGACACTCATAACAGGCCGGAGCGGAGAGGCTGGTGACGAACGCATGAAAGTAAAGCAATCGAGCAAGCAAAAAGGCTTGTTACAGCTTTCCGACGTGGTGGCAGGTCTGGATCGGGAGTTGGACGCACTTCGCAGGGCGCGCGATCTGCTCCTCGACGATGGGGAGCCGGATCCACCTGTCAAGCGAGGCCCTGGCCGCCCCAGGAAGGTCCAGCCTTCGCCGGGCGAGGAAAGCACGCCCTCCAGGCGTCGCGGCTCCACCGCGTAAACCGCGATCTGGCTCAGCCCACGGCAGTAATCAGCTGATCCGGTTCCGGCAAGAGCTTAGCCGACAGCCCCTGAGTCCCCTCGTCCGGGCAGATGTGAATAGACAGCTCGACGAGAGCCAGCACCATCGTCCGAAGTGTCCCCGCACTTCGGCAGCCAGCTCCATCCAGCGCGTCCGCGCAGATACGTAGCCCACCCGGATAGCAACGCACCGCTATTCTTCGAGCGCCCGCCGCAAAACCCCGCCTGCCTTAGCCAGCCGGATCTCGGCCGCGCCACGCTCCAGTCCCAACCGCACCATCACCACCGCCGTCTTCACGTCGCCCGCCAGCTCCAGTGCCCGCGCAGCCTCCTCAGCGCCAAGCCCGCAGATCTCACCCACGATCCGCACCGCCCGGTCTCGCAGTTTCGCGTTTGTCGGCTGCACATTCACCATCAGGTTTCCATACACATACCCCAGCCGGACCATCACACCGGTCGAGATCATATTCAGCACCAGCTTCGTCGCCGTCCCCGCCTTCAGCCGCGTTGAGCCCGTCACCACCTCCGCGCCCGTGTCCACCGTGATCGCCAGCGGGCGATCCCCAGCCTCCCCGTCATCAGGCTGAGCCGCGCCGGTCGCCTCCATGGTCTGAGATCCGGTTTCGGACTCACTCTGGACCCCAATCCCCGACGATGCTCCGGACCAGGTCTCTGACGCCGCCCGCGACCCAGCTCCTTCTACCGCCGATCCCGGCACACAACTCAACCCCACCGTCAGCGCACCAGCCTGCCGCGCCGCTTCCATCACTCCTAGTACCCACGGCGTACGCCCGCTCGCCGCAATACCCACCACCACATCCCGCTCGCCCACTCCAATCGCCCGCACCGCCGCCGCGCCCGCCGCGCGATCATCCTCCGCACCCTCAACCGCTTTGCGCAGCGCCCGTTCCCCGCCCGCGAGCAACCCCACCACCATCCCGGGCGGCGTTGCAAACGTCGGCGGACACTCCGCAGCATCCAGAACCCCCAGCCGCCCAGAAGTCCCAGCTCCCGCATACACCAGCCGGCCAGCGGCCCAGCCCGGCTCTCGATCGCTCTGCCCTCGACCCTTCAAACCGTCCGCATCCATCTCGCCCCAATCACACGCTCCACTTGCCGCGAGCCGCTCCGCCGCTGCCTCCACGACCACTGCCACCTGCGGCAGCGCCCGCTCCACCGCAAGGAGCGCCTCGCGATCCGCTCGGTGCATCGCCCACACCATCTCCAGCCCCGTCAGCGCGTCCAGCTCGCTCGTCTCCGGCCGCCTCGCCTCCGTCGGCAGCGTCCCTAGCACTTCCCGCTCGTCCTTGTCGATCTCCATGCCCCTACTCTAGAACCGCCGATCGTTTGACATCGCAGGCCGCACGAGGCTACGGTGAATCGCCGGAAGGCCGGACCGCCTTTCCGTGTATCTCTCAAGCCCTGCCCCCAAGGTGCCGCTATGTTACCGCCAGTGTTTCGTTTCGTCGTTTTGTCTCTTCTCGCCATTTCCTTCCTCGCCAGCCCCTCACTCCCGCAAGCGCAGGCCCAGGCCGCGGCGCAACCGACGCTGGCCCAGCAAACGCAGGCCGGCATCGACGAGATGCAGAACCTCTACACGCCCTCCACCGGGCTGTACCAGGGCACCAACTGGTGGCCTTCCGCCAATGAGCTCACCACGCTGGCCGACTACGCGATCCTCACCCACAGCTCCAGCTACAACGGCATCTTCGCTAACACCCTGCAGCTGGCGCCGAACCAGTACGCGGGCTTCCTGGACGGCTTCTACGACGACGAAGGCTGGTGGGCGCTGGCCTGGATTTCGGCCTATGACCTCACCGGCAACCAGCAGTACCTTTCCACTGCCGAATCCATCTTTGCCGACATGACCAATGGCTGGAGCCCTTCGGTCTGCGGCGGCGGTATCTGGTGGGATAAAGCGCACACCTACAAAAACGCGATCGCCAATGAACTCTTCCTTTCGGTCGCCGCGCACCTCGCCAATCGCACTTCCTCCAGCGACCGCGCCACCTATCTTTCCTGGGCCAATCAGGAGTGGACCTGGTTCCAGGGCTCAGGGCTGATCAATAGCCAGAACCTCATCAACGACGGGCTCGTCCTCGGCACCTGCCAGAACAACGGCGACACCACCTGGAGCTACAACCAGGGCGTCATTCTCGGTGGCCTCGTCGAACTCAACAAGGCCCAGCCGTCTCCCGCATACATCACCACCGCCAACACCATCGCGCAGTCCGCTATTGCCCATCTCACCGACGCCAATGGCATCCTTCATGACGCGGGCGAACCGAACCTCGGCGCCGACGGGCCGCAGTTCAAGGGCGTCTTCCTGCGCAACCTCATGGCGCTCACTGCCGTCACGCCGCTGCAGCAGTACAGCGACTTCTCCCTTACCAACGCGGAAAGCGTCTGGTACACCTCGCGCAACGCAAACAACGCCTTCGGCCAGGTATGGAGCGGTCCCTTCGACGCCGTCTACACCGCCAGCCAGGGCTCGGCCGTCGACGCCTTTGTGGCTGCCCTTGCTGACTCCGAGAACCCGACCCTCGCCGCGCTGCCTGACTTCACGCTGACCGCCTCCCCGGCTTCGTTCAATCTCACGCCCGGCAACCCTGCAACCGCCACGGTTACACTTTCCGGCGTCAACGGCTTCGCAAATGCCGTCAACCTCCGCGTAGCCGTTGAAAACGCGCCCGCTGGCGTCACCGCCACCCTAAACGGCGGCACCACGCTCACACCCGGCGACCAGGCTACCCTTAACATTCATACCACCAGCGCAACACCCGGCGGTACGCTCACCATCGCCGTCACCGGCACGAGCGGCAGCCTGCTCCACACCAGCTACGTCCAGCTGCTCCTGCCGGACTTCAGCGTCGGCACCAGCCTGGCCAGCAACGCCTCCAGCCTCTACCTCAACCAGAACAGCACCACCAGCCTCCCGGTTCAGGTCAGCGCTCTGAACGGCTTCACCGGGCAGGTCGCGCTTTCGATCCCGACAGTTCCCTCGCAGGTTGGCGCGGCTTTTTCGCCCAGCCTGACGGCTTCCGCGAGCCAGCTCACCCTCTCGGCCGGCACCACGACTCCCACCGCCAACAGCACGCAGCTCACCGTCACTGGCAGCTCCGGCCCTACCACCCACACCGCTACTACACTCCCCCTGGCTATCAGCGCGGGCCTTGGCGCGTGTGGACTGGGCGACGTCGTCGACCTTTCCGGCAGCTACAACCTGACCGCAATCCGCTCTGACGGCACCTCCTTCACCGATGGCGGCATCGACGGCAAAGGCTACGCGCTCTCGGGCGCCATCCTCACCGGCAACCGTGTGCTCAACGGCATCCGCTTCCAACTCGGCGCGCCCGATGTCCCGGACGCCGTCTACACCGCAGGGCAAACCATCCCGCTACCGCAGGGCCGCTACCGCACGCTCCAGCTCATGGCTGTCGGCGTCAACGGCAGGCAGGCGAACGAGCCCATCACCGTGACCTACACCGACGGCTCCACCGCGCAGCTCACGCCGAGCTTCAGTGACTGGTTCACGCCACAGTACAACGTCGACGAGGGCGAAGCGATTGCCATGCCCTACCGCGACATGGCCAGCGGCACACCAAGCCCTGGCTTGGGCAATGTGTACGGCTACACGCTGCTGCTCGACAACACCAGGACGGTCAAAACCATGACCCTGCCGCAGAACCGGGACGTTGTTGTGCTGGCCGCGACCCTCTCTGACCTCTCGCTCGGCACGGAGGTCAACCTCGCCAGCTTCTACAACGCCACCGGCATCGCCACAGACGGCACAACCAGCCCGGCAACCGGCGGCGTCGATGGTGGCGGCTACACCTACTCGGCCAACCTCCTCAACGATCTCGGCACTGGCGAAGACATTGCGGTCGGTCCGTCGCAGTTCCACCTCGGCGCGCCGAATGTCCCGAACGTCGTCTATGCCGCAGGGCAAACCATCCCCCTGCCCACTGGCGTCTATACGCAGCTCAAGGTACTGGGCACAGGGGTCGAAGGCGATCAGGCCGGCCAGACCTTCACCGTGAACTACGCCAACGGCACCTCGCAGACCGTCCATCAGGGCTTTAGCGACTGGTACGCGGGCCCCGGCAATCAGGACGAGTCGGCAGCCGTCATCATGAGCTACCGCAACGACAGCGCCGGCGCGCAATCCAGCGGACCGCTGTACCTCTACCTCTACACCTTCCCACTCCAGCCGTTCCAGCCGATCAAGAGCATCACCCTGCCCAGTAATCGGGACCTGGTGCTCTTCTCCATCACCCTCGCTCCACCATCGCTGGTCGATCTGGAGCTCTATGCCTGCCCAGTCCTGGCATCAGTATTCGGGTACTAACGGACACGGGCGGGAGCAGCCTCCGCTGCCTCCGCCCGTAAACCATTCCAGAATACCCTGTACAGCACAGCAACACTCCTAGAACGACAGCGGCGGATTGGCCTGCTGCGCCAACTGCAGCGCCTGCTGCGGAAACCATGCGCCTGCAGCCGGATCGTTCACACCCCAGAGCGGGTCGAAAATAGCCTGACCGGCTGCGGTGGAAGGCCAGCTGGGCTGCGTATAGGCCGAGAAGTCCCAGGCCCGCGCTCCGCCCGCCGAGTCGCATGTACCGTCGGACTGGCCCGGGGTCTTTACCCAGAGAACTGCGTCAAGCAGCGGATAGCCGGTGTTCGCGGTGGGGCGGTAGCCCAGGCCGCGGCCCGGCGGGTTGCACCAGCTTCCGCCCGCGATCGTCGAAACCACAGAGGCGGGCTGGTTGTAAGGAGCGCTTGTGTACACAGCGGTGTTCAGCGGGCCCTGGCCATTACGGCTCGTATCCACCACAAAGTGAGTCGTCGGCACGGCGCTACCGAGGTTCGCGGCATACCACTGGTCGGTATACCCCCACGTGGAGATGTCGTTTGGGTTTACGGTGCCGTCTGGCGAGTAGTACTGGCTCGCGCAGTAGCTGTAGTTGCCCAACCGCCATCCGCCATCAGCAGGGTTGTTGGCGAAAGCAATGCATTCCGAGACCCAGGTATCGAACTTGGCTTCGTAATTCGATTCGCGGTAATTCGAGACATTGGTAAAGAAGCCCTGCGCATTGGCTAGCCCTGCCATCATCAGCCGGCTTGCAATAGTCGGGACCGCCTGCCAGTCGCTGTTGCCGCCGTCAAGATAAACAAGCGCGTTCGGGGCGTCCGCCTCAAGGGTCTGGACGGCATAGTTGATCTGTGTGTAGCGTTCCGCAGTCAGCTCGGTGGCGTTGACCGTGGCAGGATAACCGCAATCGCTGGGCAGGTTGGCGATCGCATCCGGTTCGACGATGAGGACGGCTTTGCTGTTTCCTAGCTGCTGTCCGATCGCATCAATCCACGACTCGTAGGCCGCCGTGTTTTCAGCGCCTCCCGCCGAATAGCTGCCGCAGTCCCGTCCGGGAATGTTGTAAAGAACCATGACCGGCACACTTTGTTGCCCAGCAGCTCCCTGAACAATCGTCTGCACCTGGGCGCTTACCGCCACCGGTGTGCCGCTGGTCAGCCACACCGCCTGCGGCGTCAGCTCCATCGCGGCGATCTGGACAGCACTCTGGATCTGTCCCTGGATCAGGAGATCAATCACCTGCGGCTCGGCGCCGGCAGCAGCTGGAGGAACATAGAAGCGTGTGTTTGCCGGCAGGTTTCGGGTCTGGGCCTGCATACCGGTGCTTGCGAGGAGAGCCAGGGCTGCGAAGTAGGCGCCGGAAGCGCGCCGTTGCATGTGCATGTTTGTTCTCCTAGTGATCCTTCTGTGCGGACCGCGCGCCAAAGGGCGGGGCCCTCAGAAGATGAGCCTCACCGGCTTGATGAGCTCCCCGGAACGGCGGCTTTGCGGCTGTTCCAGACCCTTTGTGCCGGAGTCCTTATAGATCTGCTTCGCCCTTGGTGTCAACTTGGATTCGCCACCCTTACACAACCCGTTTCTCCTGAGCCTGGAGGCCTCGCCCCAAAAGCACAGCGAAGTTGGCAGTGCTTCTCGTGAAGGGCCTGCTCTTGGCAGCAAACCGGCCGGCTTTGCGGCTTCCCTTGCTTCCGGTCCAGATACGTTCATGGGACTTCCCAACGGAAGGCGGCGTCGACAGCTCGGGGCAGGTACGCCAGGCCTCGACCCCGGCCGCAGGAAGCTATCGCACCCGCAAGCCCACGCACACCCGGCTCAGAGTCGCGGCCAGTTCCTTTCTCCGGCTTCGCTCCGCGCGAAGCCCCGCTCCACGTGGCCTTTCTTTACGGAAAAGCCACACTCGCGACCGCTGGCCAGCAGGCGTATCGAGAGAAAGGACCCGCGTAAGGAGCTTCCTTCGCCCTAAACCAGCCGAGACGTCAATCGATCCACCAGATCCTCGAACCCGTCCAGGTCCGCATACTCAATCACGATCCGCCCGCGCCCATTCCGGTCTTCGATCGTCACCTTCATGCCCAGCTCCTCGCGCAGCGTCGCTTCCATCTGCCGCACGTTAGGGTCCGCTGTCTGCTTCGACCTGGTTTTCTCGGCGCTTTCCGCGCTTCGCCGCTCCGGGTCCAGGATCCCCTTCACAAACGTCTCCGCCTGCCGCACGCTCATCGAAAGCGCCTGGATCTTCTGCGCGGCGCGGGTCATCTGCTCGGGCGACTCGAGCGCCAGCAGCGCCCGCGCGTGCCCAAAGCTCATCTCACCCACCTCCACCGCGCCCTGCAGCTCCGCAGGCAGCTTCAGGAGCCGGAGAAAGTTCGAGATCGACGCTCGGTCCTTGCCCGTCCGCACTGACATCTGCTCCTGCGTCATGCGGAACTCGCGCAGGAGCCGGTCGAATGCGCGCGCCTGCTCCATCGGGTTCAGGTCTGCTCGCTGCAGGTTCTCGACGATCGTCGCTTCCATCGCCTGCGCATCGTTCATCACCGCCACAACCGCCGGGATGTTCGGCTTGCCGGCCCGCTGCGATGCCAGCCAGCGCCGCTCGCCCGCGACCAGCTGGTACCGGCCACCCTCGATTGCCCGCACCAACACCGGCTGGATCACACCAACCGCCCGCACTGACTCGGTCAGCTCCGCCAGGAGCGTTTCATCGAAGCGGGTGCGCGTCTGGTACGGATTGCGATCGATGCTCTCGACCGGGATCTCGAACGCGCGCCCGTCAGCAGCCGCCGGCTGTGCCGAAGGCTCGACCTCCGCGACCCGCGGCGGCGTCTTCGGCAGCAGAGAATCTAAACCACGTCCCAGCGCCCGCCGTTTGCCCGCGTCTTTCTCTGTTCCCAGTGACATATTCCCCTCCGGCAAATGCAAAACCGCCTGTGCGGCTGGCGGTCACTTCGTGACACGTTCCTTCTGTAAGCTCTTCGAGAAAATGCCCCGTGACCGTCCGCCAGCCACGCAGGTAGTTTGCTCCCTGTAATTACTAAATGGTAACTACGAGTAAGGCCAAAGCCTCACCACGCGCTGTTTCTCCGCGCCTTCATGCTTCCTGCGTCTGCTCTTCACGCCCTGCAAAGCCATTAACTCTTTCGCTAACTCCCGGTAACTCTCCGCACCGCGCGACCGCGAGTCGTACAGCAGCACCGGCTGCCCGTAACTGGGAGCTTCAGCCAACCGAATGTTGCGCGGGATTGTCGTTTTCAGCAGCTTCTCGCCAAAATGCGCCTTCAGATTCGCCGTCACCTGCTGCGCTAGATTGGTTCGATCGTCGTACATCGTCAGCAGCACGCCTTCAATCGTCAGCTTTGGATTGAGGCTCGCCTGCACTCGCTCCAGCGTATGCAGCAGCTCCGAAATCCCCTCCAGAGCGAAATACTCGGCCTGCATTGGCACCAGCAAGGCGTCCGCCGCGACCAGCGCGTTCAGCGTCAGCAGGTCGAGCGCAGGCGGGCAGTCCAGCAGCACGAATTCGTGCGCCTCCCGCGCCTCCACTAGCGCCTCCTTCAGCTTCAAAGCCCTGTTCTCCTGCGCCATTAGTTCGACAGTCGCGCCCACCAGGTCCTTGCTCGACGGAATCAGCTTCAGCGAGGGGATCTCCGTCTGCAGCGCCGCATCCGCCAGCGGTGTCCCATTCACGAGCACGTCATAGCTTGAAAATCGCTCCTCATCCCGTGCAAAGCCGAATCCGCCGGTTGTGTTTGCCTGCGGATCGATGTCGATCAGTAGACAGGGCAACTCCTCCAGGGCTAACGCGGCGGCAAGGTTGATGGCGGTCGTTGTCTTTCCGACTCCACCTTTTTGGTTCACGATCGCGAGCACTCTACCCATGTAGCTCCACAATAGGTTCTCCGGGCGAGAGACGGCAAATGTTCCACGTGGAACATCTGCCTGAATCAGCCAGCCAGCACTCGGGCCATCGCGATGACGCCCTGCTCACTGCCGCGCAACGGTCGGGGTGCCTGCCATGCCAGTCCACTCAGCGCAGGAGCAAGCATCTCCAGCGCCGTGCGCGTGGTCAGCAGCACCAGCCATCCGCCTGGCCTGACTCTTCCCTTCGCTACCCCGCATGCCTCTTCCATCCGGTCGACGGCGCGCAACGTAACGGCGCCAAAGCGGGTCCCGACTGGCAACGCCTCTGCGCGCCCCGCATGCACCTGAAGGTCTAGCGCAAGTGTGCGCGCGAGCTCCTGCAGAAAAGCCGCCTTCTTCGCCTGGGATTCAGCCAGAGTCACCGCTAGCTCAGGCCGGGCCAGCGCGCAGGGTACGCCCGGAAACCCCGCGCCCGAACCATAATCAAGCACGCTCGTGAGCCCGGCTGGCAATGCCTCCGCACACTGCAGCGACTCGCCAAAATGCCGCAGCACGATCTCCTCCGGCTCGCGAATGGCAGATAAGTTGGTTCGCGCGTTCCAGCGCAGGAGCAGCTGGAGGTAGCTCGCCAGCTTTTCTGCCAGCTCAGACGAGACTGCCACCTGCTGGCGCATAGCCAGCAGGCTCGCGATCAGCTCCGGGCTCATGCTTTTGGCAGGTGCCAGCGATGGGCTGCGGCGACAAACGCCGTGAAGATCGCGCGCGAGGGCTCGTCCGTCGTGTACGACCGCTCCGGGTGCCACTGCACGCCGAGCACGAACTGCTCCTCAGGCGCCGAACTCTCCAGAGCCTCGACGACTCCGTCGCCACTCGACCGCGCAGCAATAATCAGGCCATCGCCAGGCAGATCGACCGACTGGTGATGACTGCTGTTGATACGCGGCGAAACGCGGTCGAGAAAGACGCTCCGCATTAGAGGCGCTTCTGACTGGATGTTGAGTCCGTGCTCGATCGGTGTCCTGTCAGAGCCAGGTACGTGAGGTTGTGAGGTCCTAAGGTGCTGCAGGAGAGTACCGCCGCGCCAGACATTCATCATCTGCAGTCCGAAGCAGACGCCGAGCAGAGGCTTGTGCAGGTGAAACGCATCCTGCAGCAAAAGCTCATCCGTCGCCTCGCGGGCGAAATCCGGTTTCGCTGTCTCAGGCTGCGAGTCCTGGCCGTACTTCTGTGGGTGCACGTCGGCCGGGCTGCCGGGCAGCAGGATCGCGGCCGCGGAGGAGACGAGCTTAGCTGTCTCGGAAGGGTCAAGTCCCAGCGGGATACGCAGCGGGTCCCCACCGACAGCTTCGACGGCCGCCGCGTACTCGGGCCAGCATCGTTCGTTGTAGTCCGTGTCCGTCGAGGTCGGCACCGGGATTGCGATACGCGGCTTACTCTGTGTGGTCGCCATGGCCTGATCTCCCCATCATAGATGCCGCATCCCCAATATCTGTAGGAGGGTGGGGCGCATCTGGCTCTTCCGGAGCTGTACGCCACGAGTGCTGGAAGTACAGCGCAGAGATGCGGCGGCGAAGCTCGGCCGTAAGCGCGTCCACGTCGCGCATGGCGAGATAGCTGGTCTCGATCGGCTTGCCGACGACCAGCGTAACCGGGCTAGGAAAGAAAACCTTGCTGTGCATCGGCAGAAGCTCGTGCGTGCCGATCAGCGCCATCGGAACGATCGGTACCTGGGCACGGATCGCCATGAAGGCAGGTCCATTCAGGAACGGTCCGGGGTCACCGGTGCGGGTGCGGCCGCCCTCGGGAAAGAGGAAAAGCGGCATGCCCTGACGCAGTGTCTTGACTCCTCCCGAGAGGCTCGCAATGGACGCTCGCGGGTTCGCTACGTTTACCGGGATCTGGCCCGAGCGGTTCAGGTGCCAGCCAATAAAAGGCACCGTCCAGAGATTATGGCGGGCGACGATGCGGAACTGGAACGGCAGAGCCGAGAAGATGGCGGGCGTATCCATATAGGACAAATGATTTGACGTGTAGACGGCAACGGGGAACTCGGCGAGATGGTCGGCACCAAGGATGTGCATGGGCGAGCCAGCGAACCGCATGGAGAGCGCCGCCCAGAACTGGGCGATACGGTGCTGGCCACGACCGTTCTTCTCAAAGCAGGAAACGAGCAGAGAAGCCGAACCGCAAAGAGCCGTGCCTATCAGAAAAAGCGGCGCACGCACAACGGTTGAGAAAACCTGAGTCACCAGGGGCACAGGTGCAGGACGGGGAATGAGTGTACGCGCCATGAATGCAGTTCCAGAGTAGCGCGACATCTGTCAGATTCACGTTCTGGAGGTCCATAGCGCGGTCGAAGATACAAAGCTCCATGACGCTGCTGGTGACTCCAGCTCTGAATTGTTCCACGTGGAACAATTCGAGTGGAGGTTGATCACTCGCAGGTATGGATCTGAGATTCCGCTTTAGCGCCAGTCGCGCAGCTGCTCCGAGCACTCGCCAAGTAGAGAGATAGAACCGGCCACAACGACCAGGCCTGTGGACGGAGTTGCAGCCGTTGCCGCGTCCAGCGCTGCCGACGCGCTCTGGAGAGTGCGATAGGAGGCGCCGGTTGTCTCGGCTGCTTCCACCAGCAGGGAAATGGCAGCCGCACGAGGCGACGCAGTCCGGGTGAGCAGGACCTCGTCGAAAACCGGAAACAGGATTTGCGCGATTTCCCCGACAGCTTTGTCTGCCATGCAGCCGAAGACCAGAGTTCTTGGCCCAGTGACTGGTAGCTGGGAAAGTGTGGCGCGCAGCGCCCAGGCACCAGCCGGGTTGTGAGCCGCGTCCAAGAGCACCGGCGCCAGGCGTAGCCGGTCCAGCGGCGGCGAGAGCAGCTGAAGGCGTCCGAGCCAGTGGGTGGTGCGGATGCCTTGTTTGAGCGCTTCGATGCTGAGCGAAAAGCCGTGCTGCTGTTGGAGCGTGATAGCGGCTGCGATGGCCAGCGCGATGTTTCGCTGCTGATGCGCGCCGGCCAGAGGAGAGTCCACTTGCAGCGTGTCGCCATCCGGCAGAGTAAATGGGAGCGTCAGTGAATAGCGATTGCGTAGCGCATCGGCAAGCGTCGCAGGAGCGGGTTGATCCCGGTCGGAGTGGCGCGGTGGAAGGTAGTCAGCCGCGTTGACTGCATGGACTCCGAGCGGAACGGCGACCTCACCGATCGTCTGATTCGCCTCCGGGTGCTGTGGGAGGGTGATGAGCGTTCCTCCCTGGCGCAGGATGCCGGCCTTCTCGCGGGTGATCTCGGCGATTGTGGAACCAAGCCAGCTGGCATGGTCGATGGAGATGTCGGTCAGGATAGAAGCCAGTGGGTCGACAACGTTGGTGGCGTCGAGACGGCCACCCATGCCAACTTCCAGGATGGCGATGCTCACTCGAAGTCCTTGTTGAGAGTCTCCAGATCTGGAGACTGGATCCGGGTACCGGGCGAATTCTTCTTTCTTATCCGGGTCACTGCTGGAGTCAGTCAGCATTCCCTCGTCGCTGCGCGAGATGGCGGAGTGTTCGCCGGCAAAGTGCAGAAAAGCGATGGCGGTGATCGTTTCAAAGAAGGATGGCGCATATGGCAGCTGACCGGCGGTGACGAGCCGGGCAGAAATAGTCTCAACGTGGAGGAAGTGTTCGGTAAGGTCCTGGTCAGAGATCACTTCGCCGTTGATGCGGATGCGCTCGTGGGGCTCTTCCAGGTGTGGCGAGGTGTAAAGCCCGGTACGATGACCGGCCGCCTGGAGGATAGAGGCGAGGGTAGCGGCAGTGGAGCCTTTGCCATTGGTGCCGGCGATCAGGACAGAAGGGAACTGAAGCTGCGGGTCGCCGAGGGCCGCAAGGAGCGTTCGCATGTGGGCAAGGTCATACTTGCGGCGGGGCTCGCCGGCTGCGGGCGGTGCGAGTTCACCGCCGAGGGCGAGCAGGCGGTCGATGGCGGGCTTTGGCATGGTTTATCTCAGTCTAGAGGAGGGAAGATCGAAGGACCTCCTGCGCGCGACCTGTATCTATCGATACACTTGCCGGGCCAGGGGAGGATAGACAAGGGGATTGCCGCGGCTTCCGCTTTGTAGCCAGCGCCGTTTGGGTGATAGTTATCGCCCGAGTTGTAGAGCGGCAGCATGAAGTCCGGCCGGGCTGGATCGGCGAGGACCTGGTCGAAATCCGCAAGGGCAGCAACGCCCGGAAGCTGTGCGCCGATATGTCGGACCCAGGCGTTAAAAGCCGCCCGCTGGATCTCCGCGCCGTTCTCCGGGCCAGGGTTGGCGCCACCCGCGTAGGGAGCGGCGGGGCTCGGCGAGGGTCCGTCATTTGGCTCGGCAGGGTTGGTGCAGAAGGCAGAAGGTGGCAGCGTGGCGAGCACAAGCGGCACCTTAGCGGCTGCTGCTTTCGCGACCAACTGCTCCGTAGCCGCTTCAATGGCCGGCGCCGACATGCAGTCGGAGGAGCGAAGATCAATGGAGCCGAAGTAGCTCACGATGCCAATCAGGTTGGGCAGGGTCAGCACATCCTGAGCGATGCGCTGGTTAGCGTTCTCGACATCGTTCTGCTTATTTGTTACATCATCTGTTACAGTATCGCCGGGAACCCCGTCGTTAACGACGCCGATACGATAGCCTGCGGCATTGAGCCTTCGGGCTATCCAGTCGGACAACCTCTCAGTGTGCTGGCCGGCTACGGGAGCATTCAACGCAGGGTATATGGCGGTCGAGCTGTAGTTGGAGTGGAAGCCGTCCGTGGTGGAGCTGCCGAAGAGCGCGAGCGTTCCCTGGTACGGCCCATACACGTCTACGCCGTTGATCAGCAGCCAGTCGGTCATGGCGCCGGTGTAACTCGTACCGGCGGTGTCCACGGTTCGATCGCCGGCACCTGTGGCGGTGTGGTAGTTCGTGATGAAAAGCGAACTATGCCGGCTCACCGGGCCGAAGCTGCCCTTGAGATAGAGCGAGATAGCCAGAGTCTGGCCATAAGAGAAGGTGAGCTTTACGGGATCAGAGGTGAGGACCTGCCCGGGCGAGAGTGTTGTGCCGGGCTGTCCGCTGAAGGTCAGGGTGGCGTCGTGGGTGGGGTCGATTGCCGGTGAACCGTCCTGGCCTATGGACAGGTGGGCTGCGCCTACTGTTACCGGGGTTGTTCCATACACGTTGGAGAGGCGAACACGCTCCTGCACGCCGCCGATTGTCGGCGTGATGAGAAAGCGAAAGCTCTCCTCGGTGCTGCCGGCGTTTTCCGAGGAAGGTGCTGCATTGGTCATGGCGGCACCCCAGGCTCCGACCCAGATCGAAGGCTGAGCGGCTGCAGGGGTTGAGGATGGAGCAGCTCCGGGAGTAAGCACGACGCCGCAGCCGGTAGCCAGGACACCGACCGGAGTTAGCCGGAAGATAGACCAGAGTGCCTGCGATAGATTCAACACGGATGTGACGCTACCGGCTGGCGATTGCGCTCCGATGAACGTTGCAGATGCGGGTGCCTGGCGCGGCACGCAGGTCCTTCGCTGCGCTCAGGATGACCCTTTCTCCCATCCCTGTCGTGGGCATGTCGCCTAGGGCGCGAACAGCTGGTTGATGGGGATGGCGCTGTTCTGGACGCCGTAGCCAGCGGCGTTGGGGTGGTAGTTGTCGTTCGAGTAGAGGTTCGGGTAGAAGAAGTCGGGATGCGCGGGGTAGGCGAGGACCTGGTCGAAGTCGGCGATGGCGACGACGCCGGGCAGCAGTGCGCCGGTGGAGCGGATCCAGTCGTTGACGGCGCGGCGCTCCGTTGAGCCGCTGTTTTCGGGGCCCGGATACAGATCCCCGTTATAGGGGTTGGCGGCCGTGGGCTGCGGGCCGGAGGTGGTGCAGTACTCAGAGGGAGGAATGGTGGCCAGCACGACGCGCACACCGACTGCGTTGGCCTGGCTGACGAGGTTGGTAAGCGAGGACTCGACGGAGCTCGCGGGCACACAATCATCCCGCAGGTCCACGCCCCCGATGTAGATGACGACGGCCTTGATGCCGGGCTGCTGCAGCACGTCGTGATCGAAGCGATCGATGCCGGCAATGGACTCACCCGTGGCGGTAGTGGAGTCCGGCGCAGCGGGGTCAGCGAGGATGCCGGCATTGAGGACGCCGGCGTTGATGCCCGCGGCATTGAGTGAACGGGCGAGCCAGTCGGCCGGGCGATCGTTCAGCAGCAGTGTATTGGCGACATTGGCGGTCGGGTAGGAGTTGTTGTCGCCGAAGTTCGCATTGTGGCCGTCGACGGAGGAGCTGCCGAAGAAGGCGACGGTTCCGCTGTAGGGGCCGTAAGCTTCGACCGAGGTGAGCAGGTACCACTCGATGTTGGCCTGGCTGAAGGACGTGCCGGCAGTGTCCGCGATGGTGTTGCCGGCGCCGATGGCGGACTGGTAGTTGTTGGTGAACTGGGAGTTGTGCTGCGTAAGCGGCGGGAAGGCGCCCTGCACGTACATGGAGACGGCCAGCCACTGCCCGAAAGCGTACGTGATGTTGACCGGGTCCGAGTCGACCTCCTGGCCGGAGGCGAGGGTCACCGAGGAACTGCCGTTAAACGTCAGGCCGGAGTCGAGCGCCGGATTCACGGCTGGACCGGTGCCGGAGAGTGCGACCGAGAGGCGTGCCGCGCCGATGGTGACGGGCGTGGTTCCGAACTGGTTGGAGAAATGCACCCGCTCTTCGGTCGCGGCGATGCTGGGTAGTACGAGAAAGCGGAAGCTCTGCTCGGAGCCGCCGGGATCCAGGCTGGAAACCTGAGCATTCTCCGCCGAGGCTCCCCATGCGATGACCCACTGCGAAGCCGGTGCGGCCGTGCCGGTCGCGGCGCCTGAGTTCGCCGGGGACGAGGAACAGCTAGACAACCAGCAAACGAGGCAGAGCAGCGGGATGAGCGAGACGCGCAGCCTGGACGTCATATGCGTGTAAAGACGCACACACTTGCGAAAGTTTCGCGAGTGTCGCCGCTTTCGGAGCGATTCCTGCGGATGTAACTGGAGCCTGACGGTATTGCCTTCGCTGGCGCGCCGTCTCTACACGCGGCGATCGAGACTGGCGAACCCCGGCGGGATCTGGGAGGGCGCTTCCGACGAAAGTTTCACCAGCGCGTAACACGTTCCCGGGAGCGAGCCGTGTATCACCGCAGGCGGGGGCTTGTGATGAAGAAGAGTGGATGGTGGCTGACAGCGCTGGTGCTGGCTGGGGCGAGCTCGGTGGGGTCGGCGCAGGGAAGTGCGAGCGGCACCGTGGGTTCGGGCGCGATCCAGCATGTGCTGCTGCTGAGTATCGACGGCATGCACGCGGTCGATTACTACAACTGTTCGCGGGGCGTGGCGGGAGCAAATGGCGGCGAGCCGTACTGCCCGAATATGGCGGCGCTGGGCACAACGGGGATCAACTACACGGCGGCCTCGTCTTCGCGGCCCTCGGACTCGTTTCCGGGATTGACCGCGCTGATTTCGGGAAGCTCGCCGAAGACGTCGGGGATTTACTACGATGTCGCGTATGACCGCTCGCTGGATGCGCCGACGGTGACGACGGGCTCAGGCCTGGCGGCTGGGCCGTGCACGCCGTTCGGGGTGCCGACGGGAACGACGACGGACAACACAGAAGGGATCGACTACGACGGGACGAAGCTGAATGGCGGAGCACCGGGCGCGACGCTGACGGACGGCGGGTTCGCGTCGATCGACCCGCAGAAGCTGGTGCGGGATCCGGCGGCGGGGTGCGCACCGGTGTACCCGTACAACTTCATCCGCGTGAATACCGTCTTCGGTGTGGTGCATGCGGCAGGCGGGTACACGGCGTGGAGCGACAAGCGGCCGTCGTATGCGTTTACTGCCGGGCCGGGTGGTACAGGGCTGAATGACTTCTACGGGCCCGAGGTGGCTTCGACCGTGGTGGCGCTGCCGGGAGTAAAGACGGCGGAAGGTGCGTCGTGCGCGACGATCCGTGACAACAGCGCGGCGGCCGCAGGACAGAACTGGATCTCAAGCTTTGAGAACATCCAGTGCTTCGACCAGCTGCGGGTGAACGCTGTGCTGAACCAGATCGCCGGCAAGACGCATACCGGCGCAGCGGCACCTGTGCCGAATGTCTTCGGGATGGACTTCCAGGCGGTGTTTGTGGGCCAGGCGCTCGCCGAGACGGGCGTTGGCACGGGTGGGTACAAGAACTCGGCCGCGGTACCGACGCCGGAGCTGGTGAAGGAGATCAAGTACGTCGATACGGCGATCGGCGACATGGTGAATGGGCTGAAGAATGCCGGTCTCTATGACAGCACGCTCATCATCATCTCGGCGAAGCATGGGGAAGGGCCAATCGATCCGAGTTTGTTTGTGGCGGATGGGGCGAACTCGCCGGCGACGCTGCTGGGCTCGGCGATCCCGGCGTCGGAGTCGCCGCTGACTCCGGGCGGGATTGGCGCGACAGAGGACGATGTTTCGGTGCTGTGGCTGAAGAAGGGCGCGAGCGTTTCCTCGGCGGTGTCGCTGCTCGAGAAGAACGCCGTGGCGATCGGGCTGGGCGAGATCCTCCACGGGCCGCAGCTGGCGTTGCAGTATGGCACGGCCGGCGACAAGCCGGGTGAGGATCCGCGAACGCCGGACATCATCGTGACGCCAAACCTGGGCGTCACGTATATCGCGCCGGGCGGGAATATCGAGGACCATGGCGGCTTTTCGCATGACGACACCAACGTGATGCTGCTGGTGGCCAACCCGGCGTTTACGCAGCAGACCGTGTTCGACGGACGGACGACGGCGCAGGTGGCGCCAACGATCCTGTTGTCGCTCGGGCTGGACCCGATGCTGCTGGATGGTGTGAAGGCGGAAGGGACGCAGGCGCTGTCCGAGGTAGGGACGCAGCTGGCGAAGTAAGGCGCTGGAAGCAGAAACGAGGGGGACCTTAACGGCCCCTCGTTTCTGCTTTCCGGCAAGAGCAGGCAAGAACAGAACCTCCTGGGCAGAGGCGGCCAGTTCGTGCGGCGGGCGTTGCGCGCGCGGCGGTTGTGGACCTCTCGCTGGGCGGCTCCTGGTGTTCGTGCGGGACAGGAGAATGCAGGTCTTCGCTACGCCCAGAACGACACTTGCGAGAAAAGGCGGCTTGTCAGGGCTGCATGGACGAACTTTCACTTTCACGTAACACCTCCGTGGGACATGAACGTGTATGAAGTGCGTCGGGGGCCAAGAAATGAAGATGGATTTATTCAAAGCGGCAAGTGCTGCAATCGCGGTTACAGTTGCGGCAGGTATGAGCGGTCAGGCGCAGGCACAGACGGGCACAGGGCTGAGCACTGCCTCGCCGGTGAAGCATGTTCTGCTGCTGAGCGTGGATGGCATGCACGCGATCGATTACCTGAACTGCTCGCAGGGTGTACCGGGGGTCAACGGCGGACAGCCGTACTGCCCGAACCTCCTGGCGCTGGGCGGGATGGGTGTGAACTACGTGGCGGCCTCGACGTCGCGCCCTTCGGATTCATTTCCAGGGCTGATGACGCTGATAACAGGGGCGACGCCGAAGTCGATGGGTATTTACTACGACGTGGCGTATGACCGGCTGCTGGACGCGCCGGCGGTAACGACCGGCAATGGTCTGGCCGCGGGACCGTGTACACCGTTCGGCAATCCGACCGGAACGACGACCGAGTACGAGGAGGGCATCGACTACGACCAGACCAAGCTGAACGGCGGCGCGCCGGGTGCGGCGTTGACGGACGGCGGGATCAACTCGATCAACCCGCAGCGGCTGGTCCGCGACCCTGCATCGAACTGCGCGCCGGTGTACCCGTGGAACTTCACGCGCGTGAACACGATCTTCGGGTTGATCCATGCAGCGGGCGGCTACACGGCCTGGGCTGACAAGCACCCGTCATACTCGGCTGTGGGCGGCCCGGGCGGCTCAAACTTGAACGATTACTACTCGCCCGAAGTGAACTCGACGGTGATTCCGCTGCCTGGCGTGACGACGTCGGAGGGCGCGTCCTGCGCGGCTATTCGCGACACGACGGCAAGCACGTCCTCCTGGACGAACAGCTTCCAGAACATCCAGTGCAACGATCAGCTGAAAGTCAATGGCATCCTCAACGAGATTAATGGCAAGAACCACCTGGGTACGGCGAGCGCGCCGGTTCCGAACATCCTGGGCATGGATTACCAGGCGGTGAGCGTGGGCCAGAAGCTCATTGAGCCGGGTGTGGGCACGGGCGGCTATACCAATGCGCAGGGTACGCCGAGCACGGAGCTGCTGAAGGAAATCGAGTTTGTGGATGCGTCGATCGGCGACATGGTCAATGCGTTGAAGAACACAGGCAACTTCGACGATACGGTCATTATCGTGACGGCAAAGCACGGCCAGTCGCCGATTGAGCCGGGGCTCTACAAGGCGAATGGCACGATTACACCTGCGACGCTGCTGGAAAGCGTGATCCCGGCATCGGAGTCCCCGGCAACCGCGGGCGGCATCGGGCCGACCGAGGATGACATCTCGCTGATCTGGCTGAAGAAGGGTGCGAACAGAGCGAGCGCGGTGTCGACGCTCGAGACGAACGCGGCCGGCATCGGTTTAGGCGAGCTGTTCTACGGGGCAACGGTGGCGTTGAACTACAACGTGCCGGGCACGGGCCCTGGCGAGGACTCGCGTACTCCGGACATCATCGTGACGCCGAATGTGGGCGTGACTTACTCGAACAGCACGGCGAAGCAGGAAGAGCATGGCGGCTTCTCGCACGATGACACCAATGTGGTGCTGCTCGTGTCGAACCCGGCGCTGACGGCGAAGACGGTTTCGACGTTTGTGTCGACGGCCCAGGTGGCGCCGACGATCCTGACGGCCCTTGGGCTGGACCCGACGCAGCTACAGGCGGTGCAGGAGGAGGGTACGGCGATCCTGCCGGGTCTGCCGGTGCAGTAAGAGTAAGGAGTGATAGGGGGGAGCTTCGGCTCCCCCGGTTTTGGTGCTGATTTTGCAGCGGAAAGAGTCACTGCTAGCCAACTTCAATCAGTTGCTACGAAGCAGCAGATCTTCAGAATGCGGCTAGTTGGGGTCGCAATGCCATGTAACAAAAAGCCTTTCGACTCCCTCCGGCAAAGGATTGTCATACTCAAGCTGGCGCAAATTGTTCATGCACGTGTGATCGATTGCAGGGCTGCCACTCGAGGTGCGTATGTCGACATCCTTCAGCGCTCCATCGGGGAGAACGGTAAACCGGATGACCGGTCCGCTTGTTAAGCCAGCGAATGAAACAGCTTCAGGTCTCAGATCCGAGAGGAAATTTGTCAGTGAACGAGTGTACTGAACGTAAGCCGCTGAGCGATCCAGCCCTACCGGCGCCTGCAAGCCAGCAGCAGAAGCAACGACCGGCACCATGATTAACCTGGGCGAAGCGGGAAGCTGCTCAGAGGAGCTCACCTCCTGCGACGATTCCGCTGCGGGTGCAGAAATTTCTTCCGAAGCCGGGGATGGCTTTGAAGCTTCCGAGATAGCGACGGAGTTCATGCGGCTCGAGACGATCGCATCCTGGCTTTCTGAGTGGCTTGAGGGCAATAGAAGGACCTCTAGGGCCAGTATTGCCAGAAGTCCTAAGCCAATGCTGATGCCGATAAGTTGAAAGCGGCGACGACGTATGGAATCAGGATCGTGCCCAAATAAGTCGCGTGCGAGCTCCGCTGCGGTAATCGCATACCCGCATTGATCACAGAAGTGACTGCTTTCCGAGAGAGTTTCGCGACACTGAGGACAGCTATGTCGGATAGCTGGACTAAGCGCGAGTTCTTCGGACGAAAGATCTAGGCTGCTCTGGTCGGTGAGGTCCAGAAAAGAGGCTCGGCGCGGAGTCGACACACTGCGAGTCATCAGCCGGGGTACAGAGATCCTGTGCCGGAAAGATACTCCAGTACCCGGGATACCAAGATTCAGAAAGGTTCCTCTGCGTCCTACGTTAATGCTTGACCCGCGCCGGCCAACGGTGAAGGACGAGACACCCCTCTTGCTAAGATTCATCCTGACGCCAGGCAGGACCAGGAGGCTTTTGCGGAAACGAAATCCCAAGTGTCCTCCCGCGCGCAGATAAGTAGACGCCTCCGCGTCTGCTCCAGCAAAGGTTAGCAGACATATTGCCGAGGAACCGAAGCGAGCTGAAGACGCAGTTACGCATGGCACCTTGCCGAGCTTAGAAGGCGTGATACCAGATTTGCAGCCCGACTTAACACTTGATCAAGCGACAGAGCAGTCCACGAGAAGGAGCGACGCGCGAGCGGCAGCGCAGACGCCACTCACGCGCTGGAGCCGGGGTCAGACTCGTTTTCGTGGCGTGAGCTGCCAAGGGCATGTGCTATTCTCCGCCCACCTATGGCTGCTACGCCCCCCTGCTGCATTGCCTGCCTGACGGATTTTGCTTACGTGGTGCCGGCGCTGGTAAGCGCGACGCAGGCGCGGCGGTTTGCTTCGCCGGAGAAGGCCGACGTATGGCTGTTCGGCTTCGGGATGGACGGGGCGACGGAGCAGCTGCTGCGGCCGGTATGCGAGGCCGAGGGAATCGGACTGAAGCTGGTGGGGGCCGAGGTGCCGGCCGAGTCGCCGGCGATGCTGTACCGGCTGTTTATGAACCGGTTCGTGCCGGAGGGGTACTCGGAGTACCTGTACCTGGACTCGGATGTGCAGGTGACGGCTTCGCTGGACCCGCTGGTTGCGGCGCGGGTGCCGGAAGGGTGTTTTCTGGCCGCGAATGACCCGTTTACCTTTGCGCTTGCGGATGATGACGCGTTGAGCCGGGATATCGGAGCGCATCTCGCGTCGCTGGGGCTAACGCCGGAGCAGGCGCGGCGGTACTTCAACACCGGCGTGCTGCGGATTGCGCGTGCCGGGTGGGATGAGCTCGGCGCAGAGGCCTGGACGCGGTTCCGGGCTGCCGGTGGGGGATCACGGTTCCCGGATCAGGACCTGCTGAACGTGGTCGGGCTCGATCGGCGGCGCGCGCTGGGGCTCGAGTGGAACTTTCCCATCTTCATGCGGAACTGCCGGGTGGAGGCCGAGATCCAGCCGCGGGTGTACCACTTCATGTCGAGCCCGAAGCCGTGGCACGGGGCGTTTCGTCCGTGGAGCCGGGAGCATGCCCGGCCGTACGGGGAGCTGGTGGCGAAGTACCCGCAGCTTGAGGCGGCATGGCCGCGGATGGCGTGGCACATGCGGGCGGCCTACCGGGTGAAGCAGCGGCAGAAGCAGGTGATAGAGACGGTGCAGTGGGGGTACGGGCCACGGCGGGGGCGGATCCTGGCGTATGAGGCGGCGTGCCAGGCGGAGGCGCAGGGGTGGTAGGAGAGCGCTCCCAGCCTAGCCAACAGAAAAGTCCGTGGAAGATGTTCCATCAGTTCTGCGGCGCCAGCATGCGGTGCGAGCCAAGTACCGGCGCCTTCGATGGATCGGATGGAACCGCGTCCGGTGCAGCATACAGCTTTGGGTCTGCCACCTCGACGGCAATGCCGGCAGGACGAACGAACGCCCCTCGCTTGTCCACAGTCACATCCAGCGCGATCCGTCCGGCAGGAATATTGTTTCCCCTTGGAAAGTAGATGATGTAGCGTTCGCGCAGCATCTCGATGAAGTCGCGCAATGCCGACGAAAGCTCAGCGCCGGACGTGCGCAGGACGATGCCGCCGGTACTCTGGCAAAGGCTGTCGAGATAGGCCGCATGCCCGCTCTCCCCAGCCAGCCGAACACCGGGCTCCGTGAGTGCGAAGATCGTGACACTGTGACGGGTGGCATAGTCGCTCAGCAGCGGCAAGTGCACAGAACTTCCACTGTCGTGCCCGTCCGTGAGAGCCAGCAAGACCGGACGCCCGCTATAGGGCGAGAGATCCCTCACGACAAGCGTCATTGCGTCCCAAAGATTCACCGGGGCTTTGCAGTCATGTGAGCCAGCTTCGTGGTTCGTATCTGCCGCGGCAGAAGGCAGCGCTTCCACTGCTTTTCTCAGACCCTCAGGACTCGCCGGGAAAGCGACCAGTGCACGGGTAAGACGGCAGTCCGACCAGTAAAGCAGCACTCGATCCTGCCCGTGCAGCGACCCCGGCACGAGCGAAGCCATTGCATCATCGAGATGCGCCAGAAGGTCCGCATGGGTATCGTGTGTGTCGATGAGGACGGCCAGCACGAGCGGATCCTCACCTTCCCGACGGACGGAGTTCGGCCGAAAGACCGGTCCATTGTCCAGGCGCAAGCCAAACTTTCCGGGGCCAATTGGTGGGAGCTCTTTGAGCGAGTGGCTCAGGACCAGAACGGGAATCTCGATGAGGTTGGCGTAGACGTGCAAGGTCGTAGGTGGTGCATCCTGTGCAGCCATCGTGAACGCAGCGGCAGCGTACACGGCAAGCTCTGTGGCAGCAGCGAGAACCTTCTGGAGCAGCAGGGTTCTCACACGGCCTGGTAGAAACAGGCAGGCCACGGGGCTTTGGCTACTGCTGACTTCGGATGCTTGTCAAAGCTGGCTGTGCGCGCTACCGGGAGCGTAGGTGTTCCGGCCGTCTCGATTGTGAGTTGGGGAGCCGCCATGTGCACGACCTGCCTGCCTTCTACCCTGGAACTTTGATCGACCTGGTTCGACAGGATCCCATCCCGTAAGGGCGGGTCCACTCCGGCCTGCTTACTGGAACGCAGCTTTCGCACCTTCTTCAACTTCGGCGGAGTCCGGGGTGCTGACGGTCTGGCCGACGGACCAGGTGTAGCCGAAGGGATCCTTGAGCTGGCCGTAGCGGTCGCCCCAAAACTGGTCTTTGAGGGGCATGACTACGGTAGCGCCGGCGGCGAGGGCCTGCGCCCAGAGCTGGTCCGCGTTCTCGACCTGCAGCGAGAGCGTGATGGGGCAACCGCCGATGGCTTCGGGGGTGCGGCTGCGGCCGTTGTCGAACTCGGGGAAGTCGTCGGAGAGCATGACGACGCTGCCGAGGATTTCAAGGCGGCCGTGCATGATCTTTTCGGAGTTGGAAGCCTGGTGGCGCTGGAGCTCGCGGGCGCCGAAAGCGGTTTTGTAGAACTCCATTGCGGCGACGGCGTTGCTGACGGTGAGGTAGGGGTGGAGGCCGAGGGGTGTGAGGTCTGCCATGGGATGCGCTCCTTGGGGGACGGGAGCGAGTGTAGCCGGAGTGTGTGGGGTCGGCAAGGGGAGATCCGCGCGGGAGACGCGAAGGGAAGCAAGCCTGCGGGTTTGTTCCCTTCGCGGAGTTGTGTAGGGGCAGAACTCACGATGCAGCAAGCCTGCCGGCGGGACTACGGGGTTGTGTCGGTGTAGTAGGGGTAGAGCAGCGTCGAGTGGTTGCCGTTGGTGCCGATGATGAGCGGCGCGGACGGGTGGGGGTCGATCGAGAAGAAGATGAGCGTGGCTCCGGGGAACGCGCCCTGATAAGCGACGTAGTTCGCAGCGGAAGAGGAGCTGCTGCTCAGTCCGGAGAGCTGGAGGGTGAGCCGTCCTACGGCGGAGTTTGGAAGGCTGAAAGTGCCGCTTACGGCGGGAAGAACGGTGTTGACGCCGTTAGAGGACTGGAGCGCCTGGCCGGTGACGGTACCGGAAGCGCTGCCGACGGGCCTCCCGACAGGCGTGAAGAGCAGTGTGGAGATGCCGCGGAGAGGAGTGGTCCCGCCGGCAAGTTCGCCGCCAAGGGTGGCGTTATAGCTGGTAGGCACGGAGAAGGTACCGGAAGCGTTGCCGAGACCGCCGGACGCGGTGAGCAGGGTGCCGGAAGCTCCGGTGATGGAAGCCGAAACAGTGCTGGCGGCGGACAGCGGCACAGCCGTCTGGAACTGAAGGATCATGGCCCCAGTGGGGAGATAGAGCGTGATGGAGCCGGCGCCGGTGCTTGCGAGCTGGTAGGTACCGGTGAGGCCCGAAAGCTGGACAAGGCCGGAGCCGCTGTTCTTGTCGAGGACGCCGGAGGTGACGTGGCCTGCGCCGTCCGCGGCGAAGCTGGCGGCGAGCGCGACCTCCTCGGTGCCGCCGCCGGATGCGACCTCCTTGCCGGTGAGGTAGAGGGCAAACTGGCCGGTGAGGGCGCTGACCGACGGGGTAACGCCCTGCGCGAGGGCGAGCGGCGTAACGGCCGAAGCTGCGCCGAAGAAGATGGGAAGAGCGAGTGTGCAGAAACGAGTCACTGGGAGTTTCACCTTTCGCCGGCGGATGCCGAGCTGCGCAGCGTTTGCGAGGCGGGCGACTTGCGGGCCCGCGGGGTCAGAAACGAGACGCTCCGGATCCGGCTCATGGCTGGACAGGGGTCTGGTCGCCGCGGCCGGAGAGCAAGCCGTCCTGCGAGCGCGGGGTGATGGAGACAAAGAAGAAAGCCGGGGCGTTGCTTGACTGCGGAATGGCCCCGAGCTGGTAGACAGCAAACATCTGGGAAGGTGCGCTGCTGCCGGGACCGTTTGAAAGTGTGAGCGTGGAGCGGCCATTGACGTCGAATGGTGTGTAGGTGCCGGTGAGGGTACCGGTGCTGAAGCTACCGCCGTTGGCAGAAAGCGTGCTGGTTTCCGTCACAGAACCACCGGTGGTAAAGGTGAACTGGCCGGCGCCGGAGATGGGTGTGGCAGAAGACCCCTGAAAGCCGCTGAAGCCGGCCACATAGGTGCCGCTGATCGACTGTTTCACCTCAGAGAAGGGCGGATGATTGCCATTGGGCTCAATCCCGCTGTTCAGGATGAGCGGACCGCTGGCGGACAGCAGGCCACCAGCATTGGTGGACAGAAGAGCACTGCTGATACTCGGAGTGGCCGGCAGGTTTTGGGAGGAACCAGGGCTGCTGGGTCCGAAGACGCCGGAGAAGAGTTGCTTGGTCGCGAGGCTGAACGGGAAGCTGCCCGCGGCCGTGTTCAGCGTCAGGGAGCCTACGCCGTAGGCGTTGAGCTGGTAGGTACCAGTGGCCGGCAGCGATGTGAAAAGGCCGCTAGGGCTGTTGATGTCGAGCACGCCCGAGGTGATGTTTCCGTTGCCATCGGCGTTGAAGCTGCCTGCGACCGCGACTGCGTTGATGCCGGCCGGCAGGTTGGCGGCTTCGCCGGAGAGCTGGAAGACATATTGGCCGTTGAGCGCTGCGAGGTCACTTCCATTGGGCCCATACACGGTGAGGGTGTTGTATTCCACTTCCGGCTGCTGGTACTGCCCCGAAGTTTGGACACTCACGAGGTAACTGCCCGCGGCGAGAGGCGGTGTCACCAGGGTCGAGTTGCCATTGATCACAGGGACCTGGTAGCTGCCGGCAACGGTTGTAGAACTCGGAAACGGGCCCTGGAGGAAGATGCCGAGGCTCATGTCTGGAGACGGCGTGCCGGGGACGCTGATGCTGACAGAGTTGCCGGCGGTAGGCAGCGCGGGCGAGAAGCTAAGGCCTTGCTGGGCCGCTACGGTGAGCGCGGGTGAAAGAACGAAGGCGAGAAGCGCGCCTGGGCTGCGCGACAAACTACGAAGCAGAGCAGTGAAGAGCACGGGAGGTCCTTCCTTGGTGCGGGTTTCCCCAGGGTGTAAGTGCGGGAGGTCGATGCGAAGCCTTGGGTCGGCGCGCGGATCAGTTCTACCAGAACTAAAGAGGGGTATGCGTAAATTCTTTACGGGCCTGGCATAGCTACAGGTGCCACTTACCCGGCAAGTTCCGGGAACTTGCGGCCGACAGGCTGCGCCTTCGGCACGATCTTCGCGGAGCGACCGGACCGGCACTGGACGGCCATAGTCCCGACCAGCCCGGCGCACGGAGTCTACGCGGGCACTGAAGCTGCCAGGCGGCATAGTGGAAGGGCGAGCGTGGACTTTCCCGGCGCGCCAACTTGCGTATATGCGTGAAACTACTTCGCGGCGGGCAGCATGAAGTCGAGGGCGCGGCTGAGGTAAGGCTTAAGGTCGCGGCGGGGGACAACGGCGTCGAGCATGCCGTGCTGGAGCAGGAACTCGGAGCGCTGGAAGCCTTCGGGGAGCTTCTGGCGGATGGTCTGCTCAATGACACGTGCGCCGGCGAAGCCGATGCGGGCGGCGGGTTCAGCGATGTTGAGGTCGCCGAGCATGGCGAAGGAGGCAGTGACGCCGCCGAAGGTGGGATCGGTAAGGACGGAGAGGTAGGGCAGGCCGGCCTCATCCAGCCGGGCGAGCGCGGCCGAGATCTTCGCGAGCTGCATGAGGGAGACAATGCCCTCCTGCATGCGGGCGCCGCCCGAGGCGGAGACGATGACGAGCGCGGAGCGCTCGGCGAGCGCGCGGTCGATGGCGCGGGCGATGGTTTCGCCGACGACCGCGCCCATGCTGCCGCCGATGAAGCTGTACTCGAGCACGGAGAGGATGGCGGGGTGCGGGCCGAAATGGCCGCGGGCGTTCAGGATAGCGTCCTTGAGCCCGGTAGCTCCCTGCGCGGCGGCAAGGCTGGCTTTGTAGGGCTTCAGATCGGTGAACTCGAGCGGGTCGGTAGAGCAGAGGGTGGTGTCGGTGAGCTCGTAGCCGGGCTCGAGGAGCGAGTCGATGCGCTCGCGGGCACCAATGCGGTAGTGGTGGTTGCAGCGTGGGCAGACCTGCAGGTTGGCTTCGACGTCGGCCTTCCAGACCGTCTCACTGCAGCCGGGGCACTTGATCCAAAGCCCCTCGGTGCGCACGGTTTTCTCGCCATTCTGCTCGATACCGGATTTTTCTCGCTTGAACCAGCTCATGGGTGGCGTGGGTGATGCCTTTCGCGGGGCGCGCGCGGGCGCTCCGATGAGTGTAAATGGTTCGGTTGGGGCGGGTTGAGTGGCGCGCTGCCTCGCACGGACAGAGTGGGCAACAGACCGGGTCATCCTGAGCGAGGTTTCGAGCTGGAGCCCCAACGGGGGTCGAAGGATCTACGTTTGTCTTTCTCGTGGCGAGCAGCAATCCGGCGAAGCGCGAATCCTTCGACCCCGCTGCGCTTCGCTCAGGATGGCGCTTTTAGGGTGCTCGCTCACTTTTGAGCACGCCCTCAGGATCAGCCCTGCCGCGGAACGGCAGTGTGCTCGCAGCGAGCGAGCTCACGAGCAGCGGCTCTTAAGCTCTCCTTGACAGACTAGGGGAGCGTGCGGTCTTCTTTTCCTAGTTGGGCTAGGAGAGCGGCGCGATGGGAAAACAGGTGGATCTGCTGCAGGGGACGCTGGACCTGCTGATCCTGAAGGCAGTTTCGCTAGGGGAGTTGCACGGGTACGGGATCCTGCTGCGAATCCAGGCGATCTCCGGCGAGCGGCTGCTGCTGCAGCAGGGATCGCTCTACCCGGCGCTGTACCGGCTGGAGGCGGCGGGTTCGCTGCAAACGGAGTGGGGGCCGAGCGAGAACAATCGGCGGGCGAAGTTCTACTCGCTGACAGAGGATGGCCGGCGGCAGTTGGAGGCCGAGACGGCGCGCTGGGCGGAGATGAGCCGGGTGGTCGCGGCCGTGCTGCGGGTGACAGTTGCGCCGGAGGCGGCGCGGTGAGCGGGCCGGCGCGGGTACGGGCAGGTTCGAGGATCGTTTCGCGAGTCGCTTGCTGGGTACGTTCGGTGGTGCGGCCAAACCGGCTGCGGCAGGAGATGGAGGCGGAGATCGGCTTCCACATCGCGAGCCGGGCCGAGGACCTGGAGCGTGAAGGGCTGCCGGCAGTGGAAGCGTTGCGGCAGGCGCGGGTGGAGTTCGGGGCGGAGGCGGCGCACCGTGCCGGAATGCGGGAGGCGCTTGGGCTGCGACCGCTGGACGAGCTCGTGGCCGACCTGCGGTACGGGCTGCGTCTGCTCCGGAAGAGCCCGGGGTTCGCGGCGACCGCGGTGTGCTCGCTGGGGTTGGCGATTGGGGCGAACGCGGCGATTTTCTCGACCGCGAATGAGTTGCTGTTTGCGCGGCTGGGGGTGCCGCGGGCGGCGGAGCTGCGGAGCGTCGAGGAGGTGAGGGATGTCTCCCACGGCGGCGATTGGGATACGTGGAACTCCGCCGGGACCAAGGAGGGTGGGCTGCTTCGGTTGGACACTTTCAGCTATCCGGCTTTCCGGGCTATTGCCCGGCAAATGGAGCAGCGAGGGCTGATGCTCCTTGGATACCAAGACGCGCCCAACATCACGATGAGCGGTGCCGGCGAGGCGCGGGCGGTAAGTGTGGAGCTGGTCTCAGGCAGCTACTACGGAGTGATGGAGATGCAGCCAACGCTGGGGCGGGCGCTGGGGTTGGCGGATGATCGGGTGGACCAGGGTGCGCCGCTTGCCGCCGTGGTCAGCTATGGGTTGTGGCAGCGGGTGTTTGGCGGCGCCCGTGATGTGCTGGGGCGGACGATCCGACTGAATGGCTCCCTAGCGACAGTGGTGGGCGTTAACCCGCGGGGTTTCACCGGAGGCGGCAGTGTGCAGATCTCGCCTGATGTCTTTGTGCCGCTGACAGCGATCGGGAGGCTTAAGCCGCTGATCGGGAGGGACGATCCGCTGCACTCCGGGAGCTTGGGATGGGTGAAGGTAGGGCTGAGGGCGCGACCCGGCACGGCTGAGAACGCGGTTGCAGCCGGCCTGACAGTGATGCTGGAGGCGGAGATGCTTGCTGAGGGCGGACGGGAGGCAAGGCATCCGCTACCGTGGGTGGCGCTTGAGGACGGGAGCCGCGGGACGGCCTGGGCGCGCAACCTGTACGGCAAGCCGGTATACGCGCTGCTGGGGCTGGTCGGGCTCCTGCTGCTCCTGGCGTGTACGAATGTAGCGAACCTGCTGCTGGCGCGGGCGAGAACCCGTGGACGCGAGATGAGCCTGCGGCTGGCGTTGGGGGCGAGGCGGGCAAGGATTTTTCGACAGCTGTTGACCGAGGCGCTCCTATTGTCGAGCCTAGGCGGAGCGCTTGGCCTCGCGCTTGCCTTTTCGGTGCGAGATGTGGTGCCTCGCCTGCTATGGACGGGACATGGCGCTGGGGAGATCCAGGTGCCGTTTGACTGGCGGGTATTTGCATTCACTGCCGGCATTTCGATCGGAAGCGCGCTACTGGCCGGGCTTGCACCGGCGTGGCGGGCTCTGCAGCAGGAGCCGGGCGAGGCACTGAAGAATGCGGGAGCAGTTGCGACGGGCAGGCGGCGATTCTGGGGTGCGCAGGTGCTGGTGGTGCTGGAAGTCGGGCTGGCGCTGGTGCTGGTGGCGAGCGCCGGACTCTTTCTACGGACGATGGTGAATCTTGAGGAGGTGGACCCAGGGTTCAAGACGAAGGGCTTGCTGCTTTTCGAGGTAAACCTACCGCCATTGAAGTACCCACCGGCGGTGAACCGGAGGATGCACGCGCAGTTGCTGCAAACGGTCCGCAGTACGCCCGGCGTGGAGAGCGCCAGTCTTGCGACTGTCCCCGCATTGGCGAAATACGAGTCGACCGTGTCGTTTTATCTGGAGCGACCGCTCGGCGATCAGAAGGAAAAAGCCCGTGATGTGAACGTTGAAGTGAACACCGTAGCGCCGGGCTTTTTCGAGACGATGGGCATTCCAATTGTGGCCGGGCATGCATTCACCGAAGGGGACCTGGCCCGGACGAATGGACTTGCGGTGATTAATCAATCTATGGCGAAACACTACTTCCCGGGAGTAAATCCGATCGGGCGGCGGTTCAGCTCCTCGGACTCGGGCGGCGAAAGAGCGTGGACAGAAATCGTGGGGATCTGCCGAGATACGCAATACTACGACCCTCACGAGCAGCCAAAGCCGATGTACTTCGATTTGCTGCGGGAAAGCGATGACCTGGTAGGGGCAACTTACATGGTGCGCACAAAAGGCAGGCCAGAGGATTTGGTGCCCGCGCTACGGCGAGTAGTGGCGCGGCTGGACCCGGACCTGCCGTTAACCGACGTGCGCACGCAGGAGGAGCAGATTCGCGAGGTGACGCAGCAGGAGCGGCTGATGGCGACCTTATCGCTGGGCTTTGGGGTGTTGGCGCTGCTGCTGGCGGCCGTTGGGGTGTACGGCGTGCTGAGTTACTCGGTGGCGGAGCGGACGCGGGAGATCGGGATCCGGCTGGCGCTGGGCGCGGATCGAGGCCAGGTGCAGGGGCTGGTGCTGCGCGAAGCGGGATGGCTGGCCGGGGTGGGGGTCGTGGCCGGACTGGGCGCGACTCTGGCGCTTGGGAGCTTCGTGCGGGCACTGCTGTTCGGGGTGCGGCCGGCGGACCCGGTGGCGCTGGCCGGGGCCGCGGCGGTGTTGCTGCTGCTGGCGCTTCTGGCGGCGTGGGTCCCGGCGCGAAGGGCAGCACGGGTAGAGCCGATGGTGGCGTTGCGGCATGAGTGAAGATAAAGCCCTTGATCACAGATTGCGAGTACAAGCCTCAAGTGAAACAAATTTCGTCTTCGTCAAGCTCTCAGCTGCTTGCCACAGTTGCTCCGCGGTTTGCGTATCCCGCGATATTTCGCTACTGCGGGCCGGTCCCACAGGTCCCTTCATGTCCATGAAGCCCTGTGGACCGTAGTATCCTCCCGGTTCCGCATCGGGCGAAGTGGCAGCGTACAGGATTGGCAGCACTCTGCCCGATCCACGGGGAGATCAGCTCGAAGAATGTATTCCTGCGAAGCACAGGTTGGCCCGGACCGGCTTTTCGTGAATCTGGTCACCGCGATACCTGAGTGAGCCGCGACCGAGAGCAAACCCCACCCGTTCGCGTCCGACCTCCGCTGCAGCTCGCGTGCAAACAACAGGTTTGCGAGCTTGGACTGTCCATGGGAACGAGTCGGCGAGTAGTTTCGTTCACTCATAAGATCGCTCAAGTCGAGTTTGCCGACTTTTCAACCGAGAGTTCCAGGGTCGTGCAAAAGGGGAAGTTTCACAAAACTGGCCCCTGGAGGTTTTGGAAGAGATGACCATTGGGCTGGTTGCTCGTCTTGCCAAGTTGCCACACCGCCTTCCAGCGGCGACTCTGCAACAGATCGCCAAGAAAGTTTGGGAATCGATTCGAGCGGGCATGACTAACATGGTTTTTCATAGCTCTGGTAACAGCGTCGCTTTGCTCATGGACTTTAGTGACCGATAGCAGGCCCAGACGCCGTAGCTACGATTCTCGCAAGGCAGTCGCAACTTATCAGAGCTATCTGGGCGCATATCTGACAGAAACCGAGAGCACCTTGCACAATCCTCTCAACGCGACGAGAACTACCTGTCTCCCTACCCTTTAACAATTGCCCGGAGTGTTGGGAGTCCATCGATTACCTGCATCAGGGCTGGGTCGCCGGAGAGGGCCGCCATGATTTTCCTGACGATTCTTTCATCGGTTTCCGAGCCACTCGCAATTTGTACGGGATAGAGAATCGCGTACTGCAGACCGTCGGAGAGCTGAAGGCGGCCTGTTATATCCGGCGATGCGAGAGCTGTGTCCATCCACTTCTCGATCTGGTGGTGCTGTTCGTCGATGCGAGCCTTGTAATCCGCATAGATGCCTTTCACAGCATCGTGAATCAGATCCGTGGCAGGTTGATAGTCGCTCCCGGGCTTGAGCTTGATGGTGATTTCGTGCCAGACGTAGTCTGTTCCCGGGAGTTGTTTGTACAGAGGTGTTCCTGACTGAAATAGAACGGAGTTCGCGAACACTGCGACTCGTCCGGTTGGATGTAGTTCTGTCCCGCTTCCAGTGAGTTCCATCATGTAGAACCTCACCAGCCCGACCTCAACAACATCGCCGGTCACGCCGGCCACTGTAATCCGATCGCCGACGCTCACTCCATAGCGGCCAATGATAAAGAAGTACGCCGCTACCGAGAGAAGCATGGTCTGCAACCCTACCGCAATGCCGGCCGTAATAAAGCCAGCGAAAGTAGCAAGAGAATTGAATTGCGTGACGAATCCGCCGATAAGCACGATGCTGCTAAGGAAGCCGATGACCATTCGTCGCACCAGCAACAACTGCCGACGCCGACGAATATCCTGAACATACCGTATGGTGGCGTGCTGCCACAGCGTTCCGAGGCCGAATAGCAGGGACAGCACCACGGCAATGGCCAGCACGCGAGCCAGCAGAGAGTGCAGAATCGTCGCACGCTCCGCATCGACAGCTCCGCGCCATGACAAGAGATTTCCTTGCGCCTGATCGAGAAGCAGTACTTCCTGGCTGATGGGCACGGAAACATCCGAGATCGTCGTGAAAGCTTCCGTCAACTCATCGTAGGTCTTCTTCGTATTCGCTAAAGCTGTTGCGTTGGGGATTGCCGCTCCGCCACGATTTCCCTTCGTCCCGGGAGGGCCAAGTGCAGTGGACTGCAGATCTTGTCCAGCTTTTACCGTTGCCCGGAGAATCTTGATTAAAGGTGTGCGCAGATCCACTGCCTGATCGTGAAGAATGCGCGTCTCGCTGATACGTTGCTCAATGGCCCTATCGGCGCCAAGAAGTTGAAACAAGACAACACCCTGGGTTGCGACGCCCGCCTCCCTCAGTGAGCCAAGCGGCTCGATGGTGTTCACAATGGATTTCACATTCTTGTCAACCAGTTCAGGGGCAGCATGTTGCAGACGGTCTATGTCACCCTGGAGTCCGCTGTTGGTCTGTGCGGCGGAAACACCAGCGACTTTTGTCAGAGCATCGTAGGTTGCCTGAGCAAGCTCCAATCTGCCTTCGATGATCTGCCTTTCCATCGCAGGAGAAGCATTTGGATGGTGACCATGGGCGCTCATCTGCGAGTCGATTCCGGTCAGCTGGGCTTGCAAATCCTGAATCTGCTGCCGAGTGCTGAGTTGGACGAGGGCTAGCTTCTGGGTCTCCGTCTGCGGAGACTGAGGTAGAACAGTTCCAGGCTTGACTTGAATGCGCGCCAGCAGAGCTGCTTCGTCCCGGGAAGCCTGAAAAGCAAACTGTGCGGCTTGCGTAGCTTCCGCCTGGGCCTGCTCAGCATAGAGCATGTCGCTTGGCTCGCCCGTTTTTTGGATGGGTACAACCATCATCCGGTAATACCGGATCACCTCATTTAGGTGAGTAAGGATTGCCTTTGACCTGGACTCCACATCGATTTCTCGAGTCACGGAGGCGGGTAAAGGAGCCGGCAGAACCGAGAGGTGAGCCACGGTTCCTGCTTCCGGTGCAGTAGGCTGACCCACGGCCGCTCCATTCGCGGCTTGCGTCGAACTCCCTTTCGCGTCCCCTTTCGACAGCTTGTCCGACGAGGCAGCCTGACCCACAGCGTAGAACCCATTCATAGGAGCTGCGAGCACAAGCGCAGAAATCAACAACCTTAGAAGCAAATGTCTTGTGGAGACGTGGTTCGCTGTCTGCATACACTTACCCTATCGCAGCCCTGGCTACCGGATGTGTTTACGCTGTGCGATTGCCCCGGGGGACCGATCTGCTTTTGTAAGCAGGCCCTGCCGGGATCGCACGGTCGGGCTCTGTTGCAGTAACTTTTCTGATGACAGTAGGTTCAGGTTGCCAAGAGATGCAAGCTCAAGATCTTGTATGCCGACCCGCTGTTTCGGAGTTAATACAACAAAGCCCTCCGGAGCAACGGCACCCCGAAAAGGGGGGTGCATCTGTGCTCGCCACTGAATGCAAAGAGGGATGGGCTGGCTGACTCGCGCGTTCCGCACACGACGGGTGTAGATCCGCAGAGAAGAGGCATGGCGCGATGGATCGCTCTACCGCGAGATGCTTGAAGAAGTGAGCGTCAGCATCTGGGATGAACGCGAATCACCTCTCCGCCACAGAATGGAGCGGCCCGAGGCGTTATGCTGCGCAACCTGCCGTGGCCTGAAAAATTAATGCAAGAGAGCCACTAAGTGGGTCAGCCGAACCCTTCTCGGCTTAGCGCTTATGCCGCAACCTGGGAGAAGCGATCCACGAAGCGAATCTCGCTATGCACCCTTTCTCGCAGGTGCGGCAGTGTCCGCGTCGGATCGTACCCTCATGTTGAGAAAGGTTGGGTTTACGATTGGCGGAGAAGTGGCTCCGCGACGCGGCAGTATGCTCTCTAGTGTGCAAAAGCATTCCTAAAAACGGACTTGGTTGCATACACGAGCTTGGCCGCAGCCGCGAGCTGCTGCGTACAGCGGCAAGCGTGCCGCGCGTCATCGTAACAAACAAGCTACGCAGCTATCCCAGCTCCTTGTTGGATGTTCAGATGATGCATGTGTCGTATCGCATACTTGTTCGACGTTGGTCATCGAACGTCGTCGTACTGTTTTCGGTCATAGTCGTTTCTGCTGGACTGACCTCGTTCGCAGCAGTGGGTCCTTCCGCCGCGAATACGCGGGGCGGTGCCCCGGCGGCGGTGCGTTCTGCTGTGGATCCAAGCGCGCTGATTAACGAGTTTATCGGTACCGAGAACCAGGGTTGGGACATCCCCGCCGCCGGTGAACCGTTCGGCATGGTGCAGGAGGCCCCGCTGGTACTGAACCGTTCTGGAACCCGCGGCAACAACTGCGACTCGCTAACTGCGGACAAAATCTACGGCTTCAGCCAGTCCACTATTAACGCGTGCAACTTCAACTATGTTCCGCTCATGCCCACCACGGGGCCGGTCACCTCGTCGAACCCGTCGGACTACGCCTCGAGCTTCACCCACGCCCACGAGCAGGCGCATCCTGACTACTACCAGGTCTTGCTGGACAGTGGCGTCCGGGTGGGTTTGACCGCCACCATGCGCACCGGCTGGCAGCAATATACCTTCCCGCGGACGAGCCAGGCGAACGTGCTGTTCAACGTTGGGGCCAGGACGTCCAGTTCCGAAATCCAAATTGTGGGCGACCGGACCATTGAGGGCTGGGCTCAGTATGCCAATCACAAGGCTTTCTTCGTGGCGGAGCTTAGCCGCCCGTTCACGGCCTATGGCACCTGGAACGGATCGCAACTGACCCCTGGATCGCGCGATTCTGTTAATCCCGGTAAAGGGTCGAACGGCGGCTGGGTCAGCTTTGACACAACAAAGGACGACGCCCCGGTCGTGGTCAAGGTTGGCTTGTCGTACACCGGGATCGCGGGAGCACGCAGAAACCTCGCAGCCGAGACGGACAAGCTCGGTTTTGACTTCGATGCGGCCCGGCAGGCGTTGCACGACCGGTGGAACGCCCTGCTGGGTCAGGTCGAAGTCACCGGCGGTACGCGCGACCAGCAGATCGTCTTCTATACCGGGCTGTACCACTCCGTACTGGACCCGAATGTAATCGGGGACGTTGATGGCCAGTACATGGGGTTTGACGGCAAGCTGCAGACGGCCGAGGAGTTCACCCCCTACAGCAACTTGTCCCTGTGGGACACCTTTCGCACGCAAAACCAGCTGATCGAGATGCTGGCACCGACCGTCGCGCACGACATCGATCTGTCGATTCTGGCCATCGCTCGCCAGGATGGGTGGCTACCTCGCTGGTTCCTGGGAACCCGGGAGGGCAACGTCATGACCGGCGACCCAATCACCTCGTTCCTGGTCGAGGGCTGGTCCAAGGGCCTGCTCTCGGGGGAGGACGCCGAGGAGGCCTACAAATACATCCGCGAGAACGCAACGGAGATACCCCCTCCCGATGTTCCGATGAACGGCCGCGCGGGGGCCGAGTACTTCAACCGGCTCGGCTACATCCCTTATGGGCTGCAAGTGACCTCGACGGCAAACTGTCGCACCGAGGGCTCCGGCGCCTCCTGCTGCCCGACTCATGGCTCCGACAATGACTGCTACTATCCCGTCTCGGCTTCGTTGGAGTACTCAGCGGCTGACGCGTCGCTGGCGCTGATGGCGAAGGGACTGGGCCACACCGAGGACGCGCAGATGTTCGCCCAGCTCGGCCAGTCTTACCACAACCTGTTCGACAAGGAGATCGGTTTCTTCCGTCCACGCACCATGGACGGCACTTGGCTGAGCCCGTACGACACAAACACGGGCAACCACGCCTTCCACGAGGGGGACCCGAGCCAGTACCAGTGGCTGGTACCGCAAGACCCCGCTGGGCTCGTCACGATGCTGGGTGGGCGTAAAGCGGCCACCAGCCGACTGGACCGGTTCTTCGACTACCCAGGCCTGCTCGTCGACCCGCAGAGAACCGTCGCGTACACGTGGGTCAGCGATCCGTATGAGTACTACGGCCCGACAACGTATGACCCCGACAATGAGCCGAACCTCCTAGCCCCCTACACGTACGCGTGGACTGGTCGGCCCGACAAGACGGCGACCGTAGTACGGGCCGCAGAAACCCTCTACACAACCGCCCCCGGAGGAATGACGGGCAATGACGACATGGGTGAGATGTCGGCGTGGTATGTGATGTCCGCGATCGGCCTTTACCCGACGATGAGTGGGTCCAACTTCTACGTCGTGACTACCCCCCTGTTCGCCCACACGGTAGTGCGCATTGGAACCTACAAGAACAAGCAGGGCGGCACCCTGACCATCTCGGCGCCCGGGGCCAGCATGAACAAGCGGTACATCGCCTCGGCGAAGGTCAACGGCAAAGCTTGGAGCCGAGACTGGGTCGGCCAGTCCGACATCGCCCACGGTGGAACAATCGACTACGCCCTAAGCACCTCACCCACTGCCTGGGCCACAGCTAAGGAGGACGCGCCGCCGTCGGTCGACTCGATGACGAGCACCGAGCACCAGCTCGGCGCGCAGTTCTCGCCGGCACAGGCCGTGGTGGAGCCCTCCGCGCGTAACTTGTCGAAGCAGACGCTCACCCTCACGCTGCTGGCCACCACTCCCGGCATCTCCCGGATGCACGTGGCCGCCATTTCGCCGCCGGGACGGTTGGTGTCGGAGGCACCCACGAACGTAAAGGTGGCCTCCTACGGTCTTCCCACCCAGGTCAAGGTTCCCCTGAAGATCACAGCCCCGGCAGGGACCAAGCCAGGCGCCTATGAGGTTTTAATCACCGCCAGCATGCCTGGAGCTGCACCGGTCCAGAAGCAGGCAATGATCCTAGCCCAGGTACCCGGCGGTTGCGCCATTGAGACAAGCACTTCGTGTGCGGTCGACCTCAGCGGTGCCTATAACGAGGACGGGGTAGCCACACAAGACGACCCGAGCCAGGGCAATTTCGACAGTCAGGGCAACAGCTATGCCGCCGACTTGCTGCTCCCGCCCGGCCCGGCCACTGTCGGCGGGATCAACTATCAAGCGCCCCCGACGACAGGCTCCGACCCGAACTTCGTAAAAGCGAACGGCCAAGCCGTGGTCCTCCCAACTGGCTGCTACAGCAGGCTCGACATCATCGGCGCTGCCAGCAACGGCAGCACAGGCAGCGAAGGGCTAAATGCCATCGTCACCTACAAAGACGGCAGCACCGCCTCCGTCCCGCTCAAACTCACCAGCTGGACCAGCCGCCAGCCCGACTTTGGCAACGGCGTAGCCCTTCGCATGCCATACCGGCTCGGCGCCGGAGGGAAGAGTTTGGTACCGGTATCCCTGTATCAAACAATCCTACGGCTAGACTCACATAAGCAGATCCGCGCCATTTCACTGCCATTCCGCTCGGTGCCGATCTGGGTCGCACCGGGATTGACGGGGACCGCATGGGACCACGACAGCGATCTCCAGATCTATGCGATGACACTCCAACGCGCGCTCCCGGCGGCGCAAACGGCTGTACCACATAAGGCTGTCGGTGCAGTTCGTTGATTGCGGGTTTGCATTCGCGGCAACTTTGTAACATCGGCAGCTCGCTGACGGACCGGGGCGTCGTCTTTGACGTGAGGCTTAGGCACTGTTGCCTAATCGGGGGTGAGCGGGGCCGAGGCGACAGGATGGGCCATGTTCAAGCGTCGGCGTTCCATTGAGATCATCCTGCTCTGCGTTCGTTGGCACTGCAAGTACGGCATCAGCTACGGGGCTCTCATGCAAATGATGAAGGAGCGCGGCGTGGAGGTGGATCCGTCCACAATCATGCGCTGGGCCCACCGCTATGCGCCTGAGCTAAAGAATGGGTGCGCTGGCGTCAGGAATCTCAACTGCCGTTTCACGACTAAGTGCAACAGTGCCGCAAATCGAACTAGAGCTGCGACATTACAACCGCAGTTCCCTGCCCCGGCCGCCTTCTCCGCTGCCTTGTAAGTTCGGGTCCATCGTTTGGACGTCCGACAGTAGGGTTGACTCCGCATACCTCCATTCTCTTGGTGGGGCCTCAGCAAGATCAAAGGGTGCTGTTGGCTTTCTTCCCTGCCGAGCTACCGGTCGTAGTCGCGCGAACGGAGGAGGATGGGCATTCGGGGATGAACCCGTCTCGAGATTCATTAACTCTCGGGTGACGATGGCGAGGACTGGAGCCAGTAGCCTTGCTTGTCATGCCAGGCGTCCAACGTGCCGGAAGTCGATGGAGCGTCGCGTCGACGGGATGCATGATTGCGCTACCAGAGCGGGCCTGCCAATACACAGACTCCCGTGGCAAACTTACCAGTATTCAAGCCCGACTCTTGGAACAGCCAAATAACGCGTTTGTTTTCAACACCATTCTGAGTCATCAATTGTTGTTGACATATCCACGCCGGCAAGACTAGAACTGCGGTCGGCATGGTAGCGTCAACATTGACTCGTTAGAAGCGCGATACAGGCCGAGAATCGATCAGTCCTTGAGGAGCGCAGATGAAGCTGAATGTAAGAAGAATTGGTGATCTAAACACCCGCGTTGGGACCGTTGCTGTGCTCTTGCTTGCAGGCTCCCTGAGCACAATGCGAGTCGAGGCGCAGACCACGAATGCTTCTGTCAGCGGTAGCGTAAACGACTCCAGCGGCGCCTTCATTGCCGGCGCACAGGTGACCGCAGTGAATGCTGAAACAGGTCTGACCGCGACGGCAACCACAACCGATGCGGGCACCTACACGCTGAGAACCTTGCCTCCCGGAACGTATACGGTCACCATCGCGAAACAAGGTTTCACAACCAGTGTGCAGACCGGGCTTACGCTCACGGTCAGTCAGAGTGCGACTCTGAAATCTGTACTTACAGTGGGGACAACCAATGAAACCGTCTCGGTGACCGCGGCCGGCGGTGTCATTAACCAGAGCACTGCGGAGCTGAGCGAGGTGGTCAACGAGCGCTCGGTGAAACAACTGCCGCTGAACGGCCGCGATCCATCCAGCCTCGTTCTGCTTGCGCCTGGCATGACGAACGTGCTGAACGCCGGCGGCTTCTTGCAGACAACGAACGCCTTTCCGACTGAGTCGGGCGCGTCGGCCAACGGTGGACGCCAGGGAAGCACATACTATCTTTTGGACGGCGTGCAAAACATGGACACCTATCTGCTGCTCGCCGCGCCTTTTCCGAACGCGGACGCCACCCAGGAATTTCGGGTCATTACCAACAACTACGACGCGCGTTATGGCTTTGCACCTGGCGCGGTCGTCACCATTCAGACAAAATCCGGGGCGAATGACTTTCATGGCGGAGTGTTCGACTTCCTGCGCAACAACGACTTGAACGCCGGAAACTATTTCACCCACGCGGTGGATCCGCTCAAGCGCAACCAGTTTGGCGCCTACCTGGGCGGCCCTATCAAGAAGGACAGGATGTTCTTCTTTGCCAATTACCAGGGAACCAGGGCCACCACAACGGCTGCGACAAATACCACCTTCGATCCGACTGCTGCCATGCTCGCGGGCGACTTTAGCGCCGTCCCGGTCACTCTCGGTGCTCCGTTTGCAACGGTCAATGGAAAGCCGAACCAGATCAACCCCGCCCTGTACAGTCCTGCGGCCGTGGCGCTCTCAGCCCTCGTACCCCTTGGGCAGACTCCGGCCACGGGTGAGGTAAATTACGCTGGAGCTCCCGATACATACACCTACAATGAAGCAACGGGCCGCATCGATTGGGACATTAATAAAGGCCAGCGTCTCACCATCCGTAGTTTTCAAGACTTTCTCGACCAGCCTGAACAAACCATTAATGGCAACATACTGAACAATACGATTGGGCAAACGGGTCGCTTGTACAACGAACTCATCAGCCATACTTGGACGATTTCCCCTACATCGGTCAACATTCTTTCAGGCGCATGGTTGCAGAACGACATCTTCTCCGCTGGCCATGTGACTAACAACAGCGGCCAGCCTGTCTGTCTCTCTCAGTTCATCGCCGTAGCCGATCCGGCAGGGACTTGTTACCCTCAAAACGGCATCCAGATTACCAATGGTTTCGGACAGCCGGGCACCGCTCCCAATCGTGAAAATCGCCGCACCTGGACGATCACCGACGACTTTACGAAGGTACTTGGGCAACACACAATCACGTTGGGAGGCGACGCGCTGCACCAGTACGCAACCGAGATAGCAGCTTACCCGTCGAACGCTCGCATATCATTTGATGGGCAGTACACGGGCTTCGGTCTGGCTGACTTCCTGCTGGGCCGCGCGAGCAGCTTTCTGCAGGGTGCCGGCGAGACGCAGAACCAGACTGGTATAGTCCTCGGCATCTACGCGCAGGACTCGTGGCGCATTCGCCCGAACCTAACCCTCACCGCCGGCGTGCGCTGGGAGCCGAACCTGCCGCCCTCAGTAAAGAACGGCCGCGGCGCGGCATTCATTCCAGGCGAGCAAAGCGTCCGCTACCCCAATGCTCCGCGCGGTTTGGTTTTCCCGGGCGACGCGGGTGTGGACGCGTCCCTGCTGCCGCGTGACTACCTCCACTTTGGTCCACGCATCGGCCTAGCTTGGCAGCCGGAGTCGCTGCCAAACACAGCAGTTCGCGGAGCTTTCGGCATGTTCTTTTCGCCCCTCGAATACAACATTTACAATCACACTGCCGATATCAACCCGTTCAGCCCAACATACAACTTTAGCGGAACTACAACTCAGTACATCCCGCTGCAGAACCCTTACTCTTACGTCAACTCTGGTGCGCCAGGCGGCGTTAGTCCCTTCCCTCCTTTCGCTTCGGCTGGTCAGGACCCGCCGTCCACGGCAACCTTCCCAGCGGGTCCGTTGAGCGTGGGCGACGTCTTCTCACGTGATTTCAAGCTAGGGACGACACAGAGCTGGAACCTTTCCGTCGAACAGCAGTTTGGGAGTAACTTCGCTCTCCATCTTGCATACGTTGGAAGCGAGTCCTACCATCAGGTAATACCTGTAGATTTGAACCCCGGCATTTACTATCCGAACAACACGGCGCTGAATGGTGCCCGGACCACTTACGGGGCCTTTGGACAGATTCTGCAAAATTCCAGTGTCGGTACCGCTAAATACAATTCGCTTCAGGCTGGTATAGAGAAGCGGCTTTCACACAATCTGCAGTTCCAGTCAAACTTCACATGGTCGCATACGGAAGATACTTTCTCCGCAGCCAGCCTCTCCTTTAGTGGCTCGCTTCCCGACCCCTTCGATCTCCGCTTTAATTACGGCAACTCGGACCTGAATATCCCGATTATCTCTGTCACCAACTTTGTCTACACGACGCCTGATCTGCCCGGCCATAACTTCATCGTGAGACAAACGCTGGGAGGTTGGGAGGTAAGTGGAATTTACACTATGCAATCTGGAATTCCTTTCGGCATCGCCGGCGGCGACGGCGACAACAACTCAGCTTCGCAACAGGGCGGCGATCGTGCCAACTTTGCGGCCAGCTACTCTTCGGTAAGTCAAGTCGCAATCCGCCAAGGAGGCAGATCTCAGCAGCTAGCCAGATACTTCAATACGGCTGCGTTTACAACGAACGCGCCTGGAACCTTCGGCAACACTCCACGAAACCTTTTCCAGGGTCCTGGAATCAACACTGCAGACCTGGGACTGATGAAAAACTGGACTTATGGTGAGCGGTACAACGCGCAGTTCCGCTGGGAGATGTTCAATGCCTTCAACCGCCCAAGCTTTGCCAATCCAAATAACGATCCTACCAGCGGGAACTTCGGACAGATCACCACAATCGGGCCAGTTGCGCCGCGCGTTATGCAAGCGGCGCTAAAACTGACTTTCTAGTGCAGAAGGCTGAACAGTCGGGGAAGCATGCGAACATTGTCGCTTACGCCTGCATCCCCGACAGTGTTCGCGGGAGGGGGTACAGGAGCCGTCGTCATTGGGCGCGGCGAACGGGGCACAAGCCCCGACGGGCGCCCAGTACGTTCCGAAGTCCAAATAAATAAAGCGTCTACTTCCAGATACTGGAAGCCCTGTGTCGTCGAGAAGCGCTACTGTTCCATGTCGATTCTCTGTAGGCAAAGCTTATCGAGTAGGAAAGTTCCGCTCTACGATCTACATGGCTGCATCAATGATAACGGCACACATCCGTCTTCGACAGCGATCCCTATCGAGAACGTCCCGGATGTAAATCATGCATTAGACTCAAATGCGTGAAGTCCGCGGGTCTCGTGACGGTCTTCTGCTGCGACTTCAGCGGGGAATAAAGTAGATCAAAGTGCAACGTAAGGCTACTATGTTGGATGTTGCGAGGCTCGCTAATGTGGGAGCCATGACGGTTTCCCGGTTTGTGAGCGGGAAAACACGTGTGTCCGAAGAATCTAGCAAACGCATACAGTGGGCGATAGACAAGCTGGAGTACAAGCCCAACGAGCTAGCGCGTGCCCTCCGCAGCATGACAACTCAGACCATTGGCGTAATCGTTCCAAGCCTCAGTGATCCATTCTTTGCCGTGCTAGCTCATGAAGTGGATCATGTGGCGAGGAGCCACGGCTACTCCGTCATCGTAACCAGCTCGAACGACACTCCAGAAATCGAGGAGGCCGAAGCGCAGCAGATGCTACGACGCCATGTGGCTGGAATGATCCTGATTCCATCAGCTACTGGACTGTCGTATCTCAATCGTATGCAGTTCCATGGGACACCCGTTGTTACCTTAGGAAGGCCAGCTACGGAGCCATGGTTTGATTCTGTTCTCGTCGAGAATAAAGATGGAGCGAAGTTGGCGGTTGAACACCTGATTCAGCATGGCTACCAGCGAATCTCCTTTCTAGGCCTTGAGCGCGAGTTGTACACGATGAACGTACGCTACCAGGGTTATCGTGAAGCAATGGCGAATGCCAAACGCACCCCTAGTCCGTACGTAGACGTTACTGCCCATGCAAGTCTTACATCGGCATTGCGAAAGCTCCTTGTACAGAAGAGTGCGCCCAACGCTCTTTTTGTGGCAAATGTCTCCCTGCTGAAACGGGTGTTACAGTCCGCTGACGAGATAAGACTGAGGATCCCACAAGACATAGCACTCACCAGCTTCGATGATCACGAAATGGCGGACCTCATAAATCCGAGACCAACCGTTATACGTCAGCCCGTAGTAGAGCTAGGGCGCGTAAGCGCCACGCTATTGTTTGAGAGAATCACTAGCGGGCTGATACCAGAAAAAGGTAAGCGCGTGGTATTACCAGTCGAACTTATTGTAAGGCAGTCCTGCGGGTGTAATTCTGAGGTGCGGTTACATCAAACGGTTCGGCATAACTTGAGACCGGCCAGTAGCAGCATCCCGCTTGCTTAGAACTCGCGCTCATAGTGTAGTAAACCTGGGCATTATCTCGCTTCTTCGGTCGACGAAACCAGACTATTTTACGTTGCATACACAGTTCAAACAGGGAGCCTGGGAGCAGGGTCCCTCTTACTACGACTCGCTCTTCCCACAGTGAGTGGGACTTCGCGGGCAAGCCATTACCTCTTATCATAAGCACCCTATCAGTGATGGAGTGCCGCTACGGATGTTTGCGACGAATCCGAGCCTCAAGCTGCTTTACCTTCTTCGAGACCCGGCCGACCGAGCTATCTCCCACTACCTGCACAGGGTGCGTACCGGTCGTGAAGAACGAGACATCCATTAAGCGCTTGTGGCCAAAGAGAGTAATTACACACACTACAGTATGTACTTCCAACTGAGTCATTATCTTGAGTTGTTTCCTGCTGCGAACATTCTGCTGCTGCATATGCGCGACCTAATCGAGCGCCTTGTGGAAGTGGTTGCACGCGTGCTCGATTTTCTGCACATCGAGCCACTGCTAGGCGGCAAGAACGGCATTTCAGATGGCGGGTGTAGCCTGGTCTTCGAGGCGCAGCTTCTTGAGCGAGAGTTGCTCCTTGCGAATACGGTGGAGCAGCTCGATGCATGCGATCGTGGTGGCTGCAGAGGCAAAGGTCTTGAGCCCCAGCATGGGCTGGTCCGAAACTTGATGCCGCGATGGTCCTGTGCTACCAGGTTGTTCAGGTAGTTCGACGATTCGCAGCGTGTGCGCTTCCATCGATTGTCCTTATTTGCCGGCTCACGCGCTGCACGGTGCGAGGCTGCATACCCATCGAGCGTAATGCTGACCGGGGCAAACCCTTGTGTACGAAGCGCCTTGCGCAGCAAGGCTTTGGCTGCGGCTACATCGCGACTAGGGCGAAGGCGGAAATCTACGGTTTGGCCGTCCCTGCCGACTGCGCGGTACAGGTATACCCACCTCCCTCGCACCCCCACGTAGATTTCGTCCACGCGCCAGGATCTATCGGCGGGGCATGCGAAGCGGTTCCACCGCTTCTTGAACTCCGGGATGTAGCAGTGTACCCAGCGCAGGATCGTCGTGTGCGCAAGATGCAAGCTGCCCTCCGCCATCCTCTCGACCAGCTCGCGCAGGCTCAGCTTGCAGCGCAGGTACCAGAGAACGCACAGGAGGATGATCTCCAGTCAAAGTGCCGCTCCGCAAACAAGCCAGCCATGCTCTTCAACCTGCTCATCCGCTCCGCCTCATCCATAGACAAACTCTGGCGGTTCAATTTGCACCAGAGCCGTGCTCCGCAGGAGTTTGCTGGCTTGCTTGTTGCCTTGGCCCTCAAACTCGCCATCGGGCGTTGAGAAGAACCTGTATAAAGCGACGCCGTAGCAGTTGCCTTGTCTTTGGAGCCTGCGCCTTCACCAGATCACAAGCTTCGTACCGAACGATGATCAGGAGCCCGCACGATTGTCCCATCGTTGAGCATGCATGCGGCGAAGGGCGAAAGTGCTCACACTTTAGCAGGCGTTCTTCAGCAATCGGTATCACCGCACTCCAGGGTCTTTCCATGTCGGAGCCCGGCACTTCAACAGAGTAGTAGCAAACCCATCTCTGTTGTTGATTACGCAGAGCCATGGCCGGGCGCATCACACCGAAGCGGCAAGCTTTCTGGAGAATTCTTGAGAAAATCCTCTGTCACCGATTGGCTTCTGTCTGACCTGAGCCTACCCAAGGAAGTTCAAAGTAACCCTGAGCCGGAGCATGCATGGTGGAAGGTGATGTGCCTGACCGGTGTGGATTACTTCTCGACACTCGGTTATCAGCCTGGCATCGCTTTCCTTGCTGCTGGCCTACTTTCTCCGCTAGCTACTCTCGTGCTCGTGCTTGTGACACTTTTTGCCGCACTGCCCTTGTATAGTCGTGTTGCCGGGGTGAGCCCGAATGGCCAGGGTTCGATCGCTATGCTTGAGCGATTATTTCCAGAGTGGGGAGGCAAGGCGTTCGTCCTGGTTCTTCTTGGGTTTGCCTCAACCGACTTCATCATCACCATGACCCTATCGGCTGCAGACGCGGCTGCACACTTCATTCACAACCCGTTTGCGCCTCACTGGCTTTCAAGCCAGATGCTGATTACCCTTTTACTCCTAGCTGGCCTGGCAGCCATCTTCCTCAAAGGTTTCAAGGAAGCGATCGGCATCGCCGTCGTTCTTGTTGCCGTTTACCTGACATTGAATGCTGTTGTGACTGTGGTCGCCTTCCGAGTGCTTCTTCATCATCATGAAGCCGTTTCTCAATGGAAGCATGCAGTCCTCGCGCAACACTCCAGCGTGCTCGGAATGTTCGCCCTCTGCCTCATCTTGTTTCCCAAGCTGGCTCTTGGTCTCTCAGGATTTGAGACAGGGGTCGCTGTGATGCCCTTAATTGCGGGAAAGCAGCAGAATGACCGCATTCATAACACCCGAAAGTTACTCGCCTCTGCCGCAGTCATCATGAGCATCTTCCTCATGGCAACCAGCATTGTCACAACCCTGTTGATTCCCACCCGAGCATTTGCCGAGAATGGGCCTGCGAATGGGCGCGCTATGGCTTACCTTGCACACGAGTACTTAGGAAACGGATTTGGTACCGTCTACGATCTTTCGACCATTCTTATCCTTGCCTTTGCGGGTGCGTCTGCGATGGCTGGCCTGCTAAATCTTATACCTCGGTACCTGCCACGCTTTGGCATGGCGCCCGAGTGGGCTCTTGCTTCTCGACCCTTAGTGCTTGTTTTTCTGTCTGTCGCCATCCTTGTGACTGTTCTGTTTCATGCCAATGTCGACGCTCAAGGAGGTGCGTATGCCACAGGGGTCCTGGTTCTTATTACGTCAGCAGCCTTTGCCGTCACAATCCATATCTGGAACAAGGGATGGCATCGCTACGCGTTCATCCTGGTTACGATCATCTTCGCCTACACGACAGCGGTGAACATCTACGAGCGGCCGGAGGGATTAAAGATCTCCTCCTTCTTTATCCTGACGATCATCGTCACCTCCTTCATCTCTCGCGCTATGCGCTCTACCGAGCTTCGTATTCGCGAGGTTCAGTTGTCCCCGGAGGCATTGTGCTGCATCTCTGAAGACCCAAGTAACAGCATTCGAATCATTGCTCACACACCCAGAGATTGGGATGAAGCTCTCTTAATCAAGGAGTTTGATCGAATCGAAACACTCGTTCGTTCTCGGTATGGCCTTCATGATGAGCCGCTCTACTTCTTGGAAGTAGAGCGAACAGACGCCTCGGATTTCGAGCAGACCCTCTGTATTGAAAACCGTCTGGTTGGGGATCACCAACTGCTTTACGCAAAAAGCCCGGTGGTTGCCAATTCGATCGCAGCGTTCCTGATCCATCTCGAGAAGACTACTGGTCACATTCCCCACGCATATTTCAAGTGGAAAGAGGGCAATCCGGTTGTGAACATTCTTCGATACATCTTCCTAGGGGAGGGAGATGCAGCTCCTGTAACTCATGAAGTGCTTCGGCGCGCTGTCCAGAACCCGGACCGCAGGCCCATCATTCATGTCAGCTAAGTATTCCTGTGATTAAGGCTTTCTTCCATAGGTGATGAGAAAGGCATTCTGTTGTACGAGATAATTAACAGTATTCAAGCCGCGACGACTACAACCGCGTGATGAGCACCAACCTGCGCGGCGTCTGGAGTGGTATGAAGTTACCGAGTTAATTGCCATCCGCCAAGGGTCGGCTATGGCTGTACTCCAGCTTGGTAGTTCAGCGTCGTCAGCGCGAGTCGGTATTGATACTGTGCGTTGGTGTGGCTGATGGCTGCCTGTGTTTGCTGCAGCTGTGCCTGGCTGAGTTCGACGATGGAGGAAAGACCAAGCTGGTAGCGAGTTTGCGCGAGCGCGAGACTCTGGTCTGCCTGCTGGAGTAGTTGCTGCGTCACGCTGATTCTTTGATAAGCATTGTTCGCTTGCAACCATGCGGTTTCTACATTGCGCACAATGCTGTTGCGGAGCTCTCGAGTCTGCTCACTCGCTGCGCTGGCGCGGAGCTGTGTCTCCTGCGCCTGCGCGGAGTAGAGGAAGCCGTTGAAGATCGGGATGTTAATGTTTGCGCCCACGGCGCCATTCCAGCTGGAAACAAAGTACTGACCAGGGCGTACAGGGTCGCCGCCTACTGTACCCAGCGCGCTGATGGTGGGAAGCCTCTGGTCACTTTGGGCCTTGCTTAACTTCTGCTCCGACTGTCGGTGAAGATCCGCCGCTCGGAGGTCCGGGCGCTGCGCAAGCGCGGTCTGGATGAGCGTCTGCGAATCGGGCGGAGGAACAGCAAGCGCGATCCCATCATCCACAAGCGTGTAAGTGACTTGATGATCGAGCCCTAGCACCTCGTTGAACGCAGCCATGGCTGCGTTCGCATTACTGACCGCATCCAGCTGTTGCAACTGAGACTGTGATAGATCAACATTGGCGAACGTGAGGTCGAGAGTCGAACGCAGGTTATTTTTCGTGAGCTGGTTCACCTGGCCCTCGATCGCCTGGCGGGTCTTGACTGTCTGCTGGGCCACCTGAAGAAGTGCTTGAGCCTCCAGTGCGTTGTAAAAAGCCTGATCAGTCAGAAGAACCACGTCTTCACTCGTCGCGAGCGCACCAGCCTGCTGGGAGCGCTCCTCCAGCCGGGCGGCCGCCACAAGGTTTGGTGTGCGGCCGAAGTCCGTCAGGAGCTGGGTGACTTCTACGCCGCCTCCGGCGTGCTGAAAGAGTCGCGAGTCGTTGAGTTCGCCCGAGGCGACCCGGCTTCCATCTTTCGCTGCGACGGCAGTCAGGCTACCGTTCACCTGCGGCAGCTCGCCCGCCCGCGACTCGCACAGCACCTGATGCTGTGCAAGCGCGAGGAGATGACTGATGCTGATACGTGGATTGTTCTTAAGTGCGAACTGCTCTGCCTGACCGCGCGTCAGGGTAAGCGGCGACGGGCCGGGCGGCTGAACCTGCGACGGCAACGGAGACGCGGAGGGCAGCGCAAGGAGTGAAGGCGCGGAGGGCAGGGTTGCGCTGCCTGAGGACTGCGCGCCTGCAGAGGCGTATGCGCAGGCAAGCGTAAGTAGAAAGAAAGAAGACCAGAGCGGCGTCATCAGCGCGTCTCCTGTGGTTGGGCGGCCGCGGACGACTCCTTCTCGCGTCCATGAATGATCATGTACACCGCCGGCACGAGAAACACGGTGAGGACCACTGAAGCCAACAAGCCGCCGATGATTGCGCGGGCGAGCGGCGCGTACTGCTGGCTGCCCGCTTCAAGCCCCAGCGCGAGCGGAATCAAGCCCAGCAGCGTCGCGAGCGAAGTCATGAGGATAGGCCGGAGGCGGATCTTGCAGGACTGCACAACGGCGTCGAAGCGGCTCTTGCCCTGCTCGTGCAAAATAGCGGCGAACTCGACGATGAGAATGGAATTGGAAACCACGATGCCTGTCATCATGATGACGCCCATCAGAGACATGATATTGAGCGTGGAGCCGGTGATGACCAGCATTACCGAGACCCCGGCGAGCCCTGGCGGCACAGCCATCAGGATGATGAGGGGATCGATGAACGAAGTGAACTGCGCCATCAGGATCAGGTACACCAGGGCGACCGCGAGAATCAGTCCAAGGCCGAAGCGCTCGAATGCGGTGTTCATGTTCACCGGGGCGCCGTGCAGGCTTGTCTTCATGCCATGCGAGGTCGGGATTCGCGTCATGAGCCGGTCGACCTGCTTGTCGACGGCAGTGAGGGACTCTGTTTTCGGCTGCACATAGACGTCCATGACGCGCCGAAGCTGGTAGTGGTCCACCTCAGTCGGCGTGTCGATCGGCTTCAGGAATGCGACCGAGCGCAAGGGGGTATAGCCCTTCACGTTGTCACCACGCAGGGGAATGCTCTCCAAATCTTCCATGTTCATGGAGCCGATCTGCTTGTTCGAGTACTGGACGGAGAGGAAGTAGTTGTTACCTGTTTTCGGGTCGACCCAGTAGCTCGGGCTGATGGTGGAGTCCGAGGTGAGCGCGATGATGACATTGTCGACGACATTTTTTGGCGTCAGACCGATCAGCGAGGCGCGCTCGCGGTCAATGTTGAGCGCGAGGCCGGGGTACCTGAGGTCCTGCGGCACGTAGACGCCGGCCACTGTCGGGAGCCGGCGCAGACTCTCGGCTAGCTGCTGAGCCTGGGCGAACGCCGCCGCTTCGTCGTTCGAGCTGATTTGGATGTCGAGCGGCGCAGGCAGCCCCTGGTTGATGACCGAATCGATGGTGCCGCCGGTCTGGAAGTAGGTCCGTAGCTCCGGAGTCTGGCGGGCCAACGCGGCGCGGGTCCGGTCAATATAGGCGAAGGAGCTGATTTTGTGGTTTTCGGTGAGCGCGACCTGGACAAAGGCCGTGTCCATGGCGGAGTTGGGCGTGTAGATAGCGGAGATGTCGGTGGAAATGCCGATGTTTGAAACGATGATGCCGAGTTCGCTGGAAGCGACAGTTTGTCGAACGACCTGCTCGACGCGCGCTATGTACCGGTTGGAGACCTCGAGGCGGGTGCCGGAGGGCATCTTAACGGTGATGACGAACTGCCCGGGGTCGGCGGTGGGAAAGTAGGCCCGGCCGAGAAAGGGCAGGGAGACAGCCAGGGCGACCACAATCCCGGCGAGGATGACTCCAGCGGTAAGCCACGGTTTCGCGATCCAGTGATACGCCAGCTTTTCGTACCGCTCCAGCATGGTGACGAAGCCCCGGTTGAAGGCGTCCACACCGCGCTGGAAAAGCGAAGTGCGGGTGTCCTTTCCTCGCTGCAGAGCCGCTTTGCCATGGTCGGCCCTGTCGTCTGCCTTGATCCGATCCTCCGACTTGCCTTGAACGAACTTTGCGCAGAACAGGGGGATGAGTGTCATGGAAAAAGGCATATGAGGCAAAGATCGAGAAAACACGCCGTAGGCCAGGTCGGTAAACAGGTATTTGCTTACGCCGTCGAGCAGGAAAACGGGGAAGAAGACGACGGAGGTCGTTACAGTCGCGGCCAAAACGGGAAGGGCGACCTCGGAGCCGCCCTCCCCAGCCGCGCGCTCGGGCGAGGCGCCTTCCTCCATGAAGCGAAAGATGTTTTCAAGCACGATGACCGAACTGTCGATGAGTCGCGAAAGCACCAGCGCCGGGCCGCCCAGCAGCATGGTGTTGATGCTGCCGCCGAGCGCGTTCACCAGCAGCAGGCAGGTGAGCACCGAAAGCGGAATCGCAATCAAAGCAGCGATGGTCGCGCGGCCGCTGCCCAGGAAAACGAGGATCATAAGGCCGGTCAGCAGCAGGCCGATGCCGGCCCCCTTTAAGCAGGTTCCGGATAGCCCCCTTGACGAAGACGGACTGGTCGAAAACGACCGAGGTCTTGAGCGAGGCGGGGATGTCAACCAGCCCCTTGACTGCGGCGCGCATGCTGTTGACGATGGCGCTGGTGTTGCTTTTGCCGGCTTGCTTGAGCACGGGGGCGTACACCGATCGCTGCCCGTCGATGCGAACGATGTTCGTCTGAATCGCACCCGCGTCCTCGGCATGACCGATGTCGCCGACCAGCACAGAGGAGTTACCGACCGATTTGAGCGGCAGCGAGTTGATCTCGCCGACCGTGGGAAACTGCGAGTTGGCGTAGATGTTGAAGTCCCGCAAGCCGATGCGGACGTCCCCGGCGGGCAGGATCAGGTTGGACTGGTTGACCGCGTCGGCTACGTCCGTAAGGCTCATGTTGAGGGCCTCAAGCTTGAGCGGGTCCACATAGACCTGAATCTGCCGAAAGCGCCCGCCGAAGGGCTGCGGGCCCGATGCACCCTTGACGTTGGCGATTTGGTTGCGGACCGCGAACTGCGCGAGATCCTTGAGGCGCACCTCATCCAGGCCATTGCCCTCGAGCGTGACCAGGCACACGGGCTGGCTCGAGGCCGTCATGCCGAGCACGATGGGCGGCAGCGTGCCCGGCGGCAGGCGGCGCAAATCGGCCAGCGCCAGCGAGCTGATATTGCTGACGGCTTTCCCGGCATCGGTGCCGGGCCGGAAGTACACCTTGATGAGGCTCACCCCCGCGAGCGAGCGCGACTCGATGTGATCGATATTCGCTCCGAGAGTAAAGAATCGCTCGAAGGTGTCGGTGATGTTGGCCTCGATCTGCGCGGGCGGCATACCGGAGAAAAACGTTGCGACAACCACGACGGGGATGTCGATCTCGGGAAACAGGTCGACTGGCATGTCCGCTACGTTGGCTGTGCCGACGAGCAGAATCATCAGCGAGAACATGAGGACGAAGAAGGGATAGCGTAGAGCAAACTTCGGCATCACTCGCTCTCCTTCGTACTTTCACCGACGTCGGTGGAAGGGTCGGTCATGCCGCCCTCTTCCCGCATGAGGTCGTTGGTAGGCTCATTTTGGAGCCGCGGCATGACGGAGTCGTTGTCCTTGAGTGCTGCGCTGCCGTTGAGCACCACGCGATCGCCAGCCTTAAGTCCCTGGGTGACCTCTACCAGCAGCGACCCTCGCAAGCCAACCTGCACGGGGCGGCGCTCAATTCGGTTACTGCTGTTCACCACGAGCACCGTCCCGAGGGGACCCGTACCTGTAATTGCAGCGATCGGCACAGTAAGAACATTCTCGCGATGCGCCAAGGTCAGGTACGTGTTGGCATACATCCCGGGCGTAATGCTGAGATCCCTGTTCGGTACGTCAACCTCAGTCTGCATAGTGCGTGTGTCGAGGCTGACATCCCGGGTAAAGCGAACCACCTTGCCGGTGATCGAGCGGTTGAGCGCCTCCACCCGGATCTGAATCGCATCGCCGACGTGCACGTACTTGACCGCGTCTTCAGGGACAGGAACACGCAGCCGCAGCAGGTCGCTCTGCGAGAGTTTGATGAGCGGCATACTTTGCGTGTCTGAACTGGTGCCGGACTGGATCAACGTACCCGTATCGGCATAGCGCCAGATGACAACGCCGGTAAGCGGGGCAGTCACGGTCGTGTACGCCTGCAGCGCACCGACGCGCTCCTTGTCTGCGGTTGCAGAGTCAGCGCCCTGTCTGGCAGCCGATAGCCCAGCTCTCGAAGCGTCAGCCTGCGCCGCCGAGGCATCGGCCTGCGCTCGGGCGTTGTCGAGCTCCTGCTGTGCGATCAAGCCGGGCTGTGACTTTGCGGCACTCACCAGGCGGTCATAATTGGCCTGGAGCGCCGCGTGCTGCGCTTCCGCCCGGCTCAGGTCGTGCTGGGCCTGCTCAGTCTAGTCCTGGCTGCGAAGCGCCTCCGACTGGGCTCCGCGATACTGTGCGTTCAGCTCCGGAACCTCGAGCGTCGCCAGAGTCTCGCCCGTGTGGACACGGTCCCCGATGTCGACATAGATACGTCGGATGTAGCCCGAGACCTTGGCGTGTACTTCAACGACCTGGTAGGGCTGGAACTGGCCGGCCATGCTGAGCACATGGGAGATCGAGCCCCTCTGTACTGTGGCAACAGCCACCGCGGGCGGCTGAGCAGGCGGCTGATTCGAGTCGGAACCGGAATGGCAGCCGATGGTCAAGAGGAGGCTGGCCGCCGCAGGCATGAGCAGGCGCAACACGAAGGCGTTGCAGATTATTCGCATAGGGCTGGACCATGGGGCGAAGTGCGCAGTCTTGTACTTAGGAGGATGCCGCGACTCGTGGATCGAAGCTTCTAGGAGTGCAAGATTGCGTGGGGCGGCGGCTGCGGGAGAAGGCTTGTGCTCGGCTAGGCTCGATTATGCTGTGCTGTCGGGTGAGGCGCACCCGCTCGAAGACGAGATTCGGGAAGGATCCGAACGCGAACGAGGCGGTGAAAACAAGTGTAGGAACCAGAACCGGCTCAGGGGGCGTAAGCTCCTGCGCTTGCGGAATGGAACGTTCCTGCGGAGATAGCAGCTTGGCCGCAGGTTCTTGGGCGCCAGACTGGGCCACCGGATGGTACAGCGACAGCTTGTAGTGCAGACCCCACCCAAAGATGGCGAAGCTGAGCAGCAAGGCCGAGATGACAAGTAAAAAGCCCTGAGACGAGGAGCTTCGCTTTGTCAAAGGGGGCATTCACTGGCAACTCTTCTCGAGATTATCGCAAAGGTAACGGCACCTCGCGAAAACGAGTAGCTAGGTCTCTAATTCGCTGACGCTGACTTGGCCTATCGATCTCACGCGCGTGAGTTCCCAGGCGCCGTGACTCTATCTATAGGCGGCTCCGTAAGAAAGCTGTTCGAAATTGAACGGTCCAGCATCCGAGACACAGGAGTGGACGTGCCACCGCAAACAAGAAGTATGGCGGCGGAGAGTGCCGCTCGCCGGCGAACTTTTCAGGCTGGATACTCACAAGGAACGAAGATGAGTTTACCGGCGGGTTCCGGAGACGGCCTTTCATGCAAGTGGGCCGTGCCGTCGCCGCTAGCTAGCTAAGCCGCTCCTGCAACAAGTGATCAGATACACGGATAGCGTTCGCGATGATAGTGAGCGAAGGATTGACGGCACTAGCAGAGACGAAGCACGAAGCATCAACCACGTAAAGGTTATCGAGATCATGTGCTTTGCAGTGCGCGTCGAGCACGCTGCTTGCAGGGTCATCGCCCATGCGGCAGGTACCGTTCTGGTGACCGACGCCCTCGAGGGGAATGCGCTTCTTGAAGTAAGCATGCAAGGGAACCTGCGTCGTTGCGTGGCCGGCTTTCTTCAAGACCTCGACCCAGCGGTTCTTGAGGCGATCAAAGGATTCCACGTTATTGGGTGTGTAGGACAGTTGTACGCGGTGAGTAGCATTGTCGCTGACAGGCTCCGACTCGTTCGTCCGACCTGTGTCTCCGGCGGGATGAGCACCCACAAGCCCCGGCTGGCGATTCTCGACCGAAAGTGGGGTTGTGTTGTGAAGGGTGACGCGGTTCTCGGCCGTGGGCAGGTCCTCCGTTGTGAGCCACCATGGCACAGCATGGTGCTTCATGCCTTCCAGCACAAAGCCTGGAGTCATCGGGGGCGCGTCGCCCTTCATCATCTCGTAATGAAAGCTGCCTACCGGCTGCACCTGGCCGAGCGGATACGGGTAATCGGGATCAGGGTCTTTCAAATAGAAGTCGTTTGTGCCCCAAGTCTTTGTATACGCGTCTTCATTGCGATCCGTGGACAGGGCCAGCAAGGCATCGGCCTGGTGGTACATGAAATTGCGGCCGACCTGATCGGAACTGTTGGCAAGTCCGTTTGGATGCTTGTCACTGACGGAAGCAAGAAGAATGACGGCGGAGTTGATTGCTCCTGCGCAGACGGCAAAGAAGCCCGCCGTGTAAATGGCAGTTGCCCCGTTTCTTGACGCGGGGGGCGCGTCCGTTTCGCTTGGGGCCGGAGCGCTTCCATATGGTGTGCCCGCGCCGGAATGGACAACTTCCACTGCCGTCACCGCCGTTCCAGCCGCATTCGTGACCAATTGTGTGACGCGGGAGTTCGTCATGAGGGTGACGTTCGGCATACCGAGTATTTGGCGAATACAGTTGATGTCGGCGTCCGACTTGGCATGAACAAGGCAGGGATAGCCGTCGCAGGTATCGCAGCGGATGCACTTGGAGGCGAGCGGGTCCGCTTCGTTGCGCTTGAGACCGAGCGGAATGGGAAAGGTTTTGACCCCAAGTTTCCGAACGTCATTCTCAATGGTTTGCATGCGCGGCTCGTTAGAAAACGCTGGATACGGATACTTCTTCGAATGGAAAGGCTCCGTAGGATCGAAGGACGAACCAAAGCCTCCGGCCACGCTCGGCGCAGTTCCGAGATCGCCATGCACCTCGAAGAGCTCTTCGGCGCGCGTGTAGTAGGGCTCCATATCTGCGTAGGAGATCGGCCAGGCCGGCGAGATCCCGCCTTTATGTTGAATGACGCCGAAGTCTTCAGCGCGCATCCGGAACATGGCTGCTCCGTAAACCTTGGTCTGGCCGCCGACATAGTAGGCCTGCTGCGGATGCAGGTCCTTGCCGTTCTTGTCCTGCCACGTTTCCTTGGTGTGGTAACGATTGTCCAGGAACACAGCCTGCGTGTCCCAATTCAGTTTCTCCTGCGGCATGAACGGGCCGCGTTCCAGGATGAGAATTTTCTTACCGGCCTTCGCCAGATGAAGCGCGAGCGTTCCGCCGCCGGCTCCGGTCCCAATAACAATCGCGTCATACTGCATCGACATAGTGTCTCCCTTAGCTCGTAACAGTTTGGGCCACGCTGCTGTCGTCAGAGGCGACAGAGTGGCGATGAAAGGGGAAGTGACAGAGGAACGGGCAGGGGTAGGTTGAGTCGGACTGGAGCTTTGCGCAGAGAACTCGGTCATGACCGTACAAACGCAGGTACACCTCGGCTGCAGTCAGCATCCCGAGTGGTGGCGCGGTAAAGTACACCCAGCCCGCCGTCCAGAGGTGAGCGAAGACTGCTGATCCGGTGGTGCGGGCCGGATTAATGCTGAAGCCGGAGACAGGAGCAAATAGGAAAACATAGAACGCGATCAGGATGCCGACGGCGTAGCTTGTATACGGCGCAAGTTTTGGGCGGTTCGAGGTCCACAGCACCACGCCCATGAGCACAGCCGACATGAATAGTTCCGCGGCAAAGGCAGGGAGCGTTCCGTACGCTCCAGGTACTGTAACAGCGTACTTAACGCCAGGGTCGGCCAGGCGTTTTCCGAGCAGGACAGCCGAGACCCAGACGCCGAATATCCCACCTGCGAACTGAAACGCTACGTAGCAGATTGCATCCCAGAGCGCTATCTTACCCAGACGCAGATAGGTCAGAGTAATGGCGGGGTTAAAATGCGCGCCCGACCGCTTACCCATTGGAGAGTGAATGATCAGGA
>CAXTMF010000020.1:0-31273 GCA_964245435.1 uncultured Acidobacteriaceae bacterium
GCCCCGGACCCCGCCCGCAAGGGAACAGTAGGCAGTCTGGAGATCAGCGATGAGCTCCAGGCGCGCTCCGGATTCGGCAGGGCCGGTGGGCAGAACGATCACAAAATTGTGATCGAGGCTCAGGCTGTCAACCAGGCCCGGAACGGTGTCGGCAGTGGTCCCGAGCCAGCGCGCATCTCACGCTTTGTCCGCGCCTGCCTGCGCCGCCCGGTCGACCGCACGCCGGTGTGGTTTTTGCGCCAGGCCGGCCGTTACATGGCCGAGTATCAGGCGGTGCGCCGCCACCATTCACTCCTTGAGATCTGCAAGCAGCCCGAACTCGCCGCCGAAGTAACGATCACCGCGGCCGAGAAGCTTGGCGTTGATGCAGCGATCATCTTTGCCGATCTGCTGCTGCCGTTCGAGTGCATGGGGCTGCCGTTTGAGTTCCTCGCGGGCGAAGGGCCTGTGGTGCATGCGCCGGTTCGCTCCCGGGAGGCTGTGGACGCGCTCCGAACCGATCGCGCCAAAGATCTCGGCTATGTCGCTGAAGCGATCCGGCAGGTTGCCGCGCACTTCAAGTACCGGACGCACGACGATACGGATGACGCGCTCGGAATCATCGGCTTCTGCGGTGCACCGTTCACCCTCGCCAGCTACATGATTGAGGGCTCGGGCTCGCGCCAGTACATCCACACGAAGACTATGATGTACCGTGACCCGGCGGCGTGGCAGCTGCTGCTCGAGAAGCTCGCAACTGTGCTGATCGCTTACGCGCAGCAGCAGGTTGACGCAGGCGCGGACGCGATCCAGATCTTTGACAGCTGGGCCGGCGCGCTCGCCCCTGCCGATTATCGCGAGTTCGTGCTGCCCATCACCCGCATGCTGGTGCGCGCAGTGCAAGCGATGGGCGTTCCGGTCATTTACTTCGGTGTCGACACGGCCACACTGCTGCCCGCGATGCGCGAGACCGGGGCAGATGTGCTGGGGCTCGACTGGCGCACGCCGCTGGCAAAGGCCTGGCATGAGCTCGAGTACGGCTGCGCGGTGCAGGGGAACCTGGACCCGATCACGCTCTTCGCCGACATCGAGCTGTTAGACCGCCGCGTCGCCGAGACCCTGACGCAAGCCGATGGACGCCCCGGCCACATCTTCAACCTGGGCCACGGCATCGTACCCGGTACTCCGGTCGAGCATGTGCAACACGTGGTGCACACCGTGCGGCGGCTCTCACAGCGGGCAGGGGCATGTGCATGAGCGAAGCAAAGCAAGCAGTCCTGCTGCTGGCCCACGGAACGCCCGATGAGCTGGCCGACATCCCGAAATATCTCAGCAATGTCGTCAGCGGACGACCCATGCCGCCGGCTGTTGTTGAGGAAATTACCCATCGCTATGGGCTGATTGGCAAGAGCCCACTCACTGCGCTCACACTGGAGCAGGCGCGTCTGTTGAGCGAGGCTCTGGACGTGCCAGTGTATGTCGGCATGCGCAACTGGAAGCCGTACATCGTCGATGTGGTGAGGCAGATGAAAGCCGACGGGATTACGGAAGCTGCTGCGATCTGCCTTGCGCCGCAGAACTCCCGCACCAGCGTCGGTCTGTATCGCCGCGCGGTCTACGCCGAAGCTGCGGACAAGATCCGGATCGACTTCACCGAGGGATGGGCCGACCACTCGCTGCTCGCCGACGCTTTTGCAGACCGGCTGCGGCCGGTGCTCGAAAGTACCGGCGTTGCAGCCGGCGAGCCGGCTACAGTCTTGTTCACGGCGCACTCGGTCCCGTGCCGGACAATACAAACCCCTGCCGCAGGCGCTCAAACCCCTGCCGCAGGCGCTCAGGTGTCCGTTCCCGGCGCGGCGCCTGCCCGGCCAATCGCACCCGCCGCTCCATCGGCCGCAAACCCCGCGGCAGCCGTGAGCTCGCCTGGCGAGAGCACTTCACCGGCAGCCGGCTCGGCTGCTCCGACGGCACCCGCCACGCCCGAGCACGACCCTGCACAGTGGGTACGCTCCTCGGCTGAGGTCGCCCGGGCCGACGGCAAAGTGGTCCTTATGCCCGACCCATACCCAGTGGAAGCCAAGCGTACCGCTGCGCTGGTTGCCGAGCGCATACCGGGCCTCACCGAAGATCGCTGGTGCTTCGCTTTCCAAAGCCAAGGCATGGCCGGCGGCCCCTGGATCGGCCCGACCGTTGAGGACACGTTGCGCGCCCTGCACGCAGCCGGAACAAAGACGGTGGTTCTGCAGACAATCGGCTTCCTCTGCGATCATGTAGAGATCCTCTACGACATCGACATCGCATTCCGCGAATTTGCTGACGGGCTCGGTATGCGCCTGGAGCGTCCGGCATCACTGAACGACTCGCCCCTGCTGACTGAAGCGCTGGCCGATCTGGCAAGGCATGGCTTTGCCCGGCTGGAGGCGTCTGCCGAAGCCGTCTTAGTCGATCGAGCCGACCTGGCTGTTCGGTGAGCGCCACCGCGGCAGCACCAAAGCGGGTTGCTGTAGTTGGAGCCGGCATGGCGGGTATGGCCGCTGCGTACGAGATCACGAAGCATCTCGGTTGGGAACTGACACTCTTTGAGGCCAGCGACCGGCTCGGTGGGACAGTGGAAACCGTGCACCACGGCGGCTTCACGATCGAGACAGGTCCTGACTCCTGGGTTTCCGACCGGAGCGCCGCGCGGGATCTTGCGACAGAGCTCGGGTTAGGCGCCGAGATCATCCAGTCGAATGACGCCATCCGGCGCAACTACCTGGTTCGCGGGCGCACACTGACGCCGATGCCGGACGGTATGCGCATGATGGTGCCGACCCGGTGGCTGCCGATTTTGGAGTCGCCACTCTTTAGCTGGCAGGCGCGGCTGGCCTACCTGCGCGAACCCAAGCGCGCCGAGGAGCTGAAGCGGGTCGCGGAAGCACGCACGGAAGACGAAGATGAATCGGTTGAATCGTTCGTGACCCGTCACTTCGGCGAGGAGGCAACCGAGACCATCGCCGGGCCACTACTGGCAGGCGTCTTCGGTGGCGATATCCGAACCCTGAGTGCAGGCGCAGTGTTGACGCCCTTTGTGCGCATCGAGCGCGAGCACGGCAGCCTGATCGCTCCGACGATGGCGTCGGTCGCGAAGAACAGAGCCGAAGGCAAGCAGCCCGAACCGGTGTTCACCACATTGCGGGGCGGACTTTCGACGCTGATCGAGCGTGTCGCTGCATTGCTGCCGGCCGGTAGCATCCGGAAGAACACACCTGTGACCGCGCTTGCAAGAGAGTCGGGTGGATGGATGGTCAGCAGCAAAGAGCACGGGCGTGAGCGCTTCGACGCCGTCCTTCTAGCCACCCCTGCACACATCTGCCACCCGCTACTTACTCCGATCAACAGGGAGGCAGCTGAGCTGCTCCGGATGGAGGCGAGCTCAGCCATTGTGGTAGCGCTGTGTTTTGAGCACCAGTCGGCGGCGAAGCTTCGTGTGCCGCGCGGGTTCGGCTTCCTCGTCACGCCGGGGCAAGCCCTCAGCGATCAGCCGGAGCTATTGGCCGGCACCTTCATGGACCAGAAGTTCGCCCACCGGGCGCCCGCGGGTGCTGTCTTCCTGCGTGGCTTCTTCGGCGGTCATGCAGCGCCCCGAATGATGGACTGGGACGACGAGCGTATCGCCCAGGCGGCGCATGCTCAGTTCTCGGCGCTGCTTGGCCCGTTGCCGGTGCCTACCCACACTGTTGTACGGCGCTGGCCGTTGTCGCTGCCACAGTACCGTGTCGGCCATCCGGCGCGGATGCGCGCTTTATCCGCACACGTTGAAGCGCTGCCAGGGCTCGCACTCTCGGGCAATGCCTACTCCGGAGTTGGACTGCCTGCGCTGGTGCATCAGGGGCGAAAGATCGCCCGTGAGCTGGTAGGCGCTCCTACGTAGCCGGACTACAAAAAGACGCGCAAAGCTCGTGAGAAAGGTCCGCGGATAAGATGCCTGTTAACGACAACTTGCGGTGCTTACTTCTCTCATCGAAGCTTTTGCCACATAGCGAAAGTACATCGCTTCTGAGGGCAGGCGGCGTTCTATCCAAGCCGCAACCTATCTGTTTAGATAAGTTGAAACCTGGCCCGCCCGGCGGGCGACACGTTGAAGGATGGTCGAATGAGGAAGGTAGCAATCGTGGGAGCCGGGCCGGGTGGCCTGGCGGCAGCCATTCTGCTGGCGCGTTCTGGTGTCGATGTCACGGTCATTGAAAAACGCTTTCAGGTTGGCGGACGCACCTCGACCATACGGCGCGATGGGTTCAAATTCGATACCGGCCCAACCTTCTTTCTGTACCCGCGTGTGCTGCGCGAGATTTTTCTAGCCGCAGGCTTTGATCTCGAAGCCGAGATCCCGATGGTGCGGCTCGATCCGCAATACCGCCTGGTGTATGGCGCCGGAGGCGAGCTGCTCGCGACGCCAAATGTCGAGCGCATGTCGCAGGAGATCGCGAAGCTTTGCCCGCACGACGCGGAAGGCTTTCACCGGTTCATGTCTGAGAACCGCACCAAGCTCGAGAAGTTCGTTCCATTTCTCGAAACACCCTTTGAGTCCTGGCGCGATTTGGTGCACCCGGACATGCTTCGACTGCTGCCACTGCTGCGGCCGTGGCGCTCGCTGGACGCCGATCTTCGCTCCTATTTTGACGACGAGCGGATTCGGCTCGGCTTCTCCTTTCAATCCAAGTATCTTGGCATGAGCCCGTTCTCCTGCCCGTCGCTTTTCTCCATCCTTTCCTTTCTGGAATACGAGCATGGTGTCTTCCACCCCATCGGCGGTTGCGGTTCGGTGTCGGAAGCAATGGCCCGGGTCGCTCGTTCACTCGGGGTACGCATCCTGCTCGATGAGCCGGTCGAGGAGCTGCTATTTGAAGGGCGCCGGGCTGTGGGCGTGCGCACAGCTCACCGCAGGATCGCTGCAGATTCGGTGGTTGTAAACGCGGACTTTGCCGACGCGATGCGCCGCATGGTACCGGACAATCTTCGGCGCAAGTGGACCGACAAGCGCATTCAGAAGAAGAACTTTTCCTGCTCGACTTTCATGATGTACATGGGTATCGAAGGCACGTACGAGGACGTTTCGCACCATACCATTTATCTTGCAAAGGATTACCGCGAGAACCTGCGCGATATCGAGGAGAACCACCGCCTCTCCGACGACCCCTCGTTTTACGTGCAGAATGCCTGTGTTACCGATCGAACGCTCGCGCCGAAGGGCATGAGCACCCTCTATATGCTGCTTCCGGTGACACACGATACCGGAAGCGTGGATTGGGCGAAGGAGCAGAGTCGGTTCCGTGCACTAGCCATTGAGCAGATGGAAAAGATCGGCATCACGGACGTCGAGCGGCGGATCCGCACCGAAAAGATCCTGACACCGCAGAGCTGGAGCGATGATTACGGTCTCTACCGTGGCGCGACCTTCTCGATGGCCCACTCGCTCCGGCAGATGCTGCATATGCGACCGCATAACCGCTTTGAAGATCTGGACAGCGTGTACCTGGTTGGCGGCGGTACGCACCCCGGTAGCGGTTTGCCTGTCATTTTTGAGTCGGCACGCATCACATCCCGGCTCCTGCTTGAAGACCTGCATATCGAACCGCAATGGAACACCGAGCCGGTTACGCCTGGAACGCCGCCCGCCGATTCCATGTACGAGGCGGTCAGCTGACCGCCTCCGCTACAGCGACCGATATGGCCGTCACCTCGCCTGCGCTGGCCGGCAGCACAACTCCGGAGGGAGTGCGCGCACAGCTTGACTCAGCGCGTACGGCGCAGCGCCTCTGGGCGCGCACGCCGATGCGTGAGCGCCTGCGCATTCTGCGCTGCTTCCGAGCCGAGCTGGCCATGGGTGCCCGTGAACTTGCCGCGACAATCGCAGCTGAGTATCCGGGCAGTCTCTGTCGCAATGAGTCTGATACCCTGGTAGCCGAGGTGCTGCCCCTTGCTGAGGCCTGCCGCTTCCTTGAGCGCGAGGCGGAGTTTTCGCTGCGGACGCGCCGGGAGGACACGGGTGCCCGACCGTTCTGGCTACGCTCGGTTGACGTAGAGGTAGAACGCGCTGCGCTGGGCCTCGTGCTGCTAATTAGCCCAGGCAACTACCCACTGTTTCTGGCCGGGACGCAGGCATTGCAGGCGATCGCCGCCGGCAACGCCGTGTTGTGGAAGCCGGCGCCATCCGGCGTTGCTTGTGCGCATGCCATGCGCGTAATGCTGATCGCAAGCGGCGTGCCGCCGGAGCTGATCACGGTGCTGGATGCTGCGCCTGCGGCTGCCACGGCAGCGATTGAGGCGGGTGTCGACAAGGTCTTCCTGACTGGTTCGGCTGTTACCGGTGAGCTGGTTCTCCACGGCCTGGCGGGTTCGTCCACACCTTCCGTGATGGAGCTTTCCGGCTGCGATGCGGTCTTCGTGCTGGAAGGTGCGGACCTGACCCGGGTTGTGGAGGCGCTCGCATTTGGTCTCCGTTTCAACGGCTCAGCGACCTGCATGGCCCCGAGACGCGTCTTTGTTGCGCTTTCGCTTGCTGCTGAGCTCCAGAGCCGGCTCGCGGTAGCGCTCAACCATCTTCCGCCAGTGCTTGTACCGCAGCGTTCGCGCGAGCTGCTGCGCGAGGTCATCGCAGAAGCGAGTTTTTCCGGCGCGCAGATCGTTCTCAACGGTCTTGATGTTCCTTTCGATGACGGCGATGCGATCCATGCAACGCTGCTCGCCGATGTCACGCCGGAGATGCGCGCCGCGCAGACGGACCTGTTTGTGCCGGTGCTTTCGCTGCTCGCCTTCAGCACGCTGGAGAACGCAGCTGCCATGCATGAGCGCTGCTCATATGCACTGACTGCTGCGATCTTCGGACCGGAGCGGCAGGCCCGCGAGCTTGCCGGAGCGATCACCGTCGGCACCGTTCTTCTGAACGACCTTATCGTTGCTACTGCCGATCCGCGGGTGCCGTTCGGCGGACGCAAGCGCTCCGGCTTTGGCGTAACACGTGGTCGCGAGGGGCTGCTCGCGATGACCGCGTCGCGCGCGGTTGTGCGCCAACGTAGCCGCAGCCTTGTTCCCTACCAACCCACAACGGGTGTGCACGCCGGCCTCTTTGCCGGCTACCTGCGGGTCGCGCATGCGCGGGGCTGGCGCAACCGCCTGGATGGCCTTCGCGCCATGGGCAAAGTGCTGCCGGGCCTTCGTCCGGCGAAAAAGCCGCAGTCAAGATAGCCCTGGCTAGCAGTAGCAATTGCGCGTCTAAGCAAGGACGGCGCCAAACGGCAACACGGACGGAATGAGGAGCGAAGCAGATGCGTATTGCAGTGATCGGTTCAGGTCTGGGCGGTTTGTCCGCAGCTTGCACGCTTGCGGCCCGTGGCTACCAGGTTTCAGTGTTTGAAAAGAATCCATGGCTCGGCGGCAAGGCTGCCGTGCTCGAAGAACAGGGCTTCCGTTTTGACATGGGGCCAACCATCCTGATCCAGCCTTCGGTATTGCGCCGCGTCTTTTGCGAAGCCGGTCGGGACCTGAATGACTATGTGCAGATGGTGCGCCTTGACCCGCAATGGCGCTGCTTTTTCGACAACGGATCAGTGCTGGACCTGAAGCACGATGTCGGCGAGATGGCGACTCAGCTAAACGCGCGCAAGCCGGGTATTGGTGACAAGTATGTGCAGTTCATGCAGTACTCCCAGGACCTGCACAACATTTCGGATCGCTTCTTCTTCTGGAAGTCGGTCGGCTCCATCCGCGACACCTTTGATGTGAACGGAGCCTTTGACAAGCGTGTGCTGCGCGACCTGTTGCAAATGCGCATCGGCTCGACAGTCGCTGGGACAATCCGCAAGTACATCGACGACCCGGATGTCGCTCAGATGCTCGACCACTACGTCCAGTATGTTGGTTCATCGCCCGATGCTTCGCCGGCGATCCTGTGCTCGATCGGCAACATGCAGGCCGAGGAGGGTATCTGGTACCCGATGGGCGGCACCCGCGCTGTGCCCGAGGCTCTCGTCAAGCTTGGCCGGGAGCTAGGCGTCGAATATCACACCTCAACCGAGATCGAGCGGCTGCTGACCGAGCACCCGGCTGGGCGTACTTCCAAACACGACAAAATAACCGGCCTGATGACTACTGCTGGCGAGCGTTTCAACTTCGACGCCGTCGTCTCCAATGAGGACGCGGTGCGCACATACCGTGAACTTGTCGGTGGCACGGCTGCGAACCGATTCAATGGCAGGGGTAAGTACGAACCCGCCTGCTCGGGCGTGGTGCTTTACCTCGGACTCAACAAGCGTTACGACCACATGGCACACCATGACTTTGTTTTTTCACGCGATTCGCATGAGGAGTTCCACCATATCTACGACCTCGGTGAGCCGGCGCCGGACCCGACCTGCTACATCGCTTCTACCAGCGGGACCGAGCCCGCCACGGCGCCTGCCGGCGGTGATGCGTTCTATGTGCTGGTGCACACGCCGTACCTTCGCCCGAACCATGACTGGTCGAAGATGTTCCCGCGCTATCGCCAGGTCATCCTGGATAAGCTCAAGCGCACTGCCGGCCTCACGGACATCGAGGACCGCATCGTTTACGAGCACCATCTCACGCCGGTCGACATCCACAATCGCTACAAGGTCTTAAACGGCGCGATCTATGGCCTCTCCAGTCATGGCCGGTTCAATGGCGCTTTCAAGCCGTCAAACACCTCCAGTGATGTGGACGGGCTCTTCCTTGCAGGAGGAGCCGCGCACCCCGGCCCAGGCATGCCGATGGTGATGATGTCCGGCTGGATCGCAGCAGATGCAGTCGATCAGAAGTTCCGCGGAGTTGAACCGGCCCTGGCCTCGCGTACTCAGGCTGAGTCGCTGCTGGCGCAGGCGCGATGAATGGGGGACCGCCGCGAAGATGAGGGTGAAGGCGCCGCCCACCGCGCAACGGAGGGCGCTGATTTTCCGGCGCGCAATCTTCGGCCAGCGGCGGCTCGCCGTGAGCGAGCCACCGCTGCTCCGCAGCGCCCATCCCGGGCACTGCTCCGCTTCTTCGATCTGTATCTCTTCCTGTTCGTGCGCAGGCATTTCCACGCGCTCCGTCTAGCTGGCGCGGAGCACTGGCCGCGCTCTACACGCCCTTTGCGCTCTACACGCCCTTTGATTGTCTGCCTCAATCATCCTTCCTGGTGGGACCCGCTAACCTCTATCCTGTTGAGCCGTTTCCTTGATCGCTCGGCGGACCACTACGCGCCCATGGATGCCTTGGCCTTTTCTCGCTACGGTGTGCTTGAAAAGGTGGGCTTATTCCCGGTAGAACAGGGCACGCCACGCGGCGCAGCCCAGTTTCTTCGCAGCGCATCACACCTCTTTAGAGACCCGAAGGCGGTCTTATGGGTGACACCCCAGGGTGGTTTTACCGATGTACGGACACGTCCGGTTACATTCCGTGCCGGCCTTGATGCGCTGATACGGCGGGCCCCGGAGGTAACCGTCCTTCCTTTGGCGATTGAATATACCTTTTGGGACGAGAGACTGCCGGAAGCGCTCGCAATGCTAGGAGAGCCACTCCTCTTCCACCAGGGCCGGCTTGCAGGAGAGATCGTTCATGGTGGACCAGCACCGGCAGGTCACGACACGAGGTCGGCCCCGGGGGATCATGTGGCGGTGGCTCTTGAGCGAACCCAGGATGCGCTTTCGCTCGTTTCGCGCGAACGCGACCCGTTGCGCTTCGTTTCGGTACTGGCAGGCCGTACCGGCACCAGCGGCATTTACGGCGGCTGGCAGCGGCTGCGAGCGCTGGTCCGTCGCGAGCCCTTCAGCGGTGAGCACTCCAGCCTCAATCAATCATCGGAGAGCAGTGATGCGTAGCGCCTGCCTCCAGGATGAGCAGCGTAGGTATGGACAGTGACGGCGCTCCCTGCTTCTCCATGGCTGCTGCTGATCCTCAGTTGCGCCTTTGGCCCTTTGCTAGCGTTCTGCGTGAATCTGATCTGGTACCGTGCGCCTCGGCGGCAGCCATTTAACGCCCACCTCGACGCTGTTTCGGTGCTGGTCCCGGCTCGCAACGAGGAGCGCGGCATTGTTGCAGCTGTCGAGAGCATTCTTTCTTCCACCGGCGTTGAACTCGAATTGCTGGTGCTCGATGATGCGTCTGTGGATCGCACGGCCGAGCTGGTGCAGGCCACTGTACTGGGCGATGAACGAGTACAGCTGCATAGCGCACCGGCACTGCCCGCCGGCTGGAATGGCAAACAGCACGCCTGCGCAACGCTGGCAAGACTGGCCCGCCACGACGTTCTCTGCTTCCTTGATGCCGATGTGCGTCTCGAGCCCGGCGCACTTGCCGCCCTGCTTCGCGAACTGAGCCTGGGCAACGCCGATCTGCTGAGTGGTTTCCCCTGCGAGGAGACAGGCTCCTGGCTGGAAAAGCTGCTCATCCCGCAGATTCACTTCGTTCTGCTGTGCTTCTGTCCTTTGCCGTTCCTGCGCGCCTATCCCCGGTTGCCGGGTCTGGCTGCCGGTTGTGGTCAGCTCATGGTTGTGCGCCGGCAGGCCTATGAGGCAAGCGGTGGTCACGCAGCCATTCGCGAAACCATGCATGACGGTCTGCTGCTGCCGAAGTTGCTCCGCGCCAAGGGCTTCGCAACGGACCTGTTCGACCTTACCGACCTGGCCCGCTGCCGCATGTACCGCAACGCGGGTGAGGTATGGCGCGGGCTGAGCAAAAACGCCACCGAGGGCATGGCTACGCCGGCCCGGATTTTGCCTTTTTCAGGCATGTTGCTGCTTGGACAGGTGCTGCCGGCGGTCTGGCTTGTCCAGACCCTCATCACACATGGAGCAATCTTCTGGCCGGCGCTGGCGACTGGCTCCGGCTACCTGATTCGCGCACTGGCCGCGTGGCGCTTTCGTCAGAGCCTGCTCGGTGCACTCCTGCATCCGGTCGGCGTGGCCACGCTGCTGATGCTGCAGTGGTGGGCCTTGGGCCGCAAGCTCCTGGGCTTTCAAACAGTATGGAAACAGCGGGTGTATGACCTCGGCTAAGCGCAAGTCTCCTTTCAGAACAAGCCTGCTCGCAGCGGTGAGTCTCCTTGCCGCCGCTCAGCACGCGGGAGCGGCTGATCAGGCCTCCCACCAGCCGGACTGGTATCAGCAGCTTGCGGCTGCACGTGCTTCCTATTACGCGGCCATTGAAGGCAACCGGGCAGCTGATGCGGAAGCACAGCAGCAGTTCGCAGACCTGGTCCGCGAGCACCCGCATGAGGCGACACTGCAGGCCTACGCCGGGAGCCTAGAGCTGTTGCAGGCCTCGCACACGTGGTCCTTGGGGCAGAAACACGCGCTGAGCGTGGGTGGTATCGCGGAGATGGATGCTGCTGTGAACGCCGACCCGAACAATCTGGAAGCGCGCTTCGTGCGGGCGCTCACGACCTGGCACCTGCCCTTCATCTTCCACCGCAAGGAGCAGGCCGAAGAGGATCTGCTGTTCCTCGGGCCTCGCTCCGAGCAGGCCGTGCGGACCGGTGCATTGCCGCCGAAGCTCGCCGCGGCGGCGCTGGACTACTACGGTCAAGTGCTCGACGAGCGGAAGGAACGCGATGCTGCGCGGGGGGCCTATGAGGCCGCAGTGCGCGTGGATCGCTCGAGCCCGGCAGCTTCCGACGCGCTCAAGCGGCTGCACTAAGCAGGGTGGCGTTTACGCTCCGGGACCCCGGTGCTGGTCGCCTTTCCAGGAATGACCTTCTGTCTTGCCGGGCTCCCCCGCGCGCAGGATGCTGGCGATGAGGAACAGCGGGCGCTGCTTGACTTCGGTGTAGACCCGACCGAGATACTCGCCCATGATTCCAAGCGAGATCATCTGCAGGCCGCTCAGGAAGAGCATGCCGACAAAGAGCGTCGCCCAGCCCGCGACCCAGTGCCGCGTAAGAATGCGCACCGAAAGCGCCCACACGATCCCCACAAACGAGAGGGCAGCCGCGCCGAAGCCAGCGTAGGTAAGCATCCGCAGGGGAAGCGTCGAGAATGAGAAGATGCCGTCAAGCGCGAGATGCAGCATCTTGGCCAGCGGGTATTTCGTCTTTCCCGCAAAGCGCGGCTCCCGCTGGTAGCCGATCCCGGTTTGGCGGAAGCCGGTCCAAGCGCACATGGCCCGCAGCAGTCGGTGGCGCTCCGGCATATTTAGCAGCGCATCGATGACCTTGCGATCGATCAGCCGGAAATCGCCGGTGTCGACCGGGATGTCGACGTCGGACAGCCGGTGAATCAGCCGGTAGAAGAGCTTTGCCGTCCACAGCTTGAAGGGCGACTCGCCGGCGCGGTCGGCACGCACGCCGTAAACAACGTGGAATCCCTGCTTCCATGCCGAAGCCAAAGCCGGGATAACCTCTGGCGGATCCTGCAGGTCTGCATCGATGATCACAGCAGCGTCGCCGCGCGCGATTGTCAGCCCCGCAGACACCGCCTGCTGGTGGCCAAAGTTGCGGGAGAGGTGAACAACGACCACTTGCGGATCGGCGGCGTGGATCGCATCCAGCATGGCGCCGGTCCGGTCGCGTGATCCATCGTCAATGAAGACCAGCTCATACGGCAGCCCGAAGCCGGTGAGCACCGTTGACAGGCGCGCATGGCAGGCCGGCAGGCTTTCCTGCTCGTCGAAGCACGGCACAAGGATGGAGAGAACCGGTGGCGTCATGGCGGCGCGGAGAGCGATCAGCGAACGCTCTTCCTCAAACACACAGCATAGAAGCCCTGGACTGTACAGGACCATGCCGAAGCGTCAGCGGGCAGGTACTGGCGCGCATCTCTCGCCACCTGAGCCGCGCCCGATGCGGGGTCGCTGTAGAGGAGGAAGTCAGCGTTGGCCAGCGCGATCGTTGCGCCGGGTCCGCGAGCCTTCAGCAACTTACTCAGGGCGACCGGGCTCTCCGACAGGCTGCCGGGCAGCTGATCCCGGAGCAATCCCGCTGCTCCGTTCGGTCCGCCGCGCTCGCCGACCGGAACGATCGTGAGCTGCATCCACGGGCTGTTAAGCAGGACATCGCGATGCGCAGCAAAGGCGCGTGCGCCGCCCCAGGTCAGCAGATCGTCCGCCAGCTTGGCGCGGAACGGGCGCTTGACGAGTGGAGCCGTGATGAAGAGTCCCCTTGCGCTCTGCGGCAGAGCAGCTTCTGTCAGCGCGGACTGCTGGCGTGCCGCCGGCAGCAGGTAGGCGAGGGCGAGCGCAAAGCTCAGCAGGGTCGCACCGGTTGCCGTCGCGGCCGAGTACACGGTATGGCGATCGGAAGCTGGAACAGCAGCGGCGCAGACGATCACCAGCGGCCAGAGCAAGGGAATCATGCGGTCTGCAAAGAGTGCGGACCCATTCATGCTTGCGGGAAAAACGATCGTCGCCAGCAGGAGCAAGCACGCCGACAGACAGAGGCGGCGGGCCATACTCGACGGCTGCCAGGTAAGCTGAAGGGCGTCACGTTGACGGCTGACCAGCAGCAGCACCATAGCTGCAGGTACGAGTGCTACGAGTACTACAGTCAGCAGAACGGCCGGCGGTGCAACACCGGCAAACAGGCTGAGTCGATACCCTTCTGTGATGGCTTGCACCTGGGCCCAATGCGGTCGCAGGTCGCTGGTAAGCGAGTGTGCGACGGAGCTCTTGTCGGCGATCAGGACGGGAAAGACGAAAGCGATGACGGCCGAGCACGCGCAGCGCAACAGGGGTCGTATCGCAATCGGCGATCTGGTCACGGAAGAGTTGAAGAGGAGCTGCGTGATGTCGCAAGCCAGCAGGAGCACGAGGAGCATCAGCGGCACCGGGTGCGAAAGAACCAGCAGAAAGAGCGCGAAGATGTAAGCGACGAGGGTGCCGGGCCTTGGCTGGGCGTTGTAGCGCAGGTACAGCCCATAGGCGAAGAAGAGCATGCCGGCGGCAAAGCAGAAGTTGAGAAATCCCGAGCCCAGCGCCCAGCTCAGCAGCAAGGGCAGAATCCAGAGCGAAACCGCCGGCGCACGACGCCCTCCGAGCTCACGCGCGAGAAAGCGAAAGCCGAATGCACTGACGAGCAGGATCGCTGCGACGAAGCTCTTCTCTGCGATCGCATTTGAGGTGATTCGCTCCAAGCCGATCAGCCAGAAATAGTGCAGCGAATAAGGCTGCACCAGGTGCCGGATGAAGTAGACGCTCCTGTACGGGCCGCCCTGGTGCGAAGCGAGCAGGTACAGGATCTTCGAGTAGTAGATGTGGACCGGTCCATCGCCGGATGGGAAGACAGGCAGGGCGAAAACGAGGCCGCCCAGCAGAAGCAAGCCTGCGGCAAAGAGCGCATCGCAGCTCCGGGCGTGGGCAACTGGCGCCGTATCGTGAGATGGTGGAACTACTGCCGACGCAACGGACTGTGTTGTGGAGTTCAGCACCGCTCCGAGACTAACCCCTGAGCGGCTTGCGAGCGAAGTACCATAGCGAAAAGGCGAGCAGCGCAAACATAAGCACCGACACGCCATCGTGATAGAGAAAGGTGTGCGGCAGCGGCGGCAAAGCGGTGCGGCCGGTCGCCGCCTCATACAGCTTAAGCACCACGCCCAGCAGCCCGATGATGCCTCCGGCTGCAATCAGACCACTCGCGTAAAGCGAGCCCGGGCTGATCTCCTCGTTCAACTCACTTGCTGCAGCCTGCTTCGCAACAGCACGATCGATCATCCAGCGCACTATGCCACCGGTAAAGATAGCGAGCGTGGTCGCGATCGACAAGTAAGTGCCGACCGCAAAGGAAAGCGAACGGACCCCGAGCAACTCCACCGCGATTACCAGGAAGACACCGAGCAGCACCAATCCCCACGGTAGCTGGCGCGTCAGGATGCCGTTGATGACGGTCGCCATGAGGCGGCCCTGCGGCGCGGCTGCCTTCTCGCTGCCGATGCCCTCAATCCATTGCACCTCAATGCGCCCGGCCGCAGGATTGTAGAGATACTTACCGTCAGCAAGCTCGTGCGAACCCAGCGCATTCAGCAGGATGTACTGCGACCCGCTGCGCTCCTCTCCCTGCGCAGCCGGCTGGCCTTCGCCATGCGAGATGCGGAAGTGAGCCCGCGCGAAGCGGCCCTGCACCTCCACGCCTTGATGCGGCACGCTGAGGCTCCATTGCTTGTCGGCCGTGCGAAACTCCTCGAGGCCGCGATTCATCGCGTTCAGCGTCGCGCCAATTGCGACTGTTGACACGCAGACCCCGACCATCAAAGCAAGCTGCTGCTTCCAGGGTGTCGCTCCGATCAGAAAGCCCGTCTTCAGATCCTGCGAGGTGTCGCCTGCGTTCGCCGCGGCGATGCAGACGACGCTGCCGATGGTGAGCGCAAGCGCGGCAAAGGCGGGCGTCGTCCACCCATTCACCAAAAAGATCGCCGAGGTTGCCATGAGGGTAGCGATGGTCATGCCGGAAAGCGGGTTTGCGGAGGAGCCGATCAGCCCTACAATGCGCGACGATACTGTGACAAATAGAAAGCCGAAGATGACGATCAGTACGGATGCGGTAAAGTTCGCGAAAAGCGTAGTTTGCGCCCCTGGCACTGGTTTGAACGTGAGAAAGAGAAAGACCAGCACGACCAGCGCGAGCGAGCCGCCGGCGACAACTGACGCGGGCAGGTCTCGATCTCTGCGTCCGGACGTTGCCGCCTGCACTCGGCTGTCACGGTGGCGCAGGTTGCCGAAACCCGCCGCAAGCGCGCCGACAATTGTCGGCAGGGTGCGCAGCAGGGTCAGCAGGCCGGCTGCCGCGACGGCTCCCGCACCCATCGGCCGTATATAGGTCGACCAGAGCTCGGACGGGCTCATCTGCGCGATTGGCTTGGTCGACGGATAGAGCGCCGCAGGCAGATGCGAGCCGAAGAAGTAGATCGCCGGCATCAGCACCAGCCAGCTGAAGACGCCGCCCGCGAAGATGGTCCCGGCAACGCGCGGGCCGATGATGTAGCCGACGCCAAGATACTCTGGCGTAGCATCGCAGCGGATGGCGGCGCCGCGCAGGACGTGCTGCGCGCCGAGGTCGGGCTCATAGTTAGGTGTGCCGGGCCACGCGCCCAAGAGATTTTCGTTCTGAAAGAGCGTGTACACCGCGCCGATGCCGAGCCCGAAGAACACCCGGCTCGCAAAAGACCCTCCGTGCTCACCGGCCAGCAGCACATCGGCGCAGGCCGTGCCCTCCGGATAGGTAAGCGTGCCGTGCTCCTCAACGATGAGCTGACGCCGCAGCGGGATCATGAACAGCACGCCCAGCCAGCCGCCGAGGAGCGCCAGGAAGAAGATGCGCGCGTACTCCAGGTCGAAACCCAGAAAGATCAGCGCCGGCAGGGTGAAGATGACGCCGGCAGCGATCGACTGCCCGGCATTGCCGGTCGTCTGCACGATATTGTTTTCAAGGATGGACGCGCGCCCGAGTGCGCGCAGCACTGAGATCGAGAGCACCGAGATCGGAATCGATGCAGCAACAGTAAGGCCGGCCCGCAGGCCGACATAGACCGTTACGGCGCCGAAGAGTAGTCCAAAGAAAGACCCGAGCAGCAGTGCGCGTGCGGTAAGCTCCGGGCGGCGGTCTTCATCGGCGACAAAAGGTCGGAAGGCTAGAGGAGGCGCTTCAGGCAGTGGCATGGGAGGGGCTGGTTCCTCCAGCAGAGCGGATGAGCAGAAAGCGTGAGTGTATCAGCGCAAGTGCCAGCCGGCATGGCTATGGTCGTGCTAGCCTCGGCGAGCCGCCGCCAAGCACCATCGGCCTCGTCTCGCGTGCATCCAGCTTCGGTTCCGGGTGCCGCTCGCTGAACTGGCGCACCCGCCGAAACCACATCGTCACAATAATGCCGAACAGCGGCAGAGTCGCCAGCAGATTGCCTAGCCAAACACCTACCAGCTGCATGTGCCAGTGGAAGACAAACAGGGCACTGAGTGGGACTCCCAGCAGCCAGGTGCAGGTCAGGGAGGCGGCAAAGGGTATGCGCGTCTCTCCCAGGCCGCGTAACGCGCCCTGCAGGACGTTCTGTGCACCGTCAAAGATCTGCCTCGCTGCGCAGATCATGAAGATAGGAACAGCCGCAGTCATCACGGCCGGGTCTGTCGTGTAGATGCTGGCCCAGAGCCGCGGCGCAGCTACAAACGAGATGGAAGCTGCCGCCATGCAGAGGCTCGAAAGAATAACGCTTGCATAGCCTGCGCGCCGGACCTGTGCCGTATCGCCGCGCCCTGCGCCCTGGCCGGTGCGTACAGCAGAGGCACCCTTAATACCCTCCGGGACCATTCCGCAGAAGGCATTCAGGTCGAGCACGACCTGGTGCGCGGCAAGCATCGTGACGCCGAGGGTACTGGTAAGCACCGTGGCGAAGCTCGCCAGCGACAGATCCCCGAACCACTGCAGGCCGATGGGCCAGCCCAGCCGGTAGAGCTCCCGTAAGCGCGGCCAGTGCGGCCGCCAGGCCCCCGCTCGCAAAGTCACAGGCGCCTGCCGTAGCGAGACCGCCAGCGCGCCGACGAGCAGCAGCAGCATGTAGCAGCGCACCACGCAGGTGGCCCAGCCGGAGCCAGCCAACCCATGTGTGTGGAATGGCCCATGCCCATAGATAAGCAGCCAGTCAAACAGCCAGTTCACCAGGTTCGCGGTTAGTAGCGAGACCATAACCCAGAACGGGCGGTCGATCGCCTGCAGATAGTGCCGCACCGCCATATAGAGAAGCAGGGGTGCAGCCGACCAGCGCAGCGCGTGCACGTAGGGGATGGTCTGAGAGATGATCGCCTCATCGACATGCAGCAGCCGCAGTCCGACAGGGGCTAATGTCACCAGGATCATCACCACCGGAGTGCATACCGTGACGAAAAACAGGGACTGCACTAGGGAAAACAGCGCATCTTCGCGGTCGCCGCGGCCATAAGCCTGCGAGACCAGTGCGTCGAGCCCATAGAGCAGACCTATACCGACGAAGACGATCGCATAGAAAAGGCTGTTGCCGAGCGATGAGGCGGAAATGGCAAGCGCCGAATGAGGCATGCGCCCGACCATGATGGCATCAACGATGTAGGTGGACATCCAACCCAGCTCACCGAGCGCAAGCGGCGTACCGAGGCGCGTCGTCAGCCGCACCTCGGAGCCAAAGGAGTAAGAGGGGATCGCTCGGCCGCGCTTGCTTGCGCTACCGTTTGCTTCGTTCATGCATTCGTTTCCAGGCCTGGGCAATGGTCGAGCATTTGCGAACAATCACGCAAGTCACTGGGATAACGGACGAGTCTCGATAGATAGCTCCCCGGTTGACCGGAAGCTTCATCGGATCGAACATCTCACTCCCACCGGCTGTCGTTTCCTCCCGGTTCGTTCTCGCGGCTGCGTTCCACGGTGCGGTCTTTGGCACAATCCTGGCCTTGCCCGTATACTCTGAGGCATCCGGGCAAGGGTAGCTTGTTCGATCGACGGCATGACGGCTACACGTTCCGGTACGAGGTGCGTCTTCACGAGCCAGCCTTTGCCGCTTGATGTTCTCCGCAATCGGCGCTCCGGCGCTGTCGCCGGGTGGCGTGCAGTCGCTCGGGTGCTGCGAAGTCAGGTGGACTCGCTTGCTGCCGCAGTCTTTCCCGCCACCTGCGCCCTCTGCGACACTCCGCTTGCACGCCTCAGCAGCGCCCCTATCTGCCAGAGCTGCTGGGCCGATCTCCAGCCACAATCCGGCAATCTATGTCTCCACTGTGGCGAGGCACTCGGCGCATTCCCCTTTGCCGACGAAAGCCGCGCCCCAGGCGACTGGCTCTGCCGCTCCTGCCGGGTCTGTCCACCTGCCTTTGATCGCGCCATCGCCTATGGGCTCTATCGCGGAACTATGCGCTCGCTGCTGCACCTGCTCAAGTACGACGGCATGGAGCCAGTCGCGCGGCCCTTGGGCGCTCGAATGGCTGCATTGGTCGCGGCGCAGCCGGGCATTCCTCGGCGCATGACGCTGGTCCCCGTACCGCTATTTGCCACCAAACAGCGGCAGCGCGGCTTCAATCAGGCGGAACTCCTGGCACGCGCAGTTGCAACGGCTGGGCGGAGCTACGGACTGACTTTTTGGGTCGAAACCGGGCTGCTCCGGCGTGTCCGCTTTACTGAATCACAGGCTGGTCTTTCCCCTGCAGGCCGCCGGCGCAACCTGCAAGCCGCCTTCGCCGTACCGGGCGACCGAGGTGTTTCTGGAGGGACCAGGAGGCTGCTCGCCGGACGCGAACTGTTGCTGATCGACGACATCTATACGACCGGCGCGACGGCCCGGGCGGCTGCTTCGGCACTACGCCGCGCCGGTGCGGCGCAGGTCTGGGTGGCGACCGCTGCCCGGGCGCAGCGGCAGGAGCTGGCCGAGCCGGTTCATGCCGTGGAAATACCGATCGAAGAGGATGTGGCTTACTGGGGTTGATGCATTCAGGCCAGATGTCTGGCAGGTTTGGCGGGAGAAACGGCGAGGCACAACGCAACGGCAGGCACAGAGGAACAGCATGTCGCTTCAAAAGAGTTCGGCACACACGCGCAAGGGGAAACTTCTCAGCAAGGCTCATTCCGGCCGGGACCACGGCTCTGCCGGAGCTTTGGTTTCGCCGGGCATGGAGGACCGCACACTGCCTTTCCAGCAGCCGATGCAGACCCCGGTGCTGGTCCTGAATGCCTCCTATGAGCCGATCAATATCTGCGGCGCGCGCCGGGCGCTGGTGCTGGTGCTGAAAGGCGTGGCGAAAACAGAAGAGGAGCAGGGCATGACGCTCCACGCCGCCCGCGTGCGAATGCCGCTCCCCTCTGTGATCCGGCTGCTGGAGTATCGCCGCATCCCGCACCAGACACGTGCTCTTTCGCGCAAGAACATCCTGCTGCGCGACCGCAATACCTGCCAGTACTGCGCCGTTGTGCTGACTGCCGCGGAGCTCACGCTCGATCACGTGCTGCCCCGTTCGCGCGGCGGCCTGAGCACATGGGAAAACCTGGTGGCCTGCTGCCACCCCTGTAATCGGCGCAAGGGCAACCAGCTGCTGCACGAGCTCGAATCCATGAAGCTGCTCCGCGAGCCGCGCCCATTCTCTCTGCACACCTCGCGCCACATCATGCGCATGATCGGCAACTCCGACCAGAAGTGGCGCAAGTACCTCTACTACTGAAGGTCGCGAGAGAGCTTCTCGGGCAGTGCTGACAGGGTTGTCGGCGCCCTTGCAGATCTGGGCCGGAGGCCGGCTGACATCCGATGCGCGCTGCTGACCCTCGCTCACGCCTACCACGTAGGCAGCGCCGCCCTACTGGCAGCGTCCAGACCCTAACTGCAGGCTCGGAAACCACGTCCGAACTCCTCTTTTCAAGGTCTATGCGCATGGCGGCTCTGCGGTAGCCTGCTGATCCTATTGTGGTTTCCCGCTTGCGGGAGGCGGGGTTTGTGGAGCCGGAGACGTGCCGTCTGACGGCTTTTCCTTCTCGACCTCCTGCCCGTCGTAGGTGATCCGCACCGATGACCCGAAGCGCTTGTACTTCGAGTACTTCACGACTTCCTTCATGTGCACGTCCTGGCTGCCGTAACCGTTGCCCGCGCTGAAGTGAAGAACTCCATCGCCCTTGGTGTAGACAGGGAACCAGTACTTGCCATCGATCTGCTGGCGAAAGGTCATGAACGGCGGCGACAGATCCTCGTGGCCCTTGCGCACGTCATCCGGCACATTCTTGCCATTGGTGACGACGATCTGGAAGTCGTGCTGGTCGACCCAGATGCGTCCCTGAAAGTAGCGCTTGTTCTTTTCGATGACTTTGGGCTTCACGTCGAAGACGAAGCAGTCGACCTCGTCGACGGGCTGCTTGCCGACGTAGGTCAGGTCATACTGGCCGACGTCTTCCTTGGTCAGCACGAATGGCAGGCGATGCTCGATGTCCTGGAAGTCGGCCGGCGACATCATCACGCGCTCGAGTGAGCTGGCCGGCGCTTCCACAACGTGCTCGTAGAGCTTACCGTCAGGGTCGGCGCTGATGTCGGTCACCTGGTAGTACTCGCCATCGACCTTGTGCGTGTCGTCGTCAATCGTGTCGACGCGCACACTCCGCTCATAGGTGTAGTTCGCCATGGCGGCGCGAAACTGAGACTCCTTCTCCGTGAATCGATCGATGATCTGCTGTGGAGGAACGCTGGGCTGGGTCAGATCGAGCTTGCCGAAGCCTGAGTCGAGCGCCATCGGCGTGTAGGAGACCTGCGCCAGAGCAGCACCGGTACACGAAGCAGTAAGCAGGCACAGGGCCATCAAGCGGCTCATACGCCTGCGCAAAGTGGAGAGGCGCGGTTCAGTCAGCGAAAACACATCAAGGCTCCTCCCCCTATTAAACGCTTCTCCGGCCGGAAAGACGCCGGGTGTGCGTAAAAGGCAGGACCGTGCGGCCCGTCTCCCAATCGGAGCAGCTACTTCGAGCCGAACAACACTCCGTCCAGCCCTCTAGCCGCAGCGGGCGAAACAAGCTGGGCGGATGGTGACGGAGTTATAGGGGAGACGTTGGGGCCGAAAAGCGGGTCCTGCGCTGCCACAGCGGCTGCGTCCACCGGCAGGATAGCGGTCCCGAGCGCCGCGTTTGTCGCCGCAATGAACTGGTTCGCAAAAACTGCGTAGCCGGTGTTCGTGGGGTGGATGCCGTCGATACTGAAGAGCCCACCCAGGTACTGGGTCGACGCCTTGTAGCTGTTGATCTCGAGTCCCTCCGCAGCAAGCATATTGATGTAGCCATGTACATCGACAACGGTGCCTCCGGCAGCGGCCACCTGCTGCGCGATTACCTGGTTATAGCCATCAATGGTGCTCTGGACGACGCCAACATCGGCCGCTCTGAGGACATCGATGTCGGGCAGGGAAAGCGGCCACTCACCGGACTCGACCCGCTTCGCATCCGCCTCGATGTCCTCGATGCCATGCGGGTTGACGAGGTCGCCCGGGTAGATGCCCAGCACGGCGCTGATGACAGACGAGGGCACCTTTGTCGCCTTTCCGAGCATGTCCAGCAACGCGGAAGCCGGTGTCATGTACGGGATCTTGGTCACATCGGGAACATTGCCAACAATCAGGTGCGCCTGCGTACTTGCCTGAAGCGCCCCGATCAGCTCGGAAAACTCACTCGCATAGGTGCTGACCGGCGTCATGGTGGTTGGGTCCCCAGTAGAGATGGCGGGCAGAGCATCGTCCCCGCCAATCCAGAGGTAAATCAGCGAGGGCTGCTGCGCGATGGCCTGCTGGAGCTGGGTTCCGGTTGTTCCCGCCGAAGAGCCGAGCACGAGATTGGTCATCAGTTCGTTTTCTGTAGCAGGCTGCGCGACCGGCGCCGCGTGGAGCAGCATGGAGAGTGTGTGGCCGGGAACGGCGAGATCGGTCACCTGCGCATTTGGGTTGGCACGGCCCGTGCTCACGCCTGCTTCCTGCTGCACAACTGGCGGGATGCCGAGCTGAACCAGGTCGTAGACAGCAGGGAAGCCTGGTGCTGCGATCAGCGGAAGCGTGAGATCGAAGCCGGCCTGCCGGGCGATCAGCGACGCCCAGCCATTCGGCTGCTGGGTCTCAACCAGGGAGCCATTCTGGAAGCCGGCGGAGAGCGAGTCGCCAAGCACGACCACCTTGCTGAATGGATCGACGATGCTGCTTGCCGGGACAGGCTTCGCAGCGGACGTCGGCGCCGTGACGGCTCGGATTGCTTGCGCATGACTGACGCAGCAACCGAGACACGAAAGCAGGACAAACGACAAAGACAGAGATGTGGGGCCGGAACAAGCCCGTTTGTAAGTCACGCAGGGTCCTTAGGGAAGACAGCAAGAGGATCAAGGAACAAAGTTTCATGGAGAACGTAACACGTCATCCCTGCGGTGAGAACAAAGAATGAGCACGTATTTCTCGGCCCAGCCGGTCGCGGCTCCTGCAGCAGCTGGGACCAGCGCCGGCTCAGGGTGAGACCTCAAGGCCCGGTGGCCAGCAGCAAGCTACTAATTGCGCGTGCGGCCCCGGGATAGATGAAGCGGGGCCTGCCGAGCGAGGGCAGATTTGGCCCGAAGAGCGGGTCGGTAGCGGCTACAGCGCCGACATCCACAGGCGGGATCGAGAGACCCAGGGCTGTGTTTGCGCCGGCAATGAACTGATTCGCGATAAGGGCGTAGCCGGTTTGAGTTGGGTGGACACCGTCGATACTGAAGATTCCGCCAAGAAAACCAAGGGTCGCCGTCGTGCCGTTGATCGAGATGCCGCTCCGCAGTGAATTGAAGTAGCTGTACAGGTCCACCAGTGTTCCACCGGCCGCTGCGGTCTGTTGCGCAATTGTCTGGTTGTAGGCAGCGAGCGTGTGCTGCACCTGTATGACTTCCTCTGCCGTAAGCACAGCATTGCCGGGGAGGGCGGCCGGCATCTCTCCAGCGCTGATGGGGTTCAGTTCCGAGGTCACGATAGACAGCCCTGCCGCGTTGACCAGATCGCCTGAAGCCAGGCCAAGATCCTGCTCGATCTGTGGTGCGGAACAGCCGGTAGCTCCTGCAATCTCCTGCGCGAGCAGGTCGGCGGGCGTCATAAAGGGGATCAGCGTGAAGTCCGGAAGGTTCGCCACGATCAGCTGTGCCGTCGTCTTCGCTTTCAAGGTCGCGATGACCTGCGTGAACTCGCTGGCGAAGTCGGAAGGCGCAGTCACGCTCGACGGATCTCCATAGCCGTCGGCCCCAAGGATGTCGTTCGCGCCGATCCACAGAAAAACAGCTGTCGGATTGAGGGCGACAGCCTGTTGCATCTGGCTGTTTGTGCTGCCGGCCGGGTAACCGAGCACAAGGTTCGTGAAGGTTTGCACCAGGGTCCCTGGATTCGCCACCGGTACCATGGAAATCAGATTGCTGACGGTCTGTGCAGGGACTGCCAGATTGTTGATCTGCGCCGCAGGGTTTTCGCGGCCTGCGCTGGTGCCTGAAGCCGGGGCGAGACTAAATGGAAAGCTGCCCTGGACGAGCTGGAGCTCGGCCGGAAAGCCGGGCGGAGCGATCAGCGGCTGGACCAGCGCGAAGTTCGCCTGGTGCGCAATCAGACTTGGATAGCTGTGCGCCTGGAGTGAATCGAGCAGGGAATCGTTTTCTTCGCCTGCGGTCAGCGAATCGCCCATAAAGACGGCCATGCTGAGTGGCGCAGCTGCCGGCGCTGGTGTCGGGGTCGGCGCAGGAACTGGCGCTGCAATCGGCGAGGGACTGGGCGCGGGAGCCGGGGTCGGCGCTGGCGTTGGTGCCGGAGCCGGTGCTGGCGTTGGCGCCGGAGTCGGGCTAGGCATCGGCGCCGGAGCTGGAGCCGGGGTTGGTGTTGGCGCTGGGGTTGGTGTGGGAACAGGCGTCGGTGCCGGTGCTGGTGCGGGGGTTGATACGGGTGTTGGCGTCGGCGCTGGTGCGGGTGCTGGTGTAGAGGCGGGCGCGGTCTCAACTGCAGCCGTTGTGGGCAGGCTGTTGAGGGTCGTTCCACATCCGGAAACAGTGAGGGCTGCAGCGGCGGCCAAAAAAGCCAGACAGCCGCGAAGAGGCTTCGAAAGCATGGTTGGTTCTCTTTTTGTAGGTGAAGATGGGTTCACCGTAGCATGGGAAAAAGGAGCGAAAAGCTGCGCTTCGTACCCTGCTATGTCACCGAAGTGCGCATGTGGGACGACGGACGTAACGAGAGTGCGTCACCCGATCTGGGCGAAGCACACTAGCCTGCCGAAAAGAAGAAGCAGCCATGGCATGGAAGGCACCGAAGCTTCGCGAGCCGCTGGATGAAGCGGCACTGTACGAGTACGCGCTCGGCGCGCTAGGCCGCCGCATGCGCACAGTCGCAGAACTGCGTCGGCTGATGAAGACGAGGGTCGAGAAGGGCGACACCGGTGCGGCAAGAGTTGAGGCAGTGCTGGAACGATTGCGGATGCAGCGCTACCTCGACGACGCAAGCTTTGCGGCGGACTATACCCGGCTCCGCCAGGAGGGCGCGAAGTTCGGACGGCGGCGCGTGCAACAGGACCTGCAGCGGAAGGGCGTTGATGGAGAGGTGGTCGCGACGGCGCTCGACCAAGCCTATGAGCACGTGGACGAAACAGCGCTGGCGCGGCAGTTTCTTGAGCGCAAGCGGATGCGTAAGCCGGAGAATGAGAAGGAGTCAGCCCGCGTGATGCGGCGTCTGGTCGCAGCAGGCTTTTCTCTCCAGGCCGTCTACAAGGTTCTGCGCAGCTGGGACATTGGCGACGCGGTACTCGCGGCAGTCGAGTCTGCAGAGGCCGAGAATCCGGACGCGTCGGAAGAGATGGCTGCGCACACGCATGAGTACGGGCCGGAAAACGGCGAGACGGACTGACTTGTGCCTCGGGCTGCAACCGGAATGGCTTCACACAGCACGCCGCGGACTGTGATTGCGATTGACTGGTCCGGCGCGGAGGCGAAAGCCGCGCAGCGGCGAGCCATCTGCTCGGCTATGTGCGAGGTCGGCGGCCCGGAGAGCGCATCGGCTGTCGAGTCTCTCCAACTCAAGCAGGGCCTGCTGCGCTCTGAGATTGAGCATTGGCTCCTGAATCTTGCTGCTGCGGCGGGCGATCGGCCGGCGCAGGCCAGCATGCCAGTGCAGCTTGCAGGGCGGATGCAGACGCCGGCTGCAGTTGTGGTCGGCTTGGACTTTTCCTTCTCGTTGCCGGCCTGGTTTCTTCAGGAACTTGGGGGTGCAAGCGCGCCTGAGCTGTGGAGGATGACCAGCGAGCAGGGTGAGCGCTGGCTGCGCGAGCCTCACCGGCAGTTTTGGGGCCGGCGCAAAGGCTCCGGGCCGCCTGGTGAGCATCGTGCGCCTCTCTGGCGCGGCTACCGGGAGTGCGAGCGCGCCGTACTCGGCAACCGCCTCCCGCTCTCGTCGTTCCAGATCGGCGGCGCGGGCGCTGTTGGCACCGGTACTGTGCGCGGCTTGCCTATGCTCGCGCGCCTGCAGGCAGCCGGCTGGAGCGTTTGGCCGTTTGATCCACCGCGCACGCCGATGCTCGTTGAGATCTACCCGCGTTCGCTGACCGGGCCGGTGGTCAAGAGCAGCGCCGCAGCCCGGGCAGCCTACCTCGCGCGGCCGCGTTTCGCCGGGCTCACGCCTTTGATACGGCAGCAGGCTGAGGCGAGCGAGGACGCCTTCGATGCACTTGTCTCGGCGCTTTCCATGCAGGAACATGCGGCCGAGTTCGGCAGGCTGGAGCAAGCGAAGGACCCGATAGCCCTGCTGGAGGGTGAGATCTGGCGGCCTGGGATCGCCTAATGGGCGCTATCTTTCGGTAGCACCAGCCTGGGCATCGTCGAGGCGTCTCAGTCAGAGAAGCCTGCCTCCGCGCGAGGCAAAGTAGACTTGGAAGCGTATGCAACCGGAACAAAACAACACACAGCCAGGCAGGCCGATGTCCGGCAACGCGATCCGCGAGATGTTCCTGCGCTTCTTTGAGGGAAAGGGCCATCGCCGCGTGCACTCCTCCTCGCTCGTGCCGCAGAACGATCCGACCCTGCTGTTCACCAACGCCGGCATGAACCAGTTCAAGGATGTGTTTCTCGGCCTGGAGCAGCGCGCCTACAACCGCGCGACGACCTCGCAGAAGTGCGTGCGCGCCGGCGGCAAGCACAACGACCTGGAAAACGTTGGCTTCACGCGGCGCCACCACACGTTTTTCGAGATGCTCGGCAACTTTTCCTTCGGCGACTACTTCAAGGCCGACGCAATCGCCTATGCGTGGGAGCTCGTAACCTCGCCCGAGTGGTTCGGGCTCGCAAAGGACCGGCTGTATGTGACGATCTTTGCCGGCGAGAACGGTGTACCCCGGGATGCCGAGGCGTACGACCTGTGGCGTGCGCAGGGCGTGCCGGCGGAGCGCATCTTCGAGATGGGCGCGAAGGACAACTTCTGGCAGATGGGCGAGACCGGACCATGCGGTCCATGCTCGGAGATCTTCTACGATCTTGGCATCGAGGCCGCGGAAGAGTTCGGTGTGGACAAGCCGTTCCCGCAGGACGAGCAGCGATACGTCGAGATCTGGAACCTGGTGTTCATGCAGTTCGACCGCTCGCTGGATGCAGGAACGTCTGAGGCGAAGCTTGAGCTGCTGCCCCGGCCGTCGATTGACACGGGTGCCGGCCTCGAACGGCTCGCGGCGGTGTTGCAGGGCAAGCTCTCGAACTACGAAACGGATTTGTTTACGCCGCTGATTGCGCGCGCGGCGGAGTTGACCGGGACCGAGTACGGCGACGGTTCCGCTGCGAGCGACGCATCGCTGCGCATCATCGCGGACCACGCGCGGGCCGCGACGTTTCTGATTGCCGATGGTGTGAACCCGTCGAATGAGGGACGCGGGTATGTGCTGCGGAAGATTCTGCGGCGCGGGATTCGGCACGGCCGCATTCTTGGCCAAACGCAATTGTTCATGGCACAAATGGTCTACACCGTCCGCGACGAGATGGCTGTGGCCTACCCCGAACTAAATGAGAGCGTGGAGCGTGTAGCCAAAGTCGTCGAAGCCGAGGAACGCCAATTTGCTCGCGTAGTTGAAGTTGGGTCGAGCGAGCTAAGTAGACAGCTTGAGCTCAGGAAACAGAATGCCGAATTTATGCTGCGAGAAGGGCGGCATGAGGCTGATCAGGCCATCAGCTATGCCCAACGATTCTCCAAGGCTTATAACGAAGCAGTGGGTCGTGCCGTCGAGGATGACCGTGCCACTCTGGGCGGCCGCAAAGCGTTCGAGATTTCTGAGTTCTATGGTCTTCCCATCCAGGACATCACCGAGCGCGCTCACAAAGCCGGTCTCGATTTCGACAACGCGAGCTTTGAACAACATCGTGCCACCGCCAGAGCTCTCTTCAGCAATCCGCCCTTGACCACGTTCCCCGGTCGCGATGCTTTTCACTTGTACGAAACCTACGGCCTCCCCCTTGACTACATTCAGGATGCCCTGCACGATGCGGGTCTCGACTTCGACCTCACCGGCTTCGAGCAGGCCCGCGCGGAAGAGCAGGCCCGCGCTCGCGCCTCGTGGAAAGGCGGCGCGAAACAGACTGCAAGCCCCGCTTACCGCGACCTTGCGAAGACCGCGTTCGAGGGCTATTCCACACTCACCGCGACCGGCTGCGAAGTGCTGGCCATCCTCCGCGACGGACAGGGTGTGCCGCATGCGAGCGCCGGGCAGGAGGTTGAAATCGTGCTCGACCGCACCAGCTTCTACGCCGACTCAGGCGGGCAGCAGGGCGACCATGGCGTGCTGCTCTCGGACGACCACAACGCGGTGGTCGCCGAAGTACACGGCTGCGTGCAGCCGGTGCAGGGCGTACGCGCGCATCGCTGTACGCTGCGGCTGCCGCTGGCGGTCGGTGACCGCGTCGATACGGCTGTTGACGCCGAGCGCCGCAACGCGACCCGGCGCAATCACACCGGCACCCACCTGCTGCACGCCGCGCTTCGCGAGGTCCTCGGACCCCACGTCAAGCAGGCCGGTTCTCTTGTGGAACCGTCGCGGTTACGATTTGACTTCTCCCACTTTGCCCCGATTGCCGACGAGGAGCTGCAGCAGATTGAAGATCTCGTCAATCGCGAGGTGCTTCGCAACGAGAAAGTCGACACGCTGGTCGATGTACCAATCGATGTCGCCGTGAACCAGTATCATGCGATGGCGCTGTTCGGCGAGAAGTATGGCGACAAGGTGCGCGTGGTCAAGATAGGTGACTTCTCGACCGAGCTGTGCGGCGGCACGCACACCGGCGCGGCGGGCGAGATCGGCCTGCTCAAGCTGCTCGGCGAGTCAAGCGTGAGCTCAGGCGTGCGGCGTATCGAAGCCGTTTCGGGCACTGGTGCGCTCCACGAGTTTCGGCGCGGTTACGGCGCTGCCCAGCTTGCCGCCCAGCTTGGTGCCGGTACCGAGGCCAACCCCGCTGAAGCACTGCGAACCCGATTCTCGGCGCAGGAAGAGGAGCTCAAGCGCCTGCGCCGTGAGCTCGACCAGGCACGCATGAAGTCCGCCACCAGCGCGGTAGCCGATGCCGCAGCCGCTGCTGTGGAGGTGAAGGGCGTGAAGGTCCTGGCGCAGCGGGTCGATGGGCTCGACCGCGGACAGATGCGGACGCTGGTCGACACTCTGCGCTCGAAGCTTGGCTCGGGCGTCGTGGTGCTCGGCTCGACTGATAGAGATGGCAGGGTGGCGTTGGTCGTCGGCGTCACCAAGGACCTTTCTGGCCGCGCCCCGGCAGGCAAAGTGGTTGCCGGCGTGGCGAAGCTGGTCGGCGGCTCGGGTGGCGGCCGGCCCGACCTGGCCGAAGCCGGCGGCAAGGATGCGGCCGCGCTCCCTGCGGCGCTCGCCGCTGCGCCGGGCGTTGTCGGCGAGCTGCTCGGCTGATCTGTGCGGCGGGTATTTCCTCCGGTAATGCCGAACCTGCCATCGGCTGCACCACTTCCTTGCTGGAAGTGGTTTGCTATAGGGAGCAGGCTGCGCGGGCGAGCTCGTCCGGGAGGCTGCCAGCCTATGCCCCGCGTCTTGAGCCGCATTGCCGGTCCGCTGCTTGCCGCCTCGCTCCTGCTTGCCGGAGACAGTCGTGCTTTGCCTGGAGGCAGCCCGACTACCGCAGGCTCCGGCAGCTACACGCAGGCGCTGCGCCTTCGTGGAGCGCTCGACGCGACGCCACCCGCGCAGCGAAGCCGCAGTCAGTATGGCCAGGTCGTCGATGCATTTCGCGTTGTTTACCACGCCGATCGCGCTGCACCGAACGCCGACGCGAGTGTCGAGGCGGTCGCGGAGCTGCTGGCCGAAGAGGGTCGGCTCTTCCATGACCTCAGCCTGCTGCGGAGTGCTGTCGAGCAGCTCGACTTCCTCCAGCGGGACTTCGCTGCGAGCCGGTTCTCCCCGCCCGCGCTGCTTACGGAGGGCGAGATCGAGGCGCGCGATTTGCATGATGATGCCGCAGCCCGGCAGCGATTCTCGCAGTTTCTTGCGAGCTACCCGCGTAGCGCGCTTGCGCCGCAGGCCCGCGCCGAGCTTCGCCGGCTTACCCCGTCGGAGGCCGCAGGCGAGCCGCTGCAGCCCGAAAGCGCGTCTTCTGCGCGCGCCAGTGCGGCCGGTGATTACGGACCCATCACATCGCTGACTTCGCGGCAGCCACCGGCGGACGCTTCATCGCGGAGCTCGGCTCCCGCTCCCAGGGCAGCCACGCCTCGGCAGGCAGTCTCGGTGCCGGACCAGGCAGCAGATCAGGTAGCGCCCGTGCAGTCTCCGGCAGTGTCCGCTGCACCCGCGCAGCCATCCTCGCTGCAGGAGCAGGATCTTCCCGCGGTGTCGCCTGCGCGCCAGCAAACAGCGGACGTGTCGGCTTCCGGCGCACCACGCCCGGAGCAGGCCGGTGCTTCGGCAGCTCCAGCACGGCTTGTTCGCGGCGTGCCGGTGTATCGCGGCGCCGCTGGTACCCGGCTCGCTGTTGTTGCCGGGGTGCGGCATTGGTCGACGGCAAACTACACCCGGGTCGCGGTCGATCTCCAGAACGCTACCGAGGGGGACGACCAGGACGAGGTTCCATTTGAAGCCTCGCGCGTTGCCCACCCTGACCGCATCTTCTTTGACCTGCATGGCGCCCGGCTTGCTCCGGACCTGGCCGGCAAGGCGGTTACCGTGACGGACGGGGGCTTTCTGGAGCGGATCCGCGCAGCGCAGTTCTCCGGCGACGTGGTCCGCGTGGTGCTCGATGTTACCAATGTGAGCGACTACTCGGCGTTCTGGCTCCCAAACCCATCGCGGCTGATCATCGACATCCATGGACGGCCGCAGGGCGCTCCGCCACCGTCGGTTGCGAGTGCTCCACTACCTGCGGTGAACCCGGCACAGAACACCGCCCAGAACAGCCTTCCGCCGGCTGCATCGTCTGCGCTTTCTGCGCCCGATGCCGCATCGAGCCCGGCAAGCACGCCCGCAACCCCGGCTTCGCGCGCGGCTGCTGCCGGTGCTCCGACCCCGCGCTCAGCGAGGGCAGCTGCTCCGGGAACCTTTGTGGCTGAGACGACACCGCCCGGCTCGACGAGCCCGTCCACGCCGCCGCGCGCCGGCGACTCGGTGGCAGCGATCGCTGCACTCAGCCAGCAGCCGTCACGCGTCCGGGCCACCTCGAGCCCGACTACGGCCCCTGTCTCGGCGGTGACGCAGCCTGCGCCGGCTTCTGACGCTTCTGCTGCTCCGGCGCTTGCGTCGACGGGCCGCAGAGTCCGCCGTTCGAGCGCCGCTTCTGCTTCCAGTGTCGTTCCGGATGCCCGGAACGACACGCCGGCAACATCAGCACCGGCACTGTCAGCTCGC
>CAXTMF010000020.1:31283-54738 GCA_964245435.1 uncultured Acidobacteriaceae bacterium
CCCCCCCCCTCCGCGGCGCGCCCCCCCCTCGCGCCCCCCGGCCCCCCCCCCCCCCCCCCCCCCCCCACGCCGGCAACATCAGCACCGGCACTGTCAGCTCGCGCCGCAGAGCCGGACGCGACCGGCGGCCGGTCGATGGTGCGTGCGCTAGGGCTTAAGATCAACCGGATTGTCATTGACGCTGGTCACGGCGGCCACGATTCGGGCACGCTCGGCCCAGGCGGCATCGAGGAGAAAGATGTAGTGCTCGACGTGGCGCTGCGGTTAGGCAAACTGCTGAAGCAGCGACTCGGCGCGGACGTGATCTACACCCGCGACGACGACACCTTTATCCCGCTGGAGACGCGGACCGCGATCGCCAACAAGGCGCAGGCAGATCTGTTTCTTTCCATCCATGCGAACTCCAGCCCGGACGCGAGCGCGCGCGGCGTTGAAACGTACTACCTTAACTTCACCACCTCGGCCGACGCGCTGGAGGTAGCGGCACGCGAAAACGCAGTCTCGGACGAGTCGATTCACCAGCTTTCCGATCTCGTGAAGAAGATCACGCTGCAGGACAAAATTGCCGAATCTCGGGAGTTCGCCTCCGACGTCGAATCGAGCCTCTTTCAAGGGCTCGAAAATGGCAACGCCGGCCTGAAGGACCGCGGGGTCAAGAAGGCGCCCTTTGTGGTGCTAATCGGCGCGAACATGCCCTCGATTCTGGCGGAGATCTCCTTCCTGACAAACCCGGATGATGCCTCAGAGCTGCGAGACGGCGCCTACAGGGAGCGTATCGCCGAGTCGCTCTATCGGGGCGTCGCCAAATATGAACGCAGCCTGAGCGGAACAAGGCTGGAGGAGAGCGCGGCTACGCGCTAGAAGGCGTTTGACGGAGCTTGGAGGCGGCTCGCGTACGCCTCCTCAGTGCAAGCCAGTGCTGGTGTAGGCTTGAAGAACGGTGCCTAGCCTTCCCCGGAAAACGTGGCTTTTGACGCTGGTCCTGTGTGCACTCCAGGCTCACGCGTCCGCCCCCCAGCAGACGGCGCGTCCAGGAGCAGGAAGTGCAAACGGTGCTCTCCATGCTGGGGAGGCTCCGAGTGGTCCGGTACGGTCGCAGCCGCTGCTTCCGCCTTCCTTTGCCAGCCAGCCCCGCGAGGGCGATATCCTCATCCAGCCGACACCTGCCGGTGCCGATGCCGCGCACGCAGCAGTTCTGAAAGAGGACGGCTTCGTGCAGTCAAGCGTCGCGCGCTATGCGGGCACGGGCCCGGCGGTCTGGACTGTGCAGGTGATCCGCTTTGGGGACGCGACGGGAGCCTACAGCGCATTCACTTTCTACCGCGACCCGGGAATGGATACGGAAGCTGTCGGAGAGAATGCGGCCGCGAACGCCAGCGTTTTCCTGGTGCGTAGCGCTGCGAGCCTTGTGATCGCGCGTGGAGCGGATCCCGGCGTAGGTGCCGGAGACGCAAGAACGCTGAAGTTCGCGATGCAGGCTCTCGTCCAGAATCTCCCGAAGCTTCAGGGACCGGACGCGATCGCCCCGGCGCTGCCCGGGCTCATGCCTCCAGAGGGACTGGAAGAGAGATCACTGCACTATGCAGTGGGTCCGGGGAGCTACAACGGTCCGATTCCAGTCTCGGTAATCGACTTTAACCGGAGTGCAGAGGCGGCAACGGCCTACTATCACCTGGGAGGGGGCGCGTCAGCGACGCTGACCCTGCTGATGCTGCCTACACCGCAGATCGCAGGTTCTGCGCTGCGTGCGATCCTGGCACTTCCGGATAGCTCGCTTCACGTGGCATCGCGGCGGAGTGGTCCGTTGGTCGGGGTCGTGAGCGGCTCGGGAGTGACCGCCGCGGAAGCGCAACGGCTACTCGGGCAGATCCACTACGTGGCCGATATCACGCTCGATCAGCCGCAGGGCTACACTAGCGAAGTCGCGAAAACGGCGAAACTGCTGCTCGGCATAGCCTATCTCACCGGCATCCTCGCCGTGGCGGCGGTTTTGCTAGCGGCATTTCTGGGCGGCGGCCGGGTGCTGGTACGGCGGATGCGCGGCAAGCCTGACTCCTCGCTCAACGACGACGATTTCATTAGCCTGAAGCTCTAGGTCGGCGTGCAAGGGCTTGGCGCTGGCTCGTGCCGGTTGACGCGACCGCCACGACACCTCTCTCCGGGGGACGGGACGTGCGTTCAAGGTGGATTTTGTGTAGCACAGAGTGCACAAAGGTCAGTGCATTGGCTGCTGCAAGCGGGTGAAACAAAGCACTTTGCACGGACAGACAGCACCGAGAGGTGCCCCAAGCGAGACTAAGTCCAAGTGCTGTCAAAAACCTCTAAACAGTTCACAGGAAACGAGTTATTGGAAGAACTGATTTGCCTTGACACCCCCCAACCAGCCCCATATTCTGCTGCCAGAAAGTTCGGGTGGCTTTGCCTCCATCTGGAACTATTCTCCCTAGGGAAGGGCTGCTCCGTTGCCGGGCAGCTCTTCCCACCTTCCAGCTCCCGCTGGCGCTCTTTACCGTACAGAAGACTCCCAGTAAGATCAGAGGGATCGCTGAAGCTTAGCCGATCGTTCCTTGGCTACGGATCGCGGTTCTCTCCCCACCGATCCAGGCCGACGTAGCTCAGTTGGTAGAGCAGCTGATTCGTAATCAGCAGGTCACCGGTTCAAGTCCGGTCGTCGGCTCCACTCTCAGCGGCTCAAGCAGGAATTCCGTATAGCCAGGCTGCGATTACCAGCAAAACGAGTTTCGAACCATTTATCCACGTATCCCTCATGTGATTTGAAGCGCCCGGTACTTGCGTGACCTGAGTGGCATGCCATAATCGGCGAAGAAACAGGACTCGCTACCGTGGAGGATCCCAGCCGTGAGCGATTACTGCCGCAGAGATGTGCTCAGAATTCTTGGTGTCCGCGAGCAGCAGCTCAGGATATGGGAGCGCAATGGTCTGATCGCCTGCGCCGAGACCTACAGCTTTCAGGATCTCGGGCAGGTGCGGAAGCTTCGCGAGCTGGGAGCATGTCGTATCTCGGCTGGCAGCATACGAGACGCGGTACTTGCCATGCGCGCTGTTTCCGGTTTGCCCGATCCGCTTCTTGAAGCAGGGCTCGAAAGGGTTCACCCGTCTTCTCGGCGTCTGGTCTTTCGTCACTCCGGCGCTGTTGTTGAGCCGATCGGCGGCCAGTATCTGCTCGACTTCACAGGGACCGGCAGGCAGTCCATGGCTGCGATTGCGAGCCCGGCAACCTCCGCGAGGGTAAGGGAGCAGCAGGCAGCCCGTCTTTTTACCCAGGCCGTGCATGCCGAAGAAGCCGGCTGTCTGGATGAGGCGATCGAGCGATACGAGGCCGTCATGGAGCTAACCCCGGGTCACGCTCCTTCGGCAATCAACCTGGGCACCATCTTCTACAATCGTCGCGATTATGCGCGGGCGGAGCAGTTCTACCGGCTTGCAACGGAGAGCGACGACACCTATGCGCTGGCTTTCTTCGATTTAGGCAACGTTCTGGACGAGTTGAAGCGTATGCCCGAGGCGATCACCGCGTACCGGCGTGCGATTACGCTCCATCCACGCTACGCCGACGCGCACTACAATCTGGCGCTGGCGCTCGAGCGCAATGGCCAGCGACGTTCGGCATTGCCTCACTGGACGGCGTATCTGCGCCTGGATGCGAGTGGACCCTGGGCACGGCATGCACGCGCGCAACTGCGCAAAACGATTTCGGTGATCGGCATGGGTCTGATTCAGGGCGCTGCGCAGATTCCCAGTTTCCCAGAGAAAGAGCCTGCGGCTCCGGACAACCGGCAGGATGCTTCCGCCTCGCTCCTGCAGGTCATCTAGTCAGGCTACTCGCCCTAAGTCCTCTTCGGTCGTGTACCTGGGTGTTCTCTGCGCTTGGTAGGCGATACTGAGAATATTCATGACACAGGTTGCAGAGCAGGCAGGAGAGATAGCGACCAGCGTCAGGAGTGGCTTCCATGTAGCCTTGGAATCAGAGCCGGGCGGGGAACGCAAATATACCCGGCGCACCCTCCTGCTGCTGAGCCTGGCCTGCGGCGTCGGCGTTTCCAACATTTACTACAACCAGCCGCTGCTGCTTGAGATGGCTCACTCGCTCCATGTGCCGCCGGGGCAGATCGGCCAGATCGCAGTGGCGACCCAGATTGGCTACGCGCTAGGCATCTTCCTCTTCGTACCGCTCGGTGACGTAGTGGAGAGGCGCGGGCTGATGGTGAAGCTCTTCGCGGCGGTTTCCATTGCGGCGCTAGCATGCGCTGTGGCTCCAACCTTTGCTGTGCTGCTCGCAGCGAGCATTGTGATCGGGCTGACCGCCGCAGTAACGCACGTTGCCGTACCGATCGCGCCGGAGCTGGTAGGTGACGAAGATCGAGGGCGAGCGGTAGGCACCGCGATGACGGGGCTGCTGCTCGGGATCCTGCTGGCGCGCAGCGTTGCGGGCGCGCTTGGGTCCTGGTTCGGCTGGCGCACGGTCTTCTTCGTCGCTGCGGGCCTAAACCTGCTCTTCGTTCCACTGCTGCTCCGACTCTTTCCGCTGCTTCCGCCCCGGCGGCCGGTCGCCTACCGGCATGCCCTGCGGTCTCTCTGGACCATGGTTTCCGGAGAGGCTCTGCTGCGCGAAGCGGCGCTGGTGGGCGGACTCGTCTTCGCGGCGTTCTCTGTTTTCTGGACGACGCTGGTGTTCCTGCTCGGCTCACCGCACTATCACATGGGCCCTGGTGTGGCGGGCGCATTCGGCATCCTGGGAGCCACAGGCGCGCTGGTAGCTCCATTCGCGGGCCGCATGGCCGACCGATATGGCACCCGTGCGGTAATGAGCTGGGCGTTGCTGGTGCTCAGCGGCGCCTTTGTTGTGCTGTGGGTACTTGGCTACCATCTGGCCGGCCTGGTTCTCGGCGTCGTGCTGCTCGACGGCGGCGCGCAAGCAAACCAGATCGCTAATCAAACGCGGATCTTCGGCATTGATGCAAACGCGCGAGGCCGGATCAACACGGTGTACATGATGGTTTACTTCGCTTTCGGTTCTGCCGGCTCTGCTGCGGGAGCGCTCGCGTGGGAGCACGCTGGCTGGCCTGGAGTATGTGCGCTCGGGCTAGGCTTTCTGGCCCTTGCCGCGTCCCGTCATGGAACGGGACAGAGATAAGCGTTCCATTTCCGCACTGGGGTCCTCCCGCTCTTCGAAAATCGGCTCAGGATCTCCCAGAATTGCCGATAGTGGTGCCAAGCCCATCCTCGGAGATCAATTGGTGCAGACCAGAACTCTTCCTCTTCCTAGTCGTTCAGCTGTCGCTGTTCCTCCCGCTTTGCCGGGGTCGCAGGATTCCCTGTTCGCTACACGCATGCCCGTGATCCGCTACGCGGCAGAAGTCGCCCTCGAAGGTAGGCCGGAGCTAGCCGTCGAACTCACGCCCCGGGTCGCCTTTGAGCTGCTCGTGAGCGCGGCCTGCTATCTCGCGACGACGCCTGCGACCGATACGGCATCGAGCCTCGAGGCCGTACAGCTGCTTCACGATCTTTCGCTGGAGCTTCTCGATGACGGACTCGATCTGGGCAGCGTACCGCAGGAGATGGAAGACCTGGTCTGGCAGGGCAAGCAGGAAAAGTGGGAGCGTCAGCGATCGATAGAGACGGCGATCCGCTTCGTCAAAAGCGCTGGTGAAGTGCGGCAGGTGACAAGTGCGAAACGACGGCAGAGCCTTTGGGCGCGGTGGTTGGTCGCCTGGCGCGGTAGGCCACAGGTGCAGCCCTTCTAGCAACCTGCAGCGCGTTCCTGACTGTGGGAGTCACCTTACGGAAACGCGAGTTCGTGTCGTAACCCTTCTCATGCTGACGGCAGGAGAAAGCTTGAGAAGCGGGATGGAAATCAGTCATGCGCGCCGCGGCGCAGGGCCTCGAGGTAGCTGTATCCCCAGTACGCATCCGGCAGCAGCACGTGATCCTCGGTCCATTCGTTCCAAGCTGCTACGTAAAGGATTTGTCACCCTTCGCATCAGCAAGCGTGTGACGTGCGGCGCGGACCAGGCGCTCAAACTGGTCCGGCGAGCGACCAATCGCGATCGAAGAGTACTCCTCGAAGCGGGGGCTGTCATCCCAGCCGACCTGTGCGCAGGGGTAGAACGGGATCGAAACCGCCTCGCGCATCTTGCCCCAAGATCCGACAGCCTCGAAGGCTCCCTCACCATAAGGGATGCGGGAACCGGGCGGCTTGGCGCCGTAGGTCCATCCAAACGTGCCGTACTGGGTTGCGCTGTCGAAGCCGAACTCCCCCAGGCGCGCTAGGTACCGATCGTAGCCGCCGACGATCTGTATATGCAGCTTAGGGAAGCCTGCTTTCAGCGCGCGGTCCCGCATGCTATTAAGAGCATGCTTCAAGACATCTACTTGCAGCTGCTCGATGATCTTGCCGACATCGAAGATAGCGAACAGCGGTGCTCCATCCACGCGAAGGTAGTTGGGCTGGCTGAAGTAGTGCTCACAGCAGTAGTCGGCGACGCGACTGAAGTCTGGGAGCGTGTGAACCTGCGGCAGGATCACGGCAGCCTCTGAAGGCGAACGAGCCGGGTAAACGTTTTTCCAATCGTGATTGGCCCACATGAGCGCAAACTGCAGCTTGTTGCGATTCACTGCTTTCAGGAAGCCCTGCTCGAGCTGCTCCTGATAAAACTGAACGCCTTCATGCCAGTACCAGTCAATCATCCAGGCACCGACGCCATAGCCAGCGGCAAGGTCGATCTCGTGTGAGGTCCAGGCGGGATCCGCTTCGTTGTAATAACCCCAAAGCGGGTAGTGCGGCATGGTATGGCCAGGGAAGAGAGTGCGTGCGTTGCGCAGGGTCTCGAACTCCGTCCAGCCTTTGCCAAAACGAGCCTCCATGAACGGCGATGCGTGCCAGCTTGAAAAGTTGAAAGCAATCACTTTCACATCGGAGGGCCTTTGTAGGACATCGCTTCCAAGTGCGGTGTGCATGCGCGCTTCGGTGAAGTAAGCAGTCATCGCTTCGCCGCCGAGCAAAGCCGGCGGTACGGCCGAATGGCTTTCTGTGGCAAGCTGACGACTGTCGCTGGTCTGCGCCCGCGTTCTCGCAGTTGCCAGGCCGGCGGCCAGCCCTGTTTCTGCAACCGATCGAAGAAAGGCTCTGCGTTTCATGTATGGGCACTCCTGCCTGCGATCTGAGTTCTGTCCTGCACGCGCATCCACTGGGTGTCCGAGCGACTTAGGTGGATCTGAGCGCGACTATCGTGGAGCTCTGCGAAGCGGCTTCACTCCCTGATGCGGCTGTCGAATTTGCTGAGGAAGGTGTTCAAAGTGAACAGCATATAACCATCTCGAGCGAGATGCCCTATACGTTCCCCGATTGGGCTTGTTGGGTGGACCGAACTTCTGACAGTCTCTTACCTCGCTATGCCAGGTGTCAGAGCTTCCTGCGTCGGCTGCTTAGAGCAGAGTACTGCGTTCCGAAAGAATGGGGACGCGAGAAGGTGAAGCTATGACCACCTAGAACGCTGGTCCGGGCTGCATGCGGAGCTCTATGACGCCCTCGGCAAAGTGACTGGCTTGACCTTCGGTAAGCTCGTCGTTCACTGGGCCGACCTCAGTTTCAAAGGCAAGCACCGCCGGAAGACCTGAACATGTCGCGAACCCTACAGCAAAGGGGCCGCTGAGGTAAGGCACAGCCCATCTGCATCCCGAGACAAAGACTATCCGCACCACAGTGATCCAGATTGGCTCTTTCGCGCTACAAACAACTACGGGGCACTTAATTCATGCAGCTTTATTTTCCTAAATTAAATCCTTGCTGCTACGCTTCCGCAATCTCGATTACCTGAGGTTGCTGGCATGCCAATTCCACGTCTATCACTCCTGCTCTCGCTCGCCGTCATAACTCTCTCCCATACCGTGTTCGTCGAAGCGCAAGACTTCCTCGAGGTCTCGAGCTATGGGGCCTCCGGCAGCAACCACACTGGCGCTTGTTCAGGTCAGGCAAACACCAATACGCTGTCTGCCTGCACCACAGACGGCAGCTATGACTTCGCAGTAGGACAAGGAATCCGGATCATCGGCGGTGGCGCTGGCACAATGTCGCTGCCTGCAGGACAGCCTATCGTATCCTCCACCGTGGTCAACAGCAACGCCGCCACAGGTAGTACGACTCGCTGTTACATGGTTAGCGTAGCTGATCCACTGGAGGGTATCAGCGCGCCGAGCCCAGCAGGCTGCATCAACAATCAGCCGCCGACTCTCTCGTACCTGACCATTTACAACAACTTAAATGTTCCTTCTTGTAGTAACGCTGGTCCTAACCCTGCTTTCATCTGGTATGTCTCGACAAACAACAATGACGGCAGTGGGGCGTCCCCGTACGAGCTGCTGACAGTGTCAGGTTTCGGGAACGGACAGGGATGCTATTACGCGGCGAACGCCGTGGACGTCGGGCAGCAGAGCACTGTCGCGGATCGAGGTGGTTGGCCCACATCATCGACGAGCGGGAACATCAGCAAGAACGAAGATTTCTACACTACGATCAGCGCCATCAACGGGCAGACTGTGACGACGGGGGACACCCTTCCTGCGACCTTTACCAACCTCGTCATTCATCATGACGATACCGCGGCCGTGCAAGCAGCGCTGAACGATGCTGTGAGCAAGGGAGGCGCTGATGTGCAGTTTGAGGCCGGCACCTACAATCTCTTCCGTCCTCTATTTAGGCTGAACAATTCCAATCTCACCAACTACGGCACGTCACTGACGACTGCTGTGCAGAACGGACAGAGTAACACGTCTTACACCTACCTGCAGATCCCGGTCACTTCGCCTGGCGGAATCGTGATTGCCGGTAGAAACAGTAACGGCGAGACTAGTGTGATCGTCACCCCTCCTGATCATGGGGGATGGTCTCAGTTGCTTTCCGTGGGAGACTTTGGAAGACCATCCTATGGTGGGTCACCGGCCTATCCGAATCCGACGATCAGGATTAGCACTGTCAACAAGGGTGATCAGAAGGTTACGCTTGTAGGCTCGCAGAGCTTCAACGTGGGCGCTGACATCTGGCTCTACTCAGGCTCTTTCCAAGGCGTTTGCCAGGATGTGGCAGGAGGGACCGGTGGCAACAACTGTCACTATTCCGAGCTCAATACTGTCTCTTCCGTCACTACTGACAGCAACGGAAACACCGTACTTGGCCTCACCTACCCAGCCTCGAAATCGTATTTCGCAACCTCCTACGTAGATCCGAGCTCAGGAGACGCCACGCCAAACTCTTTCGGATTGGTGCGCATGCCGACTACGCCCCACAACATGACGCTCGAGAACATGCAGATCAACACGTACAACCCGATCCTTACCGGAGGTATGGTATACGGTTTCCTCCTCAGCGGATTGACTCTCCCTTATCCCGCTGAACCTGGTCCGTTCGGAGACGGGTTCAAGCGCGACGTAACCATTCAGGATTCCACCTGGCACTTCGGCAAGGGCGACGTGTCCTTCAGTAATAGTGACGAGTATGACCAGTTTACCAATCTCACTTTCAACAATAACAACATCTATGGCTTCGCTGCTCCTGGTGCGGAGGGGCCATTTCTGATGGCACGGGTTCTGGTGACGGAAGGGTCATCTCAGGTTCACTTCACAAACAACCACTTCTACAACGCGAGTATCAACATCGATGAGAATACGGACGACACGATTAGCGGCAATACCCTCAGTGACGGCATCATCTCTGTCGGCACAACGTATCAGAACAGTGGGAACTGCAACTTCAGCTCGGGGAATGAATACGATCTGCTGTTTGGCCCAAAGACGAATCTGACGGTCTCTTCCAACACCTTCAACATCGACGATAGCTTCCAACCTCCTTATGTTCTTCTGGCTGGTTCTTCGGCAGGCGAGCAGGTGACGAACAACACCCTCACCTACGCGGGTGTGAGACAGGTTACTGGTGCTTTCAACGTCAGTGCCGGTACTGTGAGTGGCAACGCGATCAACTTCTCGAATGGTACCTACAACTACGATTATTCGGGAGCTTTTTGTGCCTCGCCCACACAGCAGTTCGGAAGTAATCAGCTACCTCAACAACCCGCTTACCCTTTAAGCCTTTCAGGAAACACAATCAGCTACTCCGGCTCGCTACTGTACGGGATCGATCTACCGACACCGGGAACGGGAACAACGTCTCCGGTTTGCGTTGGAACGAATACCTACAGCTATTGTGGTCCGGAGGTCGTGGACCCCAGCAATGTCCACACAGTCTGTTCACAGTAAGCTGCGCCAATGCTGTTAAGAGTGTGTTGGCGGGTAAAACAGCTTTAAGCTGCCCTGCCCGCCCCCACTTTCGTGGCGAAGAGGTGATCATGCACCTTTTGCCTCTCGGGCTTTTCTTGGCTGCAGTGCGCGCGTCGAAAGCTTTGCCTGAATCGCGCCCAGGCGCCTCCTGAGAACGGAGTTATCAATACCCGCCAGAACGTATGGTGCCGCTTCACTGAAAACATCGAGCCTTGAATTGTGATCTCCGAGCCCAGGAGAAAAATTAAATACCCCCGCCATGTAGGTTGCCAGCTCGCGACTGGGTTCGGCTGAAGGCCCATATGAACGCAATGCATCCTCACTGCAGCGGGCCATGTCAGGGGTTGGAAGTGTTGCACTGGGCGCCGAATAGGCCGCCGCGATGCAGCGAAAAGGAAGTAGCCGGCCGCTGATCGATACCTCAGCAGCTGCGGAGGCGATCACGTACGTAGTGGATGAAGGCGTTGAGTAATGCCTTCAGGTCAGCTAGTTAATTCGTAGAGTACGAAGCATGCTACACCGACCATCATCTGTACCATGAGACCGAAATAGAGGCCGGCGATGGCGCTTGTAGAGCCTTGATTGCCGTACTCGGGGTGAGCCAGGTCGTCCTGAAGCGTCCTATTTGAAGTTTTTCGCTCACGTGCTGTCTCTGCGCTCGCAAGGCTTCTAGCGAGCGCAGCATTGTGAAGCGCAGGGGTTTTCCCCAAGTCGGCAGGCAACATAAACCCTATCTCCAGTCGAAGGTGATGGTGAAGTTAGCGAGCCGCCTATATGACGCACCAGCGGAAAAGTGGGAGCTGCGTGACGTTGGTACTTCAGTAGGAAGGAGTGCGGCCTGCTCCATCGGTTGGGGGCCCGGATCATCGGCCCACGCGACCTTAGGCCGTTCGTGCTCCTCAAGTCGGCCCGCAGGCGCAGACATTGGCGCTTTCCGGTTTCGAGTCAGGTACTCGAGGATGTCAGCTGCTTCAAAAAGACGTATTGGGCGCCGACCCTCACGCATTTTGTAAAATGCCGGGTTGCGCGAGTGACGATTCAATCCATACCAGCTACTGTGAAAGGCTGTCTAAACTGTGCTTCCGTGACAATCGCAGCTTCCGAGTCGCCGCGGCTCTGGCGCAAACTGAAAGTGTCGACAGCCCAACGCTTTCTGAGCAAAGCGGCGACCACGATGCGTAACTGGCCGCCTACATCAATCGCTACAGATAAGCTCCGGTCCTACCCTGAACGATCGAACGACTGAAGCGCAGGGGTCTGCTCCACGAAGATACGCTGCATCGGACGTCGAAGTACCTGAACGACATCTTCGAAGCAGACCACGGAGTGTTCAAGCAGCTCATCCGGCTCACGCGAGACTTCCAGACCTTGAACACGGCTGCGGCGACCATCAAGGTTCGAGGTGATGCATACGATTCGCCGCATACACTGCCTGACCTGCAAGCGAGGCGTACAGAACGAGATCCGTTTCATCAACTCGCTATTCGGCATCGCGGCGTAGCGATGGGGATCAAAGCTCAGACGACTTATGTCTCAAACCGTTCATGCAACAGAGCTCCCCTAACAATCTGGAGACACTCAAAGCCAATCAGGGGCAAGCTCTTCAGGGCCGTGTAGGAACACTGCGCTAATGCATGTTTTGCCTTTTGCGCTTTCAACCGGCCTGCCTGCCCCGGGCCTAGACAGAACGACTTGCGCCAGCTTCGTGGAACAAGGATGCAACGACATAGCGACCCATTTGACATCATGAAAGTTACCAGCAACGCCACGTTTTCGTTGCAGGATTGAGGCTGAATGGTCGATATGTTCTGCATGGTCGCAGCTGAGGAGTATCGGCAGGCGAGCGTGTGCCTGGGAGAGCCTCCCGAGGTGCAAACGCCTGAGATGGGTCAGCCTAACGAGATTGAGATCGGAGAAGCCAGAGTAAGCTGCTCTCGGTTTGATCCGCCTCCAGAACTGACGGAGATCAGCTCGCTCATTTTGCAGGCTGCTGGAGACGGCATCTACGGTCTCGACGCAAACGGTTTCACCACCTTCGCGAATCCGGCCGCCGAAGCCATGACCGGGTGGAAGGCCGAGGAGCTCTTTGGAAAGCAGCAGCACGCCATCCTTCATCATTCGCACGCGAATGGCAATGCGTACGCGCGCGACAAATGCCCGATTTACATGGCCCTGCGGGACGGGCGCACCCACCGCTGCGACAGCGAGGTTTTTTGGCGAAAGGACGGTACAAGCTTTCCAGTCGCCTACACAAGCACGCCCCTTCTGAGAGGAGGCCGTCCTGTTGGCGCAGTGGTTCTCTTTCAGGACATTACGGAGAGAAAACGTCGAGAGGCATGGGAAAGGGCAAAGAACGAAATCTTTTTAGCGATTACGAAACACCGGGTTCTAGAAACAACACTTGCTATGATCGGCAGCGCCTACACTGCGCTGCATCCATCGCGCGGTATTGCGTTCTTCTTGCGTTCGGGCACTGAGGCACGTCTGGTGGCGCAGGCAGGTCTTGCAGATGGCATGCACCGCTCGATCTCAGGCTCCGCAGATCATCCTCTTGCTTTGCTCTGTGTGCGCGCTGCGGAACAAGGCAAGATGATTCTGATCGAGCGCGGTAAAGGCGCGGATGAGGAGCTTGCGGGAGGAGACTTTCAATCCTGTCTGGCTGCGCCTTTATCATCAGGTTCAGGGCAGATCCTCGGCATAGTTGCGGTTTTTGAATCGTGTCGCGACTTGCCTGAGCATAGCCGCGAGTCGGTGGACAGTGTCTGCGATCTGGCACGGCTGGCCATTGAACATGATCAGCTGCAAACGCAGCTTGTGCGGCAGACGCAGCACGATCACCTTACCGGCTTGGCAAACAGGCTACTGCTTGAAGACCGGCCGAACCAGGCCATCATGCAAGCCAAGCGGCATGGCCGACACGTTGGAATCTGCTTTGTCGACCTAGATCGCTTCAAGCAGATCAATGATGCACTTGGGCATAGCGCTGGCGATCTTTTTCTGCAGCATGTCGCAAGCGTCCTAGCTACCAGCGTGCGAGAAATCGATACCGTGGCCCGCCAGGGCGGGGATGAGTTCATCCTGGTCCTGCCCGACCTAGACTCCGAAACAGAAGCAGAGCAGATCTGCGAGCGCGTCCTGTCTTGTCTACGGGAGCGAGTCACCATCGAGCAACATACGCTTGCACCTTCGGCAAGTATCGGCATCAGCGTGTACCCCGCTGACGGCGAGGCTGGCTCGGTGCTGCTGCAGAATGCCGATACTGCCCTGTACGTGGCGAAACGAGCAGGCAAAGACAGGGCACGGCGCTACGAACCCCGCTACGGAGCCAAAGCTCAGCGGGACATTCAGCTGGAGACCGCCTTGCGGTTTGCCCTTGAGAGAAACCAGCTCAATGTTGTGTACCAACCCCTCTACAGCATGAGCAACAAGCTGAAGGGCTTTGAGGCGCTGCTGAGATGGAATCATCCGGAGCTTGGGCCGGTCAGTCCTGGGCAATTCATCCCGATGGCCGAAGAGACAGGGCTGATTGTTGCGATTGGGGAGTGGGTGCTTGAACAGGCCTGTCGGCAAGCGCGAGAGTGGAACGCAGGTTTGCCCGAGCCGATTACGATGTTCGTTAATATCTCGGGTGTGCAGCTGAACCGGGCGGAGTTCGCTGGTTCCATCGCTCGCGTTCTCTGCGAAACTGGTCTCGATGCACGATCGTTGGAGCTTGAAGTAACGGAAAGCTGGATCATTGCCGACCCTGGAGTCGCCGTGGTCCAATTGCAGCGACTTCGCGATCTTGGCATTGGCATCGGCATCGACGACTTCGGTACGGGTCACTCTTCTTTGAGCATTCTGCAGCAACTTCCAGTCGACACTCTCAAAATCGATCAATCTTTCATAGCGCGACTGGACGGCAGTGCTACAGGCTCTGCAATCATCCGGACCATTGTCGACCTAGCGCGGCAGCTGGGCCTTGAGACGATAGCCGAGGGCGTGGAAACGAGTCAGCAGTTCGAGGACTTGCAGACCATACGGTGCAGTCTGCTGCAGGGATACCTGCTCGCGAAGCCGCTTTCGCCTGAAGCAGCTAGTCTCTTGCTGCCGTTAGGAGTCGACGACGCCGTCAAATGCAATGACTGAGACTTCTCTTCAAGTCGTGCTGGGCCAGAACTTGTATGTTTAAGTCTTGGAAAGACTGTTCTTCGTAACTTCGGTACCTGCATGGGAAAACCCTTTGTTTAGCCCTGACCTCGGAACCCGAGTTCGCCCGACCGGCTAACGTTCTCGTTCGCAGCAAGCTTCTCGGTCAGCTCGACCGGCTGCTCACGACACAGACGCTTATGGACCTGCCGCGAGCGGGCCACTGCGTAGACATTGGTTGTAGGTTGATACAGGCTGTGCAGTCTTGAAATGGAAGGCTAGCGACAACGGGATTCAATATGGCTTACAGCCGCGCCATCGATGGCGATCGTCAGCGATTTCATCAGTATGGAACAGCTCAGAACATTCGTTCGTAGCGCTTTGCTTCCGACAAACGCCCCAACATGGGCGATAACCGTTAGCAGAATCAGATGTTTCTTCGCGGCGATACGCCGACGCCGACATCACGGCTCACCCGCTTACGAGTTCGGTAAAGTACAGGGTCGGCCTCAATGTTGAACAGCAACTCTGTTGGATTGACTTTCAGGACCGTAATAGATTTTGAATCAAAAAGTCTCAAACCGCTAAGTGTTGTGTGTTGAAGAGCCGATTTCAAGTGAATGCAACAGAGCCCAGCGCTTGCTGTGAACAGCTGTGCGAATCGTTCCTCACTTGGTGTCTTCCCAACTTGATGCAACAGCGCCAGTCATGCTTCAAACCTGCTTATCCGCCCCACCTCGTCCGTAGACAGACTCTAGCGAGTTTCGCTTTACACCGAAGCCATGTACTCGCCGTCCACTTTCGCCAGATTAATCGCCCGAAGCCAAACTAAAGTAATGGCGCAACGGGCGTAGATAAAAACCACGCCTTTGGGCGATGCCACTTCTGAGATTGCCTTCCTACATTGCGACAGAACATTTGCTGCTTAATCGGGAACACGCAGGCTCTTGGACGCTGAGAAATCGCCAATTTGCATGCTGAGCAGCGTTCAACATCGCTACTTAGGATCGACCACCGTGAAGACTGTTTGGCTCAGGCAGAATTTCGCTTTAACAGCGACTTACTTCTTTCCGCTCTTAGGATTGCTGACTCCAACGCATCACTTAATGGCGCAGGAGTTTACGGGAGTCGTATTGGATGCAAGCGGGGCCGTGCTGCCGAAGGCAAGCGTTGTGGCTCACAATGTCGACACAAACGTCGAAACGAAAACGGTCTCGACCAAATCGGGCGACTACACCATTCCTTACCTGAAAGCGGGCAATTACACAATAACCACGAAGGCTCAAGGGTTTGAAACGGAGATCCACGCCGGAATCAACCTGCAGGTAGGTCAAACGGCTACTGTCAACTTCAAGATGCAGGTCGGACACAGTTCAGAAACAATCACCGTCAACAGTGATCCGCTGATCGATTTCGGAAAGGCCGATGCTGGCGAGGTGGTTGAGAACACGCGAGTTACGGAGCTGCCGCTAAATGGCCGCGACCCCGGCATGCTTTCCATCCTGACTGCCGGAGTGACGTGGAATCAGAGCAGTACACAGTATCAACGTCCATTCGATGACACTCAGGCCAACACGGCCATCAACGGCGGCGGCTCAGGTAACGTTGAGTTGATGCTGGACGGCGCCTCAAATGAGGCAGCCTCCGCGAACAACACCGGAAACGCCCATATTGCCTACGTGCCGCCCGTCGACTCCGTACAGGAGTTCAAGATCATTACGAATGCCTATGATGCGCAGTATGGGCGCAACTCCGGCGGAGTGGAAGATGTGATCCTCAAGTCGGGGACAAACACTCTCCATGGCGATGTTTATGAATACGCTCGGCGAACCTTCCTTGACGCCAACACCTGGCAAAACGACTATAAGGTAGCCACGGCGGAGCCCGGCACGGATGTGACGCCGTTTCAAACACAGCAACACAAGCTGGATCAATACGGCATCGAGTTGGACGGACCGGTGGTGCTGCCGAGGATATACGATGGACGGAACAAGTCGTTCTTCACGACACAGTACGAGAACTGGAACGAGATTGAACCGAATACTCTCACTGATTCGGTTCCAGACCCGGCCTGGCTCATGGGCGACTTTCACAGCCTTGTTTATTGGAATGGCTCAAGCTACGCTCCAATTAGCCTTCTCGATCCAATGAACATATCCAAGAACGCGAATGGAACATACGTCCGCGTTCCATTCGGTCCTTCGGACAGCATCAGTCCGTCCTCCGCTCCCAACATTATCCCTCAATCGCGTATCAATCCTGTTGCGGCCAAGGTTCTATCCTTCTATCCCAAGCCGAATACACGGACGGCCCCCGGCTCCGATCCCTTTGCAGATAACTACACAGTCGCTGCCGCCGACACCGACCGTTACCGGAATGCGTTGGCGAAGTGGGATCAGGTCCTCTCGCCGAAAGATCGCTTCAGTTTGCACTACGGGTACTGGGAGCGGGTTGAGATTCGCAGTACCAACGGCTTCAACAATGCAGCCGATGATGGACTTCTGCCGCATGGAGAGCGCAGCCACACCTTCACCCTTGAAGAAACCCATACTTTTAGCCCTAAACTGTTGCTCGATTTTCGCAGCAGCGTGGTAGTAAGAGCTGATTATACCTTTGGGGGGCCGCGTTACGACCCGACTGGGCTCGGATGGTCTCCCAGCGACACAGCCCAGATGGGAGGCTCAGCAGCCAGCGAGTTCCCATACTTCGACATCAGTGAATTTACTTCACTAGGCACCGACGATAACGCGCAAACTGTTAGCAATTCGTTGAACTTCTTGCCATCGCTTACATGGGTCAAGAACACGCAAACCATTCACGCCGGGCTTGACGCGCGTTTTCAGCAGTCGGTAAACGACATCGTCGCAGGCGGTAATGATTTTTGGGTTGATCGAACCTGGACACAAACCAACTGCGGCAGCTGCGGCTCGTGGGATCCGGCGAGCGGCAATTCGATCGCGTCGTTGCTGCTGGGCAATCCCACCTCCGGCACCGACACAATCAATACCCCTACGTTTTGGTCTCAGCATTACTGGGCTCCGTTCGTCCAGGATGACTGGAAGGTCAACAAGAGACTAACGTTCAATCTTGGGGTGCGCTGGGATTTTGTTCTCGGCGAGACTGAGCGTCACAACGAGGGCAACTACGGCTTTGCAACCAGCGCGGTCAACCCTATTGGTTCCGAGATTGCTGTCCCCGGTCACAATCAACTTTTGGGCGGCATTACATACCTGGGAGTCAACGGCAACCCTCAGACGCTCTTTCCTTTGTCCAAGACCAACATCCAGCCGCGCGTTGGTTTCGCCTATGCCGCGACTGACAGAATGGTGATCCGCGGCGGGTTTGGGGAGTCGTTCAGGAGTCCGCAGTATGGACCGACGACATACGGCTACAGCGCCACCACCAACTACCAATCAAGTGATCCGACCCAGCCAGGCAGTACGTTCCCGAACCTGGCCAACAACCTGAGCCACCCATATTCTTTGGTAGTACAGCCAAGCGGATCATCTCTTGGGATGCTAGAGCAACTGGGCCAATCTTTCAGCGTTCTGAACACTCATTACACCATCCCGAGCTTCTGGAACTATTCACTGGGAATCGAGCAGCAGGTTTCGAGGTTTGATACCTTCACTCTTGCCTACGTTGGGAGCCGCCTCTACAACGGCGACAGCAGTGACAACATTAACCATGAGGACGCGGCCGCCTATGTTCCTTGTAATCCAGCTCTGGGCGGCAGGTACGAAGTGTGTAACAACAACAACGTCAACAACCCTTTTGTGGGAGTCGACGGGTTCCAGGGTTCGAGCTACTATAACTCATCCACATTAAATGGCCTCAATTTCACCCGTCCGTATCCAGAATTTGGAGACATAACAGAATACCAGTTGAACAGTTCACGCACTTGGTATAACTCCATTCAGGCCACCGGGGCGCATAAGTGGAACAACTCGCTTACCCTTCACGGAACCTGGACCTGGTCAAAGCTAATGGACGCAGGCGGCTACGCGGATACGACCTACCGTGTTCCATCGCGAACTCTGGATGCGACGGATAGAACTCACCGCGTCACACTGTCAGGCGTTTACCTCCTTCCGGTTGGCCGCGGGCGCAGCTTTCTAGGCAGATCCAACCGCATCGTGGACGGCGCGATCGGCGGGTGGGAACTGGGAAGTCTCTACGTCTACCAGACAGGAACGCCCTGGGATCTACCAGGTGGAACCAATTATCTAAACAGCGCGTATGTCAAACCTCACATTCAACAAGACGACGGCTTTATCCGTCTCGTCGCTCCATGTACGGAGCAGTATCAGGAGAACAGTATGGGCCAGTACTCTCTCCAGCAACTGCCATTCGATTATGACGGCACCTGCACTCGGCCCAACTTTCTCCAGGTTCCCAGCTATGGAGAAACCACAAACACTGTTTACTCGGGTATCCGGCTTCCTCGCAGCCAGCAGTTTGACACCAACCTTTCTAAGAACTTTGCACTGAAGGAACGCTTTCAATTGCAGGTACGCGTTGAAGCTTTCAACGTGTTCAATCATCCGTTATGGTCGGAAGCTCCTGACAACAGCACAAATGATTCGACCTTTGGACTAATCGAGAAAGGACCATCCGGGCAGAGTAACTTGCCACGCCAGGTTCAGCTCTCTGCCAAGATAATGTGGTAGCTTGGGTATGGGAACAGGTCAGGACAATGGCTAAATGCAGCCCTGGTAGGTGTGAAAGCGCCCGCCAGATGTGTACTTGCCATCCGCTAGGGTGTCAGTTCTGGAGTGCTTTTCCGTTGTCGCTTAGAGGGTTCTGGTGTAACCCGATAAAGCCGTCTTTTGGGTGATTCGAAAGCTCTCTGCTTGCTGGTAGCTTCTCGACGCAGCATGAATAAGGAAGGTGAAGGATACGTGAGATACAACTTACTTACCCCCTCGCGGTTTGGCGCAGCTCTGGCCTGTGCTGTCATAGGATTCGGCACACAAGCAGCTTTAGCGGCTCCGGTCCTGACCACCCTCGTCTCCTTCAATGGTACGGACGGAAGCACGCCTGTCGCGGGCTTGACGATTGATTCAGCCGGCAATCTCTTTGGCGCGACAATGTTAGGTGGAACCGGCCCTGCCCAGTTTGGCAATGGCACAGCTTTCGAGCTTTCTGGGCCTAGCCACGGTACATTCACGACACTCACCTCGTTCAACGGCAGTAACGGCACCGGCCCTCAAAACACGCTGACTCTCGATAGCTCCGGTGATCTCTTCGGGACGACGTCGTCGGGCGGCGCGGGCGGCGCTGGCACAGTTTTCGAGCTGTCGGGCCCCAATCACAATACCTTGACGACGCTGGTCAACTTCAATGGCCCCAATGGCTCTGCGCCGTACTCAGGGCTGACGATCGTCGGAGATGATTTGTTTGGGACCACAAGCGCCGGTGGCGCCAACGGGTATGGAACCGTCTTCGAGCTCTCCGGTCCGAACTACTCTACCGTAACAACGCTGGTTTCATTTACGGGAGTCAACGGTAGTCTCCCCTACTCCACGCTGGTGGCCGATGCTGCGGGAAATCTGTATGGAACCACGATCAACGGCGGAGCGAATGGTAGCGGCACAGTGTTTGAGTTGTCCGGTGCCGATCACCAGACATTTACTACGCTGGTAAGCTTCAACGGCAACAACGGCTCCGGTCCACGAGGTGGACTTACCCTTGACGCTTCCGGCAATCTTTTTGGGACTACGGAAGGCGGCGGCGCCGACGAGGAAGGCACGATCTTTGAGCTGTCCGGAACAGATCATACAACGCTCAATACTTTGTTTTCGTTCAGCCAGTCCGGTCCCGGTGGAACCTCGCCAATCGCCGGTCTGCTGATTGACGCTGCCGGGAACCTGTATGGAACAACGTCAGGGGGGGTGGATTCCAGTCCAGACCTGCTTGGAAGCGTGTTCAAGCTATCGTCGGATCATACGACTCTAACGACGCTTTATACATTCACCGGGAACAGTGACGGAGGCAACCCGGCCTCCGGCTTGACGGTCGACCAGGAAGGCAATCTCTACGGAACTACAACAAGTGCCGGGGCGAATGGCGCAGGCGTGGTCTTCGAGCTTTCCGGTACTGGCTTTGTCACGTCTGAATGAGCAAATCTGGCGGGCTGTGGTGCAAATCGAACCGCTAGAGTCTGGCTATGGACGAGGTGGGCCTGATGAGCAGACTGAAGGGCATGGCTGACCTGTTGCGGGATCTCACTTCGACTGGGAGATTATCGTCCTGTGCGTTCGCTGGTACCTGCGCTACGAGCTGAGCCTGCGTAACCAAGTCGCTCGGCTCTAGTTTGAATTGAAAGTGTCGACAGACCAGCCTCCCGGGAGCTGTCGCGATCAAGCTGCAAGGATCGCATTCCGGAGTCTTCGAGAAGTTCTACAAAGGCAGCACAAACTGTTCAATGTCGAGTCGGTTTGCATGCTTCGCAAGGATGCAGCAGTGGCGCATATCCGGGCCATTCTGGATTCGCCAAGCGGGCCTCTGCAAGGCCGGCACGAGGCTACCTTTATGCTCGTTCTTCTACAAGAAGACAGGCGAGGGGGAGATTACGGCCTTCCAGATCACGCTTGCCACCCCAACCCCGGATCACTAGGGCCCTCGACATGCCAAGGATGCGCTTGCTGATTGTAGCCACGGAAAGGCAGATGTTACGGGACGAACATAGTCTCTCTTACATCTAGTGAGAACGCTAGTTGCATGCCGGGCCTGTACTGGCTGTTCCCGCAGCCATCTCGCGCCGGCGGCATGCTTCCCATTAGAGGCTGTTCGCGACTAGCTCAGGGCATGCTGGTGATCTCGAGCCGATCTGTGTCGTCATCCAGACACGCTGGTGCGCTGCCAACTTGAGATCCCGACATTTGAGCTTTGGCTAAAACACAATGCCTTTCCTGACGGCGTAGAGGATTAACTCCGGAATGCTATGAAGATTTAACTTTTGCAGGATGTTCCCGCGGTGCGTCTCTACGGTGTACACACTTAGGCCGAGCAAGGTCGCGACATCTTTATTACTCCGGCCTTCAGCAATCAGCTGTAGCACTTCGCGCTCTCTCGTTGAGAGCAGCTCGTAGCTATCTTCGACTCCGCGATCACGCATCTGGCGCACATAGTCTTCAACCAGCAGCGCACTGACAGACGGGCTAAAAAAAGCTTTGCCTGCATGGACTGTCCGGATGGCTGTCATAAGGTCCGCCTCAGCGGACTCCTTGACCAGATATCCTCTGGCGCCTGCCTTCAATGCACGGAGCACGTAGGCTTCATCGCTGTGCATGCTCAGAACTATGACGCGCGTCTCAGGATGCTTCGTCACAATTTGGGAAGTTGCTTCAGCTCCGTTGAGCTGTGGCATGCCTAGATCCGTGATGACGACATCGGGAGTTGTCTCGTCCACAATCCGAATTAACTCGCGCCCGTCCCCCGCTTCCCCGACGACTTCAAAATCACGCTGACGTTCCAGCAGTGATCTGAGCCCGGCACGAAGAACGATGTGGTCATCTGCAAGGGCGAGACGGATCATTACGCTGATTCTCTTTCTTCTATCGCCGGTACCGGAAGTGTGACGTGGACGGACGTTCCCTTGCCTGGTGAGGACGTGACCTGCACGTGCCCTGAAAGTCTGCTGACTCGTTCTTCGATACCGAGCAGCCCCATACCCTTTTCCAGTGCAGGGCGAAAACCTCTGCCGTCGTCTTCGACAATCAGCACCAACGCGTCTTTGGACCATTTGACAACGACGACAGCAGAAGTGGCTGAGGCGTGCCTGACGATGTTATGAAGCGCTTCCTGAACGACGCGGTAAATGCACGTCCGGTAAGCATCGGGCAATGCATCGCTGCTGTCGTCGGCATCAACTCGCACCGCTAGTCCTGATCGTCGGGCGACCTCTCGGCCCTGCCAGCGGAGGGCCGGAACAAGCCCGAGGTCATCAAGCATCGATGGGCGCAGGACCAAAGCGATATCCCGGATCGAACGCATACTGTTCTCGAGCTCGAGCTTGACACGCGCGAGTTGTGCTCTGGTCCCCTCGTCTTGAATTATCTCGTTCTGTATTCGGCTGAGTTCGACCAACGCTGCAGCCATCGTCTGCCCGAATGCGTCATGGAGCTCGCGTGACAACGTGCGTCGCTCTTCTTCCTGTGCATGCTCAAGCCGTGCAGTAAAGTTCCGGAGCTCTGTGCGCGCCTGCACCACGTCTCTGTACTGAACCTCGGCGTATCGCTCTGTTCTTCTTATCCGGTAGTACATGCCAGCGATCAGAGTAAAGACTACAACCAGCGACAGCAGGGAAGAGATAAGAAGCTCGCCTTGCAAACGACCCTGCTCCGCATGGAGTTGCGCCTCAGCACGGTCCTGTTGTTCCCTGTTCAGGGCCGTAATCTGGCGAGTAATACGCCTGACCTGTCTTCGGCCGGGAGATCCTGCTGATACCTGTGCCGGATGCGGAAGTTTTTCATTCTCCTCACGGATGCCGGGTAGAGAATCCCAGTATCGATCGATGGAATCTCTAAGCTCGGCGAGCGTCTGTCTTGTGGCATCGTCGCCGCTCGCGTCGAGAGACTTCGCAAACTGTTTGAGGACTTCGTTAGCCTGCACATGGGCGACAGGTAGCTCACTTGCATCCATCGCGCGTTGCCCGCCACTGTCTGGTGGCAGGGCAGAGCGAATCATCAGACTACGAAGTGTATCCAGTAAACGAGTACGTTGACGGAATGCCAGGATGACGGCGTCGCTTCTGACCGCAGTCTTACGAAGAGAGTAGAGGATGTCTGCGGTACTGACGCACATGACCGCGAGGATGAAGGCGCAACCGATTCCCAGAACTTTTCTTCCGGAGAAGAGCGGCTTCGCGGTGTTTTCAGGTTGCTCTGTCGCCATTGTCGGTCACTGCCGGAGGCCTTCAGACATTGAGCATATCCTCTCCCGGGATTGCGCTCCCACACTCTCGAGCTGGTACGGAGGTGCCTCCGGCCCGAAGGTTTCCGCCCTGGAAGGCGGCGTGCCGAGAAGGCCTGCT
>CAXTMF010000021.1:0-49446 GCA_964245435.1 uncultured Acidobacteriaceae bacterium
CACCAATGGATGCTGCCGCGATACGGCAGGCAGCGAGCCGCACTGGCCTCGTGCCCGCGATGCGGCCAGAGTCGTCTTGCCAGAGCAATCGCCAGCTCTGTATCGCCAGCAAGCTTGGGCACACCTTAGAAGCTGACACGGGGAGGGTTCTGATGGCATGCTCGCGTGCTCGGTAGAAAAAACAGCCGCTTGTATGTACATCTGCAGAGGCGCTAATGTCCATGTGAGACGGGAGGGAAAGGGGCGATGCAGATAACGGCGACGAACTTCCGCAAGGACATGTTCAGGTCTTCGAACGGGCGAAGCAGGGCGACGAGGCGCTGTTCTCGCACAAGGGCGAGCAGTTCCGGCTGATGCCGGAGAAGCCGGTATCGAAGCTGAGCCGCCTTCGGCCGGTCCAGCTTATCAACCCGGAGTCAACGGAGGCCGACGAAGAGAGAACGAAGAAGGAGATCTGGGACGAACTTCAGGAGGAGTGGAATCACTTCTATGGAAAGGTTTCTGCAAGTGATCGCCTACCTTGACACGCATGTGGCAGTATGGCTCGTCGATGGGCAGCTCAGGAAGCTTTCCAAGGCGGTGACGCAGACGATTGAGCGGCATTCTTTGTTGCTGTCACCGACCGTGCTTCCCGAGCTTGAATACACGTATGAAATAGGGTGTATATCAAAGCTATCAGCCATTGTGCTCGGCAGGCTTCAGGGCAGACCTGAACATTGGAATCTGTAGCCTGCCGTTCTCAGCTGTTGCGGACGCTTCCATCTTCGAGAAGTGGACGCGCGACACCTTTGATCGGCTTATCGTGGCCACGCCCGAGCGAACGGCGTAGCTGCACCAATCTCGGCGGATGAGCGCATCCGGGCAAACTACAGCGCAACTATCTGGTAGGTGGGTTATGCCGAACGGAATGCAGACTGGTGCTAGCCGCAGAGAGGTTCTCCGGGGGTTTGCCGGAACGTTTGCGGGAGCGGCGCTCCTGCGCCCGGCTGAAGATACCGGTGAGCAGACGTCTACTCCTCCAGCGTCGAAGGCCGCATTGGCAGCTCCTCAAGCGCGCCGCGACCGCATCCACCAGTCGGTCGCTCAGTGGTGCTTCAAGCAGTGGACTGTACCGGAGCTGTGCGAGCATGCGCGGGCGCTCGGGCTGGTGGGCGTCGATCTACTCAAGCCGGAAGAGTACGCCATTCCCGCTCGCTACGGGCTGCGCTGCACGATGGGCTACGCGGGCGGCGGCGAGATCGACCACGGTCTGAACCGGACTGAGCACCACGACGAAATTGTCGCGGGTTTAACCGCGGGCATCCCGCTTGCTGCGCAGGCGAACGTGCCGAATGTGATTACCTTCTCGGGCTTGCGCGACGGCTTGAGCGACGAAGAGGGCGCGCGTAACACGATCGCCGGGCTGAAGCGCATCGCGCCGGTAGCCGAAGCGCACGGCGTGACTGTTTGCATGGAGCTGCTGAACTCGCGGCGCGACCACCCCCGCTACATGGCCGATCATACGGCTTGGGGGGCCGCAGTCGTGCGCTCGGTCGGCTCGCCGCGGGTCAAGCTGCTCTACGACGCCTACCACATGCAGATCATGGAAGGCGATCTGATCGAGACGCTACGGACATTCGGCGACACAATCGCACATATTCACACTGGTGGGGTGCCGGGCCGGCACGAACTGGATGGGCTGGAGCAGGAAGTAGCCTGGGCCGGACTGATGCGCGCCCTGGTCTCTCTACAGTTTTCCGGCTACGTCGCACACGAGTTCATCCCTGCCGGCGATCCGCTGACAGGGCTCGCGAGTGCCGTCACACTATGCGATGTGTAGCGACCCAGCATTGAAAGGCGGTTGTTTCTCGGTTCGGCTCAGGTGTTAAACTGGGTTCGTGCCGGGCCCTGCGCGGCGCAATCCCGCCAACCCCGCCAGGTCCGGAAGGAAGCAACGGCAACGGGCTCGTGCGTGCGCAGCAGGTACCCCGGTACATGAAGTCCGGCTGATCGCGAGCTGCTCGCGGCTACAGGCCGCCCGCTCCGGGTTCATTCGACAGCACGCTCCCCCTCAGAGACAATCAGGATATTCCGCCCGCTCCTGAAGCGGGCTTGGCTTCTTGCCGCATGGAGATTGGCTTGAGTTTGGATGGAAACAGGCGCGCTGTACCGCAGCTGTTGAAGCGCGCAAAGATCAGCGCACTCGGAACCTATGTACCGCCGCGTGTGCTGACAAATGCAGATCTTGAAGAGACCGTGGATACCTCAGATCAGTGGATCGTCGACCGGACGGGCATTCGCGAGCGGCACATTGCGGAGAAAGGCGTCGCGACCAGCGATATGGCGGCGGAGGCAGCGCGGCGCTGCCTGGCAGACCGCGGCATCTCGCCCGATGAGGTTGAGTGCATTATCGTCGCGACTGTAAGCCCTGACATGCCGTTCCCATCGACCGCCTGCTTGGTGCAGGAGAAGATCGGAGCGCATCACGCATGGGGCTTCGATCTTGGTGCGGCCTGCTCAGGCTTCTTGTATGCGTTGCAGGTGGGCGCGAAACTGATTGAGAGCGGTGCGCAGATGAAAGTGATGGTCATCGGCGCGGACACAATGAGCTCGATGATTGATTGGACAGACCGCAGCACCTGCATCCTGTTTGGTGACGGCGCTGGGGCGGTGCTGCTTGAGCCCACGCTCGACGGGGAAGAAGGTTTGCTCGACTACGCGCATGAGATCGATGGCTCGGGAGCGCTGGCCCTGAGGCTACCGGCAGGCGGCAGCCTCAAACCGGCAAATGCCGAAACAGTTGCCGCGAAAGAACATTTCGTGCACCAGGACGGACAGACGGTCTACAAGTTTGCTGTACGCAAAATGGCCGAGATCTCAGAAAAAGTGCTGACGCGCAACGGCGTGAAAGGGAAAGATCTGGCCTGCTTCATCCCGCACCAGGCAAACCGGCGCATTATCGAGTCGACAGCGCAGCGCCTGGAGATGCCGCTCGACTGTGTACTGATCAACATCGACCGCTACGGCAATACGATCGCAGCGACAGTGCCACTCGCGATGGGTACGGCGCGGGAAGAGGGACGGCTGCGGCGCGGTGATCTTGTGTTGCTGGCGAGCGTGGGCGCTGGTTTTACGGCAGGTGCGACGCTGCTGCGCTGGGAGCTGGACTAGATCACAGGCTGCGTGGATCTATGCTTTTCGGAGCTGCCCCGCTCGATGTTTCCACATCGATGAAGTTCCCATGGGCGTGGACGGTCTCGCCGCTCGCGACGACCAAGGGCGGGACATCGAGTTCACAAGCGCTGATCCGAGAGCTTACCAGCGATTGCTCAACATAATGCCAAGCGGACGTCCGCCAACGGCGGAAGATAGCGCAGCTTACCGGATTGAGCTATGCGCGTACAGATGCGTCGGCACCTGCCGGCGGATCTGTTTCCCTTGCTGAACGACCGGCTTTCTCCGCCTCCCAGCTGCGCTTTTGCCGCCGGTATTGCCAGAACCCGAAGGCCATTGCCGTGACGAGCAGGCCCAGGAAGGTCCACAGGATCACTGCCGACCAGTTGGACAGGTACTGGTTCCACCAGTGCAGGACACGTCTGCCGTACGTCGCTCCAACCCAGGCGACCAGGCCGTAACGGACCGAGCGAGCTACCGAGAAGGCGGTGAGGAAGTGTCGCCTGGATGCGCCGAGGGCGCCGGCTCCGAGCAGCAGCGGCATTAGCGGTACGGGCGGAGGCAGGATGCCGCTGATGGAGATTGTGGCGAAGCCATGGCTGCGCATCCAGCGGGTGATAGGCCGGCGCATCCGTTTCGGAACAAAATGTTCGAGCATCGCCTCGCCACCCTTGTGCCCGGCGAGCCAGGTGGTGTAACCGCCGAGGACACTGGCGATGACGGCGATCACGGCCAGAAAAGTTGGCTGTGAACCACGCTGGGCGCAGAGCAGCAGCAGAAGCAGGTCGGTGCTGCCGGGCAGCGGCAATGGAATGATGGCCGCGTCGAGCAGCGAGACGACAAAGAGCCCGGGCATCCCGAGGTGAATGAGCCAGTGCGGGACATGGGTGTGGCTGGTGTGAGTGTGAGCATGCGCGTGGGCGTGCTGCACGGCGGTCTGGAAGATAGCCAGAAGAGCTGGAGTGATCGCCGGCGTGATTAATCGAGGCATGCGTGCCTACTTGGAAGCCGGGACTGCAGCCGGTGTTTCACCGATCTCTGAAAAAGCAGCTTCAGGCGTAAAACCACTCGAGGCGGGGCGGTGACGGCAGCAGATCGAGGGCGTGCGCTTCACGATAGAAGCGTTGGAGGCCAGCGATGACCGGTGTATCCAGGTAGTAGTAGATGTTGTGGGTGAGGTAGTGCTCAACGGTTGCCGGTGAGAGGCCAAGCCTGGGCGCCCACTCGCGCACCAGCTCAGGGATGTGGTGGAGCCCCGCATCGCGCGACTCCGTAAGATCTGTGAGGACCTGGGCGCGCTCGTCACGAGTAAGATTGGCGGCTCCAGCCTTACGGATCGCCCAAAAAGCGGAGATCCAGGGTGTGCTCGTGGCCTGCTTCCAGGCTGCACCCAGATCGAGATAGCAAAGCCGCTCGCCGGTTCGGGCTTGACGCACGTTGCGGTCGCGCAGAGCGAGCAGGGCCGGGTCGCCGATGAGGACTGCGGCATCAGCAATCTCCAGCATGGCGTCGAGCGCGGGCGCGTGCGGAACAAAGCGTGGCTTGTGCCGCCAGAAGCGGCGGAAGAGCACTTGCGTATAGAGCGCAGTGGTACGCGAGGCGGTATCGAGGGCAACGGTGTGGATGCGGGCAAGCTCGTTTACCGTGGGTGGGTCAAGGTCAGCTTCGTCGGAGGGACCGCCGGGTATGCGGGTACCTGGATCCGCGTTACGCTCGGGTACGCTGTTGTCCGCGCGAAAAACGAGCAGCAGCGAGCGAATGGCGCCAAGCGAAGCAATGGCACATCCCGGAACAATGGCCAACCCGGGTATGGTGGCGTACGCACCTACCGGAAGCAGGCCGATATCGGCCCGGCCTTCGGCAAGTGCAGCAGCGCAATCCGACGGGCTCATGCGCTCGATCTCGTAACCTATTTCCAACACAGCATCTTGCGGAGGATGCTCAAAGTTCCACATCAATGGTGCGGGATTAAGGAAATCCACCGCTGCCATACGCAGGAGAGGTGTCACGCGGCCAGGCCCCGATCGCTTTGGGGCCCAGCGGAGCGGCGGAAGGCGCGTAACCAGACTGGCGCGGAGGTACAGACAAGAGCAAGCAGTTGCACGCCCAGCAGCGCGACCGCAGGAGGCAGCAGGGCGTAAGCGCACCAGGCGAGCGCAATCCAGAAAGCCATATTTGCCGAGGCGGCCAGATAAACCCAATCAGGAAAGCGATGCTGGTCGCCGGAAAAGTTCATCCGCTCCACAGCAGGGTAGGGAACGCTTCGCCGCCAGCCTGTTGCGCGCAGGGCAACAACGGGCATCACATTGAGGAACAGCACTAGGGCGACCCAGCATGGGAGCGCCCACGGCAGATTGCCGTAATGGGCAAAGACGATGAGCGTGATCGCGATGGTCAGCAGGACATTCAACGTAGCGCCTGCATGTACGAGTGCTGGGAAGCGCCCCATATCGCCGAGGCGGTTCATCTGGTCGAGCGGCTTGGTCGGTGGAAGCAGAAAATTGGGTGGCATGCGTGGGTTCCCTAGTTAAGGGTAGCCGACCGGAGGGTCTGAGGATGGCAGCAGAGGGAGCAGGACGGGGTACGGCAGCTCGCAATGTAGTCGGGGGTGCGCTCGAGACCTGCGGCAAAGACCCTGTGACAGGGTTTTACCGTACGGGGTGCTGCGACACCGGGCCGGACGATTTCGGAGTGCACGTCGTGTGCGCGGTCGTTACGGATGAGTTTCTCCAGTTCTCCAAGGGGCGGGGCAATGACCTGATCACGCCGAGACCGGGCTTTGCCGGGCTAAGGGCGGGCGACCCCTGGTGCCTGTGTGCGATGCGCTGGGTAGAGGCAGAGCGGCACGGGGTGGCGCCGCCGATTGTGCTTGCAGCCACGCACGAGGCTGCACTCGATGTGGTCTCGCTCGAGACGCTGATGCAGTATGCACTCGACCGGGAGATGGTCGAAGGTTAGGCGCCTGTCGCGCTCTTTGGGTGATGTATAGCGAGCAGTTAAAAACGGAGTGTTTGCTCTCGCATGTCCCCCCTCCCCCGCGCCTCGCCCGGCGCAAGCTCGCATCCTTGTGGTACTTCGGGTACTTGCCGCAGCCCCTCACCAGATCTAGGCTCTCGATAATCTCCAGGCAGACGCTTCCGCTTCAAAAGACATGCCTGGTCGCACGAGGAGCTCCTCCGTGGCTGCCAACAAGCAGTTTGCCCCAATGCCGGCGCCTTCGGTCTTCGGCTCAGAGTCAGCTTCAGCCGAGTTGCCGGAACGCTTGGCCTGGCTGACCCTGGCGCTGACGCCGCAGCTTGGCTCGCGAAGAATCCTGCAGGCGGTCGAGCGGGTCGGTTCAGCGCTGCAGGTGGTGCGATTGCCTCTCACGGCGCTTGAAGCGCAGCGTTTCCCTGCGGTCGCGGTGCAATTTCTGGCCGACGGGCAGGCCTGGAAGGTAGCTACAGAGGAGGCGGAGCGACTGCACGCGATGGGGGCCGGCTTTCTGCCCTACGACGACGCGCTATACCCGGAGCGGCTGCGGGAGATCTATGATCCACCGCCGGTGCTCTGGTTTCGCGGTGATCCGAAGCTACTCTCGCAGCATGGCATAGCGGTTGTCGGCACGCGGCAGCCCAGCCCATACGGCTCAGGGATGGCGGAACTACTCTCGCGCAATCTGGCCCATCGGAACCTGATCATCATGAGCGGCATGGCGCGCGGAATCGATACCTACGCACACAAGGGCGCACTCGCGAGCGGCAAGGCTACGGTGGCGATCTGGGGAACAGGCATAGACGTTATCTACCCGAAGGAAAACAAGTCGCTTGCCGAGCAGATCCTGGCGACCGGTGGCTGTATCGCGACCGAGCAGCCGCTTGGCACCTATCCGGCACCACCGAACTTTCCCAAGCGCAATCGGATCCTGAGTGCAATGTCAGTGGGCGTGCTGGTCGTGGAAGCAGCCGAGTACTCAGGCTCGCGCGTGACCGCTCGATGCGCGATCGAGCAGAACCGCGACGTGTACGCCGTGCCGGGAAACGTAACCAACAAGAACTCCTGGGGACCGAACACGCTTATCAAGCAGGGCGCCAAGCTGGTCGCGACCTGGGAGGATGTGTGGGAGGAACTGCCCTCGCAGATCCGCGTGCAGCTGGAAGCGTCGCTGCCGGGCTTTGAAGAGACGCCTGGCGGCACTGCTGCGGCTTTGTTTGAGGATCCCGGGCTTGCGCCTACCGAAACCCGGGTGCTTTCCGTCCTACGCCATGATGAGTCGCTGCAGCTGGACGAGATCATGGAAAAGCTGGAAGGTGAGATCTCGTCGTCGGAGGTGTTCACAGCTCTCTTTGAGCTGGAGCTCGCGGGCAAGATCAAGACGCTGCCCGGAAAGCACTACGTTCGCACGTTTTAGCCTCGCCCCGACCGGCGCCCCACGACAAAGCGACTTTCCGGCCAGCAGCGCATCTTGTTGATGTCGACAGTGCTGCCCCGCATCCGAGGCCGCTGGCACGCATCGGACAGAAGAGAGCGCCGCACAATGTGCCTTCCGCTTCTCGAACCGGCGCTCTTTTCTGCCATTGCTGGCCCCGAACGGGAGGCGCGTGGTAGTTTCCAGTAGATTTTCGTTGTCACCGCCTGGCTGCGCTGAGCAGCAGCGGTATGCGTAAGAAGGACCCCTGACATGAGCAAATCCCTCGTGATTGTCGAGTCGCCCGCAAAGGCCAAGACGATCAACAAATATCTCGGCAAGGACTTCGTTGTGGAAGCCTCGCTTGGCCACATCATGGATCTGCCGAAGAGCAAGATCGGTGTCGAGCTGGGTGACGGCAGCTTTCACCCGGAGCTGATCGTGATTCCGGGCAAGGAGAAGGTGGTAGATCATCTGAAGAAGCTCGCTCAGAAGGCGGACCACATCTATCTCGCGCCTGACCCGGACCGTGAGGGCGAAGCGATCGCCGCGCACCTGGAAGAGGTGCTGCGCCCGGTGTCGAAGAACAATATCAGCCGTGTCACCTTCAACGAAATCACGCCGAAGGCAGTGACGGCCGCGTTTGAGAAGGCGCGCAAGGTCAACACGAACCTAGTGGACGCGCAGCAAACGCGCCGGGTGCTGGACCGGATCGTGGGTTATCAGATCTCGCCGCTGCTCTGGGACAAGGTGCGGCGCGGGCTCTCGGCCGGTCGCGTGCAGACGGTGGCGGTACGGCTGATTGTGGAGCGGGAGCAGGAGATCAAAGCATTCCGGGCGATCGAGTACTGGCCGGTAGATGCTGTGTTGGTGACGCCCGGTGCCGAAGCAAATGCAGGCGGCGGTGCAGGTCTGTTCACGGCGAAGCTGTATGCGATCGATGGCGAGCGGGTCAGCGTTGAGACGGTCGGCCAGCCTGCAGTCGCCAATGAGGCAGCGGCGCGGGCGGTGATCGAAGGCGCGACCGCGGCTGAGTGGACGGTGCGCTCGGTCGAGAAGAAGGAGCGGCGCAGAAATGCGCCCGCACCATTCACCACCAGCAAACTGCAGCAGGATGCGGCCGGCAAACTAAGCTTCGGTGTGAAGCAGACGATGGGCTTGGCGCAGCGGCTCTACGAGGGCGTTGAGATCGGCAAGGATGCCGACGGGCAGCCAAACATCATTGGTTTGATCACTTATATGCGCACCGATTCGACCCGGGTTTCACCGGACGCGATCGCGGAGACGCGGGAGTGGATCGGCAAGGAACTTGGAGCGCAGTATCTTCCGGAGAAGCCGAACACCTTCAAATCAAAGAAGGACGCACAGGACGCGCACGAGGCCATTCGCCCGACGCATCCAGAGATGCACCCCGACTCGCTGCGCGGCATATTGAGCGACGCCGAGCTGCGGCTTTACCGGCTTATCTGGCAGCGCTTTATGGCTTCCCAGATGACGTCCGCCATTTTTGACGTGACCACGGTAGAGATCGAGGCGAAAGCGGACCGGACGTATAACTTTCGCCTGAGCGGCTCTGTGCTGCGCTTTGATGGCTTCCTGAAGGTGTACGAGGAGGCTGACGAGGACGGAGAGGCCGAACAGAAGCTGCCTGCACTCTCTGAGAAGCAGACGCTCGCGCTGGCGAGCCCGGACGCACTGCGGGCCGCAAGTGCACGACAGCGCGAGGCTCGTCGCGTCGAGGCGCGACGGCAGTACGAGATAAAGAAAGCAAGGATCGAAGCGCAGGCTGAAGAGCGCGAGCTGGATGAGGCGGCCGCGCAGGAGATGCTGCGCGCGATGCTGCCGGAGTTTGTCGAGGAGCCTGAGGGCGAGCTGAAGGTTCGCCGCGCGGTCGATGCGGTACAGAAGTTCACCGAGCCGCCGCCTCGCTACTCCGAAGCTTCGCTGGTCAAGGTGCTGGAGGAGCGAGGCATTGGTCGGCCTTCCACCTACGCCGCCATCATCAATACCATTCAGGAGCGCGAGTACGTCCAGAAAGTAGGCGGCAAGAAGAACGGCGGCTTTATCCCAACCGAAATCGGCACGGTCGTCGCCGACCTCCTGGTCAAGAACTTCCCCTACATCTTTGACACGCAGTACACGGCTCGGCTTGAGACCGAGCTTGACGATATCGAGGATGGCAAGGAGCAGTGGACTTCGCTGCTCAACGGCTTCTACGGCCACTTCAAGAAAGAGCTCGGTGAAGCCAGCGAGCACATGGAAGACCTGAAACGGATGGAGATCCCAACGGACCAGGTCTGCGATAACTGCGGATCGCCGCTGGTCATGAAATGGGGCAAGTTTGGGACCTTCTACGCGTGCAGCGCCTACGACAAGAAGGTAAAGGGCAGCTGCACCTTTACGAAGGAGAACTACGACACCAAGCCAAACCTGAACCTGCCTGAAGGCGACGCCGAGGACAAGGAAGAGTTTTGCGAGGCATGCGGGCGGCCGATGGTGCTGCGCAACGGGCGGTTTGGGCCGTTCATGGCTTGCACCGGCTACAACGCCGACCCACCCTGCAAGACCGTGCGCCGGCTTACCTCGAAGCAGCAGCAGAAACCCGCGGTACCGCTAGAGGAAGACTGCCCGAAGTGCGGCTCGCAGCTAGTGCTGCGGACCGGCCAGTATGGTGAGTTCGTCTCCTGCTCGGCATACCCAAAGTGCAAGTACATCAAGCAGGACACCATCGGCATGCACTGCCCCAGATGCGCCGACGGCGAGGTCACGCAGAAGAAGTCACGATTCGGAACGATGTTCTACTCGTGCACCAACTATCCCAAGTGCGACTTCACGGCGAACCATCGTCCGGTCGAACAGCGCTGCCCCGAGTGTGACAGCCCATATCTGATGGAGAAGGTACTGAAGTCAGGCGTCTACCTGGTGTGCCCGAACAACCGCAAGAGCTCGGCGACCGGTGCTGAGCCGGACGCGCAACCAGCGAAGAAAGCAGCCCGTGGCAGGAAGAGCGTCGACGAGCCCGAGTCCTCGAACGTGTGCAGCTTCACCGAGCGGGTTGGAGACGCGCCGGAAGCTGGCAGCGTTCCACGCGTGACTTCGGCAGTAAGCGTCCCGGCGGAAGCCGCAAAGCCGGCAGCGAAGAAGTCGGCAAAGAAGAGCGCGAGCGGCCGCGTCACGAAAACAGCTGTAACGGCAGGCATAAAAAGCGAGGCAAAGCGCGAGAAGGTCGCGGTATAAGCCTTGCTTACCCCGGCCCTCACGGGCAAGCATTTCGTGAGCCAAGCCGCCTGGGCCGCAGGCTGAGTGATCGCGAAGGAGCCGACTCATCCGAGCCATGCTCGGGAGCATATCTGCTACTTTCATAATGCAGCAACAAGGAGAGACGAACCGATGGCACGAGCAACCTGGAATGGAAAGACGGTCGCTGAGAGCGAACTGTTTGAAACAGTAGAAGGCAATGTGTATTTTCCAGAAAGTGCGTTAAAGCGTGAGTTCTTCCGCCCGAGCACGACCACTTCCACCTGCCCCTGGAAGGGCCAGGCGCGATACTATTCGCTGCTGATCGACGGGCAGGAAAACCAGGATGCGGCCTGGTACTACCCGGATCCGAAGCCGGCGGCGCACAACATCAAGAACCATGTTGCGTTCTGGCGCGGCGTCGAGGTCGAGAAGTAATCTCTGTTGGTTCTTCACCGACTTAGAGGGCTCTCTCCCCAGTCGGTAACAGTTCCTAAGAGATACAAGCCGGCATCACTGAGAGGGTTAGGGGTCCGGTGAGCGCGAGGAGTTCCCGGCTCATTGCGGGTGTCATCCTAAGGAGTAAAGCAACGAAGCATCTGCATCTCTCGCCCGTTTAGGAGACGTAGGTTTTCTGCTTAGCCCAGGATGACGCCTCTTCCCAGTTTCCTCCGCCATCACGTTTCAGCAGCGTCGGAGAAGTAGCCTAGTAGGCCTGCAGCTGCTCGATTGGCAGGCGCACCTGGAAGCAGGTAGCTCCTTCATCACTTTGCACCCGTACGGAGCCGCGATGCTTGCGGATGATGCGTTGCACCGTGTCGAGGCCAAGTCCTAGGCCATTGCCGGGTGGCCGGGTGGTGAAGAAGGGCTCGAAGATACGGTCGCTCAACTCCGCCGGAATACCGTGGCCGTTGTCCCAGAACTCTGTCAGCAGCAGAGGACCTGAGACCGTGCAGCCGATTGTAATCTTGCCGCCACCGGCAGGGCGGCTGTTCTCAATCGCATCAATCGCGTTCTCCAGCAGCGCCATCCAGACCTGGTTCAACTCCGATCCATAAGCGGAGATAGTCGGAAGGTCCGAGTCATAGCGGCGTTCTACCTCGATCTTCGCCAAGCGCGACTGCAACATGACCAAGGTGCTTTCGATGCCCTGCGGGATGCTGATCTCCTGAATGGGCGCCTGGTCCATGTAGGAGTAGTCCTTGACAGCACGGATCAGGTCGAAAATGCGTGCAGTCGAGTCGACCATCGCTTCTGTCATGTGTTCAGCGCGCAGCGATGAAGCGAACTGGCGGAGGACAACGTCGACGCCGCGGCCATGCAATGCCGCGTGCAGTTCATCGAGGTCCTCCGGCTCGACGCCGCTCTCACTCAGCTCGGGCGTGCTGCGCCAGCTGTTTTCGTCCAGGCCGTGGCTTCGGAACCAGGCAGCGAGTGCATCCTCGCGGGCCGCGATGTCGGCGGTGTGCAGCAGCGCGGAGCGCTCACGGATCTTCGCCTGCCAGCTGCGCATGGCGTGGATCTCCTCGTCCCGGAGGCAGATGGCTCCAAGCTCGTATTTCTGCTGGCCATAGACACGCAACTCCGAAAGCAGGCCCGAGGCGGCGCGCTGCGCCGCCGAGGCGGGATTGTTTAGCTCGTGCGCGAGATTGCCGGCGAGCTTACCAAGGGCATTCAGCTTTTCTGCCTGCTGCTCAATCCGTGTTACCTCACGCACACGGTCGAGCAGAGTACTGACGCTGCGCTGCGCCATGGAAGGAATAGCCCGAAGCATTTCGTCAAAGAGGGTGCTCGAGACGATCAGACCCCACACGTCCGACGCGGCATAGCCGACGCCTCCAAAGGTCTTCATGCGGGAGAAGGGGAGCAGCCCGCCGAGCTGGCCGGCTCGCCCTGTGAACAACGGCAGAGGGCCGGTGTACTCGCGGCGCACATGGATCTCACCGCGCAGCAGGATCATCATCGACGTCGCCGGCTGGCCTTCACGGAAGATGATCTCGCCTGCAGCCGCCATGCGCTCGATACCATGGTCCGCAAGCCAGCCACACTCGGCTTCCGTAAGCCCCTGGAGCGAGGAGAGCCTGCGCAGCGCCTCGATAATCTGCTCCCGGGAGCTGGGCTCGTCGGGAGCGATCCCGGGCAGCAGATCGGGAATTGTGATCGCAGTGCTCATAAGATCGTACCTATCCTACTCCTCGGGCATCACGCGGATGCGCTCATCTCAGTTGCTGTGCGGCCGCTCCATCTCCTGTCGGCGAGTCGGCATAGCATCGATCAGGGTGTTGAGTTTCTCGATCGAAACAGGCTCGCGGCTGGTGAGCTTCTCGCCGCCATCCTCGCCCAGCAGAACGACTGCGAACTCCCCTGGCTCAACGTGGAACCGCTTGCGGAGCGCAGCAGATTCAGAAGCCGAGAGAAGGGCATATGGCGCGTCCAGGGGCGCGACGAAATGGGCCGGTGAGGCCAGTACGGGCAGATAGAGCATGTTGCGATCCATCATGTCGTCTGCAGCCCGGTCCAGGGTGTTCTGCTGCTGCTTCAATCGCCGATCCGTAGTGGAGGGTGCCAGCACGACGAGCGGGCGATAACAGCCGCGCATCGCGGCGATTCCGGCCGGGTGCGTTGGGCAGCCAGGATGCGCCTGTGCCTCGGCCATCGCTGGCCCTGCAAGGCCGCGTATGAGCAGGAGCAGCAATGCAGGCAAGACAAGCTTGGAACGGAGCAATCGCATATAGCAGTTGGACGGCAAGCAGTACTGCTGCGGATGCCGAGGGCCGCGCCAGCTTCGCAGGAGGCCTGTAATGCTCCTCTCACGGGCTGGTGTTACCGTCTGGAGCGCGAGATCGGGGCGATCCTGAGAGCCCCGAAGCCTCCTAGGATCCCTGATGAATCTTGAGATGTATTCTGCAAAGTCGACCGATTTCCGCCCGGCCACCCTGGCGCACTTCCTGCTTTCGTCTGCACTGGCAGCGAGCGTACCTGCCGCCTTGGCACAAAGCGCGACCACACCAAAGCTCCTGCCGAACAACCTGGTGGTGAGCCGCAGCGTGTATGACAACAAGGCGAGCAATGTAACGGTTGGCGAGATACTGCCACCGAACTGCGCACAGACCACGGCGGGCTGCCCGGCCAATCTGGGTACGACCATTGGCGCGCCGGATAACGGCACCTATCCATACGTTTTCAACAACGTGCTCTACGACTCCAGCTTTGGCGTCACCTCTGCGGTTTACCTGGACCAGATGTCACTGACCGGCAACCGGATCAGCACGATCGAAGTGCCGAACAACAGCGAAGCAGGCGACGGCAACGGCAAGCACCTGGTGACGAGCTTCAGCTCGAAGTCGGAGCTGCAGCTGCATCTCTCAACCGATAACCAATACCTGACCTTTATGGGCTATGTTGCCCCGATTGATACCCTGGACGTTTCAAACGCAAATACGCCGCTGGTGATCGATCCAACAAACCCGGATGGGCAGACGCCGTACTACCGCGCTGTGGCGCGGGTCGGCGTGGATGGTGGTTTCACCTTCACGGAGACCAATGCCTACAGTGGCAATAATGGCCGCGCTGCGATCCTGAACAATACCTCCGGCAATCCGATCTTTTACACTGCCGGCAACGCTGGCAATGGTGCTAACCCTCAGCCTACCGGCGTGGTCCTGGGTGCGGGTGCGCAGCTGATCCCGGATATCCAAGTACCCGAGGAATCGCAGAACCCGGGTCTGCCGACGCCGGCCGCAAGCTTCAACATCACGGAGATCGGACAGAAGGCTGACAAGGTCGGCAAGGACGACAACTTCCGTGGTCTGACGGTCTTCAACAACGTGGTCTATTACACCAAGGGCAGCGGCAGTAACGGCGTAAACACTGTGTACTTCGTTGACACGACAGGCAGGGCGTGCCCCAGCGGTGTGGGCGTGCCGGCTGCCGGCGCGGCGCTGCCGACCGAGCCGCTCACCTACACCGCTTCCACCTTGCAGACCACGGGTCTACCGAGCAATATGTGCATCTTGAGTGGCTTTCCCACGACGCTCGCGAAAAACACGCCGGTGAGCCACCCATTCGGCCTCTGGTTCGCCAATGCGACTACGCTGTATGTGGCCGATGAGGGCGACGGCTATGCAGGCGGCACCGATCTATACACGCACGCCGAGGCGCAGACAACAGCCGGGCTGCAGAAGTGGATCTTCAACGCGGGCATGCAGCGCTGGTCGCTGGCCTATGTGATCAAGAATGGGCTCAACATCGGCACGCCGTACACGGTAGCTGGATACCCGGCGGGCACCAATGCAGCGACCGGGCTGCCGTGGGCGCCGACCACCGACGGTCTCCGCAACATCACCGGTATTGTTGGTCCGGATGGTCTGGTCGCGATCTACGCAACCACCTCAACCACCAGCGGCGGCGGCGACACCGGTGCGGATCCAAATAAGCTCTACGTTGCTCTTGACGTAATCGGCAACACAGATGCTGCTATCGGATCTGACCTGCCGTTCATCGATGTAGACGATGCCGGCTTCGGCGAGGTGCTCCGTGGCGTGTCACTCACGCCGGGGACCGACCCCTCGGTCTTCGCGAACCTATAACGCTGTTCATAAAAGATGCCCCAGCTGCCCATTGCCGCTGGGGCATTCCTATATCAGCGAGACGAAGCTTTGCTCACGGCTGGCTGCGGCGTTCCATCCTTGACGACAACCGGGTCGAGGAACGGCATGGCGGCTCGCAGCTCTGCGCCGACGACTTCGATCGGGTGCTGCGCCTCACCCCGGCGTATCTCATTGAAGGTAGTGTTGCCTGCCTCGTTCTCAGCGATGAACTTCTTTGCGAAGGTGCCGTTCTGGATGTCGGCGAGGATGCGTTTCATCTCCTCGCGCACCGCCGGCGTGACCACACGCTTACCGGACTGATAATCGCCCCACTCCGCAGTGTTGGAGATGGAGTGGCGCATGTAGGCCAGGCCGCCGCGGTACATCAGGTCCACGATGAGCTTGAGCTCGTGGAGGCACTCAAAGTAAGCGATCTCGGGTTGGTAGCCCGCGTCAACGAGCGTTTCGAAGCCTGCCTTCACCAGCTCTGCCGTGCCGCCGCAGAGTACCGCCTGCTCGCCGAACAGATCGGTCTCGGTTTCTTCCTTGAAGGTTGTTTCGATCACGCCGGCGCGGGTACAGCCGATCGCTTTCGCGTAGGAGAGTGCGAGTGCCTGCGCATTGCCGCTCGCATCCTGCTCAATGGCGATAAGTCCCGGCGTGCCGCCGCCCTCTGTGAACACCTCACGCACGCGATGGCCCGGTGCTTTCGGGGCGACGAGGAAGACATCCAAATCCTTGGGCGGCTGGATCGTACCGAAGCGGATGTTGAAGCCGTGCGCAAACACAAGCGCGTCCCCGGCCTGCAGATTCGGTGCGACATGCTCGGCGTAGATGCTTCGCTGCAGCTCGTCAGGCGCCAGAATCATGACGACATTGGCCCACTTCGCGGCGTCCGCCACAGAGTTTACCTCCAGGCCGGCCTTGCGCGCCTTCTCCTCAGACCGCGAGCCTGCGCGCAGGCCAACACGCACGTCCACGCCGGAGTCGCGGAGGTTGAGCGCATGTGCGTGGCCCTGCGAGCCGTAGCCGATGATCGCTACTCGTTTGCCCTGGATCAAGGAAAGGTCTGCGTCGCTGTCGTGGTAAGTCTTTGCCATCTTTGCTGGGTATCCCTTCGATATCGACTGTTGAGGAGTGAGTTGACGTTGGATGGTGGAGAAAGGGGAAGTGGCGCGGCCGGCCGGCTTGCTAATCGCTGAAGCGAACGCCGTCAGTAACGTCGGGTTCGAGCACCTCCGGCTCGTGCTCGTTGCCATCTACACCGGGTACGCGCATGGCGCCCAGCACGCGCGAGCCGTGTTTGCCGCGCCGCATCACCATGCGGCCGGTGCGCGCGACTTCAAGCACCTGGTCGCCACTTTCCTCAAGCACCTGGATCAGCCCCTCGATCTTGCTTTCGACTCCGGTGAGCTCGATCATGAGCGACTCGGTGGCGAGATCGACGATGCGCGCGCGGAAAACCTCGACCAGCTCGAAAATGTGCGAGCGGGTTTGCGGCGTTGCGGCGACCTTGATCAGTGCGAGCTCGCGCGTCACATTGGCATGCGCGCCTACATCGTCGACGCTGACGACATTCTCAAGTTTGTAGAGGCTGGCGGCGATGCGGTGGCCCGCGGTCGCTGAGGCTTCCGCAACAATGGTCATGCGCGATGTGCCTGGACGCTCGGAGCGCCCGACGACAAGCGAGTAGATGTTGATGTTGAGCCGTCGAAAGAGCAGGGAGACGCGGCTGAGAACGCCTGGCTTGTCCTCCACGAGCGCGACAAATGTGTGCAACATACGGCTCCTGTCTTTCGCCACTCAGACGGCTACAGATCGTCGGAAGATTCCAGTATCGGATCCGGCCCACTCGCGGGACGAAGAATCATCTCGTGCAGCGCTGCCCCGGCAGGAATCATCGGGTAAACCGACTCTTCCTTCTCGACGAGAAAGTTGATAAGGAACGGACCCTTGGTCGTGCGGGCGAGGGTAAATGTGGCATCGGCCTCGCTGCGCGAGCGAACAGTCGCGCCGGGAATGCCGTGGGCGTCCGCAAGCTTCACGAAGTCGGGGCTCAGGATCGGCGAGGAAGCGTAGTTCTTGTCATAGAAGAACTCCTGCCACTGCCGCACCATGCCGAGATAGCCATTGTTGACGATAGCGATGTTGATGTCGAGGTTCTCCTGCGCGATCGTCGAGAGCTCGCAGGCGGTCATCTGGAAGCCGCCGTCGCCGGCGATCACCCAAACCTCACGGTCAGGGCAGGCGACCTTTGCACCGATGCCCGCGGGCAGCGCGAAACCCATGGTCCCGAGCCCGCCAGAGGTGATGAGCGTGCGTGGATGCTCGTGGCGGTAGTACTGCGCCTCCCACATCTGATGCTGGCCCACGTCGGTTGCGACAATTGCGTTGCCCTCAGTCACGCGCCAGAGATCGTGCATGACGTGCGCAGCATACAGGTGGCCGAGGTCGGGCAGGTTGCGGATGTCGCGCACTGCGGACTCGCCCTTACTTGCGTGGATCTCCCGCAGCCAAGCTGACTGGGCGCCTTCTGTCGCTGTTCCGCTCGCAGACAAACGGGGTAGTAGCAACTCGAGTACATTGCGCAGGTCGCCGATCAAGGCGACATCAGCCTTCACGTTCTTGTTGATCTCAGCCGGATCGATCTCGATGTGGATCTTCTTCGCGTGGGGCGCGTAGCTGACCAGCGTGCCGGTCACGCGGTCATCGAAGCGCATCCCGCAGGCGATCAGCAGGTCCGATTTCTGAATGGCGTCATTGACCCAAGACTCGCCGTGCATACCCATCATGCCGAGCGCGAGCGGGTGCGAAGCAGGAAAGCCGCCCAGCCCGAGCAGCGTGGTGGCGACTGGTATCTGTAACCGTTCTGCGAGAGTAAGCATCTGCTCCGTCGCGCCGGACTTGATGACACCGTGCCCTGCCAGGATGACCGGGCGTTTCGCCGCACGGATGAGCTCCGCTGCGTCAGAAACTGAATCGTAGCTGGCGGCGAGCATCGGGTGCGGTCGGCGGGGCTGCGGCGCGGCGGCCGCGAAGTCGAAACGAGCAATGGCCTGCTGCGCGTCTTTGGTGATGTCGACCAGCACCGGACCGGGACGGCCGGCCTGCGCGACCGCGAAGGCCTCACGCAGCACCGGCGCGATCTCGTCAGCGCGCGTCACGAGATAGTTGTGTTTGGTGAGCGGGAGCGTCGCACCGGTGATGTCAACCTCCTGGAATGCATCGGAGCCGAGCACCTTACTCGAAACCTGCCCCGTGATGCAGACGATCGGGATGGAATCGAGCATTGCAGTCGCGAGACCCGTAACCATGTTGGTTGCACCTGGGCCCGACGTGGCGATGGCGACGCCGACCCGTCCTGAGGCGCGTGCGTAACCATCGGCCATGTGGGTTGCGCCCTGCTCGTGGCGTACCAGGATGTGCTTGATGGGGAACTTGCGAAGCGCATCGTAGACCGGCAGGATCGCGCCGCCCGGATAGCCGAAAACCTCGCGCACACCCTCGCCTTCTAGTGTCGCCCAGACGATCTCGGCGCCGGTGAGCTCAATGACCGCCTCGGCGTGCTCAGCATGCAGCACCTCCTCGCGAGAGTGTTGCGGCGCCAGGGATGGCGGTGCTGCGCCCCGGCCCATCTGCCAGTCCTGATTCGGGTTTGGTAGCTCGTCTGTTCGTTCGTTCGTAGGCTTCATCTTGAGCTCCCGTTGCTGTAGCGTGTGCCGCTTAGCTTGTGACTGCCCCGCGCGATGCGGAGGAAACACTGTCGGCGTATTTGCGGAAGATGCCGCGCGTATAGCGCGAGGCGGGAGCCGTCCAGTCTCGTAGACGCGCCTCAATTTCTTCCTGTAATACGTCAATGGACAAAGTGCGATTCGGGATATCGAAGGTGACGATGTCGCCTTCATGGATGGCCGCAATCGGTCCACCAGCTGCCGCTTCCGGAGCGACGTGGCCGGCCATGAGGCCGCGAGTCGCGCCGGAGAAGCGGCCATCTGTCAGCAGCGCGACGTTCTCACTCAGCTCCGGAATACCTGCAATTGCCGCAGTAACAGAAAGCATCTCCTGCATACCTGGACCGCCGCGCGGGCCCTCGTAGCGGATGACGACAACATCGTTCGGCCGGATGCGACCCTGCTCGACCGCGGCAAATGCTGCCGGCTCCGACTCAAACACGCGCGCAGGACCAGAATGAACAAGACGACGATGTCCGGCTACCTTGATGACGCAGCCTTCGGGCGCGATATTGCCCTTGAGGATGACGAGGCCGCCGGTCGACTTGATTGCCTGCTCGACGGGGAAGATCACCTGCTGACCGGCAGCCTCCTCGGCGAGTGCGGCTTCTTCGGCAAGCGTTCTGCCTGTGACATTCAGGGCGTCACCCGCCAGCAGGCCGGCCTCAAGCAGCCGTTTTGCCAGTAATCGCGAGCCACCGGCCCTCTGATAATCGGCCGCTACATACTTGCCGCCCGGCTTCAGATCGCAAAGCAGCGGAGTACGGCTGCTGATGTGGTCGAAATCATCGATATCGAGCGTAAGACCCAGCTCATGTGCAATCGCAAGGAAGTGCAGCACAGCATTGGTCGAGCCGCCAGAAGCTGCCACACTAGCGATTGCGTTCTCGAGTGAGACGCGCGTGATGAGCTGCGATGGCTTGAGCCCGCTGCGGACAGCCTGCATCACGAGTCGGCCCGCCTCGCGTGAGGCGTCTAGCTTGGCGGAGAGAAATGCCGGTACGCCGGAGAGCCCGAGCGGTGATATACCAAGGAACTCGCAAGCCATGGCCATGGTGTTTGCCGTAAATTGGCCGCCGCATGCGCCCGCGCCGGGGCACGCGTTTGCCTCAACGGCTTCCAGCTGGGCGTCGTCGATTCGTCCTGCGGCGTGGGAGCCGATCGCCTCGAACACATCCTGTACGGTCAGGTCTTTGCCGTTCAGGTGGCCGGGTGCGATCGATCCACCGTAAAGCATCAGTCCAGGGACGTCGAGGCGGGCCAGAGCCATGACTGTGCCGGGCATGTTTTTGTCACAGCCAGCGATACAGACAAGGCCATCGAAGAGATTGCCACGCGTTACCAGCTCAACCGAGTCCGCGATGACCTCGCGCGAGATGAGCGAGGCTTTCATGCCCTCTGTGCCCATCGTGATGCCGTCCGAGATGGTGACCGTGTTGAACTCCATCGGTGTGCCGCCAGCTTCGCGCACGCCCTGCTTCACTGCTCCCGCAATCTCACGGAGGTGGTAGTTGCAGGGGCCGATCTCGGTCCACGTGTTGGCGATGCCGATGAGCGGCTTCGAAAGGTCCTCGCGTGTGAAGCCGACCGCGCGCAGCATGGCACGAGCCGCCGCGCGGCTTGGTCCCTCGGTCAGCGCGTTGCTGCTCGTCTTGCCGCTGCCGATCTGATGGAGTGTTCCGTTGCTGCTCATTTACGCTCTTCCTTTAAAAGAAACACGCACACTCAGTAGCCGGCAGCCGCGCAGACGCTTTACGCGCGTGCGCGCAGCCATACTTCGTAATCATGCCGCTGCTCGTACTGCGCGAGCGCATCGGCATGCCGGAGCGTCAGGCCAATCTCGTCAAGGCCGCCCAGCAAGCAGTCGCGCCGGAACGGGTCAATCTCAAACGGCACCGAGAGTCCAACCTCGTCGGTGATCAAGTTGGTTTCGAGCGAAACTGTGAGCTGGTATCCATCGGCGGCCTTCGCATGCAGCAGGATCTGCTCGATCGTTTCTTCCGACAGGGCGACGAGGAGAATGCCGTTCTTCCCGGCGTTTGCATGAAAGATGTCGGCGAACGAAGGCGCGAGCACACAGCGGAAGCCGTACTGCGCAAGCGCCCAGGCGGCATGCTCGCGGGAGGAGCCGCAACCGAAGTTCTTTCCGGCAGCCAGGATCCGCGAGCCGCGGTAAGCTGGCTGGTTCAGCACGAACCCTGGGTTCTGCCGCCAGTCGTAGAAGAGGAAATCCTCATAGCCGGTACGCTCGATGCGCTTGAGGAACTGCTTGGGGATGATTTGATCGGTGTCGACGTTGGAAAGCTCAAGCGGCGTGACAACGGAGGTGAGTGTTGTAAACGGTTCCATTAGGCGAGGACCTCGGCCTGCTTGTACTGCCAGGTGCGGATGTCGGTGAAGCGCCCCATCACCGCGGCGGCTGCTGCCATGGCGGGCGAAACCAGGTGCGTACGCCCACCCTTACCCTGGCGGCCTTCGAAGTTGCGGTTCGACGTGGAAGCGCAGCGCTCGCCGGGCGCGAGGATGTCCGGGTTCATACCGAGGCACATGGAGCAACCCGGTTCGCGCCAGTCAAAACCGGCATGCTTGAAAAGATAGTCGAGTCCCTCGCGCTCAGCCTGCGCCTTCACTTGCTGTGAGCCAGGCACGACCATCGCGCGCACGTTTGGGTGCACCTGGTAGCCGGCTATGACTCTGGCGGCAGCGCGCAGGTCTTCGATCCGAGCGTTGGTACAGGAGCCGAGAAAGACGCGGTCGATTGTGATCTCTTCGATCGGCGTGCCGGCCTTCAGGTTCATGTATTCGAGCGCGCGAGCAAGCCCATTGCGATCTGCTTCAGTCGGGCCGAGCGAAGGATCCGGCACTGTACCGGTGACAGAGACGACCATGCCCGGGCTGGTGCCCCAGGTGACATACGGCGTCAGCTCATGCGCTTCAATAATGAGCTCGCGATCGAAGACCGCGCCCTCGTCGGTCGGCAGCTTGCGCCACTCCTCTTTCGCACGCTCCCAGTCTGCGCCCTTCGGGGCGAACCGCCGTTCCTCAAGGTACGCAAATGTAGTCTCGTCGGGCGCTATCATCCCAGCTCGTGCGCCCGCTTCGATGCTCATGTTGCAGATGGTCATGCGACCTTCCATCGAGAGGGCGCGGATTGCCGAGCCTGCGTATTCGATGGCGTAGCCCGTCGCTCCATCTGTGCCAATGCGGCCGATGATACCGAGCACGATGTCCTTCGCGGTCACTCCATACGGCAGGTCGCCTTCGATGGAGATGCGGAATGTCTTCGGCCGCGACTGCGGCACCGTCTGCGTCGCGAGAACGTGCTCTACTTCGCTGGTGCCGATGCCAAAGGCAAGCGCACCGAACGCGCCGTGCGTCGAGGTGTGTGAGTCACCGCAGACGATAGTCATGCCGGGCTTGGTCGCACCGAGCTCCGGCCCGATCATGTGCACAATGCCCTGGTCAGTGGAGTTGACGTCAAAGAGCTCAACGCCGAACTCAGTACAGTTCTGCCGCAGCGCTTCAATCTGCCGCGCAGCGATCGGGTCCTTGATGTGGATGCGATCCTTATCGGTGGGTACGTTGTGATCGACCGTCGCGAGTGTGCGATCTGTGCGCGCGACCTTGCGCCCTGCCATGCGTAGTCCGTCGAAAGCCTGCGGCGAGGTGACCTCGTGTACCAGATGCAGGTCGATGTAGAGGATCGTTGGCTCGCCCACAGGCTCGGCGACGATGTGCTGCTCCCAGACTTTCTCAAACAGTGTTTTCGGTGTGCTCATAGAACCTCTTAAACCGCCTGCGCGGCCCGAGCCGCTTTATGTCGGGTGATCTATCGTGCCGCAGAGAACTGCCTCGCCTGCGCGTTCTCCCGCAAGCCTGCAATCAATGCATCGTTGATCCGACTACCCATTTCCTGCGTGCTTAGCGGCTCACCAGCACCGCTTCGTAAGAGGTCGCGAGTCCGATAACCTTCTTCCAGCACCTGACGCACGGAACCTTCAATGGCAAGCGCCTCGGCTTCCAGATTGGCCGAGTGCCGCAGCAGCATAGCCGCAGTGAGGATCGCGCCGATCGGGTTCGCGATACCCTGACCAGCAATGTCGGGCGCCGAGCCATGCACCGGCTCATACAAGTTTACTGTGCCACCGACGGTGGCAGACGGCAGAACGCCGAGCGAGCCCGTGATGACCCCGGCCTCGTCGGAAAGGATGTCGCCGAAGAGGTTTTCGGTCAGGATTACATCAAATCGCCGGGGGTTGTTCATCAGGTGCATCGCGCACGCGTCGACATACTCGTGCTCCACTGTGATGCCCGGGTAATCCTTCGCCAGCTCGTTCACGGTGGCCCGCCACAGCTGCGAAACCTCGAGCACATTTGCCTTGTCGACCGAGCAGAGCCTGCCGCGTCGTTTTCCGGCCAGCTCAAACGCAACCCGTGCCACGCGCTCAATCTCCGTGCGCGTGTAGCGCATGGTGTTCCAAGCTTCGTTTTGCTCACGCTTCCACTCGCGAGGCTGGCCGAAGTAGAGGCCACCCAGCAGTTCGCGAACAAACAGGATATCGGCTCCCTCAATCACCTCCGCACGAAGCGGTGAGTTGGCCGCGAGCGCCGGGTGCGCAAAGGCCGGACGAAGGTTTGCGTACCCGGCCAGCAATGCGCGGATCGCTAGCAAGCCTGCTTCCGGACGCTCGCTCGGGGGCAGGGCATTGAACTTGTTGTGACCGACTGCGCCCAAAAGCACCGCGTCGCTGCTGAGTGCCAGTGCGCGCGTTTCTTCGGGCAGTGGCATGCCCGCTGCATCGATAGCCGCCCCGCCTATCAGGCCATTCTGGAAGGTGAAACGATGGTCGCCGTGAGCTCCGACTATGCGCAACACCTGTAAGGCTTGTTCTGTCACCTCGGGACCAATGCCGTCGCCGGCCAGAACTGCAATTTTCAACTGCATGCTGACTCCTGGTGTTTCTTCAATAGCTCGCTTCAGGCCCGGGCTGCCGCAGGCGTCTCGGCGCCTGCACCCTGGGCGATGTGGATCAGGTCCAGGTCATAGATCGACTTTTTGCGATCAGCCAACGCCGTGAAAGCTGCATACGCCATATCGAGCTCTGCCGGCTGCAGCGTAAAGCCGAGCTCAGCCAGGCGCGAACGCAGTGCAGCCCGGCCGGAGTGCTTGCCCAGCACCAGCTTGTTCATCGGCTGGCCGACAGAGGCCGGCGTCATGATCTCGTAGGTAAGCGGGTTCGCCAGCATGCCGTGCTGGTGGATGCCGGCCTCGTGAGCGAACGCATTCTCGCCGACGATCGCCTTGTTGGGTGCAGGCCGAAAGGAAATTGTGTCGCCGAGCAGCTGGCTGGTCTTGTAAAGACTGGTTAAGTGGATGTTGCTGGTGACCTGGTAGCGATCGGCGCGCACCTTGAGCGCGGCTGCGATCTCTTCAAGGGCAGCATTGCCGGCCCGCTCGCCAATGCCATTAATCGTGCACTCGACCTGACGAGCACCACCCTGGATGCCGGCCAGTGTATTTGCGACCGCGAGACCCAGGTCGTCATGGCAGTGGGTGGAGAGCACCACTCGCCCCGCATGGGGAGTGCCGGCAAGGACACAGCTGTGTACCGCGCGGTACATCGCCGCATAGTCCTCAGGTGTTGAGTAGCCGGTGGTATCCGGAAGGTTGATCGTTGTCGCCCCAGCCTCGATGGCGACATGCGTCATCTCGCACAGATAGCCGATTTCGGTGCGGGTCGCGTCCTCGGCCGAGAACTCGACGTCATCAACGTAGGTTCGAGCCAGACGTACCATCGCGTCCACCTGCGTGAGCGCCTGCTCACGGGTCATTTTGAGCTTGAACTCCAGATGGATGTCCGAGCTAGCGAGGAAAGTGTGGATGCGTGCCCGTTCCGCGCCCTCGATCGACGCGGCGGCGCGTTCAATATCAAGCTGGCGTGCGCGGGCGAGCGAGGCAATGATGGGACCGCGGATCTCGCGCGCGATACGTCCGATGGCCTGAAAGTCTCCTTCGGATGAAATCGCAAAGCCGGCCTCCAGGATGTCGACGCCCAAATCCTCTAGCGCATGCGCCATCCGAAGCTTTTCCGCTTCCGTCATGCTGCAGCCGGGAGACTGCTCGCCGTCGCGAAGGGTCGTGTCAAAGAAAAGAACGGTCTGGTCTGCTGCGGCCATACGAAAACTCCAGCTTGCGATCTGGTGAAAGTGTCGCAGACAGGGCAGTATAAATCCAATCACATTAACAAGCTGAGTCGATTAGCTGCGCTTATTTGACGTTCTGTACGCCAGTCCAGTGAGGTTCTTGCGAATGGATCTTGGTCAGCTCGAGACATTTTTAACGATCGTTCAGGAGCGCGGCTTCTCGCGCGCTGCTATCCGGCTTCATCGCACACAGCCCGCGGTCAGCCAAACGGTTCGCAAGCTTGAGGAAGAGCTTAGGGAGCGCCTCTTTGAGCGTGGCAGCCGGGATGGGACGCTTACCGCGGCTGGCGAAGTCCTGCACGGCTATGCCGAGCGGCTGCTTCGATTGCGTAATGAAGCGGCTTCAGCCGTGGAGGAGTTGCGCTCGCTCGAACGTGGACGCTTGACCGTAGCAGCCAATGAGTACACATCGCATCTGCTGCTGCCGGTACTTGCGGCTTATCGCCAAAGCAGTCCGCAGATCAGCATTATCGTGCACCGATCGCTTGCCAGCCGAATAGGAGAGCAGGTTCTGGAGCGCTCCGTCGAGCTCGGCATCCTCACCTTTATCCCGGAAGCGGAAGGCTTGATAGCAAGCGCTGTTTATGAGGATGATGTGGCGCTGGTGGTCGATCCGAAGCATCCGCTCGCCGGCACTGCGTCGGTCTCGGTTCGCGACCTAGGCGCACAGAACTTCATCGGCCACGCTGTTGCGTCGCCGTTGCGAAGGGAGATCACGGATCTCTTTGAGCGGCTGCGAACGCCCTTGCATATGGGTGTGCAACTGCCAAGCTTAGAAGCGATTAAAAGGTTTGTCGCTCTGGGTGCCGGAGTCGCGCTACTACCCGGGCTTGCCGTCTTGCAGGAGGTCAGGCGGGGAGAGCTGGTACGTGTTGCCGTGCCGGAGCTGGACTGGAAACGTCGCTTATGGGTTGTGCGGCGAGAGCGGGCCACACTTTCCCACGCTGGCGCCGCCTTTTTGCGGACCTTCCGCAACCTAGCCGAGGAGCACGGGCCACCGTACCTGTGGAATCCAGACAGCCTGGCACGGAACGGTGACCACCCGCAAGGCAGGCGCCGGGGTGAGCCGTGAATTTGTCCCGCTTCCCGGAGCAATGCTTCGGCGTGCGCGTGCGTGTGTGAGGAGGAAGAAGATCCCGTAGACCACTGCAAAGACAAGCAGCCAGAGGAGAAGAAAGCGGGCGACGCGGGCGGGAGTGAATGGTTCTGCCAAGCCTGCCTCCACATTACGCGGTGGGATGCGAGCAAGCCCACTCCGGCGAAGGTACAATTGCGAGTGACCGGGATGCACCTCCAAAATGTTCATATCCCCGGAAAACTCAAGTAGAGCCCTGTGGGGCAACGCCTCGCGCGCGCGTACGCATGCTTTCGCGCCGGGCGAGAGGTCAACACGACGAATGAAGAATTGGATTTTGTTCCTGGCGAGCCTGCCGCTGGCCGCCGCCACCGTGGCGCAAGCGCAGGAGAGCCGACAGGACGCAAGTGTCAGCTACTCTGCTCTCTTCTCCCCAGAGGTTGTTGGGAACGGTGTTCATCAAACGGCTACCGTGGGCGATCTCGGTCTCCTGGCCAGCTATCGATATCTGCTGACACCGCGGGGCGCGGTTGAGGCGAACTACGGCTACGATCGCTTTATCAGTAAATTCCAGGCGGCCGCCGGGGTAAATTACCGGGCGCATACCCAGTTGCAGGAGTTCTCTGCTGAGTACGTCTACAGCCCGCTCTCCTACCACAACTTCTTCCCTTTCCTTGAGGGCGGCGTCGGCGGGTACTTTTTTGGGATCGTGAACGACAACAAGACGACTGAGAACTTTCCCTTCAAGAGCACTACAGCGATTGGGATTCCATATGGTGGGGGTGTCGCCTACGAGCTGAGCCCGAGCTTTGACATTCGCGTCGCGTATCGCGGAGTTGTGGTGAAGGCGCCAAGCTATGGGTCGCCCGGCAATATAACCAACACGGGCCGCTACGAGAACCTGAACAACCCTGTGATCGGGGTCGCATATCACTTCTAGCTAGCCTTATGAGGGCGTGCCAGAGTCGGGGTGGCGCGGCACGCTGAGCCGCTCACTTCCGTGCGCAAAAGTGGTCAACTCCCTAAAAGAAGCGGTAGGAAACCCCGCCACTCAAACCACTGGGGGTTAACCCGTTGCTTGATTGCCCCGGGAAGCCGGGCGCGCTGGGAAAAGCCTCGTATTCATACTCCCCGCGGATCTTCACGCGGGGACGGATCTGATACTCGACCCCGCCGCCGATAGCAACAGTAAAGTAGCTTCCGTACCCGATATCGTTCGCGTAGTTGATTGTCCCAACACCAGCCAGGACCTTGGCGTAGGCCGTGAAGTTGCGATAGCTGTAGGCATTCACCGTCGGCCCGATCAGAAAGGTTTTTTCCGTCTCCCCCTCAGGTTTGTTGAGGTCGAGGAGCCGGATTTCGCCTTCCAGGCCTACATGCCGGGTAAAGAAGTAGTCGCCGTAGAAACCGACACCATCCAAACGACCCGCGACTTTGTTGTAGTCCGGATTGAAGCTGGAACCTTCTACGCCGACCCATAGATGCGGGGCAGAACCCGTTGCGGCCTCTCGCACCTGAGCGTCCGCAGAAGGAACAATGGGCGCAGCGAAAAGCACAATAATAGGCAGAAACATCTTGCTGGCGCGCATGCGTCGTCTCCAAAAAGCAGAACCCAATATGCCCGACGAAGTTCCGGAGCCTGGCACGCAGGTGTGATGTCCCCCGCGTGCCTCTTGCTGTGTGCTACTGAGGTACGTTCGTGCTCGCTGCGGGGGCGCCTGTTCCCGCGTTTGCATCCGGAGCGGATGCCGCAGCGGAGCCGCTGGTGGTCGGGGCGGGCTGTCCGGTGGCCGGAGCAGGTTGTCCTGTCGTCGGAATAGCCGCCGGCGGCGCAACACCGGGTTGGTAATACTGTAGGCGCAGGTACACGGGTGTAACTTCCAGAGGAAGCTTGTCACTAGGGTTAGTGATCAGGGGTGCCGGCGCATTCAATGCCGCGACCTTGTCATCCCAGGAATCTGTCCGCAGGTGGCTGCCAAGCGGAAGCGCGGCCTGCTGGTGGATATCGGCGATATCGAGCTTCGTCTGACCCTTCCCGATGTTCGCCAGCCACGGTGTTCCGTCCGGCTGGATGAGCGCGTCGCCCAAGCGCGGCGTCATCAGCGAGGCAAGCTCCTTTTCACGGCTCTGCACCTCGGCGAAGAACAACCCAACGTTGCCAGCCTTGTCCTTGTACACCGAATTGTTGAAAAGCTCGACCGCCTTCTTTGCAGCCGCGGCATTGTCGGTGGCATTGTGGTTCATGTTGATGCGTTCGAAAGCGGCTTCATCCGGAAACAGCAAGCGGTCGTTGAAGGCGTAGCGCGTATCAATGTGGTGACCAAGCACGATGTGCGCCAGTTGGAACGATATGGCCGCGGCCAGGTCTTCCTCACTTGGCAGCACGTCTACTAGCCCCTTGCTGAGCAGGATGGTGTTCCCTACCGCCAGCGACTCGAGCGGCTGCGTCAGCATGATGCGGCAATGGATATCACTGGGTAGCTGCAGCTGGTTGCCGATGATGATGTTGTTCGTGATCTGCTCAAGAATCTTGTCGAACGGGCTCGCCGGAGCCAGCAAGCCTGCCTGCACCAGCCTGTCCAGGACGTTGTTCTCCGCCTGTGTGACGAAGAGGCGCTGTGCCTGCAGCGGGCTGACATCCTGGGAGTTTTGGCTCTGGTCCTGAGCGTTCTCGATCTCCATGGAAGAATTATCAGAGGCGTTCTGCGGCAGCTTTAGCGAGTAGCCCCAGAAGTAGGTTTGCGCCTTGAAGCCCTTGGCGTGAGCAGCCGCCGCGTGGTCCGACTCTTCGGTGTAGATCACCGAGGGCAGCCAGAGACCTTCCTGCAGGTTCGACCGCCAGCTATCGAAGTGGTAGTAATGCGTATCCTCATCGTTGGGATTGCTGGTGTAGGTGCCATTGATACGGACGATATGCGCGTCGCGATCCTCAACCCAGATGCGGCCGAAGAAGCGTCCGGCACCCGCCCTTTTGGTCGGCTTCACATCGAAAACAGCGCAACGAATGTTGCCGACGAACTCGCGCCGGACAAAGCTGAAATCGTAGTGCTGGAAGTCGAAGCCTGACGGGTCGATGAACATCATGTCCATGAAGCCGGTCGAGTTGTAGCTCAGCTCAAAGGCCTTGCTCAGGCCGGTCACGTAGGAGAGCGAGCCCTTCAGCAAGCCGCGCTTGGTCGCCTTGGGATCGTACTGGTCGTTGTCAAAGGTCTTGCCGAAGTCGACGCGGCCGATGAAGTACTGGTCCGAAACCGGCACCTGGTACTCAACGGGATCGGGCCGCATGTTCTGGATGTAGGTTTGCACCACAGGCGTGTGTTTCGCGATCTCCTTGACCGTGTTCTTTTCCTGCGCCATCGCCCGGGTGACGAGTTCCTTCTGGTCGGCAGTAAGCGGCACAAGCTGCAGCGGCTTTTCTTTCTTCGCAAAGGCGGGAGCCACGGCGAGCGAAACGCTCAGTGCCAACAGCCCAACTGTTCGAGCTACCATTCGAGAGTCCTCATGTGCCGGCCGTGCCGGCAGATTCAATCTTCTAAACTGCTGTCGCCAGAACCCCTGCGGGCAGGCCTCATGCAAGCTGGAAGGCGACGTGGATCACAGAAACCTGGTCGACCGGCTTGCCATCACGGGTCGCTGGTTTAAAGCGGATGCGTGCTGCAGCCAACCGGGCCTGCTCATCGAGGCCATGGCCCAGACCGTTGACAACGCGCAGCACCTCGACCTGCCCGTCCGCGGTAAAGCGGACCTCCAGGGTGACGTCTCCTTGGATGTGCGCTTCCCGTGCTTCCGCGGTGTATTGGGGAAGTGGCTTGGAGAGTACCACGATGGAGGTTGTTACCGGCTGCTGCACGCGGGCTGGTGTACCACTCGCGGCTGCGGGGGTGTTTCCGAAGCCGGTCGAGGCGATCGTTCCGTGATTGCCGGTGCCATTGCCGCCCGGCGAGCTGCCTGCGCCGAAACCTGTTGATGCAACCGTGCCGTGGCCGCCGGGAGCGCCGGCCGGTTGGGACCCGGAGCCAAAACCCGTAGAAGCGATAGTGCCATGGCCGCCAGTAGCGCCGCCCTGTGCGCTCCCCGCGCCAAAGCCGGTGGTGGAGACCGTGCCAGGACGGCCGGCTTGCCCAGTGTTGCTATTGGACGCAGAGCCAAATCCGCCGGTAACGGCCAGCTGCGACGGCTGGGTTGCATTGGGGTTAGCCTGTACACCAGTCGGCGCACCAAAGCCAGCGGCCTTCGCCTCAGCGGGCCGTACAGCCTGCTGGGCTGCTGCCGGGGCGGCAAACTGACCGACGACCGGCTTGGGAGGGGTGACTACGGGGCGCGGTGCTGGCGCCGGCATCGCCGGTGCTTTGGCTTCAACTTTCATCGGCTCGACTTTAGGCGGCTCAATGACCGGCTTCGGCGGCTGAATCTTCACCTCTTCTTTCGGAAGCGGCGGGATCGGTGGCATTTTGATCTTTGGAACCGGCGGGATGTAAGGCTTGGGCGGTGGAGCTACGTACACCAGGGTCTCGTTGCGGTGCACGCGGGCTTCCTGAACCCGGTTGATCGTGAGCACGAGGACGATCGCGAGGATAATCAGGTTGATGCCGGCCGAAACGCCGAAGGTCCCGAACCTACCCTTTTCCTGAGGCAGAAGGCCAAAGTTGGCATGATTCAGGACGTCCCGCTGAGCGGGTGTCGCAATGGGAGCTGAAGATGCGCGCTCTCTTGGACCGCTTTGCTGGCCTTGCTGGCCCTTGTCGTTACTCATCTGTGTGTCCAGTTCTTCGATCGAGACTTGCTCTGTCTGCGGCATAGGTCCTATTCCGGAGAAACCACCGGGCTGGTGCGGCCGGTTGTCCATCCTTTGGTCCGGCCCGTTCGGGCCGGCCGATTTACTCTGGGCTGCAGAGGAAGACGCCTGCCGGATGCCTCCGACGAAACTTGCTCGTCCGGATGCTCACCCCGGGTGCCGGCTGTACCCTTCTGCATGCAATCTCCTCCCTGCTCCACACTGTGTACTCTGGATGACGCATAGTTATGGCAGGAGTCTGGAGTCATCTTAACCGGGCAGGCACTCGATCACGCACTCTCCAGGGCTTTATTCAGTTACTATGGAGGGTTTGCATGCATCAGGAAGATAAATGGGTCTGCATGTCAAGCCTTTAGACGAAGCTGCTCTCGGAATCGTTGCTCTCCGAGCGCCAAACCCAGGAAAGGACGATCCGTGAAAGTTCTGTTAACAGGAGGCGCCGGGTACATCGGTGGAACAGTGGCCGAGGAGCTGCTCGCAGCTGGGCATGAGGTTGTTATCTTTGACAATCTCGCGCACGGGCACCGGTCGATGCTGCCGAAAGGCGCAACCTTCGTCGAGGGTGATCTGGCGGACCGTGCGCTGCTCGACAAGACGCTAGCCGGGCAGCAGTTCGACGGCGTGATGCACTTTGCCGCCCTGATTGAGGCCGGCGAAAGCATGAAGGTGCCGGAGCAGTACTTTCGCAACAACAGCGCAACGACACTGACCCTGCTGGAAGCGATGCTGGCGGCCGGGGTGCATCGGCTCGTGTTCTCCTCGACCGCTGCGCTGTACGGAGAGCCAGAAACAACACCGATCCCCGAGGACGCACCGCTGCACCCTACCAACACGTATGGTGAGTCGAAACTGCTGGTAGAGCAGATGCTTACCTGGCTACACCGGCTTCGCGGTCTCAGCTACGCCAGCCTGCGCTACTTCAATGTGGCGGGTGCTGTGCCCGGGCGCGGCGAGGCACATGAACCCGAGTCGCACCTGATCCCGCTGGTGCTGGATGTTGCCCTCGGCCGGCGCGAGTCGATCAAGATCTTCGGCCAGGATTACCCGACGCCGGATGGAACGGCAGTGCGGGACTACATTCATGTGCGGGACCTCGGCCGGGCGCACCAGCTGGCTTTACATGCGCTGGCGGCTCCGGGCGAGCCGAGGCAGCTGATCTACAACGTGGGCAATGGCATCGGCTTCAGCGTGCGGCAGATCGTCGAGTCGGTTCGACGGGTTACCGGCCACCCGATTCCAGTTGTCGAGGAGCAGCGGAGGCCGGGCGACCCCGCGGTGCTCATCGCCAGCTCCGAGAAGATCACCCGCGAGCTCGGCTGGAAGCCCGAGTACACCGAGATCGACGAAATCGTGCGTACGGCATGGGAGTGGCATCAGGTGCGGTACCAGTTGACTGAAAAATAGAAGGCCTGCTCAGCAAAGCGAGGTAGAACTGCCACCCTGACGCTTCTGTCCGAAGACTCGCGAATCACTGAGTAAACAGATTGGCAGCACGCAGGACAGTGTTGTACACGCCCCAGGCTGCCGGCAGGACTACCAGAAGCCAGGCAAGGGCGATGCTCACGGGCGAGCTCGCCTTGAAGGCCTGCGGTGTCGGCGGTGTGTCGCGCATTTCCGGATGCTCCAAGTATCGGGTTAGTGGGCGGCGTAGTCGGCTGCTGCCATTTCCCCTTCGCGCATCCAGTACCGGTCAGCTACGGGACGCACTAGAAGGTTCGCGATAAAGCCTATGACAAGCAGCCCTGCCATGGTGTGGAGCACGACTGGATACGCAGAGCGTAGCGGCTGTCCGGTAGCTTTTGCGTGATCGAGCAGCCCATTGACGATCAGAGGTCCTAGAATGCCGGCCGTGGACCAGGCGGTGAGCAGGCGGCCGTGGATGGCACTGACGTTCACGACCCCATATAGATCCCGCAGGTACGCCGGGATAGTCGAAAATCCACCGCCATACATGCTGATGAGCACGCCAGCGGTCACGACGAATACTGGAAGGGATCGGACTAGAGGCAGGTTGTAGAACAGCAGCGCACCCAGGACGAAGAAGATCGCATAAGTGCCCTTGCGCCCGATGTAGTCCGACAAGGATGCCCAGACGAAACGCCCGCCCATGTTGAAGAGAGAGAGCACGCCCACGAAGCCAGAGGCAGCAAGGGCTGACACCTTGCCTGTGAAAAGAGTCTGCAGCATAGGGGAAGCTTGCTCGAGGATACCGATGCCGGCGGTGACGTTCAGGCAGAGGACCAGCCAGAGCAGCAGGAACTGCGGGGTGCGGGTCGCATTGGCGACGGTCACGTTATGAATAGATATGAGGCGGGATCGGTTACCGAGCGCTTTTGGGACCCAGCCCGTAGGCTGCCAACCTGTGTCAGGCACCCGGATCATGGCAACGCCGAGCAGCATAAAGAGGAAATAGAGCACACCCATTGTGAGCCAGGCACCCATAATGGCATGAGTCAACGTACCGCCGAAAAGCTTCATCAGATCTGTGCCGAGCGGGGCGCCGATCATAGCGCCGCCGCCAAAGCCCATGATAGCTAGCCCGGTAGCCAGGCCAGGGCGGTCGGGAAACCACTTGATCAGCGTTGATACGGGCGAGATATAGCCGAGCCCAAGGCCGACGCCGCCAATCACCCCATAGCCGAGATAGATGAGCAGCAGCAGATGCAGCGCGACTCCAGCCGCGGCAACCAGGAAGCCTATGCCGAAGCAAAGCGCCGCGATGGCCATTGCTTTGCGTGGGCCCGCTGTTTCCAGCCAACGGCCGAAGAGCGCAGCCGACACACCGAGGACAACGATGGCGATAGAAAAGATGTAGCCCACTTCCTTCTGACTCCAGGCCGCGCCGCTAGCATCGTGAAGACCCAGCAACGGCTTGACGAACACAGAAAAGGCGTAGACCTGCCCTATGGAGAGGTGGATGGCGAGTGCAGCGGGCGGAACCAGCCAGCGGCTGTAGCCCGGTCCGGCAATGGTACGTTCCCGGTCTAAAAACGAAAAACTCATCCTGCTGTGCTCCCTGCCTGTTAGCAGTGTCTTGTCAGACTCAGATGCAATCTCGCAAGCTGCCGGGAGGCGCAGCTATACCTGCAGGACTCTTCTAACCCAGCGGCGACTATAGATATAGATAATGACGAGCGAAGTGAGGGGTCACTTCGCTTGCCGTCTCCAGTACCTGCCCTTTACTGTGGTGACTGTCGCGCCTGCGCGGCGAGCTCCTCTTCTCGCACCGTTGGGTTCGACCGAATTGCCCGTGAAAGGCTCGTCCATCGCATGGCCTCATCGAACCTGATTTCAACTCTGCGCGAGGCGCGTTTGTTTCCTCCCCCGCCGGAGTTTGCTGCGCATGCGCATGTTGGCAGTCTTCCCGCATACCAGGCCCTCTACGAGCGATCAGTACAGAAGCCGGAACAGTTCTGGGGTGAGGTGGCGCGCGAGTTGCACTGGTTCCGCGAGCCGCAGCAGGTACTCTCCGGCGAGCTACCGGATGTTCGCTGGTTCGCGGATGGAACCCTAAACATGAGCGACAACTGCATTGACCGGCATGTTGCCGTCGGTCGCGGCGATCATACGGCGCTCATCTGGGAAGGTGAGCCCGGCGAGGTACGTACGCTGACCTTCGCGGCGCTGCTTGCGCAGGTGGAACGTTGCGCCTCGATGCTGCGCGCGCACGGGGTAGAGAAAGGCGACCGGGTGGCGATCTACATGGGCGTGACACTCGAGGTTGCCATCGCGATGCTTGCCTGTACCCGTATCGGCGCCGTGCACTCTGTCATCTTTGGTGGATTTGCGCCACAGGCGATCGCAGACCGGATCCTTGACGCGGACTGTCAGGTCGTATTGACCCAGGACGGAACCTACCGCCGCGGGGCAGAGATCGGGCTAAAGGGTTGTGTGGACGAGGCGCTGCGTAAGTGCCCAAACGTGCGCCATGTGATCGTGCTGGCGCGCACTGGCTCGCCGGTAGCCATGCAGCCTGAACGCGACCACTGGTGGCATGAGGCGATGGCTGAGGCTGAACTGCACTGTGCGCCGGAGCCGCTTGGCGCAGAGGATCCGCTTTTTCTGCTCTATACCTCCGGTACCACCGGCAAACCGAAGGGTCTCCTGCATACAAACGGCGGCTACGCCGTTCAAACCTATCTGACGACCCGGCTGGTGTTCGACCTGCATGGGCGACCGGAAGATGCGCGCGCCGGAGCGTCCGCTGGTGACGATGTTTTCTGGTGCACGGCTGACGTCGGCTGGATCACCGGCCACTCGTATGTGCTGTACGGCGCGCTGCAGAATGGAGTCACTACGCTGCTCTACGAGGGCGCGCCTACCTGCCCGGATCCGGGCAGGTTCTGGCAGCTTATCGACAGGCACCGGGTAACAGCCTTTTATACAGCGCCGACCGCCATTCGCGCTTTCATGAAGCTCGGTGAGCGGTACCCCCGCGCAGCCCGGCTCGACTCGCTGCGAGTACTGGGCTCTGTGGGTGAGCCGATCAACCCGGAAGCCTGGATGTGGTACCACAACGAAATCGGGCGCGGCCGCTGTCCTCTTGTCGACACCTGGTGGCAGACCGAGACCGGCGCACATATGCTCACGCCGCTTCCCGGAGCGATCGCGACCAAGCCTGGTTCCGCAACCGTGCCGTTCCCGGGCGTGGTGCCTGAGATCGTCAACAAGGCCGGTGAGCCGGTACCGGCAAACCAGGGCGGGTTGCTGGTGATTCGCAAACCGTGGCCCGCCATGGCTCGCACCATCTGGGGCGACCATGAGCGTTACCTGCAAACGTATTTTGCCGAGATTCCGGGCGCCTACTTCTCGGGCGACGGCGCACGGCGCGACGAGGATGGCTACTACTGGTTAATGGGCCGCGTCGACGATGTGATCAACGTGAGCGGCCACCGGCTCGGCACGATGGAGATCGAGTCGGCGCTGGTTGCGCACGTAAAGGTTGCTGAAGCAGCGGCCGTGGGTAAAGCGCACGAGTTGAAAGGGCAGGCAATCTCCGTTTTTGTGACGCTCGAGACTGATTGCCGGCCATCGCCGGAGCTGCGCGAGGAGCTACGCGCCTGGGTCGCCAAGGAGATTGGCTCGCTCGCCCGGCCGGATGATGTGCGCTTCGTCGAGCAGCTGCCGAAGACTCGCTCCGGCAAGATCATGCGCCGCTTACTGCGCGAGCTAGCTGAGACCGGCGAAGTGAAAGGTGATACGACTACGCTCGAGGACTTCGGCGGGCTGGCGAAGATGCGGGAAGAGGATGAGTAATCTTCATTCTCCTGCATTCGCAAAGGCTTGCTTCCTCAGCCATGTGCTGCTTGCGCTTTGGGCTAAGCTGATCGCGTGAAGATCAGCGCGGAAGCGCGAAGCAGAGGATGGCTGCCCGCACTGAGCCTGCTCGTCTGGACTGTGTGCCTTTCATTCCGGACAATCGCAGGGCCTGCGCTGGTCACGCGGTGCGCTGCCCTGGCGCTTTTAGCCGTCTACGTGTTCCGTCGCCGCGCGCTCACTCCCTGGATCTTCTGGTCCATGCTTGCCGGCGTTGAGTTCGGCCTGGACCTGCCGCAGGCTGCCATCGCCTCGCGTGTCTTCTCCGACATCTTCCTCCGGCTTATCAAGTGCATTGTCGCGCCGCTCATCTTCGGCACACTCGTGACCGGGATCGCCGGTCATGGGAGCAAAGCGAACGTCGGCCGGCTGGGCTGGAAGTCGCTTGTCTATTTCGAGGTGCTGACTACAGCAGCGCTCGCCATCGGGCTACTGGCGATCAACATCTCGCGGGCCGGCGTCGGGGTCGGAGCACAGGCATCAATCGCTTCTGCGCCGGTCGCGGCCAGCGGGGCGGCCGATCTCGGTAGCTGGCAGGCGTTTCTGCTCCGTGTCTTCCCGGACAACATCGCCAAGGCAGTCGCCGACGGGCAGATCCTCGAGGTGGCGGTGTTTGCACTGTTCTTCGGCCTGGCGCTGAACGGCGTTTCTGAGGCGCGACGAGCGCCCATGCTGCGTCTGGTCGAGTCGCTGACCGAAACCATGTTCGCCTTTACCAACCTAGTTATGTACCTGGCGCCCCTAGCGGTAGGCGCGGCGCTCGCCTACACAGTCGCTACTGTCGGCTTCGGCGTCATGGCCCATCTCGGCCGGCTCCTGCTGACGTTGTACGCGGCCCTTGCTGCTTTCGCTGTGCTGGTGATGCTACCGGTCGCGGTGGTCGCCCGCGTCCCGGTGCGCGGCTTTTTGCGCGCCGTCGCCGAGCCGGCGACGATCGCCTTTGCGACCAGCACTAGCGAGGCAGCTTTGCCACGGGCGATGGAAGCGATGGAGGCGTTCGGCGTTCCGCGCCGCATTACGGGCTTCGTCATCCCGGCCGGCTACAGCTTCAATCTGGCCGGTTCGGCGCTTTACCTGGCGCTCGCCTCGGTCTTTGTGGCTCAGGCCGCCGGCATGCACATGGACCTGCGTGCCCAGGCTGGCATGCTGCTTGTGCTGATGCTCACAAGCAAGGGCGTCGCGGGAGTGCCTCGCGCGGTGCTGGTGGTGCTGCTTGCGACTGCAAGCGCGTTCCGGCTGCCGGAGGGGCCGATCTTTCTCATCCTTGGCATCGACGCCCTTATGGATATGGGACGAACGGTCGTCAACGTCACCGGAAACTGTCTTGCTGCGGCGGTTATCGCAAAGTGGGAGGGTGTTTTCGGCTCTGAACTGCCGGCGGCAGAATCTACTGCCCCCTAACCGAGTAGCGCCGTGTTTCTCCGGTGTCAATGCCCGGCAGTTCCAGGCCAGCCTCGGCTGAAACATGGCTGTTATACTTCGAGGTTAGGGAAGTCCCTCTCGCGCGCTGTGAGCTGCCAGATTGCGCCTTCCCCTTGGCGCTCTGTGACCAGGCGCAGGAGCAGCATGGGTACTCGGCTTGGCACCATCCAGTCTCCGGCAGATATCAAGCAGTTGACCCTTCCGGAGCTGGAGTCGCTCGCACAGGAGATCCGCGACCGGCTGATCGTATCGCTTTCCAGGACCGGCGGTCATCTTGGGCCGAATCTCGGCGTTGTTGAGCTCACGCTCGCCATGCATTACGTCTTTTCGACGCCGGAAGACAAGTTCGTCTTCGATGTAAGTCACCAGGCCTACGTGCACAAGCTGCTGACCGGGCGCGAAAACCGATTCGACACCATTCGCCAGGGTGGCGGCCTGAACGGCTTTATGCTGCGCACCGAAAGCGAGCACGATAGCTATGGTGCTGGCCACGCCGGCACCGCTCTTTCTGCGGCGCTTGGTATGGCGGTTGCGCGTGATCTGGCCGGTGGCAAAGAGCACATCGTCGCGCTAGCCGGCGACGCCGCCTTTACCAACGGCATATCGTTCGAGGCGCTTAATAATATCGCCGACCAGACCAGGCGGCTCATTATCGTACTGAACGACAACGAGTGGTCGATTGATCGCAATGTCGGCGCGATCGCCAAGTACCTGCACAAGATTGTTACTAATCAGCACATCACCTCTCTGCATGAAAATGCGACGCGCCTTGTTGAGCGGATCGGCGGCAAGGCCGCCAAGCAGGCGGTGCGTCGCGCGGAGGAGGCTGCCAAGGGCATCATGTTCCCGTCCTCGTTCTTTGAGGAGTTCGGCGTTACTTACTATGGGCCTCTCGACGGGCACAACATCGGCCTGCTGATTGAGACATTCGAGTTTCTCAAGCAGCAGGATCGCCCCGTGCTGCTCCATGCCATTACCCAAAAGGGCCGTGGCTTTCAGCCGGCGCTGGATGGGCAGAAGAAGTTTCACGGCCTGGGACCGTATGACCCGGAAACGGGCCACACGCACCAGGGCGCACAGCCGACGTATTCAGAGGTTTTCGCGAACACGCTGGTGAAGCTCGCGGACCAGGATGAAAAGGTTGTTGCGATCACGGCGGCAATGCCGAACGGAACAGCACTCGACCTGTTCCGGCCGCATCACCCGAAACGCTACTTCGATGTCGGAATCGCGGAGGAGCACGCGGTCATCTTCGCGGCCGGCATGGCGACGCGCGGCCTCAAGCCGTTCTGCGCCATTTACTCAACATTTCTGCAGCGTGCTTTCGATCCGATCGTCCACGACGTATGCCTGCAGAATCTGCCGGTCGTCTTCTGCATGGACCGCGGTAGCCTGAGTGGCGACGATGGCGCAACGCATCACGGTCTCTTTGACATCAGCTATCTGCGGCCGATCCCGAATATCGTGCACATGGTGCCGACCACTGAGGATGAGCTGGCCGATATGCTGCTCACCGCGAAGCTGCACCCGGGTCCAAGTGCCATCCGCTATCCGCGAGGAACCGGCCCAGGCGTGGCGCTCAAGGCACAACCTGAGCCCATCGAGATTGGCCGCGCCCTGTTGGTACGCGATGGGGAAGAGATCGCCATCTTCGGGCTTGGCGCTCTACTGCCGATGGCGGAGCAGCTTGCCGACCGGCTTGGGCAGTGGGGCTACTCTGCGGCCGTGATCAACCCCCGCTTTGTAAAGCCGTTGGACCGTGAAATGCTGCTGCATCATGCGGAGCACGCGGCTGCGGTTGTCACCTTTGAGGACCACGTACTTGCTGGCGGTTTCGGCAGTGCAGTGCTCGAAGAGTTGCAGCAGGCGGCAATCGGAACGCCGGTCATTCGAATCGGGTGGCCGGACCACTTCATTGAGCACGGCAAAGTGGACGAGTTACGCGGCCGCTATGGGGTGACCGTCGAGGCAGCGCTGGAACAACTGGAGCCTGTGCTGCGCAAACTGCCGCGCCGCCGACCCAAGGCGTTGGCAGCCGGCTGATCTCCTGTCAGGCCGGAGCTGCCGAGTTCTTGAGGGCCGCTCGCCTGGCGGACAGCTGCGCGGGCAGAAGCTTAAGCAGCTGTTGTTGCCGGTAGTGAAACAGCGAACGCACCTGGGCTGCGCCACCAAGCAGATACGCGAAGTCTCCCAGTATCCCGAGGGGAAAAGCATAGGTTACGTCGTCGGTCACGGATGTGCCGGGGACTCCGTCTCGCGTCTGCTCCCGTACGCGATGGCAGTGGCGCCAGTAGCCGAAGGGTCCTGAGAGCTGCACATCACAGAAATGGTCATCCCAGACAAACTCCGCAATCTGGGCGTCCCAGCGCATACGCAGCGGCAGCATAGGGGCAGGACGAAAGGTGATCAGCAGCCGTGAGCCTGGACCGGCAGCCTGCGTCTGGCTGGCTGGTCTGCTATGGGGCGCAGGCGGCGGCGCAGAGATGCTAACCCGGTCGACGCGTGCCGCCTGCCACCGCGGCATGAGCGGGGGCAGGTTGTCAGGGTTGGCGAAGAAGTCGAAAACATCGCTTAGCGGGTAGGGTACCCACTGCTCCAGTTGCAGCTTGTGGCGCATGTGCGGTGGGATGCTGTAGCCGGACTTCAGCCTGGAAGCGGCTGAGAGCGACATTGCCGCGGCGCAAACAGAGCGCTCACGGGCGCTCTCATTGCGCTGCGGCGACCTTGGACTAGTTGGGCATCAGTACCGTGTCAACGACGTGGATCACGCCATTTGACTGGATGACGTTCGGGATTGTGACGGTTGAGGTGTCCCCCTTCTGATCGGTCAGGATAACCTTGCCGTCCTGCGTGGACGCGGTCAGTGTCTCGCCCTGAACTGTTTTCAGCTCAGCTTTGCCGCCGCCCTGCTTGATCAGCTTCATCAGGTCCTTCGAGGTGATCTTACCTGGCACTACGTGGTAGGTGAGGATCTTAACCAACTGGTCCTTGTTCTCAGGCTTGAGTAGTGTGTCGACGGTCCCGGAAGGCAGCTTGTCGAAGGCTTCGTTGGTCGGCGCGAAGACGGTGAAGGGGCCAGGACCTTCCAGTGTATCTACCAGGCCGGCAGCCTTGACTGCGGCGACCAGGGTGGTGTGGTCCTTCGAGTTCATCGCGTTTTCCACGATGTTCTTAGTCGGATACATGGCTGCGCCGCCGACCATCGGGTCCTTCTCTGCCTGCACGGCTACTGCGGAGAGACCCATGGCAAGAGTCAGCGTTGCTGCAAGAACAGTGTGTTTTTTCATTAGTAGATCCTTTTCTCGCACCTCTTCAAGGTGCGATGAGTGATGCATCCCATTGATTGAGTACAGAGGAACTGCCAGCCGGACATCTTCTATTGCACGCCTTGAGATGACTCGACTGGGAAACGCGCTGCGGTTAGCAATGGATTCAAGAACACGGTAACTTTCCCTATCAACAGATTCAGCAGGCGTGACACGCATCTTCGTAATCCGGGGCGAGCGGGCTTCTCAGAGCAGAGCCTCGCCGACAGGGATCGATTGGCTGCTGTATTGCGTATGCTTGGCTTAGGCCTCTGGTGCCGGTTCGCGCGAAACGCATGCAGCTGACGAAATCATCCTCATCACCGGCGTCCCTTACTCGGCCCGCATCCACCACGAATCGGTGGCTCATCCTGATTGGAGCCGGCAAGCTCCTGAAGGCGATCCTCTTCGTGGCCCTCGGTTTTGGTGCGCTACACCTTGTGCATCGCGATCTGGTCAGCGTCGTGACGCACTGGATTGTCGACCTGCGCTTCGACCCAGAGAGCCGGTTCATTAATCGCATCCTCGAGAAGGTCTCATTGATCAGCCCGCACCGATTGCGCCAGATCTCAGCGGCCATTTTTCTCTATGCGGCGATGGATGTGCTGGAAGGTACAGGCCTCGTGCTTGGAAAGGCCTGGGCGGAGTATCTAACCCTCCTCGTGACGGCTTCGTTTTTGCCCTGGGAGTTCTTCGAGATCCTGCGCAAGCCGAACTGGCCCAAGGGTGTCTTCACCCTGCTCAACATCGCCGTCGTCTGCTACCTAGCTGCCTACCTGCAGCGCCGGCTCAGGGAGCGCGGCCAGATCACCCGGCTTGAGTGAACGAGGCTGCTCTTTGATTTGCATCCGCCGTTTTCTTTCCACATACACATAGTCTGTTTGAAATGCGCCACGGATTTGCACAAGCCTTCCACTGCTTTCCGACTTTAGTAACCGGATTCCAGTAATGACCGGCTGAAAAGGGGTGGGCAAGGCGCGCTGCGTTGGGTACTCTGTGGTCAAAAGTGGTTGAAAGTGGAGGAAAGGGGTTGCTTCCTCTACTCGCCCGGCGCACAATCACCGCGATAACAGATTTATGAGCTGAAAATCGAGCTCAGCAGATGAGGTCAGGAGCATGTTTCGCGGGAACCATCCAGCCCGGGTCGACGAGAAAGGCCGGCTGAAGCTGCCCGCGGAGTTCAAACGCCGCATTGATGAGGAGTATGGCGAGCAGTTCTACATCACCAGCAAGGACGGCAAGGTCGCTGAGATCCATCCCTTGAAGGAGTGGGAAAAGTTCGAAGCGAAGTTAGCACTGATCCCGAACTTCAATCCGGCGAAGAAGAAGCTGCTGGACCGGCTGAACTACTACGGGCAGGTGAGCCGGATGGATGAGCAGGGAAGGGTTCTGCTGCCGCAGATTTTGCGGGAGCAGGCCAAGGTCACGGGCGATGTCGTGGTGTTCGGGATGCAGACCTATCTCGAAGTAGCGAACCACGACAGCTTCCGGCAGAACATGGAAGCAAATCCGCTGACGGACGAAGACCAGCAGGTGCTGGCAGGGTTTGGGTTGTAGGAAGGCCTTGAGGGGCCGGGCAGATGCGCAGAGCGGACGAGCAGGCCGAGCGGCATGTGCCAGTTCTTTTAGATGTTGCGATGGAGTACCTATCTGTGCGCCGGGGCGGCACGTACGTGGATTGCACGCTGGGCTTCGGCGGCCATGCGCAGGCAATCGCGAAGCGGCTGGGCGCCGAGGGTCAGCTGATCGGTCTGGACCGGGACCCGGAAGCGCTGGAGCTGGCGCAAGCGAGGCTTGCAGGCGTAGCCGAGGAGCTCCGCAGCGAGATGCCGCGGTGGACGCTGCACCATGCCGAGTTCAGCCGGGTGACGGAGTTTGTAGGGGCTGGCGAGGCCGACGGAGTGCTGGCCGACTTCGGAACCAGCTCCATGCACCTGGACCAGGCGCACAGAGGATTCAGTTTTCAGGCGGATGGGCCACTGGACATGCGGATGAATACCGCGCAGTCGCTCACTGCCGAACAAGTGGTAAATCAGGCGGACGAAAACGATCTCGCCAACCTGATTTACGAACTCGGAGAGGAAAGGAGGTCGCGGAGAATCGCCAGAGCCATTGTGAGGGCCCGGCCCGTACTGACGACAGCGCAGTTAGCTCAAGTGGTGCGGGCCGCGGCCCCCTCAGTGAAAGGCGACCGGATCCATCCGGCGACAAAGACCTTTCAAGCACTCCGGATTCACGTAAACGAAGAGCTGGGTGAGATCAAGGCACTGCTTGAGGCAGCGCCGAAGCTGCTGAAGCCAGGAGGACGGCTGGTGGTGATCTCGTTCCACTCGCTCGAAGACCGGCTGGCAAAGGATGCGATGCGCGATGGGCGCGAAGCCGGACTGTACGAGGTACTGACGCGCAAGCCGGCAACGGCGAGCGAAGACGAGATGCGAGGGAACCCGCGAAGCCGCAGTGCCAAGTTGCGAGCAGCGGAAAAGATTACGGCGCCGCCCGGGAGACGGCGGAGCTGAATACGAGATCGGGCCAGGTTGTCCTGCCGAACCACTCAAGGCGAAAGACAAACCCGCGTAGGACCCAACCGCGTACCACCCCCTTCCATGCACAGCGATCTGGCCCGATCGTTCGAAGGGGAGCAAGAGACAGGAATAGAGGGGCAGTATGGCGACGCAGGCGCTGGTGGAGATGTTCGGGATAGCGGGGGAGCGGGGCAGCACCGAGGGCGCAGAGCAGGCTCGGAGCTCGCGCTGGATGGCGGAGCAACGTGCCCGTCGCGGACCGACGCCGGAGATCTTCTTTGCACGCCGCATGGACAACTCGCGCCTGGTGAAGGCGCAATGCCCGGTACGCAAGCGCGAGATGCGCTCGTTTGCGGGCGCGATGGCGATGCTGTTTGCGCTGGTGATGTTTTACGGCTGGCAGCACTACCAGTCGATTCAGTCGGGCTACCGGGTGGAGCAGGAAAAGCAGCAGCTGGCCCAGCTGGAGGAGCAGAACCGGGAGCTCCGGCTGAACGAGGCACAGCTGAGCGACCCGGCACGGATTGACAAGCTGGCGCGTCAGATGGGCCTCCAGCAGCCGGCGCCGGGACAGGTGGTGCGCCCGGATGGGACGTTTGGGGCTGGCGAGACGCCGGTGCTGGCGGAGGCGCGGCCATTTCGGATGGGGAGGTAGGGCGGCGGGCGCGCTTGAAGGGTGAGATGTGGGTACGCGACTTGCACGGGAAACGCAGATCTCTCGACTCTGCTGCGCTCCGTCAAGACGACCCCTCCTTGCAGGAACCTCCCGTTTTGTGGGAAAGATTGCGTTCCGTCGAAGCGGGTGTTGCACATGGTTCGGGGTCTTTGTGAGTTTCCGCTCTGGAAATAGCTGAAACCCGGTAGGGCGGCGCCCCTGCAGTCAGGGCGTGATTTGGTGGTTTCTGGAGCTTTTCGGGCGCGAAAGAGCGAGTTGCAAATGTATAGGAATGGTCGATGGTGCATAACTATGCAGGCGCAAGAGTACTTCCGTACTCGTATCTTCGGGTTTTAGGCAGGTTTCGTTGGGGTTTGAATTTGCACAGGATTGCGCTTGGAGCCGGTAGGATGGCCCTCAAGGGAGCGTTTGCCTACAAAAAGCCATCAACGCAGATCACGTCTGAGCGGTTCCTATATATGAAGAGTGTGACTGGATGATCATAGCGAAATGCAGCTGTGCCCGACGGGAAGACAGGAAAGGACTAAGAAGTCTCCTATGCCTAGATGCTTCGTTATCCAGCCATTCGACTCTGGTAAGTTCGATAAGCGATTCAAAGAGACTTTCGCTCCAGCGATTCGGGCTGCCGGACTCGAAGCCTACAGAGTAGACCAGGATGTCAATGTAGATATCCTGGTCAATTCTATAGAAGACGAAATTCGTTCTGCAGCTGTTTGCCTTGCCGACATAACGACAGACAACCCGAACGTTTGGTATGAGCTCGGATTTGCGTTCGCTGCGAGGAGGCCAGTCGTCCTGGTCTGTTCGAACGAGCGACAGAGTTTTCCTTTCGACATTCAGCATAGAGCAGTCATAACTTACAAAACTGAAGCACAAAGCGATTTCGAGAATCTAAGCACGGCTATAACCGAACGCCTGAGGTCTGCTGCCGATCGAAGCACTGCCCTAGAAGATTTGGCACAAACGGGGCAGGTGGCGGAGGTGAGTGGCTTGAGCCAGATCAAAATGATGCTGCTCGCAGTTGCTGCCGGCATGACTGAGAGTCCAGGCTCCGCTTTCGCTTTGTGGGATTTACGAAACGACGCCGAAAAAGCTGGATTGTCTAAGGTTGGCGTTTCTCTTGCCATGAGGCGCCTTACACGAAGGCGCTTCCTGGCGGAAGCAACTTTCGACGATGAGAGAGGAAATCAGTACAGGGGCGCGATAATTAGTTCTGAGGCGTGGGATTGGATCGACGCAAATGAGCGTAGTTTCACACTGCGGCTTGCACCCAGAGGGAATCGGACGTATGTGACAGCTGAGATCAGTGATGACGATCTGCCATTCTGAAGCTCTAGTATGTCGACTCAGTAGCGTTTCTCAGACCAGAAAAGTTTTGCTCGAAGAGTCCCATCCAAACTCCGAGTGATCTTTCACCAGCCATGATGAAGCCTTTCTCCTTTGCGCAGGCACCACGCCAGAGCTCCAACATCGCGACGCCGATGCGGCGGGTGCGGGTGCTGGCCGTGATCGCGATCTTTGCGGCGTGGGCGCTGCTGATCGCGGGGCGGCTGTTCTGGCTGCAGGTAGTCAAGAGCCCCGAGTGGGTGGCGCGGGCAGCGCAGCAACAACAGCGAACCTTTGAGGTCGCGCCGCGCCGGGGTGTGTTGTACGACCGCAACCTCCATGAGCTGGCGATGACGGTGTCGGTCGATTCGATCTATGCGGTGCCGGGCGAGATCCCGGAGGCGAGCCGGCCCGCGCTGGCAGCCGCGCTGGCGGGCGTGCTGCACACCGACCCGTCGGACCGGTTTACAGAGTCCGAAGAGATCCTGAAGCGCATCAACAGTTCGCGCTACTTTACCTGGATCGCGCGCAAGCAGGACCCGCGTGTGATCGCCTCCGTGCGCGCGATGCTGCAGGCGCAGAAGCTGAAGGGCGTGTACTTCCAGAAGGAGTTCAAGCGCTTTTACCCGGAGAACGATATTGCGGCGCAGGTGTTGGGCTATGTCGGCGTGGACGATAACGGCCTGGGCGGAGTCGAGCAGAAGTACGACCACGCGCTGCATGGCGAGCCGGGGAGGATGCTGACGGCGCTCGATGCGCGACGGCACGTGCTGGCATCGAGCGAGCGCGATCCGGCGCCGGGCGAGAACCTGGTGTTGACGCTGGACGCGAACATCCAGTTTATGGCGGAGCAGGCGCTGGACCATGCGATGGCGCGGGTAAAGCCGCTGAACGGAACGGTCGTGGTGCAGGATCCACACACCGGGCAGATCCTTGCGCTCGCGATCCGGCCGACGTTTGATCCGAACGACATCAAGCACACCTCGCTTGAGCTCTTGAGGAACCATGCGGTAAGCGATGTGTATGAGCCGGGTTCGACGTTCAAGCTGGTGACCTACTCGGCTGCGCTGGACCAACATGTAACGACGCCGGAGCAGAAGATCGACTGCGAAGGCGGCAGGATTGTGGTGGCGGGGCGCACGGTGCATGACGACCACTACAACGGTGTGCTGACGACGGAGCAGGCCCTGGCCGTTTCGAGCGATGTCGCGGCGATCAAGCTCGCGGAGCGCATGGGCAAAGATACCTTTTACAGTTACATACACGCGTACGGCTTCGGGCAGCGCTCGGGCCTCGAGCTGCCGGGTGAAACGCGCGGGCTGCTGAAGCCGCCGGAGCGCTGGCAACCGACGACGATCGGCTCGGTGCCGATGGGCCAGGAGGTCGCGGTGACACCGATCCAGCTGGTGACGATGGCCTCGGCGATCGCGAACGGCGGCGAGTACCTGCCGCCACATATCGTGCTCGAGGCGACGGACAAGTTTCGCGGAAACCCGGGTCTGCAGGCCTCGAGTTTTCGGCCCACGGACGAGCTACCGAGCCCGCTGCCGGCCGGAGCGCATCGCGTGATCAGTACGCTGACGGCGGCGACGATGCGCAAGCTGATGGAGAATGTAGTGCTGAACGGGACGGCCAAGGGCTGGGCCAACCTGAATGGCTACTCGGCTGCTGGCAAGACCGGGACCGCGCAGAAGATCGACGTGCGGACGCACACCTATTCCAAGACGAAGTATGTCGCTTCGTTCGTAGGCATCGCGCCGGTGAACAACCCGGCGGTGACGATCGCGGTGGTTATCGACTCGCCGACGGGAAGCTCCCATTACGGCAATGCGGTGAGCGCGCCGGTGTTTCAGGAGCTGGCGCAGGAGATCCTGGAGTACCTGGGTGTGCCGCATGACGAGCCGCTGAAGACGGCGCCGGAGCTACGGGCGGAAGCAGCAGCTGCGAAGGCGCAGGAGGGTGTTTCGGAGACGGTCGGTGACCTGAACGCCCTGTTTGCGGATGTGAACGAACTGCCGGCGGATGACCCGCTGCGGCGGCCGGCGGCGAGCGGTGGAGAAGCACCGGTGGCTGCGAGTGGGCCGGGTGGGACGGTGGAGGTGCAGGCGGCTGCGGCGGGAACGCCGGCTGGGTCGGTGGAGAGTGGGAAGGTGCCGGCAGGCGCGGCAGGCGCGGCGGGTGCGGCGAGTGGGTTGAGTGCGGTGAGTGCAAAGAGCGCGGTGCCGGCGGATGGAGCCGCTGTTGCGGAGCCGGATGGGGGTGTGCCGGCCGCCGCAGCCGGAGTGCAGAACGGCACGGTGGTGCTGGCATCAGGCAGGGATGTGGCGGTGCCGGATTTTGCGGGTGCGACGGTGCGGGCGGCGACGGAGCGAGCAGGTGCAGCAGGTTTGAGTGTGCAGGTGATCGGCAGCGGGCTGGCGCGTGCGCAGGCGCCCGCGCCTGGCACGCGGGTGCCGGCGGGGACGGCGGTGGTGGTGCGGTTTTCGCGGTAGGTGGCACGAATCCCGCATTCAACTTCGGGGATCCGCAACTCATAGCCACCTCTAAACCCGAGACAATTTGAACGGGGGAGAAATGCCTAATAAGGCACGAAAGCAGCATTTTGTCCCAAAGGTGTACCTGCGGAACTTCGCTGACAGGAACGAGAACTTGTACGTTTATGATATGAAGGGCAAGCGGAAGTCCAACATAGCTAATGAAGCTTGCGAGCGCGACTTCAACGAATACCAAGTCCACAAAGATAAGACCGACGGCAGATACGAAGATCTGTTTTCTAAGTTCGAGAGCCTTGCTGGCCCGCTAACAAAAAAGCTTTTAGCCGGTCAAGAGCTGGACTACGCAGAATCGATAAACTGGTCTTTGTACCTGGCTTGCTTGTTTATAAGAACAAGAAAGCTTAGACAAGACTTTGCTGCGAACGCAGGAGGAGCTTTACTCCGAGAGAGCCTCTCCGAACAGTCCCTTAGGACGATGCAAGCTGACTTGTTAAAGAGAGGCCGACTCGTTGATGTGGCCGACCTTAGAAACATAGTTGCTGCGCAGATAGCTGTTTACAAGGCGAACCCAGCTTACTTACACCTTAGCGGTCTTGAGGAGAGATTGCCGAGGTATGCGATGCTTTTCGTTCAGCGCCACTGGATTCTGGCTGAGGATGAGTCCGCATCTCTCATCACGAGCGATTCGCCCGTATGTTCTGCACAGATCTTGGGGACAGGCTCTCAATAGGGCATGGACTAGGCCTTCCAGCCACCTTTACTTTTCTTCCCCTATCACCGAGTAAGCTCTTTATGTCGGTGCCACCAGGAGCGCCTTGTTTTGCGTCCAAGCTCGATACCCAAACACTCAGTTCAATCAAGCTCGCTATCGTAAGGCTTGCCGACAGGGAGGTCTACTCAAAATTATTTCAACCTGAAGTCTTGGAGATCGTCCGAAAAGAGCTAGGTGTCCTAAAATTCGGCCGAGATACGTTCAAGGAACGCGTAAGTAGTGATTTGTAGTCTCAAGATTAGTGCAGCTTAAGATATAAGCTGCGTCTATGCGACTGGAACAGGTGTTGGCTGGAGTGCAGGTATTGAAGCGGGCTGGGCCGGCGGGGGCGCTCTCGTCGGCTGAGGTGCGTGCGGTGGAGTTCGACTCGCGCGAGGTGCGGCGGGGCTCGCTGTTTGTGGCGATGTGGGGCGGGTCGGCGGATGGGTCGCGATTTATTCC
>CAXTMF010000022.1:0-48384 GCA_964245435.1 uncultured Acidobacteriaceae bacterium
AAGCATAGAGTGACAGTACTGTGCCAGTACGAGTAGCAGATGATAGTCTGCTCGCGTGCCTCCCAAACCCAGCTGGCATGGGCGCCTGCCTGCGCTGCGCGATACCCTCGCCGCCCTCGACTCGCCCGTGCTCGACCGCGCCCTGATCGAACAGCTTTTCGCCGTCTCCCGCCGTGCCGCCATCCGGCTTATGGCCCAGGTCCAGCCTCCCCGGCCCGGGGTCGCCAACGTGCTCGACCGCGAGAAGCTCCTCGCCTGGCTCGACCGGCTCCACGCTACCCGGCCCGTGGCGGACGCCGTCGGCCGGCAGCGACGCCTGGAGACAGAGCTGGCCCGGGCCGCGCGCGAGGCCGAAGCCCGCGCGACCGCAGTTGCGCTTCCATCCCATCATCCGGAGCCGGACGAGGCCACCGGGCTGCCTGCCGGCGTCACGCTGCCCGAGCCCGGGCTGCTCGCGATCCGCTTCGGCTCGGCCCAGCAGCTGCTCGGGTGCGTGCTTGCGCTCGCCAAGCAAGCGGCCGGGGACTATGGAGGGTTTCGGGAGCGGGTGGAAGGGAACCGGTCTCAGCGTTCCAATGCAGTCCAGGAGCCGGAGCTGGAAGCCGCGCCATGATTACGGTCGCGATCGGGCAGAGCTACGACGGGCCGCTCGATGTGCTGCTCGCGCTCGTCCGCCGCGAAGGCTACCCGATGGACCGGCTGCCGGTCTCGGAGATCACGCGTCAGTACCGGGCTTACCTCGAGGACGCGCGCAAAAAAGGCGCAATCGATGTCGACGAGGGCGCCGAGTTCTTCGAGACCGCTTCCTGGCTTGTGCTGCTCAAGAGCCGGGCCCTGCTCCCGAAGGCGGCCGGCGAGCTCTACGGTGAAGCAGCGCCCGAGCAGGAGCTTGCCCGCGCGCTGCTCGACCACGAAGCCCTCCGCGCCGCTGCCAGAGGGCTGCGGGAGCGGCTCGATGGTGCCGGGCTTGCGCCCGGGATCAAAACCGGACACGATGCTGGGCCGAGTGCCGGATCTGCGCAGGAGATTGAGCCGGCTCCGGCTACGCTGCCGGAGGGAAGGGAAGAGGCCGCTGCTCCGACCGTGCAGGACGTGCTCGTTGCTGCGCGGCGGGCCCTCGAGCAGGCCCGCGCTCACGCGCAAGGCACGACATTGGCTGCTGCTGACGCGTACCCGGTCGAGACGCTCTCCCGGGGGCTCGAGGAGCGCCTCGCGGCGCTTGAGCCCGGCCGCGGTATCTCGACCGAGGCATGGTTCACGGCGCTGCCGGATGGGCGGCACTGTTGCATTAACTCGAAATCGGCTCTTCAACATACAACATGTAGAGGTCTGAGATTTTGCGATTCACAACTTGTTGTGGTCCTCAAAGTTAATGCAACAGAGCCGCGGCGAAGCATCCTCCTCGTCGTGCTCCTACTCGGCAAGCATCGGTCCGGCTGACCGGCAAGCTCACCTGCCAGAGCGCATCGCGGCGATACACCCGCTTGCAGAGCGAGTTCAGGGCGCCGGTTTCAGCGAGCATGATCAGGTCGGCTTGCGAAAGCGACGGCACCCGGCGGGCCAGCTCCTCAATCGAGCCGAACGGCCGCATGGCCCGGACTCACTCGATTCGGCGGCGGTGCTCTGGCGCAGGCCGCGCACATAGCGCAGCCCGAGCCGAAGCGACAGCAAGGCGTCCGGCTCGCGTTCCAGCGTGCAGTTCCGCCCGGAGCGGAATATATCGATGCCCTTCAACCTGCTCATCCGCCCCACCTCGTCATAGACAGCCTCTAGCCGTTTCGATTTGCACCAGAGTCCGATGAAGCATTTGCAGATAGAACCACGTTCTGCGATCGACCGATCTTTCAGATTCCGCAGTTCCACCGAAATACTTCTTCCGATTCTCATACTCACGCATTCACCCGCCTCTCCCAGATGAGCCTGATGGGATCTGAGGACTGGCACGGTAATTGCTACACATCACGTCAACTTGAGGAACAGCCGGATCGATTCGGATTTTATGGTTCCCAAGTCCTTTTACGCATCAGTTCCGCCTGAAGTCCTATTAAGGAGTCCCCGTTGCGTCAGAACTTTCAAGGAGCCCTGCTCCTGGCTGCTGTGCCTGCGATAGTGCAGGCGCAGACTACTGCCTCTGTAAACGGCATTGTCACAGATCCTTCGGATGCAGTGGTTCCCGGCGCTACCATCGTGCTCTCTAAAGCCGACACTGGAGTTCGATACGAGGTTAAGACGGACTCGGCAGGTTCCTACCGTTTCTCGAACGTTCCGCCGGGCCCCGGCTATGTGATGGAATTCAGCGCACAAGGCTTTTCCCCAGTAAAGGTTAGCGACATCTACGTCGACGTCGCGAACTCACGTACGCAGAATGCGAAGCTGGCGCTCGGCACGTCCACCGTCGAAGTGCAGGTGGCTGATACGCCTGGTGCGACGCTGAACACCACAGATGCAAGCATCGGCAATAACTTCGAGATATCGAAGTTGCAGGAACTGCCTGTGCAGGATCGCAGTTCGCCGAGTGTGCTCTTTACTTTACAGCCGGGCATCACTTCAACTGGGGCAACGACAGGCGCACGTACCGACCAAGACAACACGACTATAGACGGCCTCGACGTGAATGATTTCGCCACTGGCAGCTTTGCTGCCATTACGGGCAATGCTCCAGTGGATTCTATCCAGGAGTTTCGCGGCACGACGGGTGGCTTTACCGCGGACAATGGTCCTGGCGGCGGCGGCCAATTTCAGCTCGTCACGCGTGGCGGCTCAAACGAATGGCACGGCAACGTCAATGAGTATCATCGCGACAATTCGACGACTGCGAATAATTGGTTCGACGCGAACGCCGGCGTGCCACAACCGGAGTTGGTGCGTAACCAGTTCGGCGGTTCTGTTGGCGGCCCAATCCGGCGCGATAAGCTCTTCTTCTTCTTCAATTTTCTGGGTTCTCGCATTGCGCAGCAGTCGACGGTAGAGCGTACTGTCCCTCTACCCTCATTCGCTGCAGGCACTATCTCGTACATCAATGACGGTGCCGGCTGCACCGCTGCCTCTCGACAAAACACGACTCCGAACTGTGTCTCCTCGCTGACGCCCGCGCAGGTTCAACAAATTGACCCGGCGCACGTGGGAGAAAGCCCGCAGGTATTTGCCCTATTCCAGAGCCGCTATCCAACGGCGAATGACCTGAGCTTCGGCGACGGTCTGAATGATGCTGGCTTCCGCTTCAACTCGCCGATGCCCGACGATCTAACCAACTACACGGGGCGCGTTGATTACGCGTTGAGTCCGCAGATCAAGCTCTATGGCATAGGGAACGTTTCCCGAGAGAACCAGGTGGATGGCGCAGAGCAGTTCCCAGGTGACCCGCCTTCCAGCCAGTTCGTCGATCGCAGCTATCGGTATGCAACCGGCATAGATTGGCAGCTCAGTCAGACCAAATTCAATCAGTTCACCTATGGAAGCACGGTACAGGATTACGACTTCCCGCACCCATCCAATCCTGAGGGGCTCTACCAGCTCGGTTTCGGCAACGGCTTTACTCCGACCCTTGTAGACAACCCTTATGCAAGCCCCTCGAACGCTCAATCCCGCCACACCATCATCTCGCAGGTGAATGATAACTTCACCTGGACTCTAGGCCGCCATGAGTTGCAGCTGGGTGGCTATTTCAAATGGATTCACTATGCCGGCAGCACCACACTTGGCTACGACAGCTACGGCATCGGCCTAGGTGGGCACATTTTTAGTACGCCCGGTCTTGAGCCCGCGGATCTTCTCCCCTCCAGTAGCACGGCAGAAGAGTATTATGACAATGCGCTGGTCTCCTCACTGGGGCGGATTGCGAACGTAAGCGGCACGTTCAACTATGACGCCTCCGGAAATGTACTGCCGCAGCCATCCTCCTCATTACGGAAATATGTCTATTACCAAACACAGCCCTATGTCAGCGATAGCTGGAAGGTTTCGCCGCACCTGACAGTCAATGCTGGGTTAAACTACCAGTTCTTTACTGTTCCGTACGAGACGCAGGGTCTGGAAACAGTCCAGACCGCGAGCTTCGATCAATACTTCGCGGCTCGCGAGGCGCAGAGTGCGGCAGGCATCTCGGGCAACGGTGCCGTTCCGTTATTCACTTACGTGCTGGGTGGAAAACAGAACAATGGCCCAGGCTTTTACAAGTCGAACTTCCTCGACTTCGCTCCACACGCGGCATTTACTTACTCGCCCAGCTTCGATTCGAAGACTGTTTTCAACGGCAGCGCTGGCCTCGTGTATGACCGTACCGTCATCAATGCTGTGCAATACCAACAGACACAGTTCTCCTACCTGTTCGAGCAGAACACGTCGGTACCGTATGGCGATGACTCGGACCCGACCGGCTCCGTCGCTACCGATCCACGCCTCGCCGCACCACCGCCTGCAACGGCTCCTGCGACGCCCAAGGCCCCTTTTCAGCCCTTTGTCACCAGCGGCGTGCCGTACGGCCTTCAGAATGGTCAATTCAACACGGCGATCGATCCCAATCTCAAGACACCGTATTCCATCCTGTTCAGCTACGGAGTGCAGCACCAGTTCCAGGGCTCTACCGTTCTCAAGGCGAACTATGTCGGTCGCTTCGGTCGCAGGCTTTTGGCGCAGGTCGATGGTTCTCAACTCATCGACTTCCCTGATCTTGCATCCGGGCAAACGCTGAACCAAGCTGTGCAGAACATTGAGCGTGAGGTTCGCGCCGGACAAAGCCCGGCCAGCCTTCCTGCGGAACCCTGGTTTGAACATCAGCTTCCCGGCACCTACAAAGGCAACCTGCCAAACAACACATCGGCTGCCGCCTCCTCCAACCCCAATCTGATCGAGATTGGCGACTTCGGCGATTTTATCCAGGCGCTCTCTCCGAACCTGCAGCCCAATGTAGGCATGGCTGCCCAGTTCGGCGAGAACGCCATATTCACCGACAAGGGCTTCTCCAGCTACAACGGTCTGCTCGTTACGCTGCAAAAGAACATGAGCCATGGGCTGCAGTTCGACGTGAACTATACATGGTCGCACTCCATCGACAACGTTTCAGTCGTGGCGAACACCGGCGCCGGCGGCGGCTACGGCTTTATCTGCGATGCTGTGCATCCGCGCGAATGCCGTGGAAACTCTGATTTCGATACTGCGCACTATGTCACGGGAGATTTCACCTATCAACTGCCTTTCGGCCGGGGTCGCAGCTTCGGCGGTACACTGCCGCTGGTTGCCGACGAGCTGATCGGCGGCTGGAGCGTGAGCGGTATCCCCTCGTACCACAGTGGGCAGGCGTGGTCACCCCTCTCGAACGCCTTCGTAGCAGGCTTCGCGAATGACGCGCCGGCGATCTTTAACGGCGATACCTATGCCGTCAGACGCGGCATTCACAAGCTGCCGAATGGCTCGCTGACTGTCTTTGCTGATCCCGCTGCGGCCGATGCAGCCTTCTCGGGACCAGTTGGGCTCACCATCGGAAGCCGCAACATTCTCCGAGGACCGCAGTTCTTTAACCTGGATGCAGGCTTGGCGAAGACATTTGCGCTCCTCCCGGAGAAGCACATCATCTTCAAATTCCGTGCTGATGCGTTCAACGTTCTCAACCATCCCAACTTCGATGATCTCGATTACGCAAATTACGGCGGTGAGGTCAACATCACGGCTACGACAAACTTTGGGCAGCTAACAGCGACAAACGGAAATCCTCGCGTGTTGCAGCTTGCAGGTAGAATCGAATTCTAGAACCCTTATAGGAGGGGTAAGACGAAAGGCTGCGAGCGCCCGCAGCCTTTCGTCTCTTGCGGTACCTCTTTTTATGGCTTTGGTTGCACTAACGACTAGAGACACGCTTTTCCAGGATTCACGTCCATCACTGTGCCGCGAAGCCGAATCGCGGATTAGTGAAGCGAACATCCTTCTGCACATCTCTCGTTGATCAGGCGCTGACCACGGCTGATCATGGCATCCCTACACCAACGCAGGCATTTGGAGCCGGCGTTTCTAGTTGCTGGTGCAGGTACATCCACCTCGGGAGCTACAACATGAGGATGTACCGCTGCCGCAGGTTACGGAGCATCCCGGAGAGCCGCTTGATGACGAGACCGAGCACTCTATTGAGTTCGGACCGCCTGCAATACAAGCAGAGTGACCAGATGCTACTCCGAATGGCGAGTCTGTCGGCGTCGCTGTGTTTGGGTTGTATGCCGACGACGGGTAGCCACGTGTAGAGAGCTGCGAGAGCTGCATTTCTGTAAGGGGATCGGAGTCGCCATATCGCGCAATCCCCACCACCGTAAACGTCTTGAAGCTCGTGCCAGGAAGTGTGAGCTTCGTCTGAGATTCCGCAATTCTAAACATAAGGTTAGGTCGGCCATCGCCCGGAATCACAGCGAGCATGTGCTTACTAGCCAGAAGCCGCCCCGACCCTTGCCATGCTGCTAGTTCTCCGCCAGTCTCATGTAATAGCTGGAAGACAAGCTGTTTAGGGCTAGAACGGCCTAAGTATTCTGACGTCAACACAATCGTGGCATCGCCGAGGGCGACCTCAGGAATGACTTGGATCTTCCCTGAATAGCCTTCTATCGAGTCAGTCGCCGCATCATTCAACTGGCCCATAGCCGCAGCCGAACTTAAGCTAAAGACTGCGGTGGTCAAGAGGAGACTAGCTAAAGCCTTACTTCTAATCACTGTTGGACCCTCTTCATCGCGCGATTCTTCTGCCTCGACTCACGCTTTGAGCCTCAAAGTGGCTCTGTTGCATTAACTTTGAGGACCACAACAAGTTGTGAATCGCAAAATCTCAGACCTCTACATGTTGTATGTTGAAGAGCCGATTTCGAGTTAATGCAACAGTGCCCTTCGATGTCCCTGCATAGGCATTCGGTAGCTGCAATCTTCTGAACTGCATGAATTTCTGGCAGTCTCGCTTCGAGCGCTGAAGTGGAGGCCGCCATCGCGGGGTGAAATTACTTCACCCATGGCGGCGGTTCATTCCTTCTGGGGTAGGAAGAGTAGTATCGCTGCCCCGTGGAAACTTCTACAAACGCTCTGATCCTGCGCCAGTTCTGGGAGTGTTTAGCTAAACCATCATGTGAAACGAAGTATGCAGCAGGCTTGTCACCCTCCCCCAGCTTCGCTCCTGAAAGGGAATCATTAAGGACGTAAACAGCAGAACTATTCGGAATTTCAAGAGCCGCGACACTGATGAACACGGCGCGCCGTCCTGTATTCGTCACCTTTATAAGTCCCATCACCTTCTTTGTCTGAAGGTTGACCATGTTCCAGGCAAGAGTCACTTTCACTTCTGGCCGGTCTCGCCTGTAGTTCAACACGCCCAGCGTCAATCCCGCTGTCCCGAAGATCATCCCAAGAACCGAGCCTGCTATGGTCAGCCAGTTCATGTATTTCATTGTGACTGAAGCCGTGAACGTCTTGTTCCGCCCAGCGCCATGCGGTACCTGATGGAGCGCTCAACCTCCGCGAAGCCGACGCCGAGATGCGCGGCATACGCGGCGGCGTTCTCGATAAGAGAATCGGAGGCCAGCTCACGCATCCCTTTCCCGCGCCCATTCCGCGGCCGCCTGCACGAGGGAGTTGCCCACCCCGGTCCTGCGATGCGAGCCGCAGACATACCAGCCCTCGAAGAACGCGACCGGGCTGGTGTCACAGCCGTCCGCATAGAGCCGGAGCCCGACCTCGGCGAAACCGACCACCCCGCCGGAAGCGCTTTCCGCAATCAGTACCGCGGCGTCCTCGCGCGTGAGCCAGGCTTCCGCATCAGCTTCGTCCGAGTCGTGCCAAAGCAGTTGCCGCAGCCTTAACCAGGGCTGTCGGTCGGCGGCGCGGAACGTGCGAACTTTGATCTCGGAAGCCTTTGGCATGTCGCAATAGCAAAATCAGCGGGATGGTTAAGAATCAGCAGCGGGTAAGTCTTTCTACTTTGCAGTGCGCTACCTTAAAAGGCAAAGCCCACCCGGTTAGGGTGGGCTTCAGTAGAGCGTACGTCCTCGGGGGGAGGCTTTCGCCCGCAAGTCCCGTGGCCAGTTCTTCAAGCATAGAGGGTCTTTTCGCGCAGTGTCAAACCCCGCAACCATCCAGGCAGTCCGACAGGCGCTTTCACTGCCTCGCATCGAGACTTACGAGAGGGCCGTCGCCGCAATGGGTGATCTGTCTTCTGCGGCGGTTGCTTTATACGACTGGAACGCACAAGTTTCCGGGGCTTTTCTGGCTCCGCTGCACATCTGCGAGGTTGTTATCAGGAATGCCGTTTCCGACGCTCTCACGGCGGTTTACGGGGACCGCTGGCCCTGGTCGCGCGTCTTTGAAGAGTCGTTACCGGACTCCGGCGGCTACAACCCTCGCAGGGACCTGCGTTCTGCCAGAATGGACTTCAACACGCGCCGGGATCGACCGACGACAGGCAAGGTCATTCCTGAGCTGAAGTTTGTTTTCTGGCAGAAGATGTTTACCAGTCGGCATGACGAGCGTATCTGGGACATCCATCTGCGGCGTGTATTGCCGAACCTCGACGAAGCGAAGGCCATAAACAAACTGCGTGAAGAGATCTATACGGATCTCGAACACGTCCGCTCGCTCCGCAACCGGATCGCCCACCACGAACCGATCTTTCGCAGGGACCTGAGCGGAGACCTGGATAGAATCGCGGCGCTGACCGGATTCCGTTGTGCTCTGACAACTCAGTGGATGTTGACCAATCAGCGGGTTACTTCATTTCTGGCATGGCCATAATCCGGCAGGTAGATTTGTTCAAGAACACTGGAGTACGGGAGGAAGAGTGAACGTCTTTTGTACCGGTACAGCGCGGATTCGACATAAGGACACAGGCGAGATTTTCGGCTCTGTTGCATTAACTTTGAGGACCACAACAAGTTGTGAATCGCAAAATCTCAGACCTCTACATGTTGTATGTTGAAGAGCCGATTTCGAGTTAATGCAACAGTGCCGGACGGCGGCCAGTGGCGCATGGTCGTTAACGCTTTGCCCAGAAAACGATGGACAGCCCGCGTGTTGCGGCGATCTGCAAGCATGAAGTCAATCAAGCGGCCGTGTTTGTCGACGGCCCGAAACAGGTACTTCCATTGACCGCCAACCTTCACATACGTCTCATCCACGCGCCAGGAGGTGGCTCGGTAGCCCTGATACCAGCGCACCCGCTTCTCCAATTCAGGCGCATACCGATGCACCCAGCGCATGATCGTGGACGGATCTACCTCCACCCCGCGCTCCTGCATCATCTCCATCAGGTCCCGGTAGCTGATGCCGTACTTGCAGTACCAACGGACACAAAGCAGGATGATCGCAACGGGGAACCGACGGCGCTTGAACATGGCTTATCCTACCGCCTTGCCACATTATGGCCTTCCTACCCGTGCTTAATGCAACAGAGCCCTTTCTCCCGCCCGCACGGGCAGTGCATCACGCGCTGAGTTCCCTTCCTCATGCCGCGACCTCGGGCCGTTTGGCATAGCGGTACACCGTGGTTCGATCCACACCGAACTCGCGGGCCAGGGATGATTTGTTCTCGCCTTGCTCAGCCGCTTCCGTAGCTCTGCCCGTTCGGCACTCAGGGAGTGCTTGCGGCCGAGAACTTCCGCGTAAAGGGCAGCCGCATCCAACGCTGCGCAGCCCCGGCGCTGTCGTGCGAGTTGCAGCGTGGCTGCGATGGCCCGTGACCAGTCGCATCTCATATATTTATCGAACACACTCGCTCCTTGCATTTCGCTTCAAAACAAGATAATGTCCTCTGGCGAAGGCGGTTTCGGAACTTCTCTCCTTCCGCGCTTTATGGCGGTAGCGCGCCCGGCCACTCTCCTCATTCCCAAATAAGGCTGCACTCGACCCAGGCTATGGATGGCATCTCGATGCCACGAGGCGGTTTTCTGCGCACGCGACTTTCGGAGTTACTCCTATGAATGAATCGCCGAGTGAGCAATTTCTCGTTGTCAGAAATGATGAGGAGCAGTTCTCTATCTGGCCCGCGGCCCGAACACTTCCTGAGGGCTGGTATGCCGAGGGCTTTACAGGGTCGAGGTCTGCCTGCTTAGAGCAGATTAAGCTGCTGTGGGTCGATATGCGTCCTCTCTCGCTGCGTGCGTTTCGCAGCACGTCGTAAGTTTTGCCGCGCAGTAGCCCTACGGAGCTTCTTATTCACGTCGCCATTGCCGCTCTTTCCATTGCGCGGCATGACACCTTTACCGCGTAGAACGCCAAAGAGAACCCATGTGCGGACTTGCAGGAATACTCGGGCGCAGCGCGTCCCCAGATAAGCGCCGAAGCTTGCTGCGTACAATGTTGATCGCCCTCCAACATCGCGGCCCGGACGATTACGGCGAGTTCTACGATCCAGCTGTGGGAATTGGATTGCAGAGGCTTAGCATCGTCGATCCCGCCTTCGGAGCGCAGCCGATGTTGAGCGCGGACAAACGTTACGTGCTTGTCTGCAATGGTGAGATTTACAACCACCGCGAACTGCGTAACCGCTTCAAGGGCTATTCCTTCCGAAGCGAATGCGATGTAGAAGTGTTGCTGCCGCTGTATCAGCGGTATGGGGCGGACTTTCTGAACGATATCAACGGGCAATTCGCCATGGCGATCTATGACCGCCGTGAAGAAAGCCTGTTTCTCGCCCGGGACCAGTTCGGAATTTGTCCGCTTTACACCAGCGAGGTGGGAGGAATGTTCTTATTCGCCTCGGAGATGAAATCTCTTCTGGCTCATCCCGATGTCAGCCGGAAGGTCGATCTTACCGGGCTTGATCAAGTGGTTACGCTGCCGGGTACGATCGGTTCAAGAACCATGTTTGCGTCGGTCCAGAGCATTCCACCGGGCAATTATCTGACTTCAGCCCGGGGTTCCACAAAGTGTACCGAGTACTGGGACCTGGACTATCCGGTGGATGGCGAAAACGACGCACCGAGCGATGAGAAAGAGACTGCCAGCCAAATAGCAGAGATCTTAGCGCGTTCCGTACGCTACCGATTGCAGGCTGACGTGCCCGTCGGTTTCTTTTTAAGCGGCGGGTTCGACTCCTCTGTGATTGCAGCCATGATTCAACAGGCCGCGCCGGAAATTGCCCGTCATTCTTTCTCCGCAATTTTTAAAGATCCAAGTTTGTGTGAGCGTAGGTTCCAGCGAAGAATGGCGGAGTGGATTGGCTCGATTCACCACGAAGTCGATATCAGCGATGAGAGTATGGCAGCCGGGCTGAGCAAAGCCGTGTACCACGCGGAAAGCCCGCTTAAGGAGCTTTACAACACGGCTTCGCTTGGGTTGTCGGCTGCCGCACGCGCCAGCGGAATCGCAGTGGTCCTGAATGGCGAAGGTTCAGACGAATTATTTGCAGGGTATGTCGGTTATAAGTTCGACATGCAGAAGCAAAAACGAAAAGGTGCCCCTACGCTGGCAGCTGCGCTCGGGGATGAGATCCGGGAGAATCTTTGGGGTGATCCGCACTTGCAGTACGACAAGGATGAGAGCGAGCTACCGTCTCTACGACAGGCTTTGTATGCGCCCGATCTTTATGAGCAGTTCGACTCGTTCGACTGTTCCCTCAAGCCGCTGGTCAACAAGGATCGCATTCGAGGCCGGCATCCGGTCCACAAACGCTCTTATCTCGATTTTAAACTGCGTCTGGCGGGGCACCTCATCTCCGACCATGGCGATCGTATGACCATGGCGAACTCCGTCGAAGGGCGCTTTCCGTTTCTCGATCCGGCGCTGGTGGAGCTGATGCGTCACGTGCCGGCCGATCAGACGCTGCAGGGTTTTGAAGAGAAGAAGTTGTTAAAGGACGCGGTAGGCTTTCTCATTCCTGAGGAGATTACAAAACGGGAGAAGTTCGGATTTCGTGCGCCGGCAAGCTCCGCGCTTCTGCACCAGAGATTGGACTGGGTGGACGACTTACTCTCGCCCGAGACGATCCACCGGCAAGGGTACTTCAATGCCGATACTATTTCGCACCTGTTAAAGGCACGGACGGGCAAAGCTCGGCAGGACGCAAGCGCCGGCGACAGCCATTTGTTCGAGGAAGACATACTCACGTTGGTATTGACCTTTGGATTGTTCAAAAAACACTTCAACGTTCCCGACCTATGAGTCTCTTGTGCTGAGCAGGAACTGCATTGCCTAGAAGGAGGTACCATGGCCACCCCTACCTTAGCTTCGTCCATTCCCCTGCCTTTAATCGTGAACGCGACCGAAGTAGCCGCTAATGCGTCCGAGCCTGGAAGTTTGCTCGCGTGGTGTGAGCAGAATCGTCCAGTGGTCGATTCCACCCTGCTCGGCACAGGCGCGGTCCTGTTTCGTGGATTTGGCATTGCCACGCCGTCGCTTTTCAAACAGATGACTCGTTCGCTTGCCACTCGCCTGATTGAGTCGGTAGAAGAAAACGTTCCCCGGACACGGCTTGCCAGCGGCGTGTATACATCGACGGAGTACCCACCCGAGTATTATCTCTCGCTACACAGTGAGTACTCTTACTCAAATAGTTGGCCGCAGCGCTTGTTTTTTGGATGTGTTGTCGCTGCTGAGACAGGCGGGGAAACTCCGCTAGCGGATAACAGGACCATCCTCCAAGCTCTCGACCGCGAAGTAGTTGCGGAGTTCAAGCGAAAGAAAGTGAGCTACATCAGGAATCTGCATTCCGGGGAGGGCTTTGGCCTTTCCTGGCAGAAGGCCTTCCAGACAACCGAAATCGCAGTAGTGAATCAGTACTGCAATCAAAAAGGTGTCGACTGCCGCTGGACGGACTCGGGAGGACTGCAGTTGATACAGACCATGGAAGCCACCAAAATTCATGCAACAACCCAGGAAGAGGTTTGGTTTAACCAAGCGCCCCAGTTTCACCCAACAGACTACCCGGCCGATGCTTCCGATGCTTTGATCAAAGCCTACCCCGACCCGGATGATCTGCCGCAGTACGTACGCTTCGGCGATGGGACGGAGATCGATCCCGGAGTGCTTGCCCACATACGAACCGTAATGAAGGAGGTGGCTGTTTGCTTTCTCTGGCAGGAAGGCGACCTTTTATTGCTCGACAATGTGCTGGTCGCGCACGGACGAAAGCCGTTCTCGGGGCCCAGGAAGATTCTCGTCGCCATGGCTGCTGGGTAAGAGGCGAGCAAACACCCGCGACGGCCAGAGCTCGTACTCAGAATCTTCGTAACGCTGTGCTGCCTAGTGAACGTGGTCCGAGGAAAGCATGACTTTTCTTTCTTTTCTCATCGCGCGATCGCGGCTGCTCCTCATAGCCGCAGTCGCGCTGGGTGTGCTCAGCGGTGCGGCCAATGCCGGGATGCTTGCGGTGATCAACACAGAGATAGCGGCCGGGCGGTTGGCTCAGGGCCTGGTGCTAGGCCTGTTCGCCGCTTTGTGGCTAATCGCACCGCTGTTCCGTGTGCTCTCCGAGGTGTTGCTGACACGACTCGGGCAGGATGCCGCCTACTCGTTGCGGACGGAGCTAGTCGGGCAGATTCTGCACCTGCCGTATCGCAATCTCGAAGCGGCGGGGCTGAACCGCATTCTTCCCGCTCTGACCGAAGACATTCCGAACATCACGAACACGATCGCAGCCGTGCCGTTGCTTTGCATCAACCTGGGAGTTGTGCTGAGCTGTTTCGCCTACATGGTAGTTCTTAGTTCGTCGACCTTTTGTCTAGTCATAGCCTGCGTGATCTTCGGGGCGATCACTTACCAGTTCGGTGTGTCGCGGGCCAGCCGTCATTTCGAGGCGGCGCGACGGAGCGAAGGCAGCCTGAACCGTCGATTTCAGGCGTTGGTGGCAGGCATAAAGGAATTGAAGATCGATGCGCGGAAACGCGCTGCGTTTCAAGCCGGCTTGGCGGAGGAAGCACAAGGCTGCCGCGCGGCAAATCAGCAGGGTTTGGGCATCTATTCGGCAGCCTCAAGCTGGGGTCAGTTGCTCGTGTTTACTACCATCGCCGGCGTCCTGGTTTTTCTTACTCACGCCGGCGGCTCGCGCGCCTCCGTCATGATCGGTTTTCCGGTCGCTGTGTTGTACCTAATGACCCCTCTGCAAGTGATTATGAACGCACTGCCCGGTTACATGAAGGCATCCGTTGCGGTGAAGCATGTTAAGGAGCTGGGCATCAGCCTGCGGGTAAGTGAGCCTGCTACGCTGCCGCAATTAAGCCCCGGCGTGCTTGCCGGGCCACTCAGCATAGAGCTCAAGAACGTGTGCTTCTCCTACGGCGATCCTTCTGAGACACGCGGCTTTTTGCTGGGTCCTATCTCTGCGCTGGTGCCTGCCGGGCAGGTCGTCTTTATCGCCGGCGGCAACGGAAGCGGCAAAACTACACTGGCCAAGTTGCTGCTTGGGCTGTACGTGCCGAGTAGCGGACAGATCAAGGCCAACGGCTGTGCAATCGGCAAGTCGGAGATTGCCGCCTACCAGGGATGCTTTTCCGTGGTCTTTTCCGATTTCTATCTTTCCGGCAGCTTGGATGGAACGACTCGTTTCGACCGCGACAGCGTAGCCGCAGAGCTCCTGGAAGAGTTTGAACTCACGGATAGGGTAAGTGTTCAAGATGGATCTTTCTCAAACACCAGTGTTTCTCAGGGACAGCGGAAGCGCCTTGCCTTGCTGGCCTGCTTCCTCGAGGACCGTCCAGCGGTACTGCTCGATGAGTGGGCTGCCGATCAGGATCCGGAATTTAAAGCATTCTTTTACCGAACCCTTCTTCCCCGCCTGCGTGAAAAGGGTAAGACGGTGCTCGTCATCACCCATGATGAGCGCCATTTCGATGTCGCCGACCAGCTTTGGTTCATGGAAGACGGCACCTTGAAACGGATCGAGACCCAAACGCAGTTCAGCAGCACGCTCACAAACACGCAAAGCGGCAGCGGGATGCGGGCAAGCGGCTTGGCATAGCTCCACGTGGCAAGCCCCACTCGAACCAACCCGGCATGTGGCGACTAACGCGATAGCAGAATCGGGAAAGGCGGCGATGAATACGGTGCAGCAAGACAGGACAATACTCGACGTTTTGCGTTCGCATGCGAAGCGGCAGGGGGAGAAGATCGCCTTCCGCGTGCTGGGTAGCACGCCGGACGAGGAAGAAGCCGTCACATACCGTGGGCTTCTTGAACAAGCGCGGGCGCTGGGCAACTCGTTGCGGAGCGTTGCTCAGCCGGGGGAACGGGCGCTGATCGTCGAACCCACCGGTATCGGCTATATTCGCGCCCTGCTCGCCTGCCTGAGCACCGGGATTGTGGCCGTGCCGCTACCGGAGGCAGGGCGCGGGCGACGCGGGATGAGCCGGGCAGCCACGGTCGCGCTCAATTGCTGCCCTGCTGCGCTGTTGTGCGCCAAACGTCCAGAAGAAGAGGTACTTCAAAGATTCCATACGCGCGAAGGGCGACCCCTCGCCTGGGTCAGCACAGCAATCGCGGCCAAGACAACGATGCCAGCGAGTGCGGGTCAGACTGCCGAAAACCTGCTTGGCCTTTCGCAGCTGGTGCAGCCATTTGCGCCTGCACCGAGCGGTCTTGCCTTTCTGCAGTACACCTCGGGATCGACGTCTCAGCCGAAAGGCGTGATGGTGACGCACGGCAACATCATGGCGAATGAAGCGATGATTGGTGAGGCCTTCGCCACCACTGAGGAAAGCGTGATTGTCGGTTGGTTGCCTTTGTTCCACGACATGGGGTTGATCGGCAATGTGCTGCACTCACTGTATCGCGGCGCTACGTGTGTGCTGATGTCACCTTCCCTGTTTCTGCACAACCCGGTCCGTTGGCTGAGCGCTATTTCCAAGTACAGAGCTACCGTGAGCGGGGGACCGAACTTCGCGTACGACCTGTGCGTGGATCGCATCGACGAGGGAGCTTGCGCGGGCATCGACCTGAGCAGTTGGCAGGTAGCCTTCAACGGCTCGGAGCCTGTGCGGGACAAAACGATCGAGCGCTTCTCTCAGCGCTTCCGTCACTTGGGTTTTCGCAAGACAGCAGCCCATCCCTGTTACGGCTTAGCGGAATGTACCTTACTGGTGGCCAGCAAAGTGGCAGGTTCGGAGATGGTGACTCGCCAGGCCGATGCGCTACGGCTCGGGATTGGCGATCGCGGTGGGGCGCTGCACTCGCCGAAGACGCCAGAGAGCGGAAGCGACAAAACACTCGTCAGCAGCGGCCGGGTGGCAGCCGGCCTCGCGGTCAGGATCGTCAACCCGCATACCGAAGCCCTATGCCCGGAGGGGACAGTAGGGGAGGTCCGCGTCAGCGGTCCCAGCGTGGCCGCGGGTTACTGGCCGGATGCGGAAGCCGCGAACCCCGTCGATGGCGGGAGCGGAGAATGGAAAGACAAACAGGCTCCAGATGGGCATGGCAAACGGACTTGTTGGTTGCCTACCGGAGACTTGGGATTTCTGGATGGGGGCGAGCTTTACCTGACCGGTCGACTGAAGGACCTGATGGTCCTGAACGGCCTGAACATTTATCCGCAAGATGTCGAGGATGCAGTCTTGTCGCTGGCCAGCCTTGGAGCGAGCGGTTGCGCGGCGAGCGGGTTCGACCATGGCCGCGGAGAAGAGTTGCTGGTGTTGGTCGAGGTCAGCGGGGGAGGAAACGATCAGCCCGCAGCCTTGGTGACGGCGGTGCATGAAGCGGTCCTTGCACTCTGTGGGGTGAGTCCAGCGGAGATGGTATTTCTACGGAGACACAGCTTGCCAAAAACATCCAGCGGCAAGCTCAGAAGGGCGGCGGCAAGGGACCAGTACCTTGCTGGAGGGCTGCGCCCCGTGTTCGTTTGGCGAAGGCCAACCGTCTCAGCGAGTACCCCGCATGACGGTTCGGAGACGGCGTCGGAACCGGCAGCGTGGCTGGAAGCAGCAGTTGCTGCAAGCGTGGGAGCCGTTACGGTGGAGCTGCGACTCTCTGCCGCCAGCTATGGTATAGATTCCATTACCGCCACGCGCATTCTGCACGCATTCTCGCAACGCTGGCACATGGTTCTAGATCTGCCGGAGTTCATCGGCGGTAGTATGGCGACCGCGCTCAGCGGGGGGCAGTCGGTCGAGGCCCCAGAAGCGCAAACAGAGCTCTCTCGTCGGAGCGCGGACGGTTACACGATGTTCAGCCCTCTGACAGCCGGTCAGCAGGCCTTGTGGTTTCTCTACCGCCGGAACCCAGAGAGTAGCGCGTACAACATCAGCTGCCGGGTCGAGCTGGCGGGATCGCTGCGGCCTCGCCAAGTAGAGGCTGTTTGGAGCGGCCTCACGGAACGCCATCCCTCGCTTCGCCTGCGCATTAACGAGCAGGACGGTCTTCCTCGCCAGATTGCCGCGCCTGGGCTAGCCGTATGCGAGGTGATCGAAGAGGACGACGAGAATGAAGCCGGCCGCGAGCGGGAGTTGAGACGGCGCAGCACGCAGCCCTTTGACTTGACCCTCGGCCCACCGGTGCGCGCCTGCTTTTTCCTGAGCCCGCACCGACCGATCGAACTATTGGTCAGCGCGCACCATCTGGCAGTCGACTTCTGGTCGTTACAAATTCTGATCGAGGATTTGAATACGCTTTGGAAAGCCGCTTGTGCGAAGAAGGACCTAGCCCAGACCTTTAGAAACGAGCCAAGGTTTTCCCTTTTCGACTTCGTAGTGGCGCAGCAACAGCATCGCTCCACTGACAGCTACCTGCGGCAAAGAGCTTACTGGCTCGGGCGCTTTCGCAATGGATCCCCAGCGCTGAACCTCCCTGCCGCGCGTGACCCGGCCATCGCGCCTGCGCAGCAAGGCTGTGTGTGCGCGGGGCTGAGCGCGGCAAGCGTGCAGCAGCTTCGCCGCGTTTGCGAAGCGCAGCGGCTTACACCCTTTATCGTCATGCTTGCCGTCTATCGCATCTTTCTGTACCGCATTACCGGCCAGCGGGAATTCGTGGTGGGCATACCTACCTCAGGCCGCGAGGATGCGCGCTTTCGCGAGATGGTGGGCTACTTGGTCAATCCCCTGCCCCTGCGCGCCGAGATGACTCCGGAGATGACGGTGGCTGAGGCGATAGCGGCCGCGAAAAGCGAGGTCGCGGAGGCCCTCCGTCACGCGGCCTACCCGTTTAGCGAATTGGTGCGCGAGGGCTTTGCGGAACGCCCCAATACGGATACGCCACTGCTTCAGACAATGTTTGTGTACGAAGATGTGCGGGCCGGCAAGGCGCCCGCGACCTCAGCTGAAAATCACGCGGGCGTTGTCCGGTGGGAGATCTTGCGCTACCAAGCCAGCCCTTTCCCTTTGATGCTGACGGTGAGCGATCTCGGCGAAGCAATGCAGTGCTGGTGGCAGTTCAACGGCCAGCAAGTTGCTTCCACAACAGTTGCTCATTGGAGTCAAAGCTACCTGGCGGTGCTGAGTGCGGCGCTAGCAAAGCTTGACTGCCCCCTTGCTCAGCTGCCGCTGGTGAGCGAAGAGAACCGAACATCTCTGCTGGAGGCCTCACGGAATCCAGGGTGGACAACGCTGGCGACGCCGTCCGTGCCCGCGCTCTTCTCCTCCACAGCTAGCGGGCAACCGACCCGCACAGCGGTGGTCGCGCAAGGGAAGGAGTGCAGCTATGGGCAGCTAGCGGCGGAGTCCGACCGGTTCGCGACGCGGCTCACAGGCGTCGGCGTGCGGCCCGGTGATTGGGTGGCTCTTTGCTGCGAGCGCCGGGTTGGCCTGATTGCGGCCATGCTGGGCATCTGGAAGTCGGGTGCTGCCTTTATTCCGCTCGATCCTGCCTATCCAGCCGAACGATTGCAGCTGATTCTGGCGAATGCCCATGCCCGATGGCTTGTGGCCGATACGGTCACAGTGGCGATGGTCCAGAAGCATGGGTTGGATGCCGGCCTGACGGTCGTGCTGGCGGACAGAGAGCCGTTGGAAGTAGCGGCTGAAACGTCGAGTGAGCTGCCGAGCGCGTCGTTTACGATCGATGCGTCGCCAGCGTACCTGCTGTATACCTCCGGCTCGACGGGCGTCCCCAAGGGCGTTGTAATCGCCCACAAAGCGCTGAGCGGATTCATTGCATGGGCACAGCGTAGTTTCTCGCCGGCGGAGATGGCTGGAGTGCTTGCGGCCACCTCGGTGTGCTTCGATCTCTCCGTATTTGAGATATGGGCGACGCTTGTGCAGGGCGGCACGGTGCTGCTGGTGAACAATCTGCTCGAGTGGGCGCAAAGCGTCGAAATCAGTGAGGAACGACATCCAGTGACCTTACTCAACACGGTGCCCTCCGTGCTCGATGAAGTGCTCGCGGTGCGCCAGCCGCCCTCGACGGTCATGACCGTCAATCTGGCGGGGGAGCCGCTGAGCCAGGCGACGGTCACGAAGTTGCGGTCAGCACGCCCCTGCCTGCGCGTTAACAACCTGTACGGGCCTACGGAGACGACAACTTACTCCACAGGCCTGCCGGTGGGCGATGTGGAACCCGCAATCGGAAAGCCACTTGGCATGAACCGGGTTTACGTCTTGGACGACTCACTCGGACTGCTGCCCGAGGGCACCATCGGTGGCTTATTCATCGCCGGCGGAACGTTGGCAGATGGGTATTGGAGGCAACCGGAGCTGACAGCGGAAAGGTTTCTTCCGGATCCTTTCTACGGGCGGGGGGAAAGGATGTACCGGACCGGGGACCGGGTTTACTGGCAGGCCGATGGTGTACTTGCCTTCGTGGGACGGGAGGACGATCAGATCAAGATCAGAGGCCACCGCGTGGAACTGGGAGAAGTGACAGCCGCACTTCGCTCCTTGCCAGGGGTGAGGGAGGCCGTGGTGGAGGTGACCGGCACCGGAGCGGATAAGCGGATGGCGGCCTACGTGGCAGTCGTGGGAGACGACGGCACCGACCTTGAGGAAGACCAATTGCGACTGCTCCTGAAAAGCAAGTTGCCTGCCTATATGGTTCCGCAGCGAATTCACAAGCTGGAGCGCCTGCCGCGAACCTTGAACGGTAAGGTCGATCGAGTTGGGCTGCAAGCCATGGTGAAGGAAGGGCACCGCAAGGAGGAACGGGTTCCCGATCGATCCGGCCTCGCGATGGAAGCGGGTCTGCAGGATGTGTGGTCTGAACTGCTTGCCGTCAAGCACGTGGCTTTGGATGACAACTTCTTTGCTTTAGGCGGTCACTCGCTCCTGGCACTTCGGATGACAAGCCTGATCGAGCAGCGCTTTCGGCAACACGTAAGCGTTGAGCACATTTTTCAGAACCCCACCATACGCGAGCTAGCGCGCTCGTTCGAGCACCAAGACGAAGCGCCTCAGGTTCTGACGATTACGCGGGTAGCGCGCGGCTGAGTTGCACCAGAAGCAAGCGGGACGGTGGGTAAAGACTATGAGCAGGCAAGCACATCTCGATCGCGTGCAAGAAAAGGAAGCTTTTCCACGCGCAGCGGCAAAACAGTTTCCACTCTCGCTAGCCCAGGAGAACCTGTGGCTGCAACACCAGAAATCCGAAGGCAGCAGCGATTACCATCTGGCCGGTGCCTTTCGGATACAAGGCGTCCTCGACGGATGCGCGCTGGAAAGCAGCTTCAGCCAGGTGCTCGAGCGGCACGAGATGCTTCGCACCAGCTTTGGCTACGATGACGGAGGTCCCTATCAGGTCATCCATCCGTCAGCCGCATTCCACCTCGAGGTTGTCGATATCCGAGCAGACCACGCCGGGGCACAGCTGAGTAAAGTGTTACGCGCCTACGCCGCCAGACCATTCGACTTGACCCGGCCTCCGCTGTTGCGCGCTGCGCTATTCGCCATGACCGAAGAGGATACTGTTCTCTGCATTGTGATTCATCACATCGTGGCGGACGGCTGGTCGCTGCGGATCTTAGCGGACGAATTAGCTCACTCGTACCCGAAGCCGGGGCAAGGCCGACCGCAAACGCTGCCCGAACTCGACTTTCAATACGTGGACTATGCAGTTTGGCAACGAAGAGTCGTCGCCGAAAGCACCGCTGGCGTGGACGGCATGGCGTTTTGGCGGGGGAAGCTGACCAGCACTCCAAATCCTGTCGAGCTGCCCTTTCGCGCGACAGCCGTTGGGGACGCGCCGTCGAAGGACCGAGCGCGTGGGGAGGCGACCGGGTTTCGCGTGAGTGGCCAACTCCGGCAAAGGCTGAGGCAGCTGGGCGCAAATTGTCGTTCCTCCCCCTTTGCGGTTCTGCTGGCCGCGTTTGTGATCCTGCTGTGGAAGCATACGAAGCAGAATCGGCTGGCCATTTGGGTACCTATGGCCGACCGAAGGGAGGCGTGGCAACAGAAAATCATCGGCATGCTGGTGCACATGGCACCCTGCACGGTGAGCCCTGAGGGGAGTTTGTCAGGCTCTGCTCTGCTCGCCGCGGTGCAAGAGGAGCTGCTGGAGCTGAACCGCCATCAGCATGTGCCCGCGGATGCAATAAGCGTGCTCCCTGGGGAAGGTAGCAGCCCCCTGCCTCGGCCGGCATGGGTGTTCAGCTGGGACGAAGCCATGCCGCGCTTGCAGCTCGGCGAGCTGACCGCCGAGGCGATCGAGATCTCTCCGAGTGGCGCGAAGTTCGAATTGGCACTCAATCTGGTTTCGGAAGCAGAAGGCCTGAAGGGCCGCATCGAGTTTGATGGCGCCCGCTACAGCGTTGGTGCCATGGACGCGCTGAGCCAACGGTACCTTGAGGTACTGGACGCACTGTGCCGTGACCCGGAAGAACGGCTCGATCGCCTGGCGTGGCTTCCGGAGAGCGAGTTAGCTCAACTGCGCGCGGGGCAATCACGCAATCGTGTACGCGAGGTAGAGATGCCGGGCGTGGTTGCAGCAATTCGGGAGAGAGCCATCGCCTCACCCAGCCGACTGGCGGTCCGCGATGGGAATACGGCCTACACGTATGCGGAGCTGATGCAGAGGGGGAGCAGGATCGCCCGGCGGCTGCAAAGCGCTGGCCTGACGCAGAACGAAGTCGTCGGGGTGGCCCTCGACCGGGGCGCACCCGCGCTCGCCTCCATGTTGGGGGTGCTGATGGCTGGTTTTGCTTACGTCTACCTCGATCCAACCTATCCGCAAAATCGCGTGCAGCGCGCTCTCGAGCAGACAAAAGCTCGTGCGGTTCTAACAAGCTCTGTGCTGGCCAGCCGTTTCGCAACCGAGTCGGTATCCGTTTACATCGAAGGAGATGGTGATGCGAGAGAAGACGAGTCCTCTGTCGCGGACTGGCCCATCACCGCTCCCGACCCGGACAGTCTTGCTTACATCCTCTACACGTCGGGTTCGACGGGAAGGCCGAAAGGGGTGCAGATCACCCATCGCGGCCTTGCGAACCTCTGCGAGTGGCATCGAGAAGCGTTCCGGGTGAGTGTGGAGGATCGGGTAGCACAGACCGCGGCTTTCTCCTTCGACGCTTCCGTCTGGGAGGTCTGGAGCACGCTGACCGCGGGGGCGTCTCTTTTCCTGCCCGAAGAGAAGACGCGCATCATTCCTGCGGAACTGCTGGCCTGGACTAGGGAGAAAGCGATCACTCTAGCCTTCTTTCCGACGCCGATGGCCGAGCACTTGCTTCAAGAACCGGAGATTGCTTCCCTGCCTTTACGCCTGTTACTCACCGGAGGCGACCGATTCCAGGCGGCTCGGGAGGTTTCACTTCCGTTCCCGCTGATTAACAACTACGGACCGACGGAGTGTGCGGTGGTGGCAACCTCTGGCGTGCTGAGACGCCAAGGCCGTCGGTGGATGGGCGAGATCATCGGACAACCCATTCGAAATACCTCGGTTTACGTGCTGAACCAAGATCTGGAACAGGTTCCTCCGGGAGACAGCGGAGAGCTGTACATCGGCGGCGCGGGTTTAGCCCGCGGCTATGCGGGCGATCCAACGTCAACCGCCGCCAATTTCGTTCCGGATCCTTGGGGCGCTCCAGGAAGCCGCATGTACCGCTCTGGGGATCTGGCGCGGCTGCTACCTGACGGAGAGGTGGAGTTTCTCGGCCGCAAAGATGAGCAGATCAAGATCAAAGGTTTTCGGATTGAGCCCGCGGAGGTGGAACGCGCTTTGCTGCAGACGCCTGGCGTGAAAGAGGCGGCGGTTACCGCGGCCGATTCGACCGGACGTACCGAGCGCACTCTCGTAGCCTACTTCACGACCCTCCCTGAACAGGAGGTGACGCTGGAACAGATCTTCGCCACCGCGCATGCATGGCTCCCGGATTACATGGTGCCTGCTTACCTCGTGAAGGTAGACAAGCTTCCCTGGACGGAGAACGGGAAAGTCGATCGCGCCGCTTTGCAGACTCTAGCCATAGCGGCTCAATCAACCTTAGGGGCAGGCGATCTCGCAGGCCTTACTGGCGCAGAGCGAACTATCGCCGCCCTCTGGCATGGGCTGACAGGAGTCAGCATTGCCAACCGTGACATGGACTTTCTTCGGCTGGGAGGCAGCTCCCTGATGGCGACGCAGCTGATGTTGCGAGTCAACGCAGAATTCGGCACGGCATTGGGGCCGCGAACGTGGTTCGATCACCCTACACTGCGCGCGTTCGCCGCAGCGGTTGAGGCGGTAGCCAAGGGGTCACCCGCGAGTGAACAGAGCCCGATACGCAAGGTCGATCGGGCACGGTAGTTGGCTGTTGCGAAAGCGCCCAGCCGGAGTTAGAAGCGTCGTCACCACCAAGCGAAGCGCATCGAGCAGGGTGAAGAGTGCGGGGAACGCCATGAGAAATGAGAGCGAGCGAGCGGATTCAATGGAGACGCAAGGGACGCAAGCCCTGCAAGAAGCGCGTACCGCTCCAGGTGAGGCCACGGAGCAGCGTTTTCCGCTCTCCTTCGCACAGGAAGGACTCTGGTTTTTGGATCAGATGGGCGGCGGGGGCAGTGCCTACAACATCTCCGGAGCATACCGGCTGATTGGCCTACTCCAGCAAGAGGCGCTCGAAGCCAGCTTCCAGCGCGTTATCGATAAGCACGAGATACTTCGCACCCGCTTTGGGCAGGCGAATGGGGTACCGTACCAGACCATTTGCCCTCGAGATTCCTTTGCGCTCGAAGTGCGCGATTTGAGAATGACCTCGCGCCGCCAAGAACAACTTACGGACGAGCTCACCGCCGAAGCCCTTCGGCCTTTCGACATCTCTCAGCCACGGCTGCTTCGTGTCGTTTTGTTTCGCCTGGCTGAAGAAGAATATGTTCTCAGCTTGGTACTGCACCATATTGTCGCGGATGGGTGGTCGGTCGGACTTCTGCTGTCGGAGCTTTCGCAGTTCTATGCGGCTCGGCTTCAGGACACAGCACGAGGTGAAGCAAAAGCGGGCCTAGCAGAGCCGGAACTGCAATACGTCGATTACGCGTCGTGGCAAAGGGAGCAGCCCGAAGACTCACAAACCCACCTAAAGAACCTTCAGTACTGGGAGCAGAAACTGCAGGGCGCAGTTCCCTTTCGGCTGGCTGGCGGCAAAGGTCTCCCTTCCTCTGCAGGAGGTGCTGTTCGGCAGCGCCTGGATCCGACCCTGGTGGGGCAACTGGGCGTCCTCGCCGAAACACGTGGTTTGACCTTATTCATGATCTACCTTGGCGCTTTTTGCATCCTGCTGACGCGCTACGGCGATCAGAGCGAGGTGACTCTCGGGGTGCCTATGGCCAACCGGCTTCGGCCCGAGCTAGAAACAATGATTGGCCACTTCGTGAACACTCTGGTGATGCGAGTGGCGATCGATCCGGCAGCAACCGTCTTGGATCTGCTGTCTGAGGTGAAGCAGGTGTGTCTCGAGGCCTACGAACACCAGGACATCTCCTTCGACCGGGTAGCCAAGGCCTTGAGGCCTGAAAGGAGCGCGCAAGCGAACCCATTCTTCGATATTTTGTTTACTATGGGCGATCTGCCTGACATGACACAGGCATTGATCGGCTTGCGGGCGGAGCCGGTGTACATCTCGGCCCGAGAAGTGAAAGCGGACCTGACGTTTTCGATTGACAGGGGGCCAGCGAGCACTGAGATAAGCGCCGAGTACCGGAGCTCTCTGTTCGAAGCGGAGATGATGCGGGAGCTGCTCTTCAGCTATGAGCAGGTGTTGAGGCAAATGGCGGAGGACCGACCGCGGGCGTTGAGCGCGGTTGGTTTGTTGACGGGTGACCGACTCACACAATGGCTGCAACGGAACCACAACCCGCGCGTTGCTCGTTCCGAGATCGACCCGTCCCTCTCCGTTGTCGCGTTGTTTGAGGAGCAAGCGCGCCGCCGTCCCACGGCGACCGCTTTGGTGATCGAAGGCGCTTCACTGAACTATCGAGAACTCAACTGGTCCGCCAATGCGGTGGCGCATCGTTTGCTGAGCATGCGGCTAGGGCAGGAAGAACGGGTGGGTGTTTACCTGCCGCGCTCCTTCGCTCTGGTCGCCGCTCTCTGGGGCATCTGGAAGGCCGGCGCGGTGTATGTCCCGATCGACCCGGATCTGCCACCTGAACGCATGCGCCATATTGTCGAAGACGCCAACTTGCGATTTGTGCTGACCACCGATGCACTCGCCGAAGCCGCCGGAGACGTGCTCAAGAAGCGAGCCGCGTGGCTCCCGGTTGCAGATCCGTCAGCCGGCGGCGACGAGAGTGCTTCGTCTAGGAATCCCGCAGTGGATACGCACCCAAAACGTCTTGCCTACGTGATCTACACGTCAGGGTCTACTGGGCTGCCAAAAGGCGCCATGAACCAACACGAGGGCTTGAGCAATCGTGTGGCTTGGATGGCGCGCTACTTTTCCGTGACCGAGCGTGACCGGATTTTGCAGAAGACACCGATCAGCTTTGATGTTTCGGTGTGGGAGCTGGTGCTGCCGCTGGTGACCGGAGCGGTAATGGTATTAACGCCGCCCGGCAGACACCGCGATCCAGCCTTTCTGAAGAAGCTTGTTCACGGCGAGCGCATCAGCATTCTTCATTTCGTTCCTTCCATGCTTTCCGCTTTCTTAAACACAGCTGGAAGGGATGCGATGCCCTCCTTGCGAGCGGTGATCGCCAGCGGCGAGGCGCTGGCGCCGGAGTTGGTCGAGCGATGGTATGCCGACCGCAGTGCAACGCTCTATAACTTGTACGGCCCGACGGAAGCGGCGGTCGATGTGAGTTGCTGGGAATGCAAGGGGAGCGAAGAAGGCAGTGTGCCGATCGGATTTCCGATCTCGAATTTACAGATGTATGCGCTGGACCGATTTGGCGACCCGGCACCCCTGGGTGCGCGCGCTGAACTCTTTCTCGGGGGTATTGGAGTAGGCAGAGGCTACATCGGCAATCCACTGGCGACTGCCAACGTGTTTATGCCAGACCCTTTCGGAGAGGTACCAGGCCGCACCTTGTACCGGACGGGCGACTGGGTGCGCCAGCTCAGCCAGGGCGCGTACGACTACTTGGGCCGGGTGGATACCCAGGTGAAAATCCGAGGCAATCGCGTTGAACTGGGTGAGCTGGAAGCAACGCTCACGCGCATGCCCTACGTGAAAGAGGCTGCGGTGGTGACCCGGGACAATGCGCGCGGTGAGAAGGAACTGTTCGCGTGCCTCGTGCTGCAGGCGGGCGATGCCCACGTTACTTTGCGGTGGATACGCCAGGAGATACGACGCAGCCTGCCAAGCGCGATCGTGCCGGCAAGCTGGAAGCATCTGTCGGCCCTCCCGGTAACCCACAATGGAAAGCTGGATCGCGCTGCACTCGCGGACTTAACGCCCGACAGCCTGCAGGAGCCGGGCCCCGCAACGGCCCATCGGACGGAGGCAGAGCAGAGGATGGTTGCCCTGTGGCAATCGTTGCTTGGGGCCGGGCCTTTCGGGCTGGATGACAACTTCTTCGATGTCGGCGGCCACTCCTTGCTTTTGACGCAGCTCCAGAGTCGCATTGCCGATGAGTGGGGGGTAGCCCTGGAGCTGCCCGAGCTGTTTCAGCTGGCGACAGTGCGCTCGCTTGCTGCGCGAATCGTCGGAACGGCGAAAGCTGCTCCCACAGCGGACTTTGCAGCGGCAGATAGTCTTGTGACGGCAATTGAGCCGCCGCGAGTGCAGGACATAAGCCAGAGTCTCGAAGAGATTGCGATCGTCGGCATGGCCTGCCGCTTTCCTGGAGCCGGGGACATTGCTAGCTTCTGGAAGAATTTGCTGCATGGTGTGGAGTCGATCCATACGTTGACCCCCGAGGAGTTGAGGAGGGCGGGGGTGGAGGCAGGTACGGCCGACGCGATGGAGTATGTGCCCCGCGCCGGCGTGTTAGGCGACACGGACCTCTTCGATGCGCCGTTCTTTCGTATCAGCGAACGGGAAGCTACGCTGATGGATCCGCAACACCGTCTGTTGCTGGAATGCTCTTGGCAGGCGCTCGAGGCGGCAGGTTACGGGCGGCGGTCGCATGCGCTCGATGTCGGTGTGTTTGCCGGCGGCGCCTTGAACACGTACCTCCTCGATGCGCTACGCAGCGGCGCAGTGCAGCCGACCGAGACCTTGAACGCTATGCTGGCGAACGGCAGCGACTTTCTGTCGACGCGCGTCTCGTACAAGCTCAATCTCACCGGCCCGAGCATGACGGTGCAAAGCGGCTGCTCGACCTCGTTGCTGGCGATTCACCTCGCATGCCGCGCGCTCAGAAATCAGGAGTGCGCCATGGCGGTTGCCGGCGGAGTGGCGGTGCAAACCCCGGAGTCTGTCGGCGCCATGTATGTAAAGGGCGGCATCTTCTCACCGGACGGACATTGCCGGAGCTTCGATAAGGCAGCCGAGGGAACGGTGCGCAGCGGAGGGGTCGGCGTGGTGGTGTTGAAGCCGCTTTCTCGCGCTGTGCGCGACCGCGATCACATCCACGCAGTGATTCGCGGCTCGGCGGTCACCAACGATGGTGCCGCGAAGGCTGGGTACACTGCGCCGAGCGTGCAGGGGCAGTCGAGGGCGGTTATAGGAGCGCTGCGGGCCGCGCAGGTCACGGCCGATTCCATCAGCTATGTGGAAGCGCACGGCACCGCTACGCTCGCGGGCGACCCGATCGAGGTGAGCGCCCTCAGCGCAGCGTACAGGCAGCAAACGGAGCGGCGGCAGTTCTGCGCTCTAGGATCAGTCAAGAGCAATATAGGCCACACGGATACAGCCGCCGGCGTGGCTGGATTGATCAAAGTCGCGCTCAGCCTGGAACAGGAACAGATCCCGCGCACGCTCCATATACAACAGCCAAATCCTCATATCAACTTTGCCGACTCTCCCTTTTTCCTGGCTACGGAGACGCTTGCGTGGCCCAGAGCTGGCAGTAAACGCCGCGCAGCCGTGAGCTCTTTCGGCTTCGGCGGCACGAACGTTCATATGATCCTGGAAGAAGCACCTGTGCAGAGCGTACATGCCGCGACAGGGAGGAGCGTAGGCCAGGCTGGTGCACAGCTGCTGCCGTTTTCAGCAAACAGCCCAGAGGCGCTGCGACAACTGCTCGCAAGCCACCTCGCTTGGCGCCGGCAGCATCCCGAAGCAGCCCTGGAAGACATTGCGTTTACCCGACAGAATGGGCGGGAAGAGCTTCCTTTCCGAATAGCTCTTCATTTGCCGGCGGAAGAGGAGCTAGCCAATCGTCTTGAGCAGGCGGCAGGGTCTCTCCCCGGGCAAATACGTCCCGCACCCACACGCGACAAAGTCGCGTTTCTATTTCCCGGCCAGGGATCGACGGAGTTGGGCGAGACACGTGAACTCTTCGCCAATGAACCTGTTTTCCGTTCCGTGACCCGCGCTTTATGCGAGTATGTGCGCGACAGCTATCAGCTACCGCTGCTGCAACATTTCTCGACGCAGGCGGCCGAGCAAAATCCTGAGACGGCCACTGCTGCCCATCGGGAACTTTGGATTCAGCCGATTCTTTTTATCCTCGCTTATGCGCTAGCCGAGCAATGGATGGCATTAGGGCTTGAACCCGACGCCATGATCGGCCACAGCTTGGGGGAGTATGCAGCCGCATGCGTTGCCGGTGTGCTCAGCGCCCACGAAGCGCTGGATATGGTGATGGAGCGGAGCCGTCTAGCGCAAAGCTGCGCTCCCGGCAGGATGCTCGCGGTGGCATGCAGCGAAGAGGACGTGCGGGCTCAGCTTGGAGCTTTCTTCGACTTTGCGATCCTCGATGTTGCGGCCGTGAATGGCGCTGCTTCCTGCGTGCTTTCGGGCGAACCCGAGGCGGTGGAGCAGGCGCGCGCGAAACTGGCTGCGGCAAGGGTAGCCACTGCGCCGCTAGCCACAACGCGCGCCTTCCACTCACGGATGCTCGACGGGATCGTACCCGCGTTTACCAGCTTTGCGGCGACCCGGCATCTGAACGCGCCGAGGACTCCCTATGTCTCTTCAGTGACCGGCACCTGGATCACCCGCGAGCAGGCCACCGATCCACAATACTGGGGACAGCAGCTACGTGAATCTGTACAGTTCCATGCTTGCCTGCAAACCCTGACACGCGACACCAGCGGCGTGCTCCTTGAAGTAGCTGCGGGACCGCGGCTTGGGAGGCTGAGCCGGAGAGTGCTCCGCGGAAAAGCGTGGCGAGTCTATGACGCAGGCGGGGAAGAATACGGCAGCCAATTCTTACTCTCCCGCCTGGGGCAAATGTGGGAGGCGGGCACGCCGGTGCAGTGGCATCGACACCAACCCGCAAGCGGAGGATCGCGTATTCCGTTGCCTACTTACCCCTTTGAACGGCAGCGCTATTGGTACGCGCAGAAAAAGACAACGCCTGCTGTCTCGGGTACATCTGGCGCCTTAGCGATTGCAAAGGAGCTCCGGTCTGTATCGCGCGAGACTGCCGCAAAGGGGCTGTCAGCCGCCAACGACACCGAAACGAAACTCTGCAAAATTTGGGCAGAGATACTGGGAAGTCCTCCGCTCTCGCCGGACGAAAACTTCTTCGCAGCCGGCGGGGATTCCCTTCTGGCCATTCAGCTGGTCCTGCGAATCGAAAAGGCTGGATACCCACTCTCCCTGAGCTGCCTGTTTGCCAACCCCACCGTGCGTCTCTTAGTGCTCGCGGTACAGGAGACCAGCGAGCAGCGGATGCCCTTGATGAAGACAGCTCGAGAGGAGCGTGGGAGCGTGCTTTCCTACGAGCAGGAGCGCATGTGGTTTCTGCACCAGCTCACGGAAAACGGCAGCGCCTACAACATGCCGTTTAGCTTGCGTTTGCGCGGTCCGCTTGATGAGGAAGCCTTGCGAGCTAGCATCCAGGAAGTGGTTCGCCGGCACGAGGTGATGCGCAGCCGGTTCCCGGAGATCGATGGACGCGTTTTCGCCTATGCGGTCGCTGCGTTTACCTTGCCCTTGCCGGTGACCGTGCTGCGCGGCGTAGACATCGAGCAGCAGGCCCTCGCGATCGCTGAAAAGGAAGGTCGCCTGCCATTCGATTTACAACGTGGCCCGGTGGTAAGAGCACGACTGCTTCGGTTGGACACACAGGACCACATGCTGCTGGTCAGCATCCACCATATCGTGAGCGACGGCCTATCCACAGACATTATGATTCGCGAGGTCAGCCTTTTGTATCAGGCCTTTCGCGCAGGAGAAGCATCGCCTTTACCAGAGTTGCCGATCCAGTATGCGGACTATGCGGTGTCGCAGCATGCTTGGCTGCAGGGAGCCGTGCTTAAGGAGAAGCTGAGTTACTGGCAAAAACAGCTGGACGGAGCCGAGAGCCGCTTGCTGCTTCCCGGCATGCGTCCACGGCCTACCGTGCCTTCATTTAAGGGCGCGAAGCGGTCTTTTCAGATTGACCAGCGACGCATCGAGGCACTGCGCGCACTCGGTCACGAAGCTGGCGCGACCTTGTTCATGAGCGCGTTGGCAGTCTTCTTGGTTTTGCTCGAGCAGTACACTGGGCAGCAGGACCTAGTGGTGGGCTCGATTTTCGCAAATCGCGACCGTATCGAGCTGGAGCCGCTGATCGGCTTTCTGGCGAACACAATTGTGCTGCGCAACGATCTTTCCGGATCGCCGACCTTTCGCGAGCTGTTGCTGCGGGTGCGAGTAGTGTGTCTCGATGCCTATGCTCACCAAATCCCCCCGGAAAAGCTGATTGAGCAGGTCGCGAGTGAAGGCCGGGCCAGCAAGAAGCCTTTGTATGATGTCTGGTTCCAGATTGACCGGCCGCAGCAACAACTACAGCTAGCCGGTCTGGAGTGGGAAAGCGTTTCTACGCAGGCTGCAAGCGACACCGTTGACGATCTTCCCTTCGAACTCTCCCTCGTCCTATCAGAAAGCCAGGATGGGCCCACACTCGCCCAGATCGAATACGATACGTCGCTCTTCCCCGAATCGCTGATCCAGCAAATAGCGGTAGACTACGCCGATCTAGTCGGGCTGTTAACCAGAACGCCGGACGAGCCTGTCGATCAGATCCTGTGCGAAAAGGTAGAGACGTCGTCGGACACAAGCGCGGTTGCCGGCGCTGGGTGAGATGGAACATGCAAGTCTCGCCCTGACCTTCTATTCAGTTACTCCTCTCGACGGACTCCTGTGAATCGATTCCTGCTGTGCTCACTGCGTTAAAGGAGAGCATGCCAGACCTAAGTCTTTCCGCTTAGGAGGGCTGGGAAAGTCGCTTATCGGCTCCACTCTCTGGGATGGGGCACGGCGCCCTCTGTCGTGGGTGGCCAAAACGTACGCCGATTCGACTACGACCTTTAGCGATTTAGCATTTCATCAATTTATCCATTGTTGACTTATTGACCTTAAGGAGGCGATCTACTGTGCCAGCTATTGACAACAAAGTGAATGCTTCTGTTGACGCCGTCGCTCTGTCGAGCAACGCAAACACACATGCCACCGGCGTGCACAACCTTTTCGCCCGCATGGTCGAGCGGCGCGGGCAAGCCGTCGCCATCGAGCGCGAGGAAGGAACCATCACCTACCGCGGACTGGCTACGCAGGCCTACCGGCTGGCAAACCTTCTGATCGTCAGCGGGATCAAGAGCGGCGATGTGGTGGCGATCACTCTGGGCGATGCAGCAAACGTGGCAGCGGCCATTGTTGCAGTACTCGAAGCAGGCGGTGTATTCGCGCCGCTGGACACTCGACTGCCAGCTTTACGCATCCACGAATGTCTTTCGATCATTCAACCAAAATTCATTATCACCGATCCACAGTCGGAGTGGGCTACCGCAGAAAGCCCGAATGCGACACGCATCGACTTCAACGGGCCCGAGCACTTGCAGCAATCTGAGCGGCGGCCAGAGCAACCCCGCTCAGGAGAAGAGCCTTGCTCGATTTACTTCACCTCCGGATCAACAGGAAAGCCAAAGGCGATTCTCGGTCGGCTAAAAGGCCTTGATCACTTCGTCCGCTGGGAAATTGAGCGGTTAGGGATTGATGAGTCCGCACGCATCAGCCAGCTAACGTCTCCCTCCTTCGACGGGTACTTAAAGGATTTGTTTGCGGCGCTTTGTTCCGGCGGAGTTTCAGCCATGCCGACCGACCGAGGAGTAATTCTCGAGCCGGGCCGCTTGGCGGACTGGATCGATGTGCAGGAAATCAGTGTGCTGCACTGCGTACCTTCGCTTTTCCGATTCTTATTACAAGCTCCGCTCAAGAGCTCGTACTTCCCGGGGCTGCGGGCAGTGGTGCTGGCGGGCGAAGCCGTTTTGCCGACGGACATAGCTAAGTGGAGAGCGATCTTCGGCGACCGGTGCCGCTTGTTCAACCTTTACGGCCCAACCGAGACAACCATCACAAAGCTGGTGTACCAGATTCAGCCCGGGGACGAGCACCTCTCCTCTATTCCCATCGGAAGCCCGATGCCAGGTGCCGAGGCTCTAATCTTAAATCCAGCAGGCAAGCCTGTGCGTCGCGGCGCGGTAGGAGAGATTTACATCCGCACCGCGTTCCGCTCGCTTGGCTATTACAATGCACCGGCGGAGACACAAAGCGCGTTTGTGCCGGATCTCTTTGCAGAGGGGGGCAGCGAGTTCCTCTATCGCACCGGCGACTTTGGGCGGCAGCTGGAAGACGGCAGCTTCGAATTTCTTGGCCGCAAGGACCAGCAGGTGAAGGTCCGCGGGGCGCGGGTGGAAATCGGCGAGGTGGAGAATGCGATTCGCTCGTTCCCTCACGTGAAAGACACCGCGGTCATCGACTACGAGGACCGTGAGGGCAGCCGGCAATTATGTGCCTATGTCGTCTGCGATTCCGATGGCGTTCCCGAAGCGCTGCACGATTACTTAGCGGCGAGGCTACCTAGCCACATGGTTCCCAGCTTGACGGTGCCATTGCCGACGTTGCCGCGCACCTTCAATGGAAAGATCGACCGGCGCGGGCTGCCGTCACCGACTGAAGCAGCGGCGACCCAAGTGTATGAGGCACCAGAAGGAACGATCGAGGAGGTGTTGAGTACGATCTACGAAAGGGTCTTGCAGCGCTCCCGGGTGGGGCGGCAGGAAAGCTTCTTCGATCTTGGCGGCCATTCTTTGTTGGCAACCCAGGTCGTCTCTCGCATCCGAAGCGCCTTCCGCATCGACTTTCCGCTGCGCAGCCTTTTCGAAGCACCCAAGATTGCCGATTTGGCCAAGAAGGTCCAGCAAGCGCAACCCGCACAGGGGCAGGCGATGCCGCTGACTCGCGTGGCGAGGACGGAAGGCGGCGGTACGCTTTCCTACGAGCAGGAGCGCATGTGGTTTCTGCACCAACTGACCGAGAACGGCAGCGCATACAACATGCCATTTGGTTTGCGGTTGCGCGGCTCGCTTGACCAAGAGGCTTTAGCCGCAAGCCTGAATGAAGTCGTTCGTCGGCATGAGGTCCTGCGCACCCGCTTCCCAGATAAAGACGGAACTGTTTCAGTGCACGCGGCAGCCGAGTTCACGCTGCCTTTGCCAGTCATCGAGCTGTACGGCGCCGATGTCGAGCAGCAGGCCAAGGCGCTCGCCGAGAAGGAGGCGCGGCTGTCCTTCGACTTACAGCGTGGTCCAGTGGTGCGGGCCCAACTGCTTAGACTAGGCGCCGAAGATCATATTTTGCTGATCACCCTTCACCATATCGTCAGTGACGGCTGGTCGACAGGTGTCATGGTTCGCGAGTTCGGCACTCTGTATCAGGCCTCTCGCAACAAGGAAGCTTCTCCCCTACCCGAGTTGCCGATCCAGTATGCGGATTACGCGGTGTGGCAGCGCAAATGGTTGCAGGGGGAAATCCTCCAAGAGCGGCTGGATTATTGGCGGAGACGGCTGGACGGAGTTGAAAGCCGCCTGCTGCTTCCCGGAATGCGCCCTCGGCCTGCTGTGGCTTCATTTAAGGGTGCGAAGAAGTATTTCACCATCGAGCAGTCCCGCATGGAGGCACTGCGAGCGCTGAGTCACCAAGCCGACGTCACGTTATTTATGGGCGCGCTCGGGGTCTTTCTCGTTCTGCTCGAGCATTACACCGGTCAGCAGGATCTGGTGGTAGGTTCCATCATTGCGAATCGCGATCGTGCGGAGCTTGAGCCACTGATCGGCTTTCTGGCGAATACGATCGTGCTGCGTAACAACCTATCGGGTTCCCCATCCTTCCTCGAGCTGTTGCGGGGGGTGCGGGAGGTATGTCTAGATGCTTATGCAAACCAGATTCCCCCGGAGAAATTGATGCAATACATGGCCGGTACGGGACAGGCGAGCAAACAGCCGCTGTACGATGTCTGGTTCCAGGTAGATAGGCCACGGCAGCAGCAATTGCACTTAGACGGGCTTGAGTGGAAGGACTTCCGCGAAGACAACTCTCGAGACGCCGCCGCCGATAAGGTGGCGGATGACCTGCCATTCGAGCTCTCCCTTATCTTGTTCGACGATCCTTCTGGACCCACCTGGGCGAAGATCGAGTACGATACGTCGCTTTTTCCCGACAGCTTGATCCAGCAAATCTCGATGGATTACTGCCGTTTTATTGATGTTCTTGCGGCCTCGCCGAGCGAAGCACTTGATCAGCTTGTCCTTGATAGCGACCAAACAACCGCGAGCCCAGCTCTGCGGGCCGATCCTGGCCAAGACTGACGCTAAATGTCCTCGGTCTGGCCGCCGCTAGACCTTTCGCACGGCCCGTTCAAGAACCAAGGAGACTCTCCCGATGCTTGCTACCGCGAACAAAGTCATTCCGAAGTATTTGACCCGGCTCGACCAGATTGCCGAGCTGAACCCTTTTGAGAAGCAGGTATTGCAACCCGTCGTAGAGCAATTTGCCTTTCGCACAAACGAGTATTACCAATCGCTGATCAACTGGGACGACCCGCAGGATCCTATCCGCCGCATCGTGATGCCGCAAGCCGGCGAGATGGATGAGTTCGGAACCTGGGATGCTTCCGATGAAGCTTCGTATAGCCCGGTGCGTGGGCTGGAGCATAAGTACACCGATACGGCGCTGTTGCTGGTTAACAATGTCTGCGGCGCATACTGCCGCTTTTGTTTTCGCAAACGGCTCTTTACGGACGATAACGACGAGGTGGTAAACGACATTACAGAAGCGGCTAACTATATTCGGCACCATCCGGAGATCACCAACGTTCTGCTCACCGGTGGCGATCCTTTGGTGCTCTCGACCGGTAAACTCGAAAAGGTGCTGCGGCAGCTTGAGAACATCCAGCAGGTCCACATCATTCGCATCGGCAGTAAGATGTTGGCGTTTAACCCCTTCCGCGTTCTCAACGATCCGTCGCTAACGGATCTGTTCTCCAACATGATCCGAGCCGAAAAGCACATCTACCTGATGGCGCATTTCAACCATCCGCGAGAGCTAACGCCGGTGGCGCTGGAAGCGGCAAGAAGGCTGTCTGCCGTAGGCGTGACTATAGTGAACCAGTCGCCTCTGATTCGCGGCGTTAACGACGATCCTGGCGTGTTGGCTGATTTGTTTGAGCGGCTGACGTTCAACGGGATTGTGCCGTACTATCTTTTCCTTTGCCGGCCGACGATCGGCAACAAGGAATTCAGCGTGCCGGTGGAAGAAGCGTACGCGCTCTATCAGGATGCGCGTCGAAGTCTGTCTGGACTGGCGAAGCACGCCCGCCTGTGTATGTCTCACAAGACTGGCAAGATTGAGGTGTTAGCGGTGACTGAAGGATCGACGCTGTTCCGGTATCATCGCGCCGCGGATTATGCCAAGATCGGGCGGGTCATGATCTTCCCGAACAATTCACGGGCCTACTGGTTCGATGATTATCTTGCCGACAAGCAGCAGAGCTGCGCCTGACAGAGGGGCAACTGTGATCCGCTTCGCTCCATCGCGTCTTAACTACCGATGTACCTATGCCTGTCGACCACTTGAGGGCTTGTACAAAGAAGCTTAGGACGCCTCTCCACAGCGAGCAAAATGCCCTGATGATGATCGCTAAACTGCGAAGCAGGCAAAGCTCCGTGGCTGTGTCTTCGACAGGGTCACACCCACTGGACGGATCTCTCTGCAGGGATTAAACGTCATGGGGATGGAATTGGTGTTTGGATCTCAGGCCGGCGTCTGGCCGGCGTCAGCCTACTCGCCATTGAGGCCTTGCACGCTGTGAAGTGTTGCATGGGAACCTCAACGTACAATTCAGGAGTTTGAACCTGGTGGATGCTATGTCAAATGGCTTGAATCACTCACGATACGCTTTGCGGCAACTACGGCGGTCTCCTGGGTTTGCCGTGATCGCAATTACCACGATGGCGCTTGCCATTGGGGCGACCGCCGCCATATTTACCCTGCTCTATACGGTGCTGCTGCGGCCGCTGGACGTTCCGAATCCGAGCCAGGTGCTTGCTGTTTTTGCCCACTTCCATCCCCAGGATGTGGAGCATGGCACCATGTCGCTGGCCGACTTTATCGATTGGCGCGACGAAAACCATTTCTTTTCGGAAATCGCCATTCTTTCCAATGCCAACCGACGCGTGGAGGTGGAAAGTGGCGGGAAGCCAGCGGTGGAGGTATCTGGCGTCGCCACCGTGCCTGCCTTGTTTTCGATCCTAGGCGTTCGGCCTCTCCTTGGCCGCACGCTCCTGTGGGGGGAGGACGGGCCGTCTAGCGCATCCGTGGCGGTGATTAGCGAACGCTTATGGCACAGCCGCTTCAATAGCTCGCCGCAGGTGCTGGGCCAGCAAGTGCTGCTCAACGGCGAACAGTCGACGGTGGTCGGCGTCCTGCCGAAAAGCTTCGCTTTCTGGCCAAACACGGATGTCTGGTCAAACCTGCGTCTGATAGCCCCGTCGCGGCGGGGACCTTTCCCCTATGTTGGAGTTGCGCGCCTGGCTCCTGGGCGGAGCGTGGCCGGAGCACAAACGGAACTGAATACCTTGGCTCGGCAGGTGGAAACCAAATACCCCGCCAGCTACGCCCACCTCAGCTTCCCAGTCGTGCCGTTAAAGGATGCCCTGATAGGTCGATCGCGTCTCGGCCTGCTTGTTCTGTTTGGGGCGGTGATCGCTGTACTGGTGATCGCCTCCACGAACATTGCCAGTTTGGTGCTGAGTCGGGCGCTCGGGCGGCAGCAGGAGCTCTCGTTGCGCATGGCGCTCGGTGCCTCTCGTGCGCAATTGATGCAGCAGCTGCTAGTGGAGGGCGGGGTGCTCTCGGGGCTCGCAGCTATGGGCGGACTGGGATTTACCTGGTTGATTCTGGCGACACTGCGCCGCTTCCATCCTGGTGATATTCCTCGCCTTGAGGATGTGCGTATGGATTGGCAGGTGCTGGGCTTTACGGTGCTGGTAGCGGTTCTGGTCGGCGTTCTGTTCGGATTGTTGCCGGCGCTGGCGCTGGATAAACGCAATATGCAGACGAGTCTACGTTCTGGCGGCCGCGGCAACACGCAGGCAGGCGGCGGACGTACCGCTCGGGTGTTGCTGGTCACAAGCCAGATCTGCCTGTCGATAATGCTACTAATCAACGCTGGCTTGTTGACGCAGACTGTTTTCGCACTTCAGAAAGTAGATACCGGTGTGCGCGTCGCACCCAACCGGGTACTCGTGTTGCAACTTTCTGTCAATGGCAAGCACTACAAGAGCGATGCGGAGGGCAGCGTTTTCTATCAAAAGATCCTTGGTGCGGTGACAGGGATCAGAGGGGTGTCGGCAGCTTCGATCGGCGACAGTGTGCCGCCATCGGATCGGGCGGACTGGGACACCTTTCGTATCCAGGGAAGGCCTTGGGATCAAAATGGATATCCCGCGGTGACTGATCCAGTAGTGTCCGCCGGGTACTTCAAGCAACTGGGCATACCCTTGCTGAGCGGGCGGATGTTTACGGAGGCCGACAGGCCCGAGGCAGAACCGGTTTGTCTGATCAATAGTTCGCTGGCGAAGCACTACTTCGGCCAGCAGAGTCCGGTGGGTTTTGCACTAGCGGAAGGTGGTCCGGATGTACACAGCCCCTATATGCGCATCGTCGGTGTGGTCGGCAATGCCCGATATACCGGGCTGCGGACGGCCGAGGAGGACGTTTACTACATGGCCGCCTCGCAGAATTTTCAACAGCGCACGCACGTCTTAGTCACCAGCGACGCGCCGACGCAGGAGTTGGTGCGCGCGGTCCAGAGCACACTTGCCGGTGTGGATGACTCGGCTGTGGTCAGCAGACCCGAGACCATCGCGCAGAAGGTAGAGTCTTCAGCAGCCCAAGAAACCTTCGAGGCGATGCTGGTCGGCTCCTTTGCACTGATAGCGTTGATTATGTCGGCTCTCGGAATATACGGGACGGTGTCCTACATCGTGATGCAGCGTCAGCGGGAAGTCGGTGTGCGAATGGCGCTCGGTGCGAATCGCAGAGACATCTTCGTCCTACTGATGAGCATGGGAAGCCGTTTGGTGGGTGCGGGACTTGTACTTGGGCTGGTCTTAGCGCTAGCGAGTGGCTTTGCGCTATCGCATCTTCTGTTCGGGGTACGGGCAACAGACCCATTCATCTATCTTCTGGTTTTCGGCACGGTGCTCGGCGTAGGCATGATAGCCACAGGTATCCCGGCAAGCCGGGCGGCGCGCCTCGACCCATCGACGGCACTACGAGACGAGTACTAGGGTTGCTCGTGTGGCTTCGGAAGCCTAGAGGGAACGGCTCACTTGCCACGGCGAGCGTCCCTTTGGGATACGAGGTTTATCGAGGACAGGTTTGGCTCTTCCTTTGGCAAGGACGACTGATAGATCGTCAGCCCAGGCTTGGCCTAAGCTCCATGCCGTTCTCACAGCGAAGACCCCACTAGCGTGACTCTAAGATGTCGCTTTCCACGGTCGCCCCATGACTTATTCGCTTGCGGGCCAGCAACACCGCCCGACTCTACGGGAATCCTACCCTCCTGATGCTTCGCAGAGATTTGATTCGTTTCGGTTTGGCCGGCTTGGCTCGGCATGCGTGCCCAGGCTTACACGCTGCTCGTGCGTTCGGCATGGTTGACAAAGCGTCGGTGCCTCAGCGCCCCTGGCAGGATGTGTACGGGCCATTGATTGCGGACGATCCACACAAAGACCTGAACGCCATCTGGCTTGCCTCTGGCCCACAGGTGTTGTTCTCCCGTTTCTACAATAGAACTCAAGCAGCGGATTTGCATGACATTCGCTCTGCGACCAAAAGCGTAACCGCCTTACTGATGGGAATCGCGATCGCGCGAAAGCTGGTCGGCTCGCCCGACGATCTGGTGGTTCGCTATTTGCCATGGCTGGCGGCAGATAAGCAGACGATACGCCTGCGTGACCTGCTGACCATGCGCTCCGGCCTTGCGGCAAGCGACGCGGACCCGCAATCGCCTGGCAATGAGGAGCGGCTCGATAAAGCACCGGACTGGCCGGCCTTTGTCAACCATCTACCTATGGCGCACCCGCCAGGAGCCAAATACAGTTACAACTCTGTTACTGCTTTTTTGACGGGTCAAGTCGTGGAAGCGGCTACCGGGATGAAGCTGGACCACTTTGCCGCACAGACCCTCTTTGCACCGCTCGGTATCAGTCGCTTCCATTGGCGACATGCGAGAAGTCGATATGTCACAGGGCAGGGCAACTTATCCCTTACCTGCGCAGACTTCGCCCACTTGGGGCGGCTAGTAGCGGAGCGCGGCAGCGAAGAGGGTCGGCAGGTAGTGCGCACAAGCTGGATCGATGCCTGCCTAAGGCCGCGAGAGTCGATCGCGGATGTAGATCCTTTTGCCGACGGATACGGGTACTTCTGGTACACCAAGCGTTACACATTGCCAGGCAGCGCACCGGTAATTGTACACTTCGCTTCAGGCAATGGCGGCAATAAGCTTTACCTGCTGCCTCGCCACAACATTGTCCTCACCATTCAGTCAAGCGCCTACAACAAGCACTACGGGCAGGTACGCTCTGAAAGTATTTTGCTAGCCACATTGCGGAACCTGTCTTCCGAACATAGTCTTTGAAGGATCAATATGAACCAGACAAGTAGGGCGGCGATTTCTCCACTCACCACGCTTTCGAACCTGATCCACCACGGAGTTGCACGTCCGAGCCCTCAGGCTCCGGGCCGGGCGGCATTTGCGCAAGCACTTGAACTGGCGCGCGCCCACAAAGGAGAAGACCTAGACGGGCTCGTGATGTATTGGCATGGGGAACGCTGCGGTGAAGCCTATTTCAACCATGGCGGCCGGTACCGATTGCATGGGGTGCGTTCAATTGCAAAGAGCATGACCGCGCTGCTGATGGGTTGTGCTATCGACCGGCGCTTGATTGGCAGCGAACAGGATTGCGTGGGGGCCTACTTACCAGATGCTCCGGTGCACATAAGTGGCATTCGGTTAGTCGATATTCTCACGATGCGCTCGGGTTTAAGCGCGTGTGACATCGATGAGTCGACAGCTGGGTTTCCGGAAAAGATGGCGAAAGCGCGAGACTGGCGGCAGTTTGTATTTTCCCTGCCGCTGATTCATGCACCGGGCACCCAGTATGTGTATGCCTCCACGCCTGTCTTTCTGCTGGGCTTGGTACTGGAGAAGGTCACAGGCCGCACACTCGCCATCCTGCTTGAAGAATGGCTTCTCCGCCCGATGCACTGCGGGGGAGCCAAGTGGCTCGAACCCACTAGGAACATCTCCCCGGCACAAGGCAATCTGAAGCTGACGCCGCGCACTATGGCGAAGTTAGGCGTCCTTGTGGCGCGCCAAGGTTTATACGAGGGAAAACAGCTTGTGCCGACAGCATGGATTGCGAAATGCATTGCCCCGGCGGTGAGCATTACCGATGCCGATCCTTATGCCGACTGGTATGGCTACTTATGGGGTACCGTGTCCCTGCAGGTGGACGGACAACAGTACAAAGCTCACTCGGCGACAGGCGCCGGCGGCAGCAACATCTTTGTGGTGCCGCGCCTGGATGCGGTCGTAGCCATCGCCGGTTCCGGCTACCACAGGCGGGACGTACAAGAACGCTCGCGAGTTATTCTCCTTCAGTGTTTGCAGGCATTGCATGAACAGCTCCAGGTGGGGCAAATGTCACCTGTGATCTAATCTCCACTCTCCACGGATCCCCAGCGGCTACGTTCTGCAGCTTACTCTCTACGTTGCAGAACGTCGGACGGCACTTTGATTGTTCCTTGGAGGTTAAGCGATCGCAACAGTAAAGCTACCCGATCACCACCGGAAAGCGTGTGATCGAAGACCGCCTCCAGACCAGTGAAAGGGCCGGAGACGATGGTGACTAGCTGACCTTTCCGGAAGACGCGCGACTCCTTCGGTTTGCCGTCGAACTCCCGCTTCAAATGATCAATGATTTCATCGGAAATTACAGCCGGAGCCCCGCTGAAGCTGACGACATATGCTACACCTCGCGTAAGGTTTACCTTTCGTAGCATGCGCGAGGTATCGAAACGGGCAAAGGTGTACCCGGGGAAGGCGGGAACTGAGGGCACGCGGGATCGACATTTGCTGTGCATCATTGGAACAAAAGCATATATGCCGCAGGCTTCGAGATTGCACGAGGCGCGCACCTCGCAATGTAGCTTCGTCTTGATGGCGTACCAGCACTCGCATGCCACCGGATCCACTGCAGTTTTCCCCATCCGGATCTCCCACTAGCACTTGCGGTTCGTGATTAGAGGTAGACCATAAAGGTAAAGGATGGCTGGGAGATAAATAAGTCATAACAGTTAGAAATCGTCGTGTGACAGGCCACCTCGTTCGACAAAGCGCGAAGGATCGCGCTGGGAGTCGCTATCCTTTGCAGGCTGCGTACCTGGACGGCTAGGCTCCGGGCGTGGCCAAGCGGGGGCAACACGATAGCCGGGTACATGCGCCTAGGTTGAGCAGCGTAGACTCTCTACCAAGGGTTCACGCTTCGCCGGAGTTTGTCATTAATGCCAGCATTTCTCGATCGAGAAGCCGATGAAATCTCAAAGAAGCCTACACGCGACGGTCCCGCTTGCACACCAGGTGGAGAAGCTGCGAGAGCAAGGATCTGATGTAGCCTCCAGAAGGCTGTTGGTTCTTTCCTGGTGGTTCTCGATTGTCTTAGTAGGCTGGCTTGCGATCTGGTGGAGCAATCCTCCCGAGTTATGCTCAAAGCCGGCCATTCCCTCCGCTTTCTCCGCCAAGCGGGCGCTGCAGCTCTTAGAGCCTTTGGTTCATCGCCCCCACCCTATCGGGTCTAAGGAACACGACCGGGTGCGCGATGCCCTTCTAACTCGGATGAGCGAGCTCGATCTCTCGCCGCGGACGGAAACCTGGGACAGCAGTGGCCGCTTTGGCCGCAAGGAGGTAGCCGCTCGTATCACGAACTTGTATGGGCGGCTGCGGGGCAGCCAGAGCAGTGGGCGGCCAGTGGTTCTCGTCGCGCACTATGACTCTGTCGCGGTAGGGCCGGGAGCGGCTGACGATGGCGCCGGATTAGTGACCATTCTCGAGACCCTGCGTGCGCTCGAAGCCGGACCCAAGCTGCGCGCGGATGTTCTGGTGCTTTTCACCGACGGTGAAGAAACCGGGATGCTCGGCGCGGCAGCAGCAGTGCAGCATGACAGGTGGTTAGGACCTAAGTGCGTGCTGCTCAACTTCGAAGCGAGAGGCAGCTCCGGACCGGTACAGATGTTTGAGACATCAGAGGGAAACGCGCGGCTGATCGCAGAGTTTGCAAGCTCTGCCCGCCTCCCAACTGCTACGTCGCTCGCGTACAGCTTATATACTATGCTGCCGAACGACACCGACTTTTCGATCTTCCGCACCGCCGGCGTAGTCGGAATGAATTTTGCGGCTATAGGGAATACTGCTGCTTACCATACGCCAGCCGATACGGTTGAGGCACTGTCGCCTGAAACGCTGCAACAGTATGGCGAGCTAGCCTTGTCCTTGACTCGCCACCTCGCTAACTTGGCCGATGGTAGCTCACTTCAAGCCAGCGGCGACGCAGTTTACTTCAACCCGATCGCCCACTTACTCGTGTGCTACCCGATGCGGCTGGTGCGCTACCAGGCACTGGCCTTTTCGCTCCTAGTGCTGCTTCTCGTATGGTGGCTAGCGGCGCGTCGAAGCGCGAAGCACTGTTTCCATCAGATCGTTCTCGTGCTGTGCATCCTTTTGACCGCTGTCGGAATGCCTTATCTGCTTCTCGCAGTCGTGTCGCGAGTCGCTGGGACAAAGCTGACGATGAACGATTCTCCCGTGGAGATGCTTGCGGCATTTGGCGCGGCGCTCGCAGGCTTAGGCGCTGGCGGAGCCATTTACCGTTTTGGGCGTCGCTCCTTCACGGCCATAAGCATGGTTTACCCGGCGCTGGTCGTGGCCACACTGCTGGCGGATGGATTGGGACTGGTTCTACCAGCTGCCAGTTATCTGCTCCTGTGGCCGCTTTTACCAGCTGCTGCAGGCGCGGCGGCATTGCAGTGGCGAAACGGAAGGGCACTCCGGGCGTTGCACTGGGTACTCCTAGAGCTTCTCGTCCTGTGGTTCGCGCCTCTGGGCAGAGCGCTTCTCTCCCTTGTTGGTCCTTCCCCGATTGGAGCCAGCGTGTTGGGCTTTTTATTTGCATGCATGCTACTTGATGCAATGTTCTGTTTAGACACGTGGGTTCCTACTGAGGCTATGGCGTGGGGCATGCTGGGTGGGGGCCTATTGCTGCTGCTGATCTCTGTTTTGCTCACGCATCCCACACCACGCAGCCCTCGGCGCGACTCACTGGCTTACGCTGTTCGCGCGGACACGCAGCAGGCGCTATGGGTGTCCACCGACGAGAACCCAGATCGCTGGACCGCGGAGGCGCTAGGCAAACGGCCTCGGCGCGAAGAGCATGTCGAGTTTGCCTTCGGTTCGAGCGATCCGTTGCTTGTCGCTCCCGCAGCTCGATTGGGAGATCCTCTGGAAGGCGCCGACGTAGAAGATGTGTCGGTGGTTCGGAAGGCGGCGGGCTACCAGCTGCACATGCATGTATACTCGCGGCGCAGTGGGGATGAAGTGCAACTTATTTTTCCACCAGGTCTGACGATAGCGACAGGGCAGGTGGAGCACCTGGATCTTCACTTGAGGCGCATTGTGCACCAGGGTTTGGGTGCACCTTCATCGCCACCGCTGAACCTCTTACGGCTGATGGGCTACGGTGGCGGTGCAGACGTGGAGCTGCAGATGTCTGGAAGTGGGTGCAGGTTCTGGGTGACGGAGGTAGGCTATGCACTGCCAGCTGTTGGAGCGTTGAAGATCGAACCGCGGCCAGCGGCGTTTGTACCAGCTTCCGGCTACGCCCCAGGCGTAATGGTGGCGCAGCCGATCGAACTGTGTGGGCCCGGGAAGCCTCAGACGCAATCAGCGCAGAGGATAGCAAGGCCATGAGTTAGCGGCCGGTTCCACTCCATTCTCGTCGGGCGGCGGCATCCCTGCCTCATGTCCTTTTTCGAAGGCTAAGCTGCACAGCACTTCAGACACATCCACGATGTATCCGGTCTGATGTGTCCACATCGATGCGTGATAGGTCTTTTATCCTATTTGTGGAGCTATGCGCGGCTCAGGTTCCAAGCGGCTCGCTTGGCCAAGTTCAAGGGTTGTAGGAGCGATTGCGGAAGCACAGGATTCCGTGTGCTGAACCAGTCCGATCGCGGCTCGCTTCTCAGCGCCTTCTCTCCAGACCGAGCTCAAAGTGAGTGGCTTCGTCGCTCGGAGCTGAAGTGGATTTCGCATCTGCTCTGGGACACGCTCCGCAGCCACTGCGATCGGCGAATACGGTTGGGAGCGGGACACGATCAACGCTCAGGTTGAGATTAGGATTGATTAGCGGATAAGTATACAGGTGAACAATGCGATGTCACTTCAGTCTTGAAGATCAGATGATCCGTGTCTGGGCTGTGCCGATTCAGAGATCTGCCTCCGTAGTCACGGAGTTGGTTGCCTTGCTATCTCCGGATGAGCAAACCCGTGCAGCGAAGTTCCGCTTCAACCCTCTGCGGCAGTCCTTCATCTTCACGCGGGGGATGTTGCGAGTACTGCTGGGCCGCTATCTTGGACTCGCTCCCGAACAGGTCATTTTTCACTACAGTCAGCGTGGAAAGCCGAGCGTTGGTTTTCAAACACCAATCCGCTTCAATGTATCTCACTCCGGAGAGCTCGTGCTCTTCGCTTTCGCTCGCGATTGTGATCTCGGAGTTGATGTAGAGCAGATTCGTGCTCTCGACGATATGGACGGCCTTGCGCATTTCTTCTTCTGCTCCGAAGAATTAGCACAGTACACCTCGATACCTCAGGCCGAGCGTGAAGGTTCCTTCTTTCGGTGCTGGACGCGAAAGGAGGCCTATCTCAAGGCAACCGGAGATGGACTCTGGACGCAGCTCAACAGTTTCTGCGTGACGCTCGATCCCTTACAGCCAGCCAGTGTGGTTCACATTGAGGGTGATCGAGCGGCCGCGCAGGGTTGGAATCTGCATGATCTTGCGCTTCCGGGACCGTATGCAGCAACGGTTGCTTATCGGGATGCGCGTCGTCCGCTCAGGATGCTCTCATTCGATATGGTTTCGGACTTACATGATGAGCTCCGTTGCATGAACGCGTGGGCCGGAGCGTTAGGATGAAGCCCATGTTCAGGCGTCGTCGCTTCCCGGTCGCGATCATTCTGGTTTGTGTTCGCTGGTACTGCAAGTATGGGATCTCCTACCGGGATCTGGCGGAGATGATGCAGGAACGTGGGATAGAAGTGGATTCCTCCACCATCATGCGCTGGGTACATCGTTACGCACCCGAGCTCGAGAAGCGGGTACGATCCTATCAAGGCTATGGTTCTACGTCGTGGCGAGTGGATGAGACGTATATCAAGGTGGGCGGCAAGTGGAAGTACCTATTCCGCGCTGCCGACAAACATGGTGTGCTGTTTGGCTTGCCGTGTGAATGGCATAACTCTCCCTGCAAGCTGTAAGGCTGCAGTCTATCGTAAGACCTCACAAACAGAGGAGGCTCACGTTATTAGGCGGAAGTGGCCGATTGCTATGTGATGGGCTGTCCCGTGACTCTAGCTGGTGGCAACATGTTGGGAGGGTAGGCCAAGCTGCATTATGTGTTCACTGAAACGTGCGTTAGACGGGTGCCCTGAGAGTCCAGTCAGGCATGCCGATCTTGGGTTGAAGGCACGTGAGAACATTTCTGGCATGGATGGCTGGGAGCTAAAACGAGGGCACTGGAAGCGCATGCGATGGCTCTGGTTAGCCTTATCTATCATTGGCTTGCTTTCAACTCCAAGCGCGATCGCTGACGCTTTGACCCACTACAAAGAGGACCATCGATTTGGATGGATCACCCTATTCGCATTTGGGATTAGGTTTGGGCAAATCTGGCTGTTCGCCTGGTTGTGGTGGAAGTGTCGTCCACTCAACACAGACGCAGATCCACGGCTTTAAAGGGATGCTAACCCGGGATCATTAGGCTAATGGCGCATCCTTTGTAGATGCTTGTACTCACTGAAACGGAGGTTTCAGCTAGGTACACACCTGCGTGACAGCAGAGGTTTTAGACTGCTGGTGGGGCTGCCGGGGCGGGGCCCTCTAGTACACAAGCCGGAAAAGTATCGTGCGAGTCGGTGGCGGCGTCTTCCGGTATGGCCAATCCGATCACGGGTATCAGCCCCGCTTTCCTCACATCTGCATCCGATAAAGAAGGACGGAGCACCTCAGCGGAGGCGCCGAAGCAGCACGGGCCCAAGCGGCTCCCGCTGGGCGAGCAGCACATGCCCGAGCCGGGCAAGCTCGAGCAGTGCGAGCAGCAGCGCACTTTGTGCCTGCGCATCCGGCATGACGGTAAACCACGGCTCGGTCGAGACACCGCGTCCGGGCGCGAGCGTGGTGAGGCGCTCTTCGAGCATGCGGTGGAGGGTCTCGGCCGGGTACTGATCGGCCTCCGCGAGGCTTGCACCCTGCGCGTGTGCGCGTGCTTGCGCGACGGCCCGTTGCGCAGCGATGAGGACATCGTGCACGGTAGGCGCTGCTGCCTCTTCGCTTCCCGTCGACATAGAAGTTGAAGCCGGCTCTGGCTTCCCTGCCGGATCAGGCGCGAGCCCAGGCCCGGCGCCCAGCCCAACCTCGTCAAGCCGATCCCGCAGCCGGCCGGCTGCCACGCGCAAGGCTTCATGGTCGAGCAACACGCGGGCAAGCTCCTGCTCGGGCGGCTGCCCATCGCCGACCTGAGGCAGCAGGGCGCGGCTCTTCAGCAGCACGAGCCAGGAAGCGGTTTCGAAGAACTCCGCTCCCTGCTCCACGTCGATCCCCTGTTTGCTCCCTTGCTCCCCGGGCACGCCTCGTCCCTGCCGGTCCTCGAGGTAGCAGAGGTACTGCCGCGTGATCTCCGCGACCGGCAACCGGTCAATCGGGTAGCTTTCGCGGCGCACAAGCGCGAGCAGCACGTCGAGCGGCCCGTCGTAGCTCTGCCCGATCGCGACCGTGATCACGGCGCTGGCTCCAGTGCAGGATCCAGCAGGAGCTCATTTCGCTCGCCGGCCGGCCGGGCGCCACCTTCGAGCCGGGCCGCGAAACCCGGGTAATCGGCGGCTGCCGCTTCGGCGAGCGCGAGCACGGCGCCGAGCAGATCCGCAGCCGAGCCGAACCGGATCGCAAGCAGCCCGGGCTCGGGAAGCGCAATGCCCGCGGGCCAGCCACTGGTGCCATGCCTGGTATCGTCCCTGTCCTCCTCCGGGACCTGGAGAGGCTGCGCAACGGGGCACGCCCGCGCCGCGGCCTCGCGTGCCGCGGCAGCAAGCTCGGCGCGGAGCCGGCGTTCGCGCGCAATTGCGTCCGCAACCGGGCGGGTCCGCTCGAGTCGGTCGAGCCAGCCGAGGAGCTGCTCGCGGGCGAGGACATTGGCGGTGCCGGGCCGGGCAGGCTGGACGAGGGCCATCAAGCGGATCGCCCCGCGGCGCGAGAGACCGAAAAACTGCTCGACCATCCCACGGTCGAGGGTCGGGGTTTGGAGCGCGGCGAGCTCATCGCGGAGTGCGGGCAGATGCGCGTACCAGCGGCTCTGTTGCATTAACTGTCTGGCCGCAGTTTGACTTGCTACTCCTTTCGGT
>CAXTMF010000023.1:0-27669 GCA_964245435.1 uncultured Acidobacteriaceae bacterium
GGAATAACCCGCTGAGGTGATGCCGAATGACGCGCAAGCGGCTGGATTCAGGGAGGAAACTTCCTCTCACGGCAGGTGAGGAAACCGACCAGCATTTCGAGACGTTCAGCTCTTTGAGTAAGTCGCAAATGGTATTTCTGCGACACTTGTTTAAGTCCGAGGGAGACAATGCTGATTCTGCTTTCATCCGGTTCTCAAAAGCGCTATCGAGATGATGTATTGCGTTGTCTGGCGGCGCCAGTCGGCGCAATGGTTCAATTCCGATACAACGACAGCATTGTTGAGAGCGAGATCAAAGAAGCTATTAGGTCCTCTTGGGGACAGGATGCGATCGTCTGCAACCTTGATGTGACAACCACGGACCCTGACGGCAGGCACCCGATCCTTCCGGTACGCCATGTCACGATCCAGCGCGTATGGCTGACAGGTTCGACAGTATCGGTGCTCTTTCGCGTGGGTGCCTTCGCACTCGCCGACGATGTGGCCTCATTCAACCATGCTTTCTACACTTCGAAGCATCCTCCAAAGAATGCTCATGTAGCGGCGGAGACAGGAGGCTTGTGGTTCTTCACCGCAGCCGACTCGCTGGGTGACAGATTTCGTGTCAGCCAGAAGCTAAAAGACTGGGAGAAGACAGCCGAGGCGCTTGTGGCCATACAGCAGTTTCGAACTGAGCCGTTCTTCTGGACAGTTCTTGGCCTCAATGAAGGCAGTGCGGACGAGTCTTGGGCGGACTCATATTTCAGGCCATGGCCGGATCACATCAAATGCGACACCATATACACCCTCCTCATCTACGTATTTCGTGGAGTGATGAAGGACGCGAATCAACAAGACGAGATAGAACGGACAGGGTGGGCAGGACACATCTTGCTCACTTCGGAACCAGTTCTCTCTAGCACGATCTCGACGGATATCAAGATTGATTCCCCTTACGATCTCAAACGATGGTCCTTCAAGCTCAAACGGCCCACGCCAACGTACAGTGATCCCGGTCGCCTCACGATCGGCATAGAAGCACTCGACAAATCGACTCTTTCCCTTCCCGCAGCTGGTGAGGTGCGAACGGCGGAGCAGATCAGGAGGACGCTGCAAGGGCAGCTCACAGGCGAACCGCAATGGGCTATCGACCTTACGTTGAAGGTCAACTCTCCGTGGTTGAGGATTTTGGGTGTAAGCATTCCACTGGGTATTCTCCTTGCCCTCCCCGCACTGGTGGGCATCTGGCAGCAGCCACCGAGCCCGACGTACCACCCGATATCGACGTCGATCTTTGCAGTAATCGGCGGCTACCTGGCGGCCATCTTCGCGGTTTTTCAAATCAAGAAACCAACGTGAACGTCGTGCCCGCCCGATTCCATCACTTGAAACGAAATGTGACCCGCCGTGGCTACGAAGCGGACGAAGCACGGGACGACGCTTTTCGGCATATTATCCGTTCCATACCGAAGGGCACGGTATCGACCTACGGGAGGGTCGCGGAAGCTGCGGGATACCCGCTGCACCACCGGTCGGTTGCGCGGCTGCTTCGAAAGGACACCTTGACCTCACTTCCTTGGCAACGGGTCGTGGGCTCACAAGGAGAATTCCGGCTCAAAGGAGAGTTTGCTGCGGAACAGCGGTTCCGCTTGAAAGCCGAAGGAGTGGAGGTCGGCAAGGATCGGGTCGACCTCGAGCGCTTTCAGCACCACATCGCTGGATGGGAAATCTAAAAAGATGGTTCCCATAGCCGCACAAAAGTGAGATTCGCCGCTACTACGTGTATGAGTGGGCAAGTCGATGCCACTCATTTGCGGCCATGTGCCGCCAAAGGAGAAATGAGATGACCGACATCCTCATGAGTGAAGTACAACGCCAAGAGAAGTATCTGGCAGAACTGCCGGCAGATTTTAGCTATCCGCTCTTCAACACGAAGCGTGCTCTGGAGTCCCAGCGCCAGAACGGCTACCGCAACACGGCGGTAGCAGCCCGCGAGATCGTAGATAACGCGTTCGAGGCGGGCGCGAAGAAGGTGCATGTCATCTTCGAGAGCGTGAAGAGCCGTGGGCGCGAGATTGTCAAATCGGTCGCCTTCATCGACACCGGCTCCGGCATGATTCCGAAGATGGCTCGCTACTCACTGAGTTGGGGCGGTGGTACTCACTTCGACGATCCGAACTTTATCGGTAAGTTTGGGTTTGGTCTGCCGAATGCCTCGATCAACCAGACAAAGTTAGTTGAGGTCTACACGCGTACTGACCCCAAACAGCCCATTTTCAAGGCTTGGCTCGATCTCGATACGTACAAAGACTTCACACAGCAGAGTGTGCCTGAGCCGCAAAAGTCGGATCTGCCTAGCTTCGCTGCGAAGTACCTGAAGTCTATCGGCGAATCGTTTCAGCATGGCACGGTAGTCATCTGGAAGAATCCTGACCGCCTCACCTACAAAAGCGAGCGTCCGTTGGCCGAGCATCTGGTTGATGACTTCGGCGTCACCTATCGTTACCTTCTCGACGAGCGTGAGCTTGTCGTGGCTGGTACGAAGGTCGTTCCGGTCGATCCTTTGTTCCTCGATCCGAAGGGTCGCTACTACGTCAAGTCGGAGGATGGCGGCGCGATCCCGGTTGAAGAGCTCGCTATCTCTGCACGCTATTACGAAGACCCGGACACCGGTGCGCTGCACCTGGAGGCCATTGAAGATCCTTCGCAGGTCAACGTTGATGATCCAAATAGCTTGGCCGTTGGCGTCATGCGGCTCAAGATTGCTCGGTTCCCTTATTCGTTCGCAGGACGGGGCGGAGATGGATTTTCCGAGGAGGCCAAAAAGCGCTTCGAGATTAGGCAGTCGCGGCGGGGCATGTCTTTCGTGCGCGCAGGACGCGAGATCGAAACCCTTGACGTGTTCCCGCGTTCGAAGCGTGATCAGTCTAACGGGCTTGGTCGGTGGCCGCTGCTTCAGTCGTACGCTTACTACTGGGGCATCGAGGTCGCTTTCGGACCCGAATTCGATGATGTTTTCGGCATCTCGAATGACAAGCAGCGCGTTCGCCCTATCGAGGACTTCTGGCGTGTACTGACGAAACGGAATGTTGACGATCTGCTTCGGAGTGAGAACACTTGGCAGGCAAAGACCCGCGCGGTCGAGCACAAGCGCTGGCTCGCCGAAAAGGCGAAGACTGCAGAGTCAGCCACGCCCAGCGAAGCCGCTGCCGCCGCTGTGCCCGTGATCACCGGCAAGCGCCTGCACGTGCCGGAGCGGTTGAAGCCGGCCGCACAGCAGAACGCGAAAGAGGAAGCGAAGAAGCGCGCCAAAAAGATGAATGGGAAGGTCGAGGAAGTGTTGGAGGCGCTGAATGAAGAAAACAAGCGTCGCCCTTATCGTGTTGACTTCTTCGAGGAGCCCCGTGGCCCTTTCTACTACCCCGAAATGCAGGGTACGCAGCTCGTGGTATTCATCAACAAGAAGCATCCGTTTTACGAAGTCTGCTACGGCCAGCTTCTGGCCGCGGAAGGCGCTGAGCAGGCGAAGTGGGGTATCGAGATCCTGCTATTTGCTCTCGGTAACGCGGAGGTCGAGATCGACGACGACTTGGCTGCGCAGCAATATCAGTACACGCGCGAGAACAAGTGGAGCGAGTTCCTGAGCGTAGCGCTCAAGGACCTTGCCAACCGTGTTGATCCTGGTGAAGAGCACGAGGCAGCTGAGGAAGCGTAGACGCGAGCAGGCCGGCGAAAACCGGCCTGCTCAAGCTTTGATATATTGAAACTGAAGGCAGTCCCAGGCGCGGCCATGTGCCGCCATGCTCCTTGAGAACTGCGAAGGCCTTCATAACCGTTGGTTGTGTTGACTTTCGCGTTCTAAGGAAGGGTGTATTGCCTATGTTCGGCTCTTTTTCCGACCAGTTGTCCGTCCACCTAACGGATTTTCTCTCTGACAAATATGGTAGCGGCGAGCAGCTTTGCTCCTTTTTGCGCCCACGCGTGAAGCGCTACTGCGCTTCGCACGCTTCCAAGATGCCAACCGATCTTCGCGAGGACGTTCTGCAGGAGTCTATCTTGGTGCTGTACGCGCGGGGTGCGAACGGCTTTCACCACGAACAGGGCACCGCGGCGGGATACGTTTACAACATTGTCCGTGGCGCGGTTCAATCCGTCCTACGTCGTCACGGATTGGCTCAAGACCTCCTCGGAATCCAGAACGATGAAGCCATCGATCTCATTGAGACGGCCATTGCCAGCGTAACGTGTTCCCCGCTCCCCGCTCCGGATGCTTATCAACATCGCGAGCTGGCTTCGCGAGCTCTGCACATGGCCGGTCCGAACTTCGGGCGGGTGATGTGGCGTGTCTTCGTCAACGGCGAGCGTCGGGACGTGGTGCTGAGGGAAGCTCACATGAGTCGGTTTGCTTTTGACCGTAGGCGCAAAGCGATTGCTAAATCGTTGTCCGCTCTTCCAAAGTGCGCATAAGGGAGATGACTATGTCGATGCTTCCTCTCATCTCGCTTCGTACGTTCATACAAGCAACTCGGGATTCTGGGTACAAGACCACGAGCTCAGCGCTGGCCGAACTCGTCGACAACTCTCTAGAAGCGGAGGCCACCTCGGTATCTATCGAGATCGAAGATAGCTATGAAGGCGGCAAAACAATCTCTGTCTTGGACAATGGCGAAGGGATGAGCCGGAAGACTCTTCAGTTCGCGCTCCAGTTCGGAGGATCGAGCAGATTCAATTCGAGAAAAGGGAGCGGTCGATACGGGATGGGTCTGCCCAACGGCTCCCTGAGCCAAGCCCGGCGCGTAGATGTCTATAGCTGGCAAAATCCGATGCAGATTTGGGCTTCCTACCTCGACGTTGACGAAGTCGCGTCCGGAGCAATGGAGGGTTTGGGAGAGCCGGTTCGGTTTACGCCGGAAGTTGTCGATCTTCCTCAATCACCTTCCGGTACTAAAGTCGTCTTGTCCAAATGCGACCGTTTGGACTTTCGGAGAAGGTCAGCTCTCACGCGACGCTTGGGAGCTGATCTGGGTAGATGGTTTCGTACCGCTCTTTTTGCGGGGAAGGAAATCTCAATCAACGGCATTGCAGTTAAGCCGTGGGATCCAATGTTTCTGCGGGGTGCAGGTAAAGTCAGTGCTGAACCGTACGGTCCTCCGATGGGCTACGACCTGGAGTTGGCAAACGGCGAACGCACCACCGTCACAGTGAGCTTCTCTCTCCTGCCCATTCGCGAGTGGCATTCACTCTCCAATGAAGAGAAGAACGCACGAGGAATCTCCAAGGGCGCCGGTGTCTCCATCCTGCGCAACGGTCGGGAGATCGACTTCGGTTGGTACTTCATGGGCACGAAGCGCAAAGAAAACTATGACGACTGGTGGCGTTGCGAGATAAGATTCGACGCTGACGCTGATGAGCTTTTTGGCGTCACACACACCAAACAGCGCATCAGCCCCACTGAAGCCCTGAATGGGGTTCTGGGAGAAGATCTCGAACGTATTGCGCGAGAGCTGAATGCGCTCGTTAGGAAGGTATACTTGTCCATAAAGGACGAGGATGCAGTACCTTCCAGTGTCACTGCCGCGCAGAAGAAAGATGTCCTGCTCCCACCACTTAGCAGCACACCAGGCTTGAACTCTCGCTCGCTCCTCGATACAGCGCTAGCTAGGCTTCAGTACAGCATCGAAGTCGAGAGCCAGGATGGTGTTGCGTTTTACATTCCCGCGCTTCAGAAGAAGAAGCTTCGGCTCGTTCTAAACCGGGACCACGACTTCTTCCGAAAAATGTACGCTCCTCTCGAAGAGGAGGCGCAGGTATCACCCAAGGTGATGCTGCAGCACCTTCAATTGCTCTTGTTATCAGCGGCGCGCGCTGAGCTAACTCTGCGCCCGAGAGATGCACGTCGCCATATGGAGGTCATGCGCGACGGTTGGGGCAATGCTTTGACCGCGTTCCTCCGTTAAATCTGATGCGTGATTCGGTAACCATATCGCCGCATTTGACGGCTCTGAAGAGTGAATTTCTTCGGAGATGCAGTCTTATGTCAGAATCCCTCCGCGCCAACGGTGGTAATGTCGATTCAGAATTCATTGGGAGCTTGCGGACCGTCCACATGGTGCCGATCATGAACCCAAAGAAAGCTGAGTTGGAAGAGGAACTCCACCTCATTGCGGATATAAGCGTCGTTATCGACCTCATCGGCCAGGGTTGGCAGATTGATAACACGGATTCCGATCTCACGCTGTCTTTCGAAAGGGACGCATCACCCGACCTTGAGAAGGACCGCATCCGCCGCGCTCATCTTCTGGACCGGGACGCTCAATTCACCGAACCGTCAGTGTTGCAGTTCATTCGAGGCATGGAGAAACGGCGGCTCACAACCACCGGGTGGCATTCCATCTTTTCTCTTATGCGAGATGGTGAGCAGCTAGCGACCTCCCTTCAGGCAATCGAGAGTTTCGGTTCCGAAGGCCTCAACGGCTTAGAGCAGGTTATCCAGCCCTACATTGAGTTCGTGACCCCCGATGCTGCTTGTCAGCATACGGGACTTCGCCTCAACGACATCTGGCGATACTTTCGCTACACCTGGGTGAACTCCTATCGGAGTGTGCCAGGGCGCTCGATGATGATTCTTATTCGGGACGCGGCAGCTCCAAACCACCCCATCATCGGTATTGCGGCGCTAGGTAGCTCGGTAGTGCAATCTTCCGTTCGTGATTCTTGGATTGGGTGGGACGGTGCAGGAGCTCTCCTCAAATTGCAAGACATGCGGCCCAGCAAAGGGACCAGATGGGTTCTTGAGCAGACTGACCGTTTGATCCATGAGGTTTACATCAAGGATCTTGTTCGGGACGGAGTAGTTGCGAGAAGAGAACTCAGAACACCTGACGACGATACTCTGTCACGTCTGCTTAGCGAGTCCGACAAGGCGATCCGACAACACCGGCTTTACCCAACAGATGCCAAACACAACGGGGTCGAGTCTCTCTCAGCCCGTGAATGGGAGAGCCGGGCAGAGCTGCCGTTGTTTCGCAGCAAACGGGCAAAGCATCTCGCGCGGTTGCTCCGCATTCGGCAAACCTTCATATCGTTGGAGCTTGCTGAAGGAATGACCACCGGGGACTGGAAAAACCTTTTCAAATCGAGCGGCTTCCGTTCCGCTGTTGGTCAGCTCATTAGAGCGGTGAAAGCAGAGCGGGTCGGAATCAACATGATGGACATAACTGTTTGCGGGGCGATTGCCCCGTATAACCAGCTTTTGGGCGGAAAGCTTGTATGTATGCTTCTCTGCAGTCCCCAGGTCGGGATTGAATGCGCGCGGCGTTATGGAAGCCACGTCAGCATCATCGCATCTGCCATGCAGGGTAAACCTGTTGTCCGAGAAGCTCGCTTGGCGCTCTTGTGCACGACCAGCCTGTACGGTTCGGCACTAAGCCAGTACAGCCGCGTGAAGATGCCTGCGACGGCGGCCGGAGGAAAGGCTAGCAGCAGCGTCGAGTACAAAGAGCTCGGCGTCAGTGAGGGTTTCGGTTCGTTCCACTTCAGCAAAGAGTCGCTACGTCTTTTCGATATGGTTGTTGGCCGTACTAAACAAGGACGGCGCGTGAATTCGATCTTTGGCGAAGGTGTGAATCCTCTCATGCGCAAGATCCGAGATGCTATGTCCACGCTCGGGCTGCCGGCAGAGCAGTTGCTTTGGCACGGTAACCGACGAGTCGTGTACGGCGTAAGCTTGGCAGAGAATACAAACGATTTCCTAAGCGGCTTCGACGATCGGTTGCGCTTTCTTTTTCCTCACACACGCGTTGTGGAGAAGTCGGAAGAGATAGCTCGCTATTGGATGAAGCGATGGATGAAACGCAGGCTAGAGAAGCCGGGTTTGTTTGACGCCATCAGCGAGCATAGGTTGACGTACCCTATCCGACACGGTGGCCGTGTGTCTCTGCCAAGTGACGAACTGTTGTTGGATGCTCTCATGCTGACCTCTTCATGACAGAGATAAGGTTGGGTTGCACCAGTTCTGAGCGGCAAAATTCTTGATGTCGCGGGCCGCTCGACGCGTTGCGACTAAAGTCACTGCGGATAGGTGAAGAACTGTGTGAGGCATTCCGTTCACGCGGGAGATACCTAAGGACGAACAGTAAGAGGTATCTCTTACATCTGAAAGCCCGCGCCCTGGTCGGTTGCGAACTGTTGTCCCACTTGGAGCGCGGAGGATTTCACGACGTCGTGCGACAGCCTTCCGATGAGGGACGTTGCGTTATCGGTGAAGATCTGAGCATCGTGCGACCCACGCGACACGGCCACGTATGCGAATCGCTGATTAATCAGGTCGGGGTTAATGTTGCTATCGAGATTCACCATGACCCGCTCCGCCGTGAGTCCCTGTGAGCTGTGACTCGTCACAGCGTAGCCGTGGTCGAAGTGCCGCATCTGGTTGGCATCGAAGCTGACCGACTTCCCGTTGTCCATCTTTACGGTTAGCTGGCCGTCGCTGCCGATCTGCTGCACGGTGCCAAGGTCGCGGTTGGCAACACCGAGTTCTTTGGACGGAGCCGTAAAGCTGAGCCTCTCGCCCAATGCAAACTCCCGTTCCAACTCGCTGTAGACGTTCACGCCATAGAGCCGGGCTGGATTGTAGGTGGCTGTGGCTCCGTCCTGCTTCTGCACGGTCAGCATGTTGTCGCCAGCTTGGGTAGCGATCACCTTTGTATAGCTTTGCCTCTCGATGCCGATGTCCTGGCTGCCGCGCGGATAGTAGAGCACGTCCCCAACGGTATACCGAGCGGCCCACGTCCGGTCAGCGCCGGTCATGTCGGAACGGGGAGCGAGCACGCGCATCGTATGATCCTCTGTCGCGACCGTGCCGAGAGCCTGCAGCTCGGAACGGACAGCCTGATTGATCTGACGACGCGAAGCATTGTCGGGGGACACGACGATAGTGTTGTCCGGGCTGGCCGCGTAGCTTTTCGCAATCGCCGCGATGCGCTGCTTGGCATCGGCAATCTCGGTGACACGTCCCTGTTGTTCCAACAAGGCGACGCCCTCAGCGATCTCTCCACGCGAAAGATGTTCAACGGCTTTGAGAAGTTCGGGAGCATTTCGTTGTCGCACGATCTGGTCCACTTGTTGGGTCTTCATTCCGGCATCGACTAACTGCTCGAATGGCTTGCCGGCCTCGACGCCCTGATGCTGCCGTGTGTCTCCGATAAGCAATACGCGATCACCAGGCTCCAGCTTGACGAGGAAATCCCGCACTTGTTTCGTGCTGGCGAGACTGGATTCATCGACCATGTACAGGTGCCGCTCGGGAGCGGGTTGGCGGACACGCGCGAGGAAACCCTGCAAGGTGTCAGCGGAAATTCCGGCGTCGCGGAGCTGGTTCGTGGCACGGGAGGTCGGGGCAAAACCCTCGACGACATAGCCGCGTTTTTCCGCGGCTTCACGCACCGATTTTAGTAGGGTCGTCTTACCCACACCGGCCTTCCCCTCAAGCCCTTGGACTACGTCGCGAGAGGTCAGAATCTCCTCTGCGGCAGCTTTCTGTCCGGCATTGAGGTGCTGTTGCTTCTGGGTATGTGCGACCGCTGCCTGGATCGGCATGATCTGTTCGGCGCGTCCTTGCCCCTGCTGCACCTGCCGAAGAATTTCCCGCTCGGCACGGATAGTTTCGGCGGTCGTGAACTGCCGCCCGGAGTCATGTTTCTGCCCCGGTACAAGCTGGAACTCCCCACTGGCGATGCGTGCCTCGAACCCGGCCCGAACTTCTGCATAAGTAGTCTCACTCATGCCGCGCCGTAACGCATCACGGTACAGGTTGCGTTCGTCCGTGACTGCTTCGCGCTCAAAGCTACGGTCACGAGCATAGGTGACGGCCTGCCGTGCAACCTGTCGCGTATCTTCCCGGTTGAGGTCGGGCGTGTGCCTCTGGGCGCGTTCCCGCGCTTCAGCCACAACTTTGTCGGCCTGGTTTCCGAACTCCGCGGCGATTTGCCGATGTGCGGCCAACACCTCATTGGGCGAATGAATCTCTTTGCGGTCACGGGTGGAGTGTGCGGCGATCTGCGCTGCCTCCGGTCCGTGATACCCGCTCTTTTCAAGATGCTCTCGTATCTGCTGGCTGCGGGGACTGGAAGCATCTAAATATTCCTGTGAATAGCCTTTTACCTCTGGTGCGCCGCTGCGACCAGGCTCAATCTCATAACCGAGATTGCGAAGACGGTAGGTCAGCTCCGACTGGTATACAGCGGTCGCAAACTGCTGCGACGCGAACAAACCACGCTCCTGTAAGGCGCGGGTCTGTCCATTCTCGCGCGCGGTAACATTGAAGATAACGGTATGGGTATGGAGCTGAGGCGCGGCGTAACCATCCACCGGACGGGCGGTGTCATGCTCGAACTTGGCGGCGATGAATGCGCCGGTAGTTTCGGCGGGACTGTTGCCGCCGATGCGGGCCTGCGTGTAACGCTCCAACTCATTCAACGCAACATTCACGGCTTGCCGATGGGCATCCCGCACCCGGTCATCGCCGCCTACCAGCGCGGTAAGCGATACCGACTTGGGAGCTGAAAAGGTAGCGTCCCAACCGGCTCGATGCTCAACCGGTACGACCGCTTTTCCATCCGCACCCTCGTATTCCTGAACGATCCGGTGACGCACAAGCTGCTCGCCGGTGGTGGGGTGCTGACCGTCCGCGAGCCGGGCAAAGTGCCCTTGCTCGACGCCTCCGGTGACCCCGAATTCGTCGGCCAGCATGCCATGCCACTCGCCCGGAGCCCGGTCGTCCCGCTTCCAGTAGTTCTGCTCGGCCGACGTGAACTCTTTGGCGTGGTAGGTCTGGGCCTGCGATGCTGACAGCGGTTTTGAGATGGTGAGCATGGTCAGTCACCCAAGGAGAATCCGGTTTCAATGGGCTCATCTGCGGCGGTGTCGGAGACACAGGCATCTGTCGATAGTGCAGACTTCGGAGGCTTTTTGGTGAGCGTGACCGGCTCGAATGAGAGGTCGTCATCTTCGAGCGGACGTGGCACGAATGCTGGCTGAGTAACGGGGATATTCCAGTAGTCGAACGCGAAGCGGGAAACGTGATTGCCGAGCTTCAGGAACGCGTGCCGGTCAGGGAGACCAGAGATTTCTGAGTCCAGCACCAGCGGTTCGACCTGGCGTTCCACACTGAAGTTATTTCCCGCGCGGAGGCCGGTGGAGTGCGTTTCGCGCAATCGCTCGATCTCGATTTTACCGATGGCATTCGATACCCACTCGGCGGCCTTGGGCTCCGTGGTCCGCAGGAAAATCTTCGTCGTCGGCTGCGACAACATGACCTCCGCCAAGTGGCCGTAGATCATTTCGAGCTGTGCCTTGCCTTGGAAGCCAAGCACCAGAGGGTTCTTCGATTTCCGGTTCTCTGTGATCGCAGTATGGAGCTGCGGCAACCTTTGCAGGCTGGCAAGTTCATCTAGCACAAACCACACAGGATGCTGACTCTCCTTCGGCTCGTTCAAGAGACGCAACACAAGCAGGTCGATCCATAGGCTGTGTAGCGGCCGTAGAGCCTCCCGCTCGCTTGGCTTGGACGTAATGAAGATCCATCCCTTGCGATCCTCTGCCCATTCCGTTGCACTCCAACGGCTGTGCGCTGTCTCTTTCTTCGGTAGCATTCGCAGGCTGTCTGCAATCAAACCAAGCGATGCCAGGACACCATTACGCTGCTGCTGCGCGCCTTTCGCAATCATCGTGGCCATCTCTGTGTTCTGAACGCGGCGGTCGATCTCGTCGGGGTTCGCCATCCACTCGACCAACTCCTGTGGACTCGGGCCGAAGGTCAGGAGATGAGCAAAGATTTTCTGCGGCGTCTCGGTGAAGAACTCGCCTTTTTTGTCGGTTGTTGGCTGGTACAGAGAGGCGGCGATAGCCTTTGCCTCGGCGCGACGGCGCAGCTCCTCGGACGGTCCCCAATACGGGCAGCGGGCGTCCAGAGGGTTCAGAATCGTGTCCTTCTTTGGTTCGTAGAAGCGCTGAACGAACTCGCACGCTGGGTCGTACACGATGGCTGAATGACCGCGTTCTCTGATCTGGACGAGGAGCTGCATTATGAGGCGAGTTTTCCCGGTCCCGGTATCGCCCATCAGCTCGATATGCTGGCCTTCTGCACGCTGTGGGATGCGCATGAGGTCTTTGGCTTCGGTGGTTCGGAAGCCAACGCCGTCACCTTTGACGGCGCGGTTGAACGCCTTGGGTGAGACCATGACGGGGCCTTTCAACAGGCGTCCGTACTTCATCTCTTTCAGTCGCCGAACATCTTTGCGCACAGTGAACGAAACCTGCAAAAGGAACGCTGCCAAGCCGGACCACAGCGGTACACGAAAGATCGCAAGGAAGCTGTCGCCGTCATAGACAAAACGCCTTAGATACAGGTGGAGGGGGCGATTCTGGTAGCTGACCTTTGCTCCGCGATAGAGCAAAACGACTCCCGAAGAGTGGGCGGCTTGCGAGAGCTCGAGCGGGATAGGCTTGCCTACTGGCTGCGGCGTGAAGCCAGGCTGCACATCGGCTTCCGTGACAGGCCGGGTGTAATGCTGGCGGTCGGCCACGGTGACGAGCTGATACTCACTACTCTGCCTCATGGTGCCGAGAAAGCCAGTTTCGAGGTAGCACGGAAGGTAGTATCGCTGGAGCGGACTCATCGCAAACGCAAAGTGAAGATAGATGCAGAGCACGGTGACGAAGAGCGAAATGAAGGCGGCTCCGAAGCTGTACACGGGATAGTGAGGCGGGCGGACGATGGTCTCTTTGCGCCCCCATTGTGTGTCGGTCATGGTTGTTCCGTAGCCCCTTCTGTGTAGCTGGCAAGCATGTCCGCAGCCGCTTTGCGTTTGTTGGTCTTTACGTAGCGGAGCATTTCTTTGAACTGTTCTGAAGTCATCTTTTCGCCGCGCAAAAGGGGCTCCAGCGTATTAATGAGCAACAGGCGAAGTGCCTGCATCTCGGTGAACGTCGCGGCTCGCTGCGGGTTACGCTGTTCCCGCACGGCGGCTAGAAGCACGTCCCGGACGCACTCACTGAGCCACTGGCCGCGAGTCTCAGCGAGCTGCTCGACCTGCGCGTATTCAGCCTCCGTGAGCTTGGTGCTCGCGGTCCTGTGACGACTGATCCGCGCTTGGCGCTGGTGCGAGTCTGATGAAGCAACGTGGGTGCCGCCTGCCATAGGAGCCTCCTTTTCGTTGGTAGCCAGATAGCAACCGTGGAGCTGTAAGCCGTGGCTTTTCAGTCGGTATCTATATGGCTACATAAGTGGCCATACGTCTCCCTACTAGGGATGGAGTGTCAACCTCTTCTGGCGCGCAGCGCCATAGTGGCCCTGCCACGGATTTTGGTGCGGGATCATGCTCTCGATCCCGCCACAGTAGCTGGTGTTTGCACTGGCTGTTGCGCCGCGATCGCCGGCTTCTTGGGCAGCGCTTCCGACTGCTCTGAAGCGGGCGCTTTGCGGATGCGAAGCGTGGCTGCAACCTGCCGCGCTTCCGGGGTCTTCAGGAACTCCTGGAAATCGCGGTCCTTGCTGAACACATAGGTGAGGGCCTGTTCGACAACATCGTCGGCGCAGGCACGGATGAACGCGGCGTATTGATCGACTTGGGTTGCGGTGGTGTCCGAAAGCCGGATGGAAGCGCTGATCTGACGTGTTTGGACGACTTCAAGTAGGGGCATCGTGGTTCTCCTTCAGTAGTGGAATCAGGCACGCTTTTGGCGAGCAATCATGTGGGCTGCAGTCTGGGCAATCTCCCGCGCACGTGCAGAGCAAAGTGCAGCGGGCAGCGCAGCCGAATGGCGAGCTTCGAGACTGGAAATTACATCGCCGAAGGGAATCCCGGCGAGCAGCGCGAGACGGGCAAAAGCCATGTCTACGGTGCGCTGGGCGTAATAGAGCGGGTTGGGTTTGTCAGCACGCCGCTGGGCGAGCTTATCGATGAGTTGCGTCGCATCTTTCCCGCTGGAAAGCTCTGACAGAACCCAAGCCCAGTCCTGCTCGGAATGCGTGTTCTTTCCTTCGGTCGCTGGCCGAACGTTCCCGCGTAGCGGATGCAATACAGACGGCGAGCTTTCGTTGAGCCGAAAGTGTGCAGGCTTCGCAGCCGAACCGGAGAGGTACTCGACGGTGACGGGATGGGCTAGCGTGTACTTGGCGTTGTGGAACCCGGGGACGCGAAGGACTCGGTTGCAATCCGTGCAAGCCGCATCGCCGCCGAAGGCGGATGCGAGCTGCTTCAGCATCAGCTCTTGCGTCGCAAAGTCGAAGCCTTCCACCGACCAAAGCACCTGATATTTGCCTGGGGATGTCGAGAGGATCGCGTTTGGTGCTGGCACAACATCGGAAGCGCGGAGCGAAGCGACGCGTGCGTCCCCATCCGAATCAATGTCCAGGTAGAGACGGCGGACCTCAGAGATGCACTCTTTGGTCCGCTTCCGACTACCGGAGCGAAGCGGATTCGCAGCCACGTAGACGTTCACGCCGCTGGCATTCTCATGCGCCAGCCAACGCATGTAAGCGGGTGATGTGGCTTGTTCCAGACGCACGATGCGCTGTACGACCCGTGCCGGCGACTCCCGCCGCAACAGCAGTGCGATCGTCTCTCCGGGACAAAAGCAACGGGAAAGGAAGTCAGTGGCCATCTTCGTGTTCATGCGTGTTCTCACAGGGCTGGAAGGCCGGCCTGGGCCGACCTCCCGGTTGATAGAAGGAAAGCGGCTTATGCAGCCGCTTCCTCGTGGGATTCCTCAGCCGCGTCCTGCTCCTCCGGGCCTGACTTCTCGGCCCGGTCCAGCTTGAGAATCGAGTCCACCCGGATCTCCCAGATGGTCTTCTTCTCCGGCTGCTTTTTACCCACCTTGGCTGGCTGGTATTCCCGGCTGCGCAGCTCGCCTTCAACCTGGAGATGAGCGCCCTTCTTCAGCGTGGCGGCAAACTCACCGAGCTTCTTCGCGAAGACCACGCAACGGTGCCATTCGGTGTGCGAGATGTACTTGCCGTCCTTCTTGTAGGAGCTCTTGGTTGCCAGCGACAGAGTGGTGAAGCTGCGGTTGTCGTTGGAGCGAACTTCTGCGTCGTTGCCGAGGAAGCCGATGAGGGTGACTTTGTTCTGGTACATGGTGGTGATCTCCGTTTCGTGTATTTCCCGTATCCTGCTCGGGTCACATTCACAACGTGAGCGAGTGGGCCCGGCTCCCAAGCGCCAAGGAGTGCTTTCTGGGAGGGGGCCCGAAAGAAGTTTTGTGCGGCGCTCGTTGCCGCGGTTTACACACTTCTTTTGGGAGGAGCCGTGACCCCGCAGGGGCGGCAAAGCCGAAGCAGAACGACGCCGTGCCGCAGGGCGCCGGTTTGGCCCCGAAGCCGTGACCGAGCAGAGGACGGGATACGAGGCGGAAGGCTCCCACTGGACCTTGTCACCCCATTGCCTTTCGGCTGCGGAAGTCCGCGCAAACCGCAGCCCATTACTGATGGCAACGGCTCCGGGAAAGGACGGTTGATCGCCACCGCCGTTGCGCTCTTCGCGGCTCGCTGCCGACGCGCTGAAGATGTTTAGGGACAGGTCGGGCTGTGCAGCCGGATTGGCAGCATTTGGGTGCATCGTAAGACCTCGGAATCGGGTTTGGTTCTCTAGCTGGTAAGCCGGGCGTCAGCCAGGTGGAGCGCGGTAGACTTCCTCGGTCTGGAAGCGCTGGTCTGCGTGGTCGTAGCCGCTGACTGTAATCAGCTCCCGGACGCGACGCCGGCCATCATGGTCGCGCTCGCAATGCAACACGAAGTCGATGGCCTCCGCGGTCTCCGACCGCATGAACCCGTGATTCAGATTGGGCCTGGCACTCAGGGCAAGGTTGGAGAGACGGTTCAGCGCGTCCCACGCTGACTTCGCGTGGATGGTGGACAGCGTTCCACCATGTCCGGTGTTCATGGCTTGCAGCAGGTCGTAGCCGCACTCATTCCGGATTTCGCCCATGATGATCCGGTCGGGACGGTGGCGTAGAGCGGCGGCTACAAGCTCGCTTGGCGTGATGGCAACCTGGCCGGGGATCTCCTCCACAGCTTCCCAACGGACAGCGTTTGGATGGGAGACTTTCAGTTCTGCCGGTTGCTCAATAATGACTAGACGTTCTTGGGCTGGAACGTGATCCAGTACAGCCTTCATCAGCGTTGTTTTGCCCGAGCCGGTCCCGCCCGAAATGAGCCCGTTCTTTTTGGCAAGCATGAGGGACACAACGGTATCGCGAACGTCGGCCGGAAGGCTGCCGGATGCGACCAGCTCATCGGAGGTGTACCAGCGGTTGAACTTGCGAATCGTGAGAGTGGGTCCGTTGATGGACGAGGGAGCACCAACGACCGCCACGCGCGAGCCGTCCGGCAGGCGCGTATTCAGGATCGGGTTCTGGCTGGAAAGGTCCTGTCCAAGGATGCGGGCAACACGCTCGATGGCGGCGGTGAGCCGTTCGTTGGTGTAGGGCGTAGACAGAGGGATGTGCTGCACTATGCCATTCTTGTCAGCGTAGACACCGGTTGCGCCGTTGATCATCAGGTCGGAGATCGAAGGGTCAAGCAACAGTCCACGGAGTTCCTCGGGAAAGAACGGAAGAATGAGATGAAAACTCATCGCGCACCCCGAGCCAGAGGCTGTTGCGGAACTGCTACGGTCTGCGACGTACCGACCGGTGTAAGCGGATCCACAGAGACGCGGTTTTCATGAAACTCGGTGATCGTCAATCCAAGCGGGTTTATCGTTTCGAACTGCGGGAAGATTCGGGCCTGGTCGGATACTTGTTTCGGGTTCAGGTAGTAGGTCACACTGAGAAGCCAATGCTCCGTCCGGGGCTCCCGGGAGTTCTGGGCGGAGTAGAGCTTGTCTAATGCAATAAGGGCAGTGCCGCGGGCCATCTCCGTGCCCTGCAAGGTTTCCTGCGACATGGACGTGATCGTGACGTTCTTCACCTCGTCATCGCTCTGCTCCACCTGACCAGCGGAGACCTGGGAGACAAGGTGATTGCCATTGTCCTCCAGCATCAGCCGCGACGCCAGCGGCTGCGCCATGAAGTAATAGTTCAGCGGATACTTCTTGGCGATCGTGTCGCGGCTGATCGTGTAACGGTAGTTTGCCCAATCTGTGAGGTAGGTGCGAACTTCACCTTCGCGCGGGCTGTAGCTCAGGTCCGTGTATTGGATCGCCTGCGCCCGGCCCATCTCGTCGATACGGATATAGCGATTCGCAATCGGACGATGCGCAAGAGAGAAGTTCATCCACAGTGAACCGAAGAGGATTACTGTACCGCATCCGATCACGAGTCGGTAAGCTTTCCGCTCCGAGTAGTGAGCGGAGTAGACCTCATTCCCGACCTGGTCTGTTAGGACGGCTTGGGCTGGTGTGAGATGAGCGTCAGCGGTTGGAATGGTGTTGAGCATGGTGAACCTCGCTCCTCTTTGCGAGTGCTTGGAAAACTACAAAAGCGTAAATAAGACCAGCTAATAAGCAGCAGCTTAGGAATAGCAGCATGAGTGTGCGGAAAGGTCGGCCCCATCCGAGCTTATGCATCGCCAGGGCGTGAATTTGGTACTTGAACATTGCTATGCCGCTCCTGCCGCGATGAAGAGGGTTGATGCCACGTTGCTGATTGCGCTTCCCATGCTGCCTGCCATACCAGCCGCGCCGCCAAAGATGGCCTGCGTCATGCTCGGGATGAAGAGCATATTCACAATGAACGCGATGAACACCATTAGGCAAGGGATCAGGTTCGCAATCCACATCTCCATCGAATAGTTCCCGTTGAACGTCTGCTGGATGAACGCATTCAGGAATCCCGCCCACACGAAGATGAAAGCGGCGGCGACAGCGCGGATCATGGCGAAGCTGATAAGCACGTCGAGAAAGTGAAAGAACTTGGCTTTGAAGTTCTGTGTCATCAGGAGAGGGATGAAGATAGGCCCGAAGAGCGCAGTGACGCCGTACAAGATGAACGCGCTGCAATTAATCACGAAGAGAATGGCCGAAGCGAGGCCAAGCAGGATCTGCACCAGGATGTAGCAGAGGATTTGAACTGGCGCTGTAATCGAGGGCATAGCCGTACCGTCGCCGGCCGTCTTCAGGAGCTGCAGTAGATTGTCGAGCGAGCTCTGATCGAAGGCTGCCACCATGGCCTGGGCGATGTAGGAGAAAAAGTGATTGATGCCGAAGCTAGCGCCTGGAAAGGGATTCACCCAGTAGTTCTCCAGCAAACAGCAGACGATCAGCTTCAGGAGGAAGTTGGTCAGATCGCCGGCCCGGACAGGCTGGGTATGGAAGCGAAGCGTCATGCCGCTGGTGTTCCAGTTGATGACCATGCTGATGAGCGTGAAAAGCGCGATGGCGCTCAACTCCGCGAGCCCCAGCTGGGTAAGCGCGCCGCCGTTCTGAGTCGTTAGGTTGGTCAGGTTGTTCGTAAACTGATAGAGCCAATCCATGGGTGCTCTCGCTTTGGTTTAGGGGACGTAGTTGCGCCAGGTCTTGCTTTTGTCAGCTGCCGCGTGACTGTGTTGTATCTTTTGTTCCTCAACGCGCTTTCGGAAGGCTTCATCTTCCTGCCTTTGGCGCTCGGCGTCGCGCTGCTGCTGGAGCAGAATGGCTGCGGCTTTCGCGGCCTCGTGCCGTTCGTAAAGGACGGCGCTGGCGATGGTCGCCAGCACCGCAAGGATGGCAATCAACAGTTTCGTGTTGATCAGCTTCAGCATGGCTTCTCCGCTAAGGCAGGTAGGTCGCCCAAGTGTTACCCTCGTTGGCGGCGTTCACGTTGTTGGTCTGGCGCTGCGATTGGATGAACGCCGCCGTGTTCAGGTCTGTAGCCGCCGCGTTTCGCTGTTGCATGTTGGCGAGGGCCATTTGCGAAGCGAGACAGGCCTGCATCGTGCCCTGGTTCTGCATCTCGGCCATCTTCTGCGCCTCGGCCGCATTCAGGAGGTTGAGCTGCTCTACCTCCGTGTTGCTGTCATCCGAACCATCGAACTCTTGCCCGGAAAGGCCGTTTACTGCCGAAGAGTTCTGGGTCCGTGCCGCACGGTACTGGCCGACAGCGGTTAGGCAGTCCGGCGAGATGGAGTCCGACATTTCGACCATAGCGAGCTGCGACAACTGTGCGCTGCCTAGTGCCTGCCCTTGCAGGTAGGTGCTCGTGCCGGAACCGACCGGTACTGTCGCCGAGTTCCACGCGCTGGAGGACGCGGACGGTGAGTTGGTGTTGAGCGCGACCGTCATGCCGTTGGTCTCGCCGAAGAGGTTGGGGACGTTGACGTGTTCCAAGGCAGTGAGCGTGCTCTGCCACTGCTGCTTGAACGAGAAGTGGGTAATGTTGTTCTTCAGCATCGTGTACTGCGTCTGCAGCGTGGTGAGCTGCGACACGAGGCTGGCATAGCTGGTCGGGTCGAAGACAATGTCGCCGAGACCGAAGAGGGCGAAGCTGGGCGTTGCGGTGAGCAGCACGAGGCTGCCTCCGAGAAGCCACTTGCGACCTTTTGTGAGTTTTATCTGCATAGGTACTCCAGTCGAACTGCTAAAAGCACCAGGGATACGTCGGATCGAGCGGGTTTAGGGTGAAATCCCGAACCCCGCTGATGAGGTGGCCGACAAAGTCGAGCGGATCGCCACTTGCCCACCTCAGGACGGCGGAGCCGTACCGCAGGCTGCACGCAAGCATGGCCGTGAGGGCGAAGCCGGCTAACACTCGGCGGCTACTTGGGCTGAGTGACGAGAGTTTCATGGGATCTCCTTTCCTAGAGGGTGGGATCGACGCGATGCTCCGCGTACGAAGGGATGAGGATGTCCCGCCCGATATACACACGGGCGCGGGAACCTTCCTTGAGCGTGATGACCGGCAGGCGGTTCAGGAAGTGGTTGAGGACCTGCTCGCCTTCGGCGGCGGTCTGTTCGGAGATGCCATTACGGATTTCGGTGGAAGGTGTGAACACGCTGCCGTTGTTGCCGATCTGGGTAAGGCCGCCCAAGCCGCCGATGGCAGCGGCTGCGCCGAACGCCATCAGGTAGCCGTGGTCTACCTTCGTCGCGAGACCGGTCGTTCCGATCTGGTCTAGCCCAAGATACTTGTCGAAGTCGAGCGAGAAACCGTCAGGGCAGACCGCACGGTGAAACGTGACGAACATCTTGCGCTGTTGCGCGTTCCCGACGCTCTGCACCGTTCCGATCAGGCGCGTGCCCTGCGGCATCAGGAGCTGTTGGTGATCGTGTGAGTAGTAGTCCGTCGTGAGCATGACTAAGATCGGCCCGCTCAGCCCGCCGTCAATGTGATTCGTGACAACGCCTTCGAGCACTGTTCCTTCAAACACCCGGAATAGGCGCCCTTGGTATTGGTCGAAGTCGTAGGGCGACATCGGGTCGGCCTTCGCCGTCACTTTCGGTTGCGTTCCGCCTGCTGTCGTCAGGTCCGTTGAGGAAACGCTGTCTTTGGCTTCAGCGGTCTCCGCGGCGACCTGCACCGGCCTTGTTACGGCAGGCGCGCTCACTTCATGGGAGAAGTCGATCGCCACGGTGTCGCTGGCGAGAGCGTCTTCGTGCTGCTTCTCCTTCGCAAGCGCTTTCTGCTTTGCCTGGGCCTGCGCTTCAGAAACGCCGGAGGTCTTCTGTGGTGCGTTCGGGCTTTCACCATAGATTGCGGAACGCTGTGCGGGGGTCATGGCTGGCGCGGTGGGCGACTCGGGTCCGGGAACACTTTGCTCTTGCTGGAGCTGCTGCAGCTGCGCGGCCAAAAGCTGTTGTCGTTGCCGTTCCTCCATGTCGCGTCGTGCTTGTATTTGCTGCTGCGTCTCGAAGCTCGTCACCTGCTGGGCGTTGGGCGCACTCGGGCGCATGGTCAAGGCTGATTGCGGAGCGGCCTTCTTGTTCCCGCTGATGAGACTGGAGATGTTTGCCAGCCCAATCAGCGCAACGATTACGATGAGCGCGAGCACCAAGGGGGCACCCTTGCGCAGCGGTGCTTTCGCTTCCGGCTGTTCCGGAATAGTCGGCTGTACCTCGTCCTGTTCGGCCATGGCTAGTTGCTCCCCGTCGTGCGATGGAACTCGACCTTCTGCTTGCCGATCGTGAGATAACCGTTGTCGAGCTGTTTGGGTACGGTGTACAGACCGTTCGCGAAGTCGAAATTGATGAGTGACAGCTTCTTATCCTTGACCTCGTAGAGCGCGGGCGTCTCCTGGAACCGGCCGCGCAAGTACGTGAACCTGTCGTCGTGCCAGATCTCCTGGAGGCCCAGCTCTTTGCCCTTCTTCTCGTCCCATGAGTAGTCGAACCGTAGTAAGCCGGGGTACTGGCTTCGGTACTGTTCGGCTTTGGTCTCCTCCGCCTTCAACTCCGCTGCTTGCGCGGCTTTGGCGGTAGCCGCTTCCTGTTTGGCCTTGTCGAGCTCAGCGGCGGGCACGAAGACCGGAAGGTCGGTGAGGCGTTGCTGCGCGGCTTTGTCCCCCGCGTTGATGAAGACCTTGGAGTCGTAACGGGTGTCTTCCTCAGCTGAGACTTCATGCAGCTGCAGCGTGTATTCGTTGCCGTGGTCAGAGACGATGTGAATGTCTGTAGAGCTGCCGGCCAGCTTGGGCTTCACGCTGATAAAGCGTGAGGCGACGTGGCCGCCGTCAAATACCCAATCGACCGTGTCACCAGCGAAGACGTTGGCGACCTTCTCCTCGGCTGGCAGCACAATGAGCGTCGATCGCAGTAGGCCGGCGCGGATCACAGGGGGAGTCGTAGACTCCGAGATGGTGACGGTTCGGGGCGTGCTCGGCTCCAGTGGGTGAGCCGGGGTGAGCGCGTGGAGCGAAGCAGAGCCGAGAGCCAGGCCGGTAGCGATCAGGATGGGGATGGGCGGTTTCACTGTTCTGGTCCTTTCTTTCAAGCGGTTTCGCCCTGGGCAAAGCGAGCGATACCTTCGGTGAGTCCGTACTTCGCGATGAGCTTTGACCGGCGTACGCGATCCTTTGGCTTGGTCGAGAACGTGGCATAGCTTCGCGGGTCGAGGTTGAGCGTGACAACCTTGGTGATCCCATCACGGCGCATGTAGAGCGCCTCGCGATCCTGCAGGCTTTCGAAGAGGGCGATCTGCTGCTCGTTCATCTTGAATAGCTCCGCGTAGCGCTTCCGGTTAAATGTGGCGTCCTTCAGGAACAGGAACGACGTGCAGGAGTTCACAATGGAGTCGGCGTTTTCGCCCAGGTCCTCGGCGGACTGGCCGATCATGGTCACGCCGCCCAAATTCTTGCGGACGGTTTTGATCGAAGAAAGCGCACCCTCAAGGAGCTGCCGGTTCTTCATCGAAGAGAAGATCTCCTCGATCAGGATGTGCTTGGGGACACCTAGATTGGCCGGATCGTAGAGCACATCGTTGATACGGCGGAGCAGCCACACCATGAGCGGCTCGATCAGGTCGGCATACTGCTCGTTGTTCACGCCAGCGAAGTCGAAGCACTGTACACGCGAGAGGGAGAGCGAGTCTTCGACGTTGTCGAAGATCGCGTTGTACACGCCTTTACCGACCCACTTCGACATGTACCGGTCTAGCTTTTTGGGAAGGAACAAATTGGAAAGCCGGCGGTTCTCCGGGTCAAGCAGGTACATGTCCTGCACGGCCTTGTGGATCACGTCATCGTCTTCGGGTTCGAGCTCCGCGCCGCCCTTTGTCAGCAGCAGCTTGACGAAGCTATAGAGGAACTTGACGTTGTTCTCGGTTGGCTCCAGCGCGAACGGGTTGACGCGCGGCCCGTCCTTGCCGATGCGGTCCACCTTGCCGCCGTAGAGTTCAACAACGCTTTCGTAGCTGGCACCGATGTCGAACACATAGGTGAAGCCGCCGTACTTCTGCTCCAGCGCAACCAAGGTGTTACCGTGCACCGACTTACCGGTCCCTGTGGGTCCGAGGATCAGCATGACGCGTACACCGTCTACGTAAGCGTCCTGGAAGAACGGCGTCCGGGTGCGTGTCTCCAAGACGTTCAGGTATTCCGCATCGAGGTCTTCTGAGTGCGGGTGGCCGAGATGCGGCGCGAACACGGAGGAGAGCCGGGCATGGTGCTCTTCAGAAAGCCATAGTGGAAAAACGCTGAACTTCTGATTGCCGGGGAACATGGCATAGAACGCGGACAGGTTTCCAAGGGTCTCTTCCACGACCTGGGCGCGAGCGCCCACAAAGATGCGGTGAACTGTCGGTGTAGCATCGCGCAACTGCGTCTGGCTCTCGGCTACTAGCAGCAACCGCAGCGAATACTCGCCCTGCGCTTTCTTCTCGAGAGAGCGGATGACCTCGCTCAGGTCGTCAACGGCGTTGATGGCTGCCTTTGCGCCTGCGCCAGTGTCGAGCGAGGCGTTGTCCCGCCCACTCATTACGCGGGTCAGCACGCCGACTTTGAAGAAGGAGATGAACTTCTCCTGCTGGTCGATCTCCTTGCGAGCGGACGCCGTGGACTTCACGCGCCAGGTGGAGCACAGGATGCTGTCACAATCGAGCGTCAGCAAATCCGAGAAGAGGCCGGGACGCGAAGCCTCGGGTGTAGCTTGCAGGGAGAACATCTGGATGTGGCGCTTGCCGATCTCCAGGTGATCGCTGTGCCAAGCGACCGGACTCTTGACGACTTGGCGATCGACTCCCTCATTACTGCGGAGCTTGTCCTGCTCCGACCAGTCCTGCAGGTTGAAGAGATAGCTGAAGAACTGGAAGACCTCTTCCTTCTTCAGCAAGCGAAGACCGACGATGCTGCTGAGGTGCCCTTCCAGAAGGATCGCGGTCTTCTGTAGGTCCGCGAGCATCCGCGTGTTGTTCGAGGCGTTCTCTTCCGGCTTGCGGGAGAGCGCCTTCACCTTGGGCGGTTCAAGCGTGAGGCACCAGTGAAGGTCGATTCGGCGGAAGCGAGCATTCTGGGACAGATGATCTAGCCGGTCGGTTGCGAAGGTCTGTGTGACCGAGCTTTTGTAGTCGTCCTGCCGCGGTAGCGAAGCGCCAGACAACACGCGCGTGTACTGGTACAGGCAAGAACCTTCTGGTAGACCGCGAAGAGCTCCTTCGACAGAACGCAACAGCGCGTCGAGTTCCTGGTCTGTCCTGCCTTCCTCGTCGACGCCTGTGAGCGAGAACAAGCATCCGTAGCCTCCGCCTTTCAGCGCGAAGATGTTCGAGCCCACGAAGCGCGAGACCGGCACGATGCTGCAGGCTGCGCCCGCTTTGGCAAACCACGGCGTGTGCTTCTGTTGTTCAACGTTGGCGCGAGTCATAGTAGCCCTTCTGGTTGAGGCTCAGGCCCCAGAGTTGGAACATCTTCGGGTGTTTGCGGACGATCAGCCATGCAGCGACAGCAAGCGTTGGGAACGCGAGCATCGCGAGCAAGCGAAAGCCGACGAGGAAAACCGTTACGCAGACGAAAACGATCGCCATCCATGCTGTGAGGTCCAAACCGAGCTTGGCTCGGGGCCGGTTCAGCGCCTGATTGATCGGTAACGGTTCTCCTCGCCTGGCCATGTCGATGTCACCTCCTACATCGACTGCCCGGTGAGCGAGCCAATCCAGCCAGCTCCCCAGCCGAGAACACCGGCGCCAAAGAGAGCGCCGAAAAGGCCCGGAATAGCGTCCTGAAAGCGGCCGCTCATCATGCGGATGCCCGCGAAGATGAGGCCGCCGAGACAGATCACCGCCCCTGCGTACATGGCGAAGGTCTTGAAGGTGCCCATAAGTGTCTGGGCACCCGAGAAGTCCATCGTCCCCTGAGCGTGCGCGACGCTGGCAAGCGACAGGGCGAACAGGGCGGGACAGAGGGTTCGAACCACACGCCGCGCGTTCAGCAGAACGGCAGCACGAGTGTGGCGGTTGTGTGCGCGGGCAGGCTCGGCGGGGCCGAGGCGAACGGGCAACCGAACGGATGCGCTATCCGAGCGAAGTACAGGGTAGAAACGCTGCATTTGCACCTCCACTGACGTTGGGTGACGTCAGCAATGGCGCAAACGTAGAAGCCTTCCTACGACGAAGTCCAATTCCTAAGCGGGATCAGGCTATTCCTCTCAGGAATAGCTAGACCTCTACTCGCCCTTCAGTTGCCTGAGTATTTCCGGCTCACCAACGCCAGTTCGGAGGAGATTAGCCTCGAAAACTGGCTTGCTGTTGAAACAGCAATTAAAGCTGGTCCCATCCGTGAACTCGATGTGAAGCTCGGGGCCGTCACCAGAGTCGCGGAAGATCCGAAGACTCGTGATGGTTTTACCCTTCGCTTCCTGGCATTCGACAAAATCCTCGTTCAAATGAGCCTCTCGCTTGAACCTGTTTGACGCTCAGCTTTAGGGGATACCTGATTATGTCGCAGTCACCGCTTTCGTGGGTGGGTCTCCTGCGACGATCTGTTCGACGGCAAAAGGCTATCACACTCATCGTGTGTAGACTCATAGTGGTCACCCCGAAACAGTTAAGGGGTGTCTACGTCCGCCATCAAGAAGCGGTTTGGCCTGTCTGTCCGGAGATTGCGGGACGAACGGGCCTTTTCGCAGGAATTATTGGCGGAGAAAGCCGGCCTTCATCGGAACTACGTCGGCGGGATCGAGCGAGGCGAACGGAACGTGAGTTTAGAAAATATCGTCAAGTTGGCACGGGCACTGTCCGTGCGTTCTCGCGATTTATTTGACGAGATGCCCTGAAGGGTGACGCAAACAGCAAAGGCCGACTCGTGGTCGGCCTCTCGTCATATGCTGGTCTGGTTACTTCGAAGGGTTCTGTTTCATGGGGTCCACCTTTGGAAGAGGACGCCCTTTGAAGTACTCGTGGTCTCCCGAGTACGCATTTTTGACACGAAAAACGCCGTTCGCCGCACGTTCAACCCGGATAGGCTGCTGAGTCGACTTGTTTACGCTCGGATTGAGGGTCATCGCGTTCTCCTTATCGAAGGACTTTCGTCAGTATACCCGACCAGTCAACACTGACCTGAATCGCCTGCTCCAGTTCATTCGATGCTATTCCGTCCGCCACGGTCCAACCGAGGTCCTCTAGGGACCGGTCTGTATCAAAAGAGAGCACTCCGAGTAAGGGCCTGTCAGGTTTGTCCCGGTCTGCCAATCGGATGCGATCAAAGATTGGAACGCTGAGCATCGCTCTTCTGTCCCGCGGAACTCTCGCCTGCTGCTGGGGTGTAAAGCCGCGTGTTCCAGGCAAAGCAGCGGCTTCTGCTAGATCAGCGTAAGCGGGTGCGTTATCTGCCCAGCATTGTCCGCTGCAACCTGCGTCCTGCTCCATTTCGAGGTCCTGGTCGGGGTCAGCATCCATGCCGGTCTGGTAGACCACAATGCGAGTGCCGCGCCCGGTAGGGAGGGTGATCGACGTCCGGACGGACGTTATGCCGAGTCTGGTGGTGAGAACTCCTGCATACTCACTGAGCACAAACCGAACCTCTTCATTCGGGGCATAGAGAGCCTGGAGCCGTTCAACCTGGTTGTCCGCCTGGGTCCATGGAGCGAGCTCTTGGAAGATAAAGGATGAGGTGTGGGCAAAACCCGCATCGACGAGAGACGCCAGTTGGGTGGCAGAAACGTCGAAATCCAAGGTCTCAATGCCTGGTGGGGTCGGGATCTCGACCCGGTAAAAGTCCCTTGCCTGGAGCCGTAGGTAGTCCCCCGCTTCTAGAGCCGTCTCCAACAGATCTTTTACAAAGTCGCCCACTCCGTACGGCTCGGGTGGGTTGTTGGCAGGCGAGACAAGGTCGAACGCGATCAGCGGACGGCGATCCTGTGCTCGCTCTGTGTCGAACAGGAACGCGGGGAGATTGCTGCACAAACCTCCGTCAACAAGCCGCCGCCCTTTGTAGATCAGCGGTTTGAAAATAAACGGGTAGCTCATGGAGCCGCGGACTGCACTGAGCACCGGGGCGTCCTCGTCCGTGGCCGAAAAGACAACCGGCTTACGACTAGACAGATCAGACGCGACGATTTTGAGAGGTGGTAGCCCGTCGGCGAGGAGGCGAGAAAAGCTGAATTTGTCTGGGTATGCTGTCCCGAGCTTTCTGCGGACAAGGTCGAGTACGGCAGTCTCCAAGGGCTCACATCCTGTGAAGCCGAGGTCTCTTTTCAGAGTCGTTGCCGGGGACTGGTACTTCCAGAGCTTCGGGTAGACATTGAACTTGTTCAGGGCGGCAAGGTCATCGGGCAGTTTCTTGAGCACTTCCAGTGGCTCCTTTACCGAGCGAAGAAGCTCCCCCAAGTTGAGTTCGTTGAGCATCAACCGAGTCAGTTCCTCACCGGTGTAACCCACGCAGGCTAGGAGAGCAACAATACTCCCGGCCGAGGTTCCGCCGAAGCCGATAAACTCGATGCGGGCCTGCTCCGCTGCACGCAGGCAACCGGCCAGGGCTGCGCCCTTGACCCCTCCACCGTCCAGCACAGCGTATGCCTGCATTAGCCCCTCGGCTTTCAGAGTACCCGGCCTGCTCGCAATGCGTGGTGAAAGGAATCTATACGCGGCCTTTCCTGCGAACGTTGGGGTTAAAACCCAACCTCAAAATTGGCTCCCAATAGGACCCCAACAGGTTGTCCAAGGGGTACTTCTCCGTACATCCGGGTCGCCATTGTGCCCGCGAATTCAACAACATACGCGAACGCCCGGTCGCTCATAACCCAAAGGTCGCTGGTTCAAATCCAGCCCCCGCAACCAATCAGATTA
>CAXTMF010000024.1:0-27418 GCA_964245435.1 uncultured Acidobacteriaceae bacterium
ACACCGCGCGTCTCGACGCACGACGACAGCTGGCGGCTACTTGGAACGCCCAGCGACCACTGCGAACTCCACCAATGCCCATGGAGCCGCCAGTGCGGCTACCTGGACCGCGCTTCGCGCGGGCTTGTTAGGCTGGTCTGCGGTCCCAAAGAACTGCGTGTAGCTCGCCTGCAATCCCGGAAAGTCCAGCTTGCCTCCCTTCGCGGGATCGCCGGCCAGAAAGACTGTCATCTTGACGACATCCTTCATATCCAGGCCCTGCTCTTTCAGCAGAGCCTGTATCTTCGTGAGCGCTGAAAGCGATTGTGTCTTCGTGTCGCCATAGACCGCTTCCGTACCTTTCGCCGGGTCAGCCGGCGTGACCGGTGATGCCAGTTGACCGCTTAGGTACAGCGTGTCGCCTGCCCACACCCCGTTCGCGATCGGGCTCTTCTCGTTCGGTTGCAGGTGCTTGACCACGACCTGACCGCTCGCCGTGGCCGCTGCAGCAGCGACCGCCAGCAGAAACATCCACTTACTACCCTTCATGCACACTCTCCATAGCTTTCATCACTTAGTCGCGCTTAGCCCCGCATCATGGAGGTACTTGCAGTCGCAAGTCTCGCCGCTTTCGTACTGTCAGCAATCGCCTGCACAGCGCGCAGCGAACTGAGCGCAGCACCCTCCTGCCAACCCACGATGTGGCTGCAGTGATCTCCCGCGAAGTAGATGGGTCCGTCAGGGCTGATCAGCGTTTCATACCCTGGATTTGTCTGGGTCTTTGCGGCGGCCGGGTGTGAGAGACCGCCTGTTCGCGCGACGCTCGCGCCCGGCGCACGTTCCTGGCCTGGGCCGTAGCTCTGGATCCAGGAACCCTCGTTATGCGGCACATAGCCCCAGCCAACATAAACAGGCTTCTCAAGTTCCTTTCCATGACCAGGATGCAGGCGTTCAATCGATTTGCGGCTTTCTTCGAACTTCTGCTGCAGCGTCATTTTGCCAAACGGCGATTTACTCTCGTCTGTATAGCCGCTTACCAGCACGCCACGCGGAGAGAACAACCCGGCAGAGGGGAACCAGATAGGGCTGCACCCATCGCTGACAAACTCGAGCCCGCCGTAGATGTTGTAATCCTCCTCCCAGAAGCGCCGGCTCTCCCAGGCGACCTTGTAAGCGTGTGCGTAGGTACACTCGTCGATCACCTTCTTGTACGGCGCTGAGAAATCATTCGGGATCTTCCGCAGGATGGTCAGAGGCATCGCGCAGATACAGTATTGTGCTTCGATCTGCTTCGCCGAGCCGTTCTGCTGGTAGCCGATCCGGACGCCTTTCGCCGTCTTGCGGATCTCGGTCACCGGCGAATTGTACTGGACCGTGTCGCCGAGCGCCTTCGCGAATGCATACGGGATGCGGTCCATGCCGCCGACCGGCTGCATCATCGTCGCCTGCATATCAAAAGCCTCTTCAAAGAGGATTCCCTGCCAGAAGTTCTCGGCGAGCAAGGTATGCATGTCAAGCGGCTGGCTCAGAACGCCTGCGTCGTCACCCGCACCGGCGGGCTTGGTGTAGCCGGCGCGGTCGCTGCCGGTGTATTTGCCTGCTTCGTCCAGCGGACCGTAGATGCGAAGAAACGCCAGCATCCGGTCACGGTCTTCTTTCGAGAAGTCCGCATCGAGCGAGCCGGAGCTCATGCACTTCATCAGCAGTTCACTAACGTGGCCGCGCGTGTCGTTTACTACCTGGCGCTGCACAAGGGGTTTGCCGTCATTGACTTTGTCGTTCTGCAGATAGCTCGAACGGCTGCTGTTCACCTCGACCTGCAGCTCCACACCAAGCTTGCGGCAGTAGCCGAGGATGGTGCGATGTATGGACGGCAGCCGGGCCGGGCCAACATTTTGGTAGTGCCCTGGATCCCAGGCTGAAGTCTGTGTTTCAAAGCCATCCAGGACGACCTGATCGCCGCCCCGCACTGTGTAGTTGCGTCCGCCCGGGCGCGCACGCGCCTCGAGCACGGTACAGCTATAGCCAGCGCTGCGAAGCTCATAGGCCGCGACCAGGCCCGCAATGCCGCCACCGAGGATCACAACTTTATACCCAGCGCCAGTGTTTGGTGCCATTGCGAGCGGCGCAGCAACACTGGCACTTGGAGGGGGCACCAGACCCATTGAGTGCATGCTGAGGAACGCGGCGTTGTATCCGCCGGCAGCACCGACACGCGTGAGAAACTCACGACGACTTATACCCATGGCTAAACCACATCCTTGTATGTATTGAGGTAGTACTTAAATGTATTAACTAGCACGTAAAGCTGCGAGAGGGTGCGGCGCTCGCTTCTATTCGGGCGGCGCCAGATCAAAAGAGGATCTTAAGCGCGAGCTGCGTATTGAAGGGTTCTCCTGGGCCTATGCCCGGGGCGCCGTTGTAGTTGCCGATGGTCGTGGTGATGTTACCGAAGCCGCTGTCGCTGTAGTAGTTGTCAGGGGGCGCCAGGTTCGTGTGGTTTAGTAGATTGAACATCTCCACGCGGAACTGCGCCGTAACCCTTTCGGTGATGTGGCCGTCTTTGAAGACCGAGAAGTCAACATCCTGATAGCCGGGTCCGAACAGCTGATTTCGACGCATCGTGCCGAACTGGTAGGCGTTGGGACTGTTGGGCCCGTAGATATTCAGCGGGATGTTGAAAGTAGCATTGTTTGCGTTATTGAACCATGACAAGCTGCCGCTGTGGTTCACAATCTGCCGCGTACCTTGCACGAGTGCGCCTACCTGATCTACCCGGTCTTCGCCCTCACCTGTTCCACTCGTGTCTGTGCCGGTATACACGGTGTAGGGTGTGCCGCCCCGAAAGGTCAGCAGACTGTTCAGCTGCCAGCCGTGAGTCAGCCAGTGTGGACCAGGAAGCGTTCCTGGAACGGCATAGTTCAGGTAAGCGACAAAGGTGTTGCGGATATCGTAGTCGCTGTTGCCATACTCGCCTCTCAGGTCGTTACTGTTCTGCGGTGACTGATTGCGGTACTGCGAGAGCTCGTCGAGGTTGTGCGACCAGGTGTAGGCGAACTGCGACGTCAAACCATGCAGATTCGTGGTGCGGATGGTCGCCTGGAGCGAGTTATAGTTGGAAGTCCCGGCACTGTCGACCTCATTGATGACACCGTAGTACGGAAACTGCGGCCCGTAAGGACGAGTAAGATTCTGCGCGAGCGTTCCCATCGGGGTCGATCCGACCTGTGCCTGGTTGAGATCCCGGATGATCAGCAGTTTTCTCCCTTGGGACCCGACGTAGCCGATTGTCGCGAGCAGGTTAGGCCCGAGCTTCTCCTCCACGTTCACGTTGTAGTTATCGTTGTAGGCGCTGCGGAAGTCTGGGTTGACCGAGAACAAGTTATACGTGTTGGCGATTGTTGGATTGGTCGGCGATGGTGAGGTGACCGGCGTGCCTGTCGCCGAGAAACCATAAGGGGCAAACTGACCACTCGTAGGAAAGATCAGGGAGCCGTCGCTCGGGATCACCTGGTTAGCCTTGCTGTAGTTTGAAACGGGGCTGGAGCCAGCGGGCATCGTTTCAGCTCCAGACGCTCCATTGTTCGGCGGCCGGTTGTCGAGAAATGGGTTGAGGTTTGGCTCATCAAAGAAGATACCGAAGCCCCCGCGGATGACTAGATTCGGATCGGCTGCCGGATTATAGGAGAAGCCCACTCGCGGGGACAGGTCGTCGTGGGCCGGCCCGTAAAGGTTCGCGATCTGTGCCCCCTGAACCGCTATGCCCGGAACCGTTTCGCCGCTGATCGAGGGATCGAAGACCGAGAGATCCTGGCCGCCGTCATGCAGTGGCCCGAGATAGTCATAGCGGACGCCGTAGTTCAGGTTCAGGTGCGAGGAGAGCTGCCACGCATCCTGCAGGAAGAAGCTATAGGTATTTACATATACCTGGCGTACCGTGTTCCCGACCGTGATGCCCTCCTGGAGGGCGCAGCCGGCCAGATAGTCGGCAAGCGCCTGCGTTGGACCGTCTGTGGCAATCGGCGCCTGCGCGAGACTATTGGTCGCAAGGCTGTCGCAACTGCCCGGACCCATGGTTCCGCCTGTTGAAGACCACGGCCCTTGTGATCCGTCGTACTGAAAGAGTCCACGCTCCTTGCGGCGGTACAGCTCGTGCACCCTGGCGTTGCGATACTCCCCACCGAAGCGGAAGTCATGCTTCCCTGCGGAGTAGGCCGCGGTGTCCGTGATGAGCCCGGTAATGTCAATACGACCCGATGGAGGCGTGGCATCTGCCAGATTATCGAATCCGCTGATCGTCAGCGCCGGAGCTCCCGAGAGCTCCGGACCGACACCCGTGTTCAAACCAAGCGCAGCCAGGTCGAAGCTGTGGTTCTGGTCAAAAAACACCTGGTTGAAAACGTTGACGCCCGCCAGCACCTGGTTCGTGAGGCGTGGAGTCAGCATTGTGTTCAGGACAGCGGAGTAGTTGTAGACATGGATCGGGCCTTCTTCGAAGTAGTACGGAAGCTGCACGCCCACAGGAGCGATCTGGCTGCCTTGTCCACCATAGGCGCGCCCCGAAAGACGGTTCGCCTCGTTGATCTGCCAGTCGACTTTGCCTACGCCGTTGTAACTGTAGCCCGTAATTGGGCTGGCGTTCGAGTAGTTATCGGCGCTTGCCGGTCCGGTGAGAGCGTAAGCGGGGAACAGAGTGTTGAGTACATTCTGCTGGACCGGGTTGACTGGGATGCCGTACTCAGCCAGGAGCGCTTTCGCGTTCGCCTGGTAAGCCGCGGAGGGCTCGGTCGCCGACGCCGGGCTCTCAATGATGAACTGCTGCTTCTCGTAGTTCCAGAAATAGAAGAGCTTGTCCTTCACGATGGGTCCACCGAGCGAGACGCCGTACTGCTGATTTCGTAGTTCGTTCCTTTTGATCGACCCGCCAGGAACCAGCGGCGTTGCAAAAGGCGAGTTCGCCGCAAGGAATTCATTCCGGTTGAAGTAGTACGCCGAGCCATGCAGCGAGTTAGTACCGGACTTGGTGACAACATTCACCGTGCCGCCCGGGTTGCGCCCCGTCTCTGCGTTCGACTGGGTCTGCTCAGAGAATTCGTCGACCGAGTCGAGCGGCAGCGTAACACCGGCAATGGCCTCGACGCCGCCCTGGTTCACCGCTGGGATGTTATGCCATAAATCGTTATTATCTGAGCCGTCTATCTGCCAGTTCACCTGGTTAGCGCGTGTTCCGTTTACCGAGCCAGAGCCTCCTCCCTGGTAGCCTGCGAAGCCTGCGGAGACGGCGATCAGCTGCGTGAAGTCCCGGCCGTTCATCGGCGTGTTCTGCACTGTGGTGGTCGGCAGCACGGTGGTCTGGGTGGTCGTGGTCGTATCAAGAGAGAGCCCAGCGGCGGAAACCTCGACCGTTTCCGCTGCTTGTGCGACCTGCAGTCTGACTGGCAGTGAATAGACGACACCGGCGGACACCGGAACCTTGTCCACCTTAACCGTCCCGAAGCTGGGCGCCATGACTGTGATGGTGTAGGCGCCAAGCGGCAGGTCCGCAAAGCTGAACTCGCCGGCTCCGGTCGAGAGCATCTTGTGTTCTTCGCCGGTCGCTGTTTCCACCGCGCTGACCTGAGCGCCGGGAACGGCCGCACCTGTTGAGTCGGTAACGGTGCCAGCGATGCTGCCGCGGAAGGTTTGCGCCATCACCGGCGAGGTTATGGCGGTAAGTAACAGTGAAAGTGACAGAGGCGCGGAGATGCGGTGATACGGGATTGCCGCGGCAGATCGGAGAAAGCGAGCGAGAAGCGAGGAAGCAAACCTTGGGAGCGTGCGAGGCGTTGGCTTTCTGGTTTCCATGCGTCACGTTAGGGTCACTTTCCTCGGCGGAGCAAGGGAAAAATGGGTCCTCGCGCAATGAGTGATCTACGCAATAAGTGCGCTTTATCGAGTCACATAGCGCCCTCGCAGAACATGGGACTCACGCAATAACGGAGATCAAGAAAACTTATAGGCAGAGCTCGAACAACGGGCTTCTTGCCGCTCATTGACCCGTCCAAAATGCCGCGCGTATGCTCAATAGGCTGTTAAGCAGGTCAGCCTGGCATCTCTGCACCAGCTCACCTTAGTACGGGGTGGTTCGCAGACAAGCAAGCACCGCAGCGCCGTACATAGTTCGGAAGGATGGTTCATGGCTCTCCTACATCCCGACCGCCTGTTCCCCTCGGAGCCTGGGCAGCGTGACATTGCGCGGCGACTGTTCGGCACAGTAGCGGACCTGCCGATCCTTAGCCCCCACGGCCACACACAGGCAAAGTGGTTCGCCGAAAACACGCCCTTTCCTGACCCGGCCAGCCTATTCATCCTGCCCGATCACTACGTTTTTCGCATGCTTTACAGCCAGGGAGATCTCACGCTCGAGCAACTTGGCATCGGTGCCGGCTCGTTGAAAGATCCACGTGCGGTATGGCGCCTCTTCGCGGAGCGGTACTTCCTCTTTCGTGGCACACCCACCCGTCTCTGGCTGGATTACGTCTTCGCGGAACTCTTCGGGCTCGAGGAGCGGCTTTCGGCAAAGAACGCGGACCACTACTACGACGCGATTGCCGAGCAACTCGCGACCCCGGCGTTTCTGCCGCGCGCTTTGTACGAGCGCGCCAACATAGAGGTGCTGGCCACGACCGACGCCGCACTCGACTCGCTCGATGCACACCGTGCGCTGCGCCAGTCCGGGTGGCAGGGCCGTGTGCTGCCAACCTTTCGGCCAGATGCCTGCGTGGATCCGGAGTTTGAAGGCTTTGCCGGTAACATCGCAAAGCTCGGCGTGATGTACCGCGAAGACACCACGAAGTGGGGTGGTTATCTCACCGCCCTGCGCCACGCGCGTGCCTATTTCAAGCAGCAAGGTGCTACTGCCACCGATCACGGCCACCCGACGCCCCGCACTGCTTCGCTCCCTATGTCCGAAGCCGAAGCGCTCTTCGCGCGTGTGCTCAAGCCCGGCGTCGCAGCACAAGACGCGGAACTCTTCCGCGCACAGATGCTGACAGAGATGGCGCGCATGAGCCTCGACGACGGCCTTGTGATGCAGATCCATCCCGGTTCCGTGAGAAACCACAACCAGGAGCTCTCCCGAAAGTTCGGCCGCGACATCGGCGCGGATATCCCGGCGGCCACCGAGTACGTACGGGCGCTGCAGCCGCTGCTCGACTCCTTCGGCAACGAACCCGCGCTCACGATCATCCTCTTCACGCTCGACGAAGCGACCTACAGCCGGGAACTCGCGCCGCTCGCCGGCCACTATCCCTGCCTGCGCCTGGGACCGCCCTGGTGGTTCCACGACAGTCCCGAGGGCATGATGCGCTTCCGGGAGCAGGCGACCGAGACCGCAGGCTTCTACAACACGGTCGGCTTTAACGATGACACGCGCGCCTTCCTCTCGATCCCGGCCCGGCACGATGTGGCCCGGCGCATCGATTGCGCCTTCCTCGCGCGCATGGTTGCCGAGCATCGGCTCGACGAGGACGAAGCTGTCGAAGTCGCGTACGATCTCACCAATGGTCTGGCGCGCCGCGCCTACAAACTCTAGCGAGGCGGGAGGCTCACCGTGTCCATCACCCCTAGTCAGACACTTCCGGAGCCGTCCACCGCAACGCTGCGGCCTCCACGCGTCGGCAACCTGCGCTGGACTATTTGCGCGATGCTCTTCTTCGCGACTTCTATCAACTACATGGATCGCCAGGTACTCGGCATCCTCGGGTCCACGCTGCAACACTCAATCGGCTGGACCGAGCAGCAGTACAGCTACATCGTCATCTCCTTCCAGACCGCCTACGCAGTAGGTCTGGTGCTGGCCGGGCGGCTCATCGATCGCCTCGGCACACGCGTCGGCTATGCACTCATTATGGGCGTTTGGAGCGTTTCGGCGATGGCGCACTCGCTCGCTACGACGGCGCTCGGCTTTGGTATCGCGCGCTTTTTTCTTGGACTGGGCGAGAGTGGTAACTTCCCGGCAGCCATCAAGACCATCGCCGAATGGTTTCCGCAGCGCGAGCGCTCGCTCGCCACTGGCATCTTCAACTCCGGCGCCAACGTTGGAGCCATGCTCGGACCGGCGCTGGTGCCGCTGGTCGCGCTACGCTTCGGCTGGCAGGCAGCCTTTCTTATCACGGGCATTTTCTCAGCTGCCTGGATCGTCTGGTGGCTCACACACTACGCTACCCCGGCCGCGCACAAACGGCTTTCTACAACCGAGCGTGCACACATCGAGGGCGATACAGAGGAGCAGCTCACCAAGATCCCCTGGGTGCGCCTGCTCGGCTTCAAGCAAACCTGGGCGTACGCGCTGGCAAAGTTCCTTACTGACCCTATCTGGTGGTTCTACCTGTACTGGCTACCGAAGTTTCTTGAGGGACGCTTCCATCTCGGACTGATCCATCTTGGGCTGCCGCTGATCATTGTCTACAACGTCTCCGCGATCGGTTCAATTGGTGGCGGAAGTATTCCACTTTTCCTTGCTCGCCGCGGCGTCTCCATCGGCACGGCACGCTTTCTGGCTATGCTTGTCATGGCAGTGCTCGTGCTACCGGTCTACTTTGTCGGCAGCGTCAGCAATGAATGGGCTGCCGTGGCGCTGCTGAGCATAGCCGCCGCCGCGCACCAGGGCTGGTCAGCAAACCTTTACACGATCGCATCGGACATGTTCCCGCGCGAGGCAGTTGGCGCGGTTACAGGCTTCGGCGGCATGGCCGGCTCTGTTGGAGGCATCCTCTTTGCCGCCGCGGTGGGCTGGGTGCTAACCCACTACCACGTATATTCCATACTCTTCGTTATCGCATCGACGGTGTACCTCATTGCGCTGCTCTCGCTCCGGTTGATCGTGCCGCGCTTCCATCGCATCCCGGTCACGCAACTGCTGCCGCCTGAACCAGCGGCGGCGTAATGCCTGCCCTGTTCTGTGAAAGGGCCAGACTGGTACGATTCAGCCATGAAGCCTGAAAGCTTTGCGACCATAGGCCACAAGCAGGGAGGCGTCCGTGCGTCGTGAGGCGCTGCTTTCCTTGCTGCGGGCCTACAAGGCAGGCGAAGCAACCGAGACTGAGCTGGCCGATCGGCTTACCACGCTGCCCTTCGAGGACATCGGTTTCGCCAAGGTCGACCACCATCGCTCGCTACGCTCCGGCATGCCGGAGGCGATCTACGCCGAAGGCAAGACTCCGGACCAGGTAGCTGCGATCTTCGATCGGCTTGCAGCTACCGGTGTGCCGGTTCTTGCCACACGAGCCAACGCCGATCACGCCGCGGCCGTGCAGGCGACCACGCCTGCAGCCACTTATCACCGGCTTTCGAGGTGCATCACGCTTGCAGCCAAAACGCGTGACTTGCCAGGCAAGCAGGAGCTGAGCAACGACGCGGCAATCGTTCCCGAGAAAACCTCCGGAAACATCACGGTCGTGTGTGCCGGCACAAGCGACCTGCCGGTCGCCGAGGAGGCTGCGCTCACCGCCGAGCTGTTCGGCGCGCAGGTTACGCTGATCAGCGACGTGGGCGTCGCGGGACTGCACCGACTCTTGGCGCAGCTTCCAATTTTGCGGCAGGCCGACGTAGTGGTCGCCTGTGCCGGTATGGAAGGCGCGCTACCGAGTGTGCTGGGCGGCCTGGTCGCGGTGCCGGTCATCGCCGTGCCGACAAGTGTCGGCTACGGAGCCAGCCTGCATGGCATTGCGGCGCTGCTCGGCATGCTCAATAGCTGTTCGCCGAACACTGCCGTCGTAAATATTGACAACGGTTTTGGCGCGGGCTACCTGGCCTGCCTGATTGCGCGAGCTGCATTTCCGGATTACGAGCGAGCGTGAGAGTCGCCGAAACGCGCTTCCTGGTTCGCAAGACGATCCTCCTTCATCCCGCGCTGGTCCGAGCCAAGCAACTTCCTACGATCTAAAGATTAGCGATTCTGGCGACAGCGCGCCTGCATCGGCGAAATACTGTGCTGTCTCGCGGGAATGTCGTGCAAGATCGGGTCGGAACCCGAAACGGTCCTTTTCGCACTCGCTTGCCTCGAGATAAGCCACTATCCTGCGGCGGCGGCGCAAAGCTTTCGTTCCCGAAGTCTCGCCCACCTGCACCGGGCTCGAAGGCGGAGCGCCGCGGGTGCATACTCTCTTCAGAGCCTGACCTGCACACTCACGATGACACACTCTCCACCACTCAGACTGGCTGGCCTTGACACTCTCCGGGCAATCGCCATTCTTTGGGTCATGCTGTTTCACCTGCAACTGCAGCTGCCACCTGCGCTCGAGATAGTAGGGCAGTACGGCTGGATGGGTGTCGACCTGTTCTTTGTCTTGAGCGGATATCTGATCGGCTTACAACTCTTAAGGCCATACGCATCGGGCAGCAAACCATCTTTCGTGGGATTCTATCGTCGCCGGATTTTTCGTATCCTACCCGCGTACCTCCTGGTTCTCCTGCTGTACTATGTCTGGCCTGCCTGGCGCGAACAGCCGGGTATCTCGCCGCCATGGCAGTTCCTTACTTTTTCGCTGAACTATTGCATCGATTACGCCAAGAATCAGGCTTTCTCCCATGCATGGTCTCTGTGTGTAGAAGAGCATTTTTATCTCGTGCTGCCTCTTCTGCTCTTCGCTACGATGCGCAAACCGTCCATCGCCAGGACAATCGCCATCTTCTCGGTACTGGTCTGCGGAGGTATAGCGATTCGCGTTTTCGTACTCCTGCACTATGTGCGTCCTGCCGGAAACATGTCGGCACTTGCTTACCTGGAACAGCTTTACTACCCTACGCACGCGCGTCTTGACGGTCTACTTACAGGAGTCGCCCTCGCTCTCGTACGTACGTTTCGGCCTGGATGGTGGGCCGTGCTGGAATGACGAGGACACGCGACGGCCATAGCAGGCGCTCTCTTGCTTGGCTTTGCTCTATGGCTTTCGCACGACAGGTTCGAGGTAAACAAGGGAGCCTCACTGTATAACGTGGCATTTGGGTCTCCCTTGCTCTCGTCGGGGCTCGGCCTGCTTACTGCATCAGCAGTCAGCAGAAATGGCTTGCTGGGCCGGGTCCGCGTACCGGGTGCGCGTCTGGTGGCACTGCTGGCCTTCAGCTTATATCTCACCCACAAACAGATGGCGCATCTAGCGCAAGATTTTCTACCGCGACTTACAGAGCATCGTGACGCCCGAACTCTGGCCATTGATGCAGCAAGTTGCTTTCTGGGCGCGAGCGCCCTCTACTTAGGCGTAGAACAACCATTCGTCAAGCTGCGTATCTGGCTTGAGGGACGCGACCCCGCCGCCGTAGAAAAGACGATGCAAGTTGACCCTGCGCTCTAATGTATTATTTCCTTTTCCCGTGGCAGGGAGTGCGATTTTGACAGCGCCATCACAACCCTCCGTACCAGTCATAACCCAGTTTGGTCCAGTAATCATCCGGCTTGTCGCTGGTGTAACTGATCAGCCCGATGCGCTTGATCTGCTTGTAACCGTACTTCGTCGGCATGTGCAGCCGGAGCGGCGCGCCGTGGAGCTGCGTCAGCGGCGCGCCCATCATCTCCGTCACGAGCAGCGCCTGCGGATGCCGGCATGCCTCCAGATCGTAGCCGTTGTAGTAATCGCCATCCGGCGTCTCCATGTACACGTACTTTGGCTCTCTTCCGTCGACGAGCGCGGGCGGGTAAGCCTCAAGCAGATCGGCCAGCCGTATTCCAGCCCAGTGCACAATCTGGCTCCAGCCTTCAATGCACTTGAACTGTGTCACTAGTTCGTGGCGGGGAAACTCGTGAATGTCTCTCATCGTCAGCAGGAGGCCGGGCGTGCCGGGCGGTAGAGTGCTGTCGCTTTCGCCAGCCTCGCCCGTGCCGCGCGGTTTTCGGCCCGTATGGTTCTCGTCCTCCTGTGCCTGGCCCATCTCGGAAGCAGGTGCCATCTTCTGCGCCGAGGCCTTTGGATCGATCTTGCTGTCGTGCCCCGGGTCTTCGTGCGTCGCGGAATCTGTGTAGCGGTACTCCCAGGCGGTCACATCCTCCACATACCGCGGCCGTCCATTTGCTCCACGAACACCGACGAACTGCAGGCGCCAGCTTTCCGGCACCAGCGCCCGCTTCACGCCGTACAGCCCGTTGACGCGGAGCGTCTCGGCCCGGCTCAGCGGGTAGGTAGGCGTCAGAGCACGATCCCGAACGACAGCGCGGGTCAGAGCGGCGTTAAACTGCCAGACCCGTCGCAGCAGCGTCGGTTGCACCTCGTCCTGGTGCTGTTCCAGGTCAAGATACTTATAGAAACCCAGGCCAGCCGCAAGGCTGGCTGCCGCAACCGCGAAGGATCTCCGGGTGTGCTTTCGCGAGGCGGCCAGCACGGCAGCATCGCCGGCTTCGTGCCCAGGCATCCTTCTATCTAGGACATCGTCGGCGTCGACCGGATCGATAGGGCGAGCGGCACCCTGATGCACCACGGGCGGCTCCTTCTGCGGAGCAGCACTGGCGGCTACAGGCTTTTGCTCCTGCGCGGCTATTTCTATCTCGCCTGCTTCCCGCCAGTCTCGTTCCTGCTGACCGGTTTCGGTCGAGCCAGGCGAGGCGGCCGCTTCGCTCGTCTCTCCTGGCATTTGAGGTGCAACGGGTTCCTGACTGCCCTCTGAAGGCGATGCAGTACCTTCCTCCTGCACTTCAGTCCCCGGCGTCTCACGTCCTGCTGCGTTTTCGTCGTCGATCATCCCTTACTCCGTTCTGCTTCGAGCGAAGGCTCTTCGGCCCGCTTCACCTCGAAGCCGCTCACCATACTGCGGAAGTTGTTCCACCCAGCGAGCGCGACCTGCGTCACGTGGATCAAGAAAAAGCCGAGAAAGCTCATGGTGAGCCAGAAGTGCAGCCAGCGCGCCGTCTCATAGCCGCCGAGCGCCGAAGTAAGCCAGTGCGCAGAGGTGGGCCGGTAGATTGCGAGGCCGGTTACGAGCGAACCGAGGCCCATCATGATCACACTGGAGTACGCGATCCGCTGTGCACCGTTGTACTTGCTTTGCGGCGGCAGCCCTTTGCGCAGGTGCAGGTCAACCAGCGTGACCTGGATGGCATCACGGAGGCTGCGGCGTTTTGGCACGAGGAAGCGCCACTCGCCCGAAATGCCCGTGTAGAGCACGTAGGCGATCCCGTTCAGCGCGAAGATCCACATGAAGAAGAAGTGATAACCCAGTCCCTGAGTGACGTGGTACGGAATGTTCAGCTTCTGGTAAAACCATTGCGGGAAAAAGCGGAAAAGCGTGAAGTGCCCGATGCCGATGCGGTAGACCGCGTGGGGGTGCCGGTAGGCATTGTCCGAATCATTCCAGTAAATGAGGAGCCCGCTCCAGATCATGGTGAACAGCACGGGAAAGTTGATCCAGTGCATCCAGCGGATCGCGAGCAGGTGCTTGCGCTCCAGCCGAATGGTTGGTTGCGCAGCCTCCGCCGGGTCGGTCGACCCCGGCTTCGACACCTGCTCGAGAGGAGCTCCGGCACGGCCAACAGTGTCCACACCGCCCAAAGCGCGACCCGAGCCGGCGTGCTCGGCCGCAGCCGGCCGCACTTGTGGCTGGTTTGCAGCGGGTCTCGTCTGAACCGGTGCTGTCACGTATACCCGATCGTCATCTTTCATGGCACCCTCTCCGAGTTGAGCCTGAAGCGCTTGAAGGATCAGCAAGCGATTTTGTCAGTTCTGCCGATCAGCCCTCGTATCTGACGCCCCTACCTGCCCGTCGGATACAACGTACGGCCCCAGGTACCGGGCTTCCCTGTTTGCGGGCTTTTGATTAGCAAGAGCCCTCGCTTCCAGCTATGCTTGCCACAGGTCGAGCACATGGGCGAGAGTGGATGCGAAGCGGAGAATCACCTTTTGAGTGCAGGCAGCACATGTATCCCAGCCGACCCAGTCTTCGAACGCTGTTGGTGGATCTATTCCCTTTGCCGCGAACGTTTCTTTGCCGATCACACTGAGACCATCGCCAACGCCCTCCAGCCGCTGCTTCGATCCCAACTGAAAATTCAGCTTCTTGAGGTAGGCTGCGGGCCTGGTTTCTACTCGCGCCGCCTCGCTGCTCGTTTCCCGTACGTGCAGGCCATGGGCATTGATACATCCGAACGCCTGATCTCGCATGCACGCAACCAGGCCCTGCGTGCCAAGCTCGGCAACTGCCGGTTTTTGCGCGCCGATGCCCACGACATGCAGCTCTGCCTTGAGCGAGCCGATGTAGCCATTGCTTCACGGTTGTTTCTCATCCTGGCGCAACGCGACCGCGTGCTGAGCGCCATCTTTGAAACGCTGCGGCCGGGCGGCATCTTCTTTGCTGCGGAACCGACCTCCCCGCTCCGTACCGCCCTGCCGCTCTGGCTCATGCGTGCCGCCAATCGCCTGTATGGCGCGCCTGCCGTGGATGCTCTAGCTACAGAGTGCAGAGTGCTCAGCCGTGGGCAGTTCTGCACCTTGATCGGCGGCCAGCCATGGAGCAAAGTCCAGATCTGGCAGGACAGACGCTACCAGTACGCGCTCTGCGAGAAAGCCTCATGAGCACGCACTTCCGGATCCTCGATCCCTCGCTGCCTAACCAGCAGTTTCACCATCGCTGTGCGTTCACCGTGATGGCGAAAGCGCCTGTCCCCGGCCAGGTGAAAACACGCCTGAGCCCCCCGCTGACGCCGGAAGAAGCAGCCCAGTTAAACACCCACTTCCTCCGTGATACGCTCGCGAGTCTCGGCGCTGCCGCATCAAGCTGCGCGGCCGAGTGCGTCATCTCCTACACGCCCACAGGGCAGGAGAGTGCATTTTCAGGGATTGCGCCCGAGGGCACGCTGCTCCTCGCGCAGCGGGGCAACGGCTTCGGCGAGCGGCTGCATACCACTGCAACCGATCTCTTTCAATGCGGCTTCTCAGCAGTCTGCCTGATAGACTCCGACAGCCCGACGGTACCAACAAAAGAGTTTGTAAGTTCGGCGGAGGCTCTGCTGTCGCGCATCGGCGATCCTGCCACGACCACCGAGCGAAGCCGCATTGTTCTGGGGCGATCCGACGACGGTGGCTACTATCTACTCGGCCTGGACGCGCCTCATCCGCAGCTGTTCGACCGGATTGATTGGAGCACGAACGTCGTTGCGGATCAAACCTGTGAGCGAGCCGCGGAGATCGGTCTCTCCGTAATAGAGCTCGTGCCCTGGTTCGATGTGGACGACGCTGGCTCGCTAGCTCGACTGCGCCGGGAGTTCGCCGGCGTGCCACGGACGCTGCAGGGCTACCCGGCACCATACACGCGCGCTTTCCTTGAGAAGCTGAGCTTGCCCGCAGAAAGCTCGCGGGCGTTTGCCGCAGCAGGAAGCGTAAACATTCATGGGCGCGACTGAAGCACGGGCCCATGTGCCCAGCTGGAGCCGTCCGTTCCGTGGACTCGCCGCTTGGCGAATGCACGAGCCGCTTACGCGTTCGTCGGCGATGGCGCCCTGGCTCACCAACGCGGCTCTGCTGCTCTTTGGCTTTATCTATATCGAGCTGACCCGGACCGGCACGCACGAGTTCAGCCATTACGTTCATGGCATCAGCGAAACGATCTTCGGGCAGCTCGTGCTCTACCTTGGTGGCATCGCGCTGGTCGAGGGTTCGGCAGCCAATCGCTGGACCCTGCCCCTGCTCCTTGTTGTCGCATTCGTCGCGAGGCTCATCGCTGTTTCGCAGCCACCGTTTCTTTCGGACGACGTGTACCGGTACGTGTGGGACGGTAAGGTGCAGTACGCCGGCATCAATCCCTTTCGCTACATTCCGGCTGACAGCCATCTCGCGTTTCTGCGCGACACGCACATCTATCCGTTCATTAACCGGCGGGACTATGCGCACACGATCTATCCGCCTGGATCACAGATACTTTTTCTCGTGATTGCGCGCATACATGCGACGGTTTCGTTCATGAAGCTCGCCTTGGTCGGCTTTGAGGCTGCAACCTGCTTTGTGTTGATGCGATGCCTGCAGCTGCTCGGATTGCGGAGGGAGAGGGTGCTTCTCTATGCCTGGCACCCGGTCTGCGTGTGGGAGATTGCCAGCAGCGGCCACGTGGATGCAGCCGCGCTTACCGCCATTGCTCTTGCGATCCTGGCGCGACTGCGAGGCCGCGCACTCCATGCCTCGGGCTGGATCGCCGCAGCCACGCTCATCAAGCTCTATCCCGCGACTTTGCTACCGGCCTTTGTGCGTCGGCGCTTCGTAGCGCCCACGCTGCTCTTTGTGACGGTGGTGATTGCAGGCTATCTGCCCTACCTGACGGTTGGTCGCGGTGTGCTGGGCTTTCTGCCGGCATACGCCAAAGAGGAAGGGATCGACAGCGGCACGCGCTTTTTCCCGCTCATTTGGCTGGAGCGCAACTTTCACGTCACCCTTTCTCCGCAGGTGTACATCGCTGCCTGTGCCGTTGCGATGGCGTGTGTAGCATGGTGGGCCTATACCCGGGGCACGCAGGCTGCCTCCTGCATCCGCACGGGGCTTGTTCTCGCGGCGGCGCTCAACCTCTGCTTCTCGCCGCACTACCCCTGGTACTTCCTTTGGCTCCTGCCATTCCTAACGCTTTGGCCCTGGCGGCCGGCGTTCTACATGGTGCTGGCACCCACCTATCTACTCGCGACAAGGCTTGGCGCACCCGGCGCAGGTATATACCAGATGAATGTCCTGCTTTATAGCGGCTTCCTTCTTCTGCTTGCAGCTGATGTGGCAGCAAACACTTGGGCTAACAGAAGGACCCGCACGCCTGGCACGCCCTTGCCTGGCCAAGAACCACAGCAAGCACACCAGCTTGCAGAGATGAGGTAACGAGATGAGCACTTCTACCCTTGCTGCTGCTCCGCCGATGCGCCGCTACTTCGAAAAATCAGAGAGCCAGCTCTCGATCGTGGTTGAGCAGGAGCCGGTCTGCCTCTACCTAGAGGTCACGAATCGATGCAACCTGCTCTGCACCACCTGCCCGCGCACCTTTGAGCAGCTCGAGCCGGAAGCTGACATGAGCTGGGATCTTTTTACGAAGATCGTCGACCAGGTGCCCAACATCAAGCGCGTTGTGCTCCATGGCGTCGGCGAACCCATGCTTGTGAAGGATCTGCCTCGCATGGTCGCGCACCTCAAACAGCGCGGGGTCTATGTACTGTTCAATACGAATGGCACTCTGCTGACAGAGAAGAACGGGCAGGCGCTCATCGACGCAGGACTCGACGAGTTGCGCGTGTCGCTGGACGCTGCCGACGCGAGCGTCTTCCAGATGGTGCGCGGCAAAGACATGTTCGATCGCATCGTCACCAATGTGCGTCGCTTCCGGCAGATGCAGATGGAGCAGGGACGCGAGCTTCCCCGCGTTTCGCTCTGGCTGACCGGGCTGCGCGAAACACTCGATCAGCTCGAGAACTTTGTGCGCATCGCCGACTCACTCCATGTACGCGAGGTGTATCTACAGCGGCTCGTCTTCTTCTCCAGCGGAACCAAAGGCCTGGCACGGCCCGAAAGCGCGCTCTTCGAGAAAACCACGTCCGATGAGGAAGCGGTCATCGCGCGTGCCGCCGCACTCGCGAGCGAGCTTGGCATCCTCTTCAGCGCTTCCGGCGCAACCGAACCCGAAACCAGCATCAAGAAGAGCAAGGAAGACAGCCCATGGTCGCTGTGCCGGCGGCCATGGGCGCTGATGTACTTCACCGCGACCGGCCGTGCCATCCCGTGCTGCATCGCGCCATTTTCCATGCACGGCTATGGGAGCTTCACGCTGGGAGAAGCGAGCCAGCAGACACTGCGTGAGATCTGGAACGGCGAAGCCTACCAGCACTTCCGCGCACAGCTGCTGAGCGACCAGCCGCCGCAGGCCTGCGCCAACTGCGGGCTGCGCTGGAGCTTGTAACCATCGCTGTGACGGCAAGCAATCGCGTCAGTGTCATCATCCCGGCGCTTAATGAGGAAGCGACCATTGCCGGGGTCGTCGGCGAAGTGCTGGCCGGCGTTCCGGCCTCGCTGCTCCGCGAGTGCATCGTGGTCAACAACGGAAGCACGGACCGTACCACGGAGATGGCGCGCGCCGCAGGCGCCGTCGTCGTCGATGAGCCGCGTCGCGGTTATGGTCAAGCCTGCGCCGCAGGCGTCGCCCATGCTTCGGGCGATGCGGACGTTCTTGTCTTCCTCGATGGCGACGGCAGCGATGTGCCGGCAGAACTGCCCTCTGTGGCGCTGCCCGTGCTCGAGGGTCTCTACGACTTCACAATTGGCTCCCGACTACGTGGCCGGCGCGAGCCCGGCAGCCTGCTGCTCTCACAGGTCTTTGCCGGCTGGCTTGCAGGCACAGCCATGCGTCTGCTCTACGGCGTACGCTACACCGACATGGGACCAATGCGCGCGATCTCCCGCTCAGCTCTCGAACAGTTACACATGAGCGAGATGACCTATGGCTGGAATCTGGAGATGCAGATGAAGGCTGCACGCGCTGGCTTCCGGATCCTGGAGCTGCCGACCACGTGCCGCCGACGGCGCGGGGGCGTGTCTAAGGTCGCCGGCTCGCTCCAGGGTTCCATCAAGGCCGCGTACCGCATCATGCTGGTGCTCCTGCGGATCGCGCTGACGCGCAACCCGCAGTGAGGCTATCCCTTTGCTGAAACCGCTGGACTGAAAGAAGAAACGCGCAGAACAAAGACAGGGCTGCTGTCTACCCTGGGGCCTTGTGCAGCGGCTACGGTGACGGCCTGCTTGCTGGCCTGCGCTGCCTGCCACGCCGCGTAGAAGTCACCCAGGAGCTCCGGCGGTAAGTCCGGATCGTGCCAGTCAGCGGGTCTGCTGCATACCGGGCGGTCATCGTTCCGGTGCAGCAATCTGCTGGACGAGCTGGCCGAAGGAGCTTTATGCTTCCGGCCTGCTCTCTGAACGATGCTGCTGGTGAGCTGTCGAAAGCCGCGGTGGCATCCAACTGCATCAAGTGGCAAGTGAGGTAAACCAATGAGCACAACACTGATACCGGATCCCCGGCAGCGTTCCATCACTAGAGGCGGTTCCACCACGGTCGGCGTCTTGTTAATCGTCGCCGGGATCGCAGCGATTCTGCTGCCCTTTGTCGCTGGTGTCGCCATTACAGCTGTTATTGGCTGGCTCCTGCTATTTGCAGGCGCAGCACACGTCTTCTTCGGCTGGCACGCGCGGTCCACCGGCGCGATTGTCTGGCAGGTGCTCATCGCCCTGTTGTACGTCGTGGTTGCTTTTTATCTCATTCTCCATCCGGCCCGGGGGCTGCTGACCCTTACCCTGCTGCTGGCGTCTTACTTCGTTCTCGAGGGGATCGTTGAGCTCGTGCTCTACTTCCGCCTGCGCAACCAGCACGGCGTTAGCTGGTTCCTCATTAACGGGCTTATCACGCTTTTTCTTGGAGTGCTCATCTGGAGCAGGTGGCCCTTCAGCTCTGTCTGGGCGCTTGGTACGATCGTCGGTATCAGCCTTATCATGAGTGGCATCGCCCGGCTCTCGTTCCGACACGGGCCACCGCTGCTCGGGGCCATGGGTCCGGCGTAGTTCACCCGCAAGCGTCCGGAGCAAAGCATTACTCGGCGAATCGGCCGCGATGCGCCCATAAGCCCAGGCCTGGGCTGGAAACATAAAAGAACTCTTCATCTCCGGCCCTGTTCCAACCATCCGCCAGCTCTTGCGGAGGGTAGCGCAAGAGTGCTTGTTCCAGATCGCCATAGCCAAATCCGACCGCTTCGACCTCCTTGCGTGTCAACGCGCCAGGGCAGTAGGTCACGCGGAAACGCCCTTCGCTCGATCCGTGGATCAGGTGTGCAGCCGCGCTCAGGTTTCCAGACAGGTCGGCGTTCTCGCGCACAGCTTCCAGCGTCGCCAGCGTACCCCGGTATCCGTACTTGCGGATCAGTTGATCGATCGCCGGATCTTCGCCGAACATTCGCACTCCAGGCGCGAGTACAACCAGCTCGGCATCTTCTGCAAGCGCCATGCGGGTCCGGTAAATCGCCTTATTCCCAAGCCAGGTACTGTGGAACTCGTGCGGGTCCAGATACACGACTGCCTTGCGGATCTCGCGGTCGAGCAGTGTTAAATTGACTCGCAACGCGAGCTCCGCCGCCCGCTCAAAACACTCGGCATCATCGCCAGCAAACAGTCCACGAACGACCATCTCGCCATCGGCACGTCGACCGACTACAGTCAGCAGGTACACAATCGGCAGACCCACAAGAAATCGCTCCGCCGCGTAATTCAGTACCCGCCGCACCGGCGTGTCGGCGCGCCCCATGATGCGCTCCATGCCGTACACTGCGCCCAGAAAGTGGCTGCGATCGATCCCTTCTACGCCGCCCGTCCCGACCAGGATGTTCTTGTTGCCATTCGCCATGCCGATGACCTCGTGCGGCACGACCTGACCAAGCGAAAGGATCAGGTCGAAAGGCGCTCCGTCGCCGGGTCCTTCGACGAGGCTGCGGTTCACCTGCGCCGGCCAGGCATACTCCACGCGCCCCTCCGACTGCTCGCGGAGGAAGCTTGCCGGCACCTCGCCAAGTGTCACGATGTCATCGCGCCAATGATGCGTTCGGAAGAGCTCGCGCGGCATCGCGCCGAACATGCGTCCGAGGTCCTCTTCCTTCATGGCGTTGTGGGTGCCAAGCGCCGGCAGCACGGCCAGCACCTTCTCCCCGTAGAAGCGGTACGCCATCTGCGCCAGCTCGCCAGCCCGGGAGTGGATACGCGAAGCATCAGGAGGTACCAGCAGCACGCGCCGGCGCTCGCCGATCACGCGGAACACATGCCCCATGGCATCGCTCATCTGTGCCGACGAGAAGTCAGTCGACTCAGAACCTTCACTGAAGAAAACCGCCACAAAGGACCTCGCAACGCGCTCGGGCGCTGCGAATATTCTCAACTCTCAATGTCCGCCAACGCAAAGCAAGCCCAGGCGACCTACAAGCTTACCCAGGCTCACAAGGACGGAACCGGCCGGCCTGTTTAGGCCGCGGCAATGCGGTGTACCAGATCGTCCTGCTCGGTCTGGCTTTCGGCGCCGATCGTAAAGGCATCCAGCACCTGGCTGCCAAGCGCGTAGTGCAGCGCTTCGCTGGGCCGGTCACGCATCGCACCCTGGCCGAGAATTTTCATCCCTACAATGCCCGTGCCCTGCCCACGCATCTGGCGAACAACGCCCTGCACGGTATCGGCACTAGCGTCCATGTGCGCGCCCACCGGGTTCAGGCGAACCAGGTCCACATCGACCCAAGTCGAGGCAGCCGCGGCTGCCCGCAGCGCGCCGATGCTGTGGCACGAAACACCATGTGCGCGGATGACGCCTTTCTGCTTTGCCTCGGACAGGACATCCATCACGCCGCGGTAGCGCGTCGTCCAGTCATCCTCGGTGACGCAGTGGATCAGCACAATGTCGATGTGGTCGGTGCCGAGCTCGCGGCGAAAGCGGTCCAAATCATCGCGCACCCCGGCTGGGTCGCGCGTGTCGGTCTTGGTCATTACCGTCACCTTGTCGCGCGGCACATGCTTGAGCGCAGCAGCCACGTAAGGGTGGCTTCCATAGGAGTCCGCCGTATCGTAAAAGCGCAAGCCATTTTCGTGGTATCCGTCGATCAGCAGCCGTGACACCTTGTCCGTGCCGAGCTGGGTCTGGTTTGATCGGCCGCCATAACCAAGTGTGCCGGTACCCATTGCAAGCCGGCTCGTCCGGATGCCGGTACGGCCCAGTACTACCTCGTCGTGCGCTTTGTACTTGTCTGGCAGCGGTTGCTGGTCTGGAACGGCGGCATACCCGACCTGCCGGGCGAGTACCGCCGCGCTGATGCCTTTTGCTGCCCGACGTAGAAAGTCTCTGCGCTGCATAGAAGATCCTCCCAGGATGGGCCCCAGTGTCTGCTTCCAGTGCGCCCAGAATACGCCGGGCGCCACAGGGATGCCTAGCCGCCACGCTGACTGCATCTCACCCACGTGTTTGGGTGAGGCAGCAAGCCGCCCAGCGGGTTCAGAGAAACCAGCCTTGCCCACTAGAGACAACGCTCCGCCATCGCCTCCCGCGCAGGACAGAGCTGCGGTCATACGCTTCAAAGAGCTCACCGAGACGGCCCTGCCGGCAATCGCGCGAGAACAGCACTGGCCTATCCGACTCGATCACTGCTTCAAGCGCATCTGCCTGGATCATGCTTTTCAGGATGTCTGGTACAACCACCTGCGGAGGCCCGCTGAGCGACACCTAGCCGGCGCGGCTCTGGACCGCGCAGTGCAGTGTGCCGAGGAACTCACCTCCGGTGGACTAGCGCTGCTGAAGGAGCGAAACGCGAGCAGCCTGTGCTATCGCGGGAAGGCAAAGCGGCACCCGGCAGGCGCGCGCTGACGAGCGGCCCACCTGCGACGGCCTAACTAGCGGTCGCCCCGCCGGCTTGCGCTGCTGGGACGCCCGCTCGCCAGCAAAGCGCGGCCCCGGCCTGCGGAGCGCCTGCGCGAGCGCGCGTCAGCACTTGGCACAAAGGCTCAGTCAGGTCCAGCCCGAACGCCGCCTCAGCAAAGGAGCCGATAAGTGACCTCTTCAGCGCACATCGCGCTCCTCTCGGTCGTCGCCGTCAGCATCCTGCTGATGCTGATCCGCCCTCGTGGCATCTCGGAGGTTTACTGGGTCGGCGGAGGCGTGCTCACCCTGCTGGCTGCCCGGCTGATGCCGCTGCGGCTTGCCGCGACCGCCGCGGTGCAAGGCATAGATGTCTACCTGTTCCTTATCGGCATGATGCTGCTTTCCGAGCTGGCCAAGGTGCACGGTGTTTTCGACTGGCTCTCTTCAGCGGCTGTTCACAGAGCCCGAGGCTCGTGCGCCCGGCTGTTCACTATGGTCTACGGGATCGGCGCCCTGGTCACCATCCTCATGTCCAATGACGCGACCGCGGTTGTTCTCACACCCGCCATCCTTTCAGCCGTTCGCAAGGCAAAGGTGCAGCCATTGCCTTACCTGTTTGCCTGCGTGCTGATCGCCAATGCGGCTTCCTTCGTACTTCCAATCTCCAATCCTGCGAACCTGGTCGTCTTCCAGACCGGCCTGCCGCCGCTCAAGCAGTGGCTTGTCTTCTTCGGCCTACCTTCGATTGCTTCCATTGCCGCGACGTACTTCGTTTTGCGTCTGCTCTTTCGTCGAGACCTGCAGGCGACCATGGAAAACGGCAACCCATCTGCACCGCTTCGTTCCGAGAGCAAGCTCATGTTGGCCGGTCTTGCAGCTATGGTTGCGGTGCTGCTCACAGCATCCGCTTTCCGGCAGGATCTCGGGCTGCCCACTTGCCTCGCGGCGCTCGCTGTTACAACATTGCTCGCGCTGCGCACACGGCAGAACCCACTGCCGCTTCTCCGCGAGATCAGCTGGAGCACGCTGGCGCTTGTTGCAGCCCTGTTCATCATGGTCCGTGCCGTCGAAAGCGTTGGCGCGCTTCAGCTCACCCAGGGCTGGCTGGCTGCGGCGCAACGGCTCACCCCGGCAGCTGGCGCTCTTCTCACGGGGTTCGCTGTCGCCATCGCGAACAACCTCGTTAACAATCTCCCGCTCGGGTTTCTCGCAGGCAGCACGCTCCAGGCCGCGCATACCCGGGGTTTTCTGGCTCACGTGGTGCTTATCGGCGTCGACCTCGGCCCGAATTTCTCCGTCACCGGCTCACTCGCTACCATTCTCTGGCTGCTTGCCATCCGCAAGGAAGGGTTCCATGTTGGCTTCTTCAGCTTTCTAAAAATCGGCGCAATCGCTATGCCCGCGGCGCTGCTGCTTTCCCTCTGCAGCCTCATTGCTCTTCAAACACTTTTTTGTTCTTTCTAGGAGATTGGCGGCCTTGTGAGGGCGGCGCAGGTCTATGCCAGACGCACGCTGGTCGACAGCGTCGAAGCGGGACCCTCTACGGGCTTCATAGTGACAGCTGCTCTGCTTACGTCGCGCTCATCGCCACTTCGGATGGCTCAGGATGGAGCCTCACCACGTGAATAGGCCGCGCACTCTCGGAGGAACCCTGCTGACGGCGGCGTTAGCAGATCGCAAGTTCTGACAGGAGGAAGGACGATTCTTGGTGGGCCCACCAGGACTTGAACCTGGAACCAACGGATTATGAGTCCGCTGCTCTAACCAATTGAGCTATAGGCCCGGCGGCATCGCACGCCACTTTCCAGTTGTACCATCCGCACAAGAACCGCTTGGCATGCAGTCGAGCGCGCCCAGGCGTACTTAGCAGCCCGCGGGTACGCGGCCGGCTAGCTTTGCACAGAGCGGGCCTTTTGGTTCTCGGGTACAGCGATCGCGCGGAAATGCGTGGCAAGCTCCTGCAGCTCTTCGCTCAAGTTCGGTCCCGAGAGCGGCTTGCCATGTCCGGGAGCCACCACCGCCACGTCCAGCGACGACAACCGCTCTACCGAGTCCTGCGCCGCGGCCCAGTCGGAGGTGAAGTACGACGGCGGTCCATGCAGCTCCGGCTGCTGCGCCATCGCCGCCTCGAAGAACGACTCCGGTTTTGTCGTGCAAAAGGCGTCGCCTACCAGCAACGTGCGCTGGCCCGCGTGGTACAGCGAGCAGTGCCCCGGTGTATGCCCGGGCGTATGCAGAACCTCCCAGCCCGGCAGGATCGCACTCGCGCCCAGCTTCAACTCCTGCAGCTTACCGGTCAGGTTCACCGGCCCTTTTGGATATAAAGGCGAGAGCAGACTCATCATGCCTCCGCCTGCGCCGGCGTTTGGTGCCGGGTACTCCTGCTCGCCCGTCAGGTAGGGATACTCGAGCAAATGCGCGTACACCGGTACATCCCAGTCTTCGGCCAGGTTCGGGGCAGCACTCACGTGATCAAAGTGACCGTGTGTCAGGACGATCGCGTTGGGCGGGCCACTCTGGGTGCGTTCTGCCCAGCGTCGGATCAGATCATGGGTCAGCGGCAGAGCGGCATCAATCAGGGTCCAGCTACCATCCGCATGCGTTACCGCAAACACGTTCACGAACGCCAGGCGTAGACCGCGCACACCTGGCGCGATCGCATCCATGGGTACGACCTGGTCTTCGGCGACCGCTACCTTGTCCATCCGGCACCCTCTCTCGTCAAGCTAGGATGCGCGCAGAAAACAAGGCGCGCTACTGCCATTTCTCCAGAAACTCATGCACGGAGGAGGACTCCATGTGGCGCATATCGGAGAACTGCCCGCTCTGGCCGTACAAAGAGCGGCCGTTCGGCTCCAGCACCGCCAGGGCTGGCACACCTTTCTTCAGATCCACGCCGTACTTCGCGCCCAGATCCAGGTTCTGGTCGATGCGACCGACATTCACGTCCACCAGCACGAAATGCTGCTCGAGTAGCGGCTGGTTTTCAGGTTGATGGAAGTACAAGTTCAGTACCTGGCAGTCGCCGCACCAGTCCCCGCCGAAGTCAAGCAGTACCCGCTTATGCTGGCGCTTGGCCGTCTTCAACGCCGCATCAATGTCACCCTGCGCAGCACTGATCTCTGGGTAGATGTGGGCGTGTGGTAACGGCTGTGGTGCCGCCTGGCCTTCAGCCACCTGCGTGTGTCCTTTGTTCCAGCCCGCCGCGCCTAGAAGCGCCAGGAGCAGCGTTCCCGCTACCAGCTCCTTTTTTGCTCGGTTCTCAATCAGCTTTTTCAACATTCCCGCACCTCTTCGCGCCAGCATAGACCAGCATAGTTTAATCGACGCCGTGTCCAACCAGATTCACCTCTACCCGGTCGGGTCGCACAGGCAGAACAGGTATCGATGGCCTGCTCTCGCTCGAAAAACAACTTCTCTTTGCCGGGAGTGTTTTCCTGGATGCATCGAATGGACTGAGAGATGGTGTGGAGAACTGCAATGATGCATAAGCGCGGCACCTGTAGTCATGGAGCACTATCCAGCCTAGGAACCGGCGCCCTTGTCCTGGTCCTGCTGTTCGCCGGCTGCCACAAGGCCAATCAATCTGGCGTCGACGCCAATGACCCGGCGGCAGCGAATCTGGCGCCTGTAAACGGGCAGAACGAGAGCCTCGCCGGCGCCGGCGGTGCGCAGCAGGGTCCGCCCATCCAGGAGCAGGGTCAAGCGCAGGGCGGCTATGGCGCTCCGGCAGGCAGCTCGCAGGGTGCCATGCCGCCCGTACCTCCTGAGGAGACGGGCTATGAGGGGCAGCCGCAACAGGGCAGCCAGGCCGGAGCCCCGGCGTACGCCGACCAGTACGCTACGCCGGGTAGCAGCGGCGTGAGCTACGACCAGAGTGGCGGCAGCTACGACCAAAACTACGACCAGACCACCTATGCGGAACAGCCGCCCCCACCCCTGCCCGAATATCAGCAGCCAGCCTGCCCCGGGGACAACTACCTGTGGACACCCGGGTACTGGAGCTACGCCCCGTCCGGCTACTTCTGGGTGCCCGGTGTGTGGGCTGTTGCTCCATTTATCGGCGCGCTGTGGACGCCCGGCTACTGGGGCTTCGGCGGCGCCGGCTACTACTTTCACCATGGCTACTGGGGTCCCCACATCGGCTTCTATGGCGGAATCAACTACGGTTTCGGCTTCTTTGGCCACGGCTACGAGGGCGGTTACTGGAACCAGGGTCGCTTCTTCTATAACCGCTCTGTCAACGTCATCAACAGCAACTACGTGCACAACACCTACGTGCACAACGTAGCCTTCAACAACAACCGCACCGCGTTTAACGGCGGCCGCGGCGGTATCGAGGCGCGCCCAACAGCCTATGAGCAGGCAGCCACGCGCGAGCAGCACTACGGCGCAACGCCCGTGCAGCAGCAGCATGTGCAGCAGGCGTTCGCGAATCGCGGGCAGTTTGCCTCAGCCAATGGAGGCCATCCGCAGCAGCTGGCGCTATCCCGCCCGCTGGCCGGCCGCACTGCTGCATCCGCCACTGCGGCCAACCTTCATCCGCTATCCACGCAGGGCGGCTTTGAGCGTTCCGGCACCATCAACAACGCCACGCAGCGGGCCAACGAAGCCCAGCAGCGGGCTCAGTTGAATCAGCAGCGGGCCATCACCGAGCAGACCCGGGCGCAGCAGAGCCAGCAACGGGCGATCAACAATCCGGAGAACGCGGCCACGAACCAGCAGCGCGCCCAGGCAGAACAGCAGCGGGCGCAGGAAAGCCAGCAGCGGGCGACCAGCAACCAGGAGCGCGCACAACAAATACAACGCCAGCAGGGCGGAAACTCCGAGGCTCTGGCGAATCAGCAACGAGCCCAGCAACAGCAACAACGGGCCCAGCAACAGCAGGTTCAGGCGCAGCAGCAGCAGGTTCGTGCTCAGCAGCAAGGGCAGCAGGCCGCTCAGCAACAGGCTCGCGACCAGCAGCAGCGTGCTCAGGGCGAGCAGCAACGAGCCGTAGAACAGCAGCAGCGCGTCCAGCAGCAACCTCGGCCTGAGGAGTCAAGGCCTGCGGAGTCACAGCCGCGTGGTGGGGGCGGGGAAGCTC
>CAXTMF010000025.1:0-21153 GCA_964245435.1 uncultured Acidobacteriaceae bacterium
TCCTACCGCCTTGCCACATTATGGCCTTCCTACCCGTGCTTAATGCAACAGAGCCAACCAAGATCTTCTTCCGGACCTCCGAGCCGCGCGCGGCCAAGTGGATCTCAGAGACCCTGGGCGAGATCGAGGTCGAGCGGCTGCGGGAGTCGCGCACGCCCGAGCCGATCGGCAGTCGCAGGAATTATGCGCTGGAGATTGCGACCAAACCTCTCGTCCTGGCTTCCGAGATCGCCGGGCTCGCGCCGCTCCAGGCTTACATCAAGCAGGGGAACCGGGTCACCCCGGTCCGGTTCGCCTACCGGCCCAGGCGCAGCCTGCAGCCTGAGTTCCTAGAGCGCACGGTGTCCGTCCCGGAGCCGCGGCCGGTATCGCCGGCCGTTGCTGAATCTGTTTCGGCACGGGCGGAGCCGGTCCAGCTGTCTCCCGTAGAAGCACCCGCAAGACCGGAACCGGCGCTGTCGTTGTTCGCCGAGCCTGTTGCCGAGGAGCCGCAGTCGGAACCGCGCCGATCGGCCTTCAAGAAGAAGGAGGGTGCGGCTCGCGAGTGGAAGCCCGTGGACTGATGCTTTATTGTGGCTCTTAGGACTATAGTTCGGAAATGGCGCTTCAGCCGGAAAGATCGAGCGAAAAGCTGCCGATAAAGGCAGCCTCTGTGCGCATCTTCGGCACGAAGCCGCTGATGCGGTTTGCTCGAAAATTCAAGGCTTCCGATAAAAGTTTGTGGGAAAGCGCACAGGGGGAACCGGATGCTGATCTTGGCGGGAATGTCTTTAAATTTCGCCTTGGACGAGAAGGCGAAGGTACAAGCGGCGGGGCAAGGCTGATCGTCGCCATGAAGAAGGGCGAACGCATCGTGATGATGTTTGCATTCGAGAAGAAAGATTTGGCGAACATCGACGCGAAAGAGCTGAAGGCATTCAAGAGGCTTGCGAAGAGCTACCTGGAACGCTCTGAACAGGAGATGAACAAACTTGTGAAGCTCGGCGAACTGGCTGAGGTGAAGACCGGAAACGAGAGCAACGCGTAACAAACAACAGACGCCATCACAGCAATGGAGTGCGAGCATGGCACATCAAGGCAGCAAGACAGCTCGGAAGACACGGACAAAGGGGGTGGTCGTCCGCGTCAAGCCTGCAAGACCCAGATCAACAAGAACTTACAGGAGCGCCGCTCTCGCGGCGATCCATGAGGCAGCTGAAGGGCTCCACAGCGCAGGCATGATCGACAGCACGACGATGCGGGAGTTTGATCATGACTGTTTAACACCGATCATCGAGCTATCGCCGGCGGCAATCCGGAAAATCCGTACCGGAGCTTCGATCAGCCAATCCGTATTCGCCGCCCATCTCAACGTCACCACTGGCGTGGTCAGCAAGTGGGAGCGGGGCGAAAAACAGCCACGCGGCCCAGCCGCCAAACTCCTCTCGCTTGCGGCAAAACACGGTATCGCCTCTATCGCGTAAATGAGTCCCCGATGCTGACGATCTCGAAACCGCTCTCCGGTGGCCAGGCGCGGACGTACCATGCGCGCGAGTTCGCGGCGAAGGAAGCGAACTACTGGAGCCGGGAGCAGCAGGGCCACAGCGAGTGGCAGGGCAGGCTGGCGCGGCAGTGGGAATTGGAAGGCCCGGTCGGCGCGGAGCAGTTCGCGCGGCTGACCGAGGGCCGGCACCCGGACACGGAAGAGCAGATGGTCCGGCATCAGCCCGCCAAAACCTACGAGAACCGGTTCGGCCGGGAGGTGACCTCGGTCGAGCACCGGGCCGGCTGGGACGCGACCTTTTCGGCGCCGAAGTCCGTGTCGCTCACCGCCCTGGTCGGGGGCGACGAGCGGGTCCGCGAGGCGCACCGGGAGAGCGTCCGCGTCGCGCTGGGCGAGCTGGAGCGGTACACCCAGGCGCGGTTGGGCAATGTCCACCCTCCGGAGCTGACGGGCCGGTTCGCCGCCGCCACTTTCGAGCACGACACCGCGCGGCCGGTCGAGGGCTATGCCGCGCCGCAGCTCCATACCCATGCCGTCGTCTTCAACGTGGCGGAGCGGGAGAACGGCCAGACGCGGGCCTTGGACGCCAGAAGCTTGTTCGGCTCGCAGCAGTTCGCGACCGCAGTCTACCGAACCGAGCTCGCCGGGCGTTTACAGGAGCTCGGCTACGAGATCGAGCGCGGCCGGCATGGGCAGCCGGAGATCCGTGGCTACAGCCCGGAGTACCTCCAGGCATCGAGCCCGCGCCGGGAGCAGATCCAGACGCACCTTCAGGAGATCGGACGGGAAGGGGCGGGCGCGGCCCAGGTCGCGGCGCACCGGACCCGCGACGCCAAGGAGATCCAGTCGCCGGCCGAGGTGCTGCACCGGCACCGCGAGCTTGCCGCGCAGCACGGCTACGAGGCCGACTGGGTTGTGTCGAAGGCTCTGACCCGTGGGCACAGCCAGGCGCACGGCCGGGAGGCGGACGCGCCCAGGCTGGCGCAGCAGGCCGTGACCTATGCCCGCGATCACGCCTTCGAGCGTTCTGCGGTGCAGGATGAACGGGCGATCTTGCAAGCCGCCATGGACCGGAGCATGGGCCAGGCAAGTGCCAGGGAGGTACGGGCCGAGTTCAACCGCCGCGCCGCCGAGGGTGAGTTTCGTGCGGTCGAGGGTGCGCCGGGAGCGGCAGGCGAGCAATACACAACCGCCGCCATGCTGCGCATGGAGCGCGAGACTATCGGACGTATGCAGGAGGGCAACCGTCAGGACCGCTTCGCGCTCAGCGAGGAGCGCGTTCGTGAGGAGACGTTGAGCCGTCACCCGCAGCTAAACCCGACGCAGCGCGCGGCCGCTGACCAGATCTTCCTGAGCCAGGCGCAGATCACGGGGCTGGACGGCGTGGCCGGGGCAGGTAAGACCACCACGCTCGCCGTCATCCGCGAAGGCGCGGAAGCCAATGGCTACCGTGTCGAGGGCTTCGCCCCGACCAGCCGCGCGGCGCGGCAACTGGCTGGCGCCGGTATCGAGACCTCCACCCTGCAGGCCCATCTTGCCCGAGGCCGGCAGGCCGACACGGGCGAGAAGCGGCTTTACATCCTCGACGAGAGCTCGCTTGCCTCCACCAAACAGATGCACGAGTTCGTGAGCCGCCTGCACGCAAACGACCGCGTACTCCTGGTCGGGGACACGCGGCAACATGAAGCCGTTGAGGCCGGCCGACCGTTCGCGCAGCTCCAGGAAGCCGGGATGCCGACCGCGAAGCTGGACGAGATCGTGCGCCAGAGAGACCCGGGGCTGAAGGCCGTAGTCGAGCAGCTCGCCCAAGGCCGGGTCGCGGAAGCGATCGGCGGGCTGGAGCGGCAGGGCAGGGTGCACGAGGTCAAGGACCACGCCGCCCGCATCGAGGCGATCGCGCGGGAGTACGTGAGGTCGCCTGAGAATACGTTGGTCGTCTCGCCCGACACCCGCTCCCGCGCCGAGATCAACGCCCGGATTCACACCGAGCTGCAGGCCCGAGGCGTGGTCGGCGCTGAAGAGTACCGGGTTGACGCGCTTGTGCCCCGGCAGGACCTTACCGGGGCGGACCGGACCTGGGCCGCGCGCTACCGGCGCAACGACGTGCTGCTGTACTCGCGCACGTCGAAGGAGACCGGCATCGGCAAAGGCGAGTACGCCCGCGTGAAGAGCGTGGACGCCGCGGCCAATCGGATCACCGTGGTGCGGGTAGACGGTACCGAGCGGACCTACGACCCGCGCCGGCAGCAGGGAGTCGCGATCTACCGGGAGGAGGCAAAGGCGTTCTCGGTCGGCGACCGTATCCAGTTCACCGCGCCCGCGAACGAGCTTGCGATTGCGAACCGCGAGCTCGGGACCGTCGAGAGCATCGCCGGCGACGGGCGCATGGCGCTGAAGATGGACACAGGCCGCAGCGTGAGCCTCGACCCCAAGGAGCATCCGCACCTCGATCACGGCTATGCCGTGACCAGCCACTCTGCCCAGGGCCAGACCGCCGACCGGGTGCTCATCCACATCGACACCGAGCTGGGCGCGAAGGACCTGCTGAACCATCGCATGGCCTACGTTGCCGTCTCGCGCGGGGCGCACGACGCACAGATCTTTACCGGCGACCGCGAGAAGCTGCCCGAGGCGCTCAGCCGCGATGTCTCGCATTCAAGTGCCCATGTGCCCGAGCTCGCCGAAGCTGCGGAGCAGGAGATCGAGCCGGGCGAGAAGGGCTACAAAGCGGCGGAGCAGGAACGGCACTGGAGGCCGCTCCGCGAAGCCGTCACGCACGAGGAAGCCCAACAATTCGCTTGGCAGCAGGAGAGCGGCTCCCTCCAAAGCTACCGGCATCTGGAGACGGGCAGGCACATCCACATCGACGGCGCGGACGGGCAGTTCTACGACCGGACTCGCGAACCGATCTCAGCTAGGGAGGCACTCGATTACGCCATGCCCGCAGGTAAGGAGCACTCGCACTCCATGGACCTGCCGGAGCTCAGCATCGAGCGGGAGGGGTTTGGGCTGAGTTTGTAGTCAGTGAATCTAAGTCGACCTGCTCTTGGTGGAGCTCAGCCGGCGTGCAATCACCAAGACAAATCAGAGAGTAGCGCATGATAGTGCCTTCACGTTTTGGTGTAAAGCAGCCAAGCAGATAAAGCATGCTGTACATAATCAATGCGTATATGCTCCGCCCTCGACGAGGGGCCCCCAATATCGCCCGGCATGCCTCCCGCATAGCTGCCGGATTTGATCTGTGCTTTCAGCAGCCATTGAATTCCGCGTTCCACTGTAAATGTGACTTGATTGCGTAGCTCCTCGTCTGAAAGAACGGGCACCGCCGCGATAAGCCCTTCCATGCGCGTGGCAATTGGCGTTGTACGCTCAGGCTCCCTGGGGTTCGGAGTAGCATCCGACTGTACTGCCGAAATCACGCTTTCCCGCAGGATCGACGCGCAGATGCGTTCCGCATGATACGGAAGCTCCTCTCGCGGAAAGGCACACGTCTGTGTGTCGCAAATTGAAAACAGCCGGGCGGTGGCAATCAAAGCCCAGTGATCGGCAGGCAATTGCGCGAGACTTCGGCGACTTCGAGCGAGATACGTGAGCCCTTGAATCGCTGCCGCAAGCCACTTTGGGGAATGATCAAGCTCATACAGCGCCAGTAGCCCGAGCACTGCTTCACCCGGGTAGTAGAGGCTCTCAAAGGCATCCTCGGAATCTCCGCTGAGGCTGTATTTACTTGCGAAACTGCCGTTTTCTCTCTGCTGAAGAATAAGAAAGCGACCGAGCGCCTGCAGCTCCGCAAGGGGAACAGCTTTGGGGCTTTGTTGCCTGATTTCGGCTAGAGCCAGCAGTCCCAACCCGCTTGCCCCGAGAACGGTTAACTTATGGTCAGGAAGCGGCTTGGACCAGACGACTAAAAGATCCGGCTCCGCAGCAGGACCGAGATAAAGTCGGCGCAGGTATCCCGTCGCTCGCACCATAGCCTCATGCGTCTCGACGCTTGGATATTGACGTTGGAGCATGGCAAGCGCATGAATGGCGCCTGCGTGCCGCACAATGTTATACGAGGGGGACTGCGCTCCCGTTTGAACATCCACCGAGTAGACGAACCGTCCATCCGGACCGCAGGCCCGCTGCAGATAGCCTGCCGCCAACAGAATTGCACGGTGCACCTCGGGCAAGAACGGTGCGGCAGCATCGCGTCTAGCCTGCTCGCTTTGCAGAACATGTGCAAAGACGTTCTCGGGCGTGGCAAAGACAAAAACAGATGCTGCCGTCAGAAAACTCCTGCGAGATATCGTGACTTGCGGGTTTCTGATTGCTACAGCAAATGTGCTCATCGCGTGGCCATTTTAGCTGTTCAAGGTGAGTGACAGTATGCTGATCACGGTAAGCTTTTTTGACCTGGGCTGACCAGTTCGTCCGACTGGCAACAAGAGTGAGGGGCTGGGATCAGCAGGAGCAAGGAGTGGAGGCGTCAGCAGGTCATCATTCGTGGGGGTTCAGATTGGTCTGCCCGTACGGCAGGCTGTTCGCTGCGGTCAGATCGCCCGTCTGCGGGTTGAAGATGCCCGCGAGCGAGCCGAGATGGTCCACCAGCCGGAACTGAGCGATCGCGTTCTCGGAACCCGCTACCAGCCCAAACACCCCTCCCGGTCCATACAGGCGATCCGTCCAGGCTCCGCTGCCAGGATTCCGCGTGGCCAGCAACTGGCCTCCCCCCGAATAATGATTGTGCTTCTGCTCGCGGCGCTACACGTCTCTTCAGTTAAGCCTTGTCATAACTCAACCTTCCAGGCCTTAATCTCTTTTTCTAGTTCTGGATCCATAACGAGCCTTCTGAGCGCCAGGATTACGGAACTGTTCTTTCTTTTACGCCGTAAAGGCATTAGCAGCAATACCCTGCTTGGCCCCATGGACTTATCGTACAGCAAGCTGATTAGCTCCTCGAGCTTATCAGATGTCATCGTAACTGCTAGCGCCACAGCAAGCCCATCTTTTGTCTGTGATTCTCGTGTGCCACTTATCAGTGGCTCGTTCTTGTAAGCGTCAACCAGAAAATCCCAAACGTAGGCAGCTTCCTTAATGGCAAGACATCGGGCTAATGTCGCTCTGGTTGCGTCTGAATACTCACAAGTGAGATGTTTTAGTAGAATCGGGATTGATCTAGCGTCAATCTTCTCACTGTTTAACATTTGTCCTAAACTGCTTGTCTGGATTCCTATCGCTGCCAGGTCATCCAGTATTGGCTTCTGCTCTGCTATCGCGATTGTCCTTTTCTGCTCTGCCTTTGCGAGTCGCACTCTCTCGCGAGCCATCCACTCAGGACTACTCTCGAGCCTTTCCCTTAATTCCTGAGCTGTCACGCTTCGTTTCATATTGAGGTCTAATATGTCTCTCCAATCATACGCTGAACTATATCTCCATCTTCGATTGCTTTCTGCAGGGGACTTGACAGGTTTGTCGTAGGACGAGTGTACAAGTGAAAGTCTAGACCTTCGTTTGCCTTGGCATGCGCAACATAATCCTTCAACTGCTGCGTATAGCTAAGATTCGTGACGTTTTTGATTTCAGAGATCGATTCGTTCGCAACGAAGCCATCAGATATTCTATTACGGCCGTTGACTCGGAATGCCACCCTCTCGCCTATGTCATTGGAAGCTCTGACAGCAGCCTCGCCTTCTGCTCCTAACTGGTTCGCTGTCTTTAGTATCGTCCCGGCTTGCTGTGCCTCTTCTGCCACCTGTACAGCCCGGAGCAGTTCTCCGCCTTTGGCCAAAGCACTACCGCCCGGGATAGCAAACGCGGAGAGCACCGCTCCAGTGGCGTACAGCCCAGCTTGCGCCGTGTGCCCCTCGCTCAGCTGGATGAGAGCGTTCGCACCATTCGCGAGAGTTCCCAGCTCGGGTATCAGACCGATGACATCCAGTGCCGTGGAGATGCCGCTAAGTGCCGAGTCGGCAATGCCCTGCGCTGAGAGCGCTGCTCCGGGGTCCCCGTACACGAGGGTTGCCTCAGCGAACGCGGCGCCCGTCAGTGTGTCGAAGCTGACCGGCGAGTCCGAGCCGTCCTGTCCGGACTGGTCCACGCTGCCCATTTGAGAGCCGCCCCCGCTGGGGGTGCCGCCGCCACAATCGTCGTCATCGTCATCATCGTCGTCGTCCCCGCACAGCCCGTACTGATCCACAGCCGCGAGCGGGCGGTTTGAGAGGTAGGCGTAACGATTGAAGCTTTGCGGGTCGGTCAGGTCGAGGCTGCCGTTGTACGGATCCGGCGAGAGCCAGCGCCCCTGCTGCGGCGAGTAGTGGCGGAAGAGCGTCGCGTCGCTGCCGTTCTCCCCGTCCCGCTCGTGGTCGGTAAAGGGGAAAACGTCGCCGGTGGGATTCAGATTGGTCTGGCCGTAGGGCAGGCTGTTCGCCGCGGTCAGATCGCCCGTCTGCGGGTTGAAGATGCCCGCGAGCGAGCCGAGATGGTCCACCAGCCGGAACTGAGCGATCGCGTTCTCGGAACCCGCTACCAGCCCAAACACCCCTCCCGGTCCATACAGGCGATCCGTCCAGGCTCCGCTGCCAGGATCCCGCGTGGCCAGCAATTGGCCTCCGAAGTAAAAGTACTCAAGCGTGGCGCCTCCGTCCTTGCGAACGCGCTGTCCAAGGGCATCATAGGTGTAAGCAGAACCATTGCTGCCGGCCATGAGACCGTCGGCGTTGAACTGGTAGTTGTTGCCCAGACCGTCCTGGATCAGGTTCCCGCTGCCGGAAGGATCGTAGACGTAGCCGCTCGCGTTGATCTGATTGTTCGAAGTGAAGTTCTGGACGAAGTTGTACGAGCCCGACTGCTGGACGTTGCCCCAGGCGTCCGGGCTGAACGTCTGGCTGGAAGATGGGATCGCGGGAAGATTAGCGACACAAGCGTTGGCCGTCGAGCCGGAATCGGACATGGAAGCCAGTCTGTCCAGCGGGTCGTATGTGAAGGACTGGGTGCGGCCGTCCGCGGAATCCTGCACGCTCCTGAGGTTTGAGCCGTTCGCGTCCCAGGTGTAGGTCTTCTGCGTCACGGTCGTGGAGCCCGACATGTAGGCGAGACCGGCTATGTTCTCATCGGGGTCGTAGACGGCTGCATAGTTAATGAAGCCGCCGTAGTTCGCTTGGGTAAGTTCACCCGTGGGCGCGTACGAAAGATTTGACAGGAAAGATAGATTTAATTGATTGCCGTTCCAGCTCGCGTAGCTCGACCCCATCACCCTGTTCTGGGGATCGTAGCTCCATGTGATCTGCCGTCCATCCGGATACGTAAGCGAGGTCAGGTTGTCCTGGAAGTCATATGCGGCGCCAACCTTGTAGGAGAACGAGCAGTCACTCGGCAGGCAGAAGGCTTCTGCGTTCACTCGACCGGCTGGATCGTGTGTGAACAAGGTCTGCACATTTGAGCCGTTCGTCGTACCCGTGAGGCGGCCAATACCATAAGGGTCTTTCGACGCGTCCTGTGCATCGTAAGTGTAGGTGAACGCTGCTCCCCCGGCGACCTGTTTTGTCTGTAGCCGGTTGTCGTTGTCGTAAGCGTATTTTACGGAATACGGCGCGGAAGCTCCACAGGAGGGAGTGCTCGATGGAGCTGCGGCTAGATAGCTAAGAAGATTGCTTGCCGCGTCGTAGCAATAAGTCGTGATGCCCTGCTCGGGGCTCGACTGCCATTGCAGGTTCCCCGCTCCATCGAAGGAAAACGTTCTCGTTCTCCATAGACCCGAATTTGACTGACCACCCTGTTGGTTGATGGTCGACAACCTACCTAAACCATCATAGAAGTAGTTAGATACCCAGTTCATGGCTCCAGAGAGGTCTGGCTCGACTACGGACTTCAGGTCACCAAAAGCATCCTGTGTGTAGATTCTGCTGTGATTGAGGGGATCCGTGATCGTCTCAGTATTCACAGCATAGCTGTAAGTGGTCACTTCTCCTTTCGGCGATGTAACTGTGTGGATTCGTCCGAGTTCGTCGTAGCTGTAGGTTGTTGTACCGTCAGTTGGCGCTGGGCTGGCGGCTACATGGGCGTTTGCAACGCTCTGTATCTGCCCAAGAGGGTTGTACACCGTTTCGATTGATGTGACTCCCTGGACAGACTGCGTCAGTCTTCCGAAACCGTCTACGTAGGCTTTCGAGTCTCCTGCTGCACCTGGATTCTGGTAGCTGGTCAGATCGGTTTCGTTGGGAGACGGGTAGGTAAGCGACGCGATATTCGACGGGCTCTGTCCATTGGAGAAGACCTCCGATGTGACACGGCCGTTTGAATCGTAGACATACCCTGTGCCCTGTGTATTCTGATCCAACTGTCCGATCACGACACCGGTATTTGAATCGAAGAAGGTCTGCGCGGTGTGGGTCACGCTGCCGGTCCCGGGCAGCGTCGTGCTGGTTGCAAAGGTATCTGTCGGATCGTAGCCGAAGGTCGTCTCGTGCTGATTCGGATCCCAAGTGCCCACGACAGTGCCGGCATCGTCGTATCCAAAGTGCGTTACGACGGGAGTTTGCTGCCCATTGATGATTGCGCAGCATCGGCTTACTGTCGTCAGATTGCCCCTGTTCCCGGTCACAAGTGAATCACTCTGGTTGGGAAGAGCAGGGCCAGATGAAGATCGTGGGAAGAAGTAAGCAGCTTCATCGTAGGAGTACGTAGTGCTAGCTATCGTCGCTCCGGTGACATCTTTCTGTGTCACCTGCGTTGGATAGTTGGCTCCGTTGACAAGGTACCCGAGGGTTTGATCGGTCTCTCTCGTTGGATTGCCGGGCGGGGAATCTGGAAGCGATGTAGGAGCCGCTTGATAGTAGTCCCACTGCTTCGTAGAGGTGGGCGTACCAGCACCGGGAATGTTGTAGCCATACTGTATGTCTGTCGTCATGCTCGGGCTTGAGGGCGAGGACAATACAGTGGTCTTTCCGATCAGATTCCGGAAAATGACTCCTGCGCAGGCGAGGTATTGAGATGAGCCAATATTTGGGCAATTATGGCTGAGATCGTAGTTGTACAGTATTGTCGCGTCAATCTGCCCGGCTCCACTGCCTGAAGAATTTGGGGCTCCAAACGTCGTCTGCTTCGGCAGAATCGTCCCATTACAGAAGCTGAATGTATAAGCCGCGTAGGAAGCGCTCCTGGAGGCTGAGTTCAAGACCTCTGGGCAGGTCTGACCTGCTTCCGAGTAGGGAGACGAGTTCTGGTACTGGTAGGCAAACGTAGTCAGCCCATCGGAACCAGTGTGCGTCTTCACGAAACGGTGGTCAAAGTAGAAGAAAGGGCGGGCGGGGTCCAGACCGCCGGGAGCAGTCGCGTACGTGTACGACACCGATCCACCATGGGGAAGGGTCATGCCCGTGAGCTCACCGTAGCCACCAGAGTCGTAATTGAAAGTGTAGGCTGTACCATCCGGAAGGGTAATGCTGGTTATAACAGTGAAGTAGTTCGTAAACTCTGGCACTGCACTTGGAGCTGACGGAGTGCCCGGTGGGTAGGGTTGATTGAACGATGTGTTTACAGGGATTTGAGCATAATTGACTGTGTACCGCGCCGTTTTGCCCCCTGGGGCAAGCACATCAAGATAGTCGGTGGACACAATGTCGTTCTTCTGCGCTCCAGTAGTCTCCGTAACCAGAAAACGACCCAGTGAGTCCTGAAGATCGGAATCGATAAAGAAGCCATTGTTCGGCGGAGCATTTGATGCGGACGAGTTGTGCTGTAGGTAGTTTCCATTTCTGTCAAGAGGAGGCACAATGTAGGTCTGCGTATTTTCGTTGTTTTCAGTTGGACCACCATCTACTAGGCTCCCGTTCTTATCGTATATAGTTATCCCAGGCTGTGCCGGGTTATAGTAATATCCCGATCCGTCAGAGGCATAGGCACTCACTGGCGCGAGATTCGTATAGGTGTTCCCATCTTCGGGATTACAGCCGCTCGGCACTGTGATACTTGGTGAGATGAATTGATGTACGTTATTTTGCGGGTCTATGTAGGACGTTCCACCGCTCAATGTGACAACTCCGGCGTACGTCTCACCACTGGGCGGCGTGCAATAAACCTCATACTCGGCCGGATTTGGATTTACGTCAGGGTTGGCCGGTCCTGGGTTCCCGTAGCTCAGATGCCACCCGCCCGTACTAACAGGGGGAAGTCCAAAAAATACTGGTTGCCATTGAAAGCAGCTAATGGAGCAGGCATTTTCCACATTCCAGAATCCACTATCGTAGACAAAGGTGGCCGCTGCCGTGACATCTCCTCGCTGGTTATAGGCTTCGAGCGGGATTTCGAGATGGAGAGCTCCAGTCGCCAGATTTATTTCACCATGCTCGACTGGGAACACGGCACTTGCCGTTGGAGTGTTTATAGCGGCGAAATCATCCTGCGCCACTGCTGTCTTGCTCTCACAGCAAACAATAGCGAGGATAACGACAAAAAATGAGCAAAGGCGGATCCGGAAAGCAGGCATGAGAAATCCTTAGAAGCGGAACTGAGAATCGTCTTTCGCTGCAGTAAAGGCAACGCTCTGAACCTCGAGGGTCGTACCTACCTGCCCGTTGTCACTTTCAACAAAGCGGTGTGCCATCGTCGTTCCCTGCTCGTCTGAGTAGTTGTCATACTCGATCACCCGCTGAACACGAGAAAAGGGATACTCGTCAAGCGGGATCATCGCGACTGAGTACCGCAACAGGTGTGTCGATGGATCCAGGTAAAGATCCCCACACTCGGGGCGTTGAGCGGCAGCCAGACTGAGCTTGCAGGCCCTAATGTGATGAAGATCTTGCCCGTTTTCTTTCAGCACGCCGTAGTCAACTAGCGACATTGTCGGATCGGCGAGAAGATGTTGAGCGGTGACACCAAACACGTACGCCGACATGAAAAGGGACATATGAATCGGCTTCGGCTTGCTGCCTCCCTTGCTCGTTTCTGCTTTCACGCCAAAGGCCCTGACACTCTCTTCTTCTGGAGAATGGACGTCTATACGAAAGCGACCATGTTCGCCCACCAACATGGTGGCATCATAGGTTCGTGCTGCTGTTGGCTCTCCGATTGTCATTAATCCAGCCACTCCGGTCAGGACCGATGGAGCAGGACTTGTTAGCTGCCCAAAAGCAGTCAACTCAGCGACTGCCGCTTTGTCTTTCTGGACTCCACCGGCAACCGGTACTGGAATAGGAAGCTTCATCGCGACCTTGGCTGCCAGATCCTGTATCGATGGCTCCTTTTCCGCGTATGCGACAGCGGCTACCGAGAGAAGCGCCATGAATGACAATTGTTTCCACATATTAATCCTTTTCATGAGTCAGCAGTTGCTCTCTGAGCGTTTCTGGTGCACAACTGAATCAATCGTTCGAAGCTAAGAGGGTGGACTACACATAGCGTTTATCAGGTATAGGAAGGCGGGACTCGAATTACTCGTGACGTCGACGACCACGTTGCCCGTAGCCGCCCCAGCTGGGATCGTTACGACGATCGCACCCGGACTCCAAGAGACAGGTGTGGCAGACACGCCACCAAACGTAATAGTGCTCTGTCCGGCAGTGGAGCCAAAATTGCTCCCATATATGGTCACCTGCTGGCCAATCGATCCTGGATCAGGGAGTATGGAGGTGACAGCAGGTCCAGAAGGAAGAATAGTAAATGCAACGGCATTGCTCGCGCCGATGCTGTTCACGACCGTGACAAGCCCATTAATGGCATAGTTAACTTGGGTTTGAGGGATCATGAAGGAGATCTGCTGATCGCTCCACTGAACATTCGTAATCTGTGGAGCTGGCTGCCCCTCAAAGTCGACGGTGCTGGATCCTTGTGTAGCTCCAAATCCCACACCTGTTATGGTGACCATGCCGCCGGGGCCACCTTCATTCGGCGACAAAGAGGTGATTTGCGGCTGCTGGGCTGCCTGTGCAGGAGGAGTGGGCGCTGGTGGAGTTCCGATTTCGCTAATGTACGGTCCGTTGGACACGTAAAGATTTCCTTGAGCGTCAGCGGCAAGGGCTACCGCTGCCCCGGAAACGCTGGATGCCAATGTGCTACTAGCGTATGGCGGAGCAGTAGGACTGGAGGAGGCTCCTGCGACAGTCGAGATGGTACCAGCGTTAAGATCCATTCTTCGTATGAGGGACTCGGTCGGATTGCCGCTGGAGTCGACCTCAGTATCCCCTAGGTAGAGGTGGCCTGAGGTGTCAAGGGCGATTACGTTAATAGACCCCGTGTAGAACCCCGTTGCAGGTCCCTGGTAAGTCGGGGAGTTGTTTGTCGCTCCTCCTCCTGCCACGACATTAATAACTCCCGTAGAGGCGGAAATCATGCGAATAGTGGCGTCCGGTGATGCTATGTATACATCGCCGGACGAGGTGACCCTGATCATGTTGACTTTGCCAAGCCCTGCCTGACTTGCTGGGCCCCCATTTCCGGATATCGTACTGCTGTTAGGGTTTCCAGATAACAGAGTCACGACCCCTGTTGATTCGGATTTGCGATAAATCAGGGCGGTGTATGGGTTTGGTGCAACAGTTATGGAAGTGTTCTGAAGAGGTATGAGCTCCGACCAGTAAACATTACCTGACGCATCAGCAGTGACACTGTTGTAGTAGGCGGCTGCCGAGTAGCCCGACCCCGTACCATCCGTGGTGAAGGTCTGCAATGGACACGAGACGTCCTGAAAAGATGATATCTGGTTAGTGCTGGATGCAATCTCTGCGATGTAGCAACCTGACGCGCTGGAATCGTTTGAAGCGACGAACACATTCCCATAGCTGTCAACAGTGAGATCTCTGGGCATTATGTAGTTGGATGTAGTCCCATAACCACTGCCTGTAATACCAGTAATGATGTGCGTAGACGCATCAATCCTTCTGACCTCATTATTTGCCTGACCACTGCTTGTCGTAGTGTTGATATCAGAAAGGTAAAGATCGCCCTGCCCGTCCGCGGCAAGATACTGCGCGTTAAAGGTTGCCTTTAACGCCGGTCCTCCGTCGCCACTCGTAGATGTGCCATTCTGAGTTCCTGCAATGGTAGCTATGTTCCCGGCGGCGGGAGCTTGTGCATGAACACTGCCAGCGTAGAGGGTAGTAAGGGCAAAGCCGGCAATTAAAAGCTGCCTGGTACGTGTTTGCATCAAACTCCCCCAAGTACTACAGGACCTGTCGCTCAGACTGCTCACACAAATGGCATCGTGGTACGAGCGCAAAGATAATGGGATAGTGCTTTATCTCAAAGTTACAAAAGTGTTGTGTGCGGCTGAATCAGGTTGACGGAGCCCGGTTCTTATATGCGAAAGCCTAGGGACCTCTGATGTATTGCGCCACTTGGTCGTTATGTGCGGTAGTATCAGCAACGCGGTGTCACTGTGGTGCTGTTCTTGCCAGGTGAAAAGGAGCGCTATTGCTTATAGCCCGATGCGGTCGTTGACGGCGAGGGCGAGCTGCTGTTGGGAGCCGAGGTAGCGCTCGGTGGTCTGGATGGAGGAGTGGCCGAGCAGGAAGCGAATCTGTTCGAGCTCGCCGCCGCTTTCCCGGCAGAGCCTGGCGCAGGTGCGGCGGAGGTCGTGGGGAGCGATCCCAGGGAAGCCGATCGCGCGCGCCGCGGACAGGACGATGAGCCGAATGGAATCGACGCCGAGCCCCTGCTCCAAGACTCGGCCGCCCTTACCCATGCGGCGCAGGAGCGGGCCTTCGCCGACCTCGGCTTCGCGCTGCCAGCGCTCAACTGCCTCCCGGAGCCAGGCGGGGACAGCGACGGTGCGCAGCCGGCCGCCCTTGCCGCGGAGGTCGGGGATTACCCAGCGCCCTTCGCGCATCCCGAGCGAGCCGACGTCCAAGGCGGCGAGCTCAGCACGGCGTAACCCGCAGCCCAGGAGAAAGCCGAGCACGAGGTAGTCGCGCTGGCCGAGCAGGGTTGCGCGGTCGGGCACCCGGAGCAGCTCCCGGGCCTGCTCGCGGGTCAGCCAATTGCCCAACCGCGTGCCCCGCTCCGGGAAGTTCGGAACGCTTGTGAGACGCGCGGCTTCATCGGGCGCGATCCAGCCATTGCGTGAGGCTTCCCGGACCATGGTGCGGACGGCCGCGAGGCGGAGATTAACGGTCGGGGCTGCGAGCCCCTCCATAGAGGCTTGAAACTGGAGTAGCAGCTCCCGATTGAGCGGGCGACCAGCCGCAAAGCGAAATAGATCGTCGAGCGCCTTCCCGTAGGCGCGCCGGGTGTGCGGGGCCCGGATGGAGGCGAGCGTCGAGGCTCGGAGTACGGCATAGGCACCCGTAAGAGCGTCGGCCGCGCCCGATGGAGGCTCTGCCCTGCCTGGCCCTAGAATGAGCTGCATATCCATGCTGACCAGCATAGCTCCTGATAACTAGCATTATCGTGAGCAAAAATGCTGGATGCACCCAAAAGATAACTGCGCGATCGCGCAGCCATTCTCTTCCCTTTCTGCCATCCTGAAAGTGCCCGCAATCCTGTGTCCGGAAGAGGTTCCGCATGCCCCGCCCCCTTTCCTGGCTTTCCCGCGCCCCGGCGATCCGTCGTACCCTTCTCGGCTCTCCGCGCTCCCACTATGGACGCCGCGAGATCGAGCGGCTCTTTGAGCTCCAGCCTCGCGCCGCCCAGCTGCTGCTAGCCTCTCTACCCACGACCGCGGTCGGAACGGCAACGCTGGTCGAACGGGACGCGCTCCTCACGCTAGTCGACACCGTCGCCGCAGCCGAGGACCCGGCTCGAACACTGGCCGGCTTGCGGGCGCGGGCCAAGGTTCCCTCCCGGCGCACCCTGCGCACCCTCGTGCCTCGCGATGCCGAGCCGGCCGAATGGGACCGGCTGCCCGGCGGCCTCACCCTCTCGCCCGGCTCGGTCGTAATTGAATTCCAAACTCTCGAAACCCTTGCCCTCTGCCTCTTCGGTCTCGCTTCCCTGCTCGACACCCGAATCGAGGAGTTCGCCGATCGCTACGAGATCCGGCCCGCCCCGGCACCCGACGACGGCCACGCCGAGATTGCGCAGATGTTCGCCGAACTGGAGCAGATGGAAGCGGCCCGGCGCACAGGGATGTGAGACAGCACGGGTCAGCAAATGTCAGCCCCGTGCGGCAATCAGAAGAGGGGAAATCCCACCGCGGCGGTCACAACGCCGCTGACTGCTGCCAAAGCGCCATTTATGGCGGCCTCGACAGCTACGAGGCCCAGGCCCTCGACAGCGAGCAGGGCTGATTTGGTGGCATGCTGTTGAAGACTGAAGAGATAGCACGCCTGCTCGCGCGTGATCTGATTCGCCGCACGAGCTTCGCTGATGCCGGCAACAGTGTGGGCAATGATGGTGAATTGCGTCTTAGCGAGAGGCTCCGCTTCCTTCCAGCCTGTTGCGAGCGGAGCTCTGGCGGCCTCAAGCATGCTGGCAACGGCGGAATTTACGTCGAAAGCCATAAGGTCTCCTAGTGGGACAGGGTGGGAGCTGTGGGCCGAAGGCGGGTTTTGAGGGCGAGCTGGAGGGCGAAGAGAGACTGGAACTCGCTCTCAATTCCGCTGCGAGCGGAGGTGATCTCGATGGCTGAGAGACCTTTCTCTCCGTCCAATTTATGCAGTCCCTGCAGATCATCCAAGCTCCCCTGGAGCTCTTGCAACTGCTTGACGATGACTTCGCTTTTCGGTTCCGCCTCCGCTCGCGTTTTGATCGTGCGGAGGCTGGCATCGGCATGGACGTAAAAAGAGCTGTTGCTCCTGTAAGCGGCAGCGGGGGTTCCTACCTCGGAGTCCAACTGGCCCAGGAACTCTTCTGTGGAGAGCTGAAGTGCGGTAAGGGACTGGTCGAGAGCCTCGTCGTAGTCCATGATCAGGTGCGCCGAACATCCGCACAAGAGGAAGCAGAAAAGCAGCAAAGAAGAACCGAAAGCTTTCACGGACACCGCCCACCAACACTTTTCTCTAAAGAGCGTTTGCGCTACGCGGCAGCAGCGTGAGGCGCTTTGAATCCTTTGCGAGTGGAGGGTGGCCTTCCATCCACGTCCCGTAAGGTATATGGCAGCTGTTTGCCCTTCCCTCTGTTTTTCATCAAGAGCTTGACCTACTCGAAACCTGATTGCGCACAGATCAGAAGCAGCCTGTGGCCTCGCTGGCGTTAATCAGGCGATCAGCCTCCAGCTGGGGTCACATTCCGGAAGAGCCAGCAAGTTGTCATTCCATTTGCTGTCTGCATGGGTCCGAAGATAAGGCAGCCTGGCTGTGGTTGCGGGTACAACCCCGATGTACATCTTTTGGCCGGAAAAGCGATCCACCGTGTAGAAGGCTTCCCGCTTTGTCTGGATGCGTTCAATAGCCGCCTCGCGGGTTAACCGCCATCTACCCGCGACGCTACCTATACAGGTGATGTGTTCATGAGAGCTCGCGCGGTTGGGCTTGGTGATAGCCGTGACATTAAATTCTTGCAAGGTGGCCTCCCTTGACCACTACATAGAGTGGTACGTGTGTCCACAACATACAATATGTATAGGCTGGAGAGAAGAAAAAACGAATCTTACGTTACTTTGGCGTTTGTCGCAGTCAAGCCTCAACGGGAAGTGGCCTGGGGCGCAGGCCCGTGAAGCGATGGGCGCATGAGGCGAATTCCTACCTACGTAGGATGGCCCAACAGTTAGGCGTAAAGCGGTGTGCGTACGAGCTCTGTTTACCGAGGCACTGTTTTCCCGTCGAGTCGGGCCGGAAGGCGTTATTGCGGGACAGCAGGCAAGGAGTCACATGAGCAGCAGGGAGAGGGTGAGGTATTTCGGCGTTCGCGAGCGCGGCGCATCCCGTGTATTCCGGTATCAGCCGGGCCGCGATCTCCGGGGCGAAGGTGTGCCCCTCGACCTCCGGCTCGACCTGCACTGGCACAGCCCGAGCGGGCCGGAGTGGGGCTACGCCGGTAGCGGCGCCGCGCAGCTCACGCTGGCTGTGCTTGCCGACTATCTCGGGGATGATGAGGAGGCGCTGGAGCTTTATCAGGGGTTCAAGGTCGAGGTCATCGCCCGGCTGCCGTCGGCACACTGGGTTCTGGACGAAGCGGAGATCGCCCGGGCGCTCACGGGCCTGCGCCGGATTGAGACGGGTAGCCCGCTTCACGGAAGCGTTCGCATGCTGTGACTCTACCGTGCCATTACAAGCCGCAAAGCACTTATGTCTTTGCTCCCTTGGCGATTAAGGGTGCTGCGAAGCGGACTGCTCGCTTCCCTGCCGCCGAAACAGCGGGGCTGTTTCCGGCGGTACCTGCGGCCCCCGAAAATCAAGCCGGAACTGTTCCTGCCCGCGCGGGTGCTGTTCCCGCCAAAGCTCCAGGAGTAGGGGCGGCATGGCCCGCAGCACGACACGCGTCCGGTGCACCTTGGCGTGGCAGGCGCGACAGAGCGCGATCATCAAAGGAAGCGTCGAGCGGCCAGGCACCCGGTGATGGACCGGGATCGAGCGCTTTTCGCCCGGCCCAGAGCTCCGCACACCCTACATCGGCGGCCGTCGCGCTCCAGCACCTGCTCCCGCAAGCCTCTGAAGTAGCGCTTATCTTCCCAGCGCAGTGCACAGCGCCCGCGCGCCCCGGAGTGCGCGCCCTAGAGCGATCGACTCATCCAACGCGCGCCTAGAGCCCTGGCGAGCAGCTCATCGACGCTGCGAAAAGCGCCGCTCGCCATGCTTTGCCGGATCGGGGATGCAAGCTCGGGCTGCTGAATCTCTATGGTCATGGCGGCGGTCCTGGCTCTAGCGATATGTTCAGTGTAGGCTGCCCTCGCCTGAGATCGCACGGCTTCTACGCGAGGGCGCTTCCCTGCCCTGTCCGCTGCCCCATCGTCTTCTTCGCGGCTCGGAGCCGGCCTTAAAGAACGAGGAGATGAACCGTTCGGGGACAAGCCCACTCCACACCCCGGGCGGAAGCGCCCAGGCCGCCGCGCAAGCGCCGCGGCGAAACCGCGCTCCGCGCACGGCAGCTCCGCTCAAAGTGCCCCCACCCGCAAAACACGATAGTTGGATTTCAGGCCCCGGAGAACCCGTCAAGGATGGCCGGGTACCCCGGCCCCCGTGCCCCCGGGCACGGCGCTTGCGCGTCCTTGACCGAACCTCCAGCGCCAGAACCTTCGCCGCTATGTTTTGCGGGTGGGGTGTGGTGTGGTCCATGCGCCGCATCAGCGTTGAGCCTCCTACCTTTCCATACATATCGTTAAATAACGAAATCACGAACTATACACACGTACGATCTAGGTACACTAACGAGCGCATGATAACGCTTTCGTTATTTGTAGAATGCACGAAGAAACGCAATCGTTCTATCGTCAGACATGGCCGTAATCGTTGGCATGGTCTCGCAGAAAGGCGGAGTCGGCAAAAGCACTCTTTCCCGGCTGGTGGCGCGGGAGTATGCGCTTGCAGGCTGGACGGTTAAGATTGCCGACCTGGACGTTTCCCAAGGCACGAGCTTCAACTGGCAGTCCCGCCGCCTTCAATCGGGCATTGAGCCTGCGATCCCTGTGGAGCGATTCGGAACTGTAGAACAGGCGCTTAAAGTTGGGGAGCATTACGACCTGCTGATTCTGGATGGGCCACCCCACTCCACGGCAGGCACCCTGAAGATCGCGGCGGCTTCCCTGCTCACCATTCTTCCGACCGGCCTCTCGCTGGACGACCTGGAGCCCTCTGTCCTGCTCGCGCACGAGCTTCGCAAGCGCGAGATCAAAGCGACCAAGATCGCCTTCGCTCTCTCTCGGGTAGGCGATAGCGAGTCGGAGATCGAGGAGGCCCGCAACTACATCACGGAGGCCGGCTACCGAGTGCTGGCCGGAAGCCTGCCAGAGAAAACCGCTTACCGCCGCGCGTCCGATGAAGGACGCTCGCTTACAGAAACCCGTTTTTCGTCCCTGAATAAACGCAGCGACGAGCTCGCACAGGGGATCGTTGACCTCATCACGCAAATGCAGAAGGGAAAGGCAGCCTAGAGCCATGGCAAACGTACCACCACCCGCCAAGAAATCGCGCAAGGGCCCGCCGCCTGCCGTCGAGTTGACCGTAGGCAATCTGGAAAAGATTGAGCCCGGCTCGCTAAAACCTCTCAATTTTAAGGTGCCCGCCGACTTTCACCGCGAGTTCAAGGTTTATGCCTCCCAGCAAGGAATCAGCATGTTGGACCTTCTACAGGAAGGCTTCAGAGTCGTGCGCGAGCGTCGCGGTTAGTAACGAAAAGACGTAATAACGAAATGTAGAATAACGGAAAACGCAGGATGTCACGAAAGAAGGAAAACGCCCTACAAGGGAGCTACGCGGACAAGTTGATCGACGCGGCTGTCGATATCCGTATGAGCCCCGATGCAGTTGAGCGTTCCTACATGGCCCGTCAGCTTGTGCAATGCACCCTACCGCACTCCGACCCCGGAGACGTTGCTGTTTGGGCGCGAACGAACGGGCATCTCACGCTGGCGATCCGTCCTTACGTTGACCTCAAGACTCGCAAATCGCTTTATCCCTACGGTTCGATCCCTCGCCTGCTTCTCTTCTGGCTGGTCACGGAAGCCACTCAGAAGAAAAGCCGCCGCATTCGGCTTGGTAACAGCCTGGACTCGTTCATGCGAGAGATCGGCCTGAACCCACGAACCGGGGGAGGGAAGCGAGGAGATGCGGCTCTGTTGCATTAACTGTCTGGCCGCAGTTTGACTTGCTACTCCTTTCGGT
>CAXTMF010000026.1:0-4744 GCA_964245435.1 uncultured Acidobacteriaceae bacterium
GAGGGCGGCGAGGGTATCGCGCAGCGCAGGCAGGCGCCCATGCCAGCTGGGTTTGAGAGGCACGCGAGCAGACTACCATCTGCTACTCGTATTGGCACAGTGCCATCACTCTATTCTTAATTTCAATTTGTGAGAATACATCATTCTCGCGGCTTGAGCCATGCTAGCCTTCCTCATGCCCAACTTGCCTAAAAACCGGCCACAGGACCCTGCGGAAGGCCCCTTGGGCCCGGAAATCCTGCCTCCGGGCTCTCTGGCCGCTCCGGCGGCTTCGACAGCTCTGGAGCCGGCCGGGGCGGACCCGCTGCTGGCCGAGGCCCGGGCTTTTGCCCGCGCCGCGCGCGCTACATCCACCCTGCGGGCCTACCGCAGCGACTGGGAGCACTTCCGCCGGTGGTGCGAGGGCCGCGCGGAGGCTTCCCTGCCCGCCGCGCCCCGGACGGTCGCCCTCTATCTGGCCTCGCTTTCCCGGACCCACCGGCCGGCGACGATCACGCGCCGGCTCACCGCCGTTACGCGCGCCCATCGCGCGGCCGGGCATCCGACGCCCGCGACCATGGACCACCCCGAGGTGCGAGAAACCCTGCACGGGATCCGCCGAACGCTTGGGGCCGCGCAGCCGCGCAAGACCGCGCTGCGCACCCCGGTGCTGCGCAAGGCGCTCGCCGCGCTGCCCGACAATCTTTGCGGGCTGCGCGACCGGGCGCTGCTGCTCCTCGGCTTCGCGGGCGCCTTCCGCCGAGCCAACCTTGCCGCGCTCGAGCTCCGGGATCTGGCCTGGTCGGAGGAGGGAGTGGCGGTCACGCTCCGGCGCTCCAAAACCGACCAGGTTGGCGCCGGGAGCGTGGTCGCCGTCGCCCGCGGCCGACGCCCCGAGACCTGCCCGGTCCTGGCCCTCGAGCACTGGATCGCGGCGGCGCGCCTCACCGAGGGGCCGCTCTTCCGCGCGGTCGACCGCCACGGAAAGCTCCGGCCCCGCGCCCTGCACCCGGATTCGGTAGCCGCCGTCCTCAAGCGCGCGCTCGAGGCCGCCGGCTACGACTCGGCCGGCTACGCCGGGCACTCCCTGCGCTCCGGCTTCGCGACCGAGGCCGCCCGCTCCGGCGCTACCGTCTGGGACATCATGCGCCAGACCGGCCACCGCTCCCCCGCAACCGTCGCCCGCTACGTCCGCGAAGCCGAACTCTTTCACGACACCGCCTCCGCGAGGCTGGGCTTGTGAGCGACGCCCGGCGGCTCGGGAGCCCCGGCGCCCTGCTCGATGCCCTCGGCAATCTAGAGGCGCTGCTGTTTGCCGCCGGCCGACCGCTTGGATTAGCCGAAATTGCGCGCCGGCTCGCGCTCGCGGAGCCGGAAGCCGGGGCATTGCTCGCCCGCCTGGAGGCGGAGCTGGCCCGGCCGGGCCGCGGTCTCCAGCTGCGCGAAGCCGCCGGCAAGTGGCGGTTCGAGACCCGGTCCGACCGCGAGGAGATCGTCTCCGCCCTGCGGGCAGAGCGCGGCGAACGGCCGCTTTCCACGCAGGCGCTCGAAACCCTCGCCGCGGTCGCGCTGCGCCAGCCCGTCACAACCGAGGAAGTGACCTCCATCCGCGGCGCCGAAAGCTATGCCACGCTCGAGACCCTGCGCCGCCGCCGGCTGGTCGCCCGCGTCGAGGACGCGGATGGCCGCGCCGCGCGCTGGCGGACCACGCGGTACTTTCTCGAGCTGTTCGGCCTGCGCCACCCAGCCGAGATCGCGCAGTCCGAGCGCATGGCCGCGGTATTCCGGGAATAAGGCTCCCTTCCCTGCCTATCCGTGCCGTACTCTGATCCCCTATGTCCCAGTACGACGGCATTTTCGCAATGATCGACCAGCAGATCGCGCATCTCAGCCAGGTCCGCGCCCTGCTCGACAACTCCGACGACGCTCCCGCAACAGCCCCCGCCAAGCGCCGCGGACGGCCCGCCAAGGCTGTGCCGCCCAAGAAAGCTGCCCGCCGTCAGCTCAGCGACGAAGCCCGCGCCCGCATCGCCGCCGCCCAGCAGATGCGCTGGGCTGCGCAGAAGAAAGCCAAAGCCGACTAGCGTCCGACCGGCGAGCCGGTTGCGTTTTCGCCTCCTGTTCGCCTATGCTCTGGCCATGTCTTTTCATGGCGCACCCGCCCGTCTGGCTCTCGTTGTCCGGTGCAAAGGCTGCCACCGCCAGGTCACTGCAGGCATCGAGTCGATCCCCGACAATGCCCTCGCGATCCTGTGTCCACTCTGCAAGGAGCACCGCCAGTATCGGCCGACCGAAATCTTCGAGGGGCGTCTGGCGCTCGAGCTGATCCAGGGCGGCAAGCGGTAGATGCCGCTGCCCGACAACGCTTTCCCACCCTACTACCACTGGCACGCCGCCTGCACTGGCTGCAAGCGGCTCATCTTCGTCCAGGCCGGACGAGTTCCAGGGCCGCTCTCCGTGCCGGCCACGCCGCTGCCGGGCAGGTGCCCCACTGCAGACACAGCCAGACCTACGGGCAGGACGAGCTGCTGCTCCATACGGGGCTAGGCATCGTCTACACTCCGGAGCCGTCGAAATCTCCGGCCTCCGTTGCGGCCGTCATCGCCGGCATGGTGACCGCGGTCCGGTTGGCGCGCGTCGACAGCGCCGAGCTGCAGCGGAGCAGTCCCCGCGTTCGTGCGGCGGTCTCGGACGGCATCACGATCGCCCACGAGATCCTGGCGGAAATGGGCCGCCAGTGCGGCGGCAGGTAGGGACCGCTCCACCAAACATCCGTGCTGCCGAGGATGCGCCTGCTCCAGTCTGGAGCTTTCGTTTGCAGGACACTTCTCGCTCAGACAGGCGCCTGCGGCTTACACTGCTGCGGGTGAGGGCTGGCGATGACCGGAGCTTCGACAAGCGCGAAAGCTACCGGTGCGGTGCAATGGACAAAGCTTCGGATCGCAGTAGAAGCGGCGACACTCGCCATGCTCATCGCCCCGCCGGTATGGCTTGGGCTGCACTGGCCATGGCTGCCCGCGTTCTCCCCACACCTTCGTCACAGCAGAGGCTTTCTTTGGGCGATGCCCGCTTACGCCACCGCCGTGTACGTGGTCTTGAGTGAGTTTGGCCTCTTCTCGAAGATGGACATCTTGCGGGCCGGCCATCGGCTTTCTGGCCTGAGGCCGATCTTCCTCGCCTATTTTCTTGCAGTGCGTATGGAGCTGCTGGCGTTCTTCGCGGTGCTGGGTTTCGCGATGGACCGGACGGCCGTGACCGGGCGTGAATGGTCCGCCAGCGGCTTCATCGCAGCTTCATTGATGGTCATCGCGCTTACAATCTTGTTGTTTTCCGTCGTGGGCACGCGCGCCAGCTACAGACTGTCTCGTTCGGGCTCCTGATCGTTGAACCGTGTCCCCGTAGAGTGACCTAGGTAGCACAGCCCGTTCTCTTGTTCTGTCTTCATGCGTGGCCGCTACTAGTCAGGAACAATCATCCCGAATCGCTGATAGCCAGTAAGAAACAACAGGGGTGAGCCGTTCGCGGTAAAACCGGAGCGCTCCACACACCAAAGCAAACCGCTCCGCACACCCAGATCAAAGGCCTAAGGGGCTCTGCCCCGATCGCGCGCCGCAAGGGGCTTCCCCAATCTTCCGCGCTTCGCTTGTGCAGACCTCCGCTATGCTTCGCCCTTTCCACTTCAGCTTCGCCTCCGCTTCAAGGGTGGGGAAACCCCTCCCCCTGCGACTTGCTACCCCCGCCTTCGCCAGGTGGCGTTCGGCATATGGATGCCGCGATTCAACGCGGAAAAGCCAGAAGTCAAGCCAAGGAGAGCAAAGTCACCATGAACAGCGCAGCCAACACCGTCACCACTCTTCCCTCTACGCAAAGGCCGCAGAACTCCAAAGAAGTCATTCAGGCGAATGTGCAATTACTGATCGAGCAGCTGGAAGCAGGACACAGCGAAGGCCTCACCGCCTACCTCACCGCCATGGGCCGTTTCCACAACTATAGCTTTGGCAACATCCTCGAAATCGCGCGGCAGATGCCGACAGCCACGAGAGTAGCGGGACTGTACGGATGGAATCAGCTTGGACGCAAGGTGAAGAAGGGACAGAAGGGCATCCGCATCCTTGCCCCGATGACCGGTACCCGCAGGAAGAAGGAAACCGAAGCCAAGCGCAGCGAAGACCCGGCAGCCATCAACACACCCGTCCTCGTGGGCTTTCGCGCGGTCTACGTGTTTGACGTTTCACAAACCGAAGGCGCAGAGCTTCCGCAGTTCACCGAGCGCGTGAAGGGGCAGGTTGGAGCGTACCGCGAACGGCTCATCGACTTCACCACGCGTGAGGGCATTCAGCTGGAGTTCAAGGACAGCATCGCTCCCGCGCTTGGCATGAGCTACGGCGGCAAGATCGCCATTCTTCCCGGACAGGCACCCGCCGAAGAGTTCAGCACCCTTGTTCATGAGCTTGCGCACGAAATGCTCCACAAAGCCGAGCGCAGAACCGCCACCACCAAGACGGTACGCGAAACTGAAGCCGAGGCAATCGCCTTTGTTGTAAGCCAGACCATCGGCCTCGACTCTGGCCGAGCATCCGCCGACTATATTCACCTGTACCACGGCAACGCCGCTTTACTGGCCGAGAGCTTGGAAGTCATTCAGAAGACCTCCGCCCTCATCCTCTCCGCCATCGAGACGGAGCAGGTCGCAGGCCAGCAGACCGAAGCCGCCACCGATGCAGCCCTCGCGGAGGTGGCCTGGTGCAGACCGTACTCGACATCC
>CAXTMF010000026.1:4844-13898 GCA_964245435.1 uncultured Acidobacteriaceae bacterium
CGCCACCGATGCAGCCCTCGCGGAGGTGGCCTGGTGCAGACCGTACTCGACATCCTCAAGAGAGCCGGAGGCTGGCACCCCGGCCTCTCGCTCAAGATCGAAAACCAGCCCTTTATGTCTCTCGTGATCGAGGCGATGGACGAGTCAGGCCCATGTGGTCTCCCCGCACTTTCCGTTGCCCACTATGGCGAAGAACAGAACGGCGACCCAACGCGCGACCCGGAGATGTGTTTCGAGCTTGCAGCTGCGAATGTAGAACTCTCGCTCTTGGGCGTCCTTGCATTTCTCGAGAATGATGATGTTGTGCGACCATCCTATTTCTCGCACAAGCTGTGCGAGTTTTTCGTCCTGACCGTACGCCTCGTAAAAGTTCCTCATTCGCCAGAGATTTAGCGGCCGAAAAGCCATTCGCGCCGGGAAGTTCGCGGCTCAGATCTTCCGCGAGATTTCCGACGATGCTCTTGCCCCATGTTTCTCCCTGCTGCTTCTCCACGATTATTCGACCGATATCAACATAGAGGTCGATCTGCTCGCGATTGATGAAGCGCAGTGCTTGCAGCTCCGCAGACCGAATTCTCTCCTTCAACGCTCCAAGAAGCGTCTGGTACTCGCGTGGAAAATTGAGTTCTCGAAGCAAGACGATTACCTTTCGGGAGCGAACGATTAAAGAGTGTCTGCTAAAGCCGCGAGTCGTTCGAATCCATCCGCCACGGTGTGTCCGTTCCTCTCGCAGAAAGCCGAAAAGCGATTCCAGTCGGCCACTCGAATGCGCAGGGTCATCGGTTGCGCACGATCCTTAGAGGCCACCCGGCCACTCTTGAGTGCTTTGCGCGTGACGAGGTGATTGTCAATGCTAAAACCCTGCTCTTCAGCAATGCGTTCCAACTGCTTCATAGAGGGGACTTTGGTGTCCGGCGCTTTGGGCTTAGGCGTGAAATCGTCTAGGCTGCCCCCGGCGAGGTCCTTGAAGGTGTTTGACATGCTCATGCGACGCTAACCTTTTTTCGTAGAATCTGGATCATTTCTGCGGTCAACTCGACGGCATTCAGCTGCGCTGCCTCTAGACCGTTGGTGTCTCTCGCGTTTAGTTCACCCAAAGCTCTCTTGTACGCGAACAGGTGTGAAAATGCCGTCCGCTCATTCAGGCTGGATGCAAATCGCGGGACTCCAGCTGATTCGATGTTCTGGCGGATCTCCCTTTCTTCCCTGGTGACGATAATGGGACTGGTCCGTATGAACACGATCGCATGGAGAATCTTGCGCTTGAATAGATTCTCTTGGGTCCGAAGGAGACCAATCGCGCGAGTTGCGACTTCCGCGTCAGCGGTCTTTGCTTGCATGGGTATAAGAACCAGATCCGCACGAGACATCGCAGACACCATCTCCTGATTGGCAGTCCCCTGCACGTCAATCAGGACAAACTGGTACTGGGCCTGTAGTCGATCGATCAAGACAGTCAGGTCTTCACTTTGCGACGGCGTTACCACGATGTCTCGAAACGCGCTCTCCCCCTCACCCCATCTAGCCAGCGTTCTTTGTGGGTCAGCATCAATGATCCGGACGGACGCCCCCTGAGAGGCAAGTGTCGTCCCGAGGACGATACATGTTGTTGACTTCCCGCTTCCGCCTTTAGGGTTCGCTACGACAATGACAGGCATACTTCCTCTTGCAAAGACCATAGTACGTAGGACGTTACGTTGTGCCCTGCGTATTACGTAGAGTATCCCCTTACGCAACCCCTTACGTATATGTAATGTATGACACAGCGTATTACATATTCTCTTTCGAGGTCGACAGGTCGGTGAGCTTTGTGTGTACGAAGATATGCTCACATGTCTGGCAGGGCGAGAAATCCCGCCATCATGTGGGTACACGCGACCGGGCTGGCGTAAACAGCACTAAGCAGCTATTTCGTGCGCCAGACCGAGCACTTCGGCGGGAAGCCGCAAGTCTGGAAGCACTGGCTGAACTGGCTCGCTGTCGGTTGATGTGGGCCGACAAATCATCCCAGCCCAGGGTGCCCGTGAAGCACCCTGGAGCGACTACGCGCGTCGCAGGCTGCGTGCTTGCCACCGCCGAGTTCTATTCCGAACGCAACCACGCCTTCTGCTGCGAGGAGATAAGAGCTGACAACACCACCTGAGCGAAGTGTCGCTTGAGAAGGCCTGCTTTCGGCGCGCGCCGGAAGCTCGTCAATTGCACTCCCTCTATGGCTGGATGTTGACAAAGCTTACCTTCCTAAGAATTCTGACTTGCATTTTGTAATACATTACGTAACGCTATACTGAACACATTACTTTGTTAGTGAGAGTGCCGCCGAAAGTGGTCCTAAACGCCTCTTTGTCGTTGTACGGAAAGCCCCTAGTGCTCTTTAAGATGTTTTCGAGGAAGGTCACAACAGCTCGGTAGAGATGAGCGCAGGTCGACGGGCGTCATGCGGCCGGGAATGCTTCAGCTTCTGAAAAGTAGTTTAATCTGGCCATGATCGGTTTAATGGACTCGTCAAACACTTGACTAGCGCTGGTTTTACCGCGCCGGCTTAGGCCTCGGAACAAGCATCCTTGTACTATTCGCCTTGAATCAAGCCACTCGAAGCTGAAGGTTGCGCGCATGACTACTGCGGCTCACCTAGCTCCGGCAAGCAGTTTACTGCTCTAATTAGGTTGTCCTCATATCGGGGAACTCTCAGCCGCGACAAGCTCCATCACTCTTTTCGGAACCACCAGGCAAGGAACTGGAGCAGGGAAGTGCGGGTAGACGCGGTGCGAGGTCTGGAAGTGAGGCTGCGTTCGACTCCGAGCATTTTGAGGACAGCAGGCAGTCAAGCGTCTCCCCAGGGTGTTCACCAACCAGTAGATCCTAGATAGTCACATCGCGAAGCGCTCCATTCTTACTACTCGACCTAGAACAGATTGGATTGAGCTGTCATGGTTTTCCAATCCTCGAAAGAGGGCAAGGCACTACCCGCGGAGACCTCCCTTCTAAGCAATCCTTTGGCAAAGGCCGTTCTAGCCTTCGGCGTCATACGACCGAATTGCTCGTTTGTCCTCGTCAAACGCGAAACTGTTTCAGCCAACTTGCGCTCGATTTCGGACTGGGTGAACTGCTCAGAGATCAAGCGATCGACTTCCTGCTCGATCCACTCACAATAGTCGAGTTCGTTTTGTAGTCTGTTGGCCTCCTCTCTGTATCCGGCGTCGCGTGCTGCTTCGGCAGCCTTCCGCTTCCGCGAACTCGCGAAAGCAGCCGGTATCGGCAGCCTTTTCTCGAGCGAGTAGACGATCAGACCCGCCGGGTTCTCGATGCTTTTTCGCTTGCTGCTGAGTGCGTTGGCGGCCAGGTACTCCACGGTTTCAATGACGACTTCATAACCGACGGCCGCCAAGAGGCTTGCAGCCCTTATCGGAAGAACACCGTACTGCTTTAATAGAGTTAGAGCTTCTTCTTCTTCGACGCTCAGCTCACGCTCAGGTTGTTCATTCGAGGTTCGCTCCGGAGAAAGATGAGGTTGATCCCGGCGTCCGGGACGAACTGAGGCCAGAATGCGAAGCAGTTCTTCACCGGGTAACAGAACTACCTTGTATCCCAGTTTGCTCGACATCTTCTGTACATCCCATTTGGAGATGTACTTGATTGCGACAAGCTCATCGAGAGCAAGACCCATGGTCGACTTGATCTTGGAGATGTGCGGATACGTCCGAATATTCAAGAGGTTACATAGGTCTGCATAATCTTTCTCGACCGGCTTTCCTGAACTGGCATGGAACCAGAGATGGAGATTTCCGAAGATGCCTTTTGCCGTCGGCCGGGTGAGCTGCTTGTAGGCATTGAAGTCTTCAGGAATGACATAACGCTGTTCCAGATTTTCTAGCAGCCAGTCCTCAAGAACTACCTCATAGCTTTCCTGGCGCTCTGTACCGTTGAGGTTGCTATTGCCCGTACGTCTGAAAGCCCGGAAAACGTGGAGCGTCTCGTCTGAGTACACCTTCTTTGCGGCGCGATATACAACTTGCTCCGAGGTGATGGTGGTATCAGTCATACGCTTGCCCCAACGTGAGATGTCTTCATAGATTTCGCCGTTTCTGGAAAGGCCGAGTTCTTGAATGAGGCGGTAGCCACTGAAGCGGACCGGGTTGGAGATGGAGCCTGTTTTTAGTCGTTCTTCGCTGATGATTTTCAGAAGCGCGATGAACTTGTCACGATCAGTGGTCGAAGGGAGGCCGAGAGCATCCGAACCTCGAAACTCGGCAGCGACTTTGATTTTGCTGCCATTCCGCATCACGATCTGCTCGATTCGCCTGGTGGCCCGGTTCTTGTCACGGCCGTCGTTCGCGCCAAAGAACCCGATCTGGAGCAGGTTCTTCTCAAATCTGACTAAATCAACATCAACAGCCATTGGCATGAGTGCAGGCGAAAGTGGTTTTCTTGGCATGTTCGTCGGGCCTTTGGCCATATTTACCCCTGTTGAATGCTGAATGCTATAGAAAAACAGCATCTTTAAGATCAGCTGAAGACTGTAGGCTTAAATAAGCCGTGCAATTTGTTTAATTTAGCAAGATTAAATTGCCAGCACACCTCTCTAACTTCGCCAGTACACCTCTCGATTCCTACCAGCGAAGGTCTCGAAAGCTCTGCCAGTCTTCCCCTCTAGATATGCCAGAACACCTCTCGTCACTACCAGTAGCCTCTCTACTGATTCGCCAGCCAACCTCTCTATATAGTCCCGTTGCTGCCAATTCGTGCAATGTGCCAGCAAACCTCTCTAATCTCCGCAAAAAGGCCTGACAGGGCTCTATGGAGGCGGTATATCCTTGCGAATAGCTGTGCCTAAACCTCTTTCCGACATTGAACTGCGCTGATTATGTGATCAAGATGGCAGTGGTTGGCCGGAGTTGCCAGCCAGCCTCTCTAGCACGTAGTAGATCGCGCGCTTCTCCTCATAAAGCGAGAGGTTGATTGGCAGAATTTGCAGAATTGTATTGCCGGAGCAGTAAAGTGGCTCTCCCAGTTGCGCAATCCATCGAGCAGTAGTGGAAATTGCCAGCGTACCTCTCTAAACCTGGGTTCTGCCTATAAGCGAGACGTTGGCTGGCAAACCCTTTCGAGTTCCTGCGCGGTCCGCAAGACCGCGGTCGTGGAGGTAATGCCGAGGAAGGCGCAAATTTCTGGGCACCCGGGTAGGTCCTGAACCTGTCTCTCTACCCATAGATGCCGGCTCGTAAAGCCTGCTCGCAAAACTCGCGACGCTGGATCTCCAATGAATGGCGAACGTTCAGCGCATCATGGCACTTTACGCAAGAAGTACATAGTGATCTGTCCTAGAGCCGACAAGCGACTCCAGTAGGCTCTGAGAACTACCGGGATTAAAGGGAAGGTAGCGTCTGCCGATAGAGCAAGCGTGGCCTACGCAAAAATCATCGCGTGTGTTGTGGTTGAGGAAAAGGATTGCCTTAGGGTAATGGAAGACTTCCAGAAGCTGATCGACCGGCTGATTCAAAGGCGGATCCCCGTCTTCGAGAGTGACGTGTCAACGGTCGTTACTTGCGACGAGGAGAACGCCGAAGAGATGCGTTGGGAGATGAAGCAGTAGAAGCCGGCAGCGACTCAGGCGGCGGAGGCAAGACACGAGAGCGCTGCCTACGCTGCTTCGAAGAAACATTTTCTGAGCCCGTGAGAGTAGATGGATCGGATTCCTCGCGGGATGTTTGGATTTCTGCCTGGCTGCCGAGCTCAACTGGGAGCTCGCCGGCATCGCCGATGAGCTCCGAGAGACGCAACCCGAACACCTCTGCAATGCGAAGCAGGGAAGGTACAGCGAAGCCGCGCTTGCCGCTCTCGAAATTTTGCCAGTGGGTGAGATGAAAGTCGTGCCGAACTACCATGTCGCGAAGTGTCCAGCCCCGTTCCTTGCGCATGCGCTTAATGCGGGCACTTAGATCGGCCAGAAACTTTTCATATGAGTAGCGGGTTATTGGTCGACCGCCTTTTGAACCCGGCTCATTCGCGCGGCCTCCCGTTTTCGCATTCACTTCAGACACTCTCAACACGCGACTCCTGAGAGCAAGAGTGCGCTGCAGCCGCGCGCTGCGGCAAGCGATTTCCACAGGAACGGTGTTGACACAAGAGAGCATCCCTGCAAAACATAGTGACAACAATTGTTGATACCAATACACCAGCAAACATTCTTGACGACCTGACTCGTCTATCTTCCGCTCCTAGGACTTTCTCGTGCGCTTGAAGCCGTTTGCGTCGAAAAGCCGGTCCTACCTCGCCGTGCAAACGGCTTTATACAAATGCCCGTGTACACAACCGCGCAGGGATAACCACTGAAATTAGTCAATGTTTGCGGAAGCGCGACAACATGCTACAGCGGCGGAAGTCCAGCGTGGCAGCAAGGTCGTGAACCGCAAAGCCCAGCAACGACCTGCTCTCGCAAGAGAGAGTGACCATCCTCGAAGTCTTGAGAAAACACAGGAGAAATTCATTGGCCAAGCCATTCACCGCTCGTCTCAACCGCCTTTGTAGCACCACGATGACCGAGCAGCCTGCCAGGTCAAATCTCGCGAAGCTTACCGGGAAAACAGGACCAGTACTGCTTACGGTCCTGTTCGCCTCCGCAGCTCATGCACAGGGCACGATCGACTTCACCCAAGCGACTACGGTGTTCACGACCATCAAGACCTTCGTTGTCGCTATCGGCGCACTGTTCGTCGTGATGGGATTGATCTTCGCGGCGGTCCGCATGATGGGCGGCCGGATGGCGGAAGGCGCCATGGGCATTGTCGCCGCGCTGATCGGCGGGCTGGTCATCGGCCTCGGCCCGGGATGGGTCAACACGCTCAGCGGCCAGGTGACGCAGTAGCGCGATGGCTCAACCGCTGCGAGGAAAGCCGCTGCCTATCAACTCGATCCTGAACGCTTCGCGCACCAAGCTGGGATTGGAGCTGCCTTTCTGGATTGCCATTGTGTCTGTTTCGGTTTTGGTTTTCCTCGCAGGGTTTCACGCGCTCAGCCCCCTTGCCTTCGCGCTGCTCGCCGTCGCGGCCTGGCTCACCACACGCAGAAATCCCAAACTGGTCCGGCTCTGGTTTCTGGGCTGGCGGCAGAAGGCCATGTATGACCCGCGCAAACGCTGAACGAAAACTGAACCCCTGGGTCGCCGACGCTGCGCCCGCGCGAGCGATCGTACCGATCGCGCGGGCGGTGAATGCGACGGTCTACGCGCTTAAGCCGGAAGGCTACGGCGTGCTCTTCAAGCTCCGCGGCGTGGACCAGGAAGGCTTGACCGACGACGCGCTCGACGCGCTCACACACACGCTGGAAGGTGCGCTCCACGGCCTGCCTGAAGGGGCAACGCTTTACCAGTACACGCGCCTGCGCTCCGGCTTCGATCTGCCGCGCGAGGAAGTCTACGAGAACCCCGTCACGGAAGCTTTCGTGAGCGGGCGCATCGACCACCTGAACCGCACGGCTGGCCTGCGCCGGATCGACCTCCACTGGGCGTTGACGGTGCAGCCCCGCTCGCCCGGCAGACTCCGGCTAAAGCCGCAGGAGCATGCCCTGGACAATAGCCGCCTGCTTGCCGAACTTGAGAAAGCGACCGCTACGCTGCAGGAGCAACTCGGCGAGGACCTTGGGCTCGAGCTCGTCGAAACCGAAGAGACGCTGCGCTTCTTCAGCTACCTCTTCAATCTCGAGGACTGGGCCGAGCAGGTGCGGCTCCGCAGCGATTCGCCGCTCGACGTGCAGATCGCGGGCAGCGTGGTGAAATGGCACCCGGACCACCTGCGCATCGGCAAGAAGTACGCTCAGGTGTTCTCGCTCACCATGACGCCGGCCGCGAGCCGCCCGTGTCTATTCTCGGGCCTCATGGATCTTGCGTGCGACGCGATCCTCTGCACGACCTGGCGGCCGAGGTCGACCGCGACCGCACGCAAGGAAGCCGAGTCGCAGGAACGGTTCCAGGACTTCTTCAAGGTATCGATGATGCAGCGCGCGCTTGCCGGCAGGGAGTTCGACACGCTCGATGAAGGCGCGAAAGGCCAAGCTAATAGGAAGCGCGTCAGCAGAATCGGCGAGGTGCTCGAGAAGCTCGATGAGCGAGCCGAAGGCGAGTACACCCTGAAGCTGCTGATCGCGGGACACAGCCACGAAGAACTGAAAGATGTGATCCCGGCGGTCCACACGGCCTTCGTCGCTGCCCGCGCGCCGTTACTCGAGGAAACGGACGGCAACCTGTCCGCTTTCTACGCGCTGTTTCCCGGCAACCAGGCGTTCAGCGTGTTCCCGCTCTGGCTGGGAGAGGACCACAATGCCCGGCTTGCTTCGATCTACGCGCCCAATTTAGGGCACCCGCACTCGGAGGCGCTCGATCGCGAGTACATCAACGTCTTCGAGACCAGGACCGGCACCCCGTACTTCAAGGATCCCTACGTAGACGGGGTGCGGGTGCAGCTCACCATCGGGCCGCCGCGGCAGGGCAAGAGCGTCCAGGCCAACCAAGAAGTCGCCATGGAGCAGAAGTATGGCGGCTGGACGTTCATCTTCGATATCGGCCGGTCGTATGAGTCGGTGGTCGAACTCTACGGAGGCAAGGTCGACCGCGTCGGGCTGGACGGGCCGAGGATCAACCCGTTCTCGCTCGAGCCGACCGAGAGCAACCTGAAATTTCTGCACAGCTTCGTGAAGCTGCTTCTGGCCAGCGGCGGGGCTGCGATCGGCCCCGAGGACGACGACGACATCTACGCGATCGTCCGCAACATGTACAACCTGCGCGACCCGGAGCTGCGCCGGCTTCGCAATCTCATGCTGCCGCCCCATCTCCAGCGCTACCTGACCAAGTGGGTCGGCGACGGGGTGTACGCGAAGATTTTCGACAACGCCGAAGACTCGCTCCGGCTGAACCGGCTCCAGTGCTGGGACTTCGAGGGCGTCGGCAAGCAGTACGCCGACCTGATCGAGCCCCTGATGGTCTGGCTGCTGCGCTGCATCGATGCGGTGGGCTCTGTTGCATTAAGCACGGGTAGGAAGGCCATAATGTGGCAAGGCGGTAGG
>CAXTMF010000027.1:0-10023 GCA_964245435.1 uncultured Acidobacteriaceae bacterium
GGGGCAACTGGTGGAAGCGGAGGCAACCCACTGCCGCAGTAAGCAGGGCGGCGATCTCTGCTCTTTGCCGCTTCGACATGTGCCGGGTTGTTTGCCCCGGGCGGCTGGTTCCGACGGCAGGCGGTGAGCTCCTTTTGAGGAGTGAAAGACGCTCTTCGCCCTTTGTCTACAGCCTCTAGGGTGACCCCCTGAGTGGAGAAAGCAGGAGCTTTCTTGGGTGGCACAGTATTTCGGGGTGGACTGGTAGGGTGGAAAGAGTGGGGATGTGGCTGGGAGCGAGGCTGGTGTTTTGAGGCGGGTGCTGGTAATCAGGGTGGCCGGCGATCGTTCTGGCAGTGAGAAAGATTCTGTCCGTATGGCGTACCGATTCCGGTGAGTTGCTAGTCTGGAGTTAGGAACAAGACAAGGGGAGGTGCTTCGGCGCTTCCCCTTTTTTGTTTCTCTGGACGGTGCGATTGAAAACAGACGAAGCAAGAACGAGCGCGAGCGGGGAGCGGGCGCCGGGAGAGGGACCGGCGAGACGGGCGCGGAGCACGCGGGTCAGAACGCGATGCAACGGGGAGCAGAGTCCGGAGGAGATGGTGGGAGCGCAGGTACGGGAGGCGCTGCCGCAGATTGTTCGGGCAAATGTGAAGAAAGCAAAGGGGGGAAGTCTGACGCACACCAGGTGGCTCTGGAGTGTGGCGGGCAAGCAGCTGGCACCTGCCGGCCGCGGGCACGACAGCCTGGCGGCGCTGCTGCGGGAGCAGCTGGAAAAGCAGGGGTAGCCACCCGCGGCGGGGCCAGCGCGGCGCCTGTGCGCAGGAGGCGGGCCGGCTTTGGCGAGCCTTGTCGGGCCGGGCGATAAAAGAGCAGGTCGTTCGCCTGGGATGACGCCTCCAGTGGTGGGTCGCGGAGCGTGGTCGGCCCTGGCTGGTCGAGCGAGGAAGCAGGTCCGGTGGCGCGAAGCGCTACCGCTTCCTCAGGAGGGTGCCTTTTTCGAAAGGGTAGTCCCTTGATTGGTGGGCGCGACGCGGATGACGTCGCGCCCAGGACGGATGAGTTTGGGTTTGGGCGGGACGGGGCTGGGCGCCCGTCTTTTTTTTGTGGGCTGCGTTGGTTTTGGGCTGAGTGGGCGCGGGGCGGTTGTTCAGCGGCGGGACACACGACGACGTGGAGAGCGGATGAAGAGCCGGAATGGGTTGAGGTCGGGACTGGCGCGGGTGCGGGGCGTGCGCGGAGGGCAGGGTGTGATGGGTGGACGCGGAAGGCTGGCTGTGGCGGGTATCCCGATGCTGGCGGGCGTACTGCGCGCAGGGCGTACTCGGGTGCTGGCGGGCGCGCTGGGCGCGGCGGGCGTTTTCGGCTTCATCTTCGGCTTCCCGGGCGCGGCGAAGGCGCAGACGACAGCCGGGGTGCAGACGGTGACGGTTTCGGGGACGGTGTACTCGGCGACCGGGACGCCGGCGCAGGGCGAGATGCTGATCAGCTGGCCGGCGTTTGTGACGGCGAACAACCTGGCGGTGGCGGCGGGATCGACGACGGTGACGGTCGGCGCGGACGGCTTTGCGTCAGTGGCGCTGGCGCCCAATGCGGGAGCAAGCCCAGCGGGGAGCTACTACACGGTGGTGTACCACCTTGCGGGTTCGAGTGGAGGCAGCGCGACGGTGAGCCGGGAGTACTGGACGGTGCCGGCGGCGGCGACGGCGACGATCGCGGCGGTGCGCGCGCAGCTGGAGCCCTCGATGGTGGCGATGCAGAGCGTGACAAAGAGCTATGTGGATGCGGCGATCGCGGCGATTGCGCCGACGGCGGGCAACTACCTGGCGCTAAGCGGCGGATCGATGGCGGGGCCGCTGACGCTGCCGGCGGATCCGACGAGCGCGACGCAGGCGAGCGATAAGCACTACGTGGACGCGCAGGTAGCGACGACAGTGCCGCTGGCCGGGGGCACGGTGACGGGGACGCTGCAGGTGGCGAACCAGGTGAGTGTGCTGCCGCGGGTCGACGTCCGGTCGACGACGTTTGCGGGCGGTGCGGACCCGACGGGAGTCAGGGATTCGACAGCGGCGATCCAGGCGGCGATTGCGTTTTCGCTGGCGAGTGTTCCGTCGAAGGACCTGGATTACCCGGTGGTGTATCTGCCGGCGGGCCATTACCTGGTGAACGGGACGCTGCGCATTCCGCACATGATGAAGCTGGCCGGGGATGCGAAGGCGAGCACGATTCTGCAGGAGACGAACCCGACGGCGAGTCTCGTGACGGTGTTCAACGCGCCGAACTGCACGCTGTACAGCTGCTACGGGTCGATCGAGGACCTGACGCTCGAGGGCAGCGGGAAGGCGACGGCGGGAACGCTGCTGGAGCTGAACTCGGGGTTTGTTTCATTAAGAAACCTGCATTTCTTCAACAACGGCGGGCGCGGGCTGCAGATGAACGCGGCCTCAGAGCGGGTGATGAGCTACGACCTGACGTTCTACCAGGTGCGCTGGCCACTGATCATGGCCGGGGATTCAAACGAGGACTACTTCTACAACACGCACGTGATCGAAGCGGGGCAGACGAGCGATATCGCGAGCAGCCAGCCGCTGGTGCAGCACTGGTGCTACTCAGTGAACTGCACGAATGGGGTGTACGAGTCGCCGGGAACGACGGCGAGCCCGACGACGATCCTGCCGGACCCGCACGGGTCGATTGATATCGACAAGGCAGTGAACGTGAGCTTTATCGGCGGATCGGTGAAGTCGACGTACATGCTGAGCGGGGTGAAGGTGTGGGGCGGGACGGTGGTGCGGTTCCAGAACTTCTACCACGAAGCTTCGTACTTCGGGAGCGGGTTTGTGCTGGCGACGAACCGGGCGTACCTGGTGGGTGGAACGGGCGAAAAGACCTGGCTAACGGGGACGCTGACAGGCAACGGGACTTCGGTAAGTGTGCACGACACCTCGTGGATGCCGCAGTACTTCGCGCTGGCAAGTGATGCGACGGCCGACGACGGGGATTACTACCCGTACCTGATCCTGCCGCAGGATTACAACCGGGCGAGCACGGCGCCCTCGGCGTATGTCAGCGGGCTGAAGCAGAACCAGTACGAGATTGTGAATGCGGAAGGGTTTGCCTCGGACGGGATGCTGCACATCCAGCCGGGCGGCCGGAATGCCGGCGGGACGGCGCCGGCGGGCACCGCGTGGCCGGCGGGCTCGGTAGTCGAGGAGTACCAGAGCTCCGGCGCCACGGTGGAGCTGGACGGGGTGCACGTGAACAACGTGCAAGGGCCGCTGGTCGGAGGGGGTTGGTCGGCGGGCTGCAACGAGACGAATGCGAACGCGTGCGGCGAGATCCTGGTGGGGTATGCGCCGGACGTGCAGGCGCCGACGACGAACCCGGCGACGAACCAGGTGGGCTTTTACGCGCCGCTGAACGACCCGAACGACCCCTTGAACGGGGCGACAGGGTACCTGCGGATGCGGCATATGGATATGTACTCGAACCCGAGTAATCCGACGACGGGCATGGTGGTCGCGGAGCACCGGGCGGTGATCTCGATCGACGGCCCGATTGATCCAGAGCGGGTGGAAAGCACGACGGCAACGGTGAGCACCACGCTTGGAGAGCAGGTGAACATCGCGCAGGCAACGGGCGGGAGCACGGTGTTCGCACCGCTGTATTCGACGGGGTACACGGCGGCGGTAAACCTGTCGATGGCCAACGGCGAGGTGCTGTGGGATACGGCGCGTGGGGCGTACCACAAGCACACCTCGGCGTTTGGGCCATACCAGCAGTACGGGCTGTACATGAATGGCCTGCAGTACCAGAACTCGTACTGCATTTTTGACACGCCGACGGCCGATGGCGGGCACATCCTGAACCGCTGGTGCCATGGCGGCGGACCAAGCAATACGGGCGGCAGCGGCGCGGGCTACGGGGGTGGGGTGGAGTATGACTCGTGGAACGGCGGCGGCTGGGTGCCGATGTTCAAGGTAACGGGGCAGAACGGAGTTGGGACGCTGACGGCGAGCGTACCAGCGAGCCTTGGCAGTTCGCTCCTGGTGAGCGGGGCGGCGGCGTTCGCGAGCGGAGCGCAGGTGACCGGAGCGTTGTCGGCGACGGGCACGGCGCAGGTGGGTGGTGCGCTGACCGCGAGCCAGGTGAACGGGACGATCACGGTAGATGGCACGACGTACACGAACCTGAACGCGGCGTGGACGGCGGCCGTGGCGGCCGCGACAACGACGGGCAAGAACCAGACGATCTGGCTGGGACCTGGAGCTTTCCCGGTGGCGGCGACGCTGAATGAGCCGACGAACGGGGCGTGTGTGAGCGTGATCGGTTCGGCAGGTACGACGGTGGGCGCCGATATCGCCTCAACGGCGACGACGCTAACGGTGCCGGCGGCGCTGAACGGGGATGTGTTCTTCCTGGGCAACGCGGTATTGACGGAAGGATGCACGTTCAAGGACCTGAATGTACTGGCCGGCACGCATGCAACGCACGGGTTCGAGTTCCAGTGGGCGCGGGGGATGCTGCTGGACACCGTGAGCGTAAACGACACGACGGCGGAGGGGGTGCTGCTGGGCGAGGAGACGACAACAAGCGGGCACCAGATGAACTCACTGCTGCGGAATGTGGCGGTGAGCTACTCGTCGGCCGCGTTTACACCGGCTTCGCGGCCGGCGTACGGGGTCCACCTGCAGAAGACGGCGATCGACAGCGTGATGCACACGGTGCTGGTGCGCAATGCGCTGACGGCGGCGGTGTGGAACGAGGGGACGGGCAACACGGGGTACGGGATTCATGGCTTCGGGTACCCGTACACGTGCCAGACCGGGCCCTGCTCGAACACGGCGAGCTCGGGGACAGTGGCGAATGCCTCGTATGCGACGAACTACGTGATCTACGACACGGGCGGGGCGGGGACAACGTGGACGGATGTGTACGCGGATAGCCCCGCGATCTCGGCGTTCTACCTTGCGGCGAACGGGACCGAGGTGAAGGGCGGGCATGTGCAGTGGCCGGAGCTAACGAGCTTTCCTTCAGCGAATTTCGCGACGGTAACGGCGGCGGTAACAAATAACCTCCTGATCTCGGATGTGAGCTGCCTGGGGATGTCGAGCAGCGTGAACTGGATCAATTACCAGAGTGCGTCGGGGGTGCCGCCGACCAATGCGAGTGTGCATCACCTGACGGGCTGCGGAAACTACTACCAGTCGCTGGAGCCGGCGACGACGACGGGGTTTTCGGGCGGCGGCGCGAGCAACAACGCGCCGGGCAACGGCGCGGTGGCGGCGGTATGGGCGGCGCCGAAGGCCGGGGCGGCAACGTACTCGGCGTATTCGGCGCAGGAGTACACGGGCTACCAGGGGGATCTGTTCGACGGGCACATTGCCGGGCAGATGCCGTTCTTCAACATTACGTACCAGGGGACGATCCGGTCGGCGGGCGGGATCGCGATGTCGACGGTGATCAATACGGCCTCGACGCTGCAGCTGACGACGGGGAACAAGAACGTGATCGCGAACGCGGCGAGCGGAGCGCAGACGTTGACCCTGCCGAGCTGCTATACGGCGATGCCGGACAAGGCAGCGCCGACGGGCCTGGAGCTGACGGTGGTGAAGTCGGATACGAGCGCGAACGCGGTGACTTTGAACACGCTCAGCGGGCAGACGATCAACTACCAGGGGACAGTGGCGGCGACGCTGGTGGTGAGCGCGGCGGGCAAGCGCTCGCTGGTGTGCGGGCCGGACAACAACTGGTACGCGTACTGACCTGGCCGATCGGGCGGGGCGGCGCTCCGCGCAGGTGATCCGCCGGATGGTGGACCGCGGCGGGCCTGCCGCTCCGTCGGGGCCGGGCTGGTGGAGTGGAGAGTCGGTGGAAGGCAGATCCTTCGACTACGCTGCGCCTCGCTCAGGATGTTGTGGAGTTCGTGTCAGGACGCGGTGTGGCTTGCGCGGCAGTGACGGGGAAGCAGGCCTTTGCCTGGCTGCGTTCGTCGATTGTGAGGATGGACAACAAACAAGGAGAGAACGGGATGATCGTACGAGTGTTGCAGCCGGCGGATACGGAGTCGCGCGGCGAGGTGATCGATCTGCCGGGCGTGGGCATGTGCCAGGTGTGTGATGATGCACGGCTGACCACGACGGCGCAGCTAACGAACTGGCTTTCGGCGGCGCGGGCGGCGGCAGAACCGGCAACGACGCTGGTGCTGCCGAGGCTGACGCACATTGTCCAGAGCCCGGACAACCATGTGTATCTGGCGCTCGATGCGGATGCAAATGTGGTGGCGCAGATTACGGCCAGCTAGGGCGGCCCTTGTGGGCGTGGATGGGCGAGGGCTGCTGCCGGCCGAGGTGGCGGCCCTGGTTCGTTTGCGGCGGTGGACACGGCTAAGCGGAAGCCGGGTGGACTGTTGATTGCGGCGCTGGAGGAGACGAGCGGCGAGCGGCAAGCAGCGTAGCGCGGACGTGGCTGGCGGGTGCTGAACGGAGGGCGGATGGGCCTGGAAGAGGATCTGGACGAACTGGTGCGGTACGGGCAGATGCTGGACGGCCGGCCGGAGGCGCTCGGGGGGCGGACGGTGGCGGCGTTTCTCGCCGAGTCGCTGCTGAAAGTGCGGGCCAAGGATGGGCAGGTAAGGCCGCTCCGGGCGAACCGGGCGCAAGGGGAGTTCGAAGCGCGGCGAGGCCAGCGGAATGTAGTGCTGAAGGCGCGGCAGATGGGCGTGAGCACGTGGCTGGCGGGGCGGTTGTTCTTGAAGACGATCACGGTACCGGGAACCCTGAGTGTGCAGGTGGCGCACACCCAGGACGCGGCGGAAGCGATTTTCGGCATGGCGCACCGCTTTCTGGCGATGCTGCCGGCGTTTCTGCGCGAGGGCGCACTGAAAACCTCGAAGGCGAGTGCGCGGGAGATCCGGTTCCCGCACCTGGATTCGGCGTTTCGGGTGGAGAGTGCGGGGGACCCGAATGCGGGGCGGGGACTGACGATCACGAACCTGCACTGCAGTGAGGTAGCGCGGTGGCCGGGGGATGCGACGGCGGTGCTGCAGGGATTGAAGGCGGCGCTTGCGCCGGGCGGAGAGCTGCACCTGGAGTCGACGCCGCTGGGAGCGGAGGGCTGCTTTTACGAGGAATGGCAGCGGGCCGGGGAGACGGGGACGGTGCGGCACTTCTTTCCCTGGTGGTGGGAAGCCTCGTATGTGGGGCCGGCGGCGCCCGAGAAGACGCTGGACGAGGACGAGCGGCGGCTCCTGGAGACACACGGGCTGACGCTTGAGCAGATTGGCTACAGACGGAGTATGCGGGCGGGGTTCCGGGAACTGGCCAAACAGGAGTTCGCGGAGGACGCAGAAAGCTGCTTCCAGGCGAGCGGGGATTGCATTTTCGATACAGCGGCGATTGACGCGCGGCTGCGAGAGCTGCCGCCGCCGCGGCAGGTGCGGATGGGCGGCGCGCTGCTGGTGTGGCTGCCGCCGGCGCCGGGGCGGCGCTACCTCCTGGCGGTGGATACGGCGGGCGGCGGAGCGAACGGGGACTACTCGGTTGTCCAGGTGGTGGAGATCGGCACAGGGCTACAATGTGCAGAACTGCGGGCCAAGCTGCCGGTCTTTGAGCTGGCGCTGGAGGTCGTGGCACTGCACCGGGAGTACAAGGAAGCGTGTGTGGTGGTGGAGCGGAACAATCACGGCGCCGGGGTGCTTGCGCATCTGGCGGGGAAGATGCATGCGGACTATATCTACCGGACCGGCCGGCTGCAGACCGGGCAGGAGGGCTGGCTGACCTCGCCGGGGACGCGGCCCATGATGCTGGCGGGGCTGGGGGCGCTGCTGCTGGAGCGGCCGGGGTTGTTCCAGAGTGAGCGGCTGCTGCGGGAGTGCCGGAGTTTTGTGAGGCTGCCGAACGGAAAGACGGGCGCGCAGAGCGGGGCGCATGACGATTGCGTGATGGCGATGGCGATTGCACAGGCAGTGCGGCCGGAGCTGCTGCCGCGAAGCCTTCCGAACGGGTAAACCGCGCAGGGGTCTGGAAAGGTTGGCGTGGCGGTAACGGCGTTGCAGCAGATCCGGAAGATGCGGGGCGGGGCGCAGAGCCATCTGATGCTGGGCTCGGATGGGCATGCGTATGTGGTGAAGTTCCAGAACAATCCGCAGCATCTGCGGGTGCTGGCGAACGAGTATCTGGCGACGAAGCTGGCCGGGGCGTTGGGCCTGACGGTGCCACACTGCGATGTAGTGGAGGTTTCGGAGTGGCTGGTGAGCCGGACGCGGGAGCTGACGGTGGACCTGCCAGGGGAGCGTACGGAGGCGTGCCGGGCGGGGCTGCAGTTCGGCTCGCGGCTGGTAGGGGGGCTGATGCCGGGGCAGACGGCGGATTACCTGCCGGAGCAGCAGCTGGCCGAGGTGCGCAATGTGGCGGAGTTTGCCGGGATGCTGGTGGTGGACAAGTGGACGTGCAATGCCAATGGGCGGCAGGCGGTGTTTCACAAGCGGACACGGCAGCGAAAGTATGAGGCGACGTTTATTGACCAGGGATACTGTTTCCATGCGGGCGATTGGGAGCTGAAGGACGCGCCGCTGCGCGGGGTGTATGCGCGCAATACGGTGTATGAGGGTGTGACGGGCTGGGAAAGCTTTGAGCCGTGGCTGGGGCGGCTTGAAAAGCTGGAACCACAGACGGTGTGGGAGATGGCGGAGCGGATTCCGCCGGAGTGGTATGGCGGGGCGGTGTCGGAGATGGAGGCGCTGGTCGAGCTGCTGCTGCGGAGGCGCGCGCGGGTGCCGGAGCTGATCACGGCGTTTCGGGAGTCGAGCCGGGCGCCATTCTCGAAATGGATGCGGGGAGAAGCAGAGCGGGGGAGACGGCTGTTTGCTGAGCCGAAGTGGACGATGTAGAGGGTGGAGGGAAAGACCGCCTACGCGGCTGGCGGCCACTTCGTGGCGTGTCTTTCTCGGCGGTGAGGGTGCGAGCTGGTGGTCTTCCTGCTGGTCGGGATGGGGAGTGGATGCCGATCATCGGGAGGCCCAAACGAGTACCCACCACGAAGCGGCAGCCGGCCGTGCAGGCGGTTCTGGGTGAACTGAGAATGAAGGAACGCAGGCAGTGCGAGTTCTTCCTGATCCGGTATGTGCCGGACACGGTGAAGAACGAGTTCGTGAACATTGGGGTATTACTGCGGGAGGCGGCGGGGCCGGGCATGGGCGCCGGTGCCGCACCGATGCTGCGGTTTACGCGGGACTGGGCGCGGGTGCGATGCGTCGATCCGGATGCGGATACGGAGATGCTGGAGGCGCTGGAAGGGGAACTGCAGGCGCGGCTGCTCCTCGGCGAGGCTGGGACGCCAGAAGCAACAGGCCGGCCAGTGCTGGCGGTGATGGAGGACTCGTTTTCGAATCTGCTGCAGGTGACGGAGGCGAAGGGCTGCCTGGCCGAGTCGATGATCGCAGAGATCGAGTCGCTGATGCGGGTGTATGTGGAGCCGCGGAGGAAAGAGTCTGTCCGGCGGCAGAGCGGGCGGACGCGGATCCAGGGCGTGATGCGGCGGGGGTTTGAGCAGGCCGGGGTGTGGGAGCTGCTCCGGAAGCGGATTCCTGCCTCGGCATATACGCGGGCGGGAGATCCGCTCCGGATCGATTGCGGGTACCGACCGAATGGGGTGGTGAAGATGTTCCACGCGGTGTCGCTCGAAACGGAAACGGAGATGCCGAAGGTGCTGGCGTTCTCGATGAGCGGGATGCGGGAGGGGTTGGCGCGGTTGGAAGGGGCGACGCTGGAGATGACGGCTGTGGTGGAGCCGGTGCGGGAGATTGCGGGAGATCCGGAGGCGGCGGAGTATTACCGGTTCGCGGTGGAAACGATGGAGGCCGAGCAGATCCGGGTGATGACGACGGCGGATATGGGGAGGATGGCGGAAACGGCGCGGCGGGAGTTGTTGCGGGTATGAACGTGGGCCTGCGTATAGAGACGCCGGCCCCCCCGGAGGGCCAACCCCCCCCCCGGCAGGCGGCCCCAGCGGGGCGGGGGGCCGGTGGGGGGGGTAGGGCCGCCG
>CAXTMF010000027.1:10033-11858 GCA_964245435.1 uncultured Acidobacteriaceae bacterium
GGGGGGGTATTGGTGGGGGTTATCAAGGTGGGCGTGCGTATAGAGACGCAGGCCCACGCTGAGGGCAAACCGCCCACGCGGCTGGCGGCCACTTCGTGGCGGGTGCCCGTTGGTGCCTCGGGTGCGAGCTTCGGTGGCCCTTCCGCTAGTCGGGTCGAACTGACAGCGGCCTTGAAGGTCTGCGGTCGCGTGGAGAACAGCAGGTCCTCCACTGCGCTCAGGATGACCCAGTTCTCCTGGGCGGGTTAGCTGGCATGCGGTGCCGACCAGCGGGAGGCCGACAGAAGTCGAGGGATGCGGCGGCAAGGAAGACGCGCCACGAAGTAGCCGCCAGTCGCGCAGGCGGCTTTAGGCTCTTCGGGAGTACGTAGAGGTTCCGCAGGGCGGTTGTAGGCGGTTCGGGAAGTTTGGATAGGAGCAAAAGCGGTGTGGCCTTTCGAGGCCACACCGCTTTTGCTTGCGCGAGTGATTTTGGGAGGAGGCGGACCGGTGGGCATGGCGGAAGCGGTGCGGAGATTGTGGAGCGGGGTGCAGGCGACGGCTGCGGATGCCGGAGATGTGCAGGCGCGGCGGAAGTCGGCGGCGCTGCCAATGCTGCTGCAGCCCTACTCGGGGGCGCAGCGGGCGATGCCAAAGGTGACGCCGGCGAGCCTGCGGCGGTTTGCGGAGACGCCGGTGGCGCGGCGGGCGATCAACGTGATCAAGGACCGGATCGCGAGCCTGGACTGGCAGGTGCGGCTGAAGCGGACGGTGCGGCCGGAGACGGTGGAGAACCTCGAAGCAAAGCTCCTGGCGTTGCGGTTTGCGCTGGAGGAGCCGAATAGCAGCGATTCCTTCCGGTCGCTGCTGGAGCAGGTGCTGGAGGATGCGCTGGTGGGCGGCTTCGGCGCGATCGAGATGGAGCTGACGGGGGATCCGGAGCGGCCGTTCTCGCTATGGCCGGTGGATGGGGCGACGATCCAGATGAACCCGAAGTGGGACGGGAGGCCGGAGTCGCCGCGCTTCGCGCAGATGACGGGGCTGTCGGGAGCCGGCTTTGGAGCGCCGACAGGGGTAGGTGCGGCCGGGCCAGGCTTGGGAGCCGGCGGCCAGATCCTGCTGGCGGACGACGAACTGATGTACCTGCGGATGAACCCGCGGACACACACGCCGTTTGGGCTGGGGCCGCTCGAGGTGGCGTTCGAAACGATCAACAGCTTCCTGGGAGCGCACCGGTATGCGGGCAAGCTGGCCAGCAACGCGGTGATGCAGTACGCGCTGTGGATGAATCAGACGACGCCGGCCGAACACGACCGAATCCTGCGCTGGTGGCAGGACGATGTGGAGGGAACGGGACGGGTGCCGATTCTTGCGACCGAACAGCAGCCGCAAGTGCTGCGCTTCGCGGCCGGGACGGACGCGGACCTGCGGCTGAGCTGGCAGGAGTTCCTGATCCGCATGGTGGCGAATGCGTTCGGGCTGCCACCGATGGTGCTGGGGCTGGAACAGGACGTGAACCAGTCGACCGCGGATGCGCAGTCGAACGAGCTGTTCCGCTCGGCGGTGGCGCCGCTGGCGCGGCTGGTGGCCGAACACATGACGCGGGACCTTTTCGCGAAGCGGCTGGGCTGGCGGGAGTTCGAGTTTGTATTCAACGATCTCGAAGCGCCGGAGGAGATGGAGCAGGTGGCGATCCAGACGCAGCTGTTGGCGGCCGGGGTGCTGACGGTGAACGAGGTGCGGGCGATGCGGGGTCTGCCGCCACTCGCACAGGAGGTGATCGCCGAGACGACAGAGGAAGAAGGAGGACTCGCGGGCAAGCAGACGGCTGGAGGCTAGGCGAGGG
>CAXTMF010000028.1:0-9059 GCA_964245435.1 uncultured Acidobacteriaceae bacterium
GGTAGTAGCTCCCCACCGAGTCCGGAAACTCATAGTGGTACACAAACCGGATATCCGGCTTGTCCACCCCCATCCCAAACGCCTTGGTCGCGATCAGCACCTTGTACTCGCCGGCCATAAAGCGCGTCTGCACATCTTCCCGCTCGCGCGGGCGCATCTTGCCGTGGTACCGCCCCACCGCGATCCCGTGCTCCTTCAGCCATTCAAACAGCGCCGTCGCCGACTTCACGCTGGCCGTGTACACAATGCCGGTCCCGCTCTCACCCTCCACCAGGCTCCCGATCTGCCGCAGCTTCGCCTCGGTATTCACCGTGTGGTGGACCCGGAAGATCAGGTTCGGCCGCTCCGTGCCCGTGTTCACCACCAGCGGGTCCTTGAGCCGCAGCTGCTCGGCGATCTCCCGGACCACATCCTCGGTCGCAGTTGCCGTCAGCGCCACCACCGGCGGATCGCCCAGCTGCTCCCGCGCATACCCAAGGCCCATGTACGCCGGGCGAAAATCATGCCCCCACTGCGAAATGCAGTGCGCCTCATCGACCGCCAGCAGGCCCACCCCGTTCTGCTTCAGTGTTTCCAGGAACTCCCGCTTTTCCAGCCGCTCCGGCGTTACATACACCAGCTGCGAGCTGCCCTCCTCGATCGCGTCCTCGCTCTCCGTGCGCTCCTTCACCGTCTGCGTCGAATCCATCTTCTCGACAACGATCGCCGCTTCCTCAGCCTTCTCCCGCTGGTCCTGCATCAGCGCGATCAAAGGCGAAACCACCACGACCGGCTTCGGCAAAAACAACGCCGGCAGCTGGTAACAAAGGCTCTTGCCCGCGCCGGTCGGCATCAGCGCCAGCACATCCCGCCCTGCAAACACCGCTTGGAGCACCTCAAGCTGCCCCGGCCGGAAGCCCTTTACCCCGAACCGTCGCCGCGCCTCGGCATGTACCCGCTCCCACGGGACCGACGGCGCACTCGCCGACTTCCCGGCCTTCGCCGTCGCTCCCGCAGCCTTGTTGGTGCGCTTCGTACGCGTGCTGAGCTTCTTCGTGGCTTTCTTGTCCGATTCGGTAGCGGGCTCGTCTGCAACAGTGGAGGAACTGATCATTTGGTGTGGGATGCTGCCGCCCGCACTCCTTCAGCCGTCCATAGCCGACGTCATTTCCGTGACACAAGACCGACTTCCGTCCGCGAGTACTAGCCGCCCGGAGCACTTCAAAACACGTCAGGAAAGAACAAGCTCCGCCTCGCGTCGGCCCACACGTTAGTCCCAAGGCACAGCGTGAAACCGGTCACCGTACGCACATTTGGGCGTTCTTACCTTTGTGCAGGTGTTCCGTAAACCTGTAACCTGCCTCGTGGGCAAACGTAACCTCACTCTGCCCGCATCTCAACCGTAAACTGCAGTCCCGCGAAGAGCCATGAGTGCGCGGTATGGGCACCTGAACCGGCCAGCCTCAATTAGCAGGCGTTACCCGAAGTAGAGCGGCAGCGCTCTGCGCCAATAGACCTGCTTCGCGCTGGGTGACGCCCCCGAACGCAGAAAAGGAATCGATGAGCGACGGCAACGCAGGATTCGGGAACCAGGGAGCGCTGCCCACTACCGAGGCAGCGCCCAGCATACCGCCCCCGTCCGACCTCGACCTCTCCTCCTGCGACCGCGAGCCCATCCACATCCCCGGCAGCATCCAGCCAAACGGCTTCCTGCTTGCGCTCGACTCGCACCTCCGCGTCGCCGTCGCTAGCGCCAACGCCGCCCAGTACCTCGGGCAGACGCTGCCATCCATCCTCGGCCGCACCCTGCCCGAGCTGCTTGGCCCCGCCCACGGCTCAGCCCTGCTCGACGGCCTTGGCGAAGGCACGCTCTCGACCGCCACCCGCCTGCTCGTCCGGGTCGAGCTCCCCGGCACTGCTACCGGCATGCCGCAGGTTCCTGATCGTTTCGATGTCGTCGCACACCGGCCGCCCGGCACCGGCCACGACTGGACAGTCGTCGAGTTCGAACACTCCACCGAGCCCGTCGACACCGAAGCCGTCAACGTCCGGCTCTACAACTTCGTCGCGTCTATCCGCAGCATGGCTTCGGCCCAGCAGGTAGCCGAGGTTGCTGTGACGGAGATCCAGGCGCTGACCGGCTGCGACCGCGTTGTGCTCTACCGCTTCGATGAAGCCGGTCACGGCCTGGTCCTGGCCGAGGTGCTCGCCAACCCCAGGTTCTCCTCCTATCTCGGCCTGCGCTTTCCCGCCTCCGACGTTCCCGTCCAGGCCCGCCGTATGTACCTGCTCAACCGTGTCCGGATCATCCCCAACGTTGATTACGAACCCTCTCCGCTGCTCGCCGCCAACAGCGGAGGAGCGGACGAGGAGGGCACCACACCCGCGCCGGAGATCGACCTTTCCAGCTCCATCCTCCGCAGTGTCTCGCCCATCCATCGCCAGTACATGCGCAACATGGGCACTGCCTGCTCCATGTCGGTCTCCATCATCATTGAAGGCAAACTCTGGGGCCTGGTCTCCTGCCACCATCACGCGCCGCGTTACGTCCCGCTCCGTCTGCGCTCAGCCTGTGACTTCACCATGCAGGTGGTTGCTTCGCAGATTGAGTCCCAGCTCCAGAGCGCGCACCTGCGCCGGGCTCTTGAAGCCAAGGCCGTCCAGGGTCGCCTGCTCGCCTCCATGGCTGCGGAAGATAGCTACATGGAGGGCCTTACCCGCTCACCCGCCCTGCTCCAGCAGCTCGTCGAGGCTGGCGGAGCCGCCGTCGTTACCGGCGCCCACGCCCTGCTGCTCGGCACCACCCCTTCCGAGCCAGAGGTTGTCGCACTTACAGACTGGCTCTGCAAACGGACGCCCCGCAAACACCCCGAAAGCTCCCGGATCCACCCCGCCGATGAGGTCACCCAGGAACTTCCAGCCGACACCGCCCGAGGAAGCAGCGACGAGATCTTCGCGACCGGCCATCTCGTCGCGCATTACCCTCCAGCCAGCGCGTTCACCGCTCAGGCCAGCGGACTGCTCGCCATCTCTGTCTCCAAGGTCCACTCCAGCTGGGTGCTGTGGTTCCGTCCTGAAGTCGTCGAAACCGTGCGCTGGGCCGGCAACCCTGCGAAGCCAGGGGAGGCTCCGCAACCTTCCGCAACCCTGCCTGCCGGCATCGTCCACCCACGCCACTCGTTCCAGGAGTGGTCCGAGCTCGTTCAGGGAACCAGCGATCCCTGGAACCCCGAGGACATCGACGCCGCTGCCGACTTCCGCGCCGCCGTGCTTGAAATCGTGCTCCGCCGCGCCGAAGAACTCGCCCAGCTCGCCAACGGCCTTCAGGTCGCCAACGAGGAGCTCGAAGCCTTCTCCTATTCCGTCTCGCATGACCTCCGCGCGCCATTCCGCCACATCTCCGGCTTCTCTGAAATGCTCAAGGAGGAAGAAGCGACGCGCATGAGCGAGCGCGGCCGCCAGTACCTGGCCACCATCATGGAGTCGGCTAGCTTCGCCGGCCAGCTCGTGGACAGTCTCCTCGAATTTTCCCGCTTTGCCCGCGCCGCCCTGCATGTGGCGCCCGTCAACATGGAAGCCCTTGTCGATGACCAGTGGCGCGCTGTTCTTGAAGACGAGAGTCGCGGCCGGACCATCGACTTCTCCCGCGCCGCCCTGCCTCGCGTCATGGGCGACGCCCAGCTTCTCCGCCAGGTCCTGCGCAACCTTTTTTCCAACGCCGTCAAGTACACCGGCCGGCAATCGGCCCCGCGTATCCGCATGGAAGCAACGCGAAGCGCCCAGGAGGTCGTCTTCTCCATCAGCGACAATGGCGTTGGCTTCGACGCGCAGTACGCGGGCAAGCTTTTCGGTGTTTTTCAACGCCTCCACCGCATGGAAGACTTTGAAGGCACCGGCATCGGCCTTGCCAACGTCCGTAGAATCATCAGCCGCCACGGCGGCCGGGTCTGGGCCGAAGGCGCCGTCGGCAAAGGTGCTACCTTCTTCTTCAGCCTGCCTGTCGACATGCCGGCAGTGCATCCCACTCGGGAGTCCGTATGAGCATCCTCAAGCCGATTCTGGTCGTCGAAGACAGCCCCAATGACCTTGCTCTTACGCTCAACGCGCTTGAGAAAAGTCGCCTCGCCAACGACGTTGTGGTGACACGCGACGGTGCCGAGGCTGCCGACTACCTTTTCCGTCGCAACGACTACGCCGGGCGTCCGTCTGGCAATCCGGCCGTCGTGCTGCTCGATCTCAAGCTCCCCAAAATTGACGGCCTCGAGCTGCTCAAAATGATCCGCGAGGATGAGGAAACCGGCCGCACCCCCGTCGTCCTGCTTACCAGCTCCCGCGAAGAGCGCGACGTAGTCACCGGCTACAAACTCGGCGTGAATGCCTACGTCGTCAAGCCCGTTAACTTTGCTGAGTTCGTCCAGGCTATCCAGGATCTCGGCGTCTTCTGGGCTGTTCTCAATGAGCCTCCACCAGGCAGCGCGCGGGTCGTTCGCAATGGCTGAAGACTCCGGGAGGCGGTCGGTCCATATCCTCATGCTCGAGGACAGCGCGCTTGACGCGGAGCTCGCCATCGCTCGGCTGCGAAAGGCCGACTTCGACCCGGAGGTCACCCTCGTTCAGGACCGCCAAAGCTTTGAGCAGGCCGTCGAGCAATCCCATGAGCGTTCTTCGGAGCGTTCAGCAGGGCGATCCTCGGAGAGCCGCGGTCCCAGCCAGCCGCCCTTTCAGCTCATCCTCGCCGACTACGCTCTCCCTGACTTCGACGGCATCTCCGCTCTTGCGCTCGCTCGCGAACGCCTGCCCACCGTCCCGTTTATCTTCATTTCCGGCCGTGTCGGGGAAGAGGTCGCCATCGACACGCTCCAGCGCGGCGCGACCGACTACGTGCTCAAGCATCGTCTTGAGCGTCTTGTGCCTGCCGTCCTGCGCGCTCTCAAGGAGTCCGACGAGCACTCCACCCGCATGCAGGCCGAGGCCAACTTCCGAGAGAGCGAGCAGCGCTTCCACCATGTCATCGACGCCGTCGCGCAGATGATCTGGATCTCCGACAATCAGGGCAACCTCATCTACTCCAACTACGCCTGGCGTGAGCACACCGCCAACAGCGCCAACAACTGGTGCGACCCTGGCCTCTTTGAGCCCGACGACTACGACGCGTGCATGAAAAGCTGGCGTGTCGCACTGGAACGCAGCGAGCCATTCACTATCGAGGTGCGCCTCTTCCGCCGCTCTGACTCGACCTACCGCTGGCACCTGTTGCGCATCGCCCCGCTCGCTCCCGACCCGGACGCCGGGCACGATCCATACCGCGCCGCGCAGGGGTCATCTCCGCTCCAGTGGCTCGGCACCGCCACCGATCTGCAGGATCAGAAGCTCAACGAGGAAGCCCTGCGTACCGCCGAAAAGCTCTCGGTGACCGGGCGCATGGCGGCCGCTATCGCCCACGAGATCAACAATCCCCTGGAGTCGCTCACCAATCTCCTCTTTCTCGTCCGCCTCGAGTCTGAAGGCAGCCCCCGCGCGCTTTCCTTCCTCGACATCGCTGACAGCGAACTCGAACGCATCTCCTCCATCACCAAACAAACGCTGCAGTTCTATCGCGACCCTGCCACCCCGGTCGACGTCGACGCGCGGCAGATGCTTGAAGAGGTATTGCGCCTCTTCTCCACCCGCCTCACCTCCAAAACCATCGCCATCTCCCTCGACGCGCGCCCTGGCCTCGTCTTCCAGGCCATCAAGGGCGAAATCCGCCAGGTACTCATCAACCTCGTCAACAACGCCATCGATGCCGTCGGCGAACACGGCTCCATCGACATTGAAGCCTGCGAGGGAGAACACCAGACCCAGCCGGCAGTTGAGATTGGCGTTCACGACAACGGCTCCGGTATCACCCCGGACCAGGCCGTTCGGCTCTTCCAGCCCTTCTTCAGCACCAAGGGCGCGCTTGGCACTGGCCTCGGTCTCTGGGTATCCAAGGGTATCGTCGAAAAACACGGTGGCACCCTGCGCCTCGGTAGCAGTAAATCGAACGGCCGCTCCCGCACCACCGCCACCATCGTCCTCCCACTCCGCGCCGCCCCGGAGCTGCTTCAGCGTCGCAAAACCACGGTCACTGGCTGATCTCTGACCGGCCCTTCCGTGAAAAGCCAATCCCCCGGAACTGGCTTCACCATTCAAGCCGCAGAAATGCAGAGCCACTTAGACTTCGCCATCGCGGACGAGGCAAGGCACTTGCTTCCATCCGGATGCCGCAGTCTTACCCCGACAAAGGGATCGTCCTGAGCAAAGTCGAAGGACTTGCCGGTTACCCTCCCTCCAGCAACCCGCGAACCGCGCCACGTAACCGCTCCGTCACCTCCTCCGGACCGGCACCTGGAGCGATGACCTCCGGCTGCCCAACCCACACCACGGGCTGGCTCCGAAACCAGCTCTGTCCCGGCTTCCACTCGATCCCGAGCGCCATTGGCAGCACCGGTACCTCGGCTTCCAGCGCCAGAATCCCCAGCCCTGGCCGAAACGGAAGCAGGGCGCCATCGGGAGAACGGCGTCCCTCCGGAAAGATCAGCACGCTGTACCCACGATCGAGCGCCCGCCCGGCGTAGGCGAACCCGGCCCGGAACCCCGCACTTCTCGGCAGCGGAAACACGTGGAAGAGCGCCTTTACCAGCACCGCTGCCATCGGCCCCCACCACCGTCGATGCACCGCCACCTCCGCCGGCAGCGCCCGCCCGCTCCAGCTTGCTTCCCAGCCGGCCAGCATCTCGCCCGACATCGCGACCGCCACTTTCCCCCGTATCGCCCCCGGCAACGCATGGAGGAGCAGAGCCACATCCATCGCCGTCCGGTGATTGCTCACCAGCAGCATCGGCGCACGCCGTAGCGCCCCCGCCTGCGCCGGGCCGTTCTTCCGGCGGATTGAGAGTGGGTCATCCTGAGCCGAGCCCGCAGGGCGTTGCCGAAGAACCTGCGTGCCCTCTGCCATCCCTGCACTCCCTGCACTTTCGCTGAGGGAATGGGCGTCCTCCTGAGCGAAGCCAGGCACCCGCCTTCCCCCGGCCGCTCCTCCGACCGGCGCTGCCGCACTCCGCACCACCGGCGCTGCTAGCAGACGCACCAGCGGCCGCATCACTCCTTCCATAAACAGAAACCGCACCGCCCGCACAGGCGCACTCCACGGCCACTCTGGGTATCGGTACTGCACCCGCAACTCCCGCGACGCACTCCTCCGCTGCGAACGGCCACCTACCGACCCGCCCTCCAGCCCCGCAGGCATGCCTCCTGCAGCCGGGACCTCTCGCTCCAACGTCGTACCCACGTGCGCCACCGGCATCTCCACCGAGGGAACCCCAGTCCGTACCAGCGCCCGCAGATCCCCCACCGTCTCCAGCTCCGCCATCCGCCCATCACTCACTGGCGATCCGAGCCGCTCCTCGAGCGCCGCCGCCAGCGCCACGCGCCCCATGCTGTCCAGCCCCCAGCCTTCGTCCAGCCGCGCCGCGTCCGCCACCCAGCCGCGCACCCATCCGCGCTCCGGCCCACGCCGCCCGACTACCTGATCCAGTAAGCGCACCACTGCATCCGCATCCGCTCCACCCTCGACCCGAGCCTCACCGGCACCCGCCGCAGCCGCCTGGCTCCGTGCCCAGTCCTCCACCCGCCTTCGTTGCACCTTGCCCGTCGCGCTCCGCGGCAAAGCCAGCTCCGGCCAGAGCCACCAGCGCCCGACCTGTTGGTGCGGCAGGAGCCCCGCGTTCGCCCGAGCCACCGCCGCCTCTGCTGCCCCGCGGCCGCCGCGCGCCACCACTACCGCTGCCGGCTCCTCGCCGCCGCTCGTACCCTCCGTCGCGAGCACCACTGCCCCATCAAGCTCCGGCTCGGCCTCCAGCGCCCGCTCCACATCCTCCAGGTACACATTCAGCCCGGCCGCTGTCACCAGTCGCTGCCCCGTGCGGCCCAGGAAGCGCACCCGCCCATCCTCCTCGATCGCCGCCAGGTCCCCGGTCCGGAACCATCCCGCACCATCCTCCACGCCGCCCGAAGCCGCATCGCCGTGTTCCACCAGCCGACCGCGCTTCCAGCTCGCCCTCGAAACCATTTCGCCCCGCACCTCGAGCTCGCCGCTCGCTCCCACCCGCAGCGACCGCCCCGGCAGCGCTTTGCCCAGGCTGCCCCGCGCGGTCCGGAACGGATGGTTCAGCGTCACCAGCGCTGCGGTCTCGGTCAGTCCGTAGCCCTGCACCAGCGCAAATCCCAGCGTTGTCCAGAACCGCTCCAGGTCCTCCGGCAAGGTCGCCCCGCCACACACCACCGCCCAGAACCGCAGCCCCAGCAATCGGTGCACCCGCCGAAACCGCCACCACCGCCGCCCGATCGTCTCGCCCTGCGCCGCCCCGAGCTCGCGCAGCAGCTCCGGCCGCTCTTGGAGCAGGTGCGCCCGCAACACGTCGAGCGTTCGCGGCACTGCCGCCAGCACATTCACTCGCTCCCGCCGGATCAGCTCCGCCACCCGGCCGCCCGTCACCCGGCTCTCGTAGTGCACCGTCGCTCCCAGCACCGGCGCCACCCACAACCCCATAAACTGTCCAAACACATGCGACAGCGGCAGCGTATGCGCGAACTGCAGTGGGTGCACCCAACGCTCATACCGCCGGTACTTCCCGATCTCGCGCTCGATCGGCCCGAGGCTGGCCAGCAGGTTGCGGTGCGTGTGCACCACCCCCTTCGGCTCCCCGGTCGTGCCGGAGGTAAACACGATCTGCAGCGGCGAGTCCGGACCGAGCCCATCCACCGGTCCGGCCTCACGCTCCGGCAGCGCATACGGCTCAAAACCGCGCCCAAACAGCCGGTCGAGCGGCATCCGCTCCCACTCTGCGCCGGCAACCCCGCTCTGCGCGCTGGCAAGCCGGTGGAGCAGCACCCGGTCGCCCACTATCCACCGCGGCCGAGTCTCCCCGGCGACCCTCCCCGCAAACTCCGCCGAGCCCGCCGCATCCAGCGGCACCGGCAGCGCCCCGCGCAGCACGCATCCGAAATACGCCGCGATCCACCCCGCGCTGTTCGCCCCCCACAGCAGCACCCGGTCC
>CAXTMF010000029.1:0-7213 GCA_964245435.1 uncultured Acidobacteriaceae bacterium
TCCCAATCCCCCGCATACCGGCTCCTCCCACCAGACGAGCGACTCACCTTGAAAAGAGATGCGAGTCACTCCCCTGGCCGAATGGACGAACAACCCCGGTGCAGGGTCTCGCTCTTTACCGCTCTCCCGTGCTTTTCAGTACCGCATCGCTTGGAGATCCGCAATCAACCCCGGCCCTGTCGGCTTCCATCCCAGCCGCTCCTGGGTCAGCGCACTTGAAGCCGGCATGTCCAGCCCCGCAAACATCGCAAACCAGCCGAAGTGCGCCGGAGCTTCCTCCGGAGTCAAACTCACCACCGGCACCTTCAATCCCCGGCCAACCGCCTCCGCGATCTCCCGAGCCGCAACCCCTTCCTCCGCCACCGCATGGTACCGGCTGCCCGGCTTCCCCTTCTCCAGCGCCAGCCGGTACAGCCGCGCCGTAGCCGAAACATGCGCCGCTGGCCAGCGATTCCCCCCATCGCCTACATACGCTGAAACGCCCTTCTCCCGCGCCATCTGAATCGTGTACGTCACCAGCCCCTGCTTCACCGGGTCGTGCACCTGCGGCAGCCGAACCACGATCACCTTCGCACCCTTCTCTAGCACCGCAGCCCCGGCCAGCTCCGACGCGATCCGCGGATTTGGGTTCTCGAAATTGACCGCGTCCTCCGTCGCCACCTCACCCGGTGCGACCGCTCCGATGCCGGTTCCGGACGTAATCACGAACGGCCGGTCCGAGCCCGCAAGCACCTCGCCCATCGCCTCAATCACCCGCTTGTCCTTCTCGCAGTTCGCCACAAAATTCGAGAAGTCGTGATCAAACGCACAATGGATCACCCCATCCGCCTTCGCCGCGCCCGCCCGCAGGCTTTCCACGTCCTCCAGGCTGCCACGGTGCGGCTCAGCCCCGGCCGCCTTCAGTGCTTCCGCACCCGCATCCGACCGCGTCAGCCCAATTACCTCGTGCCCCGCGTCCATCAACTCCGGAACAAGCACCGTACCGATAAACCCGGTCGCACCCGTAAGAAAAACACGCATAATTCCTCTCCTTCGACTTCGCTTGAGAACCGCCCGCACACCTTGCTTCGCTTGTCCGGCAGTCACTGGCTTCGGACCGGTCGCCCCACTGCGGCCTGTTCACTCCACTAGATGGACCACGCCGCGTGTACGATCTATACCGATAGTCCGCATTTCCGGCTTGATCGTCCCAGAAAGCTCCCCCGACCCGCCAGGAACCCCATGGACCCACTCTCTGACGTCCTCTCGCTCCTCCAGCCGCGCAGCTATGCCGCCGGCGGCTTCGGCATCGACGGCGACATCGCCATCCAGTGGCCGAAACACTCTGGCATCAAGTGCTACGCCATGCTCTCCGGCCAATGCTGGCTGCGCGTCGAAGGCGTCCCCGACCCGCTACTCCTCACCGCCGGCGATTGCTTCCTTCTACCCCGCGGCCTGCCCTTCTCGCTCGCCACCGACCTGGCTCTGGAGCCGATCGACTTCCTCACCCTTGGCTCCACCTGGAAGGCGACCGAGCCTCCATCCAACCAGCCCGGCGCCCGCTACATCGCCGGCGGTCACTTCTCCCTCACCGGTAGCCACGCTGACATCCTGCTCCACTCGCTCCCGCCCATCGTCCACATCCGCAGGGAGTCCGACAAGGCAGCCATGCGCTGGTCGATCGAGCGCATGCGCGAGGAGCTGCGCGATCCGCAGCCGGGCAGCTCCCTCATCGCGCAACAGCTCGCCTGCACCATGCTCGTCCAGGCGCTCCGCCTCCACCTTGCCGACCCGCCCAAAGCCGGCATCGGCTGGCTCTTCGCCCTCGCCGACCAGCAGATGGGTGCCGCCATCAGCTGCATCCACGACAACCCAGGTCACCCCTGGACCCTCCAGTCCCTCGCCGAACGCGTTGGCATGTCCCGCTCCGTCTTCGCCCTCCGCTTCCGCGAAACTGTCGGCGACACCCCCATGGAATACCTCACCCGCTGGCGCATGCTCCTCGCCGGCGATCGCCTCAGGCATTCCGGCGAGTCACTGGCCGCCATCGCCTCCTCGCTCGGCTACGACTCCGAAAGCGCCTTCGGCAAAGCCTTCAAACGTGTCCTCGGCTCCTCACCCAGGCAGTACAGCCGCGCGAACCACCTCCAATCCCCCACCCCTAACCGAGCTACGACGATAAGCGACTTAGCCGTAGCTCGCTGACCGCCCCAGGAGCAAAAAGTCAGCTGTTGCCAACCTCCGGCAACTCCGGCGCGCATCTCTGCATAGGGAGCGGCCAACTCCGCTAGCTATGCCTCGACCCGCCAGGCGGAACCTCCTGGAACTGCCCCTCGGAAACAAGGGTGAGCTCCGGGAAGCTGCAAAACATTCTGCCGGCTGTCGAACTCCACTCCACCCCCAACCGAGTGAAAGGATCGAGAGTCGCCATGCCGAACTACCTGATGTACCGGGACGACCTGGAAGTGATCGCTCCCGACGAGAGCGAAACCAAGCAGAAGATCGTGGATGTAATGACGCAGGGAATGGAACTGGCCCGTCAGAAATATGGCCATGCCGTGCGCATCTCGCACGCAAAAGCTCATGGCTTGCTCAAAGGCGAGTTGATTGTGCAGGATGGCTTGCCTCCAGAGCTGGCTCAGGGCTTGTTCGCCGAACCGAAGCGCTATGAGGTTCTGGTGCGCATGGCGCAGCAGCCGGGCGAGCTCCTGGACGATTCCAAGCTCTCGACCGACCGCGGTATGTCCGTGAAAGTCCTGGGCGTGAACGGTCCAAAGCTCGAGGGGCACACCGCGGCGACCCAGGACTGGGTCTTTGATGTCGGCAAGCAGTTTCTGGCCAGCGGCATGAAGGAGTTCCTCCAGGCGTTCAAGCCGAATGCGGAGATCGCACCGAAGCTCTCGGACAGCGTGAAAGGGGCTGTCTCGACGGCGGCCCGCGCGACCAACACGGCTCTCAATGCCGTGGGTGCAAACTCCGAGAAGCTGGCCTTTTATGGCCACCCGGTCGTTCATCCGGCAGGCGAAGAGTACTTTTCGCAGACGGCATATCGCTACGGCGAGTATGTAGCGAAGCTGGGCTTCTTCCCGAGCTCGCCGGGTCTGCAGGCCTTAAAGGAACAGCCGTTTGATCCCAAAACCCCGGACGCCCTGCGGGAAGCCATGAACGCGTTCTTTCAGTCCAATCCGGCCGAATTCGAGTTGCGCGTTCAACTCAACACCGGTATCGACGAGATGCCCATTGAAGATGCGCAGGCGAAGTGGTCAGAGCTTGACTCGCAGTACCAGACCGTAGCTCGGCTGATCATCCCGGTGCAGACAGCATGGACCCCGGCCAGGGACGAGTACTTTGAGGATCTCTCGTTCTCCCCTGGACATGCGCTTGCAGCCCACCGTCCACTGGGCGGAATCAACAGGGCCCGGCTGCTGGCCTACACAATGCTGTCCAAGCGGCGGCTTGCGGATAACGGCAAGACGGTCGAGGTTCCCGCAAATCTCCAGGAGGTTCCGGCTTAGGCCGCGCTGCAGAGTTTTCCGCGCTCTTCGCCGCCACACGTAAGCTGGCGGCGAAGAGCGGTGCGGCTTCCCTGCTCGATGTGCCGCCTTGCGAGGTCGCTGCCGGAGCTCTGTCAACATAGAGCGGCCTGGACGACAAAGGCGTTCCATTCAACTCGACCCCGGCTCCGCCGGAGGAGCCGAGCAGGGCAGAGCCGGAGCTGCATCTGGCTATGACGCTCGATCCCGAAGGAAAGACGCCTCGATCCGGAGCAACAGTCACACCGCCGGAATCTTGGCGGAATGCGCTCACGGCAGTGCAATCGTGAGATGATCCCCGAAAAACTCGCCGCCATTTTGCGAGCGAACTTCGGCCTTACTGGAGATGAACTGAAGACGCTCACCGAAGCGGAAGGGTGGGCAATGGTTTACAGCCAGCAAAGGCCACCGGCGAAGAAGGCCCTTTCGGTCTACTTCACGGGATTCGACCCGATCAAGCGAGCAGGCCTCCGGGCGGAAGCAGCACGCGCCGGAATACAGGTCAAGAACGATGTAACCCGTATCTTGTCCCTGTTGTGCATTGGAGAGGATGCGGATCCTGAAAAGCTCAGGGCAGCCGACAGACTTGGCATCCCGAGTGTCACGGAAGAACAGTTTAGACAGCTTCTCAAAGTCACCGACCTGGACTGATACCCTCATTCGGACGAACGATCGGGACCGAATCCCAGTCGAGCTGAACCGCCACACGATTGCAGCCTTGCAGCTAGGTCGATGGCACGCCGGTGTCTCCATTGCATTCGCCGCAGTAGGCGGTCATGATGGCGATCACTTCCGCATGCCGCTGGTGCGTGTTCACGCGCAGCGTTGCCGCTTTGACCTCTTTCCCGGCAGCGTTCTCAAGCTCATGAGCATAGCCGCCATGACACGGCTGGCCGGCAGTTCGATACGAGTCGTGATGGGCGGTCTCCTTGGAGTAGGGATCGTAGCGGGTTTTTACCTGGAAAAACTCGAGGATGCCCTTGAGAGCCCCTGCGCCTTTCTGGTTGCTTTGGGTGACTACGACCACGTTCTCTACACCCACCTCCAGATCGATGTGATTCCGTTCGAACCCGGCCTGACAAAGCGCCTCCAGTGCCTCTTCTGCGTCGGAACTATCGGCAAAACGCCCAACTACGCAGGTCACATCTGACATGGCTCCCCCAAGGATCTAGCGCAAGAGTTTCGAGGAGACTTGGATAGCCTTCCTCACCCGCTCTGTGATGCATACGGGAAGGGATCCATTCGGAAACGCTGTTGCCCTGAAGGAAGGGACCACTCAGGCTGGAATCTCATCGGTGTCCAAAGGCTCAGCGCGCTCCCGGTCATTGCGCTGCGCCCGGTACTTGATCGCCTCCTCATAGGCCTTCAGCCTGGATCGCATGATGCCACCCAGAGGACGGTGCGCCTCCAGCGCATGCCATGGACTGAACGACAGCCGTTCGTCCACAAAGAGCTGCCGGGCGTCCGAGTAGGAGTCCTGCGGGGCCGCCGTGATACGAGCCACCGTCTGCCACGGGCTCTTGTCCTCCGGCCACACCTTGTCCGCAGCCTCCACCGGGAAGTCCTTGTCTTTCTCTTCCATCTTCGGCCGTTCCGGGGCGAGCGCAAGCTGCACCTTGACCTCCCAGATCGCCGTCTGGTGGCGAAAGAACTTCTTGATCATTCCTTCGAGCGCGTTGTAATCCGCTCCGAGATCGACGGGCTCGCCGGTCAGCTTCTTGAGGCTTTCTGAGCCGGGTCCAACCCCTATCTTGGCCACGTACTGGCCATAGCGTACGGGAGACACCGTCGAGAAGCTCTCCCCAAGGATGTGCGTGGCCGAAGCACCGATGCCTTCCAGCGTTGCGGAGGGCAGGTGTACGGCCTTGAGCGCCGCGTTAGCCGCGCGAGCGCCGAGCGAAACCGAGTGCTTTATTCCTTCGGGTACATCGAGCTTCCTGTCGAAGTTTTTGATCTGCTCAAGGAACCCCTTCGGATCTGGCGCGGTAAAGGCATTGGCGTTGATGCAGACGAAGTCCTGCGTGGTCCCGCCGTGGTGGTTCGCGACCTTCGGCCCATCCACCTTCAACACCTTGATGGCAAGGCCGCGGGGACTCGACACGTTGTCCGCCAGCATGTCTCCAGGATTGGTCGAGAACCGCATGATGACCGGATGCGTGCCGGGCTGCGCGAAAAGTCCCTGCGCGAGCGGCTCCGGCAGGTTCGGCAGCACCTCGAGCGTTCCCACCAGAACCCCGTGCGACTTGGCGTGCACCGGCCGGTACGCATGGCGGTACCGCGTCGCCATGTGCCGGGTGATGTGTTGCATGGTGCGCGAAAGCTCGTCGAAGGTGACGTGCTCGTCCGGAGCGACGGTCTCCACTCCCGGGCCGTACAGGAGGTAGCTGGAAGCTGCTTGCATCGGGTCCTCATGGTTCACGGTGGTTTGGACGTTGGCGCCTGCCGGAAGGCTTCCGGAGGGGAAAGCCTGCCGGGTGCCCCCACATCTCGCTGAGATGTGGGTCCGACCCATTCCGGCCACCCCGCCCGCCCGCACGGAGCGCCGCCCTGGGACCCTCGGCGTGGCTACTGCCCCTCGTACAGCGGCCCTACCTCCAGCAGGTCCTTCTCCAGAAACAGCCGCGTCAGCCCGTCGATCGCCTCGCCGTACTTCCGCACCACCGTCCGCAGGCTCTGCCCGGTCAGCCGCGCCGCCTCGGCCTGTGTGTACTCCTGGAGCGCGATCCGGGCGATCAGCTCCCGATCCTCCGGGTCGAGCGTCCTCATGCACCGCTCCACGTCCAGGACGAACGCCACCGTGTCCTCGAACGAGTGCATCTGCCGGCTCGACACCCGCCCCCGGAACATGCAGCTGCCCAGCACCGATGGCACCTTCCCCATCCGCATCGAAAGCTGCATGTACCGCCGCAGCATCAGCTCCGTGTACCGCCGGTAAAACGCCAGCGAGCTCACCGGAACGGTCACTGTCGGCTTCCGCACCGCCGCGGAGCTCACGCCCTTTTTCTGCCGGGGATCTACCAGGGCGGACACCCCGATCGCCGGCTGGCCGCCCATCTGTGAGGGAACCGACTGGTCCTGCCGCCGCCAGGCCACCTGAGGCATCCGTGCCACCGCCGCGCTCACTGGACGCCTCCGGCGGCTGCGTACGCCGGCACACCCACCATACCCGGATACTGCGCATCACCCTGCTTCTTTGGCCGCCCTGGCCGCCGCCGCGTCTTCGGGTCGGGGAAGTGCTGCAGCACGTCAATGCACGGCGCGCAGTACACTCCCGCGCCCGCCTGTTTGCGAATCCACAAAGTCCCACATCCCTCGCACACCTTCAGACTCACACTCTGATACGTCATTTCTTCTCCCCGTCCATCGTTTCGTCCAGCTTTTCCAGCCTTCCCCGACTTCCAGCCCGCCGCACCTGCTTGCTCCGCAGCCCGCCGCACCTGCTTGCTCTACAACCCGCCGCACCTGCTTGCGAGCTTCCCGGGCTTATGGGCCGCCCGGTCCATCCCCCAAGCCGGAGCCTCCCGAAGCAGTGCCGCTCCCCGCCACCCTCACAGTTCCCGCGTCCCGCAGCAGCTCTGCCGCCGGATGAACAGGTCCCCCTGCCACGCAGCGGCCTGCGCCACCTCACGGGCAGCTTTCGCCACCTCACGCAGCGGCCTACGCCACCTCACGGGCAGCTTTCGCCACCTCATGCAGCGGCC
>CAXTMF010000030.1:0-5934 GCA_964245435.1 uncultured Acidobacteriaceae bacterium
GCTCATAACCCAAAGGTCGCTGGTTCAAATCCAGCCCCCGCAACCAATCAGATTAGTGACTGACGAAGCCTGCTTCGGAGAAAACTCCAAGAAACTTCCAACAGGAAGAGTCACTGGTTAGGTGCTCGCTGCAAGTGGCTTGAGTACCATCTCGACCACCTTCCCATTTGCTTCCGCTTCGATGACGGCATAGCCTGTCCGTAGATGTTCACGGTATTTGAATGGACACGTGACGCATCAGTTCCTGCTGCACATTCATCGGAGCTCCGGTATCTTCCCGTCGCGAACGGTAGATGCGACGGATGTGTGCCCGCTGATCTCACCCAGCCTGCTTGCCGCAAGCTTTCGCTCCTCGTGGATCAAGACGCGCTTGCCCCAGCCGTAGGTTCCCTCCTGCCAGCTCCAGACGCACGGCCTCAATCTACAGTTGGACGCTGAACGGTGCAGCAGCCGGATGGGCGCAGGTAACGCCTTTGACTTCGGTGGGGTGCTAATGGGCGGTTCATCATAGGATTGGGCGAAGACCCAGCTTTCTCTGGCGGCACAACACGCTTGCTCCACTCCAGGACGATCTTCGAAAAGCTTTCCGGCGTGGATCAGTCCATCAACTGTCGAAGGTCTGTGCTAGAGCTTTGCAGCGAGTACAGCTACTTCGCTAATGGCGTTTCTCAGGACCTAACCCGAAGGCGAAAATCGTGCCACGCTGACGAACTTCTTTGGGGACATGCCGGAGAACCGTCGGAAAGCGGCACAAAAGGCACTCGGGGAGGCATACCCGGCGTGGAGTGCCACTGCGCCCAGCGTCTGTCCCTTCTCTTCCAGCTCGTGCGTTGCAAGGGTCATGCGCCAGCGAGTGAGGTAAGCAATGGGTGTTTCCCCAATCACTTTTTTGAAAGCCTGGGCGAACGCGGTGCGGGACAGGCCTGCGGCACGGGCCAGTTCTCCAAGTGTCCACGCGTGAGCAGGGCGCTCGTGCATACAGGCGAGCGCTGTTCTGATCTGGGGGTCGGCGAGGGCTCCGAACCAACCCGTGCTATGCCTGTTCTGCTCCTGGTGTAGCCGCAGCGCGTCGATGAGCAATGTGTACGCTACCTGCTGCGCGATCAGCGTTCCGCCAATTTGTGGTTCGCGCATCTCGCTCAGGAGGCGCTGCACACCCCATCGCATGGAGGCGCACTGCCGATCCCCGGTAAGAAGAACGAGTGGAGGCAAAGCGTCCAGGAGAAAGCCCGCATCCCCTTTGAGATCGAAGTGGGTGCCAAGCAGAAGAAAGTCATTCCCCGGGGTCACCGGAAGCACGCCCTGGTACCGCGCAACTGTTGACACGACCTCCCGGGCATCCACTGCCGACAGGTTTAAACCGCTGGCAATGACGAAGGGCTTTCCATGGGGAAGCAGCAGGCAATCTCCCTGGCGGAGTTGGGCTGGAGGCTCACCTTCCATCGTCAGCCAGCAGGTTCCTTCGACAACCATGTAGCACTTGATCCCCTGATAGGCGGGCAGTTGCAGGGACCATGGATCGCCAGCGGACAGTGCGCCGGTCACATAGGCCTGTGGTTTGAGCAGCGAGAGTACGTCCGAAAGAGGGTCCATCTGCTTTGTACGCTCACAACATTATTATGCGCTGCCAAGTATAGATCGTACAGAGTGGACGGCCTAAGTTGTTGGAAGACCTTCACGGTCCTGCAAAGGAGAGCGTATGCCAACCGCCGCCAGCGTCCAGACAAGAACTGTTCGGTTTCAGAGGTACGGGGAGCCGGCCGAAGTATTGTGCCTGGAAGAGACCACGCTGCCAGCGCCTGCAAGTCAGCGTGTTCGCGTGAAGGTAAAAGCCTGTGGGCTGAATCCAGCTGACTGGGCCTTGTGCCGGGGCCTCTTCGCCGGAAACCTTCCACGGGGAATCGGTCTGGAGGCCGCAGGAATCGTCGATGCCATCGGCGAACAGGTGATGGACGTCGAGGTCGGCCAGCTTGTGTTCGGTCCTGTAGATTTCGCGACCAGCAGCAGTGCGGGCGCTTCCGATTACGCGATTTTGCAGCATTGGACGCCCGTTCCAAGTGGGCTGGACGCGCTTCATGCCGCAGCTCTGCCGATGGCAGTCGCGATTGCGTACGGCAGCCTGGATTGCCTCGGCGTCGAAGCCGGGAAGACGGTGTTGATCAACGGCGCCGGAACAACAGTGGGATTTGCGGCCGTCCAGATCTCCCTGCTACGCGGAGCGCACGTGATTGCAACTGCCGGTGCCACCTTCGCGGATGAACTGCGTGCTTTCGGAGCTATCGTCACCGCGTATGGTGACGGCTTGCCGGAGAGAGTCGCGGCGCTGTTGGGCAAGTCTCCGGACTTGATTCTTGACGTTGCGCCCCTCAGTGGCGCTCTACCCGCGCTCGTGCAGATAGCGGGTGACCCAAAGCGGGTGATGACGATCAGCGACTTTGCGGCTGCAAAAGCTTTGGGCGTGCGCTCCAACCTTGAAGAGCCCGGAATGCGCATTCGGTATGACGTTCTGAAGGAGTTTGCTTACCTTGCTGCCCAGAGTCGGTTCTCCATTCCGATTGGCCGGACGTTTCCTTTGGAGGAGTGGAAGACAGCACTCTCCCTGAGCGAGGGCCTGCATGCAAGGGGCAAACTCATCCTTCTCCCCTGACTCTGCCCTTCGCCGTCGTTCTTGGGTAACGCGAAGTCGCATTGTAGGAAGTAATCTGGGCGTGATATCTGGGGGGAAGCCGTTTCTCAGCAGATGACCTTTTACCCTGTACACCCTTAGCGAGCATTACGGTCCGCTTCAAGAGCCCGCACACGCGCCTTCATCATGGCGTACAGGCAATCGCCGTACACGTTTGACTCGCCGGTACCGCGAGCATGGATGTGCTTTGTAAGCTGCAGTTCTTGTCCCTGAAAATAATCCAGGCGCGCTCGACGGCGACGAAATGTCGCAGAATCTCGGCATCGTCCTTGGCCTCGTCCGGCTTGGGATGCTTCAGCGCTTCGCTCTAGGCCTGGTAGACGCTGTCGAGCCGAGAGTCCGCGAATGCCTGGGCGACGAAGTTGCAGGCCATGATATGCATCTTGCTGCTGTCCCTAGCCACGCAGCCTCGAGCTTGGCACCGGCATAGGAGAACTCCGGCGGCCCTTGAGCCAGCGTCGGCCCGCAAGCAAGGGCAGCGAAAAGGCAGATCAGAAAAGTTTCATGGTTGCCTCCGTCCTTGGATCAGACAGCTGGCCATGTTCGTGTCGGGCATGTACAGCTGGCTCATTGCTCTTCGCGGTCTACTGCGTTCCCCGGGGCACGGTCGGGCAGGAAGTAGTCGGGAACGGGTTCTCGTCTCGGGCGGCAAAGAACTCCTGCCAGTCACCTGGGAGCTGCGAGAGGATCAGATCGTCGCTCCTGGGACGCAACGCACGTAAACCTCCTCGCCCGAAAAGCGGTACTCCGCACGAATGGTGACCCTGTGCCACCGATCACCTCTGCTGAGTATTTCTGCCATATAGCGAAGAAGTCTCAAGGGCGGACTGAAAGTCCGTGCGTATACGCGCATAAACACCTACCACTCCAAAGTGGCTGGCTCTGGCCTTGAGAACGCAGCGCATTGCGATCAGATTGACGATGCGCTCACCTGGAAGTACGCTGAGGTGGTTCTTGGCCACATCTATCTGTACGCGAAATCAGTGCAGGTCCTCCCAGCTACCTCAAAGAGAGTATGAAAAAGCTTAAGGCTATCGTCAGCACCGCCGCCCTGCTCTGCGCTACCTCCCTCTTCGCCCACGCGCAACAACCCACCGCGCCCGAGCTCCCCAAAGACGAGCTCACCCCGAACTTCAAGGCGCCCGTGCAGGCCAGCGACTATACGAAGCGCATCGTCATGATCCCCATGCGCGACGGCACCAATCTCTACACCGTCATCGTGATCCCCAGGGGCATCAAGGACGCACCTATCCTGCTCACGCGCACGCCCTACAACGCCGCGATGCGCGCCGCCCGGTCCAAGAGCCCGCACATGGTCGAGGCTCTGCCGCTCAGCGACGAGGTATTCGTCGAAGCAGGCTACATCCGCGTTTATCAGGACGTGCGCGGCAAGTACGGCTCCGAAGGCGCCTACCTGATGACGCCGCCGCCCGTAAACTCCGGCTACAATCCCTCCGGCGCCGATGACACCATGGACGCCTACGACACCATTGACTGGCTGACAAAGAATGTGCCCGAAACAAATGGCCGCGTCGGCATGATCGGCTCTAGCTACGAAGGTTTCACCGTTGTTATGGCCCTGCTGCAACCGCACCCGGCTCTCAAGGTCGCCGCGCCCGAAAGCCCGATGGTCGACGGCTGGATGGGCGATGACTGGTTCCATTACGGCGCTTTCCGCCAGCCCAACATCGACTACTTTATTGGCCAGACTACCAACCGCGGCGAGGGCGTGCCCGTGCCGCGCCAGGGCCTCGACGATTACACCAATTTCCTTAACGCCGGCTCGGCTGGCGCCTTTGCCACCGCGGAAGGTGCCGACCAGTTGCCCGGCTGGCGCGTCATGGTCGAGCACCCCACCTACGATGGCTTCTGGCAAGCCCAGGCTCTCGACAAGTTAATTACAAAACAGCCGCTCACCGTGCCCACCATGTGGGAGCAGGGCCTCTGGGACCAGGAAGACATGTGGGGCGCAATCCACAGCTACCGCGCACTCAAGGCCGCCGGCACGCCCGATACCATGAACCATCTCGTCATGGGTCCCTGGTTCCACAGTCAGGTCAACCGCGAAGGCCGCTCTATCGGCACCCTTACCTGGGCGACAGATACCACCGCCCAGTGGCGCCGCGAGGTATTGCTGCCCTTCTTCAACCAGTACCTCAAGCCGGGCTCGCCCGTTGCCGCCACGCCCACAGCTTGGATCTACGACACCGGTGCCGACCACTGGGATAAGCCCGCAGTTTTTCCCGCGAGCTGCGAGCAGGGCTGCCCCGACAAGTCCCGCCCTCTGTACCTGAAGGCCAACGGCGCGCTCTCCTTTGACGCGTCTGACACCAAACAAACCATGCAGGCCGCGCAAGCCTCGCAGAGCGCTCGATTTGACGAGTACGTCTCCGACCCTGCCAAGCCCGTGCCCTATCGCCCGCGCCCGGTCAACATCGCTGACAGCACTGGCTGGCGCACCTGGCTCGTCACCGACCAGCGCTTCGTCGATGGCCGCCCCGACGTGCTGACCTACGAAACCGAGCCTTTGCAAGAGTCGGTGAAGCTCTCCGGCGAGCCCGTCGTCCACTTGGTCGCCTCCACTAGCGGTACCGACGCAGACTGGGTCGTGAAACTCATCGACGTCGAGCCGAACCGCACTCCGCCATCCTCTGCTCCGTCCTCCGCGCAATCTATAGATATGAGCGGCTACGAGCTGCCTATCGCCACCGATATCTTCCGCGGCCGCTACCGCACCAGCTTTGATCATCCACAGGCCATTCCGTCCGACAAGCCGCTGCCCTATGTCTTCGGCCTGCCTATGGTGAACCACACCTTCCTGCCCGGTCACCGCATCATGGTGCAGGTTCAGTCCACATTGTTCCCGCTCTACGACCGCAACCCGCAGCGTTTCGTGCCCAACATCTTCAATGCTAAGCCTGCCGACTACGCGAAAGCGACACAGCGGATCTGGCATGCTCCCGGCGAGGCCAGCTTTATCAGCCTACCGATCGTGCCAGCTCCGGCATCGCTGGCAGAGGCAGCACGCTAGGGCGCTTCCTACTCTGCCGACCTCACCGCGACCGCGAAAGCGTTCTCGTATGTACAGAGGAGATCAGAGCGGAGCAGGTACTTCCACGCCTTGCCTACGCCGACATAGGTCCTGTCGACTTGCAGGACGTCGAGCATAGCCCTGATACGCTCATATCGCTTCTGCCTCCGGCCCGAAGGTTTCCGCCCTGGAAGGCGGCGTGCCGAGAAGGCCTGCT
>CAXTMF010000031.1:0-3406 GCA_964245435.1 uncultured Acidobacteriaceae bacterium
GTGTTGCGGTGGCTGCGGGGAGTGCGGTGGTGCTGCGGGTGTGAGGGGATTGTTTGTGACGTACTTAGTGCTTGTGAATGTGTGAAGGGCTCGCCGTTGTAAGTTGGTGTTTGCCAGGCATGGTAAATGCTAGAAGCAGGTCCTTCGCTGCGCTCAGGATGAAGCTTTCTTGTCAAGTACGTTCGAGTCAGTGCGTCGGAGAGGGCTCACGGCTGCCTTCGCTTGAACATAAGTTGACTCGGATGGATTTGGATGCAGAAGTTATTTCCAGGTTCATGAGATACCACTTAGAACTGAGTAAGTGCCTTCACTGTGCCCTTGATTCAGGATGGAGCTACCTGCCGGTGGGATAAGTCGCGCAGGAGGCTAAGTGGGCCTTTCTCGTAGCGGCTGTAGCTTCTCAGAAGGGTAAGTGCGGGAACAACACGCGCGAGGCGCGGGCATCGGAGCATGGCTGCCCGGGTTTGCTCGAAAGCTACTTTCGTGCGGACTTCCTCGATCACTCGCGGGGCGATGGGTGCGCCTTCGGAACGCAGGTGAGTTAGCCGGTCGAGGAGGACGGAGAAGCGCCGGGCGTGTTTTTGGTGAAATGCGAGGGCTTCGTTCCCGTCCGTGGATAGATGAGTGTGCAGCGGAACGACGGTAGCGCCGACCTGCTGGCGGTGGTGAAGGCGATAGATGAGCAGGGGTTCGGGAAGGAAGCGCAGCTTTGCCAGGGAGGCAAGCAGAAAGGCGATCCAGCCGTCGTGGATCCACTCGGGCGGCAGGGGCAGAAGCTGCTGGATCGCGGCTGTGCGGAAAGCAAAGGCGGTGCCGGTGACGGTGTCGCGGCGCGCCAGATACGAGGGCGCGTCCTGCAGGAACTCCTGCTGTGCGGCGGTGTCGAAGCCGACGCGCTGCCATAGGTCGCCGGGAAGCCTGGCACCGGCTTCGTCCATGAGGAGGGCATTCGAGAAGACGCCGGCTACGGCTGGGTCAGCCTCAAAGGCGGCGGCACAGCGGGCGAGTTTTTCGGGCAGCCAGCGGTCGTCCTGATCGCAGAGCGCAATGGCCTCGCCGCGGCAAAGGCGGATGGCCTGTTCGAAGTTTCCCGTCGAGCCGAGGTTGGTCGGATTGCGGACGAGGTGGATGGGAAATGGGGCGGTCGGGGCGAAGGCCTCGACGATGGCGGGCGTGCGGTCGGTGGAGCCGTCGTCGCAGACGATGAGCTCCGCGGGCTGGAGCGTCTGGTCGCGGAGGGAGGCAAGCTGTTCCTCAAGAAACAGTTCGCCGTTGTAGGTGCACATGGCGACGGAGATGTTCATAGCTGTGGCGACAGGCTTTATCTTAGCCGGGCGGCGAGCGTGGTTGCAGCCGCGGTCGCACAGCGAGTCCGGCGGCGCGAAGCGCTACCGCTCAGGATGGCGCTTCCTGAGGGAGCGCTTTGCGGATCGTTGTGGCGCCACTCCCGCGGTTAGTCGAGTTTCGACTGACCGTATTCGAGGAGGGTGACGAGCAGGACGCCGCCGCAGATGTTGCCGGCGGTGCAGGCGGCGAGCCATGCCAGGAAGTGGCCGGCGGTGACCTGGCCATAAAGAACGCTCGAGAGGATTTCGCCGGAGCTGGCGATGCAGTGGGCGAAGTGGCCGGCGCCGACGATGAAGGTCATGGTCCAGATGAGCATGACGGATCCGGTGATGGAGTGGGAGGCGGAGACGAGCCAGGCGACGGTGGCGATGATCCAGCCGCCGACAACGCCGGACCAGAAGGCGTGGGAGGCGGTCATGGAGGCGGCTTCGAGGCCGAGCTTGGAGAGTTCAGAGACGTACTCGGGGCGCAGGGCGCCGGTCTTAACGGCGAGCAGGGCGAAGAGCAAGGCGCCGAAGACATTGGTGGGAAAGACAAGCGACCAGAGGCGGAGGGTGGGGAGGAAGTGCTTCTTCTCGGTCAGCATCAGGGCGACGGGGTAGAGCGTGTTCTCGGTAAAGAGCTGGGAGCGTCCGAGAATAACGACCATGAAGCCGAGCGGATAGAAGAAGAAGGCGGCGAGCCGTCCGGCGGGGGTTTGGCCGACCATGGACATGAGGATGGCGACCGAGAGGCCTGTAAGGCCCATGAGCAGGCCGCCCGCTACGCCGGAGATGGAAAGCGAGAGGTTGGAGCGGCCGAGTTCGCGGCGACCGTTGAGAGCGACCTGCTCGTAAATCTGGTTGGCTGTGGGGCGGTCGAGGTCGTGCTGGCTGGAATCGCCTGGAGCTTCCGTACGCTGGATAGCGGGCAGGGGCATGGCGGCTTGGGTCCTTTCACTGCTGCCAGGCTTGCTTGCCGGGGCTGTTTGCGGGAGTGTTGGGCTGAGTCAGGCGATAAGGGATCCCTTCGCTCAGCTCAGGACGACGCTTTGTTTCTTGCCGGGGATGCCCCTGGGTTTCCGCGCAGTCGACTTGCGAGTCACCGCCCCTGGAAAGAAGCGGACCCTTTCCGCTGCGCTTAGGATGACCTGTTTGCGGGTAGTGGCACTTTCGCCGGAGACAGCAGCTCCTAAGAGAGTGCTTTCAAGATGGCCTAGAGGGTGACATGAGCGTGCTCGCCCACGGAAGTCTTGCCGCCGGTGGCGGCTCGGGTGAGGACCTGCATCCTGCGCACGATAGCGCTTGATGGAGCGTCCCAGTACTCGGCCTGGTCGATGTGGATGCGGAGGACGCGGATGGCCGGGTCGCTTTCGCCCTCGGGAAACCAGGCTTTGTAGCTCGGGCTATAGAGGGCGGCGATGAGGGCGCGGTCGTTCGAGAGACTGGCGCGGCCGCTCAGGGTGACAAAGGAGTGTTTCGCGTCGGAGTAGCAGAGGTTGACCTGCGCATCCTCCTGGATCTCGTCGACCTTGCCGGAGTTGACGCTCGTGAGGAAGACGACTTCGCCAGTGAAGGGCGTGTCCTGGGTGGCCATAGGGCGGCTGTGCAGCGAGCCGTCCGTGCTGACGGTGGTGAGCATGGCGACGCGGATGTCCTTGATCAGCTCGGCGATCTTCTGGATGGCGGCGTCGCGGCTTTCGACTTCCTGTCCTGCGCTCATGCGGTGCTCTCCCTTTTTGCTGTTTCCCTTTCAGATGCAGAGCTTTGGCCGTTTGAAGCAGGTGCGTGCGGGACGATGGGGCCATCAAAACCGGGATGGACGGAGCTCAGACGGGTACGGTGCAGGCGGGTGCGGGTGAGTACGCCGGTCAGTATGCGGCGCAGTACGCGGGCAGGAGGCACCTGGCGTCGCTGGTCGAAGATATGCGGGCGTGGGGCGCGGCGGCAGCAGTGGTGGAGCATCGCGGCGTGCGCCGGTACGAGACGAGCTATGCGGAGCTGGCGGGGATGTGCGGCCGGTTTGCGGCAGAGCTCGAGCGACGCGGGATCGGGCCGGGGGACCGGGTGCTTCTGTGGGG
>CAXTMF010000032.1:0-2055 GCA_964245435.1 uncultured Acidobacteriaceae bacterium
GAGCATTCGGCTGTTAACCGAAGGGTTGTAGGTTCGAGTCCTACCTGAGGAGCCAGTAGAATCAGCAGTTTAACCGCTACGATGTCTGTAGCGGCTTTTTAGTGTAGGGAGAACTGTAGGGACCATCTTCGGATCGCTTTCGCACCAGCGATTCCACTGCTGCTCGCTTTGCTTCGTTTCGCGTGTGAGTGTAGTGCTCAAGCATTCGCTTTGAGACATGGCCCGTGAGGGACTTGAGTGTGGCGTCTGAGACATCCGGATTCTCGGCGAGCCGGCTTACAAAGGTGTGGCGATAGTCATGCGTCCGGCAATCGACGCCAGCGATCTTCCTACAATGCGTCCATGCATATTTCCAGGTGCGATGGGCTTGTTCGGCGTGATGGCGTAAACGGCTCCATCATGCCCATAGCAATGCCGACACCGGCTACGGCGCCCTCCTCTACGAGTACAATGATCCGAAGCTGATCGCTACAGCGCTCCAGACGCTCAGCACGCAGATCCCGGCCGACCTAGTGAGCTCACAGAAGACGGTGACCACTGGCTTCTACCCGGCGATCTCAGGCGATGAGCATGTGCTGGCGCTCACAGCTTCAAATGGCACGATCTACTTGGCAGCCTGGAACGAAGAGCCGATCTGGAACTCCGAAACGCAGACCCGGACGGATATGCCAGTCACGACACAGTACGTCAGTATTCCGGGGTACAAGATGGTGGCCTTTATCGACCCGGAGTTCAACTTGACGATCCCGGCTGCGAACTACGTCGAGTCGTATGAGGGAAAGGCATCGTGACAAGATTGGAGACGGAATTTTTGACGACGCCATGTACCGCAGCGACAAGATGAATAGCCAGGAGGAGTTCGAGGCCAACAATATGGCGGCTGATCTCCTGATGCCTCGGCACCTGGTCGCAGAGGAAGTTCGCAAAGGCTTCAGTGAAGCTTCTCACCTCGCTCGTTATTTCGAGGTGTCGGAAGCTGCGATGCGAGTAAGAATGCGCTATTTATATCGCATGTTTTAAAGCCTTCCTAAAACCCTCTTGGACCTGTGCCGAATCTCACGCTGAGGTTCGCGCCCGGCCCGCCCTCACTGCTCCAGCATCGAGCTCCTGCGCAGGGGTGCCGGCAATGCGACTTTCAACCCCGCCAGTGTTGTTACTGGCGTTACTTGCGCACTCCAAATTCACTTTGGATGATGGCAATGTGAAATTACGCAGTCTTGTGCTTGTGCCCGTCCTCTCATTCACCACCTTAGCGATTGCGGCTGATTCGACGCGTGTAAGCGTTAAGGTGGTCAATCGTAAAGACACCGATACTGACTATTCGTATCAGATCCCAGGCCATGCAACTTCTTCGAGTGACATCAACAGCAATTGCCTTGGTTCAGGTAGTGATGTCAACTGCAGTGGTTCTGGCCAGATAAATACAGTGATCACTGCGCCACGAAGCGTTTACATGCACTTGACTGGCGCAACGTTCACCCTGCTCCTTACCGATGGTCGTATGGCTGTTGTCAACTGCGAAAGCAAGTTTCAAGAGAGGTTTGCAGGGTTGAACGGTAATCGCAGAAGCTGCCGCGTCCCGCTGGTAGATGATCTACAGGCCGAATTTAAAGGAAATGGGGTAAAGCTATTCTGGCCTGTCAGTCTTGATGGAAAGAAGGTTGAATCGGAAACCTACAAGGTGTTGGCAGTCGTTCCCGCTCAGCAGCAAGCGGAGATCCCTGGAAATCCCAAACAAAATTCAAACTGACACGCCGCCCGGAAAGGCATAGCGCACTTTATACTGTGCTAGGGAGCCGAGGGCTTGCGTTAACAAGTTCGGTCGCCCGCCGCCCTTCCTACGGGGCGTCGGGCTGCTCCCAAGTGTAGGGGAAACTATAGGGAGTGAAGCAGCTATTTTGAGGTAAATCAAGGTAGATGTTACGAGGGTATCAGGGCGTTTCATCCGCGCTGCCATTGAATAATCGCGCAAAAAGGGAATCTTCTCAAGATCATGCCTGTCGGCTGTTAACCGAAGGGTTGTAGGTTCGAGTCCTACCTGAGGAGCCAATCAAA